>CAVPSB010000011.1:0-77748 GCA_963708025.1 uncultured Candidatus Rokubacteria bacterium | reverse complement strand
TCAGGAGCGGCACCAGCGTGTTGCGCAGCGCGTGGCGGTAGACCACCAGCGTCTCGGGGAGCCCCTTGGCCCGGGCGGTCCGGACGTAGTCCTGGCGGAGCACCTCGAGCATGTAGGTGCGGCTGAGCCGGGCCAGGTAGGCCGAGGGGTGGAGCGCCAGCAGCAGCACGGGCAGCACCGCCTGGCGGAGGGTGCCCCAGCCGGCCACGGGCACCAGACCGAGCTCGATGCTGAAGAGGTAGACGAGGAACGCGGCCATGGCGAAGTTCGGGACCGAGATCCCGGCGATGAGCGCCACCATCACCCCCGTGTCCGGCCAGGTGTTGCGGCGGAGCGCGGCGAAGGTGCCGAGCGAGACCCCGATCGGGACGGCGAGCGCGAGGGCGGCCAGGGCGAGGGCCGGGCTGATCCGGAGCCCGTCCTTGATCACCTCCAGCACCGGCACGCCGACCAGCCGGTAGGAGAAGCCGAAGTCGCCGCGACAGACCCCCCAGAGGTAGCCGGCGAACTGCCGCCACAGGGGCTGGTCCAGGCCGTACTGGTGGCGGAGGCTCCGCATCAGCTCGGCGTCCCCGGCCCGCGTGCCCAGCATCATCAGGACGGGGTCGCCCGGCGTCAGCAGATTGGCGACGAACGCGAGGAGGACCACGACGAACAGCAGGGGGACCAGCCCGGCCAGGCGGCGGGCCGCGCAGGTCAGCACCGATCAGCTCACCGGCCACCGCCCCGGTCGACTACTGGATCCGCACCTCCGAGAACGGCCGGTAGCGGAACGGGGTCAGGTAGACGTTGGCGACGCTCGGCTTCCGGATCGCCACCTGCACGCGCACGGTGAGCGCGACCATCGCGGCGTCCTCGATGAGGACCCGCTCGGCCTCGTGGTAGAGCCGGTAGCGGGCCTCGTTGTCGGCGACCGTCATCGCCCGATCGATCAGCTCGTCGTACTTCGGATTGGCGTAGCGCGGCCGGTTCCACTTGCTCCGGGAGTGCCACATCTGCGAGAGGAAGTAGGCGCCGTCCGGGTAGTCGGCGGTCCAGCCCCAGGAGAAGAACGGCACCTGGCCCTCGTTCATGGCCTTGATGAACGTGCCGCGCTCCACGATCTGGACCCGCGCGTCCAGCCCCAGCTCCTTCTTGAACTGGTTCGCGAGGTAGGCCAGCTCGTCCTTGTTCAGGGCCGTGCTCTGGAGCTCCACGGGCGGCAGCCCCTTGCCGCCCGGGAAGCCGGCCTCGGCCAGCAGCTTCCGGGCGCGCTCGGGGTCGTAGGGGATCTTCGGGGCCTCCGGGTTGAAGCCGGGGACCCCGGGGGTGATGGAGCCGTAGAGAGCGACGGCGGCGCCGCCGCAGAGCCCCTTCACCAGCGCCTACGTCCACTTCACGTCGGCGGCTCCCAGCTCCCGGCCGCTGTGGAACCTCACGCCCTTGCGGAGGAAGAAGCGGAAGCCCCGTCCGTCCTCGTGCGCCTGCCAGCGCTCGGCCAGCGCCGGCACGACCTTGCCGTCCTTGTCGATGGCAGTCAGCCCCTCGTACATGTTGTCGATGATGTCGCCCGAGATCAGCTCCGAGTTCTGGATCGGGCTCAGCGTGGCGGGATCCGCCTCGACGTTGAGCCGGAGCGTCTTCGCCTCGGCGCTGCCGGCGACGAGGAGTCCGAGGCAGGCGGCGACGACCGCCCGCTGTCCCTTCCTGACCCAGTCGGTGTGCATGGAAGCCTCCGTCATCCCGGGTTGCCGAGCCGTCGCGTCACGTCAAGGCGTGGTATGGTCGGACCGCATTGGCGCATTGACACGCGCGGGGATAGCGGGGAGTATAGGCCAGATACGCTAAGCAGGTGATTGGGTCCGCCGGGGGAGCGTTCGAGCCGAGATGCAGTGCCAGCAGTGCCAGCACGAGAATCCCGACGAGCAGAAGTTCTGCGGCGAGTGCGGGGCCCGCCTCGTCGCGGTCTGCCCGGCCTGTCGCACCCCCAATCCTTCCCTGAACAAGTTCTGTGGCGAGTGCGGAGCGAATTTGCGGGCGGGCGCGTCCGGGGCCACCCCCACGCCGCCCGCCTCGACGCCGGCCGTCACCTCGGTCGCGGCCCCGCCGGGCCAGCTCCCGGCTGCGTCACCGCCGGCACGTCCGCCCGGGGAGCGCTTCGCGTCGCCCGAGAGCTACACTCCCAGGCACCTCGCCGAGAAGATCCTCACCTCCAGGGCGCGCGGTCGAGGGGGAGCGCAAGCAGGTCACGGTCATGTTCACCGACGTCTCGGGCTTCACCGCGATGTCGGAGCGCCTCGATCCCGAGGAGGTCCACGCCATCATGGACCGCGCCTTCGAGGTGATCCTGGCGGTCGGTCCACGGCTACGAGGGGACGATCAACCAGTTCCTCGGCGACGGCGTGATGGCGCTCTTCGGCGCGCCGATCGCCCACGAGGATCACGCCGGCCGCGCCCTGCGGGCGGCGCTGGCCATCCAGGAGAAGCTCGCGCCGCTCCGGGCCGACGTCCAGCGGATGCACGGACGCGACTTTCTCATGCGGATCGGCATCAACACCGGCCCCGTCGTGGTCGGGGCCATCGGCCGCGATCTCCGGATGGACTACACCGCGATCGGCGACACCGTGAACCTGGCCGCGCGGCTCCTGAACGTCGCGCAGCCGGGGCAGATCGTGGCCAGCCGGCACACGAAGGATCTCTGCGAGGGCTTCTTCGTGTTCGAGGACCTCGGCGACTTCCAGGTCAAGGGCAAGACCGAGCCCCAGCGTGCCTACGCCGTGAAGAGCGAGATCGGCGGGCGGACCCGGCTGGAGGTGTCGAGGGAGCGCGGGCTGACGCCCCTGATCGGGCGTGCGGCGGAGCAGGAGCGGCTGGCCGAGGCGTTCCGGAAGAGCCGCCGGCGGTCTCGGAGGAGTGGTCGTCATCGCCGGCGACCCGGGCGTGGGCAAGTCGCGCCTGCTCTACGAGTTCCTGCGGGGCCTGGACGGAAGCGGACACCTGGAGCTCGAGACGACCTGCGCGTCCTTTGGTCGCGCCATGGCGTACCGTCCGCTGGTCGAGCTGTACCGCCGATACTTCGATCTCCCCGAGGAGACCTCGCCGGAGGACGTGAGGCGGAGGATCGCCGCGCGGCTCGTGGCGCTCGGGGTCGAGGGCGAGGAGCCTGCCTTCCTGCTTCACCACTTCCTGGGACTCTCGGTGCCGCCGGAGTTCCTCCTGCGCGTGCAGGGCGCCCAGCTCCGGAGCCGCACGCACGAGATCCTGGGCTCCGTCATCTTCCGCGAGAGCGCGCTGAGGCCGGTGATCCTCGTCGTCGAGAACGTGCACTGGATCGACGCCAGCTCGGAGGAGCTGCTGAAATCGCTGGCGGCGCGCGTGCACGAGCACGCGGTGTTGCTGGTGCTCACCACGCGACCGGGCGCCTCCCTGGACTGGCTCCCCAGCGCGACCGAGAGGCTCAAGCTGGAGGGGCTCGACCACGACGACATCAGGGAGATGGTGGAACGCTCTGTGCGCCAGTCGCTCGGTCTCGGAGTCGCTCTTCCAGCTCCTCCTGGCCAAGGGCGAGGGGAATCCGCTGTACGTCGAGGAGATCGTCCGCCAGCTGCAGGAGACGGGGGGCATCGTCGTCGAGGACGGCGAAGCGCGGCTGCGGGCGGCCGACGTGACGGTGCCGGAGACGATCCGCGACATCATCGCGGCCCGCGTGGACCGCCTGGCCGAGTCGCCGAAGCGGACGCTCCAGGTGGCCTCGGTCGTCGGCCGCCGCTTCGGTGTCTCTCTGGTGTCCCATGTCCGCGAGACCGAGCGGGAGCTGGTGGCGGGCGACCTGAAGGACCTCCACGCCGTCGACTTCGTCTTCCCGAGCGCGCACGACCCCGAGCTGATGTACAGCTTCAAGCACGCGCTGACGCAGGACGTCGTCTACACGAGCCTCCTCGAGCGCCGGCGGCGGCGCTTCCACGCCGCGGCCGGGCGCGGCCTCGAGGAGCTCTACGCGGGCCGGATCGACGACGTCGTCGAGATCCTCGCCTACCACTACGAGCACAGCGCGGAGGACGAGAAGGCGGTCGACTACGCCATCCTCGCCGCCGAAAAGGCGCAGCGCCGCTGGGCCAACACCGAGGCCCTGGCCCTGTTCGAAGGAGCGCTCAAGCGCCTGGCCTCGATGCCCGACACCGAGCCCAACCGGCTTCGCAGGATCGACGCCGTGGTGAAGCAGGCCGAGGTGAAGTTCGCCCTCGGCCGGCACGCCGAGCACGTCCAGGCCCTCGAGGAGATCCATGGCCTCGTCGACACGGTGGCCGACCCCTCGCGCCGTGCCGCCTGGTACTACTGGGCCGGGTTCCTTCATAGCCTGACTGGCGGTCACGTCGACACCACCATCGCCTACTGCCGCGAGGCTCAGGCAATCGCCGAGGCCGACGGTCTCGACGAGCTCCGCGCGTTCGCGGAGTGCTGCCTCGCGCATGTCCTGCTCGTAGCCGGCGATCTTCGCGGTGCTGTCGCGGCCGGCGAGAGCGCGCTCGGCGACCTTCGAGGCGCGCGGGAACATCTGGTGGGCGTGCCGGACGCTCTGGGCCCTCAGCCCGGTCGCCAACGCGCTCGGCGACTGGAAGCGCGGCCTGGAGTACTGCCGACGCGCGCTCGATCACGGCCGGGCGGTCGACGACCTCCGGCTCAAGGTGGTCGGCTGGTGGCGGACGGGGTCGACCTACATCCAGCAAGGCGACGTGGAAGCCGGGCTCCGCTGCTGCGAGGAGGCGATGGCCCTTTCCCCGGCCGCCTTCGACGCCGCGATGGTGAGGGCGGTCCGGGGATACGGTCTGGTCAAGGCGGGCCAGCTCGAGCTCGGAACTCGAGAGCTGGCGGAGGCGGTGGCGTGGTTCGAACGATCGAATCTGAGATACACCCGGTCGCTCTTCGGGCTCTGGCTGGCCGAGGCCCAGCTTCAAGGGGGAAGCGCGACGCGGCGGAGGCGACGCTCGAGAAGATCCTGGCCGCGAGCGCCGAGAACGGCTATCGCCACCTGGAAGGCGTGGCCGAGCGCCTGCTCGGCGCGGTCCTGGCGCCGGCCGTCCCGTCCGCGCTGGCTCATCTCGAGCGTGGGATGGAAATACTCGCGGCGATGGGCGCGCGCAACGATGTCGCCAAGGCCCTCGTGACGCGCGCCGAGCTGTGCCGGACGGCGGGCGACGTCGAGAGCGCGCGGCGGTGGCTCGAGCAAGCCGAGGAGATCTTCCAGGCGCTGGGGACCTTAGATGGTCACGTCGCGACGCAGGCTGTCCGCGCCGCGCTTTCCTAGCTCTTCGCGTCGTACCCGCCCACCACACCGGGGTTAGCGGGCGACTCCGCTCCGCCGCCGGGGCGCAGCAGCCCGGCGATGTGCTCGGCCGCTCGGATGGCGAGCGCCGCGATGGTGAGGGTGGGCGGTGAGGCGCTGGCCGTGACGAAGCACCCGCTGCCCACGAGGTACAGGTTCGGGACGTCGTGGCTCGTGAGATTGGCGTCGACCACGCTCGTGCGAGGATCGGTGCCCATCCGGTGGGTCCCGATCTGGTGGCCCGCGTAGGTCAGGCCGGTGGCCCGGATCTGACTCAGACCCATCGCCGTCAGGATCTTGGTCGCGACGTCCTTGGCGTCGTCGAGCGCCTTCTGCTCGTACGGGCCCAGGCTGCAGTGAATGTGCGGCGCGGGGCTGCCGAAGTAGTCCCTCACCCGGGGGCGAGGGACACGGCGTTGACGCGGTCCGGCAGCTGCTCGCAGTACACGCGGATCCCCGAGCCAGCGGCCGAACTCGTCGCGGACGTGCTGGCGCAGGGCTTCCCCCGAGAGCCCGCTCGCGACCGCGATCCGCTCGGGCGTCGGCCCGGCCGAGTTCAGGAACTCGAGCAGGAAGGCCCCTCGGGTCGCGCGGTCGCGCTCGATCGCGAACTGCCGTGACATGGCGGTCGAGAAGCCGATGCGATAGGGATACACCTCTCGCGGGCACGCCCGATCACGTCGATCGACGGGTGCGACATGAAGAACTTCCCCACCAGCCCGCTCCGGTTCGCCAGCCCGGTCGGAAACCCCCGCGACGCCGACAGGAGGAGGAGCCGCGCGTTCTCGATGGCGCCCCCCGCCAGAACGAACACACGGGCCGTCAGTCGCCGCTCGACCTTGTCCGGCCTCGCGTAGACGGCCGCGCTCACCTCCCCCGATCGGTCGAGCTCCAGCCTGAGGACGGTCGCGTCCGTGACGATGCGCGCGTTGCCGGTGGCCTCGGCATCGGGGACGTGGGTCAGGTCCACGCTGGCCTTGGCGCCGGTGGGACAGACGTGGCAGGTTCCGCAGGCCGGCACTGCGGGCGGCCCCCGTAGGCTTGGGAGTTGCGCGCCTGCGGCAGGTGATGGAGCGCGATGCCGAGCTGGCGGCACGCCGGGGCGAACAGCCCGTCGGAGTAGCTGAACGGGAATGGCGGGAGCGGAAACGGCTCGCTGCGCGTCAAGCCCCACGGCTCGTCCATCGCGCCCGCGACGCCGAGCGCCCGCTCGGCGCCTGGCGTAGTATGGCTCGAGCTCCGCGTACGAGAGCGGCCAGTCGTCGGCGATCCCGTAGAGCGACCGCAGCCGGAAGTCGCTGGGATGGAGCCGAAGGGCGTAACCCTCCCAGTGCAGGGTGCTGCCGCCGACGCCGCGGGCGCGCTTCCCCTCGAGCCTGTAAGCGTGCCGGCCCCCGACCGTATGGCGATCCAGCTCCAGGAGCGGGGTTCGCCACGGGTCCTGGTGCCGCACATAGCGCCGCACGTATTCCGAGCGGCGCGCGAAGTCATGCCGGGGACCGCTTTCGAGCACGACGACCCGGATGCCCCGCCGGGCCAGCTCGAAGGCCAGGATACCCCCGGCCGCGCCCGCGCCGACGATGCAGACGTCCGCATCCACGGAGGTCGCGTGCCCTCCGCGAGGCTAGGACTCCGGCCGCGTGTACCGCCCGAGGTCGCCGCACCTCCCGGGGAACACGTCGTAGCCGACCACCGCCCAGCCCGCCGGCGAGTTGTAGTAGTCGGCGATCAGGTCGCGCAGGGCGCGCGTGCGCACGGCGCGCACGTCGTCGGCGAAGGGGCCGAGGTCGTCATCCGGCCGCACGTCGGTGGAATCGAGTCGATGGCGGGCGATGAGCTCGATTCGAGCGGCCACGTCGAGGCTCGAGAAGCGGCGGCCGGCCAGCCGCTGGAGGAGGTTGACCGTCGTCCGGTACAGCTCGCGATAGTCCTGCTCGCGCGCCACGCGCTCCGCGATGTTCTCGACGAGAGAATCCCGCTCGACTGGCGACAGAGCCCGGCCCTCGACCAGCAGCTCGGCGAAGGCGATCAGATCCTCCAGCTCGGGATCGGAGAGCCTGGAGGCCGGCGGCGCGGCATGGGCTTCGCCGACGACGCCGGCTGTGCTGTCCTGGACCCGCCGCCAGAGCGGGCCCAGGACTCCGTCTCGGCTCGACACCGAGGACGAGGGCGCTACTGCGAAGCAGCGCCCGCCGGGACAGTCTCACTCGCTGGGCGGCGGGCAGGCCTCCCCCACCGGGCACTTGAAGGCCTCGACACAGACGAACTGCGGCACGCCCACCTTCACCGTCTCCGTGACGAACGGATCGACGACGACTTCCGTGACCTTCGGGTTGGCGCCCTTGGGCGGCGCGTCGTAGCACTTGATGTGGTCGGCCGGCGTGAAGTCTCCCGGTGTCGGAGCTGTCCGGACGTCGACCGTCCCGTCGGCGGGCGTGCAGAGGAGCTTCGCCTTGCCGAGCTTCACGCCGGTCCGCTCGCCGAACTGATCGTCCATCGTGAGCTACCTGCGGAGCGTTGACGCCGCTGATCAGGTAGCACTCGAACAAGAAGCCGTGCCGGGCGATTCCACCGCGCCTCCACCGCCCGCGTGGGCGATCGGCGCCGAGGCCGCGAGCGCGAGAGCCAACACTGCCGCGTGAATCGTCCGTGTCCTGATCATGTCTCCTCCTTACGCTGCGTTTTGAGGTGGTCTCCGCGCCGGCTCGTCTCCCTCATTTGAAGAGGACGGTGTCCGAGCCGTGGAAGTCGTAGGTTTCGTCGAAGGTTGTCCCCGTCAGCACGGCCTTCTGGTTTCCGGGAGTCCTCGGCGTGTCCGTCTGAAAGTCGAACTTGCAGACGAGGTCCGGCAGGCCGTCCTTGTTCACGTCCTTCACCTTGCAGTCGTCGCCCCGCCTCACGTACAGGACCCACTCCGCGCCGGGAGGGAGGCCGCGCAGTGTCACGCTGAGCGGATCGAGGGTCGTGGCATCCACACCCTCTCGACTGAAGATCGACACCTCGACGGTCGCCGAGCTGATGCACGCTGATGGTCTTCTTCTTGATGTCGATGAGGTCGCCGCTCAGCTCGAGCGCGGACTCCACCGTGATGTCCTGGGTGCCGCTGTCCAGGGACGGATCGAAGTTCGCGGTGACGCCGTCGGCGAAGTCCGTCGAGGCCCGCAGGTTGAGCTGGAGGAGCGCCCAGTCGTCGGAGCCCTCGAGGAACTCCCTGGTGCTTGACGCCGGGCAGCCGCCGCCGGTGCTGGTCATGCCGGTGAGGTCGCGAGAAATGTTCGTGTCGATCAAGTCCGAGTCCTTGTTCCAGCTGATCGCCGGGACACTGGGCGACACCGCCACGACGGTCGGCTTGGCCGGGACTCCCACCAGCGGGCCGAAGGCGATCTTGCCGGTGTAGCTGGTCCCCACGCCGAGCGACTCGACAAGACAGGCCTCGTTGAGGCCGAGCGGCGCTCCCGGGGGGTTCGCGATGTTGCACGTGAGCGGCGCCGCCACTCCGAGCAACGGCGAGTAGTTCAGCGGACGGTCGGGGACGGAGTTGGGGAACTGGTACACGTAGTTCATCACGCTCACGTGGTGCGGCTTGCAGTTGACGTTGTCGACGCCGCCGTGGCGCAGGCCCAGGTTGTGCCCGAGCTCGTGCATGAAGGTCCCCGCCTGCTCGGATCGGCTCCCCACGCCTCCGGTGTGACCGGCGATCGCGGGGTTCGGTGGCGTCCAGCTCCCCATCGACACCATGAAGTCGTTGCCGAACAGCTCGGCGCACCCCGAAGACGAGTTGGTGGTCGCGGGCGGGGTCGGAGACTGGTTGTGGACGAAGAGCCCGTAATGGAAGGCAAGACGCTTCGCGTTGAGCACGCTGGCGGAGGCGCGGTCGGTAGTGGTCCCGAACTTTCGCGGTCTTGGTCGTGTCGAAGTCGGCGTCGCTTACCCCCTTCGGCCCCGTGCAGGGGAACAACGCGGTGTTGTTCACGTGCGAAATCTGCTCGTCGACCTGAACGTGCAGCCGGACGCCAGGCGTGCAGCCAGCCCCGTCACACTTCCCGGAACCCGCCGCGAACGCGGGAGCGGTCGAGAAGGCGGCGACCACATCGCTCACGGCTTGCGGGTTGGGCCGGTGGAACTCCATGTAGTCGATCTCGGCGAAGATGTCCCGGTTGAGCGGGGTGGCGCACTCGCCGAGGGCCGGCTCGAACCCGTTGACGCCGTTCGTATCCACGCACAGCGTGAAGCGCTGGGACGTGTCCGCCCGCCCCCCGATATATTTCCCGTCGAGGGCGATTCCGGGAAGGCTATCGGCCCAGTACGTGCCATCCTCCCAGCAGTCCGGGAGGCCGTCGCCATCGGTGTCCTGGTCGCCGGTCGGGCACGCGTTCACGGCAGGAGTCGGCGGAGGCGCCACCGGCCCGCACGCGGCAAACGGCAGCTCCATCGCATGCACCTGGTGTGGGTTAAGGGGATCCGTATCCTTGACCCACAGCACGTCCTTGTTCCTGATGGTGGGATGCCAGCTCTGCGACACGGCGAAGGTCACAGGGTCGCACTCGATGTCCCCGGGCTGGTCAGTCGGGAGCGCGAAGGAGCCGGTGGGGACCTCGACCGAGGTCACCAGGGCGCCGTCGGCTCTCTTGATCTGGCGGATCTCAGGCGTGAAATCGTCCGCCGGACAGGCGACGAACAGGACCGAGCCGGAGAACGCCGGCGTCTCCGCGCTGACCACGCCGACCGCCACCCCGGTCATGGGACCTGCGCAGCCCGAAGGAACGCTCCCGGCGATGGAGGCCCCAGCGTCCGAGAGGTGGAGGACGTTCGGCGACGCTCCCGAGGAGCTCTGATAGATGGTCTTCGGGTTACTGGTGACGTCCCATGCGAGCCCTTGGCAAGTCGACCCGGCGGGTCCGGTGAAGAGCAGGGTAGCCGTCCCGTCAACGGTGGTGTTGGGGGTGATCTGGTTGAAGTCGATCGAGTAGACCTTCGGCGTGCCCCCCACCATCCCGCAGCCGATGAGGTCAACCTTGTCGGAACGCAGCGCCAGCGATTCCCAGCCGGCGTCCAGCGTAACCCCCGTCGGCAAAATCGTGTTGAGGGTCGAGACCAGCGCAGCCGGATCGGTCGACGGATCCAGGAAGAACAGCTTGACCTGGCCGCTCTGGATGCAGCTCGTCACCAGCAGGCTATGGAACTTGGGGAAGTTGAGCTTCCCGCCCGGCACGACCGCCACCGCGCTCCCGCTGCTGCCTCCACACTGGGCGGCCGAGGGAATGTTGACGGTCAAGAGCGTGCCCCCGACGACAGCATCGGCCGATGGGGCGATCCCGGCCACCGCCAGCATGACCACGAGCCCCAGAACACCCCACCTCAGAACGTGCGTACTGCCCATCGCTCACCTCCCTCGTTTACTGACAGCCATGACGATGACCCTAGCGGGCCGCCCGAGGGTCGCCCCGCTCTGCATCCGCGAGAAGCGCATCCAGGGTTTCCTTGAACGCCCCGTAGGGAACGGCGCCGGTGATGGCCTTGGTGGCCAGGAAGGTCTCTCCCGTCGGATCCGTCAGCCCGATGAAGAACGCCGGCGTACCGCGGATCCCGGCGAGCTGGCCATCCGAGAGGTCCTGCCGGATGAGCGCGGCATGACCGACCGCTCCCGAGGCAGGCCGCGAAGCCGGTCGGCTCCAGGTCAACGGCCTGGCCATGGCCGGCAAGGTCCTCGAGTATCCCCTGGTTGGCGAAGAGCCGGTTGTGCATCTCCCAGTACTTCCCCTGCTCGCCGGCGCAGAGCGCGGCCTCTGCCGCCCGGAACGCTTTCTTGTGGATCGCCTCGAGCGGGAAGTTCCGGAACACGTACCGCACCTTCCCGGTCCTGACGTACTCGTCCTCGAGCGTGGGCAGCGTCTGGCGGAAGTGGCGCGCACAGAAGGGACACTCGTAGTCCGAGAATTCGACGACCGTCAGGCGCGCGCCTGGCTCGCCCTTGGCCGGATAGCCTGCCACGCGGAGGCGAATCGGCTGGAACTCCTTCGTCGCCGGCTGGCGACCGCGGAGGAGCTCCTTGATGTCGGACAGCTCCTTCCGGAGGGACTGCTGCCCGGCCTTCAGGGCGTCGATCTCGCGCTTGAGGGTCTCGATCTCGCCCGGGGCCTGTGGTCGAGCGGGGGTAGCGGTCAGCGCGACGACGCCGGCCAGGACCGCGACCCAGACGCTCTTTCCCCATGCTCGCCTCCGCTCCGCGGGCATTTGGCTACCGCCACTCACTCATCTGAACCGACCGCTCATCGCATGCCCTCCGTGTCCAACGATCTCCCATCCCGAGCACGGGCCGGGAGCCGAGACCGGTCGATGGAGCTCGAAAGTGCTGGCGGTAGGCCATCACGCCATCACCATAGTCGCCGACCCACTACGGTTGTCCGGGATCGGACAGATGTTCGAGCACTTCAGAGGCACGTGCCTCGCCGGCGAGGCAATCCACCGCGTCACCCTCCGATGGCTCGGTCGGGTCTTCGACCCGACTGGCGCGCCGCAGGCCGGGTCAGCTCTGCGGGCCGTTAGCGGCGACGTACCGCCGCGACGGGACGTGGGAGTCGGACGTCAGAGCCCCTCCGATGTCTGCTCCCACTCGGAACAACGTGAGTATGACAGCGGTCCGAGTCGTGTCAATAGGCAAGTCTATTGCAGAGTCGGACACGATCCAGCGATCGCTGGCGCAGTTCGACCCGCGCATCGGGCACGGCGTCGACTCCTAGCCATGGTCCGGTTCTCCCGGCGAGGCTCAGCGCCCGGCGTCTCGGGTGGCGAACGTCGGGTCCGCGAGCCGAATCGTGAACGCGCGGATGCGAGCGGGCGCGTGGGGGTCGCGCGCCTCGGCGGCGAGCGCCTCCGCGATCCGCAGGCACTGCTCGACCATGTCGCGGTCCCCGAGCCGGGCGAAGGCCTCCACCGTGCGCAGCACGCCGTCGAGCGATCGCTGCTCCCGGGCGCGGAAGAGCGCCGCCAGGTAGAGGTTGCGGGCGCGGGCCGCCGAGGCCTGCTGCCGGCCGGCTGCCTGCTCCGATCCGGAGGTAGGCGTGCGCGACCTCCAGCATGCCCGTCCCACCGCCAGCTTCCGAGCGCGGCCAGGTACGCCTCCTGCCAGGCCCGCTCGGCACCGCCGAGGTCCCCGCGGACCAGGGCTGCCTCGACGACCCGGAGATGCGCGAGCCAGGGGACCTCGCCGATCCGGGTCGCGCCTTGCGGGCCGGCGTCCGAGGTGGCCGCCAGCCCGATCACGACCGCGGCGGCGAGAACGAGCGCGTTCACCCACCGTCGCTTCGCTTCACTCATGCCGTCTCTCTTGGCCATGCTCTGGAGGGTCGCAATCGGGGTGCCACGACCAGACGCTTTATAATCCGGGTAGTTAGCCGTCGCACCAGCGCCGTTCGACAGTGACGATGCCGAATCTTCGGCAGCTTCGACAGTGGCCGGCGGAGTAAGATGAGGAACCGGTCCATGAAGCCCCTGAGCGAGCTGATCGGGGAGAGCCCGGGGATCGCCGCGATCCGGGAGACGATCGGGCGGTTGCTCCAGCGCCAGTCCGAGACCCGCCGGCTGCCCCCGATCCTCCTCCAGGGCGAGACCGGCACCGGCAAGGGGCTCGTCGCGCGCGCGCTGCACGGGGCCGGTCCCCGGGCGAGCGGCCCCTTCGTGGACGTCAACTGCGCCGCCATCCCCGCCACGCTGCTCGAGGCCGAGATGTTCGGCTTCGAGCGCGGCGCGTTCACCGACGCGCGCCACGCCAAGCGCGGCCTCTTCCAGGCGGCGCACCACGGCACGATCTTTCTCGACGAGGTCGGCCTCCTACCCGAGGCGCTCCAGAGCAAGCTCCTCAAGGTGATCGAGGAGCGCGAGGTGCGGCGTCTGGGGAGCACTCGCAGCGAGCCGGTCGACGTCTGGATCCTGACGGCCACCAGCGAGAACCTGACCACGGCGACGCGGGAGCGGCGCTTCCGGGAGGACCTCTACCACCGGCTGGCGGTGCTCACCCTGTGGCTGCCGCCCCTGCGCGAGCGCGGGTCGGACATCGTCCTCCTCGCCGAGCACTACCTGGCCCGCGCCTGCGCCGACTACGAGCTGCCGCCGAAGCGCCTGCTGGAGGACGCCCGGCGGGCGCTGACGGCCTACGGCTGGCCGGGCAACGTGCGGGAGCTGGCCAACGTGATGGAGCGGGTCGCGCTGCTCTCGGAGGCGGCGGAGGTGACCGCCGAGACCCTCGGGCTGCCGGCGCGCGACGGGGGCCGGCGGCCGGGCCGCCGGCCCCGCGGCTGCCGCTCGAGGAAGCCGTCGGGAGCGTCGAGCGCGAGCGTCTCCTCGAGGCGCTCGCGCAGACCGGCTGGAACATCTCGCGCGCCGCCGCGCTCCTCGGCGTTCCCCGCAACACGCTGCGGTACCGGATCGAGAAGCACGAGCTCCGGCCGGAGGGTGGCGGCGCGCCTCGTCCCCGCAGGGCGGCGCGCCCGGGCCCGCCGCCTCCCGCGCCGGCGCCCGCCGTGCCCCTGGCCGTCGCGCCGGTGACCGTGCCGCCGCCCCCGGTCCCGTCGGCGGCGGTCGTCCGGTGGGAGCGCCGCCGTGTCACGCTGCTGCGGGCGGTGCTCCTGTCGCCGGGCGAGGACCCGGGGGATGCCGATCGGAGTCGGCCGCTCGCCCTGGTGGTGGAAAAGGTCCAGACCTTCGGCGGTCGCCTGGTGGAGCTGGGACTCAACGGCATCGTCGCCGCGTTCGGGCTGGAGCCCGTGGAAGGCGCGCCCACGCGGGCCGCCCACGCCGCGCTGGCGATCCAGAGAGCGGCCGCGCGCCAGTGGGACGGGCTGGCCGCGCCGTTCGCGGTCAAGGCGGCGATCCACGCCGGCCCGTTCCTGCTCGGGCGGCTGGGCACACGGGTCGAGATCGATCAGGACGCCAAGCGACCGGCATGGCTCGTCCTCGACGCCCTCCTGGCCGGCGCCGAGCCGGGGACCATCCTGGTCAGCGAGCCGGCGGCGCGGCTGCTGGAGCGTCGCTTCGAGCTCTCCCCGGCGCCGCTGACCGGGACCACCGGCCGGGGCTACCGACTCGGGAAGCTCGACCGCGCCGGCCTGAAGCGGCGGATGGCCCGGTTCGTCGGGCGGCAGCACGAGCTGGAGCTGCTCCGGGGCGTTTTCACGTCGGCCGCGCGCGGGCAGGGCCAGGTGGTGGCGATCGTCGGCGAGGCTGGCATCGGGAAGTCCCGGCTCCTCCTGGAGTTCCGCCAGAGCCTCGCCGACCAGCGGGTCACGTACCTCGAGGGTTACTGCGTCTCCTACGGAACGACCATGCCCTACCTGCCGCTGCTCGATCTGGTCCGGGACAGCTGCGCGATCCTCGACACCGACACCCCCGAGGTGATCCGGACGAAGGTCGGCACGGCGCTCTCGCAGCTGGGCATGGAGGACGAGGGGTCGGCGCCCTGCCTCCTCCACCTGCTGGGTGTGAAGGAGGGGACGGCTCGCGCTCGATGCGCTGAGCCCGGAGGTGATCAACGCCCGGACCTTCGAGACCATCCGGCAGATGAGCCTGAGGGCGAGTCTCGCGCGCCCGCTGATCATGGTGGTCGAGGACCTGCACTGGATCGACCGGACGTCGGAGGAATACGTCGCCTCGCTCGTGGAGAGCTTCGGGCGGGCGTCGATCATGTGCATCGCCACCTACCGGCCGGGATACCGTCCCGCCTGGATGGAGCGCTCGTACGCGACGCAGGTCGTGCTGCGACCGCTCTCGGCCGAGGAGAGCCTGGCGGTGGTCCGGTCGTCCCTGAGGGCGCGGGAGCTGTCGCCCGAGCTGACCGAGCGCATCGTGGCCAAGGCGCAGGGGAACCCGTTCTTTCTCGAGGAGCTGGCCCGGAGCGTTGGCGAGCAGGCGGACCCGGAGGTGGCCGCCGCGGTCCCGGACACCATCCAGGAGCTCATCCTCGGGCGCATCGACCGGCTGCCCGATCCGCTGCGGCGGCTGCTGCAGACGGCCTCCGTGCTCGGGCCGGACGTGCCGCTCCGGCTCCTGGCGGGGATCTGGGACGGACCCGGTGACCTCGCCGCCGGGCTCCGGGATCTGACCCGGCACGAGTTCCTGGTCGAGCAGATGGGGCTCGATGAGCCCGCCCACGTCTTCAAGCACACGCTGACCCGGGAGGTGGCCTACGCGACCCTCCTCGAGCCGGATCGCCGGCGCTACCACGCGGCCGTGGGGGCGGTGCTCGAACAGCAGTACGCGGGCCGGATCGACGAGATCGTCGAGCTGCTCGCGCACCACTACCGGCAGAGCGGCGAGGACGAGAAGGCGGTCGACTACGCGATCCTCGCCGCCCAGAAGGCCCAGCGGCGGTGGGCCAACACGCAGGCGCTGGCCCACTTCGACGTGGCGCTCGAGCGCCTGGCCGGGATGCCGGACGGCGAGGCGAACCGGCTCCGACGCATCGACGCGGTCGTCAAGCAGGCGGAGGTCAAGTTCGCGCTGGGGGAGCACGCGGACCACATTCGCGCGCTGGAGGGCATCCGGGACCTGGTCGAGGGCTGCCCGGATCCCCGGCGCCGGGCCGCCTGGTACTACTGGACGGGCTTCCTCCACAGCCTGACCGGCGCCCGCCCGGAGGTCGCCATCGGCTATTGCCGCGAGGCTTCCGCGCT
Source organism: uncultured Candidatus Rokubacteria bacterium (assembly GCA_963708025.1). Lineage (GTDB taxonomy): Bacteria > Methylomirabilota > Methylomirabilia > Rokubacteriales > DASRDR01 > CAVPSB01. The sequence continues at coordinate 61,779 of CAVPSB010000011.1, read as the reverse complement.
GGCCGATGCGGCCGGCCTCGACGACATCCGCGGGTTCGCCGACTGTTGCCTCGCCCACGTGTACGGACTGGCGGGCGATCTGCGAGACGCCGTGGACGTCGGCGAGCGCGCCCTCGCGAGCTTCGAGGCCCGTGGCGACGTGTGGTGGGCTTGCCGGACGCTGTGGGTCCTGAGCACCGCCGCCAACGCCCTCGGCGAATGGGCGCGTGCCTTGGACTACTGCCGCCGTGCTCTCGATCATGGCCAGGCGGTCAACGACCTCCGTCTGAAGGTTGTGGGCTTGTGGCGCACCGGCTCGACGCACATCCTTCGGGGCGACCCGACGACCGGGCTCCGGTATTGTGAGGAAGCCCTGGCCCTCCTCGCCGATCCCCTTCGATGCTGCCATGGTCGGAGCCATGAGAGGGTACGGGCTCGTCAAGGGCGGAGACGCCGCCGCCGGGACCACGGGGCTCGGCGAGGCGGTCGCCTGGTTCGAGCGCTCGCGGCTGCACTACACGCGGTGGTCGTTCGTGATCCGGCTGGGCGAGGGATACCTGCGGCTGGGCGACCGCGAGCGAGCCCGGGCCTGCTTCGAGGAGGTTCTCGACAAGAGCCGTGAAGGCGGCTATAGGTTTCTGGAGGGCGTGGCCGAGCGCCTGCTCGGCGAGATCCTGATGCTGGAGGATCGGGCGGCGGCGACGGTGCACCTGGCGGGGGCGGTGGGCATCCTCGAGACCATGGGCGCCCGAGACGAGCTGGCCAAGGCGTGGGTGGCCCAGGCCCAGCTGTGCCACGTGGGCGGCGACGCTGCGGGCGCGCGAGTGCTCCTCGAGCACGCCCTTGCGCTCTTCGAGACACTGGGGACGCTGGACGAACCCCCGCGCGTTCGAGCGGCCCTCGCCGCTCTGGAAGACCCGCCGTCCGCGTGACGGCCCGGCCACCGGGCGCGCGGGAACCCGCGTGAGCACGGGCTTGCGAGCAGCCGCGTGGGCCTTGCTTCGTTCCTCGCTCCGACGATAGACTCGGAGGGGCCTGTTGGCGCAGAACCCGATCGTGCAAAGGAGGAAGCCATGGTCGATCAGATCGTGCCGTTGTTGATCTCGATCAGGGACCAGATCGCTCGGTTGAATGCGGAGATGGCGGCCCTCCAGAAGGCCATGAAAGAAGGGACGGAGAGGCCGACGAAGTAGGGTGAGGCCGGCTCCGCTCGGTCTCGCGAACGCCTCTGACAAAGGGAGCGGCCCTGTGCGAGCCGATGCGCAGGCTCGACCAAGTGCCGCCCGCCCTGTGGCCTCGGACCCCTAGCCGCCAGAGGGAGGGTCATCATGCCCGTTCCGGTCGCGAATCTGGGCCCGTACGTCTACGTGATGAATCCGTACGCGGCGGTACCACTCCCGGGACCACCCGTGAATCAGAACTGGATCGGCGTGCCGCCTCTGATTCCCGATCCGGTTCCCGCGCCGGTCGTGCCCCCGAATGTCGCGCTTCCCCGCGTGCCGGTCAACATCCTGTACGGCCTGCGCCTCGAGGAGGCCCAGAGCCAGGAGTATCCGGGCGAGTGGTATTTTCGGGGCACCGAGCGCTACGTTGCCAGGGCGCTTCGCATTCCGTACATGTACTATCGGGCGAGCGCCAGCCCGGGTGCTGGCGTCGCCCTCGTCACCGAGCACCTGCTGATCGGTTACGAAGGCGCCGGGGGCCACTGACAGGAGCGTCCAGCCGTCTTGACCGGGTGGGCGGCGTGGAGCTAAGATCGCCCCAATCCTGGCTTCTGGGCCACGTGCCGGCTCCCGGCCGTGGGCCGCCCATTCCGTCCGCGAACCTCTGATTTCAGGAGGGCGATCATGGATGAGCGCGAGCTTCGGGATTGGATTCGCCGCGTGAAGGACGGGCGTGTCAGCCGGCGCGACTTCACGCGGATGATGGTCGGGCTCGGCCTGGCGGCGCCCATGGTCGGCCAGATGCTGGCATCGTTGGGCATTGGCGGCCTCGGCGGCGTGGCGCAGGCGCAGACCAAGGCGTTCACCCCGACCCGGCGCGGCATGGGCGGGCCGCTCAAGGTCCTCTGGTGGCAGGCCCCGACGCTCCTGAACCCCCACTTCGCGAACGGGACGAAGGACCAGGACGGCTCCCGGGTCTTCTACGAGCCGCTGGCCTCCTTCGACCCCGACGGCAACCTGGTGCCGAATCTCGCCGCCGAGATCCCCAGCCTCCAGAACGGCGCCGTCGCGAAGGACGGGCTCTCCGTCACCTGGAAGCTCAAGCGGGGCGTGACGTGGCACGACGGGAAGCCGTTCACCGCCGACGACGTGGTCTTCAACTGGGAGTACGCCGTCGATCCCGCCACCGCCGCCTGGACGATCGGCTTCTACCGGGACATCGCCCGGGTGGACAAGCCGGACAGCCACACGGTCAAGGTCGTCTTCAAGAATCCCACCCCGTTCTGGCCGATCGCCTTCTGCGGCCCCGGCGGCCAGATCGTCCCCAAGCACGTCTTCGAGCCGTTCAAGGGGGCGAAGTCCCGGGAGGCGCCGGCGAACCTCAAGCCGATCGGCACCGGCCCCTACCGGCTCGTCGAGTTCAAGCCGGGCGACATGATCCGGGCCGAGGCGAACCCCGGCTACCACGTCCCGAACTGGCCGTTCTTCGACCAGCTCGAGCTGAAGGGCGGTGGGGACGCGGTCTCGGCGGCGCGCGCCGTCATCCAGACGGGTGAGTACGACTTCGCCTGGAACCTGCAGGTGGAAGACGACATCCTCCGCCGGATGGAGCAGGGCGGCAAGGGGAAGGTCAACATCGCCGTGGCCGGCAACATCGAGCACATCCAGTGCAACCAGACCGATCCCTGGAAGGAGATCGACGGCGAGCGCTCGAGCCTGAAGGCATCCCACCCCTTCCTGACCGACCCGGCGGTGAGGTCGGCGTTGAATCTGCTCGTCAACCGCGCGTCGGTCCAGGAGCAGATCTACGGCCGTCTCGGCCAGAGCACGGCCAACTTCCTGAACGCCCCGTCCCGCTTCAACTCGAAGAACAACAAATGGGAGTTCAACGTCGAGAAGGCCAACAAGATCCTGGACGACGCCGGCTGGAAGCGGGGCGCCGACGGCGTCCGGGCCAAGGACGGCAAGCGGCTCAAGATGGTCTTCCAGACCGCCATCAACGCGCCCCGCCAGAAGACCCAGGCCATCGTGAAGCAGGCGGCGGCCAAGGCCGGGATCGAGATGGAGCTGAAGTCGGTGGTGTCGTCGGTCTTCTTTGCCTCCGATGCGGGCAATCCGGACACCTACCCCCACTTCTACACCGACATCCAGATGTACACGACGACGATGAACAACCCGGACCCCCAGCGGTTCATGGAGCAGTTCTGCTCGTGGGAGGTCGCGTCGAAGGAGAACAAGTGGGCCGGCCGCAACATCACGCGGTGGCGCAACGAGGAGTACGACCGGCTCTGGAAGGCCGCCGAGACCGAGATGGACCCGGTGAAGCGGGCCGCCAACTTCATCCGCATGAACGACCTCCTCATCCAGAACGTGATCGTCGTCCCGGTCCTCTGGCGGAGCGTCATCTCGGCGGTGTCCAACCGGCTGAGGGGCACCGACATCAGCGGCTGGGACTCGAACCTCTACAACCACGCCTACTGGTACAAAGAGGGCTAGGCCCATGGACGAGCGCGGGCTGCGCGAGCTGATCGGATCGGTCGAGGCCGGCGTCCTGAGCCGGCGCGCCTTCACGCGCCTCATGGTCGGGATGGGACTCACCGCTCCCCTGGCCGCCCAGATGCTGGGGTCGGCCGGCCTGGCCCAGGCCCAGACCCGGCCGGCCTTCAACCCGACGAAGCGGGGCGGGGGCGGGGAGCTGAAGGTCCTCTGGTGGCAGGCCGTGAGCATCCTCAATCCTCACCTGGCGGTGGGGGTGAAGGACAACGACGGGTCCCGGCTCTTCTACGAGCCGCTGGCCTGCTTCGACCCCGACGGCAACCTGGTGCCGATCCTCGCCGCCGAGTTGCCGAGTCTGGACAACGGCGGGGTCGCTAGGGACGGCCTGTCGGTGACCTGGAAGCTCAAGCGCGGCGTCCAGTGGCACGATGGGAAGCCGTTCACGGCCGACGACGTCGTCTTCACCTGGGAGTTCGCGGCCGATCCGGCCACCGCGGCCACGAGCATCGGCACCTACCGGGATGTCGTCCGGGTGGACAAGCTGGACAGCCACACGGTCAAAGTGGTCTTCAAGAGCCCCACACCCTTCTGGCCGATCGCCTTCTGCTTGACGGGGTCCGGCCTCATCATCCCAAAGCACGTGTTCGAACCGTTCAAGGGGGCGAAGTCGCGTGAGGCCCCAGCGAACATGAAGCCCGTCGGCACCGGGCCCTATCGCTACGCCGACTTCAAGCCGAACGACGTGGTGCGGGGGGAGCTGAACCCGAGCTACCACGTGGCCAACCGGCCCTTCTTCGACCGGGTCGAGATGAAGGGGGGTGGGGACGCGGTCTCCGCGGCACGGGCGGTCATCCAGACGGGCGAGTACGACTTCGCCTGGAACCTCCAGGTCGAGGACGACATCCTCAAGCGCATGGAGCAGGGCGGCAAGGGACGGGTGGACTTCGTCGCGTCGGGAACCATCGAGCACATCAACGTGAACCAGACCGACCCCTGGACCGAGGTGGACGGCGAGAAGTCCAGCGTCAAGACCAAGCACCCGCTGCTGGCCGATCCGGCGGTCCGGCAGGCCCTGACCCTGATCGTGGATCGCGGATCCATGCAGGAGCAGGTCTACGGCCGAGGCGGCCAGGCGACGGGGAACTACCTCAACGCGCCCTCCCGGTTCCAGTCCAAGAACACGAAGTGGGAGTTCAACGTCGAGAAGGCCAACAAGGTCCTGGACGACGCCGGCTGGAAGCGGGGTGCCGACGGCATCCGGGCCAAGGATGGCAAGCGGCTGAAGTTCCTCTTCCAGACGTCGATCAACGCGGCCCGCCAGAAGCAGCAGGCGATCGTCAAGCAGGCGGCGGCGAAGGCCGGGATCGACATGGAGCTGAAGACGATCGTCGCGTCCGTGTTCTTCGGGTCGGACCCCGGGAACCCGGACACCCTCGCGAAGTTCGGCGCCGATCTCCAGATGTACGCCTGGCAGTTCGACGTCGATCCCCAGGCGTCGATGCGGGTATTCGCGTCCTGGGAGGTGGCGACCAAGGACAACAAGTGGTCCGGCCGCAACACGACGCGCTGGCACAACGAGGAGTTCGACCGGCTGTACAAGGCCGCCGAGACCGAGATGGACCCCGTCAAGCGGGCGGCCACCTTCATCCGGATGAACGACCTCGTCGTCCAGAACGTCGTGGTGGTGCCCCTCATCTGGCGGAGCTGGGTCTCGGGCGTCTCCAACAAGCTGAAGGGCACCGACATCAGCGGCTGGGACTCGAGCTTCTGGAACCTGGCGAACTGGTATCGGGAAGCGTAGGAATCCATCCGGGGCCCGGAGCCTGAACCTCCGGGCCCCGCTCCGATGCGCACCTATCTGATCCGCCGGCTGCTGACGATGATCCCGGTCCTCATGGGGATCAGCGTCATCCTGTTCACCATCCTCGCCATGGCCCCCGGCGACCCCTTCGAGGAGCTGGCCACCAACCCCAACGTCCCCCCCGAGGTGCGGATGAACCTCCGGGCCCAGTTCGGCCTCGACGATCCCATCGCGCTGCGGTACGTCCGGTGGTTCGTCTCCATGCTGAAGGGCGACTGGGGCTTCTCCTTCGTGAGCCGCGTGAACGTGGACACCCTGATCCTCCAGCGGCTGCCCACGACGCTGTTCGTCCTGGGGCTGGCCCAGCTCCTGGGACTCCTGATCGCGCTGCCGGTGGGGATCTATTCGGCGGTCCGACCATATTCGGTCTTCGACCAGGTCGCCACCACCCTGGCCTTCGTCGGCTTCTCCCTGCCGACGTTCTTCACCGGCCTCCTCTTCATCCTGCTGTTCAGCATCTACCTGGACTGGCTCCCGTTCATCTACCGCTCGGACATCCAGGCCACCGGGCTCCGGTGGGTGTGGGAGAACCTCAAGCAGGGGATCATGCCGATCACCGTGCTGGGGGTCTTCCAGGGCGCGTCCCTGACGCGCTTCGTCCGGTCGGGGGTGCTGGAAGTCGTCCGCCTCGACTACATCAACACGGCGCGGGCCAAGGGGCTCTCGGAGCGCTTCACGATCCTCAAGCACGTCGTCCGCAACGCGCTCATCCCGGTGGTGACCCTGGTCGCCCTGCAGATCCCGGCCATCTTCACCGGGGCCGTGATCACCGAGCAGATCTTCCGGGTCCCCGGGATCGGCGCGCTCCTGATCAGCTCCATCCTGTCGAACGACACCCCGGTGGTGATGGCCATCACCTTCGTCTTCGCGTGCCTAGTCGTCGCGTTCAACCTGGTGGCGGATATCGTGTATGGCTGGCTGGACCCCCGGATCAGCTACCGCTAGCGGCCGTGGCCGATAAGCTTCGCAACGTCGATCTCGGTCGGGACGCGCTCGGCCTGCGTCGTTCGGACGGCCTTCGGCCTGTGGGCGTCTCGCTCCTCGACCTTGCCCCCGCAGGTCTGCGGCCGTTGCCCTTCGAGGATCCCGAGGGGCCATAAGCTTCGCATTCCGTCGTCCTCCGGACGGCCTTCGGCCTTTGGGGTCGTCGCCGATCCTCGGCGTACTCGGAGTACGCCTGCGGTCGGCGACTCCCTGCGTCCTAGGGCTGCTCGCTTCTCGGCCACGGCCGGGACACCAGGGTAGGGTGATGGCGGCGTCCGAGGCGGTGGTGGCGGGCGTTCGCGTGGTGGCGGTGCGCCGGTCCGACTCGCTCTGGCTGGAGGCCTGGCGGCGCTTCCGGCGCCACCGGCTGGCCGTCCTCGGCGGGGTGGTGCTCGCGCTCATGGTGCTGGCGGTCCTCGCCGGCCCCTTCGTCTACCGCGTCCCGATCGACGAGATCGACTTCAAGGCCAAGCTCAAGGGACCCTCCCAGGCGCATCCGCTGGGGACGGACGACCTCGGCCAGGACCTCCTGGCCCGGATGCTCTACGGCGGGCGGATCTCGCTGGCCGTCGGGGTCGCGGCCATGCTCATCGCGATCACGGCCGGCACCCTCGTCGGGGCGCTGTCCGGGCAGTTCGGGGGCGTCCTCGACAACGCCCTGATGCGGGTCACCGACCTGTTCATCTCGCTCCCCCAGCTCCCGCTCCTGCTCCTGATCGTCTACCTGTTCCGGGACTCCCTCAGGCGGGCATTCGGGCCGGAGGCCGGCGTCTTCATCCTGATCGTCGTCGTGATCGGAGGACTCCGCTGGATGCCGGTGGCCCGGCTGGTCCGGGCCCAGTTCCTGTCGCTCCGGGAGAAGGAGTTCGTCGAGGCGGCCCGGGGGCTCGGGGTGCCGGTGTTTCGTCAGGTGGCGCGCCACATCCTGCCGAACGCCATCGGGCCCGTCATCGTGGCGGCGTCCCTCGACGTGGCGGCGGCCATCATCGCCGAGTCCTCGCTCTCCTTCCTGGGCCTCGGTTTCCCGCCGGACATTCCGACCTGGGGCCGCATCCTGTTCGACGCCAAGGACAACCTCGATTTCGCGCCCCACTGGGCGATCTTCCCCGGCACCGCCATCTTCCTGACCGTCCTTGCCATCAACTTCATCGGGGACGGGCTGAGGGACGCGATCGACCCCCGCAAGGTGCTGTAGGGGGCGGGGCCGATGAGCGTCGCAACGTTCATCTCGGCCGGGACGCGCTCGGCCTACGGCCTCGCGTCCGTCCCGACCTCTGGTCGTCCTCGGTCGGAGCCGATCCTCGGCGTACTCGGAGTACGCCTGCGGTCGGCTCCTCCCTGCGTCCATTGGACGGCCTTCGGCCTGTGGGCGCTGCTCGCTCCTCGGCCCCGCCCCAAGGAACTTGACCCGACTGCAATGACTCTGGCGCTTCAAAGGCCTGGCCCCGCCATAAGGAGGCGTAGGTGAACGACGTCCGTGAGCTCGACACGCCGGCCGTGACCGTTCAGCTGGACGTCATGGAGGCCAACATCCGGCGGGTGCAGGCGCTCCTCGACCGCCACGGCGTCGGCAACCGGCCCCACGTCAAGACCCACAAGATCCCCGCCATCGGCCAGATGCAGATGGCGGCGGGCGCCATCGGCATCACGGTCCAGAAGGTCGGCGAGGCCGAGGTATTCGTGGACGCCGGGGTCGCCCAGGACGTGCTGCTCAGCTACAACATCCTCGGCCGACCGAAGCTCGACCGGCTCATGGCGCTGGCTCCTCGGGTGCGCCGCCTCACCGTGGCCCTCGACAACGAGACGGTGGCCCGGGGGCTCTCCGAGGCCGGCGCCCGCCACGGCGTAGACGTGCGCTTCCTCGTCGAGTGCGACACCGGCTTCGGCCGGAACGGGGTCCAGAGTCCCGAGGCGGCGTTCGACCTGGCCCGGGCCGCGATGAAGCTGCCCCGGATGGACTTCCAGGGGCTCATGACGTTCCCGAACCGCGACCCCGGCACCGGGGCCTTCTTCGAGCGCGCCCTGGCCCTCTTCAAGCAGGCCGGGATCCCGGTCCCGATCGTCTCGGGCGGGGGCACCCCGGCCCTGGCCACCGTGGGGAAGTTCCCGATGCTGACCGAGCACCGGGCCGGCACCTGCGTCTACAACGACGCGATGGTCGTGGAGCTGGCGAAGAACGCCACCTGGGACGAGTGCGCCATGCGCGTGCGGGTCACCGTGGTGAGCCGGCCGACCGATACCCGGGCCATCATCGACGCCGGGACCAAGGTGCTGACCTCGGACCTCTACGGGATGAAGGGCTACGGCCACGTCATGGAGTATCCGGCGGCTGCCGTGACCGGGCTCTCCGAGGAGCACGGGACCCTGGACCTCTCGGCCTGTCCCGAGCGCCCCGCGGTGGGCGACGTCGTCCACGTGGTGCCGAACCACTGCTGCGTGGTGTCGAACATGGTGGACGAGGTCTACGGCGTGCGCGGCGACCGCGTCGAGGTCGTCTGGCCGATCGCCGCCCGCGGCAAGGTCCGGTAGCGCCGCCGCCCACCCGTGCGGATCGAGGACTTCCGCACCTTCATCGTCCACGACGGCTACCGGAGCTTCGTCTTCCTCAAGCTCTACACGGAGGACGGGCTGACCGGCGTCGGCGAGGCGACCGTCGAGTGGAACGAGCTGGCCGCCGAAGCCTGCCTCCGCCAGACCTGCGCCCGGATCCGGGGCGCGGACGCCGGGGCGACCGAAGCCCTGTGGGAGCGGCTCTACCGGGACAGCTACTGGCGGAACGACCTCATCATCAACAGCGCGATCAGCGCGATCGACCAGGCCTGCTGGGACCTGAAGGGGAAGAAGCTGGGGGTGCCGGTCCACGCCCTCCTCGGCGGGAAGCGACGCGGGCAGCTCAGGGCCTACGCCAACGCCTGGTACTGGGGCTGCGAGACGCCCGAGCAGTTCGCCCGGGCGGCGGCCAAGGTCGTCGCCGAGGGCTACACGGCCCTCAAGTGGGACCCCTTCGGCGACGCCGACCTGACGATGCGGGCGGTGGCGATGCGGGCTGCCGTGGCGAACGTGGCGGCGGTGCGGGAGGCGGTCGGCCCCGACGTGGACCTCTGCATCGAGGTGCACGGCCGGCTGGCCCCGGCCTGGTCGATCGCCATGGCGCGTCGGCTCGAGCCCTTCGATCCGTTCTTCTACGAGGAGCCGGTCCCCGTCGAGAACGTCGATGCCCTGGTGAAGGTGGCGCGGGCGATCCGGATCCCGGTCGCGACCGGCGAGCGGCTCTGCACGAAGTTCGCGTTCCAGGAGCTGCTCCGGCGCCGGGCGGTGGACATCGTCCAGCCCGACCTCTGCCACGCCGGCGGGCTCACCGAGGTCAAGAAGATCGCCGCCCTGGCCGAGGCCCACTACGTCCAGGTGGCGCCCCACAACGCCTCGGGGCCGATCGGCACCGCCGCCGCCGTCCAGCTCGACGCGGTGATCCCGAACTTCCTCATCCAGGAGTACTTCGTGGCCCAGGCCCCCTGGATCGACGAGGTCGTCGAGGGCGGCCCCCGCGTCGTGAACGGAGAGATCGTCGTGTCCGACCGGCCGGGGCTCGGCGTCGAGCTGCACGAGGCGGCCGCCCTCGCCCACCCGTTCCAGGAATACTGGGGCGGCAAGACCCTCTTCACCGAGGGCTGGCAGGCCAGCCTTCCCGACGCCGAACGGCTCCACCGGGGGGAGTCCGCGCCGCCGGCTCGCGGAACGCCAGATGGATCTGCGTGAGCTGGGGCGAGTCGGCCTCAAGCTCTTCGGCGTCTGGACGGCGCTCACCTCGATCGCGTGGCTCCTGGGGCTGCTGCAGCTCCTCGTGGAGCCGCGGCGGGATCACGTCAACCCGGTGTGGTCGGTTCTCGTCCTCGTCCTGCCGGCGCTCGTCTACGGACGCGAGCCCCCGGAATCGGGTCGGGCGGCCGGCTGACCCTCGAACGGATCGCGCGTGCCTTGACGCCGCGCGAGCGGCCGACTACGATACGGGCCGGGTCCCACCCGCATGCAGAGCCACTGGAACGACGAGGCCGCGCGCGGTCTCGATCCCCTCGATCTCCTGGTCTACGCCTCGCGCCTCGTCGGCGCCGAGACCTCGCTGGCCGTCTGGGGCGGCGGCAACACCTCGATCAAGCTGACCGAGCCCGACCTGCAGGGGCGGCCGATCCCCGTCCTGCGCGTCAAGGGGAGCGGCTCGGACCTCAAGAGCGTCACCCGCAAGGACTTCCCCGGGGTCCGCCTGGACGACGTCCGCCCGCTCGTGGCCCGCGCCGACATGGGCGACCAGGAGATGGTGGACTACCTGGCCCGCTGCCTCCAGGAGCCCGGCTCGCCCCGTCCCTCGATCGAGACGCTGCTCCACGGCTTCCTCCCGTTCGAGGCGGTGATCCACACCCACGCCGACGCGATCGTGGCCCTGACCAACACCGACCGCGGCCGCGAGGTGGTCCAGGAGCTGTTCGGCAAGGACGTCGCCGGCATCGCGTACCGCCGGCCGGGGTTCCGGCTCTCCCGGGAAGTCGCCGACGCCGTGCGGGCCCATCCCGAGGCGCGGGGCATCGTTCTCGAGAAGCACGGCCTGCTCACGTGGGGAGCCACCGTCGAGGAGGCCTATCTCGGCACCCTCGACCTGGTGACCCGGGCCGAGGAGCGTCTCGCCGACGCCGCCCGCCGCCGCCGGGTCTTCGGCCCGCCCACCGTCCCCGCGCCGGACGCGGCCACCCGCCGCGGCGTCGCCACCGCGGTGGCGCCGGTCCTGCGCGGGCTCCTCGGGCGCGATCGGCGCGTGGTCCTCCGCTTCGACGACGGCGAGAGCGTGCGCGAGCTGGCGAGCGCGCCGGAGGCGGGGGAGCTGACCCGGGTCGGCCCGGCCACGCCGGACCACACCATCTACACGAAGCGCCTGCCGTGCTTCGTGCCGCTGGCCGACCCGACCTCGCCCGACGCGGTCGTCGCGGCGCTGGGGCCGGCCCTCGACGCCTTCGCGCGCGACTACACCGCGTACTTCGAGGCCCACCGGTTCGAGGGCGCCACGCTGGCGGACCCGTATCCGCGGGTGATCCTCCTCCCCGGCCTCGGCATGTTCACGAGCGGCAAGGACGCCCGGACGGCGGGGATCGTCGCCGACATCTATCACCACACCGCGTGGGTGCTGCGGGCCGCCTCGGGCGTCGGCCGCTACGTCTCGCTGACCGCCGGCCGAGGCGTTCGGCGTCGAGTACTGGCCGCTCGAGCTGTACAAGCTGGCGCTGGCGCCGCCCGAGAAGGAGCTGGCCCGGCGCATCGTCCTCGTCACCGGGGCGGCCGGGGCGATCGGGCGGGCGGTCGCCCGGCGGCTGGCCCGGGAGGGCGCCCACGTCGTGGTGGCCGACCTGGACGGGGCAGGGGCGGCGCGGGCCGCGGACGAGATCGGGAAGGAAGCCGGGTCCGGCCGCGCGCTCGGCGTGGCCATGGACGTCACCTCCGAGACGTCGGTGCAGGCCGGGATCCGCGCGGCCGTCGAGGCCTACGGCGGGCTCGACATCGTGGTGTCGAACGCCGGGATCGCCCACTCGGCGCCGCTCGACACGATGGCCCTGGCCGACTGGGAGCGGAGCTTCGCCGTGAACGCGCGCGGCCACTTCCTGGTGACGCGCGAGGCGCTCCGCGTCCTGAAGGCCCAGGGACTCGGCGGCAGCCTCGTCTTCGTGGCGACCAAGAACGTCATGTCGCCCGGCAAGGACTTCGCCGCCTACAGCGCCGCGAAGGCGGCCGAGGCCCAGCTCGCCAAGGTGGCGGCGATCGAGGGCGGCCCCCACGGCATCCGCGCCAACATCGTGAACCCCGACGCCGTGTTCCGCGACTCGGGCCTGTGGTCCGAGGAGGTCCGGCGCGAGCGGGCGCGCGCCCAGGGGATCGGCGTCGAGCAGCTCGAGGAGTTCTACCGGAAGCGCAACCTCCTCGGGGTCTCCGTCCTGCCGGAGGACGTGGCCGAGTCGGTCCTGTTCCTCGCCTCCGACCGGTCGGCCAAGACGACCGGCTGCACGCTGACCGTCAACGGCGGCGTCCGCGACGCGTTCCCGCGGTGAGAGGCGTGCATTTCGTGGCATATTGCTCGGTGACCGTCGGGTCAGCCGGAGGGGGGGGCCGGGGGAGGAGCGCGTAGCTCCCCCCCGGCCCGACTGAGCCACGATGCCCGAGGTCCGCTTCGGTGTCAGCCTGGCCTTCGCGCCGCCGGACACCGTGCGGGCGCTCGCCACGCGGATCGAGGCGCTGGGCTACGACTCGATCTGGACCGGTGACCACGTCCAGTTCCACAACCCGACCTTCGAGTCGCTCACCCTCCTGAGCCACCTGGCGGCGCTCACCCGCCGCGTGCGCCTCGGGACGTCGGTCTACCTCCTCGCCCTCCGCCAGCCGACGATCGCGGCCAAGACCGCGGCCACCGTCGACGTCCTCTCGGGCGGGCGGCTCGTCTTCGGCGTGGGCGTGGGCGGCGAGTTCCCCAAGGAGTTCGAGGCCGTCGGCGTTCCCCACGCCGAGCGGGGCCGGCGCGTGGACGAGGGGATCGAGGTGTGCCGGCTCCTCTGGACGAAGGCGCCTGCCTCGTTCGAGGGCCGCTTCCTCCGCTTCACGGACGTCTCGCTCTCGCCGCGACCGGTCCAGGAAGGCGGTCCCCCGATCTGGATCGGCGGCCGATCCGACCACGCGCTCCGTCGGGCGGCGCGGGTCGGGGACGGCTGGATCTCCTACGTGGTGACGCCCGAGCGCTACCGGGAGAGCCTCGAGAAGATCCGGGCCTTCGCGAACGAGGCGGGCCGCTCGCTGGAGGACGGTCGCGGCTTCGAGCCCGCGCACCTCGCCTTCACCGTCATCGACGACGACTGGGAGCAGGCGCGCGCGGCCGCCACCCGCTACCTCACCCGCCAGTACAACCAGCCATTCGACGAGCTGGTCAAGAAGTACGCCGTGCTCGGGCCGCCGGCGCAGTGCGCCGAGACGCTCGCCCGCTTCGTGGAGGCCGGCGCCCGGACCTTCGTGCTGGGCTTCACCGCCGGCGTGGAGCGGGCGGCCGAGCAGATCGAGCGCTTCGCGGCCGACGTCCTCCCGCAGTTCCGCCGGGAATGACGGGGCGGCGCCGTGCCGAGGGCGCCCTCGTGTCGCGCTCGCGTCGCCGCCGTCCGCTGGCTGGACCCCATCGTCCTCGAGGTGGACCTGGCCATGGTCGAGCCGCCCGAGCTGGCCTTCGAGGCCGGCCAGTGGATCGCGATCCCGCTCGACGCCAAGACGGTCCGGCCCTACTCGATGGCCTCGCCGCCGTCGGAGCGCCGGCTGATCCGTCTCTGCGTGGACGTCAAGCCGGGCGGCTCGGGTTCCCGCTACTTCCGAGACCTGCGGGTGGGGGACGAGGTGCGGTTCCAGCCCCCGCTCGGCACGCTGACGCTGATCCGGGATTCGACGGCACCGGTCCTGATGGTCGCGGAAGAGATCGGCGTCGTCCCGTTTCGCTCCATCCTCCTCGCCCAGGAGGAGCAGGGCTTCCCGCGCCCGATGACCCTCTACTTCACCGCGCCAATGCCTGGGCACCTGCTCTACGACGCCGAACTCCAGGCTCTTGCCGCCCGCCACGCCCGGTTCCGCTACCGGCCGATCCTGTCGGCCCCGGATCCCGCCTGGCCCGGCGAGGTCGGCTCGGTGCTGGCGGTGGTGGAGCGATCCACCGGGCGGCTCGAGGACCACGAGGCGCTCCTGTGCGGGGGTGGCGCGCTCGTCAAGACGGCGCGCGAGCTCTGCCTGGCGCGTGGGATGGAGCGCCGCAAGATTCGCTACGAGAAATTCTGGTAGGGGCAAGCGCATGGCGGACGTGACGGGTGGCGAGCTGGTGACGAAGGTGCTAGCCCGGGAGGGCGTGCGGCATCTCTTCACGCTCTGCGGCGGCCACATCCTGCCGATCTACGACGCCTGCCTCAAGGACGGCATCGCGGTCGTCAACACCCGCCACGAGCAGGCGGCCGCCCACGCCGCCGACGCGTACGCCCGGCTCACCCGGGGGCTCGGGGTGGCGGCCGTGGTGCCGGGCCCCGGCGTGACCGACGCGGTGACCGGCGTCGCCAACGCCTTCGCCGCCCGGAGCCCGCTCCTCCTGATCGGTGGCGCCTCGCCGCTCGCGCTCAAGGGGATGGGCGCCCTCCAGGAGATGGAGCAGGTCGCCCTCTTCCGCTCCATCACCAAGGGCGCCTGGGCGGTGCCGGAGACGCGGCTGATCCCCGAGTACCTGACCCGGGCCGTCCGGACGGCGCTCGACGGCCGTCCCGGTCCCGTCTTCGTCGAGATCGCGGTCGATCTCCTCATGGGCAGTATCGACGCCGCCGACGCCCCGCTCCCCGAGCGAGGTCCGGTCGGTCGGCCGGCGCCGGTGGCGGCCGAGATCGAGCGAGCGGCGGCGCTCCTCGCCGCCGCCGAGCGGCCGGCGGTCGTCGCGGGCAGCGGGGTCTACTGGGACGGCGCCGCCGCGGCCCTGGCGGCCTTCGCCGAGCGGTCCGGGGTGCCGGTCTTCACCAACGGAATGGGCCGGGGCTGCCTCCCGGGCGCGCACCCGATGGCGTTCCAGCTCGCCCGCGGCACGGCGCTCCGGGAGGCCGACCTCGTCCTCGTCCTCGGCACGCCGCTGGACTTCCGGCTTGGCTACGGCCGGCCGCCGGCGATCGCCGAGGGGGCGCGGCTCGTGATGGTGGACGCCGACGCCGGCGACTTCGGGCGGAACCGGCCGGTGGACGTGGGCCTCGCCGCCGACATCCGGCTGGCCCTCGCGGCGCTGGCCGATGCCGTGCCGGCCGGCGCCGCCCGGCGGACCGAGGCGTGGCGCCGCCGCCTCCGGGAGAAGGAGGACGCGGAGCAGGCCAAGCAGGCCGTCCTGGCCGCCTCCGACCAGACGCCCATCAGCCACTACCGTCTCGCCGCCGAGCTGGCCGCGGTGATGGACGCGGCCACCTGCCTGGTCGCCGACGGCGGCGACGTCGTCACCTGCGCGTCCAAGATCGTGCCGCTCTCCCGGCCGGCGCAGTGGCTCGACCCGGGGCCGCTCGGTGTCCTCGGGGTCGGCCCGCCGTTCGCCATCGCGGCGAAGCTGCTCCATCCCGAGTGGCGGGTGCTCCTGCTCTCGGGCGACGGCGCCTTCGGGCTCAACGGCATGGAGCTGGAGACGGCGGTGCGCTTCGACCTGCCGCTGGTCTGCGTCGTGGGGAACGACGGCGGGTGGGGGATGATCCGGACGATCCAGGAGAGCTTCTACGGCCGCGAGCGCCTGGTCGGCACCTCGCTCCCGCTGACGCGCTACGACCGGATCGCCGAGGCGCTCGGCGGGATCGGCGAGACGATCGAGGATCCGACGCGCCTCCGCCCGGCCCTCGAGCGCGCCCTCGCCTCGGGGCGGGTCGCCTGCCTCAACGTGATCCTCGACCCGACGGCGTACCGCCGCGAAGGCGGCGGTAGTCTCGCGATCTGAGATGTTCGGGACCTCCCTCCCACCCCCCCAGCCCCCCTCCCCCACCCACCGGGGGGAGGGGGGAGCCGGAGGCCCCGATTCCTTCACACCCTCTGAGCCGTGACTCCGGCGGCGCTGGCGCTGGTCGTGGGCGCCGCCATCCTCCACGCCACGTGGAACGCGCTCGCCAAGCGGGCGCGGGAGCCGCTGCCCTTCCTGTGGTCCTCGGTCTCGCTGGCCTCACTCGTGCTGTGTCCGGTCGGTCTCTGGATCGCGTGGCGAGCGGGGGGCGTGCCGCCCGGCGCCTGGCCGTTCGTGGTGGCCACCGTGCTCCTCCACGCCCTCTACTTCTACGCGCTCGGCCGAGCCTACCGCTCCGGCGATTTCTCCCGCGTCTATCCGATCGCCCGGGGACTGGGCGTCGCCCTCGTTCCGGCTCTCGCCTGGAGCATCTTCGACGAGCGCCTGTCCGGGCTGGGAGCGCTCGGGGTCTTCCTGGTCGTCGTCGGGATCGTCGCCGTCCATCGGGTTCCGGCCGCCGCCGGTCCGGTCAGCACCCCCCCGACCGGCCCCGGGACGTTCTGGGCCGTGCTGACCGGCCTCACGATCGCCGCCTACTCGCTGGTCGACAAGGCCGGCGTCGCCCGCCTCAACCCCGTTCCGTACATCGCACTCCTCGGGATCGGCTCGGCACTGCTCCTCGCTCCCGCCGTCCTCCGCGATCCCGAGGCCTTGCGTCGCGAGTGGGCGGTGAACCGGCGGGCCATCCTGGTCGCCGCCGCCCTGAACCTCACCGCGTACCTTCTGGTCCTGTTCGCTTTCCGGCTCTCGAAGGTCGGCTACGTGGTGGCCGCCCGCGAGCTCTCCATCGTGCTCTCGGCGTTCATCGGGAGCTGGTGGCTCGGGGAGGGCCGGCTGGGGCCGCGGCTGGCCGGGGCCGCCGTCATCCTGGCCGGCGTGGCCTGCGTCGCCCTCGCCCGCTGACCCCTGGCAGGTCAGAAACGGGCCAGGGTGCCTCGGTGCCGGCCAGCCTGCCCGTCTCGTGTGCAGTCCCTGCCGGACGAACGGGATCGCCCACCCGACGAGCCGGGAGGGCCCGCACCGTCCCAAATGCGTGACCGGACGTGCAGTTACCTCTCTCGGGACCGAGGCGCCGTTCCGTGGCATTGCACTTGCTTGGTACATGGGCAGGCACACTCGCCAGCATGGACTGAGCAGGAGGAGGTGAGCGCCATGGGAGGTCCCTGGAAGGCCCGAGGGTTCGACGCAGTCGCCTGGCGGCCGCCGACGGCTCATGCCGAGGGTCACCTCGATCGGGGCGCGCCACAGGGCGGGCATGACTACCTGGTCGGAATCGTGATCGGCTACCTGGCCTCGGTGGTGACGTCGATCGTCATCATGCTGACCCTGATGAAGCACGGCTGGTAGCACGGTCGGCCGCGGCCGGCCCTGACAACGCCGTCAGCGGTCGGCGCGAACCGGCAGTCGAGCGTCCCGGCGCTTCGGCTCGGCTGCGCCTGCCCGCCGCACCTCGTCGCGCGAGATCTTGCCTGATCGGTCTGCTTCCCGTCCCGGCTCATAAGTGACTGTTACCTCCTGGGCTTCCTTGACCGGCCCGTGTCTCACCAGTAGAATTCGGGCGGAGCTCCCGATGCCGATTTACGAGTATCACTGCGCAGATTGCCGCCGACGGGTGAGCCTGCTGGTGATGCGCATCTCGGACCCGGCCACTCCCCACTGTCCCCAGTGTGGCGGACAGCAACTGACGCGGCTCATGTCTCGATTCGCGACGATCCGCTCGGAGGATGACCGACTCGAGTCCCTGGCCGATCCCGGTCAGCTCGGCGACCTCGACGAGAACGACCCGCGAAGCGTCGCCCGGTGGATGAAGAAGATGGGAGGGGCGATGGGCGACGACGTCGGTGAGGACTGGAACGAGATGGTCGACGAGGTCACCGAGCAGGAAGCCGGAGGCGAGGGAGACACGTCGGAGCCCTCCGGCGAGTCGGACTCGGACGGCCTCTGAGTTTCTTTTCGGGGAGGGGCTGAGCGGCATCGACCCCTCACGATTTCACATCTCATCATCGGGGAGCGGGATGCTCGGAGCAGACCGGTGCGGATAGAGCGCCTCCCTGCCTGGGGCGCGCAGGGCCTGGACGAGGCGACCTGGAATCGCCTGGTCGAGCGCTCGCATACCTGCGTCCCCTTCCTCACCTGGCAGTTCCAGACCCGATGGTGGCGGGCCTTCGGGGAGGGGTCTCTGCACCTCCTGGGATTCCAGGACGCCGCCGCCGAGTGGGTGGGCGCGCTGCCGCTGTACGAGACGGAGACCGCCGAAGGTCGCGTCCTGCGCCTGGTGGGTGGGGTGGACGTGGCGGACTACCTCGACCTGGTCGCCGTGGCCGGTCACGAGGAGGCCGTGTGGAAGGCGGCGCTGGCCGTCCTCCCGGAGACCCCGTGGCACGCCCTGGACCTCCGCCCCGTGCCCGCCGGCTCGCCCACCGCCGCGCTGCTTCCGGATCTGGCGCGGGCGGCCGGCTTCGGCTGTCGCGTCGAGCGCGAGGAGCGCTGTCCGGTCATCGGGCTGCCCCCGTCCTGGGACGACTACCTGGCCACCCTGTCCGGCAAGGACCGCCACGAGCTTCGGCGGAAGCTCCGCCGGGCCGAGAGCGGCAATCCGCGGATCGAGGTGGCGCGCAGCCCCGCCGCGATCACCGCCCTCATGGACAGCTTCGTCGCCCTCCATCGGAAGTCCAAGGTCGGCAAGGCGCGCTTCATGGACGAGACGATGGAGCGCTTCTTCCGGGACGTCGGCGCCGAGCTCGCCGCGGCGGGCTGGGCGGCGCTCTGGCTCCTCTGGCTCGAGGACCAGCCGGCGGCGGCGCTCTTCTGCCTCGAGTACGGCGGGTCGATTGGCCTCTACAACTCCGGCTTCGACCCCGCCGCCCGGGCGCTGTCGCCCGGGGTCGTGCTGATCGCCCGGACGATCGAGGACGCCATCGCCCGCGGCTTCCGGCGTTACGACTTCCTGCGCGGCGACGAGCCGTACAAGTACGGGTTCGGCGCGGTCCCGACGGACGTGCTTCGCATCACCCTGGAGCGGAGCTGATGGCGCGGGTCGCGCTGCTTTCCGTCCACACCTGCCCCCTGGCCGCTCTCGGCGGCAAGGAAACGGGCGGGATGAACGTCTACGTCCGGGAGCTGGCGCGGGAGCTGGGGCGGGGCGGCGTCCCGGTGGACGTCTTCACCCGAAGCCAGGACCCGGCCATTCCCGAGGTCGTGACGCTCGGCCCGGACGCGCGCGTGATCCACGTCCCGGCCGGGCCGGCGCGGCCGCTGCCGCGGGGCGCGCTCCTGGCGCATCTCGATGCCTTCGTGGACGGCGTCGAGGCCTTCCGCCGCCGGGAGGGCCTCGACTACGCGCTCCTGCACAGCCACTACTGGCTGTCGGGGGTGGCGGCCCTCGAGCTGCGCCGTCGCTGGGACCGCCCGGTCATCCAGATGTTCCACACGCTCGGGGCGCTGAAGAACGCCGTCGCCCGGAGCGAGGCCGAGCGGGAGCCCGAGGAGCGGCTGGCGGCCGAGCGGCGCCTCGCGGCCTCCGCCGATCGCGTCGTGGCGTCCAACCCGGTGGAGCGGGCCCATCTCGCCCGGGCCCTCGGCGCGGACGTCGAGCGGATCCGCGTGATCCCGTGCGGCGTGGACCTCGAGCTGTTCCAGCCGGGGGACGCGCGGCAGGCCCGATCGCGTCTGGGGCTCGACGCCGAGCGCGTGCTCCTCTTCGTCGGTCGGCTCACGCCCATCAAGGGCCTCACCACGCTCCTGCACGCCCTGGCGGCCGCCAAGGCCAACGGCCTGGGCCGCGCCGACGTCCGGCTGGTCGTGGTCGGCGGGGACAAGGAGGAGCACTGGGACGCGGAGCGCGCGCGCCGTTCCGGCGCATGGCCGCCGACCTCGGCGTCGCGGCGTGGGTGGACTTCCGGGGCCCCCAGCCGCAGGACCGGCTCCCCGACTACTACGTCGCGGCCGATGTCTGCCTGATGCCCTCGCTCTACGAGTCCTTCGGCATGGTGGCGCTGGAGGCCATGGCGTGCGGCGTGCCGGTGGTCGGCTCCCGGGTCGGCGGGCTGGCGGTCACCGTCCAGGACGAGGTGACCGGCCTCCTGGTGCCCGAGGGCGATGCCCAGGCTCTCGCCGGCGCGATCGCGCACTTGCTGGAGGACGAGGGCTGCCGGCGTCGGCTCGGCGCCCGGGCCGCGGAGTGGGCGCGGGGCTTCGGCTGGCCCTGCATCGCCCGCGCGGTCACCGAGCTGTACGGGGAGGTGGCCCCGATCCTCCGCGGCGCGATGCGCCGCGACCGCTGCCCTAGCCCGATCCATTCGTGAAGCCGTCGTGGGGGGGGCAGGGCCTGGCGCCGGCGCCCGCTCCCAGTGCTCGCATCTGCGGCCCTACATGCGCCCGCCGGTTTCGTCCCCAACTTGAAGCCAGCCCGCGAGCCCCTAGAAACGGGATGCTCCGCGCTGGGAGCGGCCCCCGACGCCATCCGCTCCTCGCAGTTCACCACGCCTCGCGAATGATCCGCGCTAGTGGGCGGGCCGATGAGCGTCGCATCGCGTCGTGAGGCTGAGGTGAGTCGACGGCCCGGACCACCGCGTCACGGTTCTCCTTCAGGAAGTCGGTCCGGACGACCATCACGTACCAGGGGTGGTGGGGCGCCGCCTCCACCGTGTTCACGATGACCTTCGTCTGGGCGAGATCGAGCTGGTCGTCCACCGGATCAGCGAGATCATCCCCGTGAGAGGTGTCAGGCTGGTCGGACCCTTGCCGAAAGAGCTCCAGAAGGTGACCACCTACTCGGCCGTCCTGGGTGCCCAGAGCATGGCGCCGGAGCTGGGGCGAGCCTTCATCCGGTTCGCGACCGGGCCGCCTTCAAGGCCAGGCTCGCTGCGGTGGGGCTGGACTACCGAGAGTGAGCGGATGCCCGAGCCGGGCCATCTGGCGGCTGCGGGCCCGACAGTAGCACCAGCCCGCCCAACTGCTCCCGGCAACGAACGTGATGCCTGCCGGTGAGCTCCGAGCGCCCGAAGCCCCCGTGAGTGGCCCGCTCTAGACCAGAGGCCCGCCGCGCAGTCGCGCGATGCGCTCTTCGATCCGGGTACGGCCGGCGGCGTCGCCGACTGCCGGCAGCGCGCGCTCGAAGTCATCCGCCGAGCCCGCTGCGTCACCGAGCCGCTCGCGGCACCCGGCACGGAAATAGTGGGCCTCGGGTAGATCCGGCCGGGCGCCGAGCAGCTTGTCGAGGTCGCGGCGCGCTTCTTCGGATCGATCGAGGTTGATCAGGACCCGGGAGCGATTCAGTAGTCCGGTTGCATCGTCGGCATCGACCTCCGGCACCGCGTTCCAGTCGCCCGGCGCCCGCTCGCCCTCCCCGACCTCCATCCAGATCCCGGCGCGCAGGGTCAGCGCTTTCACGTCGCGCGCCCGCAACATCGGATAGCTCCGAGGTCGGCGATCGCGGGCCCGATCTCGCGTCGAAGCAGCCGCTCGGTAGCGCGCGCCATCAGCGCCGGCGGGAAATCCGGATAGAGGCCGAGCACCTGGTCGAGCACCGCCGCGGCACGCCGGGTTTCAGCTCCCTGCGGCGTCCCACTTGAGACGTTTCCCGGCAATCGACTGGCCAGTCCAGCGCCGTCCCCTGGCAACCGGCTGACCGGCCGAGTCCGCCGGACACCGTGAATCCTCACCTCCGGGGGTGCCGGTCGCAGCGACCGCAATCTGCTGCGAGCCCGGTTGCGATTCCGGACCGAATCGAGCCGTGGCTCGCCGCTTGCACTCCGATCCGGCCGACGTGTTGACCAAGTCGTCGGCTGGGGAGGCCACACGATGGCGACGCTGGTTCTGCCTGGGGCCGGGCCGGGCTGAATCGGTGTCTCCACGTTGGGGATTCCCTGCCCAACAGCGTTCGTTCCACAAGGGAGGGACTGACATGAGGCGGTCTAGTTCGCGGGGTCCCGGCAGTCGGCTGCGCGCGGCGGTCGCGGCGGTTGCGCTGGTCTTGGGCCTGGGGTGGGCGCCGGACCACGTGCTACGCGCCGAGGCGGACCCGGCCAGCATCCCCAACAACCACCCGGTTCTGAATCCGGGTGGACACTCGGCGACGTTCAGCACCGAGGGCCTCGTCGATCTCATCGGCGAGTACTTCCAGGCTCAGGGCACGAACGGCCGGAGCTGCTCCTCGTGCCACATCCCGCAGGAGGCCTGGAGCATCAACCCCGGCACCCTGCAGCGCCTGTTCGACGAGACGGGCGGCACGCACCCCGTCTTCAACCCGCTGGACGCCAACAACCCGCTGACGGGGAACTTCTCCACGGTCGAAGGGCGCCGGGCCGCGTACAGCATGCTGTTGAGCCGCGGCGTGTTCCGCCGGGGCGGCGCTCTCCGGACCCCCCGGGAGTGGAACCTGATCGCCGTGGAGGACCCGCACGGGTTCGCGAACCTCACCCGGCTCGTGCACTGGCGGCGCGTGATGCCGACGATCAACTTCCCCCTCGGCAGCGCGACCATCAACTGGGACGGCGGCAACAGCATCGGGACCGACCAGCTCGGTGGACTCCAAAACCAGGCCAGACGCAACGTGACGGGTGGTCAGCAGGGCGACGTCCTTCCCACGTTCCCCCTTCCCCTCGACCCACCCTTCGACGCGATCATCGGCGACATCGTCGGGTTCGAGAACTCGCTCTTCACCGCGCAGCTCATCGTGCCGGGCGTGGGGCGTCTCGACTCGGACGGCGCCCGGGGCGGCCCCGAGGCGATGTCGGACATGACGAAGGTTGCGGGACGGTTCGATCTCTTCGACGCCTGGGCCCATCACGGGAGCCCGCACCGCCGCCAGATCTTCCGGGGTCAGGAGCTGTTCAACAATCCGAACCCCGGTGGACGCCGGTGCGGCGCCTGCCACAACTCGGCGAACAACGGCACCAACGTCAGCAACACCCTCTTCGACGTCGCGCACGGCGTCGGAAGCGGCCCGCACTCCGGACCTGCCCCTGTACACGTTCAAGAACACCACGACGAGCGAGATCCGGAAGCTGACCGATGCCGGCCGGGGCAACGTCACCGGGGCCTGGAACGACCTCGGCCGCTTCAAGACCCCGACGATCCGCGGCCTCGCCGCGCGCGCGCCGTACTTCCACAACGGCATCGCCGCGACCCTCGAGGACGTGGTCCGTCACTACGAGACTCACCTGGGCTTCGTCTTCACCGACCAGGAGCGAGCCGACCTGGTGGCCTTCCTGAACGCTCTCTGATCCGATGACCGGGCTTCCGGCCGCGGAGTGGGCGGCCGGAAGCCCGGCAAGGAGACGGCGAGGCCGAATCGGTCGGCTCGGGGGCCAACGGGTGCAGTCGAGCCGCGGGCGAGCAAGGCGGAGCGCGCGGCGACGCGGCTAGCTGGGCGTCAGTGTGGTCCGGCTGGTGGCGGAGGGGGCGCGGCCCCCTCCGCCGGGTCTCCCGGAAGGCTACTTCTTCGAGGCGTCGTAGATCTCGCCGAAGAGCACCCAGCGCTCGCCGTCGAACTTGGCGAGCTGCTCCTGCTCGAGCGGGTAGAAGTCGGTCGGGCTCGTGTTGATCTTGATGCCGGGCAGGAAGAGCGGCAGCGCCAGGTCCTTGATGCTCGCCGCCTGCTTCATGACGTTCGCCCGCGACAGGTCGCTGCCGGCCTGCTTGAGGACGTGGGCCAGGGTCTGGGCGACCGTGTAACCATAGGCGTTGAAGACGTCGTCGACGTTCCCCTCCGGGTAGAACTTCGCCATGAAGGCGCGCCACTCCTTCATGGCGCCGTCCTCCTTCCACTGCGGATCGGTCGGGTCCTTCAGGTAGAAGGTGGTGATCAGGCCCTTGGAGGCGTCGAGGCCGGCCGGCTTCAGGACGGTCCCCACCGAGTTCGAGACGTTGTTCAGCAGGTGGAGCGGGTTCCAGCCGAGATCGTGGGACTTCTTGATCGCCTGGACGGCGAACTTCGGGATCGTGATGTTGAAGAACACGTTGGCCCCGCTGTTCTTCAGGTTCACGATCTGCGAGTCCACCGTGGGGTCCGTCACCTCGTAGCTCTGCTCCATCACGATCAGCTTCTTGGCCGCCTCTCCCAGGCCGTCCTTGAAGCCCTTCAGGTAGTCCTTCCCGTAGTCGTCGTTCTGGTAGAGGATCCCGACCTTGGCGTCGGGGATGTTCTTCATGACGTACTGGGCGTAGATCTTCGCCTCGGCCTGGTAGGTGGGCTGCCAGCCCATCGTCCACGGGAAGTTCTGCGGATCGCCCCACTTGGTGGCGCCGGTGGCGACGAAGATGTGCGGCACCTTCTGCTGGTTGACGTACCTGTGGATGGCGCTGTTGGTGGGGGTGCCCAGGGTCTGGAAGAGCAGCAGGACCTGGTCCTGCTCGACGAGCCGGCGGACCATCTCGACCGCCTTGGGCGGGCTGTAGCCGTCGTCGTAGGTGATGTAGTTGATCTTGCGCCCGTTGATGCCGCCCTCGTCGTTGACCTTCTTGAAGTAGGCGCCGATGACCTTGCCGATCGTGCCGTAGGCCGAGGCGGGGCCGCTGTAGGGGTTGGTGTTGCCGAGCTTGATCTCGGTGGCGGTCACGCCGGGCGTCTGGGCGCCGGCCGGCGCCGACAGCGCCAGGCCGAGCGCCAGCGAGAGCGCGAGGGCCAGAAGCTTCCGACTCATGAGTGCCTCCTGTTTCCGGGGTTGTCGGTGACGGGGCGACGAGGCGAACGGTCTCACCTTACCGCCCCCTTCCTCGCCAGGCGGAGCCCGATGGCGCGCAGCGCGCCGGCGATCCCGTGCGGCATCACGTACATGAAGGCGATCAGGAACAGGCCGTAGATGGCCCAGGGCGCCGCCTTGGAGATGTCCTGGGCCCAGTTGGGGACGAACTGGATGAACAGACCGCCGAACACGGCGCCCGAGATCGAGGCCAGGCCCCCGACCACGATCCCCACCAGGAACGTGATCGAGAGGAACACGTTGAAGGCATCGGGGGCCACGAAGGCGATGGCGAGCGCGCTGAGGGCGCCGGCCACGCCGGTGTAGCCGGCGCTGACACCGAAGGTCAGCGCCTTGTAGAGCGCGGTGTTGACGCCCATCGCCTCGGCGGCGATCGGGTTGTCGCGGATGGCGACGATCGCCCGGCCGGTCCGGCCGCGGAGGAGGTTCCAGGCCAGGACGAACAGGATCACGAGCACGGCCAGGCTCAGGACGTACAGCCACTGGTCGGGGGTGAGCGGCAGGCCGCCGGGGGCGTCGGGCTTGCTCAGCACGATGCCCTGGGAGCCGCCGGTCCAGTGCTCGAAGTACTTGAGGATCTGGGGCACCGCCAGCGCCAGGGCGAAGGTGGCCAGGGCCAGGTAGAGGCCCTCCAGGCGGATGGCAGGGATTCCGAACAGGAAGCCGACCACCAGGCAGAAGAGGCCGGCGGCCGGGATCGTCCACCCGTAGGGCACGCTCCACCGGTCGATCATGATCGCCGTCGTGTACGCGCCCAGCGCGTAGAAGGCCCCGTGGCCGAGCGAGATCTGGCCGTTGTACCCGGTGAGGATGTTGAGCCCGAGCAGCGCGATCGCGTAGACGAAGACCTGCGTGAACTGGAACAGCCGGAAGCCGCTCAGGAAGAACGGCAAGGCACCGGCGACCACCAGCACGACCGCCAGCGCGGTGAGCCGCAGCGAGGCCAGCGACATCCCGGCCAGCGTGGCGCGCGGCACGCCGGCCAGCTCGCGGGCGGTGAGCTCCGCGTCTCCCACCGCTAGATTCCTCGAAGGTCCAACGTCATGGCAGGTGCCCCAAGGTTACCTGGGCGGGGCCGAGGAGCGAGCAGCGCTAGGACGCAGGGAGTCGCCGACCGCAGGCGTACTCCGAGTACGCCGAGGATCGGCGATGACCGAGGACGACGCGATGCGACGCTCATCGGCCCCGCCCGTCACACCCGGTGGACCACGGCGCGGCCAAACAGCCCGCTCGGCCTGACCAGCAACACGACGAGGATCATCGCCAGCGCGACGGTGAGCTTCAGCTCGGTGCCGATGAAGCGGACGTAGGTGCCGACCAGGTTCTCGGTGACCCCGACCAGCAGCCCCCCGACCACCGCGCCCAGCGGGCTCGTGAAGCCACCGAGGGTGGCCGAGGCGAAGGCGTAGAGTATGATTCCCGCCATCATGTTGGGGTCGAGGAAGACCTTGGGCGCGACCATCATGCCGGCCACGGCCCCGACCAGGGCGGCCAGGCCCCAGCCGAGGGCCAGCATCCAGCCGACCCGGATGCCGCAGAGCCGGCTCGACGCCGGGTTCTGGGCGGCGGCCCGCATGGCGAGGCCGAGCGTGGTGTACCGGAAGAACGCGTAGAGGAGGAACAGCACGACGAGGGTCACCCCGATGGCGCCGAGGTCGTGGGCTCCGAAGACGACGGCGCCGACCCGGATCGGCGCCTCGGGAAACGGGCTCGGGAAGGGCTTCTGGATGTACGAGTAGATCCAGCCGGCCACGCTGTTGAGGATTACCAGGAGCCCGATGCACACGATGACGATCGTCAGGATCGGCGCGCTCTCGACCGGCCGGATCACGACCCGCTCGATCAGGATGCCGCCGACGAAGGCGATGGCCAGCGTCGCCACGAACGCCACCCAGTAGGGGAGTCCGGCGTTCAGCATGGTCCAGGCCAGGTACGTGCTGAACATCGCCATCTCGCCCTGGGCAAAGTTCACGACGTCCGTCGCCTGGTAGATCATCACCAGCGCCAGGGCCAGGCTCCCGTAGATCCCGCCGGTGGCCAGCCCGGAGACGACCTGCTGGAGGAAGATGTCCACCGTCAGTACCCCAGGTACGAGCGGCGCACCGCGTCGTCGCGACCGAGCAGCTCGGAGGGCCCGCTGACGACGACGCGGCCGGTCTCCATCAGGTAGGCGTGATCGGCCAGCTCCAGGGCCAGGGTCGCGTTCTGCTCGACCAGGAGCACGCTGACCCCCTCGTCCGCGTTGATGGCCCGCACGATGCGGAAGATCTCGCGGACGATCATGGGAGCCAGACCCAGGGACGGCTCGTCCAGGAGGAGGAGGCGCGGCCGCAGCATGAGCGCGCGGGCCACCGCCAGCATCTGCTGCTCCCCTCCCGACAGCGTGCCGGCGGTCTGGCTCCGCCGCTCGCGGAGGACGGGGAAGTAGCCATAGACGCGCTCGAAGTCATCGGCCAGCCGACCCCGGTCCCGCCGGGCGTAGGCGCCGAGGCGCAGGTTCTCCTCGACGGTGAGCTGGACGAAGGTGCCGCGCCCCTCGGGGGCGTGGGCGATGCCGAGCCGCGCGATCGTCTCGGTGGCCTGGCCGTCGATCCGCTGGCCGGCGAACCGGATCGCCCCGGCCGTCTTCACCATGCCGCAGACGGCGCGGAGCGTCGTCGTCTTGCCGGCCCCGTTGGCCCCAAGGATCGTGGTGATCCCGCCCTCCTCCACCGCGAAGGCGACGCCGTGCAGCACCTTGGTCCGGCCGTAGTGTGCCTCGAGCGCCTCCGCCTCGAGCAGGGCCGGCATTATCCGTAACCTCCCCCACCCCCGTCCCCTCCCCACCCACCGGGGGGAGGGGGGCCGGCCGTCGCGATTCCGCCGCTGCCCGATCCCGGTCTCTTCGGGCCGGACGTCCACGGTCCCGGGATCTTGCGGCTGACCACGGTCTGTCAGTTGTCGCTCCTCCCGTCTCCCCCGCTGCTGCCGAGGTAGGCGCGGATCACGGCCGGGTCCTGCTGGACCGAGGCCGGCGGGCCGTCGGCGATCTTGCGGCCGAAGTCGAGGACGAACACCCGGTCGGAGACCTGCATGACCAGGCCCACGTGGTGCTCGACCAGCAGGATGGTCAGGCCCCAGCGATCGCGGATCGCTCGCAGCAGGCTGGCCAGCACCGAGACCTCCTCGTGGTTCAGCCCGCCGGCCGGCTCGTCGAGGAGGAGCAGCTTGGGGTGACCCGCCAGGGCCCGGGCCAGCTCGACGCGCTTCAGCGTCCCGAAGGGGAGGCCGGCGGCCGGGTGGTGGGCGACGGCGGCCAGCTCGAGGAAGGCGATCAGCTCCATGGCCGCCGCCCGGATCCCGTCCTCCTCGCGGCCGACCGAAGGCGGGCGGAGGGCGTTGGCGAGGAAGCCGCTCCGCGTCCGGGAGTGGACGCCGATCATCACGTTCTCGAGGACGGTCATCCGCGGGAAGAGCGCCAGGTTCTGGAACGTCCGCCCGACCCCGAGCGCGGCGATCCGGTGGGGCGGGAGCCGGAGGAGCGAGCGCCCGTCGAAGACGATCTCGCCGTGGTGCGGCGTGTAGAGCCGGCTGATGCAGTTGAAGAGGGTGGTCTTGCCGGCGCCGTTCGGACCGATGAGTCCCGCGATCCGCCCCTCGTCGATGGCGAGCGACACGCCGTCGAGGGCCACGATGCCGCCGAACCGCATCGAGACCTCCTGCACCGACAGGAGCGCGCTCACCGAGCTAGCCGCCCCAATCCGATATTCCTGATGCCGCCCAGACGCGACGAGCGTGGCTTCCTATCCGCTCCCTCTCCCTCCCTCGGGAGGGAGAGGGTTGGGGTGAGGGTGGGGCCGATGCGTCTCCTCCCTCACCCTACCCTCGCCCCCAACTGGGGGAGAGGGTAAGAGAGTTCACAGCCGACTCGATTCTTTCGAATCAGGGTTAGCCGGGTATCGGCCCCGCCAGGCGCCCCGGGCTGTATCACTGGGTGCGAAGCCGCGGATCCAGCGCATCCCTCAGGGAATCGCCGAAGAGGTTGAAGGCGAAGACGGCCAGGCTGATGGCGAGCCCCGGGAAGATCGCCATCCACGGGGCGGACTCGGCGAACTGCACGGCGGCCCCGCGCAGCATGAGCCCCCAGGCCGCCGTCGGCTCGGCGACGCCGAGACCGAGGAACGAGAGCGAGGCCTCGAGCAGGATCGCCTGGCCGAGGTACGCGGTCAGCAGGATCAGGTAGGGCGCCATCACGTTCGGCAGCATGTGGCGGAGGATGATGCGGCCGTGGCGGTAGCCGGCGGCCCGGGCGGCGTCGACGTAGGGCATCTCGCGGATCGCCAGCGCGCTCGAGCGGGCGACCAGGGCGGCCCGGGGGATCATGGGCACCGTGATGGCGAGGATGACGTTGGAGACCCCGGTCCCGAGGATGGAGACGACGGCCAGGGCCAGGATGATCAGCGGGAAGGCCAGGAAGACGTCCATGACCCGCTGGAGGAGGAGGTCGACGCGTCCCCCGAAGTAGGCGCTGGTCACGCCCAGGACCGCGCCGATCGTGGCGCCGAAGAACGCGCAGGTGAAGCCGACCAGCATGGCCGTCCGCGAGCCGTAGACGATGCGGGAGAGCACGTCGCGGCCGAAGGCGTCGGTGCCGAGCCAGTGGGCCGCGTTCGGGGGCCGCCAGCATCGCCCCGTAGTCGGGGGTCAGCGGGTCGTAGGGCGCGAGCACGTTGGCGCCGATCGCCACCACCAGGTTCACGATCACGACCGCGGCGCCGATCGCCCCCAGCGGGCGCGCCCGGCTGAACTCGCGAACTACCGCCCACCAGCCCCGGCGGTCCTCCAGGGCGGCGGCGTCGGCGAGGGTCGCGGTGACGTCGGCCACTATCGGAACCGGATCCGGGGGTCGATCCAGGCGTACGCCAGGTCGACCAGGAAGTTCACGAAGATGAACACGAACGCGACCAGGAGCACCAGGGCCTGGGTCAGCGTGTAGTCCCGGTGGGCCACCGCCTCGACGAAGAGCATGCCCAGCCCGTTCAGGTTGAAGACCTGCTCGGTGACCACCAGGCCGCCCATCAGGAACGCGAACTCGAGGGCGATGACGGTCAGCACCGGCAGCATGGCGTTCTTCAGCGCGTGCCGGGACAGGATCAGCTTCTGGGCGAGCCCCTTGGCCCGGGCGGTCCGGATGTAGTCCTCCCGGAGGACCTCGAGCATCGCCGAGCGGGTCATGCGGGTGGCGACGGCCGAGTAGCGGTACCCGACGGCCAGCGCCGGCCAGATGAGCTGGGCCAGGTTCTGCCAGGGGTTCACCCAGAACGGCGTGTACACCATGGGCGGCAGCCACCTGAAGACGATCAGGAGGGTCAGGATGAAGATGATGCCGAGCCAGAAGGACGGGGTGGCCAGCCCGGCGATCGAGAAGATGCGGACGGCGTAGTCCACCCAGCTGTCCTGCTTGAGGGCGGCCAGCACGCCGAGGGGAATGGCCAGACAGACGGCGACGACGGTCGCCATCACCGCGAGCTGGAGGCTCAGCGCGAAGCGCAGCCGGATCTCCTCTCGGATCGGCGCTCCCGTCCACATCGACGTGCCGAAGTCGAACACCACGATGCCGCGGAGCCAGGTGAGGAACTGCTTCCACATCGGCTGGTCGAGGCCCAGGCGGGCTCGCTCCTGGTCCAGGGCGGCCTTCTGGGCGAAGGCGCTCTCGCCGGCGAAGCGCATCTCCACGATGTCGCCGGGGACGACGCGCATCAGGACGAAGATCAGCACGGCGACCCCCAGCAGCGTCGGGACCATCAGGAGCAGCCGCTTGACGACGTACTTCAGCATCGGTCTCTCGCCCTCTCCGGCGAAGGACGGGACCCGTTCCCTCTCCCCCGGAGGGGGAGAGGGCCGAGCCGAGGGGGTCGCGGAGGCCGCGGATCACTCCGCCAGCCAGACGGTATCGAGCTGGTTGTGCAGGTAGTGGCTGGGCGTGATCGTCCAGCCCCGGACCTTCGCGTTGTGCGGGATGATCCGGTTCCACTGGAGCGTCATGAGGTAGTGGGCCTCCTCGTCGAGGAGCCGCTTCTCGAATTGACGGACGAACCGCTTGCGCTCCTCCGGATCGATGGACCGGCTCTGCTTGAGGTACAGGTCGTCCAGGACCTTGTCGTCGTAGTAGCCGAAGTTGTCGGGGTTCTTGCTGGACGAGAGGAACTTGTAGAGGTCGAGGTCCGGCTCGACGATGTAGCCGCACTGGAAGTCGAGGTGGACCTCGGTGTCGCCCTTCCGGAGCACCGTGTAGTAGGTGGCCGGCTCGATGATCTCCTGCCGGACGGTGAGCCCGACCTGCCGCCACTGGTCGATGAGCCAGACGCCCAGCGGCTCGTACGGCATCGGGATGCCGCGGTTCTTCAGGGTGAAGGAGAGGTTCTCGGCGCCGGCCTCCTTGAGGAGCCGCCGGGCCTCGGCCCGGGCCGCGTTGATGTCCCGCGAGTAGCCCGCCAGCCTGGCCAGCTCGTCCGGCGGTGTGGCATACGGCGTGCCGGGGACCTGGACCCCGGCGACCTCCTTGACGATGGCGATCTTCGACAGCGCCTGGGAGCCCTGGTAGCGGTCAACGGCCAGGGTCAGCGCCCGCCGGACGCGCCGGTCGTCGAACGGCTTCTTCTGGTGGTTGATGCCGACCATGAGGATGCAGTCCCAGGGGCTCTCCTGGACGGTGACCTTGGACCCCAGCGCCTGCACGATGCTGTCACGCTGGGCCGGGGAGAAGCCGCGGAACTGGATGTGGGCCCGCTCGCCGCGGACCGCCGCCACCTGGGCCGCGTCGTCCTTGATGAAGATCGCCCGGTAGCCGTCGAGGTAGGGCTTGCCCTTGTCCCAGTAGTTGGGGTTCTTCTTGCCGACCCAGTGGGAGCCCCTGACGTGCTCGACGAAGGTGAAGGGCCCGGTGCCCATGACGTTCTTCTCGAACCAGTGGGGATCCTTGGCCAGGAGGTCCGCCTTGTAGATGAAGTTCCAGGGCGAGGCGACCGAGGACAGGAAGGACCCCGCCGGCCACTTCAGCCGGAAGCGCACGGTCTGGGGGTCCGGGGCCTCCACCGCTTCCACGACCTGGTAGGTCTCCTTCCGCGCGCTCAGGACCCCGGCCGGCGGGAAGATGATGTGGTCGTAGGAGGCCTTGACGTCGCGGGAGGTCATGTCGCTCCCGTCGTGGAACTTGACGCCCGAGCGCAGCTTGAAGGTGTAGGTGAGCCCGTCGGGCGAGGCCGTCCAGCTCTCGGCCAGGTCGCCGACCGGCTTGGTGCCGCTCCGGTCGGTCGGGTCGATGCGCAGGAGCGTGTTGTAGTGGGGCGCGATCGGGTGGATCAGCCCGAAGGTCGTCTCGCGGTGCCCGTCGTAGGACGGGGGCTCCGACGGCACCGGGAACACCAGCTCCCCCCCGAGGCGGGGCTTCTCCTGGGCCGGGGCCGGCGCCGGGAGCGCCACCACCGTGATGAGCGCGACGATTAGCGTCAGAAAGCGTCGCATCGGGACACCTCCTCCGTGTCGGCCGGCCTACTCGGCCAGCCACACCGTGTCGAGCTGCTGGTTCAGGTAGTGACTCGGGGTGATGGTCCACCCCCGCACCTTCGCGCTGTGCGGGATGATCCGGTGCCACTGGAGCGTCGCCACGTAGTGGGCCTCCTCGTCCAGGAGGCGCTTCTCGAACTCCCGCACCAGCTTCTTCCGCTCCTCGGGGTCAGCGGTCCGGCTCTGCTTCTGGTACAGCTCGTCCAGGGCCTTGTCCGTGTAGCGGGCGTAGTTGGCCTGGCTGATCTCCTTGGACTGGAACATGTAGAGGTCGAGATCGGGCTCCACGATGTACCCGCACTGGAAGTGCACGCCCACGTCGAAGCCGCCCCCGCGGAAATCGGCGAAGTACTTCGCGGTCTCCGCGAACTCCTGGGTGACGTTGAGCCCGATCTGGCGCCACTGGTCGATGAGCCACACCCCGATCGGCTCGTAGGGCATCGGGACGGCCGCGATTCAGCAGCTTGAAGCCGAAGCCGTCGGGGACGCCCGCCTCCCGGAGGAGCCGCCTGGCCTCGGCTCGGTTCTTGGCGATGTCGCGGCCGTAACCGGCCAGCTTCTCCAGCTCCGCCGGCGGCGTGGCGAACGGAGTGCCGGGCACCATCGACGCCGGCGACCTCTTTCACGATGGCGATCTTGGACAGCGCCTGGGAGCCCTGGTAGCGGTCGAGCGCCAGGGAGAGGGCCCGGCGCACGCGCTTGTCGTCGAACGGCTTCCGCTCGTGGTTCGGCGCCACCCACAGCGCGCAGTCCCACGGGCTCTCCTGCACGGTGATCTTGTTGCCGAGCGCCTGGACCATCGCGTCGCGCTGGGCGGGCGAGAAGCCGCGGAACTGGATCATCGCGCGCTCGCCGCGGACGGCGGCGACCTGGGCGGCGTCGTCCCTGACGAAGATGGCCCGGTAGCCGTCGAGGTAGGGCTTGCCCTTGTCCCAGTAGCCGGGGTTCTTCTTCCCGACCCAGTGGGAGCCCCTGACGTGCTCGACGAAGGTGAAGGGCCCGGTGCCCATGACGTTCTTCTCGTACCAGTGAAGATCCTTGGCCAGGAGGTCCGCCTTGTAGATCCAGTTCCACGGCGACGCCAGCGACGAGAGGAAAGAGCCGGACGGCCACTTCAGCCGGAAGACGATCGTGGAGGGATCCGGGGCCTGCACCGCCTCCACGTTGACGTACTCGCCCTTCCGCTCGGAGGCCACGCCCGCCGGCGGGCTGATGATCTTGTCGTAGGTGGCCTTGACATCCCGCGACGTCAGCTCGCTCCCGTCGTGGAACTTCACCCCCTGGCGGAGCTTGAGGGTGTAGGTGCGGCCGTCCTTGGACACGGTCCAGGACTCGGCGAGGTCGCCGATGATCTTGGTGCCGCTCTTCTCGGTGGGGTCGGTGCGGAGCAGGGTGTTGTAGTGCGGCGCCGCCGGGTGGATCAACGCGAAGGTTGACTCGCGGTGGGCGTCGTAGGAGGGCGGCTCGGCCGGCACCACGAAGAGCAGCTCGCCGCCCGATCGCGGCTTCTCCTGGGCGGCGGCGGGCCCGGCGACGACGGTGGCGACCAGCAGGGCGACGCAGACCGAGAGACGACGCATGCGACGACCTCCGGAGGCTCGGGTGGATCCGGCGCGGGAGCTCGCCAGACAGTGTATCAAGTCAGGAGACATGCCGCCCAGTGTCCCGGCTTGACCTCCCGGAAGTCGGGGACGACGCTCCGGCAGCGCTCGACGGCGATCGGGCACCGGGGGTGGAAGACGCATCCTGACGGCGGGTTGAGCGGGCTGGGGACCTCGCCGCCCAGGACGAGACGCTCCCGCCGGGCTTCCACCACCGGGTCCGGGATGGGGACGGCCGACAGGAGGGCCCGGGTGTAGGGGTGGAGGGGGTCGTCGTAGAGGGCCTTGCGGTCGGCGATCTCGACGATCCGCCCGAGGTACATCACCGCGACCCGGTCCGAGATGTGGCGGACGACCGAGAGGTCGTGCGCCACGAAGAGGTAGGTCAGGCCGAACTCGGCCTGGAGATCCTCCAGCAGGTTGATGATCTGGGCCTGGATGGAGACGTCGAGGGCCGAGACCGGCTCGTCGCAGACGATCAGCGACGGCTCCATGGCCAGCGCCCGGGCGATGCCGACCCGCTGGCGCTGGCCGCCCGAGAGCTGGTGCGGGTAGCGGTGGGCGTGCTGGGACAGGAGCCCGACGTGGGAGAGGAGGCTCTGCGTCGCGCGCCGCCCGGGCGGCGGGGTCGGTCACGATCCGGTGCACGGCCAGCGGCTCGGCGATGATCTGGCCGATCGTCATGCGCGGGTTGAGCGAGCTGTAGGGGTCCTGGAAGATCACCTGCATCCGGCGGCGGACCGCCCGCAGCGCCGTCTGGTCGAGCCGCGTGAGATCCCGGCCCTCGAACACGACGCTCCCCGACGTCGGCCGCTCGAGCTGGAGGATGCAGCGGCCGGTCGTCGTCTTGCCGCAGCCCGACTCGCCGACCAGCCCCAGCGTCTCGCCCCGCCGGATCGCGAAGCTCACGCCGTCCACGGCGCGGATGAGGCCGCGCGGCTTGCGGAAGAGGCCCCCGCCGACCGGGAAGTGCTTGACGAGGTCGCGGACCTCGAGGAGGACCTCGCCGGCGGCGCCGTTGCCGCTCACCGGAGCGCCTCCGCGGCCAGCCGCTCCGCCTCCCAGCAGGCGGTGACGTGACCGTCGTCACCGGCCGGACGGAGGGTCGGACGCTCGCGACGGCAGCGCTCGACCGCGAACGCGCAGCGGGGCGTGAAGGCGCAGCCGGGCGGCAGGCGCGTCAGGTCGGGCGGCTGGCCCTCGATCGGCTGGAGCCGGGCCCGCCGCGGCTCGTCCAGCCGCGGCACCGACCGCAGGAGGCCGAGCGTGTAGGGGTGCCGGGGGCTGGCGTACAGCTCGCGGGCGGTGCCGCGCTCGATGATCTTGCCGGCGTACATGACGTTGACGCGGTCGGCGTACCGCGCGACCACGCCGAGGTTGTGGGTGATGACGAGCATCGCCGCGCCCAGGCGGCGGGAGAGGTCCTTCATCAGCTCGAGGATCTGGGCCTGGATCGTCACGTCCAGGGCCGTGGTGGGCTCGTCGGCCAGGACCAGCGCCGGCTGGCAGGCGAGCGCCATCGCGATCATCATCCGCTGGCGCATCCCGCCGCTGAACTGGTGGGGGAACTGGGGGAGGCGGCGGCCCGGGTCGGGAATGCCGACCAGGCCGAGCAGCTCCTCGGCGCGGCGCCGGGCCTCGGCCGGCGTCATCCCGAGGTGGATCTCGAGCCCCTCGGTGAGCTGGCGGCCGATCGTCAGCACCGGGTTGAGGGACGTCATGGGCTCCTGGAAGACCATCGCGATCTCGCGGCCCCGGACCCGGCGCATCTCCTCCTCGGACAGGGCGAGGAGGTCGCGCCCCTTGAACAGCACCTGTCCCCCCACGATCCGTCCGCCCGGCGCCGGCACCAGCCGCATGATCGAGAGCGCGGTCACGCTCTTGCCGCAGCCCGACTCCCCGACCAGCGCCACGGTCTCGCCCTCCAGGACGTCCCAGGACACGGTGTCCACGGCGCGCACGACGCCGCCCCGCGTGGCGAACTCGGTGGAGAGCGAGCGGACGTCGAGGAGGACACCCATCGGGGTCAGGAGCCGGTGCCCGGCGCGAGCCGAACCGGTGGCCTGGCGGTCCGACCACCCGGGCGGCGCCGGCGCGGCGCGGAGCGCCTGCCAGCCAGTCGGGTGCGCCTAAGGCCGCGTGGACAAAGGCCTCGGGGAACGGTCAGTCGGCCGATCACGAGGGATGCTGGCTCCCTTATAGCCGAGCGCCGTCGGGGGTGTCAAGCGCCCCCCGGCCCCCTCACGGCTTTGCTAGAATGGCCGGCAGGGTGCCCGCCGCGGACCCGGTCGCTGCTCCAGTCGCCACGGAAGTGAGGTCTCCTCGATGAAGCCCTTCCTGCTCAACCGCTATGGCCGCATGGTCTTTCCCGGGAACTTCTTCCCGGAGCTCGACTTCTCGATCTTCGAGACGCTCGACCAGTTCGCGGGCGTCATCAAGCGCGACTTCGAGGAGAAGGCGCCGACGGAAACCGACATCGTGGCCCGGGTGGAGTCGCGTGGGTACCGCAGCCGCTACGAGCTGCTCCGCGACCTCGCGCTCAACCTCTTCTGGGTGAACCGCTACGCGCTGACCATGTACGTCAAGCGCCCGACCCGCTGGCGCGACGTGCCGCGGCGCCGCGACGACGTCTTCCTCCCGGTCTACAAGCCCTGGGACGCCCTCGAGCTGTCGGCGGCCATCGAGGCCGGCTACCGGGCGCTGCCGGCCAGCTGGGACCTCGGGACCGAGGACAAGGTCTTCTCGCATCCTGCTCGACGTCTTCCGCCACAAGAAGGGGGCGGGGGCGGAGCTGCCGGCGATCAAGCCCACCGTGCCGGAGATCCTGGGCGATCCCCGGAACCTGACCTACCACCTCCTCGACTACGACGCCGACTACCCGGGCTACGGCCACGACGACATCATCGAGTGCGCGCACGAGGTGCCCGAGCTGGAGGCGCTCCTGCGCCAGGCCATGGTGCTCCACAACCAGTACCGCTGGGACCGGGCCAAGACGCGGGCGACCGAGGTCGGCAAGCTCCACGACGACGACTTCGTGGTCGTCTTCCACCCCCGCAACGACGAGGTCCTCCAGTTCATCCGCCGGGTCAAGCGCGGCCCGCGTAGCCGGCCCCGCAAGCCGGCGCCGGCCCCGTCGCGCCCGCCGGCCGCCCCCTATCCGCCGGTGGACGTGCGGAAGCGGTTCGTGGTGATGCCGCGGCTGGAGGCCCTCGCCGTCTACAAGGGCGAGCGCGTGTGCACGAACGACGACCTGATCCGCAACGCGGCCTACTGCTGGTCACCCATGAGCGCCGAGGAGATCCGCGAGAAGACCGGGATCGTCGAGCGGCGCTACACCGAGCTGGACCTCGACCACATGTCGCTGATCGCGGCCCAGCAGGCGCTGGACAAGGCCGGGCCGGCGTCCCGAGGAGATCGGGGCGGTGCTCTTCTGCTCCTGCACCAGCGCGAAGATGATGCCGTCCCTGGCCACCTGGCTCTCGGGGCAGCTCGGCATGTTCCAGACCCACGTCTCCTGCGACCTGGTTGCCGCCTGCGCCGGGCTGCCGTACGGGCTGTCGGAGGCGGTGCGGCTCCTCCAGGAGGTCGAGCGGCCGGTGCTGGTGGTCTGCGGGGAGAAGTTCTCGGACAAGATCGGCACCGTGCGGACCTCCCGGATGATCTTCGGCGACGGCGCCGGCGCCCTCGTCGTGGGCCCCGCCCCGATCGGGGCGGCCCCGGACATCGAGCTCTTCCAGACCTACGCCAGCGGGCCCATGAGCGAGGTGGACTCGATCATCTGGCCCAACCCGGAGTTCGACAACAACATCACCGTGTACGGGCCGGAGGTGAAGGCGCTGGTCAAGCGCTACCTCGGCCAGATGATCGGCGAGCTGGCGGCCCTCCCGCACCCGGACGGGGGGGCCGGCTCCCTGCTCGACGCCATCGACCTGATCGTCCCCCACCAGGCCAACAAGACCATGGTGGTCGGCCTGGCGCGGGCGGCCGGCATCGCCCCCGAGCGGCTCTACTTCGACATCGAGCGGGTCGGCAACACCTCGTCGGCCAGCATTCCCATCGCCCTGGTCGACGCCGTGAAGGAGGGCGTGATCACGCGGCCGATGCGGATCTTCGCCCCCGGCTTCGGCGCCGGCGCGGTCGGCGGCTACGTCGTGCTCCGCTTCGACCCGGCCATCGTCGCGTAGGGCGCGGATCCTTCACCAGGGCGGTCACCACTCAGGGAGGCGTGCATGAAGCTCGTCACGTATCGGCACAAGGGAGTCGAGACGTTCGGGGTGGCCGTTGACGGCGGGGTCGTCGATGCCCGGCGACGCCTGGCTGGCCGCTATGCGGGGCTGCGGGGCGTGCTGGCCGCCGAGGCCCTCGGCGAGGTCCGGGCGGCCACCGCCGGCCAGCCGCCCGACGCCGCGCTGGACGAGGTCGAGCTCCTGCCGCCGATCCGGGATCCCGAGAAGCTCCTGTGCGTCGGCCTCAACTACAAGACGCACGTCGCCGAGACGGGGCGCACCGAGACGCCGCATCCCTCGATCTTCGTGCGCTTCATCGACAGCGTCGTCGGGCACGGCCAGCCCATGGTCAAGCCCCGGCTCAGCGAGCAGTTCGACTACGAGGGCGAGCTGGCCGTCGTCATCGGCAAGCCGGCCTGGCGCGTGCCGGAGGCGGAGGCCCTCGGGTGCATCGCGGGTTACGCGTGCTTCAACGATGGCTCGGTGCGCGACTTCCAGCGCCACACCACCCAGTGGACCCCCGGAAAGAACTTCCGCGCCTCCGGCGCGTTCGGACCCTGGGTGGTGACGACGGACGAGATCCCCGATCCCACGCGGCTCACCCTGTCCACGCGCCTCGACGGCCGCGAGCTGCAGCGCGCCACGACGGACCTGCTCATCTACACGATCCCGGTGATCATCGCCTACGTCACGAGCTTCACGCCGCTCGCCCCCGGCGACGTCATCGCCACCGGGACGCCCGGTGGCGTGGGATCGCGGCGTGATCCGCCCGTCTGGATGAAGAAGGGCGACGAGGTGGAGGTGGACATCAGCTCGATCGGCGTGCTCCGGAACCCGATCGTGGAGGAGTCCTGATCCGCTCGCGGTCCAACCGCGTTAGACGCTTGACGGCCGTCCGCGCACGGGCTCATCGTCAGAGCGATGAGCATCGCGCACGTGGGAGACCGCCGCCGCGGCCCCTCGTGCGCCTGGTTTGCCGTGACCGGAAGGAGGTAGGAGCATGACCCGTCCAGCGACCCGTACCATCATGGACGCCGCCCTGTCCTCGCTCGCGATCAAGGCCGCCTCCCCCGATGCCACCCTGGTCCCGGTGCCGCTCGAGGCGCTGGCCGCTCGCCGCCGGGCGGCGGCGCCTCCGCCGCCGACGCCGCCGCGCGTGAGCCTCAAGCTGATCACCCAGGCCGGGCGCGAGCGCGAGGCCGCCAACTGGGTCCGCGCGGCAGGCGGCGCCGTGCTGTCGGACGGCGAGCAGGTGCTCCTGGCGGAGCTGCCGCCCGACGTCTTGCCCCGCCTCCAGGCCTGCCCGGGCATCCGCCGCGCGGAGGCGCCGCGGCAGCTCCTGCCCCGCCTCGACGAGGCGCGGGGGCCGGTCACCGGCAGCGACGCCGCGGTGGCGGTCCACCACCTGACCGGCGCCGGCGTGGTCCTCGGCCTGGTGGACACCGGCCTGGACTGGCGGCATCCGGACTTCCGGAACGCCGACGGCTCCACCCGGCTCGAGCTCTTCGCCCACGCCCGGCAGCCCCAGGGCCAGCAGGTCTCGGTCTTCGACGAGTTCCCGGCCAAGGCCATCAACGACGCCCTGGCCGGTCAGGGCCAGGTGCCGCAGGGCGATCCCCAGGGTCACGGCACCCACTGCGCCTCCATCGCGGGGGGCAACGGGCGGGCCAGTGGCGGGCCGCTCCACGGGGTGGCGCCGGAGGCGGCGCTGGTGGGGGTGCGGAGCGAGCCGTTGCTCGACACGCACACGATCTGGGGCATCCGGCGCGTCTTCGAGCTGGCGGGCGATCGCCCGGCGGTCGTGAGCCTCAGCCTGGGGGGCCACCTCGGACCGCACGACGGGACCTCGGCGATCGAGAACGTCATCGCGCGCGAGTCCGGGCCGGGACGCATCGTGGTCGTCGCTGCCGGCAACGAGGGGGGCGACGGCATCCACTGGCACGGTCAGCTGACGGCGGGGCAGGACCTCGTGGTCCCGATCCGCATCGCCGACCCGGATCTCCAGTTCGTCAACGTCTGGGTCCCGCGGGGCGATCAGGTGGACGTGGTCGTCGAGACGCCCGACGGCGTCCAGCACGCTCCGGATGGCAATCTCGTCACCACGGTCTTCGGACTGTTCGAGGCCCACTGGCAGGAGGACCCGATCAACCGCGACCAGAACCTCACCCTGTTCGTCGCCCAGGGACGGATCAATCAGACCTGGCACATCCGCTTTCACGCGAACGCCGTGGTGCACGGCGCCGTGCACGCCTGGGGCGGCACCGTCTCCCCCTCCACCTCGGCCCACCTCTTCCCCGGGACCACCGACGACGGCTACTCGCTCGGCATGCCGGCGAGCGAGGAGCGCTGCCTGGCGGTGGGCTCGTTCGTGAGCCGCACGCAGTTCCCGGTCACCGGCGGCGTGCTCACGGCGAACGGCCTGATCGTCGGTCAGCTCTCGCCCTTCTCGAGCCTCGGCCCGACCCGGTACGGCGCCCTCAAGCCGGACATCGCGGCCCCCGGTCAGTACGTCACGGCCGCCCTCGCCGCGGGCTCGGAGATGGCGACGGATCCGCGCTACACGCCGCGCCACCATCCCTCCGGGCAGTACATCACGATCCAGGGCACGAGCATGGCCACGCCGTTCGTCGCCGGGGTCGTGGCCCTGCTGCTCCAGCGCGAGCCGCGGCTCACGCCCGAGGAGGTCCAGCAGCGGCTTCGCATCACCGCGCGGCGCGACGGGCAGACAGGGCCGGTGTGGGCCTCGGGCTTCGGGTTCGGCAAGCTGGACGCCCAGGCGCTGCTCGACTACCAGGGGTGACCGGGACCCGGTCCCTGGACGGCGTCGCCGGCGCGCGGAGCCCGCGCTTCCCGTGCTAGCCTGAGGGTGACAGTGGAGCCCTCGGGTACGACGCCGGGCCGCGACAAGATGACCGGGACGCTCGCCCGCTGGGCCCGGGAAGCAGGGGCCGACGAGCGTCGTACGGTCGTGCTGCGCCCCGCGTACTCCACGGCGCCCGAGGACGCGGAACGGGAGCTGCGGGGGCTCGGGGTGCAGGTCGAGAGCGCCGGTGCGGGCGCCATCGTGGTGGCGGTGACCCCGGCGGCCCTCGGGGCGGTGCTCGACCTGCCGTGGGTCAGGGCGGTCGAGGAGCCGCGCACCCTCCAGCCCCGATTCCCGGCTCGCTGATCGCCGCGCGGCACCGGCCGCGGGTCGGCGAGCTCTCCGGTCCCGGCCCCCTGGCCCGCGCCCGCCTGCCCATTCCGGTCAGGTGGTGCGGTCCCTCGACTCATCGACAATCGCCGCGGGTTCCCCTTCCAGGAAGGGTATAATCCTGGCGCGATCGGAGGAGGGCACGACGACGTCTGCGCCACCCTCGGCATCCGCCGCTTCCGCAGCGTCCGACCATTTCCACACCGGAGGGCGCCCGGCGTGAGTCCGGTCCCGCCAGCTTCCCAGGCGCAACTCGAGCTCGAGTAGACGGCCATGCGAGGAATCGAGACGGTTCTCTGGGTCGTGATCGTCCTTGGCGTGGCCGTCGGTGTGCCCGCCGCGATCTGGGTCAGCTGGCAAGGCACGGTGCCGGCGCCCACGGTCGAGCTTTCGCCGCGAGCGCCAGCGCCCGACCGACCGGCATCGAAGGCGTCGCCGCCGAGTGGCATCGCCGCGACCAAGGCCCCTGGTTCCACCGCGTCGCCGGCCCCGGCACCCGCTCCGGCCCCTGCTGTCGCGACTCCGGCCGCGACGACGCCGCCTCCGCCCTGGGAGCTCGCCGAGCTCGTTCGCCTCCGGCGTGCCGTGGCCGAGATCTTCGGGCGGATCTCCGAGGAGGATCGGCCGGAGACGAAACAAGCGATGCAGCGGCAGTACGAGGAGGCCGAGCGCCGGTTCAAGGAGTACGAGGCGCAGCTCCGGGCGCGCTACGGGACACTGCCCGCGCCCCCACCCGAGTAGGCGGTACAGCCACCTGAGCGGGCCGCGCGGGGACCGAATCGTCGTCGCGTAGTTAGGCAAGCGCGCCGGACAGAAGGAGCCCCTGGCTCCGGTTGAAGCCAGACACGACGCGCAGCGCGAAATCGAGGGGCGATCCCTTCACGCGCACCGCTCTGGCCCAAAGGGTCTGGTCACGATCTGGCCAAGACCTCGACCCTTGCGTGGTCATGGCCATGGTCCTGCCCCGCCTAAAGGGCGATGCGGGTGGCATCCAGGCCGGACACCCTCTGAATCGGGATCCGCTGAAGCGGGGGCGGCGACGATCTATTCACGTCGTTTCAGCAGGTCCGCCACCAGACCGTCACTGCCTGTGTGTTCCAGCCAGTGGCGATACCCGACGGACAGGATCGCGACGGTCGGAATCGCCAGAAAGACTCCCGGCACGCCTGCCAGCGCCGCGCCGCACAGGATCGCCACGATCACCGCGAACGGATGGAGAGGCATGCCGTGTCCGATGATGCGCGGGTAGATGACGTAGTCGTGAACGATGCGCACAATACCCAAGAACACGACCACGCCGAGGGCCTGCTTGATCGAGAAGAAGCTGGCGATCAGCGTGACGATCAGCGCGACGACGAGCGGCCCGATCAGGGGAATGAATTCGAGTAGGCCCGAGACGATGCCCAGCACGAGTGCGTAACGCACGCCGATGAGATAGAAGCCAACGGTACAGACGGTGCCGATCAACAGACAGGCGATCAACTGCGCGCGGATGTACACGGCCAAGGTCGCGTTGATGTCCTGAAGGACCTTGCGGCCGCGCCAGTGCCAACGCCCCCGCGGGAGCGTCTGCAACGCGATCGCGCGAAAGCTGGCCGAATCCTTCAGGAGAAAGAAGGCGAGGATCGGTATCAAGATGAGCCACGGGAGAAACCCGAACAATTGGATGAGGAAGTTGCCTAGCCCTTCCGTCACATACGTCCCTGCGGTTTCAACCGCGCGCGTCGCACTCTTATTGATGGCATCGCGGACGGCGGCTGGGAGCCGATACTCCTCATAGGAGGTGGTCCACCCGAGCGCCCGTGAGCGCGCAAGATCGAGGTAGATCGGAGCCTCCTGTGCGAACTGGGTGATCTGAGTGCCAACTTGGGGGAGCAAGAGGGCGGTCCCGATCGCCAGGGACCCGAAGGTGAGGAGATACACCACACCGATCGCCAGCGCGCGGGGCATGACGTGCGCACGCCCCCGCACAGTGAATGGACGGCACGAAAGCTCCACCAGCGGCGCCAGCAGATAGGCGAAGAAGATCGCCAGCACGACGAGCAGGATCACGCCTCTGAGCACGTAGAGAATCCACATTGTCGCCGCAACAGCGAGCGCCATGAAGATGACACGCAAGAGGACCCGCGTCTGTGACCATGACGCACCCGCCACGGCCGTCGTGGTGGGGTCCCCGACCTCTTTTGTATCGCTCACACAGCTCTCCGGAGCAAGCCGGCCCGCGCCGCCTCTACTTCTTCTTGAGTTCGTCCACGGCCTTGTCGATCCGCTCGCCAGCCTTCTCGATTGGTCCCTTCCCGCTCAACTTGT
Organism: uncultured Candidatus Rokubacteria bacterium; assembly: GCA_963708025.1. Lineage (GTDB taxonomy): Bacteria > Methylomirabilota > Methylomirabilia > Rokubacteriales > DASRDR01 > CAVPSB01. The sequence continues at coordinate 18,154 of CAVPSB010000011.1, read as the reverse complement.
CCAGAGCCCTGTCGAGCTTCTCACCCACCTTCTCGGCCGGACCTTTCTCGCATCCCACCAAGACGCCACTCCCAAGCAACGCAAGGACGACCACGCCCACGACGAACTCGTTCATCACGTCTCTCCTGTCCCTGACAACCGCAAGCGTTTGAGGACCTCGCTGGGGCGGCTTCGACAATTACCGGATGCGTCGACAAAAGGACGCCCCCCGAGACAGGTGTCCGATTCCTAACGGAGCCCGAAGTATCCCAGGATGACGAACACGACAACCACGACTCCGATGATGTAGAAGACGTTGTTCATGTTCTTTCTCGCCTCGTTCTGCTGTTCTGTTGATAGCAAGTCTGAGCCGAAGGGGCTCGGGCTAGGTTGAACAGCAAGCCGGTTCCTTCGAGGTCCTGCCGCGCAGCGACAGAAGAAGGACACTCAGGAGAACCAGAGATGGCACCGGCCCATGGCAGCACTAGGTTCACCTCCTCCTGTGATTCATGGCGGGACGTCCGGCCACCACCACGCGTGCGAGAGTGGTCACACGTCATGCGCCCTCGCCCAGAATCTAGTCAACGTCATCCGGCCTGGCTATTGGACCTTCGTCCAACCCGATTGCCCGTGAGTTCACTCCCGGGTCGTGCTCTTCCAGTTGCCTCCGGCCCCAGCCAGCCAGCGCCTGGGTTGAGGCGCGCCCTACGACTCTCGCCCACTGGTCTTTCGGCCGTGCTTCATCTCATGCCGGGTCGTCGCCTCGTCGACCGAGTGAGACTGCATCAGATCGACGTCCCGCTTGGCCATCGTCGCAAGCTGGGCGTAATGGTCGTGGAGAACATCCAGCTCCGCCTCCGTGAGATCCTCGACGTTGACGAGACGATTGCTCGCTCCGTCGAGTGCGGCCACGATCTCGTTCAGCTTGAGCTGGAGGGCCAGCGAGTCCTTGTTCTGGGACCGCTGAATGAGAAAGACGATCAGAAACGTCACGATGGTCGTTCCGGTGTTGATCACGAGCTGCCACGTGTCGGAGAAGTGAAATAGGGGACCGGTCAGGCCCCAGACCACGATGGTTCCGAGCGCGAGGGCAAACCCCATCGCGCTTCCGGTGAATCGCGTGATCGTACGCGCCAGGGCCTCCAACCGGCGGCTGAGAGCGTGGACTCCGTTTACCGTCATCGCCCGTACCTCCTGGTGCCCGGAAGGTTCTGTGCGGGCGGCCGCCGATCTCTCCGGAGGCTCCGGACATCACGCCTGCCCGACTGCCCTCCGGATCGCATCGAGCAAGGCTCGCTTGTCCAACGGTTTGAGCAGGGAGGCAGCTACGCCGGATCGTTCGATGCGCTTGCGCGTTGGGCCATCGTCATGGGCTGTGATGAGGATGATCGGGATGGCGCTACCGTCCGCCGCTAACCGCTCCTGAAGCTCGAATCCGCTCATCTCCCCCAGGTGGATGTCGAGGACCAGGCATGCCGTTCGGCCCAGCGCGAATGAGCCGAGAAACTCGCGGGCCGACGCGAAGATCTCGGCGCTGTAGCCTGCCGACTCGACCAATCGACCGAGCGCCAGCCGGACGGAGAGGTCGTCGTCCACGATGGAGATCAGCGGCACGGCGTGGGGCATGGAGTCACGGCACTCGCGGCACGGACCGATGCGAGACTCGCCGCGCTCATGGTGTCGTCCTCGCCGACTGCGAACACGCTGCGTCTCCTCAGATCGGACTGGCGACCGCGACGCTCGATGCCGTCCTGGCAGCGGACGCAGGTCTGCACCTCGGGCATGGCGTGCAGTCGCGCCGCCGAGATCGCTTCGCCACACTCCACGCAGGTGCCGTACGCACCCTCGCTCATCCGATCGAGCGCCGCCGACAGACGATTCACGCGCTCCATCAACAGTTCGCGCGTGGCCAAGCCGACCTCCCGACTCTCGTTGGCCTGGATCCCGTCCACCTCGTCCGCAAAGGGGCCGCTGTCCCGGATCGTCCAGGACAGCTCCTCGATCGCCGCCGCTCCAGCCAGGTGGCGCAGTCGGGATACCGCCGTCTTCAGGTCCTGCTCGAGCCGCTCTCTGATGTCAGCCACAGTGCACCTCCCGGCACCCCATGACCTATCGCGAGCCAGCAAGTCTTCATTGGGTGAAATGCCTGAGTGGGGGCCATCGGTCGGCCCAGTTTCGTCGCCTTTCTTCACTCCCGGGTCATGCCCTTCCCGTTGATGGTGCCGGGCGAATCGTGTCCTGCCCTGCTCGGAGAGCCCCGCTGACGTGTTCCTTCGTGTCCTGCACGAATTCCTCGGCGCGACGCAGGCATCCCCGCCGTGGTCCAGCACCGTCCCGGTCCTCTCCTCCACCGCCCGAAGGCCCTCCGCCGCCTTGGCGCGCACCCCGCGCGTCTTCTCCCCCACATAGCTCTCGATCTCTTTGCCCCAGATCCATACGACGACTGCGCCCATGATCGCTCCCAGGACAAACGTCTCACTGGTTCTCATCGTGGTCCTCCTCGTCTGACCGGTACCGCCCCGCTCAACGCGGGGCGAGTCCTGTCTCCGGAAATGGCAGCAGTGGCCTGGCCATGGCGTCGTGCAGCTTCTGGTCGACGACGTCCCAGGCGACGACGTTCCACCAGGCACGGAGGTAGTCCGGGCGTCTGTTCCTGTATTTCAGGTAGTACGCGTGCTCCCAGACATCGCAGCAGAGGAGCCCCCGCTTGCCGTGCAACAGCACGCTGTCCTGGTCGGGCAGCGACATGATCTCGAGCCGGTCCATCGGTGGGTTCACGACGAGGAACGCCCACCCCGAGCCGAAATGCTTCGCTGCCGCGTCGGTAAAGAAAGACTGAAATCGCTCGAACGAGCCGAAGTCCCTCTTGATGGCATCGCCGATCGCGCCTTTCGGCGAACCGCCCGCGTTCGGCCCGAGGATCTCCCAGAAGAACTGATGATTGGCGTGGCCGCCACCATGGTTCCGAACGGCCGTCCGGATCGCCTCGGGCACCTGGTCGAGGCGACGCAGCAGGTCCTCGATCGTGAGATCGGCGAGTCGCGGATACGGCTCGATCGCCTTGTTCAGGTTGTCGACGTACGTCTGGTGATGCTTGTCGTGATGGAGCTCCATCGTCTCGGCGTCGATGTACGGCTCGAGGGCATCGTAAGCGAATCGCAACGGCGGAACCTTGTACGCCATGGTCGGAGACCTCCTTGAGCTCATCGGTCCATTCAGCGGTCGGTCATCCGGGCTCGGAGCGGCCCCTTCTCGCTCCGACGCGAGGGCGGCGATGACTGGCGCGTCGGCCACAGAGGCCGACGGCGTGATCGCCTCAGGAAAGACTCTAGGCGGGGGCCGGCGGGGGAGCTATTGGACCTTGGTCCAATAGGGTCCAGAGAGAGCGGCGAGGCGAGGGTGGGCGGCGATCAGGACTTCGGCACGATCACGCTCACTCGGTCAGCCAGCCGAACCAGCTCGGCGACCGATCCCGCCCGCATCTTCTCCATGACCTTGGCGCGGTGCACCTTGACCGTCTTCTCGACAACGCCGAGCTGGAACGCGATCTGCTTGTTCAGCATGCCGGTCACGACGAGGGCGAACACCTCGGTCTCGCGCGGGGTCAGCGTCTTGACGCGCTCCCGGATCTCTGCGACGCGGGCCTCGGCGCCCAGCTCCTCCACGTCCTTCGCCACGGCCCGCTGAATGGCGGCCAGGAGATCCTTGACATCGACCGGCTTGGTGAGAAGATCGACTGCCCCGGCTTTCATGGCTCTGACGCTCTTCGGGACGTCGATGTGGCCGGTGACGAAGACGATGGACATCCGGTGCCCCGCCGCCGCCAGTGCTTCCTGCAATTCGAGCCCGGTCAGACCGGGCATCCGCACGTCCAGGACCAGGCAGCACGGACCGGTGTACCGTTCGCGCGCCAGAAACTCTCGGGCCGACGCGAACGCCTCGACCGCGTACCCGGCCGCCGAAAGCAATCGAGTCAGGCTCGTCCGTACGGCGGGGTCATCGTCCACGACGAAGACCATCGGCGCGACCGCGATCATCGCGTGTCGTCGGTGCCCACTGGCAACGTGAAATGGAATGTCGCCCCGCCGTGCACGTTGTTCGCGGCGCCCAGCTGGCCGCCGTGCGCGGCGACGATGGTGCGTGCAATGGCCAGGCCCATGCCCAGTCCCTCGGCTTTGGTCGTGTAGAGCGGTTGGAACAGGCGGTCCAATTCCTTCTCGTCGATCCCGATCCCTGAGTCCTGGACCGCGACCGCGACGGTGGCCGCGCCGTCCCTGGCTGTCCGGATGACGAGGGTTCGATCCCCCGCGCCGGACTCCCGCATGGCTTCGAGGCCATTGAGCACCAGATTCAGCACCACCTGCTGGAGCTGAACCCGGTCGCCGTGGACTCTCGGCAGGTCGGCCGCGAGCTCGAGGCGAATCGGCACGTTACGGATGATCGCATCGCTCCGCATGAGCCACGCCACTTCCCCGACGATGTCGTTGAGGTCGAGGGACACGAATTCGGGGTCACCCTTCTTGAGCAGGACGCGCAGTCGGTGGATCACGGCCGCAGCCCGCTTGTCGTCCGAAACGATGTCGCTCAGGAACTCGCGCACCTTGTCGAGCCTCACGACGTCGGCCGCGAGCAGGAGCTGGGCCGCCTGAGCGTTGCTGAGGATCGCCGTCAGCGGCTGGCTCAGCTCGTGGGCCAGCGACGCGGTGAGCTCGCCCAGGGCCGAGACCCGGCCGATGTGCGTCAGCTCCTGCCGGAGCCGCTGCGCCTCGAGTTCCCCCTGCTTGCGCGACAACGCATTGGCAAAGACTTCCCCGAGGAGGCGGAGCTGCTGCATCAGCTCGTCCGACCTCGAGCGCTCGGCGCCGACCGTGCTGAACACGAGCCCCCCCACGACGGTTCCCCCCACCAGCAGCGGCACCGCGACCTGGGGCTTGACGCGGTGCGTGAGATAGCTCCGCCGATCCACGGCCGCCTCGTCCGGAAGCTCCTCGAGTTGCGAAACGCTGACGAGGTTCCCACGTTGCAGCCGCTCCGTCATCCACGGGAACTCTCCCACATCGATCCATTCCTCGATTGCCCATGACCGGGCGGTCGTGCCGTCCCGGGTAGAACTCGATCAAGCTGCCGCGATCGACCCCCAGGAAGTCGACGACCTGGCGAAGCCCGTGCTGGATCTCTCGATCGAAATCGCCGGCCGACAGATGGCTGAACGCGGCCGTCAGGGTGGACAGGAGTTTCTCGAAGCGCAGGCGCTCAGCGAGCGAGAGCTCCATCCGCTTTCGCTCCAGGGCGCTGGCGAAGACCTCGCTCAGGAGACGGAGCCGCTCCACCAGCTCGTCCGGCCAGGCGCGTTCGCCCCGAACGGAGCCGAAGGAGAGCACGCCGAGCATGGGTCCACCGGCACGGAGCGGGAGCGCCACCTTCGAGCGTGTGCCCACGCGCTCGAAGCTGGCCCGATCGATCGCCGCCGCCTCGGGCAGCTCATCGAGGCGAGAGAATCGGACGACGTCCCCGCGCCGCAGTCTCTCGGCAGCCCAGGGGAACTGGTCGCCTGCCCCGATTCGCGGCGGTTCCTCGAGGCCCGGCCGCGCCCACGAGAGGCGGACCCCCGGCCCTCCATCGGCGTTCTCGTCGAGATTGCCTCGATCCACGTCCAGGAACGTGACCACCTGCTGGAGCGCGCGCACGAGCGCCACGTCGATCTCCCCGGCGGGGACGTGAATCAACCCGGCGGACAGCTCCGAGAGAAGCGTCTCGAACCGCAGACGGTCCGCCAGCACGAACGTCGACCGCCCGCGCACCGCGCGGAGCAGCAGGTCGCGCAGTCCCAACTTAGCCGTCCCCGCCGGCGGCCCGGCCAAGGACCCGGGTGAGATCCTCATAGCTGACGGGCTTCACGAGATGGGCGTCGAACCCTGCCTCGCTCGATCGCCGCTCCTGGCCGTAGGCCGCCAGTGCGACGAGGAGTACCCGGCTCCCGAGCGCGGTCCGGATGCGCCGGCCGACCTCGTAGCCATCGATGCCGGGAAGGCCGATGTCGATGAACGCGACCTCCGGAGCGGTCGCCAGCGCGAGCTCCACGCCCCCGGGGCCGTCGCGAGCCACCTCGACCCGGTGGCCGTCGAGCGCCAGGATCCTGTGCAGAGCCTCTCGGACGTTGTCGTCGTCCTCGACGAGGAGGATGTGCCGGGCCTGGACCGCGACTCGTCGACGATCGTCGCGTCCCCGGGACCCAACCGGCACGCCGACGGGCAGGCGCACGACGAACTCGCTCCCCCGGCCCGGCCCCTCGCTCTCGACGGTAATCGTTCCACCGTGGAGCTCGATCAGGGTGCGGGCCAGCGTGAGACCCACGCCGAGGCCTCTCTCGAAGCCGGCTAGGGGCCGATCGGCCTGGACGAACAGATCGAAGACCCGTGGCACCATCTCGGGCGAGATACCGATGCCGGTATCGCGCACGCGCAGCACGACCTCGGCGCGCTCGCCATATCCCGTCACCGAGATTTCACCGCCCCGCGGTGTGTACTTCGTCGCATTGTCGAGCAGGTTGCCCACGACCTGGGTGATCCGCGTGGGATCGGCCTCGAACCAGAGCGGCTCCGCCGGCAGCGACATCGACTCGACATGCCTCCGAGCGTCGATGATGCCTCGCGTGGTCTCGAGCGCCGCGGCGACGACCATCTGGAGCGTGACCGTCTCCTTGTGCAGCTCGATCTTGCCGCGCGTCAGGCGGGAGACGTCCAGCAGGTCGTCGAGCAGACGCGCCAGGTGCTTGACCTGCCGCTCCACGACATCCCTCGCCAGCTGGACGATGGGATCGCGCTCGGCCTGGCCCCGGATCGTCTGCATGGCCATCCGGATAGCCATGAGCGGGTTGCGCAGCTCGTGGGCCAGCATCGCCAGGAACTCGTCCTTGGCGCGGTTCTCCGCCTCGGCCGCTGCTCGGGCTGCCTCGTGCTCGCTCGCGATCTGCGCTTCCTGCTCGCGAAGCCGGCAGGCGGTGAGATACGCGGCGATCTGGCTGGCGACGACCGACAGGAGTCGCAGATGGTCGTCCGTGTAGGCGTCGGCCTCTTGGTGGCTCACGAAGAGCACGCCCAGCACCCGGTCGAGCCCGACGAGGGGGACCGCCAGGTGCGAGGCGCAGGGCACGAGGTGGGCGACATCCGGTGGCAGCCAGTCGGCCAGCCCGCTGCGACTCGTCGGTGACGACGGTCAAGAAGCGCGTCAGCACCCGGCTCAGAGATTCCCGCGCCTCCGGGGCGTCGGGCTCGACCACGAGGCGCGCCGGGCCGGCCGCCGGCGCCTCGAGAAGCGCGCAGCGGTCGTAGGGCACGATGCGGCGGAGCAGTCCGAGCGCGCGCCGGAGCCGGGGCTCGGCTGTCGAGAGGCGAGTCGAAGCCCTGCCCGATATCGTAGAGCGTGCGGGCGACCGACCCGACGAGGTTCGCGGGGTCCGGGTGATGCGGCGTCATCGCCTGCGACTCTTCGTCCTGGACGAGCGCCGCGCGACGAGACGTCCCGCTGCGCGCTCGGGGTGCGGGACCCCTGTCAGCACCCCGCGCAGATCCTCGAACCGCTCTCCGACGTGCGCCCCGCGGCCGTCGATCAGGAAGCGGCGGAGCTCCGTGACGTGGCCGGTCCCGCGCGCCTTGAGTACGGACACGGCGCGCTCCAGACGCCCGTCCACCTCGACGTAGCGCAGCAAGATCAGGTTGTCGGCGGTGGAAGAGACGCCGTGGCCGGTGAGCTGCGCGGTGCCGAGCAGCTCCGCGACCTCCATGGTCATCAGCGGCGTGACCCCGGCGGCCCGGAAGTGCTTGGTCAGGGCGTAGACCAGCTCGCGGAACCGGCGCTGCGAGGGCACGCCGAGCGCCATGCTGGTGAGGCTGTCGAGCACCGCGTGGCGCGCGCCGACCCTCTCGATCTGCCGCCGCACCGCGTCGAGGAAGCGATCGGTGAAGAGCTCGACCGGCGAGGTATAGCTGATGAGGAGCCGGCCCTGAGCCTCCAGCGGCGCGAGTTCCCAGCCGAAGTTGTTCGCGATCGCCCGGATCTGCGCGGGCGTCTCCTCCAGCGTGAAGAGGATCCCCGGCTCCCCCCGGCGCGCGCCCTCGAGGAGGAAGTGCAGGCCCACGAGCGTCTTGCCCGTCCCGGTGCCGCCCTCGACCATCGTCGCGCTCGCTCGCGGCAGGCCACCGAGCAGGAGCGCGTCGAGTCCGGCGACACCGGTGGCGACCCGATCCGCGAGGTCGACCGGCGGCTCGCCGGTCATCTCCGGTCCCCGCACGCGCGGGTAGAACGTGAGCCCGTCGGCGTCCATCTCGAAGAAGTGGCGCCCGGTCACGTAGTTCGCGCCGCGCAACTTCAGAACCTCGAGCTGCCGGGCCGTCGTCAGCTCCTGGCGCTCAGTGGTGAGACGCACGATGCCGTCGGCGATGGCGAACTCCGGGCGCGACGCCGATGTCCTCGGGCGTGTACTCGCCGACCAGCAGCGTCGTGGCCCCCCACGCCGCCATGCCGACGGCGAGGTCGTAGACGAACATCCGGCCGTGGCCGTCGCTGGGCAGGAGGTCGTGGATGGCCTTGAAGCTGTCGACGGCCACGAGGTCGGGTTCCTCGCTCTCGACGCGCTGGATCATCTGCGCCAGCGCCTGCTCGACGCCGCCGCTACGGAGGGTCGAGCCGAGATCGGCGAAGACGATGCGGTCCTCGATCAGGCGGGCGTCGAAGAACGAGAAGAGCTGCATGTAGCGGATGACCTTCAGCGCCGGCTCGGAGAGCGTGGTGAAGTAGAGGCACTTCTTCCCCTGTCGAGCGTGGTGGAAGAGCGCCTGGAGCGTGAAGACGGTCTTTCCCGAGCCCGGCTCGCCGGCGACGACCGTCACCGACCGGGCGGGAATCCCACCGCCCAGAATCGCATCCAGCGCGGCGGATCCGGTGCTCAGCCGCTCGAGGGTTGAAGCGGCGCTCAGTCATTTCGGCGCCTCGTCGCTGAAGTCGATCCCCCGCTCGCGGAAGGGAGCCAGACGCCCGAGCCGCCTGACCACCACCGGTCCGGTCAGCTCGACGAGGAGCACGCGCAGCTCGGCCGCCACGACCCGGAGCGCGCCCAAGGCCTCCTCGTTGCCGGGCTGCTTCCATGTCTCGGGGAGACGGTATTCGTAGTCCAGGCCGTTGCGGACCACGACGACCGACTCGGACCACGAGGTCTGGGACGTGGCCTGCTTGATCGCGCGACGCACCAGGGTGGCGGTGGCGGCGGTTCCCAGGACATCGGCGAGGGACTCCCACAGGAGATCGAACAACTCTGCCGCGGACGTCGCGCCCTGGTCGCTACGGCTCACGAAACCATTCTCTCGGGTCCTGCCAGCAGGCAGTGGGAACCGGTGAGCCGAGGATATCAGCGAGGACCCAGGTAGTCAAATAGCGCATTGGGCTGTGCATTTGGCTGCGCCGCTGGTTCAGCTCCCTCGCCCAGGAATGGACCGCAGGTCATCCGTCCAGGAACGCCATCAGAGGGCGGTAACCACCGCGCCAGGTCCGGGACCGCTCCGCCGGGAATTGGCCAACGCTCGCCAACGAGAGGACGTCGGGAGAGGGGAGGTGGGGTGATGCGGCACTGGCTAAGCGCGGGACTCGTGGTCGTAGCGACCACAGGGCCCCTCGCCGGATGTGGCGGTGGCACCGCGAAGCGAGGGCGTCTTCGAGGTCGCCATCACGGACAGAGGATCGAGACCGTCCAGGGGAATCGCTGTGCGGTCCTACCTTGAAGCCCGGCCAGGTCCCCGACGTTTCCTTTCAAGCGCTGATGCGGCACTCATCAATCGCCACGACCGCCTAGTATCTGTTTCACTCGTCGGAGGGACCTGGCCGCCCGGCTCGCACGGGCGTTCGGACCGGCGGAACTTCGGGACGCGGATCGCGGGTGAGGGCGCCGCTCATTCCGCGTCGAGCCGCGGCCGGCTCGAAATGACGAACACCGGGATCCCGCGGTGCGCCAGCCAGGCGGACGCCTCGCGCCAGGCCTCCGGAGCGCGCGTCTGCCAAGCGGTCACCGTCGCGTGGTCTACCCACAGCCCGGGCCGCTGATGATTCACCACGCGCTGAATCAGCCGGGCGAGATCGGTCGGGCTGGCTCGCAGCGCGATCGAGAGTTGGTCCAGCGGGCAAGGTCCGGGCTCATAGGGCGGCCAGGATGATCGGCACCAGCACCCCCACCCCGACCAGGAGGATGGTCACCAGCAACCACACGCCGATCATTCCGTGAAAGCACGATGGGCACTTCGGGAAGCGCCCCGGGACGCATAGGTGGTGTCTCACTGTCAGCCGCCGGCTTGCCTCAATGAGCAAGAGACGCGCCAGGGCTAAGTGCGCGTTACACAAGCCCCTGAAGGGCAGATTCGGCGAGATTCGGTTCAGTCGATCAGAATGGCACCAGCTCCGATCGACCGAACGGGGGCACTACGCCGGCCGCCGCGCCAGCGCCAGCCGGACGGCCTCGAGCAGCGCGTTGAGCGACAGGGGCTTCGCCAGGCGGCCCACGATGGTGAGGCCAAGCTCGGCGCCGGCCTCGGGATCCTCGAGGAAACCCGAGACGATCAGCACGGGCAGCCGTGGCACGATGGGCGTGGCCTGCAGGGCGGCCAGGACGCCGTGGCCGGAGACACCCGGCATCTTCAGATCGAGAACGAGCAAGTCCGGAACGATAGCGCGCGCCAGCTCGAGGGTCTGGCGGCCGTCACTCGCGGCGACGACCCGATAGCCGGCGCGCGTCAAGACATGAAGCCAGAGCTCGCGCACTCGCATGTCGTCATCGGCGAGGAGAATCCAGAGCCGGGACTGAGCGGCTGCGAAGGGCACCCCAGCAGGCTACAGGGCGCCCGTGCACTGTCAAGGGCGTCTCAGGAGATGGCGGCCGCGGTCGAGCGGATCGCGACGGTAGCGCCGAACCTCGCCATCTCCCAACGGGATTCACAACCGGCCCTCCCGGCCGTCGCCGCAAGTTCGCGCCGCTGCCGATCCTTACTCGCCACCTGTTGCTGTACACGAAACAGTGCAGCACTGCACACTCCAGTGTGCAGCTGTGCCCAGGTTCACAAGCGCCCCTCGCGTTCGGCGCGGCCTTGCGATGCGAGGCCCCGTGGCACTCTCGTTGCACCCTCCGGCGACTGCTTCCAGCGAGAGGAAGCCAGCCCGGTCGAGGCAGCGCGCGGGCGATCGCGACCATCACGCAGGCGGGCGCGAGCGACGGCGAGGCCGGGGTCGGGCGGTCGGCGGGGTCGGGAGCGGACGCCGGGCGAGGACCGGCACCCTCTCATCACCAACCCGACTCCGCACGATCGGGCGCAGACCGTTCCCGAGGATCGAGGGGCGACGCCGAGACGGGACCCGGGTGGGGTGGACGGGCTCGAATCGCTTGACACCCGAGCCAACCCATAGTACCAATTACCCGTTCGGGCCCATCCGCCCCAGGCAAGTCGAGCGTCGCCCGAAGCCGGGAAGTGGAGTCTGCCGCCCTGGAAACTCACTCGGGGGAGGACTGAATGCCTTACGTGATTGCCGAGCCGTGCATCGGCGTGAAGGACAAGGCTTGCGTGGAGGTCTGCCCGGTTGACTGCATCTACGAGGGGGAGACGATGCTGTACATCCACCCCGAGGAGTGCATCGACTGCGGCGCCTGCGAGCCGGTCTGCCCCGTCAAGGCTATCTTCGCCGAGGACGAAGTCCCGGATCAGTGGAAGAACTTCACCGAGCTCAACAAGCAGTTCTTCAAGGACAATCCGGGAGTCAAGCCGGCCACCAAGAAGTAGCCTTCAAGTCGCGCCGGGCCGCCGCCGTCGGGCGGCCGGACGTCCAGCCGATCAGAGGGCGTCGTCCCACGATGACGCCCTGCTTGCTATCTACGCCTCCGAAGGTGGGCCGCGGTGAACGCCGCCCTCCCCCGCCTGTTCGGGCGCCGCCGCCGGTACAGGGAGCTGGAGGGTCTCCACGAGATCTCCCAGGCCTTCGCGGCGATGACCGACATCCAGGAGACCTACGGCCGCCTCACGCGTCGGATCGCCGAGCTGATCGGGGCCGAGAAGTGCGTCATCTCCCTCTTCGACCCGGCCACGCGGGAGATGGTGGGGCAGGCGCCCGGGTACGGCGTCCCGGACGAGCTGATCCGCACCTTTCGCTACCGGGTGGATACCCTCCGGGATGCCTGGAACTTCCGGACCCAGGGTCCCATGGTGAAGAAGCATCCGGATGACTTCCATCCCGCCCAGCGCGAGTACCTTCGCCCGTTCGCCCTCTTCAACGTGACCGTCGTCCCCCTCACGCTGGAGAATCGGATCATCGGCATGGTGTCGATGGGCAACAAGCCCGGGGGCTTCTCGCCGAAGGACGTCCATCTACTCACCGTCTTCGCCGCTCACGCCGCCATCGCGATCCAGAACGCCCGCCTGTACACGCGTCTCGAGCGCTCGGCGGCCGAGCTGGAGGCCAAGGTCCGGGCGCGGACGGCCGAACTGGAGGCGACGAACCGGCAGCTGGCCGACTCGCACGCGCGCCTGCGCGAGCTGGACGAGCTGAAGTCCGAGTTCCTGAGCAGCGTCTCCCACGAGCTGCGGACGCCGCTGGCCGCCATCAAGGGCTTCGTGGACCCACCGTCGCAACCCTTGGAAGATCGCGGGTTTCCCCGGGCTCGGCCGCCGCTGCTACCGTTTTGCTACCACTCGGCCCGTCGAGCGAATCGACGGCGGCCTTGTTTCCCATCGGGAGCCACCGCCCGTAGAGGTCCACGGTCATCTGAATCGACGTGTGGCCGAGCTGGCGCTGGACGTAGACGGGGCTCACCCCGGCCTGCAAGAGCAGCGACGCATAGGAGTGCCGAAGGCCGTGCGGGGTGAAGTGACCCGGCAGCCCCGCGGCCTTGAGCACCCGCTTGAACAGGCGGTCCACGGACCGCGCGGTGAGCGGCTCGCCGGCCTCCGAGCAGAACACCCACGGCGGCACGTCTCGCCAGCCCCGACGTAGCGTCTCGGCCTTCCGCTCTACTTCGAGCCGCTGGAGCAGGCGCGTCAACTGCTGGCTCATCTCGACCGTACGACCGTGGTTCCCCTTCGGCGTGTCTTCGAGCCGGCCGGCGGAGAAAGCCCGCTCGATCCTGGCTTCCCGCCCGGCGAAATCGAGGTCCGCCCACTGCACTGCGAGTGCCTCGCCGACTCGAAGACCCATGCGGGCCATGGCGAGGAAGAGCGGGAAGTAACGCCGGGCCACGCGTTCGGCGGTCGCCAGGAAGTGCGCGACCTGTTCCCGCGTCATGGCCTTGATGTGTTCCTGTCGCGCGGCCCGTGTGTGGCCCAGCCGAAGCTGACGGCCGAGCTTGTCTGCGGGGTTCGCCGCGATCACCCCGTCATCGACGGCGCCCCCGAGCATCGCGCGAAGGACCCCAAGGATAAGCTTGACGTAGTTGCGGGAGAGGGTGCCGCGCTTCTCGGCGAAGAACACCTTGAGCTGGCCGCGGTGGAGCTGCGCCACTCTGCAGCCGCCGAGGGTGGGGAGGATGTGCAGACGGAGCGCCCCTTGATAGGTTTCGAGCGTCCGGCGCTTCGAAGTGGCGCCGACGACGCCGAGCCACCGTGCGCTGTATGCTGCGACGGTAATGCTCGGGTCCACGAGTGGGCGGGTCGGCTGCCGCGCGGACCGCAGCCGATCGGACAGCACGGCCTCGGCGTCCTTCCGCGTCTCGCACGTCACCCACCGGCGGATGCCGGCCGCGTCCCGGTGGTCAACGACCCACTTCCCCCGTCGCTTGCGAATGCACGCCATCGTCAACGCCCTCCCCGCGTCCGCCTACGTCGTCCTGTCGGTGCCGGAGCCGGCGCCATCACCTCGGCCATCAAGGTCGGGTGCGCGGCCAGCAGCCGCAGGAGCCGCGCCGCCGGCTCGGGTATGCGTCGCCGGCTTCCGGGCTTCACGCCCTTCTCCCACCGCCACACCGCGACCGTCGTGACGCCGAGCCGCTCGGCGATCTGGGCTTGCGTCAGGCCGAGCCGCTCGCGGAGTCGCCGAACCTCGTCGGGGTCCATGCGGGAACCATACCATCGGCAGACTTCCGCTGTCAAGTCCCTGCCGCTCGATCCACGCCGCGAGTGTCGCGGCCGACACCCGGACGTATCGCCGGCCCACCCGGACCACCGGGAGGTCGCCCCGCCGCGCCAGCTCGTACGCGTAGGCGGGCGCGACGCCGAGCCGGACCGCCACCTCGCGGATCGTCAAGAGCCGCGGATCGGGGGCCTCGGACGCCGTCGAGGCGCCCCCGGCCGACGCGAGCGCCCGCGCGAGCAGTACCGGCTGAAGCCCGGCCACCCGCGCGAGGAGGTCCGCGGCCACGGCCGGCGCGAGGTCGCGCGCCCGCTCCGGGTGGGCGGCGAGGTTGTCCAGGGACGGCGCGACCGCGTTCATTGGGCGCCGTCGCGCTTGGGGGGCGACTCCGCGCCCCCCGACGGCCCCACGAGCCCCGAACGCCCGGCCTCGCGCGCCGGCCCCGGCGCGTCGAGCAGCACGCTGAACGCCGCCGCCCAACGGTCGCCGTTGGGATCCGGCTGCTCCACGATCACCACGCGCATCGCCGCCGCGGCGCCATCCTGACCCGGGGGCGCGGGAGCGTCAAGGCGGGGGCGTCGGGGGCGGATCGGGGTGTCCATCAGGGCCCAGTCTCGGGCGCCGCGCCGGACCCCACCTCGGAAGCCCGGGATGACGCGCCGACGCGGTCCAGGGACCGGGAAGTCGCCCTGTACGCCGTCTGGACGCCCAATCTTCGCGCCCTCTCCGGCGAGAGCGTCCGCCGCCGCCGGGCCCGGATGACCCCGGCCACCTGCTCGAGCGCCTCGGGCGGGAACAGCGCGCGCATCTCCTGGTCGCCGGTCTGGTGCCGGCGGACCGCCGGGGATCGCCCACAGCTTCGCGTGCAGCCGCGGCCGGTCGGTGAAGACGGCCAGGTTCCGGCCGTCGTGGTACTCGATCTGCCCGAGGCGCCCCGGGATGACCGGCCAGCCCTCGGCGTCCGGCCGAACCCGAAGGCGGGACGCGGCGGCCAGCGTGCGCAGCTGAGCGAAGGCCTCAGCCTGTTCGGTGGTCATCAGTCGTCCCCGCTTGTCCCGGTGTCCTCGGGTCACCGCCCGGCCCCGTCATGAGCCGATCCCCTCCGTGGAGCCCTTCGGCGTGGAGGCAGTGCTGCGGCACGGGGGCGCGACGTGGATGTCGTGCTGGGCGAGCCACGCTCGGATGGCTGCCTCGTCACCGAGGGTATCCGCGGAGATGAGAACCTCAGTCGCGACGAAGACGTCGCCCCGACGCGCGCCCATGATCAGCACGCCGGACCGCTGGCCGTCGGGCGGTGTCCAGAGAGTGGTGGCCCGGAGACTCGGGTTGTCCTGTCGCATGCGCCTTCGCTGCTATCTCGTCTCCCCGCGACGGCCGATCGTCGGGCTCGCCGGCACCCCTCCTGGCATTCTTCGTCTTCCGGTGGCCGAACCACGGCGGCGAAGCGGTCCACGCGGAGGCCAGGCTCCGCTCCGCGTCGGGCCGGCGCTTGAGGAAGGCCGCGAGCGTGCGGCCGTCGGTGGCCAGGAGCGGCCAGGGATCGACCCCGGCCTCGGTGGCCGCGCGGAAGACGGCCGCCGGGTCGTACCGGCCCTTCGTGGGGAAGAAGCCGAGCTCCATGCCCGTCGAGCGCCAGGGGCTCGCGGTCCTGGAGGTAGTGCCGGAGGCGCTCGCGGAGGCGCCCCACGCGGGCCTCACCGGTCAGGAGGAGCGCCGCGAGGCGGCGGGCCTCGGCCTCGTCGGGGATCGGTGCCTCGTCCATGGCCTCGAGGGCGGCCTGGCCGGCCGGACACCGGTTCACCCAGGGGCAGGTCGCCGCACGCGGTCGAGGGCCGGGGCGGGAAGGCGCCGGGATCGTCCGGGGTGGCGAGGGCCTGGGCGATGCGGGCCGCGGTCGTCCGCGCCCAGGCCAGCGTCTCGGCGGCGTCCGCCGGGGTGAAGGCCGTGCGGGCGACCCGACCGGTGCGCAGGTAGTGGTACTCGACGGTGACCGCCTCGAGCCGCGGCGCCCACGCCCACAGCAGCGCCGCGTAGCAGCCCGGTGCCCACGCCCACGGCAGGGTCTCGTCGTCCTCGGTGACCCAGCCGCTCTTCCAGTCGCAGACCGTCGCCTGCCGGCCATCCACGGCGACCAGATCGAGCCGGCCGCGGAGGAAGGCGTCCGGGGCGTCCCACTCGACGTGCCGGCCTCCGGCATCGATCGCGAGGGCGTGCTCGACGGCCACGGCGTGCTCCAGCGGGACGACCCCGCGCGCGAGCCACGCGCTCAGCGAGCGCCGTGGCCTCGCGGGCGAGCGCCGTCCCCGCTTCCTCCGGCAGGGCGTGCTGGGTGACCAGATCCCGTGCGAGGGCGGGCAGCCGATCGAGCGGCGGCCGAGTGCCGGTCGCCTGGGCCTCGCGGACGTAGGCCTCGACCAGCGCGTGGGCCACCGAGCCGAGCAGGCGGGGCCCCTGGTCCGCGATCGGTTGCGGGAGTCGCAGGACATGCTCGAATCGGTAGGCGGCCGGGCACCGGTCCCAGGCCTCGAGGCGGGACGGGCTGACCCGCGGGAGCCTGTCCGTGTCCATCCGGACGGCGGTCGTGCTCATGACGGGGTGACCTCCACGGTGGGTGTCGTGATGGTCCTGTTCGCAGCCGGCCGGATGTCGAGACCCGCCTCTCGGAGGAAGCGGGAGGGCGGCCGGAACGCGACATCGCCCCAGAGGCGGCGCATCCGGGCGACAGAGCACACGAGCCGCTGACGCGCGCGGGTCATGCCGACGTAGCAGAGTCGCCGCTCCTCGACGAGCGCTTCGGGAACGGTGTGGCGGTAGTGCGGCAAGAGTCCCTCCTCGACCCCGACGATGACCACGGTGTCGAACTCGAGCCCCTTGGCCGCGTGCAGCGTGAGGCCGAGCACCTGCGTCGTGGCCGGGGCGACGGTGTCGTCCTCGCTCAGCACGACCGTGTCGAGGAACTCGCCCAGGCTCCCGCCGCCGTCCGCCTCCCATCGCCGTGCGAGGGCGACCAGCGCGGCCATGTCCTCGGCGCGACGATCGCGGGCGTCGCGTCGCCGCGCTCCGTCCGTCCGGGCCATGGTCGTGGAACTCCGGCGCCAGCGTCTCGAGAAGCTGGCTGACCGGGGGCGGCGCGGCCCGCCAGACCGCGAGCTGCTGGAGGAGCGCGGCCAGGCGCGGCCGGGTCCGCGCGGCGTCGGTCAGCGCTGCGGCGATCCCCACGCCGGCGGCGCGAGCGCGGAGCATCGGCGAGGGTCTTCGCGCCGATCCCGCAGCGGAGCCCGCGCAGGATCCGATCCCAGGCCGGCCAGTCGGCGGGGTTGACGAGCACGCGACAGACCGCGAGGCCATCGCGGACCGCGGCGCGCTCGGCCAGGGGCCGGTCCGTGAGGACCCGGACGGTGAGCCCACGGGCCGCGCAGGCCCGCGCGATCGGCCCCAGGCACGCGGTCACCCGCGCGAGGACGGCGATCGGGGGACCACTGGTCTGGAGCCACTCGGCGCACGCGGCGGCCAGCCCCTCGGCTTCCGCCCGGTCGTCGGGCCACGTGAGGACCGTGGGCACCGGCCCCGCCGGCCGCACGGCCGCGAGCGGCTTCGGCCGCCGGGCCCGGTTGTGCGCGATCAGCCGCGCCGCGGTGGTCACGATCTGGGGCGTGGAGCGGTAGTTCCGGCCGACGGCGAGCACCGTGCCGCCCGGGTACGTGCGCTCGAAGGCGTGCAGGCGCGTCAGGTCGGCGCCCCGCCAGCCGTAGATGGCCTGGTCGTCGTCGCCGGCGAGCGTCATCGCGCCGTCCGGGGCCGCGAGCGCCTCGATGAGCCCGTGCTGGAGCGCGCACAGATCCTGCGCCTCGTCAACCAGCACGGCCTGGAAGCGCGCCGCGCAGCGCCGCGCGCACGGCCGGCTCGCGCGCGAACAGCGCGAGGGGCTCGACCAGCAGGTCCAGGAAGTCGAACGCATTCGCCTCGCGGCAGCGGGCCTCGTACGCGCCCGAAGGGCCGCGACCGGCGACCGTGTCGGCCCCGCGGCCCCGGGGTCCCGGCGACGCCGGGCGTCCTCGCGCGTTCGAGGGCCTCGACGAGCGTC
>CAVPSB010000010.1:0-228454 GCA_963708025.1 uncultured Candidatus Rokubacteria bacterium | reverse complement strand
GGGGGCACCATCTTTTCAACCACCTGGGCAACGCCATTCCCATGCTGACGACGCGACTGTGGCTGAAACTGTGGCTGGCGCGTAGTCCGCGCAGCGACCTCCCCCGGGTTGCGGCAGGACGCCGGACTATTGGACTCCTGCGGAGCGCCCACTGCCGAGGCCCCCTGATCCAACGTTACGGCGTCGGCGGAGAACCTCCTGATCCAGGTGACCGTCCACAACCGTGGCCCGGAGCCGGCGACGCTGCACGTGCTGCCGACGATCTGGTTCCGCAACGTGTGGTCATGGGGTGGCAAGGCGCCCCGGCCGGCGCTCCGGCAGGCCCCGACGAGCGCGACCGGGGGTGTGATCGCGGTCTCGCATCCGGAGCTCGGCGAGCGGCTCTTCTATGCCGAAGGCGCCGCGGCGCTGCTCTTCACCGAGAACGAGACCAACACCGAGCGCCTCTTCAATGCACCCAACCGCACGCCCTACGTCAAGGATGGGATCGACCGGTACATCGTCCACGGCCGGCAGGATGCCGTGAATCCCGAGAAGACGGGGACGAAGGCGTCGGCCCACTATCCCCTCACCGTGGGGGCCGGGGCATCGCGGACCCTTCGGCTGCGCCTCTGCGCCGTGGCGCCGGTCGCATCGGCTCCGACGACGCCAGGCCCATTCGGAAGCGACTTTGACGCCGTGATGCGGGCCCGGCGTCAGGAAGCGGACGAGTTCTACGCCGCGGTCATCCCGGCCTCGTTGAACGCCGACGCGGCTAACGTGATGCGGCAGGCGGGCCGAGCAATTCCTCGAGCTCGGCAAGGCCGCCGGGATCACGGAAGTGGAGCCGGCGCGGCGTGGCCGGAGCGGAGAGGCGGCTCCCAGCCGCACGCGCTGACATGCGCGAGCCGCTCCATCAGAGCAACACCCGCGTCTGGCTGACCGAGCAGTCCCGAGGCCTGGGCCGCGAGGCCGCGGATGACGATCCCTCCGCGCTCGGACCATCACGGGGCGAGGCGCCACCGCCATGCTCGCGGGCCTCACGGTGCTCGTGCTCGCGCTGTCGCTGCCCGGGTCGCTGCGTGACGCCTTCGACCGAGGGGGGATGTAGGGGCGGAGGTGGTGAGGTAGGTTCAGGTTGGACAGGTGGACGGAGTTCTTGACGGGGACCGGGACAGGCGTTGGAGAGCTGAGTCGGCCGCTGGTCCGAATTCCCGCTTTTTCATGTCGCGCAAAGTCCTGTCGGTAGGTCCTCCAGTAAGGCCTTCGCGTCCTGAAGGTCAGCGGTGTCGAAGCCTTCGGTGAACCAATCGTAGACGCCGGCGAGGGTGCGGCGTGCCTCATCGCGCTGCCGCTCCGCAACGAGCAGGCGCGCGAGGCTCAAGGCAGCACGCAACTCCCACGACCGTGCTGCCTGCCCGCGCGCGATCTCGATCGCTCGGCGGAAGCACTCCAGGGCTTCGGCGACGACATCCGGAGCTGCGGCGAGGCGTAGGTCTCCCTCCAGCCGAACCAGTTCCGCCTCCCACACACGCTCACCCGTCGTGCGGGCCCTCTCGAGCGCCTCGGCGATGACGCGCAGCCCCTCGTGAGGCTCGCCGAGCTTCAGGCAGGCGCGGGCCAAGAGCGAAAGGAAGTACGGCACGAACAGGTGCGATCCGGTCGACCCGTAGGCCGCGAGCCCGCGCCTGATCTGGGCGATCGCCAGCTCTCCCTCGCCGAGCTCGGCGTGGACGAACCCCTCGATGATCGTCCCCGCCGCCAGCCACTGTGAGGCCTCGTGCTCGGTCGAGAGCGTGATCAAGGCGTGAGCGTGCTCCTTGACCTCGTGGACTTCTCGCCGCAGGTCGTGAAAGACGCAGGCCCACACGAGCGCGACGATGATGCTCGTGGGATGATCGAGTTCCCTGGCCAGCCTGAGCGAGGCGACGCTCTCCTCGAGGCCGCGTGCCGGGTAGCCCAGGATCCAGGAAGCCCAGCTCGCGACCTTCCGGCAGCACACGCCGGGGTCGTGGCCGCCATAGACGAACGCGTGGCTTTGGTGCCGCGCCTTGTCGTAGAGCGCCATCCCCTGGTTGAGGTGGCGACGCGCGCCGTCCGCGTTCCCCAGCCACACGAGCACGGGCCAAAGCGCGTGGTGCCCCTCGAGCAGCAGTGCAGGGTCGTCGAGACGCTCGGCGAGCGCCAGGAGCTCTCGTCCAAGCTCGAGCGCGGTGTCCGCGCTCGCTCGGTGCGATGCCACCAGCCACATCCCCCACAACGCCTGGAACTGCTGGACCGGCGCGCCGACCTCGTCAGCGAGCTGACGGGCCCGCGCATAGTTCTGCTCGACCTCCGGTGTGGCGTAGCCGCGCGTGGCCTGGAGTGCCGGCCCGAGGGCGAGTCGCAGAGACAGCTCCTCGCGGTCTCGCGCAGCGCCCGGGGCGAGCTTTCCGAGAAGCTCCAGCGCCTGCGTGAAATAGGCGAGGGCATCGGTGTGGGCCGAGTTCGCGAAGGCCTTCGCACCGGCCTGCCGGAGGTAAGCCACCGCCTTGTCTCCGAGTTCGCCGCGAGCGGCGTGGTGCGCGAGGCGTTCCACCTGCTCGGCCAGCCGGTCCGCGTAGAGCGTCTCCATTGATTCCGAGATCCGGGCGTGCAGCGCCCGCTGGCGCACGCGGAGAAGGCGGCCGTAGGCGACCTCGCGGATCCGGTCGTGGGTGAAGTCGAATCGCTCGCCGACACTGTGCAAGACGCGGCGCCGCACCAGCTCCTCCAGTGACTCCGCGGCTTCGTTCTCCTCGAGGCCCGCCGCGCGGCGGAGGAGCGGAAAGTCGAACTCCCGTCCGATGACGGCGGCGACGGTCGTCAGATCGCGGCCACGCTGACTCAGCGCGTCCAGATGCCGGGCGATGAGGTCGCGAACTCCCTTCGGGACGGCGAGCTTCGTCGATGGGTCGGCCACGAATCCTTTCGGAAGCGCGCGCACGGTCTCGATCACCGCGAAGGGGTTGCCCTCGCTGATGATCCAGACCTGCTCCGCGAGTCCCGCTCATCACCGCCTCGTCGCCCTCCGCCCCCGCGAGCGTTCTGACGAGCGTGAGCGTCTCTTCCTTGGAGAGCGGCGCCAGGCGCAACTCGACGAGACGCTTGTCGCGAGCGAGATCTTCGAGGGTCCGGCGCAAGATTGGCGCGCCGGGCAGGTCCTCCTCGCGGGCCGTGCCCACCACGAGGATGGGCCACGTCTGAAGTCGACGCCCGAGGAACGACAGAAGGCGGAGACTCATCTCATCGCCCCAGTGGAGATCCTCGAGGATCAGCACCACCGGCTCGTGCAGGACGAGATGCCGGACGAGCTGCGCCACGCTCTCGAAGAGCTGGCGATAGTCCACCGGACTCTGGGCGGGCGTCGTGTCCAGGAATGCCCAGCTCGGGAAGGAGGCGCGCCACCTCCGTCCGCCACAGGGGCTTGAGGCTTTCGAGAATGTCCTTGTCTGCGTCGACGTGGCCGCCGCGCAGTGCGTCGACCCACGACGCGAACGGCAGGATCTGCTCGGCCTCGTAGCAGCGCCCGACGAGCACACGGCCCCCGCGGGCAACCGCCTCGGCGGTGAGCTCGGCCAGCAGGCGACTCTTGCCGACGCCCGCCTCGCCGATCAAGGCCACGACGTGGCCGTGTCCCTCCCACGCCCGGTTCAGAACCTCCCGTAACCGGTGGATCTCTGTCTCGCGCCCGACGAGCGGCAGCTCGCGCGGCAGGGTCTCGTCGGGCAGGGGCGGCGCTTCGGCTGGCGCCGCATGCGCCGTCGCCGGGCCCTCCGCGTCCGCCGCCGCGCGCGACGGCCGCTGCCGAAGGATCTCTTGATAGAGCTGCTTGGTCGTCGTTTCCGGCTCCACGCTGAGCTCTCGCTGCAGAACGCCGATACAGATCTGGTACTGCCGAAGTGCCGACGCCCGCCGGCCCAGCTGCGACGTAGAGACGCATGACCGCGCGATGGACGGGCTCCTGCAGGGGGTCGAGGGCGAGGAGCCGGAGCGCCGTCTGCAACGCCGCCTCCGTGGCCTCCGTGGTGCGCTGGTGCCGGAGGAGCTTCGCCAGCGCTTCGAGCGCCAGCTCGCGCAGTCGCTCGCGCTCCGCGAGGAGCCATTCCTCGAACGGCGCCTCCTGGAGGGCGAGGCCTTCGAGTAGCTCGCCGCGATAGAGGGCGGCGGCTCGTTCGAGGGCGCCCGGCGTGCCCTCGGCGACCTGGCGCTCGAATTCCACCACGTCCACGTCGACGGAGCTCGGATTCAGGGCAACGGTCTCGCCGTCGATCAGTAAGGCCGGCGGCTCCGCACCCACCGCCTTCCGCAGCGTGAAGAGTGACTGCCGGAGGCCACTCCTCGCCTGCGGCTCCCGCATGCCACCCCAGAGCAAGGAGGCCAGTTTCTCCCGGGGATGGGATCTGCCGGGAGGGAGCGCGAGGAAGGCGAGGAGCGCCTGAGTCTTCCGGGTGGGCAACGTCAAGGGCGCCGACACGCCGAGTCGGCCCTGAAACCCGCCGAGGAGAGTGAGACTCAAACGCACCATAGGCCTAAGCCTGTGGCCGACGATAGCATGGCCACCCTGCCGAGGGCCATTTGGCCTTTTGACGCGTCTTTTGACGCCAGCCTCTACGGATCGCGAACGCCCGCCCCCGTAAAAGGAGATGCGTAGGAACAGATCCCATGCGGCTCCGACCACAGCGCAAACGGTGACGTCGTAACGACCAGGAGGCGGCCATGGTTCAGTTTCGTCGGCTCACTCTTTTGTCGCTCGTTGTGGCATTGCTTCTCTCACCGCCCGAGGTCGGAACGGTCTCAGGCGAAGTGGGCGGAATTGTCGATGAGACCCTGGTGTGGAACCAGGTGATGCTCGAGGCGATCGTCGCGAGCACCCTCGGCAATCCGCAGACCAT
This sequence comes from uncultured Candidatus Rokubacteria bacterium, assembly GCA_963708025.1. Lineage (GTDB taxonomy): Bacteria > Methylomirabilota > Methylomirabilia > Rokubacteriales > DASRDR01 > CAVPSB01. Next base: position 223,562 of record CAVPSB010000010.1, on the reverse strand, counting down.
TCGTATGGCTGCGACCGTGAACACCGCGATGTTCGACGCCCGAAACGGCGTCAGCCAGAGATACACGCCCATCTTCGTGACCCAGACCGCGCTGCTCGGAACCCATCGCCGCGCCGCGGTGGTGCAGGCTGCCTATGTCACCCTGAAGGCCTTCTATCCGGCGCAGCTGGCCCGGTTGGACACTCAGCGCGCTTTGTCGCTCGCCGAGTTCAAGGGCGACGACCCGGCGAAGGTCCAACACGGCATCGACTGGGGCGAGAAGGTTGCGAACCAGGTCCTGACGTGGCGTGCGACCGACGGCTTCAGCAACCCGGTGCCCCCGTTCAACGGCACGGGCGCAGTGATCGGCCAGTGGGAGTCCGCGACCGGTGCCAGCATGTTGCCGGGCAACATCTCCTTCACGGCGCCGTTCGTGCTGACCAGCATCACCCAGTTCCAGTCGGCCTTTCCGCGGCCGTGGGCGACCCTCGACAGCGCGACCTACGCCGCGAGCCTCAACGAGGTGGCGACGATGGGCGTGAAGGCCGGCTCCGCCCGGACCTTGGATCAGACGCACATCGCGTTCTTCTTCAACGGCTACGCCACCAACGACTATGTCGAGGCGGCGATTCAGATCGCCAGGGCTCGCCAGACCACCCGCCGCAAAAGCTCCCGCATCTTCGCGCTGCTCACCATCGCGATGCACGACACGTCGGTGACCGTGTTCCGCGCCAAGCGCGACTTCGCCATGAATCCCGCGGATGTCACCTGGCGGCCGATCCTCGCCATTCCGAAGGCGGAGCTCGACGGCAACCCGAACACCGCCCCGATCTCCGGCTGGGCTCCGCTCATCACGACACCGAACCACCCCGAGTATCCGGCCTCGCACCCGGGATCGCACGGCTCCGGTCCCCGCGTGCTCCAGCACTTCTTCGGCGACGTGAACGCGTTCGCACTTCACCCCGCGTTCAACACCGTCTTCCCGGGACCTCCGGAGGGTGGAGTCCAGCCGCGGCACTATACGCGCATCTCGGACATGGCGCAGGAAGGCATCGACGCCCGCACCTACGGCGGCATGCACTTCCGCGGCGCGAGCCATGCAACTGCGGTGGTGGGCGCCCAGATCGCCGACTACATCCTGGCGAACGCCGCGCGACCTGTGGGCGACGACGACGACTCGGATTCGGACTAGGTCGCTGAACGTAGGCGGCGCAAGGCATGTCTCCTGGACGGCGCTCGGCCCCACGTCGCCCGGGCCGGCGCATCGCCAGCGTGGCCGGAGGTAGCGCCCGCGGAGCGGACTGGCAAGGGCGGTGGCGGCCGTGTGCCGTTGGTTTATCGCCTGACGGCGAGTTTTGGCGAACAGGGGACACGCCGGCCAAACGAAACAACCGAAGGCTGGCGTGGGACCGAGGCCACACGGCCGATCCAGCCTCTATGTGGCCTCGGCACGGGTCTCGATCGGCAGAGTTCCGAATCAGCCAGATCGCCCGGAGTGTCGCGCAGGAAGCCTCCAGCCGATGTGTGTCGTCCGCAGTGTCGTGTCGTTCGCGCGCCCGATCGTGGCCGCGTACGCCGTCGAGCCGTGCACTCCACCACCCCGAGGCGTCGCACTCCAAGTCGGACCCGCGAACGCAGCCGAAACACTCATCGGTCACGTGAGCTGTCCGACGCGCTGACCATCCTCGCGATCGTTTTCGGCCCGATCCTCGCGTGCAGGTCGACGGCGGATTCCGCGCATCCGGCACGCTTCCCTGCCGGCCGTCCTCACCCGCCGGCGCGTCCCATGGAAGTGTGGATCAACTCACCCAAGGCCGAGCGAGGGAGGAGACGCTCCTTGACCTGCGCGCCAGCATGCATCAGCTTCGTCTATACTGAGGACGATCCCTGCAGACGATGCGGGCGAGACCCGCCGGACAATTCTCACTCGATCAGCACACCCTTGACCGGGCAACCTGAGCCAACTGTCAAACGCCCGGGGAACCACGAGACGAGGACGCGGAAGATGACGAACGTCGAATGGCGGATCACGGGTCGTGAGTTCGCGAACTGTAACTGCAGCTACGGCTGCCCGTGCCAGTTCAACGCGCCACCGACCCACGGCAATTGCCGCGCCGCGGCCGGCTGGCAGATCGACCAGGGCGTCTTCGGGACGGTGAAGCTCGACGGCCTGCGCGGGGCCGGGCTTTACGCCTGGCCGGGTGCTGTACACGAGGGCAACGGCACAATGCAGCTCATCATCGACGAGCGCGCCAGACCCGAGCAGCGCGAGGCGCTTCTCAAGATCATGAGCGGCCAGGAAACCGCTGAAAGGGCGACAATGTGGTGGGTCTATGCCGCCATGTGCTCCACCAAGCTCGAGCCGCTGGTCAGGTCGATCGAGTTGGAGGTCAACGTCGACGCCCGGCGTGCCCGGCTCGTGGTGCCGGGAATCGTGGAATCGTCCGGTGAGCCCATCCGAAATCCCGTCACTGGCGCCGAGCATCGCGCCCGCATCGATCTGCCCCACGGCTTCGAGTATCGCCTCGCCGAGATCGGGAGTGGCCGCACGAGGGCGACCGGCCAGATCAAGCTCGACCTCACGAACACGTACGGTCAGTTCGCGCGCATTCACCTGAGCCACAGGGGCCTCGTCGATTAGATCGAGCAACCAGGAGCTGCAGGACTCCAGGTCCCGGAACGTCCACCGGCGGGCAGCGCGCGGCGCGGACCCGGTGCGACGGTGGATTGACTCATGGTGAACCAAGCTGTCGAATGGATCGCCCGGCGCGAGCGGGCGGTGGTCGTGGCGGGCCTCGCAATGACGATCGCCCTGGCGTGGGCATTTCTCCTCGATGGCGCCGGCATGGACATGTCGGGCACGAGTGCGGGGCAGCACGCCGGCCCGGAGGACTGGAGCGGCAGGTCCGTGGCCGTCTTCGCGATGTGGGCGGTGATGATGATAGCGATGATGCTTCCGAGCGCGGCGCCGGCGATCCTCTTGTTCGCCGCCCTCATACGGTCGCGCGCGCCGACTTCGACAATCGTCTCGACCGGGACCTTCACCGCCGGCTACGTACTCGTCTGGACCGCGTTCAGCGTGGTCGCGACGATCGCGCACTGGGCGCTGCAACAAGCGGCCCTGGTCTCGCCGGCGATGCGATCGACGAGCGGCGTCCTCGGCGGCCTGCTCCTCATGGCGGCCGGGGTGTATCAGCTCACGCCGATGAAGGACGCCTGCCTCCGGCATTGCCGTTCACCGATCCAGTTCTTCACGCGGCACTGGCGGCCCGGGGCCACTGGGGCGCTGCGGCTGGGGCTGTTCCACGGCGGCTACTGCGTCGGCTGCTGTTGGGTGCTGATGGGGCTGCTCTTCGTTGGAGGCGTGATGAACGCATTGTGGGTCGCCGCGATTGCCGTCGTCGTCCTGCTGGAGAAGATCGCCTTCCTTGGGACGCCGTTCGGGCGAGCTGCGAGCGGAGCGGGACTGGTGTTGGCTGGTGCCCTCGCGATCGCCGTCACGTGGAATCGCTGAACGACGTCACGGCAGAGCGCGGCACGGCCAACTTGCCAAGTTGGGCGGTCGCCGGTCGCATCGCGGCCGCGCTAGGTAGGCACAGCGACTGGTGCCACTTGTCTCGCGCCGCAAGGCGGAGTCAGTGGCCGCCGGTCACCGAGGCCGAGAGGCGCCAACCGGTCCTCAAGTACCGGGAATCATGTGACAGTGAGTGACCGGACGAGATCTCCGCGGATCGAGCGCTACAGGCCCAGGACGGATTCCCAAACCCTGGGCCGGGTGGTCGATTCACCTCGGGGCACCGTCTTTTCCCGGCGGCCCATGAGCGAGAAGGCCCCGCCCCCCACGGCGCGGGGACCACAGGGGGGAACACGATGACCGGTCATCTCCGTCGCTCGCGATTGACGATCACCGTCATCCTGGTCGCGCTGGCGGCCTTTGTCTGGCTGCCGGCCCCGGCGCAGGACACGACGCTGCGCCTGCGTCTCCTGTCGACGACGGACATCCACACGCACATCGTCGACTACGACTACTATCGCGACCAGCGCGACATCTCGCTCGGCCTCGCTCGCACGGCGGCCCTCATTCGCCAGGCGCGTGGCGAGGTGCGGAACTCGCTGCTCTTCGACTCGGGCGACCTGATCCAGGGCAACCCGCTTGGCGACTACGTCGCGGTCGAGCAGCGGCTCCAGCCCGGCCAGGTCCATCCCGTGTTCAAGGCGATGAACCAGCTCGACTATGCCGCCGCCAGCCTCGGCAACCACGAGTTCGTCGCGACCAACAACTACCGGGCCAGCGGCGGCGGCAACTTCCCCGGCATGGACGGCTCGAACATCGTCTTCGAGACCGCCGAGACCAACCAGGAGATCATCAAGGACTGGCTGATCGAGCAGCGCACGGTCAACGCGGCGGTGACGCCAATCTGGTCCTTCGCGCCCATCACCGCGCCGGTGCAGGTCGTCTTCGAGTCCTCGCCCGAGGCGAAGAGCCTCGTCGGTGGCGGCACACGGATCCGCCATGTCGGCGAAGGGCAGAACGGCTTCGGGCTCTATGCGTTGACGCCGCGCTGAGCCGCCGCCCGCGACCCGGACCCGGCGTCGAGCTTCCTCCCGAAGGCTCGGCAAGGCCCCGGCATTTGACGCGAGTCGCGGCTGCAATGGGCAACGCCGTCAAGGCTCGTGGGCCGGAGTCGCCGGGCAGGGAACCAGGGGCGACGCGCCGCCGCGAGTGACGCGGAGGAGATCGATGGCCTGGCCGAACGGCATCGGCCGGTGACGGTCCGGATGAATCCGAGCCGACGGGCGTCAGCTCTCCGGTGCGAGCTGGCGGATCAGCCGGAGCAGCTCGCGCGGGCTGTACGGCTTCGCCAGGTAGGCGGCGGCACCCGCGTCCCTGCGCCTTCTCCTCGTCCCCGGCGAGCGCGAACGAGGTGATGACGATGATGGGGATGTGCGCCGTCCGCGGCTCGGCGCGGAGCTGGCGGGTGGCGTCGAGCCCGGACAGCTTCGGGCAGCTGGATGTCCATGATGATCAGGTCCGGGAGCGCCTCGTGCGCCGTCGCCACGCCCGTCTCCCCGTCGATGGCCTCGATCAGGCGATAGGAGGTGCGGGCCGAGCAGGTGCCGGACGATCTTGCGGTTGAACTCGTTGTCCTCGACGTACAGGATCGTCTTCACGCGGCCGCCTCCCGCGCCACTCGCGCCGGGATCGAGAAGAAGAACGTCGATCCCTTCCCCGCCTCGCTCTCCACCCAGATCCGCCCGCCGTGCAGCTCGACGAACTTCTTCGTGATGGAAAGGCCGAGCCCGGTCCCGCCGAACTCCCGGGTGACGGTGGCGTCCGCCTGCCGGAACTCCTCGAAGATGTGCTCGAGCTGGTGCGGCGGGGATGCCGATCCCGGTGTCGGAGACCGCCGAAGAGGAGCGCGTCGCCCTGGAGCTCGACCCGGATCTCGACTCGCCCCTCCCGGGTGAACTTCAGCGCGTTGCCCGCCAGGTTCATCAGGCACTGCGTGATCCGCTTCCCGTCGCCGAAGCACGAGCGGCAGGTCCGGCGGCACGGTGGTGACGAAGTCCAGCCCCTTCGTCGTCGGCCAGCGAGCGCAGCGAGAGCTTCACGGTGTTCACGACGTCCTCGACCGACGTACTCCCCGAGGGCCAGCTCCATGCGCCCGGCCTCGATCTTGGAGAGGTCGAGGACGTCGTTGATCAGGCCGAGGAGCTGCTTGCCGCAGGTGTGGATGTCGGCGACCGGCTCCCGGATCTCGGGCGGCACGTCGCCGTAGACGTCGTCGAGGATCATCTCGGTGAAGCCGAGGATCGCGTTCATCGGCGTGCGGAGCTCGTGGCTCATGCTGGCGAGGAAGTCGGACTTGGCCTGGCTGGCCTGCTCGAGCTCGGCGTTGAGCGCCCGGAGCTGATGAGCCGCCCGCCGCTGGTCCTCGTAGAGCTGGTGGAGCTCGCGGCTCATCTGGTTCATCCGGCGGGCCAGAGCGCCGAACTCGTCGCGATTCGGCACGTCGATGCTCGCGCTGAAGTCTCCCTTGGCGACCTGGCCGAGGAAGCCCTCGGCCTCGCGGACGGGGAGGATGAAGGACCAGGAGATGACGAACCCGAGGACGAGCGCGAGGAAGATCGACGCGGCCGCGAAGCCGCCGGTGAGCAGCAGCGCCCGACGATAGGTGGCCTCGACGCCCTCCCGGAGCTGGCCCATGCCCGGCCTCCTCGGTCCGGACGGCCCGGGTGACGAGGGTCGCGATCTCCCGGTACAGCGGATAGCCCTCGTTGAGGTGGAGCGCCATCGCCTCGTCGGCCTTGTCCTCGCGGATGAGCTCCGCGATGCGGGCCACCGTGGCCATGACCTGGTCCTGCGTGCTGCGCGAAGCCGCTGGATCGTCTCGCGCTGGCCGGGCGGGGCGGCCGCCTCGAGGCGGTCGAAGCGTCTCGTGGAAGCGATTGTTCTCGCGGAAGATGCTCTCGATGGTGGCGTCGTCCCGGAGGAGCAGCGCATTTCGAATGAAGTTCATCTGGAGCGCCGAGCGCGTGCTCGATCTGGCGGGAGGCGTCCACCCGCTCGCGGGCCTGCTCCAGGAGCCGGCTGCTGCGCGAGCCACGCTCGCGATCGACTGGAGGCTCATCGCCCCCCATGGCGATCAGGAGCAGGGCGATCAGGAGGAACGCGCCGAGGAGCTTCGAGTGGACCGACGCGCGGATGCGCGGCGACGCGCCGCACCAGAGTGCCCGAGAGGCGAGTAGGCTGAGGAGCAGGCGCGGGATCCGCTCGCCCAGGCCCGGCGTCGTCTCGGGGCCGGAACGGTGGGCCCGACGGGGCGTTCGATCTCGTGTGGGAGCATGCGGCGCGCTTCAGCGACCCGGCGGGATGCTATCAGGGTGGGGCTCCGCGGGTCAATGCGCGGACATCGCCCTCGACAGTGCCCATGGCAGAGACCGATAATCGCGGGCGACACGAGCCATCCAGTCGGTCCGACCGGCCCGAGCTCCCCAAGCCCCGCCGCTCCCGAGGAAGGGAAGGACACGCATGACGAGCGAGACCGCCGCCAGCCCACGGGAGAACACCGCCTCGCGGCGCCGCTTCATCAAAGCCGCCGCGTCGCGGGTGGGACCGCGGCCCTCGGGTTCCCCGCGGTCGCCCGCGCCCAGGCGCCCGTCAAGTGGCGCGTCCAGACCGCCTGGGACGCCGGGACGGCGGGCTACACGGCATTCCAGAAGTACTGCGCGAACGTGAAGGACCTGTCGGAGGGAAAGCTCGCAGTTCCAGCCGCTTCCCGGCGGGCGCGATCGTCGGGACCTTCGAGATGTTCGATGCCGTGAAGAGGGGCGTGCTCGACGCCATGCACGTCTTCACCATCTACTGGTCGGGGACGATGCCGGTCGCGGCCTTCCTCTCCTCCTATCCGCTGGCGCTGGATCGACCGGACCAGTGGGAGACGTGGTTCTACGAGCTGGGGGGACTCCAGATCGCGCGGAAGGCGTACCGGGCCCACAACATGTTCTACGTGGGGCCGATCCAGCACGACCTGAACCTGATCCACTCCAAGGTCCCCATCCGCTCCTTCGAGGACTTCAAGGGGAAGAAGATCCGCTACCCGGGCGGGATGATCGCCGAGATCTTCTCGCACGCCGGCGTCTCCACCGTGATCCTCCCGGGCGGCGAGGTGTACCGGGCGCTGGAGCAGGGGACTCATCGACGCCGCGGACTTCGTCGGCCCCGCGGTGAACTACGACCTCGGCTTCGCCGAGGTCGCGAAGTACATCATCATGGGGCCGACCTCGACGCCGTGCCTCCACCAGCCGGTGGACCTCATGGATCTCACGGTCAACCTGGCCAAGTGGAACGCGCTGCCGAAGCACCTCCAGGACGTGGTGATCGCCGCGACGCGCCAGCACTCGTGGGACCAGTACGCCTACATCCAGAAGGAGAACATCGCGGCCTGGGACAAGTACAAGGCCCAGGGGGTCCAGATCATCCGGCTCTCCGAGGAGGACGTCCAGAAGTTCCGGCGGTACGCCATCCCCATGTGGTTCAAGTGGGCCAAGAAGGACCCGCTGGCCAAGGAGGCGTTCGCGTCCCAGCTCGCGTTCATGAAGACGTTCAACGTCGGGTACATCACGGACTCGATGCTGCTCGACATCGACGGGAAGACAAAGCTCACCCTCTGATTCTGCCCCGGCGCACCTCGACGTCGCCCTCGAGCGGCCGCTTCCAGGTCGGCGACACGAGGTCCGGTGCTCGGTACCGTAGGACTCCGCTCCGTTGTGCCCGACAGCCGCCGATCCTGGCCACGGTTTCCTGGGGCTTGACAAAGATTGTATCGCTGTACTATTGTGGTCATACACCATGAAATCTCAGGCGCCTGCGAGTGGATGCGCTCAGCCCAATCCCGATCCGCCGGCGTCGTGCGGGGCAAGCCCGACCCGGCCGGGGGGACTCCGCTGGGTCGGGTAGTGCGGCGCGTGGACTCGACCCGCGGGCCATCCGGATGCTCGGCGCCATCCTTGGTGCAGGAAGAGCGACAGGCCGACCGACCGTCACGCCGCCTCCGCCCGGTGGCGGCCGAGTCCTCGGGCATTCCGGGGCCGCTCCCCCCGCCAGGACGCACCACCCGAGAGACCGCGGACAGGAAATCATGCGGCGGAGCCACAACCCGATGAAGGAGAAAGAATCATGAGTCTCGTCATGTGGGTGCTCATGGCGCTGTTGGCTGCCTTGCTGGCCGGGTACGTCATGAAACGCGGGGGCTACGGGTTGCGGTGGGACATCCTGCTCGGTCTCATCGGGAGCATCGTCGTGAGTTGGATCTTCCAGACCCGGTGGATCTCCCCCGACCCGGGCATGGTCGCGGTGACCATCATCGCGTTCGTCGGAGCGGCCGGCTTGATCGTCGCCCAGCGCAAGATCTGGCCCGCTATCGCCTAGCACACGTCACGTGGACACATCCCGGCGCGCGCCGCGCCGGAGTAGACCAACGCCGTGATCATGGACGGAGGAGCCGATGGAACAGAACAGAGGCAGTATGAGTCTCGGACAACGGTGGAGTGAAGCGCGACCGACGAAGACGGTGGTCTTCTGGTCTTGTGTGGCCTCGGTTGTTCTCACCATGATCATCGGCTTCAGTTGGGGCGGATGGGTCACGGGGGGCACGGCCCGGACAGTGGCTGAGGTCACGGCCCACGACGCGGTCGTCAAGCGCCTGGCGCCGATCTGTGTCGTCCAATCCGGGCGGGATCCGGGGAAAGCCCAGAAGCTCGTCGCGTTGAAGGAAGAGAGCTCCTGGCAGCGAGGTGAGTATATCGGGAAGCAGGGCTGGGCGACGATGCCCGGTGAGCAGGAGCCCGACACCAGAGTTGCCCAGGCCTGCGCCACTCTGCTGATGCCGGGTGCGTAATTCTGGAGCGATTCAGGCGGAGGTGGCTTCTCCGGAAGCCACCTCCGATCTCACACCCCGAGTGTCGCTTCGCCTCCGCTCCCTGGGTGTCCTCAGCGGTCGGCACGGGGGACCTGAGGTACAGGTATGGGTATCCCGGCTCGCCTGCAAGTGGATGTACATAGCCCGATCCCGATCCGCCGGCAACTGACGGAGCAGCTCAAGCACGTCATCGAGGGCGGCGGTGTCCCGTGCGACCAGGCGTTGCCGAGTATCCGGGCGCTGGCGGGCTTCCTGGGCATCAATCCCAATACGGTCGCGCGGGTCATCGAGGATCTGAAGCGGAGCGGCTACGTGGAGGCGCGGCGGGGAAGCGGCGTGTTCGTCGCCCGGGACCGCCCCCCATGCTCTTCTCCCCACCTCCGCGGGGCATTTCTGCAGGACGTGGTGATCCGGGCCGCGGCCCTGGGGATGACGGCCGACGACGTGGCGGTGGGCGTCTCGAGCTTGGTCGGCGCGCGGCCCGCGACTGTCCAGCGGGTCGTCGAGATCCTGTTGGTGGAGTGTAGCCTGCCGGAGCTCGACTTTTTCTCCCGCGAGCTCGAGGCCCAGCTTCCCGTCCACGTGGACAAGGTCCGCCTCGCCGACTTGACGGCGGCCGTGCAGCGCAAGAAGGCACGCCGGCCTTGGGTGGCGGCAGCCACGAGCTTCTTCCATCTCCCTGAGGTGGAGCGGCTCCTGGGTGGCACCGGAGTCCCGGTGATCGCGCTCCTGGCCGAGGTGCATCTCGAGACCCTCCACCGCTTGGCCCAGCTCCCGCCAAGGACACGGGTAGGGGTGGCCTCGGCCGAGCCCGAGACCGCCCACAACCTGGAGCACTCGATCGCCAATGCCGGGCTGCCGAACATCGTGCTCGTGGGGGCGTGCCGCGCCGAGCGGGCCGCGCTGGGTCGCCTCGCCCGGCGGGTGGACGTCATCGTCTGCTCCACCCCGGTGGCCGAGCGCGTGCAGCAGCTCGTCGGCTCCACCGCGGAGGTCATCATCGACAACCGGGCCCTGGACAAGCGCGCGATCGAGATGCTCGCAGCCGTCCTCGTGCGACACAAGGGAGATGGGATGCCCTCCCCTCCGCTTCCGGCCGAGCAACGCCCGCGCGCCCGGCCGTCAGGCAGAGCCCCCGCGCAGCGGCTGTCCGCGCTCCAGCCCGAAGAGGGCCGGATGCGGGTCAGCGCCCACCTGAGGCGGCCGTGAAGCGCGACGGGAGTGAGCCGCATAACCCTGTGAAGGAGAAATGGTCATGAGTGTCGCAATGCTTGTGATGTTGGCCATGTGTCTGCTGATGGGGCTGCTGGCCGGCTGGCTGGCCGGGTCCGTGACGAAGGCGGGAGGCTATGGGCGGAGAGGAGACATCGTCCTCGGTCTCCTCGGGAGCCTCGGGGCCGGCGGGCTCTTGTGGGCGCTGGGCGCCTCTCAACAGCTGGTCGCCGTGGCGGTTGTCGCCTTCGTGGGGGCGGCCATCCTGATCGTCCTTCAGCGCACGGTCTGGCCCTTGCCCTTGCTCACCGGGTGGCCTCGGGCGCGCTAGTCCGGCTCCCCCCGGCGGGGTGAGGACTGCGGCGAGAACGCTCTCGGACGGCGGAGGATCGAGGCGAAGCGGCGCTCAGCCGCGTGTCGGTACCACGTCGGTCAACTTGCCGGTGACCTCGAAGCGGCCGAGGGCTCGGTCGTCGAGGACGATCCCGTGACCCGGGCGGGGCGGTGGCGCCAGCTCGCCGCCCTCGACACGGATCGGCTCGGCGGCGATTCCGAGATCGGTGAACGAGCCGCCCTGCAGGTCCTCGAGGATCAGCCCGTTCGGCACGGCGCACAGCGCGTGGGCCGAGAGCTCCATCACGAAATGGGGCGCGACCGGCAGATTGAAGCTCTCGGCGAGCTTGGCGATCTTCAGCCACTCGGTGAAGCCGCCCACCCGCACGATGTCGGCCTGGACCACGTCCAGGGCGCCGCTCCGCATGAAGTCGGCGAACTCGTACCGCGTGTACATGGTCTCGCCCGCCGCCAGGGGGATGCCCGTGCCCCGCCGTACCCGGACGTGCCCCACGCGGTCGTCGGCGAGCACCGGCTCCTCCAGCCAGAACGGGGAGAAGGGCGTCAGGAGCCGGCCCCGCCGCACCGCCTCGCCGGCCGTCCACTTCTGGTTGGCGTCCAGCATGAGCAGGACACCCGAGCCCACCAGCTTGCGGACGGCGCCTACGCGCTCCACGTCCTCTTCCGGGTCGTCCCGCCCGACCTTCATCTTCACGGCGCGGTAGCCTCGCTCGAGGAAGCCGCGCATCTGGTCCAGGAGCGGCTCCCCGTCGAGGTGCATGTTGATGCCGCTGCCGTAGGCCCGGATGCGGTCCCGCGCGCCGCCCAGGAGCCGGTACAGCGGGACGCCCGCGTGCTGGGCGAGGACGTCCCACAGCGCGATGTCGACCGAGGCCAGCGCGAAGCGCGTCATCCCCCCCGAGCCCAGCGCGTGGAGCTCCCACCAGCACCGGCTCCAGATCCGCTCCACGTCCCGCGGGTCCTGGCCGCGAACGAGCGGCGCCAGGTAGGTGTCTACCAGCTCCCGGATCGCGGTGCCGCCGAAGCCGTTCGTGTAGGCGAACCCGGTGCCGGTCAGCCCGGCGTCGGTGGCCAGCGTGGTGACGATCCACTCCCAGTGGGTGACCCGCTGGATGGAGTCCTGGATCCGCACGGGCGGGGGAATCCGGTACAGCCGGACCGCGAGATCCGTCACGCGCAAGGGTGGCGCTCCTTGTCGACCCGGGCCTCTGGCCCGGCCGGATGTCCGTGATTCAGCGAGCGGGCCGGACCGCCGGGCCCGGCGGCCGCCCGGGCGCTGGAGCATGGGGCCCCGGCCGTCCCGGTGGCTCGGCCGTTCGCAGGCCAGGGGAGAGCCTCCGGCGCGCGCTGAAGGGCACCGTGCTCACCGCCAGGGAACGCAAATAGTCGACCGTCTCGAGCCCGGACTGGTAGACGTGATCGCGCCAGGCCTCCTCCAGGGTATCCGGGTCACGCCTCACGATCGCCTGGAGGATGCGCTGGTGCTCCTTGTCGCGGAGCCGCCGGAAGTGCGCCTGGCTCAGCACCCGGCCGCTGAAGTGCCGGATGCTCCGGTCCCACAGCCCCTCCGTCATGCGCGTCAGCAGTCGATTGCCCGAGCGATGAACGACCACGCGGTGGAACTCGCCGTTCGCCTGATGCCACGCCTCGGGGTCGCTCCTAGCCGCGGCCACTTGCATGGCCCTCAGGAGCTCCCTCAGCCGCCTCACGTCGGCCGCCGTCAGGCTCGGCAGCGCCAGGCGAGCCGCGAGGGCTTCCAGGCGACTGCGGACCTCGGCGATCTCGCGGACCGCCTCGGGCGAGATCAGGCTGACGCGGGTCGAGCTCCGGGGTGTCACCTCCACCAGTTCCTCGATCTCGAGCCGGCGGATGGCATCGCGGACCGGCATGGGGCTCACGCTGAACTGCTGCGACAGCCTCCGGACCGACAGGGCATTGCCCGGCGCGATCTCACCCCAGAGGATCTGCCGCCGTAGCTCCGCGTAGACGAGCTCGTTGAGGCTCTGGGGACGGCCGGGCAAAGGGGCCTGCGATATCGGAGCCTGCGCGGGCGTTCGACCCTTCCCACGTCTCATGCCGAGTCTGATATCACAGCGGGCGACCGCCTGTCAAAGACCGACGCTTCGTGTCCACTCGAGATCGCGGCCGCATCGGCTGGAACGCCGGCCACGGCCGGGGCTTGACAAGGTTGGCCCCGATCTGAGATATCAGTGTCGCCTCGCATCTGTGATATCAGCGTCGGGGCCTGACACCAGCCCGGATCCAGCCGGAAAGGAGCGAGTATGCAGCGTCGCATGTCGCGCCAACCCCTCGGCCTCGTGTTCCTGGCGGCGGTCATCACGGCTCTCCTCCCGTCCGGCGCCCCGATGGCGGCCGACAAGGAGGTCGTCGTCGCCGTGTGGACGAGCCCCGAAGCAGAGAACCTCAAGCGGGCCGCCCCCATCATTGCGCAGAAGACCGGCCTCCGCGTCGAGATCGACGAGATCGCGCGCGACGCCTTCCGGTCCAAGGTGAGCACGACCCTGCTCTCGAAGGCCCCCGCCTGGGACGTGGTCTGGCTGGTCGGCGAGTGGGTGCCGGAGTTCGCCAAGGCGGGGGCCCTGACCCCGGTCGACACGATGCTGGCCAAGGAGCAGCTGGCGGACCTGAAGGGACTCGACACCAGCACGTTCGAAGGGCGACTGTGGGGGCTGCCGACCGAGTATCACCCCGTCTACCTGTGGTACCGGCCGAGCCTCCTCAAGGCGGCCGGCGTGGAGGTGCCCCAGACCTGGGACGACTACCTGGCGGCGCTGAGGAAGCTCCAGAAGGTGGACGCCGCGGGGAAGGTCGAGCGCTATGGCACGATCCTGCGCACGGGGGTGCCCGGGGTGAGCGGCGGCATCGAGTTCGCCACGTTCTTCCTCGGCTTCGGGGCCACGTGGCTGGACGCGAACAACCGTCCGGTCATGAACAGCCCGCAAGGAATCGCCGCCCTCAAGTACTTCGTGGACATCCTGCGCACGGAGAAGCTGGCCCCGCCCGACTCGGACGCCATCGGCTATCTCGAGAAGAACCAGTATCTCCAGGCCGAGCGGGCCGCGATGGCCGTCCAGTGGTCGGCCGCGTTCGACCTGCTCACGTCCTGCGAGAAGAGCCCGAAGATCTGCAAGGACATCGCCGCCACCGTGGTGCCCGGCCGCCGCGAGGGCAACACCGTCCGGCGGGGCGCCTTCATGAGTGCGGAGAGCTGGGTGGTACCCGCGAGCTCGACGCGGAAGGACGCCGCCAAGACCTTCCTGAGCTTCCTCGCCTCGAAGGAAGGCGCCATCGTCTGGGCGGTGAACGGCGGAGACCCGGTCCATCGGGCCGTCTACACCGATCCCGAGGTCCTCAAGGTCCGGAAGGACTTCCCGCTGATGGCGGAGACGATGGCCTTCGCGAAGCTGTTCCCGCGGATCCCGCACACCGAGCAGCTCCGCCAGGTCTGGGCGCGGGAAGTGAACCTTGCGGCGAACCTGAAGAAGAGCCCCGAAGCGGCGATGAACGACTGCGCGGCGGAGTGGACCCGGATCCTCAAGGAGGGCGGCTACCTGAAGTAGGCGCCGCGCGGCGGCCAGGGCTCTTAGCCGGCACCCCGACGGAAGGAGAGGGCATGCGTCTCGAGGGCAAGGTGTCGGTGATCACGGGCGCCGGCGGCGGGCATCGGCCGAGCCACCGCCCTGCGCCTGGCGGAAGAGGGCAGCGACCTCGCGCTGGCCGACATCAACCCGGCGCTGATGGCGGAGACGGCCACCCTGGTCCGCCACAAGACCGGACGGCGGGTCGACGAGCTGACGGTCGACGTCACGCAGGTCGCCCAGATCGGCGTCATGGTGGAGCGCGCGGTGGCCGAGCTTCGGGCAGGTCGACGTGCTCGTCAACAATGCCGGCGTCCAGCACATCGCGCCGTTCGTCGAGATCACCGAGGCGGACTACGATCGCATCCTCGCGATCAACCTGAAGGCGGTGTTCTTCGGCATGCAGGCGGCCGCCCGGGTGATGATGCCGCGCCGCCGCGGCAAGATCGTCAACCTGTCCTCGACCGCCGCCCGGGTGCCGGTCCCGAACTGCATGACCTACGGGGCGGCCAAGATGGGCGTCATCAGCCTGACCCAGTCGGCGGCGATCGCGCTGGCTCCGTACAACATCAACGTCAACGCGGTCTGTCCCGGCTTCGTGTCCACCCTCATGGCGGAGGACATCGGGCGCGGGTACGTGAAGCACTTCGGGATCAGCAAGGAGCA
This sequence comes from uncultured Candidatus Rokubacteria bacterium, assembly GCA_963708025.1. Lineage (GTDB taxonomy): Bacteria > Methylomirabilota > Methylomirabilia > Rokubacteriales > DASRDR01 > CAVPSB01. The sequence goes on along the minus strand of CAVPSB010000010.1, from coordinate 208,330 downwards.
GCGCATCGACCAGCAGATCCAGGGCGCACCGTTCAAGCGGCTTCAGCAGCCGGAGGACATCGCGGCGGCCATCACGTTCCTGGCGTCCGACGACGCGCGCGAGATCACCGGCGTGACGCTGAACGTGAACGGGGGCATGTCCATCAACATGTGAGCCGGCCATGGGTCCTGCCGGGGTGCTAGAGCGAGACGTCCCCGCCAGCGGTGGCGCGGGGTCCGGGGCGTCGGCGGGGATCGGGCCAGGGCTGGCGACGGCGCCGGCGCGCGCCCGGCGGCGACGCCTGGCCCGCCTCTACCCGTATCTGCTCGTCACCCCCACCTGCCTCTTCCTGGTGTCGGTGTTCCTGTATCCCGTGCTCTACTCCCTCTACCTGAGCACCCGTCACATGCAGCTGTTCGAGTTCGCGACGGGGGGCCGGTTCGCCGGCGTCGCGAACTACCTGGCGGTGGCGCGGGATCCGCTGGTGTGGAACGCACTGACCCGCACCGGCGTCTTCGTGGTTGGGGCAGTGGCGGTCGAGCTGGCCCTGGGCCTGGGCGTCGCCCTGTTCCTGAACCAGCGGCTGCCGGGGCGGCGCTTCCTGCGGGCGGTCGCGCTGTTCCCGCTGATGCTCACCCCGGTGGTCCTCGGGATCACCTTCCGGATCCTGTTCAACTACTCCTACGGCATCGTCAACTACGCGCTGGACCGGGTCGGCGTCGATCCGGTGGTCTGGCTGGCCGCCACCCCCTGGGCCACCATCGCCGTCATCGCCACCGACGTGTGGAACCAGACGCCGTTCGTGACGCTCCTGCTCCTGGCCGGCTTGCAGTCGATCCCCGAGGAGTACTACGAGGCGGCGCGGGTCGACGGCGCCGGGGCCGCGCGCCGCTTCCTCCACGTCACCCTCCCGCTGCTGGCGCCGGTAGTGTTCGTCGCGGTCTTCTGGCGGTTCGTGGCGACGTTCCGGGTCTTCGACATCGTGTTCGTCATGACCGGCGGCGGCCCCGCCGAATCCACCGAGACGCTCAGCATCCTCGTGAACAAGCTGGCCTTCAGCTACGGGCAGCTCGGCTACTCCGCCACCGTGGCCGTCGGCATGGTGCTGTTCATGACCGCGGTCGCCCTCGTCTACTATCGCGCCTCGAGCGGCGTGCGAGGGGAATAAGGGATGGCGGGGCGTGGGTGGCGCAGGCTCCGCCGGGTGGCCGTGGCGGCCGGGAGCGTCCTGCTCGTCGGCTACGTGGCCTTCCCGATCCTGTGGCTGGCCCGGCTCTCGATCCTGCCGGAGACGCTGCTGATCGAGCTCCCGCCGGCGTGGCTGTTCACGCCCTCCCTGTCCGGCTACCGCGAGGTGCTGACGCTCCATCCGTTCGTCCGGTATCTCGCGGAACAGCCTCGTGGTGGCCGTGTGCAGCAGCGCCGGGGCCATCGCGCTGGGCCTGCCGGCCGCGTACAGCTTCGTGCGGTTCCGGTATCACGGGCGGGAGACGCTGTCCCTGGCGGTCCTCTGCGTGCACGTCATGCCGCCGATCGCCATGATCATCCCGCTCTTCGTGATCTATCTCCGGCTGGGCCTCCTCGACACCCGGCTCGGCCTCATCGTGACCCACATCTCGCTGACGCTTCCGCTGTCCGTGTGGCTGCTGCGGGGATTCGTGCTGCGGGTGCCCGTGGAGCTGGAGGAGGCCGCCCAGGTGGACGGCTGCGGGCGGCTCGAAGCCGCTGTGGCGCGTCGTGATCCCCATCATGGCGCCGGGCATCGCGGCCACGGCGGTCCTCACGTTCCTCTACTCGTGGAACGACTTCATCTACGCGGTGATCCTGACGGGCCGCGGCGCGCGCACGCTGCCGGTCATGATCTCCGGGCTTCATCACGGAGCGCGCGGTGTACTGGGACCGCGTCGCGGCGGCGGGCATGCTGGTGCTGCTCCCGACCGCGATCCTCGGCGTGGCCGTGCAGCGCTACCTGGCGACCGGCCTGGCCGCCGGCGCCGTGAAAGGATGACCGGCGCCATGGGGACGGTGCGCGCGCTCGACGTCGAGGGGTACATCGCCGCGCCGGTGCTGCCGATGCGGGACGACGGGGCGATCGACCTGGACACGATGGAGCGGTACGTCCGCTGGATCGCCGACGACGGCCCGAAGGCGATCGTCGTGAACTCCAGCGCGGGCGAAGGCGAGCTCCTCTACTCCGAGGAGCGCGCCCAGGTGCTCGAGCGGGTCGTGGGGGCCGTCGGGAGCCGGCTGCCGGTCGTCGCCGGCGATCATCAGCGAGTCCACGGCGGAGGCGGTGGCCCAGGCGCGGGCGGCGGCCGGGCGGGGGCGGCGGGGCTGCTGGTGTTCCCGCCGCGGGCCTTCGGCGGCGAGGGGCTGCCCGCGCCGGACCGCGGTCGAGTACCACCGCGCGATCATCCAGGCGAGCGGGCTGCCGGTGATCCTGTTCCACCGTCCGGCGCAGTTCGGCGGCGTCGTCTACCCGCGGAGACGCTGCGCCAGCTCGCGGACGCTCGAGGGCGTGGTCGGGCTGAAGGAGGCGAGCTTCGACGCGACCCGCTTCATCCAGATCGTCCGGGTGAACCGGACGTTCCCCCGGCCGCTGAAGATCCTGACCGGCAACGACACCTTCATCTACGAGTCGTATCTGCTCGGGGCGGACGGGGCGCTCCTCGGCATGGGGGCGACGGCGACGGCCCCCCAGATCGCGATGCTCGACGCCGTGCGGCGCGGCGACCTGGCCACCGGGGCCGCGCTGCGGGACCGGCTCGACCCGCTGTGCCAGGCGATCTACGCGCCGCCCCTCCGGAACTACCGCGTGCGGATGAAGGAGGCGCTGGTCTTCCAGGGGATGCTGAAGAACGCGGTCGTGCGGGCTCCTCTGCCTCCCGCCATCGGACGAGGAGCGGGCCCGCGTCCGGCGGGCCCTGGTCCACGCGGGGCTCCTGTAGGGCGCATGACGATCGTCCGACGGATCGCCGAACGGACGGCTGGCCGGCCGAGTCGCCGTCGTGACCGGCGGGACTTCCGGCCTGGGACGGGCGATCGCGCTCGCCCTCGCCCGCGCGGGCGCGGCCGTGACCATCGGCGACGTCCGGGAGCGCCCGGCCGACGGAGGCGCCGCCGACCGCCGAGGTCATCCGGAGCGCAGGCGGGCGGGCGGCCTTCGTGGCGACCGACGTGACGCGGCGAGCGGAGGTGGAGGCGCTCGTGGCCGGCGCCGTGGCCGAGTTCGGCGCGCTCCACGTCATGGTCAACAACGCGGGCGTCCTGTCCGTCGCTCACGCCCGGCCGTCGAGAAGACGGAGGCGGAGTGGCAGCAGGTGATCGCGGTCGACCTGACCGGGGTCTGGTTCGGATGCCAGGCCGCCCTGCGGCAGCTGATCCGGCAGGGCCAGGGCGGCCGGATCATCAACATCTCGTCGCGGCTGGCCCTCCAGGGGGTGGCGCCCGGACGGGCCGAGTACTGCGCGGCCAAGGGCGGGGTCTCGAGCCTGACGCGCCAGCTCGCGGTCGAGGCCGGGCCGCACGGGATCGCCGTCAACGCGATCTGCCCCGGGTTCATCGTGACCGACGCCACGCGCGAGCTGGCCGCGGCCGGCAAGCTCGAGGAGGTACGCCGGCGGACGCCCGTATCACCGCCTGGGGACTCCGGAGGACGTGGCCGGGTGCGCGGTCTTCCTGGCCTCGTCCGAGTCGGAGTTCATCACGGGCCAGAACCTCGTCGTCGACGGGGGCGCCTCGATCGCGGGGTGACCCGCGGGTGCGCCTGGTCGCCAGGGAGCCGACGACCCATGGAGCTGCTCTACGACGTGAAGGACGGCGTGGCCACGCTGACGCTCAACCGACCCGAGAAGCTGAACGCCGTGACCGACGCGATGCGACAGGCTCTGGCGCGGCCACGTCGAGGCGATCAACCACGATCCGCGAGGTGCGCGTGGTCGTCGTGCGCGGGGCCGGGACGCCGCGCCTTCTCCGCCGGCAGCGACATCTACGAGACGTCGGGGCGGACGCCGGTCGAGAAGCGGGACACCGTCGAGATGGAGGCGCCCCACCTCCTCCGGCGCTGCGTCAAGCCCGTCGTCGCGATGATCCGCGGATACGCGCTCGGCGGCGGCCTGGAGCTGGCGCTCGCGTGCGACCTGCGGATCGCGTCCGAGACCGCGCAGTTCGGACTGCCCGAGGTGACCCTCGGCTGGATTCCCGGCGCCGGCGGGACGCAGTACCTCCCGCGGCTCGTCGGCCGCGGCATGGCCGCCTATCTCCTCTACACCGGGGAGCGCATCGACGCGACCCAGGCCAAGGCGATCGGCCTCGTCGACGTCCTGGTCCCGGACGACGGCGCTGGAAGCCGAGACGGCGCGGGTCGCGGCCCTGATCGCCCGGAACCGGCTGGAGGCGCTCGTGTTCCTCAAGGCCGCGCTTCGCATGGCGGACCGGACGAGCCCCGAGGTCGGCGTGGACTACGAGCGCGAGCTGATCGCCCTCTGCTACTCGTTCCCGGATCGCGAGGCGCGCATCCGCGCGTTCCGGGACCGTAAATCTCGAGACTCGAAGGCGTAGAGGAGCCGGCATGGCCGTCTTCGTGAGCGCCGCCGAGGCCGCGGCGCAGGTCCGCGACGAGGCCACCGTCGTGCTGTCCGGGAACACCTATCGCCTGGTGGCCGAGTCCGTCCTGACGGCGCTCGAGGCGCGCTTCCTCGAGCGAGGGCCGGCCCCGGCGGCTCCAGGTGGTCTACCCGATCATGGCGGAGCGGGCCCGCGCCGGCAGCGGCGGCCGGGGCACCGGGGTGAACCGCCTGGCCAGGCCGGGTCTGATGCGGCGGGTCGTGGCCGGCTCCTTCAGCCGGGACGCCGACAAGGAGCTGAACCAGCTGGTCACGCAGGACGCCGTCGAGGCCTACAACCTGCCCATGGGCACGATCTTCGCGTGGATCCGGGCGACGGCCACCGGGAGCCCCGGCCTCGTGACGCCGGTCGGCCTCGACACGTTCGTCGATCCCCGGCGGCAGGGTGGCCGCATGAACGCGGCGACCCGGACGCCGCTCGCCCAGCTCGTGACCCTGGGCGGCGAAGAGGCGCTCTTCTATCCGCGGCAGCCCATCGACGTGGCGATCGTCAAGGGGACGACCGCGGACGAGCACGGGAACATCGTCGCTCGAGCGCGATCCCTTCACGCTGGGCGTGTTCTACATGGCGATGGCCGCCCGGAACTCGGGCGGCACGGTCATCGCCGAGGTGACGCGCACCGCGGCCGCCGGGTCGCTCCATCCGAGGGCGGTGGTCATCCCGGCGCCCCTGGTGGACTACGTCGTCGTGGCGCCCGAGGAGTTCGAGGACGAGCACGACCCGACGATGAGCGGCGAGATCCGAGCGCCGCTCCGCCCGGCCCGGCTGCCACTCGACGAGAAGGTCGTCATCGCCCGCCGGGCGATTCGGGAGTTCCGCGCCCGGCAACGTCGTGAACCTGGGGGCCGGCATCCCGATGTACGTGGTCCCGCACGTGGCGGTGCAGCGCGGCGTGGCCCAGCAGATCACCTTCACCATCGAGCAGGGGCCGATCGGGCGGGCTGCCCGGGGTGGGCGGCGTGGCCGTGGGCCCCTCGGCGATCATCGACTCGCTCCAGGTCTTCGACTGGTACGACGGCGGCGGCATCGACGTGGCGTGCCTGTCGTTCGGCGAGGTGGACCGGCTCGGCAACGTCAACGTCGCGCGGTTCGGCGGCATGATGCCGGGCTCGGGCGGCTTCATCAACATCGTCCACGCCGCCCGCAAGATCGTCTTCTGCGGGACGCTGACGGCCAAGGGCCTCCGGACGTCCGTGAGTCGCGGCCGGTCTCCGGATCGAGCGGGAAGGCACAGATCCGCCGGTTCGTGGCGGACGTCGAGCTGATCACGTTCAACGGCGAAGCGGCCGTCAAGAAGGGCCAGGAGGCGGTCTACGTGACCGAGCGCGCGGTCTTCCGCCGGGAGCGGGACGGCATGGTGCTCACCGAGGTGGCGCCCGGGCGTCGACGTCCGGAACGGACGTGCTCGCGCACGTCGAATTCCCGGTCCGGGTGAGCCCGGACCTCCGGCCGATGGCGCCGGATCTGTTCGGGGCCGAATGACGCCCGGAACGCGGGCGGTAGCGGCTGGCCGCGCGACCGTCCCGCGGGACGTGAGTCGGCCGATCCGTCGCGATGGAGACCGTCGTGCAGGGTCTCGAGAGCGGCGACGTCACGATCCAGCTCCCCGGCCGCGGGACTCCCGGCTCCGCCGCCTCGCCTGGGCCTCGCGCCCCGGTGCTGACCTTCGTCGTGCCTCATCGCCCTGTGGGGCGCCCTGGTCGCGATCTTCCGGATTCCGGACTACCTGGTGCCGGCGCCCGCAGGCGGTCATCCCGAGGCTGCTCCAGGCCCGGCAGGCGTTGTGGCAGAACACCGTGATCACGCTTCGCGAGATCGTCATCGGCTTTGCCATCACGGTGGTCCTGAGCATCCCGCTGGGGCTCCTGATCGCGCTGTCGCTCGTCGCGCGGCGCATCGCGTACCCCGTCCTGGTCTTCATCCAGCTGGTGCCGAAGATCGCGATCGCGCCGCTGTTCCTGGTCTGGTTCGGCTTCGGGATCCAGTCGAAGGTGCTCCTGACGGTCCTCCTGACCTTCTTCCCGCTCCTGCTGGCCAGCATCGCGGGGTTCCAGGCGCTCGACACGCGGCTCCTCTACCTGACCCGGTCCATGGGCGCGTCGGCCTGGCAGACGTTCTGGCACGTGCGGTTCCCGAGCGCGCTCCACGTGATCTTCTCGGGGCTCAAGACGCCGGCGACGATCGCGGCGACCGCGGCCATCGTCGCGGAGTTCGTCGGCTCGAACTCGGGGCTCGGGCTACCAGCTCCTGGTCGCGACCGGCGACGCTGGACACGCCCGCTGATCTTCGCCATCCTGCTGATCCTCACGATCATCGGCATCGGCCTGAACTACCTCATCGAGGCGGTGGCGTACTTCGCCATGCCGTGGCAACGGACGCGCGAGTAGTGCTCACCCCCATCGACAAGGAGGTCGACACATGGCTTGCTCACGCTGGAGACGACCCCGGGTTCGCGGTGGGCGCGGCGGCGCTCGCGGCGGCTCGCCGCGGCCGGCTGGCTCCTCGTTCCGGTGGGCGCGCCGGCGTCCGCGCAGGCGGCCTGATGCCTGTCGCGTTCCAGCTCAACTTCACGGCCGGCGGCTACAACGCCGGCTTCGCGCTGGCGCTGCAGGAGGGCATCTACAAGAGGCCGGGCCTGGACGTCACGATCGTCAAGGGACAGGGCTCCGGCGTCACGGCGCAGCTCGTCGCGTCCGGCAAGGCCGACATCGCCTACGCCGACGCCCTGGCCGTCATGCAGCTGATCGCCAAGGGCGCCCCGATGAAGGTCGTGTCCACGATCTACCAGTCGAACCCGAACGCGGTGACGGTGCTGAGCCGCGTCGGGGATCAAGTCGATCGCGGAGCTCAAGGGCCGGTCGGTGGCGGTGCCGACCGGCCAGTCCCAGACCGCGATGATCCCCATCCTGTTCAAGGCCAACGGGCTCGTCGGAGAGCGACGTCAACCTGGTCAACATGCCCGGGAACGCCATGATCGCGAGCCTGCTGCAGAAGCAGGTGGACGCGATGCTGGGGTCCCTCGACAACTACGACATGATCTTCCGCCAGCGGGGCGTGGACATCCTCAGTCTGCCCTTCGCCGACCACGGGGTGGCGACGGTCAGCACCTCGATCATCGCGTCGAACGCCGTCCCTCGCCCAGCACGGGCGACGTCGTGCAAGAAGTTCATCCAGGCGAGCCTGGAGGGCTGGGACGCGGCGATCAAGCGCCCGGACGACGCCATCAAGGCGCTGGTGCAGACGTTTCCCGACCGACACCGACCCGCCCCGGAACCTCGCCGAGCTGAAGGCGGCCATCGCGCTGATGTGCAAGAACGGCGCGAAGTTCGTCGGGAAGGCGGAGCCGGAGGCCTGGACCCGGACGGTCAGCGTCGCCCAGCAGGTGCTCGGCCTGTCGACCGACGGTGCCGGCCTCGGCGTACTACACGTACGAGTTCCTGCCCGGCAGCGCTGCCGACGAGCTGTCCGCTCCGGTAGGCGCCAAGCTCGCGGACGGCGTCCGAATGGCGGGTCAGCGCGGTGCGCCGATCGACATCGATCGCGTCACCAAGGTGTTCCGAGCGACGGGGAGCGGCCGTTCCCGGCCCTGACCGAGCTCTCCGCTCACATCCGGCGCCGGCGAGTTCGTGAGCGTGGTCGGACCGAGCGGCTGCGGCAAGAGCACCCTGATGCTCATGACGGCCGGCCTGCTCGGGCCGACCAGCGGCGTGATCCGGGTGGCGGGCGCGGCGCTCGTCGTCGCCGCTGACCGACGTCGGCGATCGTCTTCCAGGACGACCTCCTGCTCGAGTTCCGCAGCGCCCTCGACAACGTGCTCCTGCAGGGGCGGATCCGGCGTCTCGACATGCGGCGAGGTGCGACGGCGCGCCGAGGAGCTGCTGGAGCAGCTCGGCGTCGCCCAGGCGCCGATCCCGGTACCCGCGGCAGCTGTCGGGGGGCATGCGCCAGCGCGTCTCGCTGGCGCGCGCGCTGGTGCACGGCCCGTCCGTGCTCCTGATGGACGAGCCGTTCGGCTCCCTCGATGCGCTGACCCGGCTCCAGGTCCGGTTCGACCTGGAGCGGCTGTGGCTGTCCGAGCGGCAGACGGTGCTGTTCATCACCCACAGCATCGAGGAGGCGGTGGGGCTGTCCGACCGCGTCCTGGTGATGTCGCCGTCGCCCGGCCGGATCGTGCGCGAGATCGACGATCGACCTGCCGCGGCCGCGCCCGCTGGCCCTGGGCGAGGCGCCGGAGCTCTCGGGGCCACGTGGAGCGCATCTACCGGATCTTCGAGGAGATGGGCGTCCTTCACGGCAAGGCGCCCACCGTGCGGAGCGAGCGAGAGCGAAGCTGAGAGCGTGTGAAGCAATGGGTCCTCCGACGCCCCCCTCCCCCAGCCGCTGGGGGAGGGGGGTGGGCGGGAGGTCCCGATCGGAGTGCGAGGGGCGCCGGCGGGGCGCGGAAGGGACGACCCATCATGGGGGAGATCCGGTACTACGAGGACGTCGAGATCGGCGAGGAGTTCCGCTCGCGGACGCGGACGATCACCGAGACGGACGTGGTCACGTTCGCCAGCCTGTCCGACGACTGGAGCGAGGTGCACATCAGCGAGCGAGTTCGCCAAGGGCACGGCCTACGGTCGCCGCATCGCCCACGGTCTCCTGGGCCTCGCGATCACCGAGGGCCTGAAGCTGCGCGGGGGGGCGGATCAGTTCGCGGGGATCGCCTCGCTCGGCTGGACCTGGGACTTCCGGAAGCCGGTCTTCCTGGGGGACACGATCCACGTCCGGTGCCGGCTCCGGGACAAGCGCACGACGAAGGACCCCGGGCGCGGCATCTTCTTCCTCGCCCTTCAGCTCGTGAACCAGCGCGGCGAGGTGGTCCACGAGGGCGAGCATCGGCTGATGGTCGAGACCCGGAAGGCTGGCCAGGTCGGCCTACGCGGAGTGACGGGGCGGAGCCCATGCAGCAAGGCGCGTGGCCACCCGGTCCAAGGTCGTCACGCCGAGGCGGCGGCGCGAGCTGTCCGCGACGGCGCCACGGTCGGGGTGGAGGGCGCCGGGCGGCTCCTCCTGTCCGAAGCGGTCTCGTCGGCGATCGAGCGGCGGTTCCTGGCGACCGGGCGTCCGCGCGGCATCACGCTCCTCCAGCCGTGCGGGTTCGGCGACGACGGGGACGCCGGGGCCAGCCACTTCGCCCACGAGGGGCTGGTCCGTCGCGTCATCTCGCCCGGCTGGGGCGACTCGCCCCGGATGGCGGCCCTCGCGCTCGCGAACAGGATCGAGGCCTACTGCTTCCCGCAGGGCGTCGTCTGCCAGATGGTCTGGGCCGGCGCGCAGCCGGAAGCCGCGGGTCCGTCTCGCACGTCGGCCTCGACACCTTCGTGGATCCGCGGCAGGGCGGGGGACGGCTGAACGACGTGACGACCGTGCCCTGGTCGAGCGGGTGCGAGCTGGACGGGGGCGACTGGCTCTCGTTCCGGTGGTGCCGATCGACGTCGCGATCATCCGCGGCACGACGGCCGACGAGTTCGGGAACATGAGCATGGAGCACGAGCCGGCGATCCTGGAGCCGCTGGCCCTGGCCCAGGCCGCCCGGGCCAACGGCGGGCTCGTGATCGCCGAGGTCAAGCGCGTCGCCCGCCGGGGAGCCTGCACCCCCAGCTCGTGCGCGTGCCCGGGATCCTGGTCGACGCAGTCGTCGTGAATCCCGAGGCCTGGCAGATCCACGGCGTCGAGCGCTACAACCCGGCGGTGCTCGGGGGAGATCAGAGCCCCCCGCGGGTCGGCGCCGCCGGTGACGCTGGACGAGCGCATGCTGGTCGCGCGCCGTGCGGCGATGGAGCTCCGCCCGGGCGCCGTCATCAACATCGGGTTCGGGATCTCGGACGGGGTCCCGGTGGTCGCCGCCCAGGAGGGGCTGCTCGACGATCATCACGATCACGATCGAGCAGGGCACGATCGGCGGGCTCCCGATGCGCGGCCGCGCGCTGGCCGCCCAGACGAACGTCGAGGCGATCGTCGACCAGATCTCCCAGTTCAACTTCTACCAGGGCGGCGGGCTGGATCTCGCGTTCCTGTCGTTCGCCGAGGTCGACGCGGCCGGGAACGTCAACGTCAGCAAGTTCGGCTCGCGGCTGCCGGGATGCGGCGGCTTCATCGACATCTCGCAGAACGCGAAGCAGGTCGTCTTCTGCGGGCTGTTCGGGCAAGGCCGGCGACGTCCGCATCGAGAACGGCGCGCCTCCAGGTCGTCGAGCCGCGGGCGGGTGACGAAGTTCAGGAAGCGGGTGGAGCACGTCACCTTCAGCGGCGCGCGGGCGGCGGCGGCCGGCAAGCCCGTGCGCTACGTCACCGAGCGGGCGGTCTTCGGGCTCGGGCGCGCGTGGGGTCGAGCTCCTGGAGATCGCCCCCGGGTGCGACCTCGGAGCGGGACGTGCTGGCCGAGCATGGAGTTTCGCCCCGTCGATCTCGCCCGACCTCAAGCCGATGGACCCGGCGATCTTCGAGCCGCGGCGCCTCGGGCTCCGCGGCGGTGGAGCGCTGGCGGCGCCACGCGTGGCTGAGCGCGTGCCGGGGCCGTTCCGCTTCGGCCTCATCGGCGCCGGCGTGGCGGCGGAGATCCACGTCGCCGCGATGCGCTCGGTCCCGGGCGTCGAGGTGCGTCGCGATCGCCGACGCCGACGCGGCGCGGGCGAGGGCGCTGGCGAGCCGGTACGGGATCCCCGAAGTGTACGAGAGCGGCGAGGCGCTCGCCGCTCGGGCGCCGGTGGACGCGGTCGCGGTGCTGACGCCGCATCATCTGCACCTGCCGATGGTGCAGGCCGCGGCGAGCGCCGGGCGCCACGTCCTCGTGGAGAAGGCGCTGGCGCACACGGTGGCCGCGGCCGACGAGCTGATCGAGGTGTGCCGCGCGCCGCGGCGTCACGCTGGCCGGCGTCTTCCAGAACCGGTTCACGCCGGCGGCCGCGTCGGCTGCGCGACGCCGTGCCGAAGCGGCGCGCTCGGCCGGCGTGTTCCTCGCCTCGGTGACGGCGAAGGAGCACCGGCCCGGCTCGCTACTTCCGCGACTCCCCCTGGCGCGGCCGGCAAGGCCGAGGCCGGGGGCGGCGTCCTGATGATCCAGGCCATTCACATGATCGACCTGCTCCAGTGGGTGCTGGGCATGCCCCGGCGGGCGCTGGCGCGCGTCGCCACGGACCGCCGTCCACGATGTCGAGGTGGAGGACGTCGCGGTCGGCCTGCTCGAGTTCGAGGGTGGCGTGATGGCCACGGTGCAGGCCACGACGGCGGCGGTCGCCGGAGCAGCCGCCGGCGGTCGACATCCTCGGGGATCGCGGGACGGCGGCCGTCAGCGGCAGCTGGGGGCATCTCGAGTTCCGGCTGCGGAGCCGGGCACCGACGGCGCCGCCGGCGTCGTCCGGCGCTGGTCGTCGCGCGCCGGGCGGACCCGCCCTCGGTGGAGCCCTACGCGGAGCAGATCACGGACTTCGTCGCCGCCGTCCGAGAGGGTCGGCCCCCGCTGGTGGACGGCGTGGAAGCGCGGAAGGCGCTCGTGATCGTGGACGCGCTGTATCGCTCGGCCGAGCTGGGCCGATGGGTGTCGGTCTACGGTGGCCGCCGCGACGTGGGAGTCCTGGTCGCGTGAGCCGTCGGAGCGGCCGCGGGCGGCCATCTTCGACATGGACGGCGTGCTGGTCGACAGCGAGCCGCATCATCATGCGGCGTGGCGCCGGCTCTGCCTCGAGGAGGGGGTCATCGCTCACGCGGGCCGAGGTGGCGGAGCGCACGCTGGGCCGCCCGGTCCGGGAGTCGCTTCCCACCCTGCTGGGTCGGCCGGTCGACTCCGGACGAGATCGAGCGGCTGACCCGGCGCAAGGCGGCGCTCTACGACGGAGGTGTCGGGTGGGACGGTGCGGCGACGTGCCCGGCGTGGTGCGCTTCGTGCGAGCGCTGGGCGGGCTCGGCGTGCGCTGCGGGCCCTGGCGACGTCGGCGCTGCCGGAGCGAGTGACCCCATCCTCGCGACCCTGGGCCTGGCCGACGCCTTCCCGGTGCAGGTGACGGGGCACGACGTCCGGCCGGGCAAGCCCGACCCCGAGGTCTACCGACGTCGCGGCCCGCCTCCAGGTAGCGCCTGCCGCCTGCGTGGTGTTCGAGGACGCGCTGGTCGGGTGGTCCGCGGCTCGCCGGGCCGGGATGTCCGTAGTCGGCGTGGCCACGACCTGTTCGGAAGCCGCCCTTCGGGAGGCCGGCGTGCGGATGGTCGTGGCGGACTTCACGGGGGTGACCTGGCGCCAGGTCACCACGCCGCGGTGAGCGCGGTCAGGCCGCGGGCACCGGCACGTCCGAGGTGCAGTGCGGGCAGCGGCGCGCCTTCAGCGGAATGCTCGTTGCGCAGAGCGGGCACTCCCGAGTGGTCGGAGCCGTGGCCGGCTCCGGCGCCTGGGCCCACCGGTTGAACTGCCGGACGACCAGGAAGATCACGAAGGCGACGATGAGGAAGTCGATGATTGCGTTCAGGAACAGGCCGTAGTTGAGGGTGGGGGCCCCGGCGGCCTTGGCGGCCGCGATGGTCGGATACGCCTGGCCCGAGAGGTTGACGAACAGGTTCGTGAAATCGACGCGGCCCAGGAGCAGGCCGATGGGCGGCATCAGGATGTCGCTCACGAACGACGTCACGATCTTGCCGAAGGCCGCGCCGATCACGACGCCGACCGCCAGGTCGAGCACATTGCCGCGCATGACGAACGTCTTGAACTCTTTCAGCATGGCGCCTCTCGTCTGTCAGCGATCGGTCAACTCGTCCGCCAGGCTCAGGAGCTTCGGGATGTCCGGCGGCTTGAGCAGGACGGCGGCCGCCCCGAGGCCGAGCGCCACGACCTCGCCCTCCGGCTCGACATTGGCCGCCAGGATGACGACGGCCGCCCGGGGATCGACCGCGCGGAGCCGCCGCAGCGTCGTCAGCCCGTCCATGCCCGGCATGACGAGATCGAGCAGGATCAGGTCGAAGGCGCGCTCCCGCGCGAGCTGGATGGCCTCGGCCCCGGTGCCGGCGGTGACGACCTCATAGCCCTCACCCCCGAGAATCTCGCTGAACGTCGCGGCGATGGTGGTGTCGTCGTCCACGACGAGGACGCGGCGTTCCCGTGCCGACGTCATCCAGTCTCCCTCTGCGGGCCGCGGGGCTCGCTCGTCCCGGACGCGCGCCTGGCCGGATGCCGGTCAGGTCGACGTCGGGTGACCGACGGGCAGGGGCGCGGGTGGATCGAATCGAGCGACCGGCGGGTGATCACGCTACGCGCAGCATCCTGAGCCAGCCCGGGATCGTTGTCAAGCCGCGGACGGGGTAGGGAAGCCGGCGCCGCTCGGGCGCGCTCGGCTTGACCCCACCGGGTTGGCCGGGGTAGCCTGAAATCGATCCCGTGGAACCTGGTCGAGCTCGCCAACGCCAGGACTCTGCTTGTCTCCGACCATGGCGGCGACGTATCGCCTGAGTCGGTCGCGCCGGGCGCTGAACGCCTTGGTCCGGCTCCTGCTTCGGTGGGGGCTCGGGCCTCGGCATACCTATCTCCTGACCGTCCGGGGTCGGCGGAGCGGGCGGCCCGTCTCGACGCCGGTCACCCTCGTCGAGGAGGACGGACTGCGCTGGCTGGTCGCGCCGTACGGCGACGTCGCCTGGGTCCGCAACGCGCGCGCGGCGGCCGAGGTCACACTGAGCCGCGGCGGCCGGGCGGAGACGGTGGTCGTCTTCGAGCTGGAGCCGGCGGAAGCCGCGCCCGTCCTGCAGCGCTACGTCCGGCAGGTGCCGATCACCCGGCCGTTCTTCGACGCCACCCCGCAGTCCGAGCTCGGCGCGTTCCTGACCGAGGCGTCCCGACATCCGGTGTTCCGGGTCGTGGCGACCGCGCCGTGAGGGAGACCGACCCGCGAGGAGCTACCGCGGTCGATCGATGGACTCCGGGGGATCCGGGGCGGCCCGGCGGCCGGCCCAGACTACGGGTTCAGGTCCTGATCGATGTGGACGGTACCCTGCCGGCCTTCTCGAGGCAGGATCGTCTCGTTGTCGCGCCGTCGATCCTCGACGAGCCGGACCCAGCCAAGGTCCCCGACGACCTCCTTGAGTTGGGACAGTAGCTCGTCGTGGCCGCGAGCGACGATGAGGAACGTGTTCTCGCCGGGCTCCGCGCTTGGCGATGCTCCGCCCGGGGATTCGCGGCTCCGGTCCGCGCCGGCGCCATCCTCGACAGCGCTGCCGCAGGCCGCGCAGATCACGGCGCGGCCGCAGTGGGGGCAGTTCACGATCGTCCACCTCCTCTCGGGCGGCTCCACTGTCGCGGAGGAGAGCCTCAGATGTCAAGTATTAAGAGCGGTTGGCCCCCTTCTGTCTTGACATTCGACGTCCCTGCCGCTACAGTAAATCGCGTTTTCGAGATCGGGCATCGGGGGTCGGGAGTGTTGAGGGCAATCCAGCGGTTTTTCGGCTTCGACGCCGGCGGCGACGACGACGACGAGGAGCCAACCCCGACGTCGGTCCGTCCCGCGCTCCCGTCCACCGCCTTTCGCGTGGGCGAGAAGCTGTCCATCAAGGGCGAGATCTCCGGGGAAGGGGACCTCGACCTGGCCGGCCGGTTCGAGGGCGTGGTCAACGTGCAGGGCATCGTGGTCATCGGGGATCGCGCCGAAGTCGACGCCGACATCACGGCTTCGACGATCGTCGTCGGCGGCAAGGTCCGCGGCAATCTCAGCGCGGCCGGCCGGGTGGAGATCCTACCCCAGGGCGTCCTGACCGGCAACCTGAAGAGCGGCAGCTTCACGGCGGCGGACGGAGCGTCGGTGAAGGGCGAGATCGTCGTCGAGCGGGGCGCCAAGGCGAGGCTCGAGACCACGTCGTTGCCATGAGACCGGTCGCGGTCCTCGCCATCGTCGTCGCGCTCGCCGGACCGACCGCCGCCGGGGAGTTGCTCTTCGCGAACGGGAGCCGGATCGAGGGCGACCTGGCAAGCGAGCCACTCCTGGTTTCGACGGGCTCCGATCTCATCGAGGTCCTGCCGGAGACCGTCGGGATGCTGGCCCCCACCGAGATCCGGCTGAAGGACGGCCGGGTGTTGCGCGGCACGCTCGTCGGCGGTCGGGTCCGCGCCCGGACGGCCCTGGGCGAACTGGCGATCACGGTCGAGGAACTGCGGCTGTTCCGCGCCGATGGCGCGGCGCCCGGCGCCGCGACCCCTGGCCCGGTGAGTCCCCCGACGCCAGCCGCTTGGGCGACGCCGGTGTCCACGACTGCCTCACCCTGGGATGCGGGACTGCCGCCGGTCTCCCTGTACCAGCCCCCCGCCGCGACCGCACCCGAGCCCGCCCCCGCAGCCTCGCCGGCGCCGGTGACCGCCCCGGCCTTGGCCCCCGCCGTGGCGGCGGTGGCGCCCGGCGATGGGGTGGCCCGCCCGGCCACGCGACCGCGTCTGGAGGTGGTCGTGGCCGAGAGCCCGCTCCATCGCGACGCACTGTCGGGCGCGCCGACGGTGGGCCGGGTGCTGCGGGGTGACCAGCTCACGTACGTCGACGCCATCGACCGGCGGCTCTGGATCTTCAACACCCTGATCTTCGATGGCGGCCACTGGATCAAGGTGCGCGCCACCAACGGCACCGAGGGCTGGGTCCCCGCCACGACCGTTCGCGAGGTGCGGTGAGGGACTGGCTCGCCGAGCTGCCCGCGGCCACGCGGTGGATCCTGCTCGGGATCGGCGGCCTGCTCGTCGCCCTCTTTCTCGGGGTGGCGGTGTGGACCGTGCTCCAGCAGCGTGAGGCCTCCGCGCGCCGGGGCTTCGCCGTGCTCACGGCCAGCTACCAGCAGGCGATGGCCGGCGGCGACGACGCCCGCCTGGCCGAGATCGCCAAGACGCTCACGGCGTTCCTCAAGGACCACCCGCGTTCGGCTCCGGCGGCGCAGGCCTGGTACTTGCTGGGCAACCTCGAGTATCGACGAGGCGCCCACGACGCGGCGCTGGCGGCCTTCGGCGAGGCGGGGCGCCGGGACGGCGGGAGCATCGGGGCCCTGGGCCGGCTGGGAGCGGGCTACGTCTGGGAGGCAAAGAACGAGCCCGCCCGGGCGCTCGAGGCGTACCAGGGGGTTCTGAAGGGGCGCGGGCCCAAGGATTTCCTGTTCGGCGAATCGCTCCTCGCCGTGGCCCGGGTCCAGGAGACGCTCAAGCAGCCCGACGCCGCCATCGAGAGCTACCGCCGCCTCCTCAAGGAGGCCCCGGACTCGGTTCGGGCCGAGGAGGCGCGAGCCCGCCTCGCCATCCTGGGCGCTGCCGCCGCCTAGGCGGCGAGCCTCCTTCGCATCCAGCCAGCCCGCACGCCCGGCCACGCTCGGATGCGCAACTTGACAGAAGCCCTCTTATCGGACATTGCGACCGCCCGGCTCCACCCAGCCTGAATCGCCGGGAATGGCTCCCGCAGGTCCCGGTCAGCCCGGGATCTGGGCCTCCTCGGGCAAGGTCTCCCAGTTCGGCTTCCAGTCCGGCACCCGCCAGCCGAGCGGCTCGACGAGGCCCCGGACCTCCTCGGCGAAGGCCCGCCGCACCTCGTCGTTGTCGCGGACCTTGAGGCCGAGCTCCCGGTACAGCCGGTTCTTTGAGCTGCCGGGTCGCCCGAAGATGTTCATGGTCCGGACGTACCACTTGTGGAAGGTCCGCTCGGCCTCCTCCCGCGTGGCCGGGTCGTCGGCCAGGCGCTTGACCCACAGCTCGCCGTGGCGGATGTGCATCTTCTCTTCCTTGAAGATGCCCTCGATGGCGCGGGCCCACGGGCCGTACGAGCAGCGCCGGGTGTCCTCGAGCTGGTGCCCGGCGCCCCGGTCCATGCAGAAGTTGAACATCACGAAGTCCGCCCAGGTGTCGATCGGATAATAGAATATGTTGACCCGCTTGTCGGTCCCGATCCGCGCCGTCCCGATGTCTGCTTCGGGGTCATCCAGGCGGCGGGCGAAGGCCTGGTCGTGGGGGCGCACGTGGCCCTCGACGTCGAAGCCGAGCTCCTGGAGGAGGTCGTACATGACCTTGGCGTGGCGGGTCTCGTCCTTGACGATCTGGGCCACCACCAGCTTCTCCTCGACCGTGGGCGCCTTCATGATCCACGGCACGTAGCCGTAGGCCCCGGCCAGCTCGGAGTCGGCCTGCATCGTCATGAGGTGGACCAGGTTGTCCCGGTAGGCCGGCGTCATCTCCTCCGGGCCCTGGATCTTCTCGCCGGCCGCGATCTGCGCCAGCAGGCGCGCCTGCCTCTCGCGCTCGTCCGTGCTCATTCCGGCCTCCTCTTCTCGACGACCCGCACCGCCTTGCCCTCGCTGCGCGTCACCGTCTTCGGCGCCATCACCATTACCTCGGTTGCGATCGCCAGGCTGGCCCGCAGGCGCTCGGCCACCAGAGCGCGCAGCCGCGCCACCTCGGGCCGCTCCGGGCGGACGTCGCCCCACTGGCGAGCCAGCCCCTCGGCCACCTCGACCTGCACCTCCAGTCGCGGGAGCGCCCCCGCGCGGTCGACGACGAGCTGGTAGTGGGGTGCGAGCTCCGGCAAGGCCAGCAGGACGGCCTCGATCTGGGAGGGGTAGACGTTGACCCCGCGGATCACGAGCATGTCGTCCGTCCGCCCCTTGATCCGGGCCATCCGCGCCAGCGTGCGGCCGCAGCCGCAGGGCTCCCGGGTGAGCGCCGAGAGATCCCCCGTTCGATAGCGAAGGATCGGCAGCGCCTCCTTGGTGAGGCTGGTGAAGACGAGCTCCCCTTCCCGGCCGGGCTCGAGCGGCGTCCCGGTGGCCGGGTCGACGACCTCCACCAGGAAGTGGTCCTCGTTGACGTGGAGGCCTGCCCGGGCCTCGCACTCGGCCGCGACCCCGGGGCCGATAACCTCCGAGAGCCCGTAGACGTTGACGGCCCGGAGCCCGAAGGCCGCCTCGATCTCGCGTCGCATCCCCTCGCTCCACGGCTCGGCGCCGAAGATGCCGTACCGGAGCCCGAGCTCCCGGCCGTCCGCGCCGGCTTCGCGCAGCGCCTCCGCCAGGTGCAGGGCGAACGACGGGGTGCAGGCCAGACCCTGGGGTCGGAAGTCCTGGAGGAGCAGGACCTGGCGCAGGGTGTTCCCGGAGGAGGCCGGCACCACGGTCAGCCCCAGCCGCTCGGCGCCCCCGTGGAACCCGAGCCCACCGGTGAAGAGCCCGTAGCCGAACGCGAGGTGCAGGAGGTCGCCCGGCCGCGCCCCTGCCGACACCAGCCCCCGGGCCATGCAGGCGCTCCACGTCTCCAGGTCGCGCCGCGTGTAGCCGACGACCGTCGGCTTGCCCCGGGTCCCCGAAGAGGCGTGGATCCGCCGCACCTCTTCGCGCGAGACCGCGAAGAGCCCGAAGGGGTAGTGGTCGCGGAGGTCGGCCTTGACGGTGAACGGCAGCCGCACGAGGTCCGCGACCTGCCGGATCGTCTCGGCGGCGACCCCGGCCGCGTCGAGCGCCGCCCGGTAGAACGGCACGCGCTCGGCGCACCACCGGACGGTGGCCCGCAAGCGCTCGACCTGGAGCCGCTCCAGCTCCGGCCCGACTAGACACTCGGCGGCGGGGTCCCAGATCATGGCCCCCCTCGGCGGGGCCCCACGCGCGTCCGGGACGCGGCGCGCCGATGGCGGACCGGATCGCATCTCGAGCCCGATCTCAGCCAAGCCATCCTAACTCCCTGCAGTAGATTGTCGTCCTGATGCCCGACGCGGTGGGATCGGATAGCGCTCCTCGACCGGGCCGTGCCGACGGATCCCGATGGCCTCCCGCTGGATCACGAGCGTGTGGCGGAGCCGCACGGCCTCGTCGCGCAGGCCGTCGCGCGCCGCGGTCTCCCGGGCGACCTGCCCCTGCCGGCCGGGGTCCAGGCCGGCCTCGGCCGAGAGTCGCTCGAGGTCCCGATCCCAGGCGGCCAGGCGCGCGAGCACCGCGTCCAGCCGCTCGCCGGCCCGGCCCAGCGCCTCGGCCTTCGCCTGGCGAATCTCCTGCTCGGTTCGCTCGAGGCTCTCGCCGTGGCTCACTCGGGTCCACCCCCACCCATTGACGGCCTTCGGCCTTTGGCGACCCCTCCCCACCAGTGGACGGCCTCCGGCCTTTGGCCGGGGGGAGGGGGGGCGCTGGGCGATTCATGGGCGGCGCCTGCCCAGAGCAACCCGAAGGTTGACCCAGGGTGTCTCACTCGACGGCCACCTCGCGGACCAGCCAGCGCTGCCGGCTGAGAAATCGCGACATGCTGTCCAGGGTCTCGGTCGAGGCCACCGCGTCCACGCTCACGCGATCGGGCAGGATGTGGCGCACCTCGGGATAGGAGACGAGCACCCGGCAGAGCGTGCGCACCCGCGGATCCAGGTCGAGGAGGCCGCGGTGCCCGGGCATCCCCCAGTCGTCCTGGAACGTCACGCGGATCGCCCGGGATCCGGCAGTCACGCCGGTCTCGCCGCCGGGCCGAGCGCCCGGTAGAGAGCCACCAGCCGCCGGCCCAGCGGGGCCGCGGCGACCAGCCGCGATGCCTCGCGGGCGCCCGACCGGAGCTTGGCGGCGAGGCCGGCGTCGCCTAACACCTCGAGGGCCGCGGCCGCGAAGGCCTCCGGCTCCTCGGGCACGAGGAGCCCGCTCACGCCATCCACGACCGCTTCCTCCACGCCGGAGGCGCGCACCGCGACGACCGGCAACCCCACGGCCATCGCCTCCAGGACGGCCAGCCCCTGCGTCTCCGTGGTCGAGGCGAACAGGAAGAGGTCGGCGGCCTGGTAGTAGCGGACGACCGCGTCGAGGCCGATGCCCCCGGCGAAGCGAACCCGGGGCCCGGCCGCCTGGTGGCGGACCTGGCGACGAAGCGCCGCCTCCTGGGTGCCGCGACCGACCAGCACCAGCTCGATCCCGGGGTGCCGGGTCGCTATCCGCTCGAAGGCCTGGAGGAGAAAGCCCAGGTTCTTCTCCCGATCCAGGCGGCCCACGTACAGCGCCAGCGGGCCCGCCGGCAGGCCGAGGGCGGCGCGGGCCGAGGCCGCGTCGCCGGGGCGGAAGCGGGCCAGGTCCACGCCGGTGGGCAGCACGACCGTCGGCCGCCGCACGCCCTGCGTCCGGAGCCGCTCCGCCAGCCCGGCGGACGGGGCGATGACGAGGTCGGCCTGGTTCGCGAAGCGCGTGCTCCAGCGCACCGCTTGCCGGGCCACGAGCGGGCGGGGCAGCGGCACGTAGTGGGCGTACTTGTCGTAGAGCGTGTGGTAGGTGAAGACGAGCGGCCGGCCGAGCCGCCGGGCCAGCCGGCGCGCGGCGCCGCCGAGCAGGAAGGGGTGCTGGGCGTGGAAGACGTCGAGCTCGAGCGCCGCGATCCGCCGGACCCAGCCGGGCGACAGCGGGAGCGGCAGCGCGAAGTCGGGGTAGGTCGGCGCCGGCACCGCCGGCACCCGGAGGACCCCGGGCGTGGCGACGGCGCCCGCCATGCGGGGCGCGATGACGACGACCTGGTGGCCGAGAGCCTCGAGGGTCGCCCGCATGGTCTCGACGGCCCGGGCGACGCCCCCGAGCATGGGGAGGTAGTTGTTGGTGAAGAGGCCGACGCGCACGGGGCGAGTGCCGGCGCCGGCTACATCTTGTACTTGCCGAAATCCTCCGGCTTGAGGTTCTCGAGCCACTCCTTGAGCTTCTCCTGGTCGTCCGACTCCTTGGGCGCCACTTCGACGCTCTTGGCGCGCCGCACGACGTCGTCATCCACGAAGATGGGCGCCCCGACGCGCAGCGCCAGCGCGATGGCGTCGGACGGGCGGGAGTCCACCGTAATCTCCTCCTCGCCGAGGCGGAGATGGATGAGGGCGAAGAACGTGTTGTCGCGCAGGTCGTTGACGACGATCTTTTCGACCTTCGCGTCCACGGACTCGACGATGTTCTTGATGAGGTCGTGGGTCATCGGGCGGGGCGTGGTGATCTTCTCGAGCTCGAGGGCGATGGCGTTGGCCTCGAAGATGCCGACCCAGATGGGGAGCGAGCGCTTCTCCTCCTCGTCCCGCAGGATGATGATCGGCATGTTCGACACCGGGTCGAGGGCGAGTCCGCGCACCTTCATCTCAACCCACATCGTCCCCTCCTAGGCCCGGTGACCTCTCTCCGCGCGCCGATGTCCCTCGCCATTCGGGATCCCCGGTGCTCGCGCACGTCTGTACGGAATTTGGCATAGGATTCGAGCGGTTTCGCGTAACGCCCTCACACTACCATCCGGCCCCCAGCGTTGTCAATCGAACGGCCCGACAACGGTCGGGGAACGGGTGATTCCCCTGGCCCGCCCCCGGCGCCAGGGGAATCGGTCGCCCCCGCGGGGTGCTCGACGGGTCAGGTCCGCACCGCCGGTCGGGTCGCGCGTTCGCGTCCCTTCTTGCCGTTGCCGTTCCAGACCAGTGGCGGCTTCAGCTCGAACTGGCTCTCCAGCCGGCCGCGCCGCTCCTTCCAGCCCTCCTGGTACTCCAGTTCGTCCTCGTGGAGCGTGGCCGGCTGCTTGATGCCGTGGGCCGAGCGGAACTGCACGGCGAGCTCGCCGGCCTTCTGGCGGATCCCGTCCCAGGGGGTCCCGAGGGCGAACTGGTCGGAGATCGCCCCGATCCGCCCGGCGTTCAGGTTCACCGACAGGGTGAGACAGGAGACGATGGGGCCCGACCAGTAGGAGGTCTGCCAGTTGATCGGGACCGGCAGGATGTGGAGGTTGTGGCTCCCCCGGCAGTCCCCGGCCACCATCGGGCAGGCCGCCCACGGCGAGGTCAGCTCGCCGGGCGCTGGCCAGTCGCCCTGGGCGAAGGCCAGGAGCACCGGGTCGTCCTTGCCGCCGTAAGTGAACCCCTTCTTGCTCTTGATGTTGTGGAGCCGCTCCGCCGAGACGACGTACCCGAGCTGACCCTTCTCGTCGCCGTCGTCCCGGGTCCAGATGCGCGCCACCACGAACCGGGAGGAGCGCGTGAGGCCCTCGATGTCGTAGAGATCCTCGGGAGCCCGCAGCGTGATCACCTTCTCCTGCAGCCCCTTGGACAGCTCCTCCATCTTACCGTCCAGGGCGCGCTGGTCTTTGGGATGGGCGCCGGCCTCGATGGCCTGGGCCTTGGTGTCGAGGTCCACGATCTCGAACACGTAGCCACGCTTCATCTTCGATGACGCGATCACCAGCCCGGTGTTGAAGCGGGGCAACAAATAGGCGCCGGTGGCGTAGTAGTTGTACGCCATCGGCTCGGTCTTGTCGGCGAAGGACGCCACGACCGTCTGGGACGGGTTCTCCGGCCGCACCGGCAGGGGCAGCACGATGCTGGCCGGCCCGGTTCCGCGCAGGTTACCGGTGAATGCGTCCGCGATGAGGTCCTGCCCCGGGCCGTAGAGGCCGAGCTCGGACGCCTTGGTCGCGCCCTCCGACAGCGCGTCCCACAACAGCTCGTCCACGACCTCCATCGGGACCAGCTCGGACATGATCCCGGTAACCGCGACGTCGTCTCCGGTGTGGGTCACCATGAGCGAGGTGAAGATGGGCTCGCCGTGGTAGCCGTTGTTCTCGAGCACGAACTTGGCGACCACCCCCTTGACCTCTTCCGCGGCGACGACGTGGCCGCCGACGCCGCCGACGTCGGCCTTGGTGGCCTTGACGAAGCGCTGGATCAGCTCGGGCTTCCGGGCGAAGACGTGGGACTTGTAGGAGAAGATGTTCGGGGTGTTGGTGACGGGAATCTTCTCGGCGGTGGTGGGGGGGAACTCGCTCAGGTTCTCGCGCGACTGGTGGTACTCGACGAGCGCAATGCGCCGCCCGCTCCCGCCGGACCCGTACCGTTTCTGCGCCATTGCAGTCAGCCTCCTTGGCAAGGGGTGGGGCGGCCCGCGCATCTGGGCCCGCCGGCGCCGGACGAAAATCGTGATGGTTTTACCCTAGCCTGCTAGAATCTGACGTGTCAAGCCAAAAACGGCGGGCCGTGCAATTTCTTGCATGAGCCAGGGGAACACCCGGGAGGCGGCGATGCCGGGACGCGAGGGCGCCGGACAGGACGAGCTCCGACAGATGGTCCGCTGCGTCCAGCTCTACTACCGGGCTCAGCGCCACCAGAACGAGATCGCGCGCGAGCTGGGCATGTCCTCGTCCAAGGTCTCGCGGCTCCTCAAGCGGGCCTTCGCCGAGGGGGTGGTCCGCGTCGAGATCGAGCTGCCCAAGCGCCCGCGCCTGGAAGCGGCGCTGGTCGAGCGCTTCCAGCTCCGGGACGCCGTGGTGATCCCCACCGGCGAGACCCGGGACCTGAAGGAGGACCTGGGAGTGGCGGCCGCCCGCTACTTCGAGAAGGTGGCCGCCGACGGCGTTCGGGTCGGCCTCTCGTGCGGCTACACCCTCTACTGCCTGATCCGCGCGCTCCGCGAGCGACGGTTCCGCGACCTCACGCTCTACCCCCTCTCGGCCGAGAGCACGCTCCAACTCGTCGATCTCTTCCCCAACACGCTGGTCGGCATGATGGCCGCCAAGTATCGCCCCCACGTCCGGGCCTACGCCCTGCCCGTGCAGGTCCTGGGCTCCCTGGCCGAGATCCAGCGCGAGCGGCGGCGCCTCCTCCGGAAGGGGGAGGTCCGGCGGATCTACGAGGGGGCCAACGACGTGGACATCGCCCTGGTCGGCATCGGCCTCATCGGCGAGGCCACCGCCGGCTTCTGCTCGCTGGCCGCCTTCCACGGGGTCAGCGTGCGGCGGCTGCGGGCCCTGGGCGTGGTCGGCGAGATCAACTATCACCCCTACGACCGGCAGGGCGTCCTCGTCAACCGGGCGGCGCTCCGGCCGCTGACCCAGCGGGTGCTCGGGGTCCCCCCGGGCCGCCTTCGCGAGCTGTCGGCCGAATACGGGAAGCTGGTGATCGCCGTGGCCGGCGGGCCGGACAAGCGGGAGGCCATCCTCGGCGCGATGCGCGGCCGGTTCGCGAACGTGCTGGTGACCGACGAGGAGACGGCGACGGCGCTGCTGGCCGCGGCCGGACCGGACGGCCGCCCCTCCGCCCGATCCTGACGAGCCCGCCCGCGGCAGGCCGTTTGGAGCAACGGCGCCTCGCGGTCAGTGCGGGGTGATCCGTGCAGAGCGTCCGTGCGGCGGCTTCGCCGCCGCAACCGAGGGGGGCGTCGGGGAGGTCTTCCGAGACCCCCCGGAAGTCTTCTAGAGGGTCTCCTCGAAGACGCCCATCCGCCGGAACTTCGCGTAGCGCCGCTGGACCAGCTCGTCGCGGGCCAGCTCCGAGAGCTCGGTCAGGGCCGAGCGCAGCGCCACCCGGATCTGGTCCGCCGTCCGCTCCCAGCTCCGGTGCGCGCCCCCCGGCGGCTCCGGGATGACACCGTCGACCACGCCGAGCTTGAGAAGATCCGGCGCCGTCACCCGCAGGACCTCGGCCGCCTCGCGGGCGCGCTTGGCGTTGTCCCACAGGATGGCCGCGCAGCCCTCCGGCGAGATGACCGAGTAGACGGCGTGCTCGAGCATGAGGACGCGGTCCGCCACGCCGAGGGCGAGCGCGCCCCCGCTCCCCCCTTCCCCCGTCACCACCGCCACGATCGGCGTCTGGAGTCCCGCCATCTCGCGCAGGTTCCGGGCGATGGCCTCGGCCTGGCCGCGCTCCTCGGCGCCGAGGCCCGGGTAGGCCCCGGGGGTGTCGATCAGGGTCAGGACCGGTTTGCCGAACTTCTCGGCGAGCTGCATGAGCCGGAGCGCCTTCCGGTAACCCTCGGGGTGCGGCATGCCGAAGTTCCGAAAGAGCTTCTCGTTGGTGTCCCGCCCCTTCTGGTGACCGATGACGACCACCGGGCGCGCCTCGAAGCGGGCCAGGCCGCCGACGATGGCGTGGTCGTCGCCGAAGGCCCGGTCGCCGTGAAGCTCGACGAAGTCCTCGGTCAGGAGCCGGATCAGGTCCAGCGAGTACGGCCGGCGGGGGTGTCGCGCGAGCTGCACCCGCTGCCAGGCCGTCAGCCGGTCGAAGGCTTTCTTCTGGAGCCGGCCGAGCCGCTCCTCCATTTCGGCAGCCTCGGCCACGGCCGCCGGCGTCGCGCTCTGCCGGAGGCTGGCGATGCGCGTCTCCAGCTCGACCAGCGGCTTCTCGAAATCGAGCGGGTCCGTCACCCGCGTCACTCCAGCCGGACGGTCCGGCTCCCGAGGAGACCCTCCACCGCCGCCACGAATGCGGCCGAGGGACGGACGGTGACGGCCCGCGAGCGGACCACGACCTCGGCGCCGTCGACCTCGACGTGGACGAACAGGGGGACGGGGCCGGCATGCGCGGCGCAGAGGGCCCGCAGACTCCGGAGCGCCTCGCTGGCGGCCGGCCCGCCGACCCGGATGCGGCAGCTCGACGGGAGCGGCGCCGCGCTGTCAGCCTCCCCCAGCGGCCGGATGTCCTCGGCCAGGAGCTTCCGGGCGGTCACGCTCCCCTCGACCTTGCCCCGCACCAGGAGCGGTACCCCGCTCTTGAGGTGGGTGCCGCTCTGCCGGAAGGTCTCGGGAAAGACGGTGAGCTCGACGGCGCCGTCCATGTCCTCCAGGGTCGCGAAGGCCATGCGGTCGCCGTTCTTGGTGTTGATCTCTCGCACGGCGGCGACCAGGCCGCACAGGAGGACGCGGGCGCCGTCCTCCCGGCTGGCCAGGTCCGCGATGCCGATGGCGCCGAGCCGCTGGGCCTGGGCCCAGATGCCTTTCAGCGGATGGCCGGAGAGGTAGAAGCCGAGGACTTCCTTCTCGTTCAGGAGGAGCGTGTCCAGGTCCCACTCCGGCACCGGCGGCTCGGCCGGCGCCGTCGCCACCGGCGGCGCCGCGCCGTCTCCCCCCAGCAGGTCGAAGATCGACGCCTGCCCCTGCTCGCGCTCCCGCTGGCTCCGCTGGCCCTCCTCGAGCGCGCCGTCGAGCCCCGCGATGAGCTGGGCGCGAGCCAATCCCAGCGAGTCGAAGGCGCCGGCCTTGACGAGGCTCTCCACGACCCGGCGGTTCACGAGCTGGAGGTCAACCCGGCGGCAGAAGTCGGCCAGCGAGCTGAAGGACCCCTCCCGCTCACGGGAAGTCACGATGGACTCGATCGCCTTCTCCCCCACGTTCTTGATGGCGCCGAGCCCGAAGCGGATGGTGCCGCCGGTCACCCCGAAGCGGAGGCCCGAGACGTTGACGTCGGGCGGCCGGACCTCGAGGCCCATCGCCCGGCACTCCTCGATGTGCACCACCACCTTGTCGGTGTTGGCCATCTCGGAGGTCAGGAGGGCGGCCATGAACTCCACCGGGTAGTTGGCCTTCAGGTACGCGGTCTGGTAGGCGACGATCCCGTAGGCCGAGGCGTGGGCCTTGTTGAAGCCGTAGCCCGCGAACTTCTCCATCAACTCGAACACGCGCTGGGCCACCTTCTCCTTGACGCCACGGGTCTTGGCTCCGGCCAGGAACTTCGCGCGCTGCTCGCCCATGAGCGCGGCGATCTTCTTGCCCATGGCCTTGCGCAGGTCGTCGGCCTCGCTCATCGAGAAGCCGGCCATGTCCGACGCGATCCGGAGCACCTGCTCCTGGTAGACCATGATCCCGTAGGTCTCCTGCAGGTGCTTTTCCATCACCGGGTGCTCATAGGTGGGCTTGACGCGACCGTGGCGGCGCGCCGTGAAGTCGGGAATCATCTGCATGGGCCCCGGCCGGTAGAGGGCGACCATGGCGATGACGTCCTCGAGGCGCTCCGGCCGGAGCTGGCGGAGCGCGTCCCGCATCCCGGCCGATTCGAGCTGGAACACCCCGAAGGTCCGGGCCTCGGAGAGGAGCTGGTAGGTCCGGGCGTCGTCGAAGGGCAGCCGCTCGAGATCCAGGTGCAGGCCCCGGCTCTCCGCGACGAGCTGGACCGTGTTGGCGAGCACGGTCAGGGTGCGGAGCCCGAGAAAGTCCATCTTCAGGAGCCCGAGCTTCTCGATCGGACCCATCGGGTACTGGGTGATGATCTCCTCGCCCTTCGGGTCCCGGTAGAGCGGGACGTGCTCGATCAGCGGCTCGTCCGAGATCACCACGCCGGCAGCGTGCTTGCCGGCGTGGCGCGAGAGCCCCTCCAGCCGCTTGGCGATCTGCCACAGCTCCCCGACCTCGGGCCGGGTCTTGACCGTCTCGGCCAGCGGTGGCGACTGCCGGAGGGCCTCGTCGAGGGTGATGTTCAGGGTCTCCGGCACCAGCTTGGCGATCCGGTCGACGTCGCCGAACGGCATCCCGAGGACCCGCCCCACGTCCCGGATCACCGCCTTGGCCTTGAGCACGTTGAAGGTGATGATCTGGGCGACCCGGTCGCGCCCGTATTTCTGCTCGACGTAGCGGATCACCTCGTCCCGGCGGTCGTCCGCGAAGTCGATGTCCATGTCGGGCATCGACTTGCGGCCGGGGTTCAGGAACCGCTCGAATACCAGGCCGTAGCGCAGCGGGTCGACCGTCGTGATCCCCAGGCAGTACGCCACCAGCGACGCCGCCGCCGAGCCCCGGCCGGGGCCCACGGCGATCCCCCGGTCCTTCGCGTACTTGATGAAGTCCCACACGACCAGGAAGTAGCCCGAGAACTGCATCTCCCGGATGACCCGCAACTCGTACTCGAGCCGCTCGCGCACATCAGGCGCTGCCTCCGGGTAGCGCTGGCGGAGCCCGACCTCCGCCAGCTCCCGCAGGTAGCTGTCCAGGGTGTGCCCGGCGGGCACCTCGTATCGCGGCAGGTGGAACTGCCCGAACGCGAGCTTGAGGTCGCACTGCTCGGCGACGGCGAGCGTGTTCGCGTAGGCCTCGGGCAGCTCGGCGAAGACCTTCCGCATCTCCTCGGCCGACTTCAGGTAGAACTCCTCGGTGGAGAAACGCCACCGGGTCGGGTCGGAGAGCTTGGCCCCGGTCTGGAGGCACAGCAGGACCTCGTGGGCGCGGGCGTCGGCGGCCTCCAGGTAGTGCGAGTCGTTCGTCCCGACCAGGCCGACGCCGAGGGTCTCGGCGATCCCGAGCGTGCCCTCCGTCACCCGGATCTGGTCCGGCAGCCCGTGGGCCTGCACTTCCATGAAGTAGTGGTCGCGCCCGAAGACCTCGCGGTACCAGCCTGCGATGTCCCGGGCCTTCCGCCGGTCCCCGGCCAGCAGAAGTCGCGAGATCTCGGAGTTGAGACACCCGGAGAGGACGAGGAGCCCGTCGGCGTGCTCGGCCAGGAGCGGCTTGTCGACCCGCGGCTTGTAGTAGAAGCCCTCCAGGTACCCCTTCGAGACCAGCTTGATCAGGTTCCGGTAGCCGGCGAGGTTCCGGACCAGCACCGTCACGTGGTTGGCGCCCTCGTACTGCCCGTCGAGGGGCGCCCGGTCCGTCCGGCTCCCCGGCGCCACGTAGAGCTCGGCGCCGAGGATGGGCTTGACACCGGCGGCGTGGGCGAGCTGGTAGAAGTCCATGGCCCCGAAGAGGTTCCCGTGGTCCGTCAGCGCGAGGGCCGGGAAGCCGAGCTGGGCCGCCCGCTCGACGAGGCGCTTGAGATGGGCTGCCCCATCGAGCAGGCTGTACTCCGAGTGCACGTGGAGATGGACGAAGTCCGCGCGCGGCGCCTTCCCCTCGCTCACCGACTTACTCCCCTCTGACCTGCTCCAAGGGCCACACGCCCGTGCCAAGCGTCCGTCTGTCTACCCTGTCGCGCGTCGGGGCTCGAGTCGCTCGTCGCGGGGCGAGACCCGAGCCGCGGTAGGACGCAGGGCCGGGCCGGCCGGAGGCGTATGCCGCATACGCCGAGGACCGGCCCGGCCCGAGGACGACCCGCGGCGACGGGTGTCGCCCCGCGACGGTCAACGGCGGCGGGCCCCAGATTTGGAGCCCCCCATCATCCCGACAACGGCGCCGATGACTGCCGGCACCCCGCCGAGGACGGCGATGGTGAGCCCCACCCGCGCCAGCCAGCTCGTCGTGCTGACGGTGCCCAGCCCCGCCGTCGGCGTCGCGACCGCCGGGTTGATCGTCGACTCGATCCCGAAGTAAAGAGACGAGCCGCCCTGGTCCGGGAGGACGTTGAGGAGGAAGAACGCGTAGACCGCCAGGAAGGTCCCGGGCGCCGCCCACTTGACCCAGGAGGGCCCCGGATCCCCCATGATGTCGCGCAGGAACACCAGCATGCCCATCGGCACCACGAAGAGGGCCAGGCCCAGCCAGACCGGGTTCATCCAGCCGTAGCCGCTGGAATCCTTGGCCCACTTGAACCAGGCGTAGGGCTGATCGACGCCCACCGCCAGTCCCCACAGCAGGATGATCGCCACCCAAAGAAACGCGATGCCGACGAACCACCGTCCGAGGCCTTCCATGTGCCGCCTCCTTCCCCGCCCGTCATTCCCTCGCCGGCGTCGTGACCGAGGCGCTCCGCCCCAGGTGGCGGCGCGAGGCGGTCCGTGGTCCGGACCCGGCGCCGTCGCGGCCGCGCCGGACCGTCACGAGCCCGGGCGACGCGGCTCGCCCGGTCCCCCCGGTATCGAGAGGAACGGGACGACGTTGCCGCCGAGGCTATACTGCGGGAGCCGGCCGTCCCAGCGCGCGAGGTACTGCTGCTGGATGAGGACCGGGGTCAGCGACGAGGAGACCTTCGCGTTGTAGGTGGCCTCCGCCTCGCCCTTGAGCCGGAGGGCCTCGGCCACGCCCCGGGCCTCCTCGCGCGCGGCGTCCCCCTTGCCCTTGGCCTCGGCCGCCACGATCTCGGCCTGGCGCTGGGCCTGGATCAGCTCGTAGCGCTTCTGCTCGGCCTTCTGCTCCTCGATCTGCTTGGCCTCGATCGCGCTTCTCGTAATTGGGGTCGAATCGGATGTTGGCGAGGGCGGCCTCCTTCAACTCGATGCCGTACTTGGCGAGCCAGACCGTCAGGTCCCGCTGGATGTCGGCCTTGATCGCCGGCCGCTTGAGCAGGATCTCGGCGGCGTTATGGATGGCCGTGTTGGCCTTCAGCACCTCCTGGGCCGCCGGGTCGATGATGACCGACGAGTAACCGAGCCCGATGCCGCGATAGACCTCGGGCGCCCGCTCGGGAATGAGGCGGTAGTTGAGCACCATCTCCACGTGAACCGCCTGGAGGTCCTTCGAGGCGGCGTCGTACTTCGCCGTGTGGCGGCCGACCCGGGTGTCCATGGTGACGATGTCGTAGAGGGGGTTCCACAGCAGGTTGAGCCCCTCCCGGAGGGGGACGGTTTCGACCTGGCCGAACAGGACCTTCACGCCGACCTGGCCGGCCGGGATGATTCGTAACACTGAGAAGGCCAGGATGGCGGCCGGGATCCCGATCGCGAGCACCAGGACCAGCCCCGGACCGAGCGAGCGGAGGCCGGCCGGCAGCCGGTCAGCCTGGCGCCGGAGCGCGCCGTACAGCCCGAGCCCGACCACGAGCACGACCGCCGCGAAGACGAGCTTACTCATCAGCCGTCCTCCCTCCGAACGGACCCCCTACTCCCACTCGATCGTGCTGGGCGGCTTCGACGAGACGTCGTAGACGACCCGATTGACCCCCTTGACCTCGTTGATGATCCGGGTGGAGATCGCCGCCAGCAGTTCGTAGGGCAGCCGGGCCCAGTCGGCCGTCATCGCGTCCTGGCTCACCACCGCCCGGAGCGCGATGACCTGGGCATACGTGCGGAAGTCGCCCATGACGCCGACGGTCCGCACCGGGAGCAGCACGGCGAAGGCCTGCCACAGCTCGCGCCCCAGCCCGGCCGCGTCGATCTCCTCCTGAACGATGGCGTCGGCGTCGCGGACGAGGGCCAGCCGATCTTCCGTCACCTCGCCGAGGATCCGGACCGCTAGCCCCGGCCCCGGGAACGGCTGGCGCCACACGACCTCCCGCGGCAGGCCGAGGAGGCTCCCGACCTCCCGGACCTCGTCCTTGAACAGCTCCCGCAACGGCTCCACCAGCGTGAAGCCGAGGTCCGCGGGCAGGCCGCCGACGTTGTGGTGGGTCTTGATCGTCGCCGACGGCCCCCGGAAGGAGACGGACTCGATCACGTCGGGATAGAGGGTGCCCTGGACCAGGAACGGAACGGTGCCGAGGCGCCGGGCTTCGCCCTGGAAGACGGCGATGAACTCGGCCCCGATCAGCTTGCGCTTCTGCTCGGGGTCGGTGACGCCGTGGAGCCGCTCGAGAAAGCGGCCGGCGGCGTCCACGTAGACCAGGTTCATCCGGAAGTGCTCGCGGAAGGTACGGCGGACCGACTCCCCCTCGCCCTTGCGCAGGAGCCCGTTGTCCACGAAGACGCAGGTGAGCCGATCGCCCACCGCCCGGTGCACGAGCGCGGCCGCCACCGCGGAGTCGACGCCACCGGACAGCGCGCAGAGCACACGCTCGTCCCCGACCTGGCGCCGGATCTGGGCCACCGCCTCGTCCACGAAGGAAGCCATGCTCCAGCCCGGGGTGAGCCCGGCGACCCGGAAGAGGAAGTTCCGGAGGATGCGGGGGCCCTGCGGCGTGTGCGCCACCTCGGGATGGAACTGGACCGCGAGCAGCCGGCGCCGGGGGTGCGCCATCGCGGCCACCGGGCTGTTCGCCGTGCTGGCGAGCCGCGTGAATCCCGGTGGCGCCGCCAGCACCGTGTCGCCGTGGCTCATCCAGACGGTGAGGCCCCCCGCCGCGTCCGGCGCGACGCCCTCGAACAGGGGGTCGGGCGCTTCGAGCCGGACCTCGGCCCGCCCGTACTCGCGATGGGGGGTGGGCTCGACGACGCCCCCCAGCACGCGGGCCATGGCCTGCATGCCGTAGCAGATGCCGAGGACGGGGAGGCCGGCCTCGAACAGCGCGGGGGGCGGGAGCGGCGCGCCGTCGTCGTAGACGCTGGCCGGTCCGCCGGAGAGCACGACCGCCTGGTACTGGCGGAGCCGCTCGAGAGGGACGGTGGGGGGGAAGATCTCGGAGTAGACGTGCGCCTCGCGGATCCGGCGCGCGATGAGCTGGGTGTACTGGGACCCGTAGTCGACGACCGCGACCTTATCCATCCCGGATCTCCATTTCGATGGGCCCGGCCGCGGAGCCCGCCGCGCCTCCTATTTGCCCATGCCGATGCGCTGCGCCTTCTGGAACACCTTGCCCTCGGTCTTGATCGTGGGGGCGAGGATCAGCTCGGTGAGCTGGAACTCCCGGATCGTGCGCGCCCCGACCGACCCCATGCAGGTCCGGAGCGCCCCGATCAGGTTCATGGTGCCGTCGTCGGTGAAGGCCGGCCCGAACAGGATCTGCTCGAGCGGCCCCACCACGCCCACCCGGATCCGGGTCCCCCGCGGCAGGTTGGAGTGCGGCGTGGCCATGCCCCAGTGATAGCCGCGCCCCGGCGCCTCCAGCGCCCGGGCGAACGCCGAGCCGATCATCACGGCATCGGCGCCGGCCGCCAGGGCCTTGCAGATGTCGCCGCCGGTGGTCATGCCGCCATCGGTGATGATCGGGACGTAGCGGCCGGACTGCTTCCAGTAAAAGTCACGGGCCGCCGCCGAGTCGGCGGTCGCGGTCACCTGGGGCACGCCCAGCCCCAGCACCTCCCGGGTCGTGCAGGCCGCCCCGGGACCGACCCCGATCAGCAGGGCATCCACGCCGGTCTGCATCAACTCGAGCGTCGCCTCGTAGGTGACGCAGTTGCCGACGATGAGCGGCACCGTCAGCTCGCGCTTGAGCTTCCGGAAATCCAGCGGCTCGTACTCGGTGGCGAGGTGCCGGGCGGTGGCGACCGTGGACTGGACGATGAAGAAATCGGCCCCCGCCTCCTCGGCGAGCTTGGCGAACCGCATCGCACGCTGGGGAATCACGGAGACGACGACGGCGCCGCCGCCTTTCTTGATCTCGCTCACGCGGCGGTGGACCAGCTCTTCCTTGATCGGCTCCCCGTAGATCGACTGGATGATGCGCGTGGCCTCCTCCTGGCTGGAGGAGACGATCCGCTCGACGACCTCCTCGGGGTTCTCGTACCGGGTCTGGATGCCTTCGAGGTTCAGCACGGCCAGCCCGCCTAGCCGGCCCATCTCGACCGCGAAGCGCGGATCCCCCACCCCGTCCATCGCCGCCGCGATGATCGGCAGCTCGATCCGCCGGCCGCTCAGTTCCCAGGACACGTCAACCTCGCTCGGGTTGACCGTGACGGTCCCCGGGACGAGGGCGATGTCGTCGAACCCGTACGCGATCCGGGCTTTGCGGCCGCGACCGATCCACATCCCCATGCCCTCAGTCCTCCTCAGGCCGCCGGGCCGATGGCCGTCGCATCCCGTCGTCCCACCCGAGTCCCAGGGCGGCTCCGTCCTCGGCCCACCACGCTCCGGCCTGCTCCGCTACCGGTTGGGATCACCCCGCCCCGACCCCCCAAGATGTTGGGAGATTATAGGTGCCGCCCCCACGCGGTGTCAAGCTGGGCGGGGCCCGCTCGCTGGCGGCGATCCGCTCGCCGGGGCGGCCCGCTCGTAGACGAGCCGCAGGCCCTCGAGGGTGAGGTGCGGGTTCACGATCTGGATCGAGGCGGCCACCGGCTGGATCAGCCCGACGAGCCCGCCGGTCGCCACCACGGTGACGGTTCCGCCCATCTCCACCCGCATCCGGTCGACCAGGCCATCGACGAGCCCCGCGTAGCCGTAGATGATGCCCGACTGGATGTTCGTCACGGTGTTCCGGCCGATCGCCTCCTTCGGCCGCGTCAGCTCGACCCCGAACAGCCGGGCCGCCCTCGACGTCAGCGCCTCGCTGGCGATCGCGATGCCCGGGGCGATCGCGCCCCCGATGAACTCGCCGCGCGCGGAGACGCAGTCGAAGACGGTGGCGGTGCCGAAGTCGATGATGATGAGCGGCGGGCGGTACAGCTCGACGGCCGCCACCACCTTCACCACCCGATCCGGTCCCACCTCGCGCGGGTAGTCGACGAGGATCGGGACAGGGACGTTCACGCCCGGCTCGACCACCAGCGCGGTCACCCGGAAGTACCGGAGCGCCATCTCCTCCAGGGTCCCCTGCACCCGGGGCACCGTGGAGGAGAGCGCGACGCCGGTGATGTCGCCCGGATCGATCCCGCGGTCCCGCAGGAGCGTCTGGGTATAGACGCCGTACTCGTCCGCCGTCTGCTCCCGCCGCGTGGTGAGGCGCGAGGAGGCCACCAGGCGCGGCCCCGCGTAGACGCCGAGCTTGGTGTTGGTGTTGCCGACGTCGATCACCAGGAGCATCAGCGGCGACCGGGTGTCCCCGCGAGCCGATCGCCCGGGGCGCCCGCCAGGTAGGCTTCGTACCGCGTCTCGATCCGCGCCAGCAGGGCGGCCAGGAGATTGGCGCGAGGGACCGGGTGCCCGAGCTCGGCCAGGGAGACGGCGCGGCCCCGGAGCTCCGGGGGCCAAGCCTCGGCCCGCTGCCCCACGTTGACCCCGAGGCCCATCACGATGAAAGGGGCCGGGCTCACGACGCTCTCGGCCAGCACCCCGGCCAGCTTCCGCTCCTCCACGAGGACGTCGTTCGGCCACTTGAGCCGGGCCGGGATGCCCGTCAGGTCGCGGACCGCGTCGACCACGGCGGCGGCCCCCACCAGCGTCAGCGTGGGCCAGCGGGACGGAGGGAGCGGCGGCCGCAGCAGACAGGAGACGAGCAGGCCGGCGCCGGGGGGCGCCGTCCAGGTCCGCCCCCGCTGCCCGCGCCCGGCCCGCTGGGCGTCGGCGACGATCACCGTCCCCTCCGGCGCGCCCTCGGCGGCGAGGCGGCGGCCGATGGTCTGCGTCGAGTCGACGGCGGCGAAGGCGAGGAGCGGCCCGGCCAGCCGCCCCCCGGGGAGGCAGCCGGCGAAGGCCGCCGTCAGCTCGGGATCGGGGGCGAGGTCAGGCGCCAGACTCGCCCAGCGCATCGAGCCGCCCCAGGGCCTCCCGGAGCCTGGCGGCCAGGGCCGCGTGCTCGGCCCGCCGCGCCTCCTCCCGCGCCACGACCTCGGCCGGCGCCCGCTCGCGGAACTCGGCGCGCCCGAGCTTGCCGTCCAGCCGGCCCAGCTCCTCCTCGGCGCGGCCCAGCTCCCGCTCGAGCCGCCGACGCTCGGCCCCGACATCGATCACGCCCTCGAGCGGAACGTAGACCTCCCCCGCCTCGCTCACGGCGATGGCCGATTTCGTGGGGCGGACGATCTCCCGGTCCACCCGCAGGTCGGCCCGGGCGAGCGCGGCGATGGACGCCAGGCAGTTTTGTAAGATACCCTCCAGCGCCGCCGTCCGCGGCCGGATCAGCGCGGTCAGCGGCCGCGCGGGTGGGATCTGCATCTCGCTGCGGATGTTCCGGATCTTCGTGACCGCGTCGATGATCGGGCCGAACTCCGCCTCGGCGGTCGGGTCCATCCGTCGCCGCCGCGGGAAGCGGGCGGCCATGATGCTGTCGGGCGCCCCCCGCCCCTTCGGCAGCTTCTGCCAGATCTCCTCGGTGATGAAGGGCATGAAGGGGTGCAGGAGCCGGAGGGTAATCTCCAGCACCTCCAGGAGGGTCGCCTGGGTCCGAGCCCGGGCGGCGGGGTCGTCACCGCGATAGAGCGTCAGCTTGGACCACTCGAGGTACCAGTCGCAGTAGTCGTGCCAGAGGAACTGGTAGAGCGCGCCGGCCGCCTCGTTGAATCGATAGGCCTTCAGGGCCCGCTGCACGTCGGAGATCGTCCGCGCCAGCCGGCTCAGGATCCACCGGTCGGCCAGCGTCGGCGCGGCCTTGCGGGCGCGCGGCCGGTAGTCGCCGAGGTTGGCGAGGACGAACCGAGCGGCATTCCAGATCTTGTTGGCGAAGTTCCGGTAGCCCTCGACCCGCTCGCCGGACAGGCGGATGTCCCGGCCCTGGGCGGCGAGCGCGGCCAGCGTGAAGCGCAGGGCGTCGGTCCCGTACTGCTCCATGACTTCCAGCGGATCGACCACGTTCCCCCGGGACTTCGACATCTTCTGGCCTTCGATGTCCCGCACCAGGGCGTGGATGTACACGTCGCGGAACGGGACCTCCCCCATGAAGCGGAGGCCCATCATCATCATGCGGGCCACCCAGAAGAAGAGGATGTCGAAGCCGGTCACCAGGCACGAGGTCGGATAGAACGTCTTCAGCTCCGGCGTCTCGCGGGGCCAGCCGAGCGTGGAGAACGGCCACAGGGCCGACGAGAACCAGGTGTCGAGGACGTCCTCGTCCTGGCGGAGCGGGCCGTGGCACTGCGGACACTCGGTGGGGTCCTCGCGGGAGACGTGCACGCTCCCGTCGGCGTCGCAGTACCAGACCGGGAGCCGGTGCCCCCACCAGAGCTGGCGCGAGATGCACCAGTCGCGGATGTTCCCCATCCAGGCGTGATACGTCTTGGTCCACTGCCGGGGGACGATCCGCGTCCGGCCCTGGCGCACGGCGGCGATCGCGGGCTCGGCCAGGGGCTTCGTGCGGACGTACCACTGCTTGGAGACGAGCGGCTCCACCACGGTCTTACAGCGGTAGCAGACGCCGACCCGGTGCCGGTACGGCTCCACCTTCTCGATCAGGCCGAGCCCCCGCATGTCCTCGACGATCGTCCGCCGGGCCTCGAAGCGATCGAGCCCGCGGTACTTCCCCGCCCGCTCGTTCATCCGGGCGTCGACGTCGATCACCTGCCGCACCTCGAGCCCGTGGCGGCGGCCGATCTCGAAGTCAACGGGGTCGTGGCCCGGCGTCACCTTGATCACCCCGGTGCCGAACTTCGGGTCCACCGCCGCGTCGGCCACGACCTTCATCTCGATCGTGCCCTCGACCGAGGGGATGGTCAGGGTCTGTCCCACGTACCGGGCGTAGCGCCGATCCTTCGGGTGCACGGCCAGGGCGGTGTCGCCGAGCTTGGTCTCGGGCCGCACCGTGGCCAGGGTGAGGGGGCCGTACTTGATGTAGTAGAGCTCGGCGTCCCGCTCCTCGTGCTCGACCTCCTCGTTGGAGAGGACCGTCCGGCACCGGGGGCACCAGTTGACGATGTAGTCGCCCCGGTAGATCAGCCCGTCCTCCCACAGCCGCACGAAGACCTCGCGGACCGCCGCCGAGAGGCCCGGGTCCATCGTGAAGCGCTCCCGCTCCCAGTCGCACGAGGCGCCGAGCCGCTTGAGCTGTCGGACGATGGTGCCGCCGGACTGCTCCTTCCACTGCCAGACCCGCTTGACGAAGGCCTCGCGTCCGAGCGCCTCCCGGGTGGTCCCCTCGGCCACCAGCTGCCGCTCGACCACCACCTGGGTGGCGATCCCGGCGTGGTCCGTTCCCGGCTGCCAGAGGGTGTTGAAGCCGTCCATCCGCTTCCAGCGGATCAGGATGTCCTGGAGCGTGATGTCCAGGGCGTGGCCAACGTGGAGCGAGCCGGTGACGTTGGGGGGCGGGATGACGATGCAGTAGGGCTTCGCCTTCGAGAAGGGGTCGGCCCGGAAGTAGCCCCGCTCCTCCCAGACCCGGTACCAGCGCTCCTCGGCCTGGCGCGGGTCGTAGCGGTCGGGCAGCGCGACCGCCGGGGCGGCGCTGCCCGGCTCGGAGCGGTCGGGGGTGGACGCATCCGACATGGGGGTCATTGTAGCATTCCGCTCCGGACGCGGGTGCCGGGGGGCGATCCGGTGGCCGATCGGCACGCGGCGCCTGCTAGAATGACCACCGAGGACGCCGCGTGAAGATCATCGACCGCTACGTGTGGAAGGAGCTTCTGTTCCCGTTCGTCCTCGGAATCTTCGTCTTCACCTTCCTGCTGCTCCTCGACAAGATCTTCGACCTCACCGACCTCATCATCAACAAGGGCGTGCCGGTGTACCTGGTGGCCCTGCTGCTCGCCTACATCCTGCCGGCCTTCCTCGTCCTCACCATCCCGATCGGCTTCCTGCTGGCCATCCTGGTGGCGTTCGGACGCCTGTCGGCCGACATGGAGATCGTGGCCCTCAAGGCGTCGGGAGTGAGCCCGCTCCGCCTGCTCCGCCCGGTCCTGGTCTTCGCCGCCGCCACCGGCGTCCTGACCGGCTGGCTCATGATCGAGGCGGTCCCCCGCGCCAACTACGCGTTCAAATCCCTCGTCTTCGACATCCTCCGCACCCAGGCCTCGGTCGGCCTCAAGGAGCGCATCTTCAACGACACCTTCGGGAACTTCGTCATCTACATCGAGGAGATGGCGCCCGATCAGATCGGTCTCCGGAACGTCTTCGTGGCCGACGAGCGCAACCCCGACGGGATCCGGCTGATCACCGCCAAGGAAGGCCGCCTCCTGTCCGACGAGGTCAACCGGCGGGTGACGCTCCGCCTCGTCAACGGCACCGTCCACGAGACCGGTCCCCGCACCCTGCAGAAATACCGGCAGGTGATGTTCCGGCTCTACGACCTCACGCTGACGCTGGAGAACCCGCTGGTCAAGTCGGGCGACGCCCCCAAGGGCGACCGGGAGATGTCGCTGACCGAGCTCCACGAGAACGCCGCCCGGGCCGGCGCCGTCGGCGCCAACTCCGCCCCGTACCTGGTCGAGATCCACAAGAAGTACGCCATCCCGTCGGCCTGTCTCGTCTTCGCCATCGTGGGCGTGCCGCTCGGCATCCGCGCCCACCGCGGCGGCCGCTGGGCCGCCTTCGTGGTGCTGCTCCCGGTCGTCCTCTTCTACTACATCTTCCTGACGGTGGGCGAGACGCTCGGCGACGCCCGCCGGATCCCGGCGTGGGCCGCGATGTGGACGCCCAACGTGGTGGTCGGGGCCCTCGGCCTGTATCTTCTGTGGGCCAACGTCAAGGAGCGGCCGCTGCCCTTCGTCGCCGCCCGGCAGCAGATGTTCGCCGCCGCCGCCCGCGCCGTGCGCCGGCTCCGCTTCCAGCGACCGGCACACCGCGCGAGCGGCCGCCGCCTGCGCCGACGGCTGCGTCGGGTCGCCCGGAGCAACGCCCTCCACATCGTGGACCGCTATCTCTCCCGCGAGTTCCTGACCTTCTTCGTCTACGGCCTTGCGCTAGCCACGGTGGTGGTGATCGTCGGCGACCTCATGACCACCCTCGACCGGTACATCCGGCAAAAGCCCCCAGTGTGGTACATCATCGAGCACTTCATCTATCGCACGCCGCCGTTCGTCTACCAGGGGCTCCACATCGTGGTGCTCATGAGCACGATCCTCCTGTTCCTCAACCTCTCCCGAAGCAACGAGCTGACCGCCCTGAAGGCTTGCGGGATCAGTCTCTACCGGGTGAGCCTGCCGGTGTTCGGCCTGGCGGCCATCGTGACGGTGGCCGCCCTGTCCTTCCAGGAGATCCTGTTGCCGGTGCTGAACCAGAAGGGCACCGAGGTCGACGAGAGCAAGATCAAACGACGCACCCTCCCGCACCTCCAGAAGCGGAGCCAGATCTGGTACCGCGGCAAGGAGGGCGGGGCCAGCGAGAGCCGCATCTACCACATCGAACTGCTCGACCCGGCCAACCAGGAGATGAGTGGGACGTCGGTCCTCGAGCTGGATCGGGACTTCGGCATCCACCGCCGGTGGGATTCCCGTGTCATGCGCTGGCGGGAGTCGGACCAGACCTGGGAGCTACGGGACGGCGTCCTCCGCGAGTTCGAGCGCGGCCAGCCCGACCGGGTCCAGGGGTACCGGGAGCAGCCCCTGCGGCTCCCCGAGCGCTTCGCCGACTTCGCCCAGGTCCCG
Organism: uncultured Candidatus Rokubacteria bacterium; assembly: GCA_963708025.1. GTDB lineage: Bacteria > Methylomirabilota > Methylomirabilia > Rokubacteriales > DASRDR01 > CAVPSB01. The sequence goes on along the minus strand of CAVPSB010000010.1, from coordinate 168,123 downwards.
AAGGCGCCGGACGTGATGAACTACATCGAGCTACGGGAGTATATCAGCCGGCTGCAGGAGGGGGGCCACAAGGTCGGCAAGTACCTGGTGGACCTCTACGCGAAGATGTCCTATCCGTTCGCGCACCTGATCATGGTGCTGGTCGGGATCCCGTTCGCCCTGCAGTCGCCCCGCGGGGGCCGGATCATCGGCATCGCCCTCTGTCTGGCGCTGGGGCTCGCCTACTTCGTCGTCCACTCGGCGGCGGTGGCGCTGGCTCGGACGGACGTGCTGCCCCCGATCGTGGCGGCGTGGTCGGCCAACTTCCTGTTCGCGTCGCTCGGGCTCTTCCTGTACCTCCGCGCCCGGACCTGAGAGCTTATCGGGGGGGTCTCGGAAGACCCCCCGATGCCCCCCCTCGGAGGCCGCGGCGAAGCCGCGGCTCGGAGCGGAACGCCACGACCGAGTGGCCGGCGTCAAAGGGTTGCGAGAAGCCGACGGGTGGCGAGAAGTCAGAGCCGCCGACATTGGTTCACTCGGCCCCTGAGAACATCGCGGGGTCTGAGAAGGCTCTCGAGGCGCCTACTGGCGAGCGGAGGCAGGTGGGCCGGCGCGCTCCCGCAGCGCGCGCAGCGCTTCCTCCAGCCGCTTCTGGGCCTCACCGTACGCCGACCAGTCGCCGCGCCGCAGCGAGTCCTGGGCGCGATTCCAGGCCTCCCACGCCCGGCCGACCAGCGCCCCCACGCCCTCCCCGCCCGGCGGGCGCGGCGACCCCTCGGGGACCGAGACCGGCCCCGGCGCCGGCCGGCGCCCGAAGATGGCCTGGAGCGAGGCCTCGAGGGTCTCCTCCATCGCGATCTGGTTGCCGTACGCGACGAACACCCGCTTCAGCTCCGGGATCGAGCCCTTCTCGGCGGCCAGGTACATCGGCTCCACGTAGATGAGCGACTCCTCGATGGGGATGGCGAGGAGGCTCCCCCGGATGACGGTCGAGCCGCGCTGGTTCCAGAGCGAGAGCTGCTGCGCGATCACCGGGTCCTGGTCGATCCGGGCGGCGATCTGCCGGGGCCCGTAGACCAGGCGCTGCTTCGGGAACAGGAACGCGCTGAGCCGCCCGTAGTGGTCACCGTCGGAGCGGGCGGCCAGCCAGGCGATCATGTTGTCCCGCCGCAGTGGCGTGTAGAGCATCAGGAGGACGAACTCCTCCCGCGCCTCGCCCGGCAGCCGCATGATGGTGAAGTAGGGATCGAGGTCCTGCTCCCGGCCGCCGTCCGTCCGCCGGGGGATCGACCACAGGTCCTCCTTGTTGTAGAAGACGCGGGGATCCTGCATGTGGTAGGTCGCGTACATCCGAGCCTGGGCGGCGAAGAGGCCGGTCGGGTACCGGACGTGGGCCCGCAGGTCGGCTGGCATCTCGGCCAGCGGCCGGAAGAGCCCCGGGAAGGCCTCCCCGTAGGCGCGGACGAGTGGGTCCTGGGTGTCGGCCTGGTAGAAGCGCACGGTGCCGTGGTACGCGTCGACGACGGCCTTGACGGAGTTCCGCACGTAGTTGCCGAAGCCCGGGGCGCGCTCGGCGTAGGGGAAGCGCGTGGTGACGGTGTAGGCGTCGATCATCCACGCCAGGGTGCCGTCCTGGCGGATGACCAGGTAGGGGTCCGCGTCGAACTGGAGAAAGGGCGCGATCCGCCGTACGCGCTCGCCGATCTGCCGGTAGTACATCGCCCGGCTCTGCGCGGTGATCTCGTCGCTCAGCAGGATGCGGTAGGACCCGAACCGGAGGGCCAGCAGCAGCCGCCGGCCGAAGCTCCCGACCGGCACCCCGCCCCGCCCCTCGTACGTCGTGTACACGTTCTCGTCGCCGGAGGGGTAGTCGATCTCGCGCGAGCGGGTGCCGACGAAGACGTACTCGTTGCCCGTCTCGCCGAAGTAGATCTCCGGCCGAGTGATCCGGAGTTGGATGTTCGACACCGGCGGGATGTCGCGGATGAACAGCTCGGGGAGCCCTTCGGTCGTGATCCGGTTGACCGGCCCCAGGACCACCCCGTAGCCGTGGGTGTACTGGAGGTGCTCGTTGATCCACTGCCGGTCGGCGTCCCGGCCCTGGGCGTCCCGCGGCAGGTTCTGGTAGGAGAGCTCGCGCGCCGACAGCATCACCTGCCGGTACTCGTCCCCGATCCGGTACCGGTCGTTGTCCACGTCCACGAAGCGGTAGTAGGTCCGGATCTCCTGGAGCTGGCCGAACGTGCGCAAAAGCGGCTCGCGGTCCCACAGCCGGACGTTCTTGAGCGTCGTCGCGTTGCGGGCGAGATCCGCCGGCTCGAGGGACTCCCGGGCCGGGAAGTCGCGCTCCTCGATGCGGTCCAGCGCGAACGCCCGCCGTGTGAGGCGGATGTGGTGGCCGATGAACGGGCTCTCGGCGACCAGCGCGTTCGGGGCCACCCGGATCCGCTGCACGAACGCGGGATACGCCCAGAGCCCCACCAGCCATCCGGCGGCCAGGACCACGACCCCGGCCAGAACCGGCCGGGCCCCGCGCCGCAAGATCTGCAGCAGGGCGGCCACCCCGACCAGCGCGGCCAGGATCGAGAGCCCCGACAGCGCGGGGAGCGTGGCATGGACGTCCGTGTACATCGCCCCGAGGACGGCGCCCCGCTGCGAGTAGAGCAGCTCGAACCGGTCGAGGTAGAAATCGAGCGACTTGGCGAAGAGCAGGAGAGCGAGCAGGCCGAGGAGGTGGGCCCGGGCCCGCGCGGTGATGACCGGGCCGCGGGCGGTCAGCACCAGCACGCGGCCGAGGAAGTAGATCAGCGCGGTCCCGCCAAACGTGAACCCGATCAGCAGGAAGACCCACTCTAGGGCCCGCTGCCACAGCGGGAGGGTGAAGACGTAGAAGCCGATGTCGCGCTGGAAGATCGGGTCGGGGGCCCCCCCGAAGGACTGGGCGTGCTGGTAGACGAGGAGGGCCTGCCACTCGGCGCTCGCGGTCAGCCCGAACAGCAGGGCCACCGCGACCGTGAACGGGATCAGCGCGCGTCGCAAGAGCGGCTCCAGGATCAGGCGGCTGGGCAGGCCCAGGGGCTCCTCCAGCTCCCAGAAGACGTCCGGGGGGCGGGCATAGGCGGCGGCGCGCAGGTTGGCGCCGACGAAGAGGAGGGTGGCCAGCCCGACGACGAGGAAGAGCGCCCCGCGCAACGCGACCACGCGCAGGAACACCGCGCTGTAGCCGACTTCCTCGAACCAGAGCCAGTCCGTGAAGAACGGCACCGCCTCCAGCCCGGCGAAGAGGGCGATCAGGAGGACGACCACCAGCAGGCCGCGGAAGCTCCTCATCGTGGGCGTTCTCCAACCGGGGGGGGTGTCCCAGCTGGGGGTCGCTCCTGCGTGGCCTCTTCGGCGATCTCGTAGTCGAGGCGCCGCCGGGCCATCCACCGGACGGCCCACAGGTCGGCCAGCCCGGCCCACATCCGGCCCCAGTTGCCGTACTTCGAGTGACCCGCGTGGCGCGGCCGGTGGCGCACGGGGACCTCGCGCACCCGGAAGCCCTCCATCTGGAGCAGCGCGGCCAGGAACCGGTGCATGCCCCGGTAGAGGGTGAGGCGATCGAGCGCCGCCCGGCGGAAGACCTTCAGCGGGCAGCCGGTGTCGTGCACGCCGTCCCGGGTGAAGTGTTGCCGCACGGCGTTCGCCGTCCGCGACGCCACCCGCTTGGTCCACGGGTCCTGCCGGCTCACGCGCCACCCCCAGACCGCGTCGCAGCCCGGGAGCGCCCCGAGCAGCGTGGGGATGTCCCGCGGGTCGTTCTGGAGGTCGGCGTCCAGGGTGACCACGACGTCGCCTCGGGCCGCCCGGAAGCCGGCCGCCAGCGCCGCCGTCTGCCCCGCGTTCTTCCGGAGCCGAAGGGCGCGGATGCGCCCGTCCGCCTCGGCCAGCCGCGCCAGGAGGGCGAACGTCCCGTCGGTCGAGCCGTCGTCCACGAAGATCACCTCGAACGGCTGCCCGAGGGGGGCCAGAACGTCGACGAGCTCACGGTAGCACGCCTCGACGTTGGGCTCCTCGTCGTAGGCCGGGATCACGACCGACAGCAACGGCGGCGACGGCACCGGGGACGGACCGCTCACCTCGTTGATCTAGCTTCCCTGGAGCGCCAAAGTCATGGCAGACGAGTCCCGTCCCTGGGGGCGGGGCCGAGGAGCGAGCAGCGCTAGGACGCAGGGAGTCGCCGACCGGAGGCGTACTCCGAGTACGCCGAGGATCGGCGACGACCCCAGAGGTCGGGACGGACGCGAGGCCGCAGGCCGAGCGCGTCCCGGCCGAGATGGAGGACGACGCGATGCGACGCTCATCGGCCCCGCCCGCTAGAAGCTGGGTGCGCCGTCGGGTACCGCGAAGCCCCGGAACCCGTAGCCACGGTACAGGGCGAACGTCCGCACCGGCCGGCCGCCGCGCCGCACCTCGACCACGACCGGCCCGTCGGTCCGCTCGAAGGCCCGACCCACCCGCTCGTCCAGCGCGCCGAGCCCTTCCTGCACGTAGATGGCGTCCCAGCCGCGACGGGAATCGGGCCCCTCCCAGAAGTCGTACTGGTTCAGCCGCCGGCCCAGGTTGACATTATACGCGGGCGGCGCGGGCGGCCCATAGAAGGCCAGCTCGCTGGTGATCTGGTACCGGTCGGAGACGAGGAAGGTGCGCTCCGGCGCCGGCATCGCGCGCCAGGTCGCCGACACGGCGGCGCCGAGTTGCTCGCCAGCCGTGGAGGCGCGTCGTGGGGTCGAGGCGCGGCGGGACCCCGAGGACGTCGACCGCGTGGCCGAGCAGGCTCACGGTCAGGGCCAGGGCGGCGGCGGCGCCCAGGAGCCGGCGCTGGCGGCGCCGCCGGCGGGCGTCACCCGGCGCGGCCCGCTCGAGCAATGCCCCGGCCGCCACCAGGGCCAGCGGCGGATAGGCGGCGGCGGGCCAGTTGGCCTGGACCTTCCCCTGGAGCGAGAGCAGCAGATAGAAGCCGAGGATGGGTGCCGCGAACGCCGTGAGGAACCGGTACGGCTCCCGCCCGCGGACGAGCCCCTCGCGGATGCCGTACCAGAGCGCCCAGATCAGGATCCCGGCCACGAGCGGGGTGAGGACCCCGAGCTGGCCGCCGACGAACTCGAGCGGCTCGATCCAGGTGAGCCCGCCGCCGCGCCCCTGGCTCGCCACGTGACGGGCCGAGACCCAGCCGCGGCCCGCGTTCCAGACCACCACCGGCAGGACGAGCGCCGCCGCGACGATCGCCCCCCGGTACGGCGCCGCCCGGGAGAGCCAGGTGCGGGCCTCGGGGGCCCGCCAGAGGTACAGCGCGAGACCGGGCAGGACGAAGAGCATCGTGTACTTCGCCAGGAGGCCGGCGCCGACGGCGACCCCCGCCCACACCCAGGCCCCCGGACCCCCGCCGACCAGCGCCCGGTAGAGGCCGATCAGCGCCAGCAGCCACAGCACGAGGAACGGCGGATCGATGGTCATCAGCAGGCTGCCAGCCCAGAAGAGCGGGGTGAGCTGGAGCCCGACCACCGCCAGCAGCCCCGCCCGCGGGTCGCCGAACGCGAGACGTCCCAGCCGGTAGATGGCGAGCGAGCCCGCCAGGCTGAGGAGCACGGCGCCCAGCCGGATGGCCAGCGCCGAGGTTCCGAGGACGGCGGTGAGGGCGCGGATCACGTAGGCGACGAGCGGACCCTTCGAGTAGTAGGCGAGGTCGAGCCGGCGCGACCATTCCCAGTAGTGGGCCTCGTCCGGCGAAAGGTCGAGACGCCCGGAGGCCAGGTACGCCACGCGCAGCGCGGTCACGGCGGCCAGGAAGAACCAGAGCCAGCGCGTCGCCTCCGCCCCCTCGGCCGGCCGGTCGAGTCCGGCGACGGGCGACCCGAGCGTGGTCGTCACGGACGCACGTAGATGGGGTTCGAGAAGATCCACGGCATGCGCCGGGCCGTCGTGATCGGGAAGAGATTCACGCCGATGTCCACCTCCACACGGTACACCCCGGCCGCGTCGGCCGGGATCCGGATCGGTCCGGGCCCCGGGGCCTCGTGCACCACCACGCCGTCGCGGAGCAGCCGGACCGCCGTCTCCCCCACCGGCGGGACCCGTACCTCGAAGGTCCAGCCCTCTCCGGACCGCAGCGTGTCGCCCATCAGCGCGACTTCCGGGGGGCTTCCCCGCCGCGCCTCGAACCGGAAGCCGGCGGCCGGGGCCAGCCCGTCGAAGGCATTGTAGAACCGGCCGGCCCGCAGCGAGCGATAGACACGGATCCGGTCCGCCTCGTCGTGCCCCAGCGCCTCCGGGGTCACGAAGTGGAGCTGGCCCAGCCGGAACGCGGTCTCGTGCGACGGGAAGCGCACCCCGGTCTCCTCGGTCAGCTCGATCCCGCCGTGGGCATCGAGCCCCAGGACGCCGATGGTCGGCCGCTCCCGGGCCAGGCGGTCCCAGCTCTCCAGCACCCGGCGCGGCCAGTGGACGACCGACAGGATCGCCATGACCGGGTTGGCCGGATAGGCCAAGAGGCCCAGCATCTGGCGCTGCACGGGCGCCGCCACGACCTGGTCGAAGACGTCGACGACCTCGATGCCGTCGACCGGCGGCAGGCTCTCCTGGCGCCACCCGAGCCGTGGATGATCGGGGTGGGCCAGCAGCACGATCGACTCGGCTTGGCGGTAGCGCGCGAAGACCGTGGCGAAGTCCGCACCCCGCTGCTCCACCGGTGCGTTCGGGTCGGGATCCAGCAGCAGCAGATAGCCGGCGTTGGTGGTGACCTCGGTCCCGACCAGGATCAGGGTCGGCCCGTACCAGGACTCCTTGCCGTCCTTGAGGGGCGCCAGCGTGTTGTGGTCGGTCAGGAAGACGACGCGGGCCCCGGCCCGGGCCGCGGCCGCGGCGATCTCCTCGACGGTGCCGCGGCCGTCGTGCGAGTACCGCGAGTGGACGTGGAGGACGGCCGTGTACTCGGCCAGATCGGACGCCGGCGGCCAGTCCGGGGGCGCCGGGAGCGGACCCAGGCGGGCCACCCCTGCATAGCCTCCGCCGAGCACCGCGACGACGAGGCCGATCGCGGCCAGCCGCCCCCGCGGGAGGAGTCGCCGGGCGGCCCCGGGCTCAGCTCGCACGGCCGCCGGCCTCCCGGCCTCGCGCTCGAGCTCGACGCCCGGCGCGTGGCGGCGACGCCTCACGCACGCGGCGGGGGGCTGCGGAGAGGGGCCGTGCCCTCCTGCGACCTACGTGCCCGCCGGAGGATGCCGTGTCGCGTCCAGTGCGAGGTGAGCCATGAAGAGTGGCCGAGCGGCGGCTTCGGCGCCGCCACGACCGAGGGGGCATCGGGGGGGTCTTCCCAGACCCCCCCGAAACGCCTACGTACCGTGCGTCCAGGACGTGAGGTAGCTCTGCTGAGCGGCGGTGAGCTGGTCGATCGCCACCCCCATGGAGGCGAGCTTGAGCCGGGCGATGGCGCGGTCGATCTCGAGCGGCACCCGGTACACGCGCCGCTCCAGCCCTCCCCGGCTCCGGACCAAATGCTCGACCGACAGGGCCTGGTTGGCGAACGACATGTCCATGACCGCCGCCGGGTGCCCCTCGGCCGCGGCCAGGTTGATCAGGCGGCCCTCGCCGAGGACGTAGAGCCGGCGGCCGTCCTTCTGGACGAACTCGTCCACCAGGGGCCGGACGGTCCGGCGCGACTGGCTGCCTCGCTCCAGCGCCTCCAGGTCGATCTCGACGTTGAAGTGGCCGGAGTTGGCCAGGATCGCCCCGTCCCTCATCCGGGCGAAGTGCTCGGCGCGGATGACGCTCGTGTTGCCGGTGACCGTGATGAACAGGTCGGCCTGGGCGGCGGCCTCGGCCATCGGCAGCACCTGGAACCCCTCCATCACGGCCTCCAGGGCCCGGAGCGGGTCGATCTCGGTCACGATGACCCGGGCGCCCATGCCGTGGGCGCGGGCGGCCAGGCCGCGCCCGCACATCCCGAACCCGGCGACCGCCACCGTGCAGCCCGCCAGCAGGATGTTGGTTGCGCGGAGGACGCCGTCGAGCGTCGACTGGCCCGTGCCGTAGCGGTTGTCGAACAGGTGCTTGGTGTCCGCGTCGTTCACCGCGATGACGGGGAACGCGAGCACGCCCTCCTTCTCCATCGCCCGGAGGCGGAGCACGCCGGTGGTCGTCTCCTCGGTGCCCCCGATGATCTGGGGGATCAGGTCCTTCCGGTCGCCGTGGAGCGTGGAGATCAGGTCGGCGCCGTCGTCCATGGTCACCTGGGGGGCGGTGGCGAGGACGGCCTGGATGTGGCGGTAGTACCGCTCGTTGTCCTCGCCCTTCTGGGCGAAGACCGGGATGCCGTGCTCCTTGACCAGCGCCGCCGCCACCTCGTCCTGGGTCGAGAGGGGGTTCGAGGCGCAGAGGGCGACCGCGGCACCGCCGGCCTTGAGGGTCAGCATCAGCACCGCCGTCTCGGTCGTCACGTGGAGGCACGCCCCGACCCGGAGGCCCTGGAGCGGCTGCTCCGTCACGAACCGCTCCCGGATCTGGCGGAGCACCGGCATGGCCAGCTCCGCCCACTGGATGCGGTCCTGGCCGGCCGCGGCCAGCCTCAAATCCTTCGCGTCGTGCTGCGTCGTCACGGTGGTCATCCCTTCTCGTTGCTAGATGCCGGCGTCTTCGCGCAGATCCTTGACGCGATCCACGCGCTCCCAGCTGAACTCGGGCTCGCTCCGCCCGAAGTGACCGAAGGCCGCGGTCTTCCGGAAGATGGGCCGCCGGAGCTCGAGGTACTTGATGATGCCGGCCGGGGTGAAGTCGAAGTGGCGCCGGATCATCTGTTCGAGCTTGGCCGTCGGCACCTTCCCGGTTCCGAAGGTCTCGACCATGATCGACACCGGGTCCGCCACCCCGATGGCGTAGGCGACCTGGACCATGCAGCGCTCGGCCAGGCCGGCCGCCACGATGTTCTTCGCCACGTGCCGCGCCATGTACGAGGCCGACCGGTCTACCTTCGTCGGGTCCTTCCCGGAGAAGGCGCCGCCGCCGTGCGGGCACGAGCCGCCGTAGGTGTCCACGATGATCTTCCGGCCGGTGAGCCCGGTGTCTCCCTGCGGCCCGCCGATGACGAAGCGGCCGGTGGGGTTGATGTGGTAGGTGATCCGCTTCGGGTCGAGCATGGCCGGCGGAATGGTCGGGGCGACCACGTGCTGCACGACGTCGGCGCGGAGCTGCTCGAGCGTGACCTCCGGGCTGTGCTGGGTGGAGATGACGACCGTCTCCACGCGCACCGGCTTGCCATCGACGTACCGGATGCTGACCTGGGACTTCCCGTCGGGACGGAGGTACGGCAGCGTTCCCGCCCGGCGGACCTCGGACAGGCGCCGGACGAGCGCGTGGGCTAGCGAGATGGGCGCCGGCATCAGCTCGGGGGTCTCGGTGCAGGCGTAGCCGAACATGAGCCCCTGGTCGCCGGCGCCGAGCTTGTCCACCCCCATCGCGATGTCCGAGGACTGCTCGTCGATCGACACGATGACGCCGCAGGTCTCGTAGTCGAAGCCGAACTTGGCGCGGGTGTATCCGACGCTCTTGATCGTCTCGCGCGCGATCCGGGGGATGTCCACGTAGCAGGACGTCGTGATCTCCCCCGCCACGACGACGAGGCCGGTCGTCAGGAGGGACTCGCAGGCCACCCGGCCCATCGGGTCCTGTTCCAGGACCGCGTCCAGCACCGCGTCGGAGATCTGGTCCGCGATCTTGTCGGGGTGGCCCTCGGTGACCGACTCCGAGGTGAACAGGTACTCGTCGTGCGCCATCTCCGCCTCCTCAGCCGAGGTTCTCGGGAGCGGTCCGCCCGCGCCCGTGCCAAACCCGCGTAGTGTAACACGCACCTCCGCATCCGCTCAAGGTGAACGAACCCCCGACGACACCGTTAGAGTCGTGGCACGGAAGCGAAGCTCTCGGGCGGGGCCGAGGAGCGAGCAGCGCCCACAGGCCGAAGCCCGTCCGACAGACGCAGGGAGTCGCCGACCGCAGGCGTACTGCCGCATACGCCGAGGATGGGCGACGACCGAGGACGACCATAGGTCGGGACGGACGCGAGGCCGCAGGCCGAGCGCGTCCCGACCGAGATCGACGTTGCGACGCTCATCGGCCCCGCCCGTCAGGGGTTGCTGGTTCCTTCGCGGCCGTACAGGTCCCGGAGTCGCACCACGTCGTCGAGCTCCGGCGTGGAGACTTCCAGGATGTCGGCGTCCTCCAGCCCCTCGATCGTGTGGACCTCGCCGGGGCGGTTCCGCCAAGTGTGCCCCTCGCCGACCTCGGTCACGGTCAGCCGGTCCACGCTCGGCCCCTTGGTGAGCAGCAAGCGGCCCCGCAGCACGTAGCTCGTCTCGTCCTTCCGCTGGTGGTACTGGAGCGACAACTTCCCGCCGCGCTTGACGTGGAGGATCTTGCCGACGTACCGGTCGGTCCAGGCGTACCAGATCTCGTGTCCCCAGGGCTTGTCGATGCGGACCGGCAGGTCCTCCGGACGGACCTTCACGCCCCGCCCTCCCGGTGGGAGACGCCCAGCGCCATCTCGGCGCTCCACGGCCGGGGGCCGAGGTCGACCGGCCACACGACGGTCAGCTCGACCCCCTGCCACACGCGTTCGAGCCCCGCCTCGGACAGCGAGACCGTGTAGACCGGCGCCCAGAAGATCCGCGCCCGTGGGCTCCAGGTCAGCGTCGCCGTCAGCCCCAGCCACTCGTCAACCAGCGCGATCCGCGACCCCTCCTGCTCTCCCACCGATTCCAGCGCGAGGATCTCGCCGCCCTCCCCGCGATGATAGCGATCGGCGGACGGCCCGCTCAGGGTGAGGTTCCACCGCACCGCGAACCGCGCCGCCAGGGGGCGCTCGGCCCGGACCCGATACCGGGCCTGGAGACGGGCGGCGCCCGCCGGGACCGCCAGGACCTTCGTCATCTCGACGCGCGTCTCGCCGGCCCGGCCATCGGCGGCGAGCGCGACGGCCACGCGGTCCGCCGTCGTCTCGATCCGCGCCGCGCATCGGTGCGCCGGGAACGCCAGCCACGCCCGGTCGACCTCGACCGGGCCGTCCGGATCAAGGAGGTAGTCCTCCAGGCAGGACCGCCGTCGGGCGTCGTAGCCGAGCAGGCGGGCCAGCCCGACCTCCTTGACCGTCCACGTGTCGTGGATGGTGCGCATGACGGCGCCGGCACCGCTGGCCTCCTCGGCCTCGGCGATACGAAGGTGCGAGATCTCCCGCCGCCGCGTCAGCACGTCGGCGAGATCGAAGGCCAGGGGTCGGTACGCCAGCTCGGTGACCGTGCCGCCGGCGGCCGGCCGGACCAGCAGGCTCAGCCGCTCGGACCGGATCCCCACCTCGTCGTCGCCGTCGCCGTCCAGGTCGCCGCTCTCGTGGACGATGCGCGGGGCATCGGGCTCGGCCGCGTCGAGCCGGGCCTCGGCGGCCAGCAGGGCCCCCCGGACCGCCCGCCGGAGGTGCGGCAGGTACACCCCGCCGAAGACGCCGTGCCAGTAGGCGTCGTTGCACTGACCCCGCCAGAGGAGGTCCCGCGCGGCCAGCAGCCCGGGGTCGGTGGGCCGGACGGCGAGGCCCGCCGCCACGCGGTTGCTCACGCGGAGCATCTTGCGGTAGGTGTCGTTGACCTCCGGGTAGCGGACCAGGAAGTTCCGCCAGAAGCCACCCCGCAGCAGCCGGGCGGCGGCCGGGCCGGCGAGGCCTTCGACGGCTCGCCGCGTGCGATCCAGCTCGGCGGCCGCCTCCGGGGTGAGCGCCCACTCGGTCATCTCGCGGTAGCTCGTCGTCGGGAGGTACACGCGGCCGGTGGGCGGGTGGCGGTCGAGGTACTCGGCCGCCGTCGCCAGCTCCACGCCCGGCTGCCGGGGCAGGCCGGCGAAGAAGGCCTCGAGCCACCCCTCCTCGTAGACGCTGTGGTAGGTGTGGGGCCAGATCCCGAACTTCTCCCCGTCGTCGACCATGGTGAGCGCCCCGCCGCTGGCGGCGCGCTCGCGGAGGATGGCGAAGACCTGCTCGACGGAGCCGAAGGGGATCTGGTATCGCAGCCGCTGGTTGATGGGGAACACCGCGACGGTCGCGCCCTGCTCCTCGGTGAGGTAGTAGCCCGAGAGCTGGTCCGGGTCGAGCCCGGCCATCGCGAAGTGGTGGTCGTCGACCAGGATGTACTCGACGCCGGCCTCGGCGAGCGGCCGGGCCAGGTGCGGCTCCCACACCCGCTCGGCGAGCCACATCCCCCGGGGCCGGACGCCGAGGCGCTTTGTCACCCGCTCCGTCAGCGCCCGGATCTGCCCGACCTTGTCGTGGTCGGGCAGGAGCGGCAGGATCGGCTCGGTGAAGCCGCCGGTCAGCGGCTCGACCTGGCCCCGGCCGGCCAGCTCGGCCAGGAGGTCGAGGACGTCGGGGGCGTGGGCTTCCCACCACTCGAGCAGCAAGCCCGAGGTATGGACGAGCGCGCGGACGTCCGGGAAGCGGTGGAGCGTCTGGAGGAACGGCCGATACGCGCGTTCGACCGCCTCCTCAAGAACATGATCGAAGTTGCCGAGCGGCTGATGGTTGTGGACGCCGAAGATGAAGGTGACGCTCATCCCTTCGATCCTATCAGACCCCCCGCCGCAGGGCACTCGATCCTGCGTCCAGTGATCGCGATAGCGGGCCGAGAAGCGAGCCCAGCTAGGACGCAGGGAGTCGCCGACCACAGGCGTACTCCGAGTACGCCGAGGATCGGCGACGACCGAGGACGACGCTGGGCGACGCTTCTCGCCCCGCTACGCTTCGCGGTTGACGTCGCGATGAGACACGCTCGCCGGCAACCCCTGGGCCTCGATGAACTCACGCAGCTCCTCGACGAGCGCGACCGAGCGGTGGCGACCCCCGGTGCAGCCGACGGCGACGGTCAGGTGGGCCTTCCCCTCGCGCTGGTAGCGCGGCAGGAGATAGGCCAGCAGGTCCCGGAGGCGCGCGAGCAGCTCGCGGCTCTCGGCCTGGTCGAAGACGAATCGGCGCACCTCGGCCGCCCGTCCGTCCTTGGCCTGCAGCGCCTCGACGAAGAAGGGGTTGGGCAGGAACCGGCAGTCGAAGACGAGGTCGGCGTCGTAGGGAACCCCGAACTTGTAGCCGAACGAGACTAGGTTGACGTTCAGGCCCAGCCGGGCCTCCCGCTCGCCGTACAGCTCGACCAGCATCTGCTTGAGCTGATGGACGGTGATGTGGGAGGTGTCGATCACGCGGTCGGCCAGTTCCCGGAGCTGCGCCAGCAGCTGGCGCTCGGCGCGGATGCCCTCCAGGAGGGTCGGGCTGACCGGGTGCCGCCGTCGCGTCTCGTGGTAGCGGCGGACCAGGCTCTCCTCCGACGCCTCCAGGAAGAGCACCTCGGTCGCGTAGCCGCGCGCGCGCAACTGGCCGAGGACCTCGGCCACCGGCTTGAGGTACTCGCCCTCCCGGATGTCGACGCCGAGGGCGATGCGCCGGATCTCGCGGGTCGAATGGGCGCACAGCTCGGCGAACGTGGGGATCAGCGTCGTGGGCAGGTTGTCGACGCAGTAGTACCCCAGGTCCTCGAAGCACTTGATGGTGTAGCTCTTGCCGGCGCCCGACAGCCCCGTGATGATGATGAGGCGCAGGCGATCCGAGTCCTCCCGCTCCGTCGCACGGGACGCGTCGCTCCGGGGCTGCTCGGCGGGTATCGTCACGCTCGGCTCGGTCCCGGCGGTTCCCTATCCGGCCGGCTGGACCAGTTCCAGCGATCCGTCCGGCCGGCGGTGGAGGACGTTGACCAGGCGGCTCCGCGCGTTGGTGAAGACGAGCAGGCCGTCCGAGCGGCCCCGCATCTGCTCGAGCGCTTCGTCGACGGACATCGGCTTGGCGGCGAGCCGCCGGATCACCACCTCCGGCGCCTCCGGCCCCTCGCCCGGGGCCGCCCCCGCCTCGACGATCGCCAGCGACCCGGGAGTCGCCGGCGCCAGGCGCGACGGGCGCGGCTTGCGGGCCCGGATGCGGTCCTTCCGGCGCCGCGCTTGCCGGGCGAGGTTCTCCACCGCCAGGTCGAGGGCGGCGTAGAAGTCGCCGGCGGCGCCCTCGGCGTGAAGTGTTGCGCCCTTGGCCTGGAGGGTCACCTCGGCCAGGTGCCGGTGGCGCTCCCGCTCCAGGACCACCCGCGCCTCGGTGATCTTCGTCAGGAACCGGGTCACCTTGGCGACCTTCGTCTCGACGCGGCGTCGCAGCGCCGGGGACAGGTCAACGCCGCGGCCGCTGATGTGCGTTTCCATCCCGACATCTCCGCCCGGCCCGGCTGACCGGCGCTAGGCCCGCTTGCGGGTGGCGAGCTTCCGCTGGTGCGACGGCAGGATGCCGAGCTCCTCGCGATACTTCGCGACGGTGCGCCGGGCGATCGAGAGCCCGCTCTGCTTGAGGCTTCGCGTGATCTCCTGGTCCGAGAGCGGCTTCTGGAGATTCTCCTGGGCCACCAGGTCCTGGATCATCTTCTTGACGCTGATCGACGACACCATCTCGCCGCGGCCGGTGGCGATCCCGCTGTGGAAGAAGAACTTGAGCTCGAAGAGGCCCTGGGGCGTCTGGACGTACTTGTTCGTCGTGACCCGGCTCACCGTGGACTCGTGCATCCCGATGTCCTCGGCCACGTCCCGCAGCGAAAGCGGCCGGAGCTGGGGCAGCCCGTGGTCGAGGAACTCCTTCTGGAACTTCACGATCGAGTCCGTCACCCGATACAGGGTCCGCTGTCGCTGGTGGACGCTCTTGATGAGCCAGATCGCCGAGCGGAGCCGGTCCTCGACGTACCGGCGGGCCCCATCGTCTTTGTCCCGGCCCAGCATGCTCCGGTAATAGGGGTTGATGCGGAGGCGCGGGATGCCGTCGTCGTTGAGGACGATCGCGAACCCGTCCTCCGTCTTGTACACGTAGACGTCGGGCACCACGTACCGGGTATCGGAGGGGGCGAAGCGGCGCCCCGGCTTGGGCTCGAGGTTGGCGATCTCCTCCACCGCCTCCTGGACGCGGTCCGGGTCGCGCTTGAGCGCCCGGGCGATCTCCGCGTACTTGCAGCGCTGGAAGGCCTCGAAGTGGCTCTCGAGGATCTCGATCGCCAGCGGGTCGGGGTCGGTCTGCTCGCGGAGCTGAATGAGCAGGCACTCCCGTAGGTCCCGGGCGGCCACCCCCGGGGGATCGAAGGTCTGGACGAGGGCCAGCGCCTTCTCGAAGACGGCGGCGGAGAGTCGGGTCTTCTCGGCCATCTCGGCGAGCGTCGCCCGGAGATACCCCTCCTCGTCGAGGTTGCCGATGATCTCGTCGGCCGCCTGCCGCACGTCGCCCTCGGACACCGAAAGCCGGAGCTGCTCGTAGAGGTGATCGGCCAGCGAGGTGGTCCCGCCCACGAAGTTCTCGAACCGCGTCTCCTCGTGCTGCTCCTGCTGGACCAGGGTCCGCTCGTCGGGCGGGCCGAACATGATCTCGGTCAGGTCGAACGGCAGATCGGGAGCCTCCGGCGTTGTCTCGGTGGCGGCGGGGGCGTCGGAGGGTGGGGCCTCGGCCGCCGGGACGTCGGGCACCGGCTCCGGCGCCGGCCCTTCCTCGACCGGCGACTCCTCGAGCATCGGGTTCTCCGTCAGCTCCTTCTGGAGCAGCTCCTGAAGCTCGATCGTCGAGAGCTGCAGGAGCTGGATGGCCTGCTGCAGCATCGGCGTCATCACGAGCCGCTGGGTCTGCCGGAGCGTGAGACGAGCTTCCATGGCCATGGTCGAATCTCCTACCAGGCCACCACTGAGCGTGTGCAGCCCGACATGTCAGAGCGAGAACTTCTCACCGAGGTAGATCTCTCGAGCCCGCTCGTTGGTCGCGAGCTCCTTCGACGTCCCGGCGACCAGAATCTGTCCGTCGTAGAGGATGTACGACCGGTCGGTGATCTGCAGGGTCTCCCGGACGTTGTGGTCCGTGATCAGGACGCCGATGCCCTTCTGTTTCAGCCGCGAGATGATCTCCTGGATGTCCGCGATGGCAATCGGGTCGATGCCGGTGAAGGGCTCGTCGAGCAGGAGGAAGCTCGGCGAGCTGATGAGCGCCCGCGTGATCTCCAGCCGCCGGCGCTCGCCGCCGGAGAGGGTGAAGGCCCGCTGCTTGGCCAGGCCGTCCAGGGCGAGCTCGCGCAGCAGCGCGTGGAGGCGCTCATCCCGCTCCCGGGCCGTCAGGTCCAGCGTCTCGAGGATCGCCAACAGGTTCTCCTCCACCGTCAGCTTCCGGAAGACCGACGACTCCTGCGGGAGATACCCGATTCCCCGCCGGGACCGGCGGTACATCGGGAGCGCCGTGATGTCGGCGCCGTCCAGCAGGATCCGGCCCCGGTCGGGGGGCAGGAGCCCCACCACCATGTAGAACGTGGTCGTCTTGCCGGCGCCGTTGGGGCCCAGCAACCCGACGACCTCACCCGGATTGATGACCAGGTTGACGTTGTCAACGACCTTTCGCTGCCAGAAGCTCTTCTGGAGCCCCCGCGCCTCCAGGCCCATCTATTCGGTTGTCCGCGCCCTACGGGCGACGGACGCGGCCCTTACCCGCAGGAGGCCGACTTCTTCTCCTCCTTCTTGGCCGCCGGGGCGGCCGCGTCCGGCTTGGCCTCCTCGCGCTTGGGATAGAACACCGACTTGACCCGCTGGGAACCGCCCTTCACCGTGCTGCGGTCCTCGGCGAGCAGGATCTCGATCTCCTCCCCGGTCACCACGTTCTCCTCCTGCCAGACCTTGGCGTCACCCAGCAAGAGGAGTCGCTGCTCGTCGTCGTAGTACTCCGCGCGCTTGGCGGTGCCGGTCCGGCAGTCCTCGGTCACGATCTTCACGTTCCCGGTCGACACGATGCGCAGGACGCGCTCGCCCTTGTCGTCCAGGTAGACCTCCATCCGGTCGGCGGTCTGAACCGAGTTGTCCTGCTTGGCCACCACGTTGCCCTCGAAGATGACGATGCCGTCCTTCTTCGACGCGGCCATCCGGTCGGCGTCGATCACGATCGGCGAGTTCGACCGCGCACCCGGCTTCGACCCGGGGGTCGCCCCCGACGCCTTCGGCGCCGGGGCGCCGGGCTTGGGCGCCGGCGTCCGGGTCTGGGCTCCGCCGGCCCCGACGCCGACCGTGAGACCGAACGCGACCCCCACCACCACGATCACCAGACTCCTGCGACTCATGAGCCACTCCTTGGGAACAACGCCAGGTTGGCGTTGGCGCGATTCTCGATGACCACCCGGACCTTCTTCTGGAGCACCGCCTCCTGGTCCTGCATCCGGACGTCCATTCCTTGTGCCGTGATGGTCGTGCCCGTCCGCTTGATCTCGACGGCTTGCTCCGTGTAGAGGTTCCGGTCCTTGTTCCGCCAGAACAGCTCGGGCGTCTTGATGGTGAGGCCGTCGTTCGAGGTCACCACCACGTTGCCCGTCACCGTCACGTCCCGCGTCTCGTTGCCCATCACGCCCTCGTCGGCCGTGACCGTCCACTCCGCGTTCTTCGAGAAGACGCGGACGACCACCTTCTTCATGACCGTGCGCTGCTCCTTGTCGAAGACCTCGGCCTGATCCGCGTCCAGGGTCCAGCGCAGGTTCCCCTCCAGGGTCTCGTTGATGTGGATCTCACGGATCCGGTAGTCGGCGTCCTGGGCCGTGGTCGGTGGGGGCGCCGGGGTCGAGCGGCCCCGGATTTTCCACGCAATCATCCCCCCCAGCCCGACCAGGAGGGCCACGAAGCACGCTAGGAAGACGATCGAGAGTCGCCGCATGGAGGCTCGCTCGGTGCCGACCTCAAGTCTGACCGCACGCTAGCATAAAGCGTGCCGGGTGTAAACGAAGAATCCGTAGGGGGATTTCGCCCACATGACAGGAGCCGCCCGCCCCCGGGCGGCCGGCCCGGGAGCCCCGTGGAATCTCAATCAGTGCGCCCGGATAGCCGGGTCGGTCTCCCAGGCATCGCGCGCCCGGAGCAAGGCCTCGAGCACCTCGCGCACGGCGCCCCGGCCCCCGCCCATCCGGCTGACCCAGTGGGCGGCCCGCCGGACCTCGGGCACGGCGTCGGCCGGGGCCAGCGCGAGCCCGGCACGCCGGAGGAGCGGGAGATCGGGCAGATCATCGCCCATGCAGGCGACGTCCGCGTCGCGGCAATCGTGCCGCGCGCAGAGCGCCTCGTAGAGCGCCAGCTTGTCGGCGACGCCCTGGTGGACCTCGGCCACCCCGAGCTCCGCGAACCGCCGGGCCACGGCCGGGGCGCTACGCGAGGAGACGATCGCCACCGGGAAGCGCGCCGCCACGGCGCGGACGAGCGCGAGCCCATCGTGGACGTGGAAGCTCTTCCACTCTCCCTCGTCCGGTCCCAGGTAGAGCCGGCCGTCGGTGAGCACGCCGTCAACGTCGAGGATGAGCAGGCGGATGCGCCGCAGCTGCGCCCGCGAGGGCGGTCGCCTCCGGCGGCCGCCCCTCATGCGATGGTCGCGCGCAGGAGATCGTGGAGGTGCAGGATCCCGTCCGGCCGCCCTTCGTCGTCCACGACGAGGAGCTGCGTGATGGCGTGGCGCTCCATGAGCGCGAGAGCCGCCGCCGCCAGCTCGGTCCGCCCCACGGTCTTCGGCCGGCGCGACATCAGGTCGCCGGCGGTCGCCGGCACCACCCCTCCCCGCTCGACCGCGCGGCGGACGTCGCCGTCCGTGATGATCCCCGCCAGCCGCCCGTCTCCGTCCACCACGGTCGTGCAACCGAGCCGCTTGGCGGTCATCTCGCCCAGGGCCTCGCCCAGCGGGGCGTCCTCCCGGACGCGGGGCACCGCCGCCCCGCGGTGCATCAGCTCCTCGACCTGGATCAGGCGCCGGCCCAGCGCGCCCCCCGGGTGAACCCGCGCCACGTCTTCCGGGCTGATTCCCCGGCGCGCCAGGAGCGCCACCGCCAGCGCGTCCCCGAGTGCGAGCGTCGCGGTGGTCAACGCGGTCGGGGTGAGGTTGAGCGGGCACGCCTCCTCCTGGACCGAGACGTCCAGCACGACGTCCCCGTGCCCGGCCAGCCGGGAGCCGACGCTGCCGGTGAGAACGATCAGGGGGGCGCCGATGCGCTTGATGGAGGGAAGCAGGGCCAGGAGCTCGCCGGTCTCCCCGCTGTTCGAGAGCGCGACCACCACGTCGCCCCGGACGACCATGCCGAGGTCGCCGTGCACCGCCTCGGCCGGGTGAAGGAAGAGCGCCGGCGTCCCGGTGGCGGCGAGGGTGGCCGCCAGCTTCCGGGCCACGAGCCCCGATTTCCCGATCCCGGTCACGACGACGCGCCCCCGGCAGGCCAGGAGCAGTTGCACAGCCCGCGTGAACCGGTCGTCCAGCCGCTCGGTCAGCGCCCGGACGGCCTCCGCCTCCACCTCGAGCACGCGGCGAGCGGTCTTGAGGATCTCGTCGGGCGTCATCGTCCGGACCTCGCCAACACCGCGCGGAGCGCCTGGACCTCGTCGAGCAGCCGGGGCAGCTCGGCCAGCGGAAGCATGGTCGGGCCGTCCGAGGGAGCGCGGTCCGGCGCCTCGTGGACCTCCATGAAGAGGGCATCGACGCCGAAGGCCACCGCCGCCCGGGCGAGCGCCGCGACGTACTGGCGCTCGCCGCCCGAGCGCGTCCCCTCCCCGCCCGGGAGCTGCACCGAGTGGGTCGCGTCGAAGACCACGGGCGTCCCGAAGCCCCGCATGATGGCCAGGCTCCGGAAGTCCACCACCAGGTTGTTGTAACCGAAGCTCGCGCCCCGCTCGGTCAGCGTCACCCCCGTCGCCCCGCTGGCCCGGAGCTTCTCCACGACGTTGCCCATGTCCCAGGGGGCCATGAACTGGCCCTTCTTCACGTTGACGGGCCGACCGCTCCGGCCGCAGGCGACCACCAGGTCGGTCTGCCGGCACAGGAACGCCGGGACCTGGAGGCAGTCGAGAATCTCCGCCGCGGCCGGCACCTCGTCGGGGAGGTGGACGTCGGAGAGCACCGGGCAGCCGAGGGCCTCCCGCACCCGCGCGAGGATGCGCAGGCCCGCGCGAAGGCCCGGACCCCGGTAGGAGGCGAGGGCGGAGCGGTTCGCCTTGTCGTAGGACGATTTGTAGACGAAGGGGACCTTGCCCTCGGCGGCGACCCGGACCAGGAGCTCGGCGGTGCGAAGGGCGTGGGCCTCGTCCTCGATGGCGCAGGGGCCGGCGATCAGCGCCAGCGGGGCGCCCTCGCCGATCCGGATCGAGCCGATCTGGACGGGCGCCGTCACCTAGAGTCCCTGATTCGCCGAATCGGCGATAGACGAGCCCGTTCTCGGGGGCGGGGCCGAGGAGCGAGCAGCGCCCCCAGGCCGAAGGCTGGCCGATCGACGCAGGCCGAGCGCGTCCCGACCGAGATGAACGTGGCGACGCTCATCGGGGTCCACCCCCACCCCCGACCCCTCCCCACCCGCCGGGGGGAGGGGGGGCGCCCCACAGTCCCGACGCGGTACGAGGTCGGCGGAACGAGAGGGTTGACACAGGGTGTCTCATCGGCCCCGCCCGCTGGCCGTTGCCCGGCGGGCGGCCGCGGCGCCGATGAACCCGGCAAACAGCGGATGAGGCGCCCACGGCCGCGAGCGGAACTCCGGGTGGAACTGGCTGGCGATGAACCAGGGGTGATCGGGCAGCTCCACGATCTCCACCAGCTGCTTCTCGGGCCAGATGCCCGAGACCCGGAAGCCGTTCTTTTCCAGGATCCGCCGGTACTCGTTCGAGACCTCGTAGCGGTGGCGGTGGCGCTCCTCGATCTGGAGCGTGCCGTAGATGCGATGGGCCAGCGAGCCCTCGACGATCGCGATCGGGTAGAGCCCGAGCCGCATGGTCCCACCCTTGTCCTCCACCTCCCGCTGCTCCGGCAGGAGGTCGATCACCGGGTAGGGCGTGCCGCGATCGAACTCGGCGGAATTGGCCGCTTCCAGCCCGGCCACCCGCCGGGCGAACTCCACGACGGCGCACTGGAGCCCGAGGCAGATCCCGAGGAACGGGATGCCGTGCTCGCGGGCGTAGCGGATGGCCTCGATCTTGCCCTCGATCCCGCGATCGCCGAAACCGCCCGGCACCAGCACGCCGTCGATGTCGGCGAGGTGGGCCGCCGCCCCGTCCTGCAGGAGCTGCTCGGCGTCGGTCCACCGGACGTCCACCCGCGCTTCGTGGGCGATCCCGCCGTGGGTCAGCGCCTCGGCCAGGCTTTTGTACGAGTCCTTGAGCTCGATGTACTTGCCGACCACCGCGATCCGGACGGTGCGCACCGGATTCTTGATCCGGCCGACCATGGCCTCCCAGGCGGTGAGGTCGATCGGTCGGGACGGCAGCCCCAGGGCCTTGACGATGATGCCGTCCAGTCCCTCCTGGTGGAAGACGAGGGGGACCTCGTAGATCGTCTCCACGTCCTTGGCCGTGATGACGGCCTCCTCCTCCACGTCGCAGAAGAGCGCGATCTTCGACTTGATCCCCCGCGGCAGGAAGCGGTCGGTGCGGCAGAGCACGATGTCCGGCTGGATCCCGATCGCGCGTAGCTCCTTCACCGAGTGCTGGGTCGCCTTGGTCTTCAGCTCGGAGGCGGCCTGGATGAACGGGACCAGCGTCAGGTGGATGTAGATCACGTTCTCCTTGCCGACATCCTTCTTGAACTGGCGCACCGCTTCTAGGAACGGCAGCCCCTCGATGTCGCCCACCGTGCCGCCGACCTCGACGATGACGACGTCGACGTCGTGGCTCACCTTGCGGATCGACGCCTTGATCTCGTCCGTGATGTGGGGGATCACCTGGACGGTGTGACCCAGGTAGTCGCCGCGCCGCTCCCGGGTGATGACCGTGTGGTAGACCTTCCCGGTGGTCACATTGTGGTCCCGCGTCATCCGGGCCCGCGTGAACCGCTCGTAGTGGCCGAGGTCGAGGTCGGTTTCCCCGCCGTCGTCGGTGACGAAGACCTCACCGTGCTGGTACGGGCTCATGGTTCCGGCGTCCACGTTGATGTAGGGGTCCATCTTCAGGAGCGTCACCTGGAAGCCGCGGGCTTCCAGCAGGCACCCGATCGAGGACGCCGCCAGTCCCTTGCCGAGCGACGACACGACGCCGCCGGTCACGAAGATGTACTTCATCGCCACACGCCTCCTCCTTTCGGATCCGGACTCGATCCGTTAGTCGCGCCGCCCGTCCCCGCCCCGCTCGCCCCGACCAGGGTCCGCCGCACCCAGGCCGCGGCCTCGGCCTGGGTGCGCACGCGCCCGGTGACCTGGGCCATCCGGACACCCGCCAGCAGCCGGCCGAAGAGCGGACCAGGCGCCAGCCCGAGGGCCTTCAGGTCCTCGCCGTTCAGGAGCGACGGCAGGGCGCGCCACGCCCCGAGATAGTCGAGGACGTGCCGGCGGCCGCGGGCCTCGCGGGCCCGTGCATGGGCCCACGCGGCGGTCAGCACCGGCACGCCGCGCAGGACCGCGTACGCCTCCCCCGCGTCGGCGGCCCGGGCGAGCCGGCGCCCCAGCGCCGGCGCCTCCTCCCGAGCCCGGGCGATCGCCGCCCGCATCGGCGCGGGGACGCCCCAGCGCGCGACCCAGGCCTCGGCCGCCTCCCCCCGCAGGTGGGCTCCCAGCGCGAGCAGGACGAGCGCGGCTTCGACGTCGCGGGGCAATGGCGCGGCCCGCGCGGCCTCGGCCGCCCGGGCCAGGGCGGTGTCGGCCCCGGGCGAGCGCCGGTAGCCGGGCAAGACGAGCCGGAAGGCGCCCAGCCGGCTCAGCGCCGCCAGCACGGCGGCCGGGGCCGGCTCGTCGAGGATGGCGTCCAGTTCGGCCATCAGCCGATCGCCGGAGAGCGCCTCGTACACGGGGAGCGGCGCCGCCCCCACCAGCAGCCGCCGGGTCGCCGTCTCCAGGCGGAACCCGAGTCGTGCCGCGAAGCGCGCCGCCCGGAAGATCCGGGTCGGGTCCTCCACGAACGAGAGCGGGTGGAGCACACGGAGGCGCCGCGCCGCGAGGTCCGCCAGCCCGCCCACTGGATCCAGGACCTGCCCCCAGGCGTCGCCATCGAGGCGGACCGCGAGGGCATTGATGGAGAAGTCGCGGCGCCCCAAATCCTCCTCCAGCGTGGCGGGCTCCACGATGGGGAGCGCGCCCGGTCGCCGGTACCCTTCCCGCCGCGCGGTCACGACGTCCACCCTCCGCCCGTCGGCGAGCGTCACCGTCGCGGTCAGGAAGGCGTCGTGCTGCCGCACTCGGCCGCCGAGGGCCCGGGCCAGCTGCCGGGCCAGGAGGCGCCCATCCCCCTCGACGGCCACGTCGAGGTCGCGGGGCGGCGCGGTCAGGCGTCCCAGCAGCAGGTCGCGGACGATCCCGCCGACGGCGGCGACCGGCTGGCCGGACTCCGGCCCGAGCCGGCCGGCGGCTCGCAGGAGCTCGAGGGTCCCCGGGTCGAGCCGGCCCAGGGCCTCGACCGCCGAGCGCGGGAGGGCCCGTCGCGCCCCCATGTCCCCCGACACTACCCCCAGCGGCGTCCCGCCGCCGCCGAATACCACCACGAACGGCGTGGCCGGTCCCAGCTCCCGGCGCACCGTCACCTCGGGAGTCGCGGCCGAAACCACGGGCGCGCCCCAGAGGACCAGGTCGAGCGGAGCCCGGCCGAGCCGCCGGTCGAGTGCCAGCGCGCGCTCGAGGACCTGGCGTGTCACCGCGCCCCACCCGGATCCGAGCCGCGCGACCACGAAGCGCGCGCGGCGGCGGCGGGCGAGCACGGCGGCCGCCGCCAGGGTCAGCCTCCGCGGCGCCACCGCCACCGCCGGCGTCATCAGGTCCCCCGCCCGCGGCTCCACCTGGGGGTACGTCGCGCGGCGCACGACCATCAGGTCGCCCTCGGGTGGATCCGCCGGCACATCCGCATCACTCGGCCCGTGGGTGGAACCGGCGATACATCCGCCGGACCGCATCGCTCGGGTCACAGTGCCACAAGGCGGGCCGAGAACCGAGCAGCCCCAGGACGCAGGGAGTCGCCCACCGCAGGCGTATGCCGCATACGCCGAGGATGGGCGACGACCGAGGACGACGGGATGCGACGGTTATCGGCACGGCACTACTCCGCCCTCGGGTGAAACCGGCGATACATCCGCCGGACCGCGTCCGTTGGCAGGTGCGTGTATACCTCGGTCGTCCCGATGTCGGCGTGGCCGAGCAGCGCCTGCACGGAGCGCAGGTCGGCGCCGCCCTCGAGCAGGTGGCTCGCGAAGGAGTGCCGCAGGGCGTGCGGAAACGCCCGGGGCAGCCCCAGGCGACCGGCGTAGCGGCGGACGAGGCCCCACAGCCCCTGCCGGGACAGCGGCCGGCCCCGATGGTTGACGAAGAGCGTGTCGGGCTCCCGCCGGCGGACGAGGACCGGCCGCGCGTGGTCGAGATACGCGCGCAGCGCCTTGCGCGCCTCGCCGCCGACGGGCACCAGCCGCTGGCGGGAGCCCTTGCCGTGGCAGACGAGGAACTGCCCGTGGAGGTCGAGGTCGCCGGGCCGCAGCCCGACGATCTCGGACGCCCGGAGCCCGGATCCGTACAGCAATTCCAGGATGGCGCGGTCACGCAGGCTGCGGGGACCGTCACCCCCGGGGGCCTCGACCAGCGCCTGGGCGTCGGCCCGCGAGAGGGCGCGGGGGAGCCGGCGCGGCAGCCGCGGGCTCTCGAGCAGGGCGGCCGGATCGTCGGCAATGCGGCCGGCGGCGCGGGCGAAGCGGTAGAGGCCGCGGATGGCGGCGATCTGGCGGGCGCGGGTGCGCGGCCCGAGCCCGCGGGCGTGAAGCGCGCCCAGGTGCGCCACCAGGTCGGCGGGACCCGCCGTCTCGAGGGCGCGGTGGCGGGCGACGAGGAAGGCGGCGAGCCGGCGGAGATCGCGCCGGTACGCGCTCACGGTCAGGGGTGAGGCGCCGTCCTCCACCCGGAGACTCTGGAGAAACTCGTCCACGAGGTCCGGTGCCGGGGCATGTCCCCTCATGCCCGCTCGCGCGAATCGAGCCAGATCGTCACCGGCCCGTCGTTCGCGAGGCGCACGATCATCCGGGCCCCGAATCGGCCCTCCACCACCGGCACCCCGCCCTCGCGCAGTCGCACCGCCATGTCGCGCACCAGCGGCTCTGCGACCTCGTGCCGGGCGGCGCCCAGGAAGTCTGGCCGGCGGCCGCGACCCGTGTTCGCGAGCAGAGTGAACTGCGAGACGAGCAGGCAGGCCCCGCCCGTCGTCACCAGCGAGTGGTTCAGCTTGCCGTGGTCGTCGTCGAAGATGCGGAGGTTGAGGATCTTCTCGGAGAGGTACCGGCTGTCCGACGGTCCGTCGCCGTCCGCAACCCCGAGCAGGGTGACCACCCCCCGGTCGATTCTGCCGATCACCCGATCATCGGCCTCGACCGAGGCTTCGATCACCCGCTGGAGCAGGGCCCGCATGGGTTCCCTTACCCGCGCAGTATACCAACCGCTCGCGGCTCAAGGCAAGCAACCCGGCGGCCACTGCGTGATCAACCGAGGCGACGGCGCAGCGCGCGACGCGCGTACGCGACCTCGTCGGAGCGGAGCGCGGCGTGCGTGGCCACGTACAGGAGGGCCCCGCCCCCGACCATGCCAGCGAGCCACAGGACTTCGGCCGCGCGGCCGACCGGCGGGGGACGGAGCCACGCCGCCACCTCGAGGGCGACGGCCAGCGCACCGGAGGCGCCGACGATCCGGGCCCATGCCGCCCGCGCGCCTGGGACGGCCGCCGCGCCGGCGGCGCCGAGCCGGCGGCGCAGGAGCCACGCGAGAGCCAGCGAGTTCGCGGTGGCCGAGCAGGCGGTGGCGAGCGCGAGCCCGCCGTGCCGGAGCGGGAACGCCAGTGAGACCGCCAGCACGCTGTTGAGCGCCATCGCGCCCACCGCGACCTTGACCGGGGTGCGGGTGTCCCCAACCGCGTAAAAGGCCTGGGCGCCGATCTTCACGCTGGCGAAGCCGACCAGGCCGAGCGCGTAGAAGCCGAGCGCCCACGCCGTCTGGGCGGTCTCGACCGGTCCGAACTCGCCGCGCTGGTAGAGCACCCGGACCATCGGCTCCCGCAGGACGAAGAGGCCGACGGCGGCCGGCAGGCTGATGAAGGCGGCCAGCCGCAGCGCGAACGATTGCGTGGCCCGCAGCGCCGCCGGGTTTCCCGTCGCGGCCTGCTCCGACAAGGTCGGCAGGACGGCCGTCGCGATGGCGATCCCGAACACGCCCAGCGGGAACTCGACGAGCCGGTCCGCGTAGTAGAGGTAGGAGACGCTGCCCCCGACCAGGAACGAGGCGATGATGGTGTCAACCAGGATGTTGAGCTGGGTGGCCGACTGCCCGAGCGCGACCGGCGTCATCAGGCGAACGATCCGTCGGACGGCGGGGTGGTGGCGATCGAGGGTGGGCGCGACCAGGAGCCCGCGCCGGGCGAGGGCCGGGAGCTGGATCACGAGCTGGCCGACCCCTCCCACCAGGACGCCGATCGCGAGCCCGAACACCGGCTCCCGCAGGTGCGGCGCGACGCCGAGGACGGCGCCGATCATCGCCAGGTTCAGCATGACCGGCGCCAGGGCCGGCGTGACGAAGTGCCGGTGGGCGTTCAGCATGCCCATGGCCAGGGCACCCAGCCCCACGAAGAAGAGATACGGGAACATCAGGCGCGTCAGCTGGACGGTCAAGAGCCCCCTCGTCGGGTCGGCGAAGAATCCCGGTGCCATCACCCGCACGAGGAGCGGCGCCCCGATGACGCCGGCGAGGGTCAGCCCAGCCAGGATCACCACCATGCCGCCGGAGACCGCGCGGAACATGCGGATCAGCTCGGCCCGCGGCCGCGTGGTGAGGTAGTCGGTGAAGACCGGGATGAACGCGGAGGAGAGCGCGCCCTCGCCCACCAGCCGGCGCAGGAGGTTCGGCAGCCGGAACGCCACGAAGAAGGCGTCGGTGGCGGGACCGGCCCCGAAGACCTGGGCCACCACCAGATCGCGGAGGAAGCCGAGGACCCGGCTGGCCAGGGTGGCGGCGCCGACCACGGCGGCCGCCCGGACGACGCCGCCGTGGGCGCCCGTCCCCGGCGGGACGGTCACCGCCTCGGTCAGGCGCTCGGCGTCGCTTGACACCCAGGCGCCCCCACGATAGAGTCCGAGGTTGCGTCAACCGACCGACCGATCTGATCAGGAGGAGGTGATCCGATGGCTAACACCCGATCGGCTCTCAAGCGAATGCGCCAGAGCGAGAAGCGTCGCGTCCGCAACGCCGCGGTCCGATCCACCGTCCGGACCGCCGTGAAGGGGACCCGCGCCGCCATCGCGGCCTCGACTGTCGAGGAAGCGCGGACGAGCCTCGCCCGGGCGATCCGCCTGCTCGACAAGGCCGTCACCAAGGGGGTCGTCCACAAGAACACGGCGGCGCGCAAGAAGTCCCGCCTGGCTCGCCAGCTCAACGCCCTCGCCGCCGCTCCCGCCGCTTCCTGAGCGACCAGAGGATCGTCAGGCCCGGGCCAGCTCCGCGACGAGGACCGTGAGCAGGGCCGCGGCCTGCCCGCCGCGCGACTTCAGCCGGACCTCGACGTCGAAGCAGCGCCGGAGGCCCGCCGCCAGGTCCTCGCCGGCCACCGCCTCTTCCCGCGCCATCACCCGCTCCAGCGCGAACGCGGGCCGGCCGCGTCGCAGCGGGGTGCTGTCGCGCGGGTCCCGGCCCTCGGCGAGCGCCGACTTGACCCGCCAGACGTCGCGCAGGTGACCGACGATCTGTCCGAGCAGCACCGTGGGCTCCTCGCCCGCGTCCAGTAACTCGGCCAGCACAGAGAGCGCCTTGGCGCGGTCCGCCTCCTCCAGCGCCTGAGCCAGCTCCCAGTAGCGCCGGACCCGGCTCTCCCCGGCCAGCGCCCGCACGACCTCGACGGTGACCCGCCCGTCGGAGCCGACGAAGACGGCGGCTTTCTCCAACTCGCCGGCCAGGCGGCTCAGGTCCTCTCCCACCAGCTCGACGAGCGCCTCGGCCGCGGCCGGCGCCAGGTCGAGGCCGGCCGCGCGCGCCCGGCCCCGCAGCCAGCCCGGCACCCCCCGACCCGGCGGGGCCTTCACCTCCAGCTGATCCGCCGGCGGCAGCACACGGAGGGCTGGGCTCTTCCTCTCCGTCCCGACCGCCAACAGCGCCACCGTCGTGCCCTCCGCCGGCCAGCCGCCGGGCCGGGCCCGCGCGCCCTCGATCGCGTCCCGAATCCGGTCGAGCGCCTTCGCCGGCGCCTCGTTGAGGCCGCGCACCAGGACCAGCCGGCGCTGGCCGAAGAGCGCGAGTCCCAGGCCGGCCGTCACCAGGGCATCCGGCGTCACCGTGTCGGCGTGGAGGACTTCCCGGTTCCAGGCGGCGGCGGCAGGGTCGGCGAAGATGGCCGCGGCGAGCTCGCCGGTCAGCTCGTCAACGAGGAGAGGCTCGGCTCCGTGGATGAGGAGGAGGCGGGGGATCCGGCCGGCGGCGAGATCGCGGAGGAGAGCAGCAGCCTCCAGCCTAGAACTCCGCGCCGGGCCGAGAACCGAGCAGCCCCCGCAGGCCGAAGGCCGTCCAAACGACGCAGGGAAGAGGCGGGCCGAGGCGTATACCGCGATTGGCCATCTGGTCGCGACGCCTCGGACCTGCGGCCCTCGGGACGTCGCTCCCTTCTGGGAGGCCCGCCGACGACCCCAGAGGTCGGGACGGACGCCCCCAGGCCGAAGGCCGTCCGATCGACGCAGGCCGAGCGCGTCCCGACCGAAACCGAGGACGACCATAGGCCGGGACGGACGCCCCCAGGCCGAAGGCCGTCCGATCGACGCAGGCCGAGCGCGTCACGGCCGAGATGAAGGTCGCGAAGGTTATCGGCACGGCGCCCAGTCTCAGAACCCTTCGAAGGCCAGGCTGATGATGGCCCGGCTGATGTTGACGGCGGCGCGGCGCACGGCGTCCTGCTCGAGGGCGATGGTCGTGCTCACCTGGCCTGCCACCGGGAAGTCGGCCCGGTCGCCGATCCGGTCCTGCTTCCAGACGACGTCGCCGCTGCGGCGGTCCTTGAGCGTCAGCGCCAGCCCGATCTGGAGGCGATACTGGGTGACGTTCGCCGTCCGGTCGAAGGCGAGCGCGGTGAGCGTGTACTCGACGATGGCGCCGCCGAGGATCGCGTCCGCCTGCTCGGCGTTCTGGGCGATCCGGGCGACGCCGCTCGTCACCAGGGCGGTGGTCAGGGCCTGGGTGACGAAGTCCTCGATGCCAGGCTCCTGCGTCCGGTTCTGGAGGGTCGGGATGTGAACCGTCTTGATGTTGCCCGGGAGACTCGGCCGGAGCGAGTAGCCGCAGCCGCCGGCCACGACCACCAGGGCGAGGATGACGGCGAGACCGCTCCGGTACGTCATGATGCTCTGGTCACGATGTTCACCAGCCTCCCCGGGACCACGACCACCCGCTCGACGTCCCGCGTCTCGAGCCACGGGCGCACCTTGGCGTCGGCGAGCGCCCGGGCCCGCAGCGCCTCGTCGGCGGTGCCGGGCGGCACCGCCAGCCGCGAGCGGACCCGGCCGTCGACCTGGACGACGACGAGGACCGCCTCCTTCTCGAGCGCAGCCGGGTCGGCTGTTGGCCACGACTCCCGGAAGATGCTGTCCGGGTGACCGAGCTGCGACCACAGCTCCTCCACGAGGTGGGGCGCGAACGGCGCCAGCAGCAGGAGCAGGGTCTGCACCGCCTCGCCGAGGAGGTATCGCCGCTCTTCCTGACTCATGCGGTCGAGCGACTCCCCGGCAAACGCGTGCATGGCGTTCACCAGCTCGTGGATGGCGCTGATCGCCGTGTTGAAGTGGAACTCCTCGATGTCGGTGGTGACCCGCTGGATCGTCTCGTGGATCACCCGGCGGAAGGCGCGCCCGGCGTCGGACAGCCCGGCCGCCGGCCGGTCGCCCGGCCGGCCGAGGGCCTCCCGCTGCGCCTGGACGAAGCGCCACACGCGGTTGAGGAAGCGGAAGGCGCCCTCCACGCCCTGGTCGCTCCACTCCAGGTCCTTTTCCGGGGGTGCGGCGAAGAGCTCGAAGACGCGCGCCGTGTCCGCCCCATAGTTGGCGATGAAGTCGTCCGGGCTCACCACGTTGCCCTTGGACTTGGACATCTTGGCGCCGTCCTTGATGACCATGCCCTGCGTGAAGAGCCGCAGGAAGGGCTCGTCCACCTTGAAGAGGCCCAGATCGCGCACCACCTTGGTGTAGAAGCGCGCGTAGAGCAGATGGAGGATCGCGTGCTCGATGCCGCCGATGTACTGGTCCACCGGCATCCAGTAGTGAACGGCCGCCGGGTCGGCCATTCCCCCGGTGAACTTCGGCGAGCAGTACCGCAGGAAGTACCACGAGGACTCGACGAACGTGTCCATCGTGTCCGTCTCGCGCCGACCCGGCCCGCCGCAGCGCGGACACGGGGCGTTCACGAACAACGGGACGTCGGCCAGGGGGGACCCGCCCTTGCCGGTGATCTGGACGTTCTGCGGGAGGACGATCGGGAGGTTCTCCGGCTTCTCGGGGACCGTCCCGCAGGTGGGACAGTACACGATGGGGATCGGCGCCCCCCAGTAACGCTGGCGGCTGATGCCCCAGTCCCGGAGGCGGTAGTTGATCTTGGCCTCCCCGATCCCCTGCTGGACCAGCCAGTCGATCGCCTTCCGCTTGGCCTCGGCGACGGGCAGGCCGTCGAGGAAGCCCGAGTTGATCTTCACCCCGTCGCCCGTGTAGGCCTCCCCGGTCCAGCCGGCCGGGCGCCGCACCGTCTCGATGATCGGGAGGCCGTGGGCCTTCGCGAAGTCCCAGTCCCGCTGATCTTCGCCGGGGACCGCCATGATCGCCCCGGTCCCGTAGCCCATGAGGACGTAGTCGGCCAGGAACAGCGGGATCTCGGCGCCGCTGAACGGGTTCACCGCCCGAGCCGTCAGGCGGAAGCCGCGCTTCGGGCGATCCGCCGCCAGCCGCTCGATCTCGCTCTCCCGGGCCACCTCCGCCCGGAACGCGGCGACGGCACGCCGCTCCGTCTCGTCGGTGACGAGCCGGTCCACCAGGGGGTGCTCCGGTGCCAGGACCGCATAGGTCATCCCGAAGGACGTGTCGGGGCGGGTCGTGAAGACCCGGATGCGCAGGTCGGAGCCGACCACCGGCAGGTCGAACTCGGCCCCCTCGCTCCGGCCGATCCAGTTCCGCTGCATGGTGAGGACGCGCTCCGGCCAGCCGACGAGGCGGTCACACCACTCGAGCAGCTCCTCGGCGTACGCGGTGATCTTGAAGTACCACCCCTCGATCTGCCGGGGGCTGACCTCGGAATCGCACCGCCAGCAGCGCCCCGCCTCGACCTGCTCGTTGGCCAGGACCGTCTGGCAGGAAGGGCACCAGTTCACCGTCGCCGCCTTCCGGTAGGCCAGACCCCGCTCGAACATCCGGATGAAGACGAGCTGCTCCCAGCGGTAGTAATCGGGCTCGCAGGTGGTGACCTCGCGCTCCCAGTCGTACGAGATCCCGAGCTTCTTCATCTGAGCCTTCATGGCCTCGATGTTCTCGTGGGTCCAGACGGCCGGGTGGACGCCGTGGTCGATGGCGGCGTTCTCGGCCGGGAGGCCGAAGGCGTCCCAGCCCATCGGGTAGAGCACGTTGTACCCGCGCATCCGCTTGTAGCGGCTCACCGCGTCGCCGATGGCGTAGTTGCGGACGTGGCCCATGTGGATGCGGCCGGAGGGGTACGGGAACATCTCCAGGCAGTAGTACTTGGGCTTGCCGGCCGCCTCCCGCACCCGGAACAGGCCGGTCTCTTCCCACCGGCGCTGCCACCGGGCGTCGATCTCCTCGAACGGATACGCGTCGCGTCCTTCCAGGCCCACGGACCGGGGGCACCTCCTCGGTGGATTCCCGTCGATTTTTAGCAGAGATCGCGCCCCGACGCAAGGTTCGGGGGCCGTTCCGGAGCGTCAGGTTTCGGACGACGACGTGGCCGGCTCCTGGCCCACCGTCGTCTCCTCGACCTGGACCGGTGTCTCGGCGAGCTTCGGGTGAAAGAACTCGTGGATCCGCTGGGCGAGCTTCGGGGTGATCTTCGGCACCGCCGCCAGCTCGGCCACCGACGCCTCGCGCACCTTGCGGGCCGAGCCGAGGTGCCGGAGCAGGCTCGTCCGGAGCGTCGGCCCGATCCCGGGGATCTGGTCCAGCACCGAGGTGAGCGTCCGCTTCTGGCGGAGGTTCTTGTGGTAGGTGATGGCGAACCGGTGCGCCTCGTCGCGGATCTTCTGGAGCGTGTGGAGCGCCGGCGAGGCCGGGTCGAGCACGAGCGGGTGCAGGCTCTCCGGATGGTAGACCTCCTCCTCCCGCTTGGCCAGCGACACGATGGGCACGAAATCCAGGCCCAGCTCCTCGAGCACCCGCAGCCCCACGTTGAGCTGGCCGCGGCCCCCGTCGAGCATCACGAGGTCAGGGAGCATGCCGCCTTCCTCCAGCGCCTTGCCGTACCGGCGGCGGAGCACCTCGGCCATCATGGCGTAGTCGTCGGCGCCGGGGACGGTCCGGATGCGGAAGCGCTTGTAGTCGTCCTTCTTCATGCCGCCGGCCTCCCATACCACCATGGAGCCGACCGCTTCCGTACCCTGGATGTTCGAGATGTCGAACCCCTCGATCCGGTGAGGCAGCCCGGGCAGGTTGAGACTCCGCTGGAGGTCCTCCATGACGACCTGCCGCCGGCTGTCCCGGGAGAGCAGGTGCGTCTGGAGCGCGAGGGCGGCGTTCTCCTCCGCCATCGCCACCAGCTCGCGCTTCCGGCCCCGCTGGGGCACCGCCAGCTCCACCCGCCCGCCGCGGCGCTGGCCGAGCCACTCCGCGGTCAGCTCCGCCTCGGGGACGTCGGTAGAGAGCAGGATCTCCCGGGGCGGGGCGACGTTCTTCACGTAGAACTGGCGGACGAACGCCGACAGGACCTCGCCGTCGGAGGCGCCGAGCAGCCGGTCGAAGAAGAAGGACTCCCGGCCGAGGAGCCGGCCCTTGCGCACGAAGAAGATCTGGACGCAGGCCTCCGATCCCTGGCGGGCCAGCCCGATCAGATCCTGGTCCTCCTGCTCGATCGAGATGATCTTCTGCGACTCCCGGACCTTGTTGAGGGACTGGATCTGGTCTCGTAGAATAGCCGCCCGCTCGTACTTCTCCTCGCCGGCCGCCGCCTCCATGTCCCGGGTGAGCCGCCGGGCGAGGTCGTCCTCCCGGCCCTCCAGGAACGCCTGGACGTCCTCGACGGTCTTGGCGTAGCCCGTCCGCGTCTCCCAGCCCGTGCACGGGGCGTGGCAGCGGTGGATGTAGTACTGGAGGCAGGGCCGCTCGGCGGTCCCGTCGATCTTGATGGAGCACGTCCGCAGCGGCAGGAGCTGGCGCACCAGCCGGAGCGTCTCGCGGAGCGCGGTCGCCGGGTAGAAGGGCCCGTAGTAGGTCGCGCCGTCCTTGGCGATCCGCCGGGCGACGACCAGTCGGGGGAACTCCTCGTTGGTGGTCAGCTTGAGGAACGGGTAGTGCTTGTCGTCCCGGAGGATGATGTTGTAGCGCGGGCGGTGGCGCTTGACCAGGTTCGACTCGAGGATCAACGCCTCCAGCTCGTTGCCGGTGACGATGAACTCGAGGTCGGCGATCTGATCGACCAGGGCGTCGGTCTTGGCGTCGCGGGCTCGAGATGCCTGGAAATACGAGCGAATCCTGGACCTTAACGATGCTGCCTTGCCTACGTAGATGACCTGGCCCTTGGCGTCCTTGTAGAGGTAGACGCCGGACCGGTCGGGGAGGCGCTCGAGCTTCTCGGTCAGCGCGTCGGAGGCCACGCCCGATTCTATGCCCCGGCGCGCCGGCGGGGCAAACGCGCCGGCCTAGGTTCCGTGACGCGCCAAAGTCATGGTAGATGAGTCAAGCTCTCGGGGGCGGGGCCGAGGAGCGAGCAGCGCCCAAAGGCCGAAGGCCGTCGGACGGACGACGCGATGCGACGCTCATCGGCCCCGCCCGCTAGACCGTCAGGTCCACCTTGCGAAGGGTCCGGATGCGGTCCCGCAGCTCGGCCGCCCGCTCGAAGTCGAGCCGCTTGGCGGCGTCCTTCATCTCAATCTCCAGCCGCTTGATCGCGGCCTCCAGCTCCTCGGCCGACTCGAAGCGGTCCTCGGGCCTCGCGACCTCGACCGTGAAGTAGTCGCGCTCCTCGACTGAGCGGAGCACCTCCCGGATCGACCGCCGGATGGACTCCGGGGTGATCCCGTGCTCCTCGTTGTAGGCCTGCTGGATCCGGCGCCGCCGCTCGGTCTCGGAAAGGGCGAAGCGCATCGAGTCGGTCATCTTGTCGGCGTACATGATGACCTGACCCCGGACGTTCCGGGCGGCCCGGCCGGAGGTCTGGATGAGCGAGGTGCCGGAGCGGAGGTAGCCCTCCTTGTCGGCGTCGAGGATCGCGACCAGCGAGACCTCGGGCAGGTCCAGCCCCTCCCGGAGGAGGTTGATCCCGACGAGGGCGTCGAACTTGCCGAGCCGGAGGTCCCGGATCACCTCGACCCGCTCCAGGGTGTCGATGTCGGAGTGGAGGTAGCGGACCCGGAGCCCCATTTGTAAGTAATACTCGGTCAGGTCCTCGGCCATCCGCTTGGTGAGGGTCGTCACCAGGACCCGCTCCTCGCGCTCGGCCCGCAGGCGGATCTCGTGGAGCAGGTCGTCCACCTGCTCGCCGGCCGGCCGCACCGCGATCTCGGGGTCCATGAGCCCGGTGGGCCGGATGATCTGCTCGACGACCGCCCCGTCGCTCCGGGCCAGCTCGTACTCCCCCGGGGTGGCCGAGACGTAGAGGACCTGACTCGCTATCCGGGTGAACTCCTCGAAGGTGAGCGGGCGGTTGTCGAACGCCGACGGCAGCCGGAAGCCGTACTCGACCAGCGTTTCCTTCCGCGATCGGTCGCCGTGATACATGCCGCGGAGCTGCGGCACCGTCACGTGGCCCTCGTCGATCACGACCAGGGTGTCCTTGGGGAAGTAGTCCATCAGGGTGGCCGGCGTCTCCCCCGCCCGCCGCCCGGCCAGGTGGCGGGAGTAGTTCTCGATGCCGTGGCAGTAGCCGATCTCGCGGAGCATCTCGAGGTCGAACAGTGTCCGCTGCTCCAGCCGCTGCGCCTCCAGCAGCTTTCCCTGCGCCCGGAAGTACGCGAGCCGCTCGCCCAGCTCGACCTTGATCGACTCGACCGCCCGCTCGAGCTGCTCGGCCGGCGTCACGTAGTGGCTGGCCGGGTAGATGGCGGCCTGGCCGGGCCGGCCCAGCGCCTGGCCCTTCAGGGGATCGATCTGGTAGATCGCCTCCACCGTGTCCCCGAACAGCTCGACCCGGAGCGCGACCGAGTCGTCGGAGGCCGGGAAGACCTCGACGACGTCGCCCCGCACCCGGAACGTCCCGCGGTGGAAGTCGTAGTCGTTCCGCTCGTACTGGAGCGCCACCAACTGGCGCAGGATGTCGTCCCGCTCCCGCTCCTCGCCCTCGGCGAGCGCCAGGTGCATGCTGTGGTAGGTCTCGGGCGACCCCAGCCCGTAGATGCACGAGACCGAGGCGACGATCACCACGTCTCGCCGCTCGAAGAGCGACTTGGTGGCCGAGTGGCGCATCCGGTCGATCTCGTCGTTGATGAGGGCGTCCTTCTCGATGTAGGTGTCGGTCTGCGGGATGTAGGCCTCGGGCTGGTAGTAGTCGTAGTAGGAGACGAAGTACTCGACGGCGTTCTCCGGGAAGAAGGCCTTGAACTCGCCGTAGAGCTGGGCGGCCAGCGTCTTGTTCGGCGAGATGACCAGCGTGGGCCGCTGGACCTCGGCGACGACGGAGGCCACCGTGAAGGTCTTGCCGGAGCCGGTCACGCCGAGGAGGACGACGTCGGGCCGCCCGCCCGTGACCCACCGCGTCATCTCACGGATGGCCCGCGGCTGGTCGCCGGTCGGCGAATAGTCGGAGATCAGGCGGAAGGGGGGCATCCGGAACTCCCGTGCTGCCGGAGGGGGCGACTCAGACGCCCGACGGGATGGCCGTCGGCACGGCGGTCAGGTATTTCCGCCAGGCGTCGAAGAAGAGCGGCGCGTGGGGGTGGCGCAGCAGGTGGATCGAGAACAGGAACTGGGGATGCGCCGGCGGCCGGAGGAGCGTCATCCCCGCCTCGTCCAGGGCCCGGTTGCCCTTGGCCAGGTTGCACCGGAGGCAGGCCGCCACGACGTTTGTCCAGGCGGTGTCGCCGCCCTTGGAGCGCGGCACGACGTGGTCCACGGTCAGCCGATCCCCGCGCCGGCCGCAGTACTGGCAGGTGTAGTGGTCCCGGCGCAGGATGTTCTTCTTGTTGAAGGCCACCCGCTCCACGAACGGCTTCCGGATGTAGATGGCCAGCCGGATCACCGACGGCAGCGGGAAGGCGCGCGAGGGCGAGCGGACCACCCGGGGGGAGGGCTCGACGCTCTCGGCCTTCCCGCTCAAGAGGAGCGTGATCGCGCGGCGGGCATTCGTGAAGTGGAGGGGCTCGAAGCCGCCATTGAGCACCAATACGGCAACCTCGTCCATATGGCCCAAAATGATACGCAAGCGCTCCGGGCACTGTCAACTTGGGACAGGCCGGGTGGTGTCTGTCGGGCGGACCAGGGCCCCACCCGGCCCGGCGCGGCCCGGTACGACGCCCTCCTCGACGCGCCGGGACCCTCCGGCGGCCCTGGCGCCTCAGGGGAAACCGGCGACGGCCATGCCCCCGTGGCCGCATGGCCGGGTGCGAGCTCACGCTGGTCTCACGTCCTCCCTGCCGGCGCCTACGGGCCCGGCTGCGGGGTCAGACGGAGATAGGGCTTGGACCACCCGCGTTTCCCGGCTGGTCCGGGAGCTGGGCGTGCGGCTCGCCGCGCGCCCGGTCAGGGCCTCGAAGGCTCGTCGGCCCGGTCGTCGAACGGGATCTCGCCGCCCCCGAATCCGATCCACCAGATCCCGCAGCTGACTCCTCCGCCCAGCGGGACGAGGAGCGGGGTCGAGGGAGACGCCGTCAGGAGCAGCCCGAGCTCAGCAGCGAGAGCCAGCGCGGGAACCTCATCCGTCCCTCCGCGTGATCTCGCCGGCGACCGCGTCCACGACCAGCCAGTCTCCGGACCGGATGCGCACGAACGCCTCGGCGTCCAGCGTGACGATGGGGATGGTCCGGCCGTACAGCGCCTCGCCGACCAGCGGCCCGACCGCCAGCACCGGGTCCACCGATCGCGTCACGATGGCGGCCGGCGCCTGGCCCGTGCGGATCAGCTCGAGGAGGATGTTCGACGTCGTGCACGAGCCCCGGCCGGCCGGGTAGACGAGCACCCGCCCCCCGAGCCGCTCCCCGTGAAGGGAGTGGCGCGGGTTCGTCACGCGCCCCGTCAACGGGTCCACGTCGCCCCAGAACGACAGCGCCTCGGCGGAGACCAGCGCCGCGCCCTCGCCCCGCCCCGGAATGATCGGCCGGGCCTTCAGTCGCTCCACCGCGCCTCCTCGTCCTCGGCCGCCCCGTCGCCGAGCGCATAGGCGACGCAGTCGTCGAGCGAGGCCACGGTCACCTCCAAACCGGTGGCCGCGGCGTAGTGGGCCTGCTTGCCCGAGTTCGTCAGCATGTGGGTGAAGCCCCAGCCGTCGATCCGCGTCGTCATGGCACAGGTGTCGGCGAGCAGCCGCACGCCGGCGCCCTCGAGCGCCGCCAGGTGCCCCGACTCCGTGAGGTGGTGGACGACCGCCCGGTTCGTCGAGACCCAGAACTCCACCTCCGGTCGCACGCGGCGCCCGGCCACGCGCTCGGCGATCTCCACCGCCTCGGCCAGCGAGAGATGCGGGCAGCCGAGCTTCACCAGGTTGACGCCGTCGGCCGGCGCCGGCGCCAGCCGCGCTCGCGTCGCGCGGAGGTCGGCGCGCGTGACCGCCAGCGTCTCCTCGGGCTCGTGGCCCTGAAAGGCCGCGGCCCGGGTGGGCGCCTCCGGCGTCACGCCCACCACGTGCGCCAGGGCGAGGGCGCCGGAGCTGGCCGCCGCCGCGCAGAAGGCCTTGAGATCGACGGCCCGCACCGACGGCGGAATGCCGTCGAGCACGGGGATCTGCTCGCCGATCAACGGGCCCACGTGGTAGCCGAGGATCGGGTAGAGGCTCGGGTGGGCCCGGAGCGCGGCCGGCAGTTCCCGGAGGTCGACCAGGACCTGACCGCGCCGCGGCCCGTCCAGGTGGAGCCCGAAGGCCGGTGCCCGTCCGGTGAGCGCACACGCGACGTCGAGGAAGTCCGCGTAGCGGTTCGTCCGGGCCCCGATCACCGTGTTGACGTAGGCGACGGCATTGGACTCGCCCCACGCGACCTGCTCGCCGAAGCGGGGCACCAGCCCCTGCTCGTAGGGCGCGCACGTCCAGGTCGGCAGGCAGCCGAGCGCCTGGTAGGCGGCCTCCAGTCGCCGGCTCTTCTCGGCCCAGTCGGGCGGGACCCGGAAGGCCTCCCAGCGCCGGATGTCCCGGGCCGTGACGTTGAGCGTCGTCGGCACCCGCACGCGGGCGCCGAGGGCGGCCAGCCGCTCGGCGAACTCGAGCCCGGCGTCGTTCGTGTAGAGGCAGGCGTCGATGTGCGCCTGGCTGACCGGGAGCAGTCGCTCCGCGCCGAAGAGGTCGCCCATGCGGACGACGAGGTCGAGGGCGAGCCGGGTCGCCTCCCCGGCCCGCCCGTCGAGCCAGGTCTGCTCCTCGCGCGTTAGCTCCATTCGGCGGGACCTCCCGCCCACCCCCCCAGCCCCCCTCCCCCACCCACCGGGGGGGGAGGGGGGAGTCGGACGACCCATTCCTTTCAACACGCTCTCAGCCGCGGCCGAGGTTCCGAGCAAGGAAGAGTAGGTTGGCCGGCCGCTCGGCGAGCCGTCGCACGAAGTAGCCGTACCAGTCCTCGCCGAACGGGACCAGGACGCGGAGGCGGACCCCGGCCGCCTTCAGCATCGCGTGAAGATCCGGCCGGATCCCGTAGAGCATCTGGAACTCGAAGCGGTCCGGTGGCAGGCCGAGCTCGCGGGTCTTGTCGAGCAGAACCCGGATGAGCCGCTCGTCGTGGGTCGCGAAGGCCGGATACACGCCGGCGCGCTGGGCCGCCGGCGAGAGGAGCAGGCCGGCCAGACGAGCGTAGTTCCGGTCCACGTCGGCCTTCACCGGATAGGCGATGGCCGGCGGCTCCTGGTAGGCGCCCTTGCAGAGCCGGACGCGCAGCGGGTGCCCGGGGCCTCCTTCCCCAACAACGAGGGACTTCAGGTCCGCCTCGGTCCGGTAGAGGTAGGCCTGCACCACGCACGCCACGTTCGGCCAGCGCGCGCGGGCACGGCGGTAGAAGGCCAGCGTGCGATCGGTGTAGGCGCGACCTTCCATGTCAAACCAGATGACAGTGCGCCCCGCCCGGTCCAGCACGCGCTCCACGTTCTCCCACGCCACCTCCTCGCCCAGGTCGAGCCCGAGGTGCGTCAGCTTGAGAGACGGCGTGGTCCGCAGGTTCAGACGATGAAGGGCGTCCAGGAGCGTGCAGTACGTGTCGGCGGCGGCGCGGGCCGCCTTGGTGGTGGCGACGTTCTCGCCGAGGTACGTCACCGCCGACTCGAACCTGTCGTCGTTCAGGCGGGCCAGCACGGGCAGCGCGTCCTCGATCCGCTCCCCGGCCACGAACCGCCGGACGACCCGGCGCGACGCGGGGAACCGGTCGAGGGTCCGGCCGATCGCCGGCTTCGTGGAGAGATGGAGGAGCAGGTTCCGGAGCACGACCTCGTCCCGTCGGGGTTGCGGGCAGCGCGACGACGAATGCGCTCAGTCTAGCAGAGGGCGGCGGGCGGCGGCAATCAAGGCGCGCCGCTGTCGGGCGGCGCCCAGCCGACGGCGTCGAGGAGGATCCCCTCGCGAAGCCCGCTGTCGGAGACGAGCAGTTCCGGAAGATCCAGACCGGCCAGGACGCCGAGCGTCACCGCGATCCCCGGGATGATCAGGTCGGCCCGGCCCGGCTCGAGCCCGGGCAACCGCGCGCGCTCGGCCAGGGGCAGCGCGCCGAGCCGGTGGAGGAGCGCCTCGATGCGTCCCGCGGTGAGGCGATACCCCTGGACGCGCGCGGCATCGTACGCGGTCAACCCGAGGTCGAGCGCCGCCAGCGTGGTGATCGTCCCCGCGGTGCCGACGAGGAGCCGGGGGCCGAGCGGACGGATCTCGGCCCACGCCTCGGCGGCGAGCCGCCCGGCGACGTGCGCCGCACAGGAGGCGTACTCGGCCCAATCCACGGGATCGGCCTGCAGGAAGCGCTCAACCAGCCCCACGCAGCCGAGCGTCAGGCTCACCGCGGCGGCGGGCCGGGCCCCGCAGGCCACGATGAGCTCGGTGCTCCCGCCGCCGATGTCGAGGACGACGTAGACAGCGGCCAGCGGCGGCAGCGCCGAGGCGACACCGAGCAGCGTGAGCCGGGCCTCCTCCGCGCCACTCGCGACGCGCGCCACCACCCCGGCCTCGGCGGCGAGGCGGCCGAGGAACTCGTCCCGGTTCCGCGCCTGCCGCACCGCCGCGGTGGCGACGACGAGGACCTGCCCGGCCCCGAGCGCTCGCGCGCGGTTCCGGTACCCGCGCACCGCCGCCAGGGCGCGCTCCATCGCCTCGGGCGCCAGGACGCCGCTCTGCGCGACCCCCTGCCCCAGCCGCGCGACGACTTGCTCGGCGTGGACGGGACGTAGCCCGGCCGCGGGGTCGGCGTCGGCGACGAGGAGGCGGATCGTGTTGCTGCCGAGGTCGACGCCGGCCAGCCGCCCGGCTTGTTCGGGGCCACCGGCCCACCCCCCGGGCCCCCTCCCGCACGGTTGACGACCCCTATCCAACCGAGAGACGATTCGCTCGCTCGACATTCACACTGCTCTCAGGCCGGGGTCTCCCGGCGGCGGGCCAGCAGCGTGTTCAGCGCGCCCGCCAGCTGGGGGCCGTCGACCGGCTTGTCGAGGACGCGATCGACGCCGCTCTCCCGGAGGACCTCGGGCTCCAGGCGCCCGGGCCAGGCGCTGACGAGGATCACCGCAGTCCCTGGCTGGATACGCTTCGCCACCCGCGCCACGTCGAGGCCGGATCGACCCGGCAGCGCGAGGTCGGTGACGATCGCGTCCACGGCTTCGCGCCGCAGGGTCGCGAAGGCCGCCTCGGCGTCGGCGACCCCGACGGCGACGTGGCCGTGCTGCACCAGGAGCGCGACGAGGCCGTCGCGGACCGCCGGCTCGTCCTCGACGACCAGCACCCGGGCGTGGCGGGGCGCCTCGGCCGGCCTCGGCCCGCCGGGCCCGCCCCCGGTCGCGGTCGGCAGCACGACTCGGACCGTCGTGCCGTGACCCGCCGCGCTCTCCAGGTCGAGCGCGCCGCGATGACGCACGATGATCGCCTGGGCGACGGCGAGCCCGAGTCCGAGCCGCCCGGCTCCCTTGGTCGAGAAGAAGGGCTCGAGCGCCCGCGCCCGAACCGCCTCGTCCATCCCGCTGCCGGAATCCTCCACGGTCAGCTCGACACGGCTCCCGCCGTCCCAGCGGGCTCCGAGCCGGACGACGCCCCCGGCCGGGGTCGCCTCGGCGGCGTTGGCCAGGAGGTGCTCGATCGCCTCGCGCAGCTCCTCGCCGCTCCCGCGAACCGGCGGCAGGGGCTCCACGGCCAGCTGGACGGGCGGCCACTCGTGGCCGCCGGCCGACCACCGCCGGCGCGTCTCCTCCACCGCGGCCTCGACCACGGCCGCGAGATCGAGTGGCCGGAGATCGGTGCTGCGGGATCCCCGGGGGAAGCCGAGCAGGCCGCGGATCGCCTCGGCGGCGCGCCAGGCCGCCTCCTCGGCGAGCCCCAGGTCGGCGATGAGCGCGGGGTCGGCGAGCCGCTCCCGCACGAGTCCGATCCGGGCCAGCACCACGGCGAGAAGGCCTGCGAAGTCCCGGGCCGGCGGCGGCGCGGGCGCCGGTGGCCGCGACTCGGGACGCCGCAGCTCCGCCAGGGCCGCCA
This sequence comes from uncultured Candidatus Rokubacteria bacterium, assembly GCA_963708025.1. Lineage (GTDB taxonomy): Bacteria > Methylomirabilota > Methylomirabilia > Rokubacteriales > DASRDR01 > CAVPSB01. The sequence goes on along the minus strand of CAVPSB010000010.1, from coordinate 126,067 downwards.
CGGTCTCGGTGTGCAGGCGCGCGTTCACGATCGCCCGGCCGGCCGGGCCCGTCAGCTCGACGAGCGCGTCCGGGTCGAGCGGCGACGGCCCGCCGGCCACGAGCAGCGCGACGGTGGCCTCGCCGGCAAGGAGCGGGACCACGAGGCGCGGCGGCGCACCGAGAAACTCCGCGAGCGGCCCGCCTTCCGCCGCGTCCGCCGCCTGCCACGGGCGGCCGGTGAGCCGGGCGGTCGCCAGCGGCGCCGTCTCCGGATCCGGCGGCGGGGTGTCCACCGCGATCCCGATCGAGGCAGCGACACGAAGGCCGCCCGCGTGCGGCAGCAGGACCGCGACCCGGGGTGCCCCGAGCCGCCGCGCCGCCTCGCCCACCACGCGGGTCGCGGTCGCCGCGAGGTCCAGGTCCTCGCCGAGCCGCGCCCCGGCCGCCGAGCGCGTCGCCCCTCCGAGCACCAACGCCAGACGATCGGCGACCACCGCCAGCACCTCGAGAGCCTCGGGCCCGAAGGCGGACGGGCGCCGCCGGCCGGCCAGCAGGACGCCGAGCGGCGTGGATCCAGACCAGGGCACGGGGATCGCGAGGGCGTGCTCGACCCCGTGCTCGCGCAGCAAGCGGTCGGCGGCCCGGTGCTCGGGGCCAGCCCGGATGGCCTCGTGCTCGCGGAACGCTCGGCCGACGATCCCGTCGGCCGAGGCGAGGCGAGGCGAGGCCGGGACGAAGCCGCGATGGACGGGCGCCGCCAGGTCGGCCTCGGCGGTCGGCAGGAAAAGGGCCGCGCAGTCGGCGCCAGCGCCGTGGACCACGCGGTCGATGGCGAGGACCAGGGCGGCGTCATGGGGGAGCGCGGAGCCGATGGCCAGCAAGCTCTCGATGCGGGCCAGGCCTTGCCGCTCGCTCTCTCTCAGCGGCTCCCCGACCGGCGCGGCCTCGGCCGCCGGGGCCAGCCGGGCCAGGCCCGTGGCAAGGTCGTCGAGGCGGCCCGCGATCCGCGCCAGGGTCTTCCCGAAGTTCTTGGAGCGGCTCGCCGTCTCCCGCTCCGCGCTCCCGGGAACCCGGGTGTGGTTCGGGGGCGGAACAGAACCGCCCCTCCCGATCTGGCCGAGAGGGGCGGTCGATGGCGAGACGGCGGCCTAGGACTTCTTGCCGAGGCTCTTGACGTAGTTCACGAGGTCCCACCGATCCTTCTCGGGCAGGCTGGCCCAGGGCGGCATCGGCGGGTTCCCGTCGCTGATCCGGACGAAGATCGCCGCGTCGGACTCGTCCTGGACCGCCTTGGATGTCCAGTCGGCGGGCTTCTTCGGCAGCGCCGACGCCCCCGGGCCGTCCCCCTTGCCGCCGGGACCGTGACAGGGCGCGCAGTTCGTCGCCGCGATCTTCTTGCCGTTCTCGACCGACGGCGCCCGCTTGTCGGCGGCCACCGGGTTCTTGAGCTTGGCGACCCGCTCCTTCTGCTCCTTCGTCAGCTCCCACTTGGCGGCGGCCTGCGCCCAGGCGGGGCCGACCATCGCGGGGGTGGCCAGGAGCAAGCCGGCGGCGGCCAGGCTGGCCAGGGTGACGGTGCGTGTCATCGGGACCTCCTCTGTGTTCAGACATCGTGTTCAGACATCGGTGGGACGATGTCGTGACCGAATTCACAAAGTGACGTACCTCTATGTACCACCGGAGCCGCCGGACGGTCAAGCGCTCGCGAGTGTGTCACGCCTCGCGCCGCGCCTCACCCGCCCAGGGGGCCAGCAGGGCCAGCGTGGCGGCCAGGAGGCCGTAGCCGCCGGCCAGGAGGCCGGGCCATCGGGAGTCGATGCCGCCGGGCCAGAACAGCCCACCCGTGAGGAGCGGCGAGTGGATGATGCCGCAGAGACTGGCGGCGCTGGCGACGGCGAAGACGGCCGCGGCCGCCCGGAGCCGGCGATCGATGATCTGCGCCACCCCGGAGGCCCACAGGAGCGCGGTGAGGATGAAGCCGTTGCCCAGGACCCGGATCGTCTCCAGCGTGCGGGCCGCCTCGCCCGTGAGGTCCTGTGGTCCCCGGCCCAGCCCCGCCAGGAGGCTTCCCATCTCGATGAGGAGCAGCGCGGCCACGACCGGCACGAAGGCCAGCGCCACCGCGGGGGCGTGCCGAGCCGGCGTGGCCAGGAAGGCCTGGGCCGTGATCTCGAGCCCGATGAAGATCAGGATCGGCGCCACCGCGGCCTCCGGGATGATGCCCACCAGGACGGAGATCACGCCGGCCATGGCGCCGAGACCGATGACGAGCCCGGTGGCCAGCGTGTAGGCCGCGCGCGCTCCCATCGCCTTGTACGCCGGGTGCCCGATGTACGGCGTGTTCTGGATCACGCCGCCGCAGAGCCCGGCCAGGAGCGTCGCGCACGCCTCGGTGAGCAGGATGTCGCGGGTGCGATAGTGATCCCCGGCGGCGATCGCGCTCTCCGTGTTGTCGATGCCCCCGATGACCGTCGCCACCGCGAAGGGGAGCGCCACCGAGAGGGCCGCCCACGTCTGGGGCAGCGCGTCGAGCCAGGCCAGGGTGGGCCACGGCACCGCGAAGCGCCACTCGCCCGGCAGCGCCAGGGCGGCCGGCACGCCGCTGATGCCGAGGCCCCGCTCGGCGGCGTAGACCAGCGAACCCGCGACCACCGCCGCCAGCGCGCCGGGGATGCGGCCGGGCAGCGCGATCCTGCCCGTCAAGGTCACCAGGATCAGCCCGAGGGCGACCAGGCCGACCAGCGGATCCGCGAACACCTTCAGCGCCGGCAGGAAGGCGATCAGCAGGATGGCGACGCCCGCGATGGATCCGAGCAGGCCCGCCCGGGGCACCACGCGCCGCACCCACTCGCCGCCGAAGGACAGGACCAGCTTGGCGACGCCCATCGCCACGGTCGTTCCCATGCCGACCTTCCAGGCCAGCACCGGATCCCGGGTCAGCACCATGGTGGGGCCGATCACCGCGAACGTCATCCCGAAGAGCGAGGGCGTGTCGATGCCGAAGGGCATCGCGGTCACCTCGTCCCGTCCGCTCTGGCGGGCCAGACGGAACGCGAGCCACGTGTACACGAGGTCGCCGATCAGGACGCCGAGGGCGGTGCCGGGAATCATGCGGTAGAGGACCAGATCGGCGGGGAATCGGAACACGCCGATCAACAGGCCGGCCAGGACGACGAGGTTGGTCATGTTGTTGACGACGAGGCCGAACGCCGCGTTGAGGTCGCCGGCCCGGGCCCAGCGGTACGACGTCATGCCGGAGTGGACCGGTCGGGGTCGGCGGCCAGAGCGCCCATCAGGTGGATCGCGGATTGAGGCGACTGTCTGTTCGCATTTGTCTACTTCGAGTTAGACAACGATGCATGCCACAGAAGTTGAAACGGACCGCGGGTCGGTCGAGAAAACTTGAGCGTGGCCGAGAGGCCGGCATAAAATAGGCTCCACGTCATGGCGACCGAGCGGACCGCGGCCCCCGACACGGACCACGACACCATCATCATCCTCGCCCGCGATCAGGCGAGCTTCTACGAGTTCGTGAAGCCGAAGCAGGAGTCCGGTGGGCGGACGGTGGTGGTCCTCGATCGGCGCGAAGGGGAGCGACGGCGCAACGGTGACGGCACCACGGCGGCCGAGCGCCGCCAGGGCCAGCGGCGCGCAGACACGCCCGAGGCCGCCCTCGCCCTCATGTCCGTCCTCGGGTTCATGATCCTGCACAAGGACGGGGACCACTGGGTCCCCTGACCCCGCCCCGCGCCGCTCGGATTCCCGTCCGCGCTCAGGCGGAGCGGTTCGTCGTCTCGTCAGCCAGCCGGCGCACCTCGGCGCGAAGCCGCTGGGCCAGCGTCTCGCACCAGGCAAACCGGGTGCGGCCCTCCGCCACCTCGGCGTAGCCGAACTCCATCGGCGGCACCGCCGGCGGCGGCTGCAGGCGGCCATCGAGCACGAGCCGGAGGCCGTATCTCTCCCCCTCGCGATCCCCGCCCATCTCGACGTGGGCCTCCGCGCGCGGGTACTCGCGCTTGACGTGGGACGTGGCGAAGTTGCGGAGCCACCGCCCTACCTCGTCGTAGCCGACCGGGATCCGCGGATTCATCTCCGGCGCCGGATGTTAGCGGAGAGACCCCGCGCCGTCAATTGACACCTCCCGCCCACCTCCCTCCCCGACCGTTGGACGGCCTTCGGCCTTTGGCGGGGTAGGACGTTGCGACGGTCATCGGCCCGGACTCAGCACTCGTTGAAGCCGCAGCCGTAGCACTTCTTACAGCCCTCTTCGTACACGAAGGTCGCCTGGCCGCACTCGGGACAGATGTCCCCCGCCGTCAGCTTGGTCGCCTGCCCGGCGAGACCGGCCTCCTCGACCTTCACCTGCCCCAGGTGCTCGGCCAGGACTCGGGCGATGCCGTCCGGCAGCGACAGGACCCGCTGAGCCCCGAAGCCGAGCGGCCGGCCGCCACCGATGCCGGAGAGTTGGCTCACGATCTCCTCGGCCCGGCGGGTGGGCGTGAACGGCGAGGGCATGCGGAGGATCAGCGAGATGAGCCGGCCCATCGCCTCGGCGACCGCCATCGTATCGGAGCCGGCCTTGCCGACCGAGACGAAGACCTCGAACGGCTCGCCCGAGCCGTTCTCGTTGACGACGACGAAGGCGGTGCCGAGCGGCGTCTCCATCCGATAGGTCCGGCCGGCGAGCCTCCGCGGGCGCGGCTTGACGACCGCCGGCACGGCGCCGGCCGCCTCGGCCTCGCGCTTGTCGGCCGCCTTGGTCTTGGTGCCGACGTGGAGGACGCCCTCCTTGCACCCATCGCGGAAGACGGTGATGCCCAGGCACTGCTCTTCCCACGCCAGGAGATAGGCGCGCGCCACGTCCTCGACCGAGGCGGAGTTCGGCAGGTTGATCGTCTTGGACACGCCGTTGTCCGTCCACTTCTGGAAAACGGCCTGGTGCCGGACGTGCCACTCGAACGCCACCTCGTGCGCCGTCACGAACACCCGCTGGACGTCCTCCGGGACCCCGGGCAGCCCGTGCACCACGCCCCGCCGGGCCACCTCGTCCATGAGGGCGTCCGAGTGGAAGCCGCGCTCGCGCGCCACCTGCTCGAAGACGTCGTTGATGAACGGCAGCACCCGGTCGCCGACCTTGTGGGTGAAGGCCACGGCGAACGCCGGCTCGATCCCCGACGAGGCGCCCGCGATCATCGAGATGGTGCCGGTGGGCGCGATCGTGGTGACCGTGGAGTTGCGGAGCGGCCGGCCGCTCATGTAGATCGAGTGGGACCAGTTCGGGAACGGGCCGCGCTCCTCGGCCAGCTTCGCCGACTGGTCATGGGCCTTCTCCTCGATGAAGGTCATGAGTTGACCGCCCAGGTCGAGGGCGGCCTGGCTGTCGTACGGGATTCCCATCCGGAAGAGCAGGTCCGCCCAGCCCATGACCCCGAGACCGATCCGGCGGTTCGCCTTCACCGTGTCGTCGATCACCGGCAGCGGGTACGGGTTCACCTCGATCACGTCGTCCAGGAAGCGGACCGACAGCCGCACGACCCGCTCCAGCTCGGCCCAGTCGATCGCCCATTCCCCATCCGGCTGCCGCTGGGCGAACTTCGACACGTTGACCGAGCCGAGGTTGCAGGCCTCGTTGGGCAAGAGGGGCTGTTCGCCACAGGGGTTCGTCGCCTCGATCATCCCCACGGCGGGCGTGGGGTTGGCCGGGCTGGCGTTGATGCGGTCGATGAAGACCATGCCCGGATCGCCGGTCCGCCAGGCGGCGGTGACGATCCGATCGAAGACCTCCTTCGCGCTGAGCCGGCCCGTCACCTTCTTCGTGTGCGGATCGATCAGGTCGTAGTCCTCGCCCTTGGCCAGGGCGTCCATGAACCGATCGGTCGCCGCCACCGAGATGTTGAAGTTGGTGATGCCGCCGTCCAGCTTGCACTCGATGAACTCCAGGACGTCCGGGTGATCGACCCGCAGGATGCCCATGTTGGCACCACGGCGCGTCCCCCCCTGCTTCACGGCCTCGGTGGCGGCGTTGAAGACGCGGAGGAACGACACGGGCCCGGAAGCGCGGCCGCCGGTGGAGGCGACCAGCGTGTCCTTCGGGCGCAGGCGGGAGAACGCGAACCCCGTGCCACCGCCCGACTTGTGAATGATGGCGGCGTCCTTGACCGCGTCGAAGATCTCGTCCATCGAGTCGCCGACCGGCAGGACGTAGCACGCCGAGTACTGGAGCGAGTTGTTCTTCCCCGCGTTCATCAAGGTCGGCGAGTTCGGCAGGAACTGCCCCTCCACCATCAGGTCGAAGAAGGCGCCCGCGATCTCCTCGACGACTGCCGAACTCTTTCCCCACCGCTCCTCGGCCCGCGCGATCGCCGTCGCCACCCGCCAGCACATCTCCTCCGGCGTCTCCTTGACGGCATCGCCCTCGCGGCTCAGGTACCGCTCGCGAAGCACGCGCAACGCCTGCTCGGTCCACTTGCCGACCTTGGGGGGGCGGGTTCCGGTACGCATTCAGACTCCTCCTTCATTCAACGACACCACGACCACGATCAGGTCGACTCGGAGGGACCGGTCTCGGGGTCCGGCTCGCGGGTCGGGAAGCCAGCCGCCGGTGCCCGGCCGTCCGCGAAGGCGGCGGCCGCCGGCCGGCTCGTGGCCGCCGGCTGGCCCACCCGGATCGCCCCGGCCGACCAGGGGCAGCGGGCCGCCCGGGCCTTAAGCGCCCGGGCGCGGATCCGGTCGGCCGGCCGGGCCAGACTCATGCGGCTGGGCGTCCTGTTCTCAGGGGGCACATACACGATATTGTAGCGAGGCGAATCCTGGCATACGACATTTGGTGCTGTCAAGAAAAAATCGGCTGGATTTTGCGCACACATTCACAAGCGCGGTGGGCGGTCCCGGTCCCGTCGCGACCGACCCACACCTTGACATCGCCGCGAGCCGCGGGCTAGAGTGCGAATGGAACTGACCGGTCAGTACCACTCTCGATGCCCGGCCACGCCCCGACGTCCCGCTCGCGCGCGCCGCGGCGCGCAAAGAAGCGCGGTCAGATTCTGGAGGCAGCCTCCCGGATCTTTGCCGCGCGAGTCTACCACCTCGTCACGATGGAGGAGATCGCCCGGGTCGCCCGCATGGGCAAGGGCACCCTCTACCGGTACTTCCCCTCGAAAGAGGACCTCTACCTGGCGATCGTGGACGACGCCTTCGCCCTGCTCATCGACCGCCTGGAGGCCGAGCGCGCGGCGCCGGTGCCGCCGGCCACCGCGCTCTCCGGTATGATCGAGGCCATCGTCGAGACCTTCGCGCGGCACCTGCCCTCCTTCCGGCTCATCCAGGGCGTGGAGGCGCGCCTCCTCCTTCGCAAGAAACAGGTCATCCGGGCCCGGCGCGTCCACATCGCCCGGCTGCTGGCCGAGGTGATCGATCGCGGCGTGGAGGCCGGGGCGTTCCGCAAGGTGGACCGGGTCCTGGCCCCGTCGATGCTCATCGGGATGGTCTGGGGCACCACGCTGAACCACGCCGAGGACATCCCCGCCGAGGTGCTCGCCCCCCGCATCGGTGACCTCTGCCTGCATGGCTTCCTCGACCGAGGAGCTTCCGCCTGATGCGCTTCATCCGTCGATACCGGGTCCCCTTCGTGCTGGTCGCCCTGCTGGCGGTGATGATCACGCTGGTCGTGTTCCGGGTGCGCGACCAGCAGGCCCGGGCGGTGACCCGGGCGCCCCGCGAGACCGTGGTCGGCGTGGCGGCAGCCGAGCGGCGCGACCTGGAGGTCACGCTCTCGTACACCGGCGACATCCTGGCGAACCGCCAGACCCCGATCTTCGCCAAGACCTCGGGCTACATCCGGGCCATCCGCGTCGAGCGGGGCGAGTTCGTGAAGGCCGGGCAGCTCCTGGTGGAGATCGAGCCCACCGAGATGGAGACCGCGATGGACCAGGCGCGGGCGCTGCTCCAGACCGCGCTGGCCGGCCTCCAGGTGGCGCGGTCCAACCTCGAGTCCGCCCGGGCCAACCTCCTGAGCCAGGACGCCAACCTGGTCAAGGCCCAGGCCGTCCTGGCCAACGACCGCCGGCAGGCGGAGCGGATGACCGAGCTGTTCCAGAAGGGGCTCGTCTCGGCGCAGGATCGGGACAACGCCCGCACGACCTTCGAGGCCTCCCAGGCCGTCCTCAAGGCCCAGGAGGCCCAGGTCCAGGCGTCGCGGGTCCAGATCGAGACCGCCGACAGCCAGGTCAGGCTCGCCGAGACGCAGATCGAGCAGCAGCGGGCCGGGGTCCGGATGGCCCAGATGCGCGTGGACGACACCCGGATCGTCGCGCCCTTCTCCGGGTACATCTCCCAGAAGGCGCTGGAGGTGGGCTCCTCCGTGAGCAACCAGGCGGCGGCGACCAGCAACGCCTCGGTGGCCATCCTCACGCTCCAGGACATCAACCCCGTGAAGATCCAGATGGAGATCCCCGAGCGCGAGGTGGCGCGGGTCAAGCCCGGCGCCACGGTCCGCCTCACGGCCGACGCCTACCCCGATCGCCGCTTCGGCGGCGTCGTCCGGCAGATCGTCCACGCCCTCGACCCCCGCACCCGGACGATGGGCGTGGAGGTGGAGATCCCCAACCCGGACCGGCTCCTGAAGCCCGGGATGTACGCCCGCGTCCAGCTCGTGATCGAGGTCGAGCGCGGCGCCCTCCTCGTGCCCCTGGAGGCGCTGGTGGGGAGCGAGAGCCGGCCCGCCCTGCTCCTGGTGCGCGACGGCAAGGTCGTGACCGCCCCGGTGGTGCTCGGCGCGAGCGAGGGCTCGCTGGTCCAGATCCGGAAGGGCCTCGGCCCCGAAGACCAGCTGATCGTCCAGGGCAAGGAGCTCGTGCGCGAAGGCCAGGCCGTCCGGGCGGTGCCGGCCACAGCGTCCTAGCGGGGCCGAGCCATGTGGCTGACGCTCCTCGCGATCCGCAACGCGATCGCCGTCCTGATGGCGGCCATGTGCATCGTCGTCCTCGGGGCCACCTCCCTCAACCGGATGCCGATCGACCTCTTCCCGAACATCAACCTGCCGGTGGTGACGGTCGGCACCCAGTACACCGGCGCCAACGTCCAGGACATCGAGAAGACCGTCACCTACCCGATCGAGAAGGCGGTCAGCGCCGTCGCCAACGTCCACCACGTCGAGTCGAAGAGCCGGCAGGGGTTCTCGTCGGTGCAGGTCTGGTTCAACTTCGACGCCGACGTCAACGCCGGACAGAACGAGATCATGCAGCGCGTCCAGCAGATCCTGAACTCGCTGCCCACCGGGATCAAGCAGCCCTTCATCGTCCGCTTCGACCTGTCCAACATCCCGGTGTGCATGATCACGGCCTCCGGCGGCGGCCTGGGCGAGAAGGAGCTCTACGACCTGGCCTTCAACACCATCGAGCCGCAGCTCGAGCGGCTGCCCGGTGTCGCCTCCGCCAACGTCGACGGCGGCAAGCTCCGCCAGATCGCGGTCAACCTGAACCGGGACCTCCTGTACGCCAAGAGCCTCTCGGTTCTGGACGTCGTCCGGGCGGTGAACGACGCCAATTTCCTGATGCCCTCGGGCGACATCAAGATCGGCAGCGTCGACTACAACATCTCGACCAACAACCAGTTCGCGCTCGTCAAGCCGATGGAGGACATCGTCGTCCGGAGGATCGGCGAGGTCCCGGTCTACATCCGCGACCTCGGGTACGTGTCGGACTCCTTCGAGCAGCAGACGAGCGTCGTCCGGGTCAACGCCGAGCGGGCGGTCTACCTGCGCGTCAACAAGCAGCCGGGCGCCAACACCGTGGAGATCGTGGACGCCGTGAAGGGCACCCTCCCGAAGCTCACCGGGATCCCCGCCGGCGTTCAGATCGCCCTGACCTTCGACCAGTCCACCTACATCCGCCAGTCCATCGAGAGCCTCTGGCACGAGGCGGGCCAGGGCGCGGTGCTCGCCTTCCTGGTCATCCTGATCTTCCTCCGCAGTCTCGTCTCGACGGGCATCATCTTCATCGCGATCCCGCTCTCGATCCTCGGCACGTTCATCGCCATGTACTTCCTCGGCCAGACGATCAACGTCTTCACCCTGGGCGGCCTCGCCCTCGCGGTCGGCCGGCTGGTGGACGACTCGATCGTGGAGCTGGAGAACATCAACCGGCACCTGGCCATCCCGGGCAAGGACCGGCGCGCCGCCGTCCTCGACGCCGCCCGCGAGGTGGCGATGCCCATCTTCGTCTCGACCATCACGACCATCGTCGTCTTCCTTCCCACGGTCTTCATCGAGGGTCAGGCCAAGCTCCTCTTCCTGCCCCTCACCTTCACGATCTCCTTCTCGCTCTTCGCCTCCTTCCTGGTCTCCCGGACGGTGACCCCGCTGCTCTGCCTGCAGTGGCTCAGGCCCGAGCGCCCTCGCGACCCCACCAGCCGCCGGTTTCGCGATCGGTTCATGGGGTGGACGCAGGCCGGCCTCGACCGCCTGGACATCGCCTACCAGCGCCTGCTCGGCTGGGCGCTCCGGCACCGGAAGGCCGTCGTCCTCGGCGTGGTCGCCACCTTCCTGGCGAGCCTGGGCCTGTACCCGTTGATCGGGACGGAGTTCTTCCCCGCCTCGGACGAGAGCCAGTTCCGGGTGTTCTTCCGGGCGCCGATCGGGACCCGGGTCGAGGAGACCGAGAAGATCGCCGGCCGCATGGAGGAGATCCTCAAGGCGAATCTGAAGCCGAGCGAGTACAAGACGATCATCTCCTCGGTCGGGATCCCGGGCGGCCGGTCGGCCCTCTTCACCTCCAACACCGGGCCCCACGCCGGCCAGGTCCAGGTCTACCTGGACACGCCCGACCGGCGGACGCGATCCGACGCCCAGATCGTCAACGCGATCCGCCCGAAATTCGCCGGCCAGTTCCCCGGCACGGTCACCTATTTCAACCTGGGCGGCATCGTCAACCGGGTGCTCAACCGCGGCTCCCAGAACCCCCTGGAGCTCGAGGTGCTGGGCTACGACCTCGCCCAGGCCCAGGTGGCCGCCCGCCAGGTCGCGGGGCTCATGCGGGACACGCCGAACGTCGCCGACGTCCAGATCAGCCGCGAGGAGAACTACCCCCAGTTCAGCGTGGCCGTGGACCGGGTGAAGGCGGCGGCGGCCGGGCTCAGCCAGCGCGACATCGCCCAGGCCGCGCTCTTCTCGCTCAACTCGAACCTCAGCGTGAACCCGGCCATCTTCACCGACCCCCGGACCGGCAACCAGTACAACATCGTCGTCCAGCTCGACGAGCCGTTCCGGGTGCGGCCGGAGGACCTCGGCAAGATCTTCGTCACCGCGACCGGCGGCCGGCCCATCGTCCTGTCCACGGTGGCGGACATCTCGCGGAGCGTCGCGCCCGTCGAGATCGAGCGGAAGTACCAGCAGCGGCTGATCCGGATCTCGGCGAACCCGGTCGGTCGGGACCTGGGCGCGATCTCGGACGAGCTGGAGTCGAAGCTTGGCTCGCTCCGGCTGCCGGCCGGCTTCGAGGTGCGGCTCGGCGGCCAGACCGCCCAGCAGCGGGAGGCCTTCTCGAGCCTCGCGTTCACGATGATCCTGGCCCTCATGCTCGTCTACATGGTGATGGCGTCCCAGTTCCGGTCGCTCAAGGATCCCTTCATCATCATGTTCTCGGTCCCCATGGGTCTCATCGGGGTCTTGTGGGCCCTCTTCCTCACCCGCACGACGCTCTCCACGACCTCGTTCATGGGCATCATCATGATGGTCGGGATCGTGGTGTCGAACGGCGTGCTCCTGGTCGAGTACACGAACGAGCTGCGCCGCCGCGGGCTCCCGCTCGCCGAGGCCGTGCTCACCGCCGGCCGGACCCGGCTCCGGCCGATCCTGATGACCAGCATTGCGACCGTCGTCGGGCTCTCGCCCATGGCCCTCGGCCTGATGGTCGGGAGCGAGGCCAACGCCCCGCTGGCCCGGGCGGTCATCGGAGGCCTCATGGTCTCGACCGGCCTGACGCTCGTCCTCATCCCCACCCTGTACACGATCTTCGAGGAGCGCTTCCCCCGCACGCTCCGTGCGGAGGACGCCCACGTGTCCTGAGCGGGGGGACCGCCGCCCCTCGCCATCCCCCAGAGGAGAGCTCGCGACCATGTCACTCCGATCCGCGCTGCCGGCCCTCGGTTGCCTGCTGACGGTGGCCGCCGCCTCGGCGACACCGGCGGGCGCTCAGGCGCCGCCCTCCTACACCACGCCGCGCACGGCCCCCGCGCCGGGCCAGGTGCTGTCGCTGCAGGAAGCCATCGACCTGGCGCTCCGCCAGCAGCCGACGCTCCGCTCGGCCCAGCAGAGCGTGAACGCCACGGTCGCGCGCGTGCCGCAGGCCCAGTCGAGCTACTATCCACGCCTGGACTGGGTTACGTCGATCGGCCGCAGCCAGGTCTTCAGCAACAGCTCCAACAGCGCGGTGCAGAGCAACGCCTTCTCCACCGCCCTCCAGGCCCGGCAGATCCTCTACGACTTCGGCAAGACCGGGGCGCTGGTCGACGAGGCCCGGGCCAATGTCCGGCTGTCGCAGAGTCAGCTCGAGCAGACGCGCGAGGTCGTCGTCCTGAACGTCCGGCAGACCTACTACCAGCTCCTGCAGGCGCGGCGCCTCGTCGCGGTGGCCGACGCCCAGGTCGCCCGGGCCGACCTGAACCTCCGCAGCGCTCGCGGCTTCTTCGACGTCGGCACCCGGCCCAAGTCCGACGTGACGCGCGCCGAGGTCGACGTGGCCAACGCCCAGGTCGCCCAGATCCGGGCCCGGAACCTGGTGCGATTCTCCGAGGTGAACCTCGCCAACGCCCTGGGCCTGGAGGCGACGACGGCGATCGAGATCCAGGACAACCTGAACTTCGAGCCGGTCCCGCTGGACTCCGAGGCGCTCCGGGCGGAGGCGCTGAACAACCGGCCCGAGCTGTCGCAGGCCAGGGCCCGGATCGACGCCGCCCGGGCCCAGCTCTCCGGGGCCCGCGCCGGCTACCTCCCTGATCTGGTCGCCACCGGGTCCGTCGGGGGCTTCTCGTCGGATCCGGAGCTGAACCTCTACAGCAGCAGCCAGGACACCTGGGCGATCGCCGGGACGCTGTCCTGGAATCTCTTCCAGGGCTTCTTCACGCAGAGCCGGGTCAAGGAGACCGAGGCCAACCTGGACGCCTCCCAGGCGAACTACGACTCGTTCGAGCTGCAGGTGCGCCTCGAGGTCGAGCAGACGATCATCTTGGTGGTCGAGGCCGCCGAGCGGTTCGTCGCCACCGGCAAGGCGGTGGAGTCGGCGCGGGAGAACCTGCGGCTGGCCCAGGGCCGCTACGACGCGGGGGTCGGGACCATCCTGGACCTGACCACCGCTCAGTTCGACCTGACGAACGCCGAGGCCGACCAGGTCCGGGCGCTGACGGACCACAAGCTGGCGCTGGCGGCGCTGGATCGGGCCGTGGGTCGGCCCTGAGCGCCGGGCCGGGAAATGCCGGGGCGGGTCCATCCGTCGAACCCCTTGTAGGTGAGACAATTGAGTGACATGCCCAGCACTTCCAGGACCCGACCGCAGCCGCATCCAGCCCGTGGCCGGGACCGCGCGCTGAAACCGGGGGCGAGCCAGCGATGAAGCGGGTCGGCCTCCTCGTGCTGCTGGCGCTGGTGGTGGCGGGCCTGGCGTTCGCCGGCTACGTGCTCAGCGCGAACCGCGGCCAGGCGACGAAGTACCGGACCGGCCGGGTGGACCGGGGCACCGTCGTCGCCTCCGTCTCCGCCACCGGCAACCTCAACGCCGTCACCACCGTGCTGGTCGGCAGCCAGGTCTCGGGCCAGATCAAGGACCTGATGGTCGACTTCAACTCGACGGTCAAGAAGGGCCAGCTCATCGCCCGGCTCGACCCCGAGACCTTCCAGGCCAAGGTGAACGCCGCCCGCGCCGACCTGGAGGGCGCCCAGGCGGCGGTGCTGAACCAGCGCGCCAACGTCGAGAAGGTCCGGGCCGATCTCGAGAACAGCCGGGCCAGCATCGTGACCGCCCACGCCAACGTCAGCCGGATGCGCGCCGATGTCGAGAACGCCCGGGCGGCCATCGCGACCGCCCGGGCCAACGTCGCCCGGGACAGCGCCACCCTGGCCAACGCCCGCCGCGAGCTGGATCGCCGGGTGGACCTCCTGCGCCAGGAGCTGATCTCCCAGAGCGACAAGGACCTGGCCCAGACGACCTTCGAGACCGCCCAGGCCCAGCTCGAGGCGTCCCGCTCGCAGCAGAGCGCGGCGGAGGCGGCGCTGCGCTCGTCCGAGGCCCAGCAAGTCGCCACGGAGTCGCAGGTCAAGGCCGCCGAGGCCCAGGCCGCCTCCGCCCAGGCGGGCCTGGGCGTCGCCCACGCCCAGCTCAAGTCGGCGGAAGCCATGGTCCAGCAGAAGCAGGCGGTCCTGAAGCAGGCGGCCGTGGACCTCGAGCACACCGAGATCCGCGCCCCGGTCAACGGCGTCGTCGTCTCCCGCGCCATCGACGTCGGCCAGACCGTGGCGGCGAGCCTCCAGGCCCCGACGCTCTTCACCATCGCCGAGGACCTCACCCGCATGCAGGTGGAGACGGCGGTGGACGAGGCCGACGTCGGACGCCTGCGGGAGCGCATGCCGGCCAGCTTCAGCGTGGACGCGTTCCCCGGCCAGAGCTTCCGCGGGGAGATCGTCCAGATCCGCAAGGCGCCCCAGGTCGTCCAGAACGTGGTCACCTACACGACCGTCATCGCGGTGGCGAACCCGGAGCGGAAGCTGATGCCGGGCATGACGGCCAACGTCCGCATCCAGATCGACCGGAAGGACGACGTGGTCCGGGTCCCGAACGCGGCGCTCCGCTACCGGCCGTCGGGCGAGAGCGCCGGCCCGGCGGCCGGCCCCTCACCGGCTCCCGCCGAGGGTGGACGAGCCGCCGGTGGGGCGTCTGGCGAGGCGCGCGGCGGACGGGCGGTGGGCGGTGGGGCCAGTGGCGCGGGTGGCCCCGGCGCCGCCGGTCAGCTGCGCGAGACGCTGACGAAAGAGCTGGCACTGACCACCGAGCAGCAGGGGCGCCTCGACGCCATCCTGGGAGAGTCCCGCCAGGCCTTCGGGGCGATGCGCGGCCAGGACCTGGACGAGCGCGCGCGCGAGGCGCAGCGGAAGCGGATTCGCGCCGAGACCCGGGAGAAGATCCGGGCCATCCTGACCCCCGAGCAGCAGAGGAAGTACGACGCGCTGGCCGCGGCCCAGGAGGGCAGCGCCGGCGCGGCTGGCGCCAGCGGAAGCCCAGGGCGGGTCTTCGTCCTGGGGCCCGACGGGAAGCCCAAGGCCGTGGCCATCGTCACCGGCGCCTCGGACGGCTCCTACTCGGAGCTGCTCCAGGGCGACCTCCAGCCGGGCCAGGAGGTCCTCACCGGGCAGACTGGCGCCACTCAGCGGAGTACGGGCGGCCAGGCTCCCCGCCTCCGGCTCTAGGGGGCGGGGCCGATGAGCGTCGCAATGTCGATCTCGGTCGTGACGCGCTCGGCCTACGGCCTCGCGTCCGTCCCGACCTATGGTCGTCGTTCGGACGGCCTTCGGCCTTTGGGGTCGTCGCCGATCCTCGGCGTACGAGGAGTACGCCTGCGGTCGGCGACTCCCTGCGTCCTTCGGACGGCCTTCGGCCTGTGGGCGCTGCTCGCTCCTCGGCTCCGCCCCCGGGAGCTTTCCTCATCTGCCATGTCTCTGGCGCTTCGAGGAACCTAGCCCTGTGGACGCCCGGGTACCGCTGATCTCTGTTCGGGATCTGGCGAAGACGTATCGGCTGGGGGATCATGCCGTGCACGCCCTCCGGGGCGTGAGCCTCGACATCGTGCCGGGCGAGTTCGTGGCGATCATGGGGCCGTCCGGCTCCGGCAAATCGACCTTCATGAACCTGATCGGCTGCCTCGACACGCCGACCGCGGGGACGTACGCGCTCGACGGCGAGGACGTCTCCCGGCTCTCGCGCGACGCGCTGGCGGCGATCCGCAACAAGAAGATCGGCTTCGTGTTCCAGACGTTCAACCTCCTCCCCCGCATGAGCGCGGTCGAGAACGTCGAGCTGCCGCTCCTCTACGATGGCGCGACCGCCCGGGACCGCCGCCCCCGCGCGCTGGCCCGTCTCAAGGACGTCGGCCTCGGGGACCGGGCCGGCCACCGCCCGAACCAGCTCTCGGGCGGCCAGCAGCAGCGCGTCGCCATCGCCCGCGCCCTCGTCAACGAGCCGCGCCTGGTGCTGGCCGACGAGCCGACGGGCAACCTGGACACGCGGACCAGCATCGAGATCATGGCCATCCTCCAGCGGCTGAACCAGGCGCACATCACGGTCGTCCTGGTGACCCACGAGGACGACATCGCGCGCTACGCGAGCCGGGTCGTGACCTTCCGGGATGGGCGGCTGCGGGCTGACACCGCGGTCCAGGAGCGGCTGGTTGCCGACGACATGCTGGCGGGCCTCCCGGCCGAGGAGGTGACGGCGTGAAGATGATCGGGGCGAGCGTCCGCATGGCTCTCGGCGCGCTTCGGGCGCATCTCCTGCGGACGGCGCTGACGATGCTTGGGATCATCATCGGGGTCGGTGCCGTCATCGCCATGGTGTCGGTCGGCGCCGGCGCCCAGCGGCGCATCTCCGAGCAGATCCGCTCGCTCGGCTCGAACGCCATCGTGGTCATGTCGGGGGCCAGCACCTCCGGAGGCATCCGGTGGGGGCTCGGGACCCAGCTCACGCTGACCGAGGAAGACGCCCGGGCCATCGCCGTCGAGGTGCCCCCGGTGGAGGTGGCGGCGCCCTCGGTCCGCGGGGCCGCCCAGACGGTGTTCGGCAACACCAACTGGTCGACGGTGATCCAGGGAGTGACCCCCGATTACCTGATCGCCCGCGAGTGGGGCGTGGGGAACGGCAAGATGTTCGGGCCTGAAGACGTGGACGCGGCGGCCAAGGTCGCCGTCCTCGGCGAGACGGTGTGGACCAGCCTCTTCGGCGACACCGACCCGATCGGCCAGACGATCCGGATCAAGAAGGTCCCCTTCACCGTCGTCGGCGTGCTGGAGGCGAAGGGGCAGTCCTCCTTCGGCCAGGACCAGGACGACGTGATCCTGATCCCGATCTCCACCGCGAAGAAGAAGGTGCTCGGCCGGGTGACCCAGTCCAACCCGCGCTCGGTCCAGGCCGTCAACGTCCGGGTCAAGGAAGCCGACCTGATGGGCGAGACGGAGGACCAGATCCGCGACCTCCTGCGCCAGCGACACCGCCTCCAGCCCGGCCAGGACGACGACTTCCAGATCCGCGTGCTGGCCGAGCTGTTCGCCGCCCAGGAGGAGGCGGCCCGCGTGATGACGATGCTGCTGGCGGCCATCGCCTCGGTCTCGCTCCTGGTGGGCGGGATCGGCATCATGAACATCATGCTGGTCTCGGTGACCGAGCGGACGCGCGAGATCGGGCTCCGCATGGCCGTCGGGGCCCGCAGCCGCGACATCCTCGCCCAGTTCCTGATCGAGGCGGTGACCCTCGCGATCGCCGGCGGCGTGGTCGGGATCGCCTGCGGCCTCGGGGGCTCCCAGGCCATCGCCTCGTTCGCCGGCTGGACGACTGACGTCCAGCCCGAGGCGATCGGGCTGGCCTTCGTCTTCTCGGGAGCGGTGGGGATCTTCTTCGGCTTCTACCCCGCCCGGAAGGCGTCCCGCCTCGACCCGATCGACGCCCTCCGGTACGAGTAGCGGTTTTCGGGACCTCTCGGGACCTCCCGCCCCCCCCCAACCCCCTCCCCCACCCACCGGGGGGAGGGGGAGTCGGAGGACTTTCCTTCACATGCCCTCAGCGCTCTGCCCCAGGGGCTTGAGCTCGATCCGGTAGCCGTCGGGGTCGCGGATGTAGAGCGACGGGCCCTGGCCGAAGGCGCCCCGCCGGGAGACGACATCCCCCTCCAGTTCGACCCCATGAGACCGGAGGTAGCTCGCCGCCGCCGCCAGGTCGTCGCACCGGACCGCCAGGCAGACGTGGTCCATCCGTACCGTGGGCGGCGGCGGCTCGCCGGGGCCGAGCGGCAGGAGATCGATCATGTGGCGGCCGCAGCGGAGGTGGATCAACTTGATGGGCTCGTTGACGTGGTTGACCGTCAGGCCGAGCACCTCGGTGTAGAAGCGCTGCGAGGCGGCCTGATCGCGGACCCGGAGGACGATGTGGTCCAGTTCCAGGCACTCGAGCGGACGTTGGGACGGCTCGCTCATGGCCGGGGGCGCGCCGCGGCGTGCAGCACCAGCGCCAGGAGGCCGACGCCGAACAGCGCGATGTTGACCGCCACCGACCGGCGATGGAGGCGGCTGAACTCGAGGGGCGCCACGTCCCCCGCCGGCGCGGCCTGGGCGCGAAGCCGGGCGGCATGCGCCTCCGGCAGGAGGATCTGGCCGGCGTAGAGCGTGCCGGCGAGCACCACGGTCACCAGGACGAGCGCGCCCCACCGGAGCGGCGCCCGCGGGGCGGCGAGGGCGAGACAGAGGATCAGTCCGAGGGCCGCGGTCGTGGTCATGATGCCGAACAGGTAGTAGCCCGGGAACAGACCCTCCATGAGCCGCACCGCCTGGGGCCGGTCGAGGAGCCGGAACGTGGACGGCGCGACCTGGAAGGAGAGGAACACCTGGACGCCGAGGCCGGCGCCCAGCAGGGCCGCTGCGAGCGCGTGGAGGAAGCCCGACATGACGCCATCATGGCGAGGCCGCCCCGAAGTTGTCAAGGCGCGGCGGCGCTGGTAGCATCGTCCGGATGGAAGTCGTCGCCCGCCGTCGCCGGGGTCCGGCGGTCGTCGCGCTGATGGGCGTACTCCTCCTGGCTCCGGTCGCGACCCCCGGCGCGGTGGCGGCGACGGGCCCGGTCGCCGAGGCCTGGACGCTCTTCCAGACCTTCCACGAGGACCTGAGCCGGATCGATCGGGCCCGAGAGATCCTCGAGAGCGCGCTGAGCCGGGAGCCGTCCCTCGAGGCTCTGCTCCTCCTGGCGTGGGTCCACCTCGAGTGGGCGGACCTTCGCGCGCGGACACCGGATGAGAAGCTCGCGGGCTACGAGCGCGGGCGCGACATCGCCAAACGCGCGATCGGGCTGGCGCCGGGGAACCCCGAGGCCCACCTCTGGTACGCGGCCAACCTCGGCCGCTGGGCGATCACCAAGGGGAAGCTCCGCGCGGCCTTCCTCGTCTCCACCCTCCGCGAGGAGATCGACACCGTGCTCCGGCTCGACCCCAACAACGTGGGCGGCCTGGCGCTGGCCGGCACGTTCTACTTGGAGACCCGGGGCTCATGGGCGGGGACGTGGCGAGAGCCGAGAGCTACCAGCGGAAGGCGCTCGCCCTCGACCCCCACTTCACCCGGGCGCGGATCGAGCTTGGGCGCGTCCTCATCGAGCAGGGCCGGTACGCCGAGGCGCGCCGGGAGCTGCAGCAGGTGATCGACGAGCGGCAGCCCACCTACGTGGCGAGCTGGACGGTGCGCCACCGACCGCTCGCGGGGCGGCTACTCTCCGAGATTCGCAACAAGAGCTAGGGCAGGGCCGATGAGCTTCGCATCGCGTCGTCCGTCGGACGGCCTTCGGCCTTTGGGGTCGTCGCCCATCCTCGGCGTATGCGGCATACGCCTGCGGTGGGCGACTCCCTGCGTCTTTCGGACGGCCTTCGGCCTGTGGGCGCTGCTCGCTCCTCGGCCCTGCCCCACGAGCGCGATTCGTCCGCGATGGCTCTGAAGCCTCACGAGGTCTAGGGTAGCCATCGCGCGACGGCCCGCCCCGCCCCGCTGGCTCCGCGCGGCCCTACGCGCCCCGATGACGGCGGAGGGGATCGGCCCGGTGGTTCGGACGCTCCGCCGTCACGTCCGCGCGTGGCGGCCCACGGTCGTCTCCGAGATCGCGGCCGCCGAGCGAGATCCGTTCCGCGTCCTCGTGGCCTGCCTGCTCTCGCTCCGCACGCAGGACACGACGACCGGCCCGGCGTCCGAGCGGCTCTTCGCACTGGCCGACACGCCGCGGGCCATGCTGGGTCTCGACGCCCGGACCATCGAGCGGGCGATCTACCCGGTCGGCTTCTACCGGACCAAGGCCCGCGCCATCCTCGGCATCTGCCGGGATCTCCTGGCCCGCTTCGCCGGACGGGTGCCGGACGACATCGAGGCCCTCCTCACCCTCAAGGGCGTCGGCCGGAAGACCGCCAACCTCGTCGTCACGGTGGGGTTCGGGAAGCCCGGGATCTGCGTTGACACCCACGTCCACCGGATCTCGAACCGCCTTGGCTTCGTCCGCACCCGCACGCCGGAGCAGACCGAGATGGCGCTGCGGGCCAAGCTGCCCGCCCGGTACTGGATCGAGTTCAACGACCTCCTGGTCACTCACGGCCAGAACGTTTGCCGGCCCCTGTCTCCGCTTTGCTCGCGCTGCCCGGTGCGGGCCTCGTGTCACCGGGTCGGCGTCGTTACCTCGCGCTAGGAGAGCGCGTGAGGCAGTGTCTCCCTCCGGCACCCCCCTCCCCCAGCCAGAGGCCGAAGGCCGTCGAAGGACCGGGTGGGCGGGAGGTCCCCAACTGAAGCCGGCACTCGTTCTCTTCGGGCTCCTTCCCGCCCTGCTCGGCTGGGGCCTCTGGCGGGTCGAGCGGGATCGGCCGCTCTGGCTGCGCCCGGCGCTGTGGACGGCCGCGCGCCCGCGCGCCGTCGCCGCCGGCCTGCCGCGCCTGGTCCTCGCCGTTCACTATCCCTGGTACGGGACGCCCCAGGGACCGACCGGCCGGTGGCGCCACTGGAATCACCCGCGGCTGGCCTTGCCAGAGGCGCGGGTCCTCGGCTTTCACGACCCCCGCCACGAGGCGGCGCCCGGCCGCCTCGACCTCGGCGCGGCCCACTACCCCCTCGGGGGCCCCTACGACAGCCGGGATCCCGGGCTCATCCGGACCCAGATCGAGGCCGCCCGGGCCGCCGGGCTCGACGGCTTCGTCGTGTCGTGGTGGGGCCGCGAGAGCGAGGAGGCCTCGGCGTTCGGCGCGCTGCTCGCCGCGGCCCGCGGGAGCGGGATCCGGCTGGCGCCGTATTACGAGGCCGGCGAGCTGTGGGTGCGCGGGGGGGCCGAGGTAGCGGCCGACCTCGAGGCGCTCCTCGACCGGCACGGCGCCGACCCGGCGTTCCTGCGCGCCGGCGAGCTGCCGGTGGTGTTCGTCTACGCGGCCCACCGCGTCCGTCCACCCGTCTGGGAGTACGTGCTCCGGCGCCTCCACGCCGGTGGCCGCCGCGTGTTCCTGATCGGCGATGCCTCGCGCCCGGGCTGGATCGAGCGCACCGACGCTCTCCACGTCTACACGCCGGTCACCGTTCTGGCCGCCGGGCGCGATCTCGGCCGCGACTACCAGGAGCGGGCGGCCGCCGCCCGGGCGGCCGGCCTCCCGTTCATCGCCGCCGTGGCTCCCGGCTTCGACGACCGGACCATCCGGCAGCCCGGAACGCTGGTCCCGCGTCGCGACGGCGCGACCTACGACGCCACGTGGGAGGCCGCGCTCGCCGTCGAGCCCGCGTGGGTCCTCGTCGCGAGCTGGAACGAGTGGCACGAAGGGAGCGAGATCGAGCCCAGCCACGAGCACGGCGTCCGATACCTGGAGGCCACGCGCCGCTGGACCGACCGCTTCCGCGGCAGCTAGCCCGATCGGCGATTGCCGGAGACCGATCGCCATACTCGGACCGCTCGGACCGAGCGCCCGGCCCCGGGCGAAGGGCGGGCGCCGTGGGCGCGTCGCGTGACTGGCCCACCCACCTGCCCGCCGTCAGGGCTGCGGGGCGTCGGCATCCGAGATCCCGCCCGGCGTCGCGTCACGACGCGCGACCAGGGCCCAGGCCGTCGCCAGATGGCGCACGCCGGGGACGCGCAGCAGCCCGCGGTCGAGCAGCTCGAAGCCCACGGC
Organism: uncultured Candidatus Rokubacteria bacterium; assembly: GCA_963708025.1. Classification (GTDB taxonomy): domain Bacteria; phylum Methylomirabilota; class Methylomirabilia; order Rokubacteriales; family DASRDR01; genus CAVPSB01. Next base: position 104,171 of record CAVPSB010000010.1, on the reverse strand, counting down.
GACGACCGGGGCCAGCGCGGCCAGCGGCGCCGAGCGCCCCCAGACGTTGCGCGGCAGCCAGTGGAACGGCCGGCACGACACCACGCGGAGGCCGCCGGTCTCGAAGAGGCGGACGGCCTCGTGCCGCGTGTAGGTGCGGTCGTGGTGGAACCGTCCCAGGCGCCGCCCCAGCCACTCGGCCCAGGCGAGGCGATTCGGCAGATGATACGTGAAGAGCCACCCGCCCGGGCGGAGAACGCGGACGAGCTCGGCGAGCGCCACTCGCTCGTCCTCCACGTGCTCGAGCACGCCGCAGTTGAGCACGGCGTCGAAGGCGCCGGCCGGAAACGGCAGCTCCGGCCCGGGCGTGACGACGTACGCCACGCCGCTCCCGGCCAGGAGGCCCACCGCCGTCCCCTTGTCCTCGACGTCGTAGGCGACGACGTCGAGGCCGTGGGCACGGAGCAGGAGGCTCGTCTGGCCCCAGCCGGCGCCCCAGTCGAGGACGCGGCCGCGCCCCAGCGTCCCCGCAACCTCGGCGGCGATCGCCACGTACTGGGCGACGCCGACGGCGCTCGCGACGTTGGCGTACTCGCCCCGCGCCGCGACGCGTGACCGTCCGAAATTGAGGATCCGCGCCGCCACCGCGGCCTCTGGCGCGGGGAGGGGGGAGCCGGAGGACCCGATTCCCCGACTCGCCGTCAGCGACGGACCCGGGTTGCCGCCGGGGCCGCGCGGAGGCGGCGCAGCGTGGCGAGGTTCCGCTGGTCCCAGCGGTCCTCCTTCGGGGTCTCGAGCACCATGGGCACCCGGCGGAGCCGGGGATGGCGGAGGAGGGCGCGGAACGCCCCCGGACCGATCTGACCCCGGCCGATGTGCTGGTGGCGGTCGAGCCCGGAGCCGAGGCCGGCTCGGGCGTCGTTCAGGTGGAAGGCCACGATCCGCTCAAGACCGGCCGCAGCGCGGTAGTGCTCCAGCGTGGTGGCGAGTCCGGCGGGGGTCCGGATGTCGTAGCCGGCGGCGAAGAGGTGGCAAGTGTCCAGGCAGACGGCGACCCGCTCCGGCGCCCGGACGGCGTCCAGGATCGCGCCCAGCTCCTCGGCGCGGGCCCCGAGCAGGTTCCCCGCCCCTGCCGTGTTCTCGAGCGCGACCCGCACGCGGTAGCCGGCGGTGCGCGCGTGGAGGTCGTCGAGCGCGCGCGCGACCCGGGTCACTCCCGCCTCCCGCCCGGCCCCCCGGTGTGAGCCCGGATGGATCACCACGAACGGGAGGCCGAGGCGCTCGGCCCGCTCCAGCTCGTCGTGGAACGCGCCGATCGCCCGGAGCCACTCCGCCTCGTCCGGCGCCGCCAGGTTGATGAGGTAAGTGGCGTGGGCAAACACCGTGCGGATCCCGGTCGCCGCCTGCTCGCGCCGGAACTCCGCCACCTCATCGGCGAGGAGCGGCCGGCCGGCCCACTGCATCTGGTTCTTGAGGAAGATCTGGACGACCGAGCAGCCCACCTCGCGGCCCCGCCGGAGCGCGTTCGGGAGCCCCCCGGCGATCGACATGTGGGCACCGAGGTTGTCCCTCACCCGGTCCTCACGGGAGCTTCTTGACCTCGCGGAGGAGGTTTTCGGGATCGGGCAGCTCCCCCCGCCCGTACCGCTCGACGAACCGGACCACTCCCTGCCTGTCGACCACGAACGCGGCCCGGTAGCAGGCGTTCAGCTCGGGCCAGTGGACCCCGTACCGCTTGACCACGTCCCGGTGGATGTCGGCCAGGAGTGGGTAGGTGATGCCGCCCAGCGACTTCGCCCACGCTTCGTGACTGTAGATGGAATCGGTCGATATACCCACGACCTGGGTATTCGCGGCCTCGAAGTCCGCCAGGCGGGCCTGGAAGGCCGGCATCTCCTTCGTTCAGCCCGGCGTCCAGTCGAGCACGTAGAAGAGGATGACGGCGTTCCGCTTCCCCTTCTGGTCGGCCAGGCTCCACTCCTTGCCCGCGATCCCCTGGAGCTTGAATTCCGGCGCGGGGTCACCGACGCTCGGCATCGACTCGGCCATGTCGTCCTCCTTTCGGAATTGCCCATTGCGACCCTCGTCATGAGCCGGCGCTTCAAGGCGCCAGACGGCGATGGGGGGGCCGGGGCGAGCCGGGACCAGACCCCGGCCCCGCGGCCGCGCCGCGCGGGTGGCGCGCCCAGCCCTCGGGCCGATACGCCTCCAGACACTCGTCGCGGTGGCCCAGATACTCGGCCACCGTCATCACCCGGCCGGTCTCGAACGCCGGGCCGAGGCGCTCGCGGTAGCGCCGATCGCGCACGGCGTGGTGATCCACGATGACGCGACAGCCGGTCTCCCGCACGATCCGGAGCAGGTTCTCCAGTGACTGGCGGATCACGGCCTTGCCCAAGTGGGCCTCCAGGTACGTCGGCGGTCCGGACAGGTAGAGCAGGTCCGGGCGCTCCCGGAGGAGGTAGGCGGTCGCGACCGCGGAGGCCGGCCCCTGCACGTCGGCGGCGTGGACGAACCGCATACCGTCGTCCACGGTGACCGCCACCACGAAGCCGAACCCCGAGCCTTCCAGCCCGTGGGCGAGTGGCGGGGACACCCTGATCTTCACGCCGCCCACCTCGGCGACCCGGCCCTCGGCCGATTCGGGGCCATGGGCAGCCAGGTCGCGCCAGAACGCCTGGCCCCGGCCGGCCTGGTGCTCGTCCATCATCCGGCGCGGGTCCTTGGCCCAGATCCGGCGGCCGGCATACAGCTCGACCCCAGGCTGGTAGTGGTCGGCGTGGTAGTGACTGACGGTGATCAGCGTCGCGCGCCGCGCGTAGGCGCCGATCCGGGCCAGCCCGCGCTCGAGCGCCTCCTCCTCCTCGGGTGTCGGCGGCAACCCGTAGCGATTGGGGCTGAGGGTGGCGCCCGGATCGAGGAGCAGCCGCAGCTCGCCGGCCTCCACGTAGGTGGCCATCGAGCGGACGCCGAGCGAGTCGGCGGCCAGCGGCATCACGCGCATACGCGCCTCAATTTGGGACCTCCCGCCCACCCGGTCCTTCACGGCCTTCAGCCTTGCCCCCTCCCCCACCCACCGGGGGGAGGGGGGGAGTCGGAGGACGCATTGCTTCGCAGGCTCTCACCGCTTGAGGTCCTCCACCGCACCCCCGGTCATCCGACACAGCTCCTCGGGCGTCAGACGGAAGACCGCCCGCGGCGTGCCGGCCGCCGCGATCAGCTCCGCGTGACGGGTCAGGTCCCGGTCGATGAAGACCGGCAGGGCCAGGGCGTGACCGACCGGCGGCACCCCGCCGATCGCGTATCCGGTGGCGGACCGCACGGTGGCGGCGTCCGCCCGGCGGACCGGCTTGCCGGTGAGCGCCTCGAGTCGCCGCTCGTCCACCTGGTTCGCGCCCGAGGCCAGGACGAGGATCGGCTGCTCGTCGGCCACGAAGACCAGCGACTTCACGATCTGCCCGACGGTGACGCCGCAGGCGGCGGCGGCTTCCGCCGCGGTCCGAGTGCTCTCGGCCAGCTCGATCACGTCCCGCGCGACCCCGTGGGCGCGGAGCGCCGCCTGGACCCGGGCGATGGCCGGCAACTGGCTCATCGGGACCGCCCCCACACCCGACCCCTCTCGTTCGGATCGCCGGGACTCAGCCGGCCTCCGGCCGGCCGTGAGTCCCGCCCCGCCGGCATCCACCGGGGGGAGGGGGGCCGGCCCCTGTCAGCGCGTCGCTGCCCCGGCTCGGCTCCAGCCGGACCCTTTCTCGGCAGCGACCACAGTGGGCGCCTCATGCCGTGGGCAGCGCCGCGATGTCCACGCGGGGGCGCGCCGGCCCTGTGGACCAGCGGTAGCGCCGGAGGTCGACGTGGCCGCGGACGAACCGCACGCCCTCCCGCCCGAGCAGGAGGCGTTGGGTCAGCATGCTGCTCGGGTTCGCGCGACGACTGACGGCCCCGCGGCCATTGACCACCCGGTGCCAGGGCACGCCGGGCGGGCACCGGCGCATCGCGCCCCCCACCGCCCGCGCGGCGCGGGGCACGCCGACCAGCGCCGCCACTTGGCCGTACGTCACCACGCGACCAGCCGGAATTCGTCGGACGAGCGCGTACACGGCTTCGTCGAAGCTGCCCGGTCTAGCGGATCGATCCCGCGGCGCCCGCGACGGGACCGAACGAGAGCTCGTAGAGTGTCGCGTACAGGCCGCCCTTCTTCAAGAGGCGCTCGTGCGTCCCATCTTCCTTCAGCCGGCCCCGGTGCAGGACGAGGATGCGATCAGCCCGCTGGATGGTGGTGAATCGGTGGGCGATGATCAGGCTCGTGCGACCCGCGAGGAGCCGATCCAGGGCGTCCTGCAAGACGCGCTCGGTCTCGGGGTCGACGCTGGACGTCGCCTCGTCCAGCACCAGAACGGGGGGATTATATACCAGGGCCCGGGCGACGGCCAGGAGCTGACGCTGGCCATGCGAGAGGTTCGCTCCCCGCTCGCGGATCGGCTCGGCGTACTGCGCCGGCAGCGTGCGCACGAAGGCGTCGATGTGCGCGCGGCGCGCGGCGTCCTCGACCTCGGTCCGTGTCACACCGGCTCGGCCGAGCGTCAGGTTCTCCTCGATGGTCCCGGTGAACACGACGACGTCCTGGAGCACCAGGCCGACGTGACGGCGCAAGGCCTCGAGGTCCCACTCGCGGACGTCCACGCCTTCGACCAGGACCGCCCCACGCTGAACCTCGTAGGTGCGGGTCAGCAGCCGGGCCAGCGTGCTCTTGCCGGCCCCGGTCGGCCCGACCAGCGCCACCCGCTCACCGTGCTCGATCCGCAGCGAGAGACCGCGCAAGGCCCAGCCGTCTTCCTGCAGAAGGGGGAGTCCCAACTGGCGGCTCGCCGGGACGCGCTCGGCCTCCGGCTGTTCGACGGCCTCCGGCCTTTGGGCGTCCGTCCCGCCCTTCCGGTGGTCCCCCCCCTGGACCCCCCCGGTCTCCGTGAGGGGGGGGGCGCCCGCTGCCATCCGGGCGTCGTAGGCGAACCAGACGTCGCGGAACTCGATGGCCGGAGGCCGCCGCGTCGCGCCGTCGCCGGTGGAACGCCCCGGGCGGTACGCCTCCGTGGGGGTGCGGATCTCGACCGGGGTGTCGAGCAGGCCGAAGATACGCTCGGCCGCCACCATCGCCGACTGCATGACCGTGTACTTGGCGGAGACGTCGCGGATGGGCAGGAAGAACCGGTGCGTGTACTCCATGAAGGCGACGAGGACGCCGAAGGTGAGGGCCCCGGCCAGGATCTGGCCGCCGCCCCACCAGATCAGCGCGGCGATGGTGACCGAGCCGATGACCTCCACCGCGGCGTACAGCACGGCGTCGTAGCCCATGCGGCGAAACACCGCCTGCCGGTAGGCCTCGTTCAGCGCTCCGAACTCGCCGGTCGCCGCTCGCTCGCGGCCGAAGAGCTGGACCACGGTCATCCCGATCAGGCTCTCCTGCAGGTAGGTGTTCACCCGCGCGATCCGGTTGCGGACCTCCCGGTACGCGTCGCGGGCGCGCGTGCGGAAGAAGGCGGCCACCGCGAACAGCACCGGCACCGCCGCGAAGGCGACCAGGGCCAGGCGCCAGTCGAGCGCCAGCATCACCAGGACCACGCCGCCGAGCGTGAGGACGTCACCGAGGATGGCGACCACGCCAGAGGTGAACAGCTCCCCGATCGCCTCGACGTCGTTCAGGATGCGGGTCATCAGACGACCGACCGGCGTCCGGTCGAAGAACCGGGCCGGCAGGCGCTGGACGTGATCGAACAGCGCCTGGCGGAGGTCGTGGATCACGCGCTGCCCGGCCCAGGCCATCAGGTAGCCCATCGCGTACCGTAGGAGGTACTGGGCCGCCAGCGTGAGGACGAAGAGCCCGGCGATCCGCGTCAGCCCCGGCCAGTCGCCCTTGACTATGTGATCGTCGATGGCCACCTTCACCAGGTAGGGCTGCACGAGGTCCACGGCGGCCGCCACCGGGAAGAGGAGCGCCGAGGCCGCCAGCGGACGCCGGTAGGGACGGACGAACTCGCCGAGCCGGCGCATGAGCCGCCGGTCGTAGGCCCTCCCCAGCACCTCGTCGTCGAGCGCCACCGGGTGACGGCTCACGGGGCGACTTCCAGGGTCCGCTCCAGCTGCTGCCGCTGCCACAGCCGAGCATAGAGGCCGCCGCGCGCCAGTAGCTCGGCGTGCGTCCCCTCCTCCACGACCCGTCCCCCGTCGAGCACGATCACGCGGTCGGCGAGCCGGGCGGCGCGGAGCCGGTGCGTGATGAGCAGGGTGGTCCGCCCCTGCGTGGCCTCCCGCAGGTGCCCGAGGATGGCGGCCTCGGTCTCCGCATCGACCGAGGCGAAGGCGTCATCGAGGATCAGGATGCGGGGATCGGTGAGCAGGGCCCGGGCCAGCGCCACCCGCTGCCGCTGGCCGCCCGACAGCGTGAGGCCGCGCTCGCCGACGACGGTGGCCCAGCCCTCCGGCAACCGCGCGACGTCGCCCACCAGGTCGGCGGCCCGACCGGCCCGCTCGATCCGGCCGGCGTCCGCGGCGGGGTCCCCCAGCGTCACGTTCTCCGCGAGCGAGCGCGAGAACAGGAATGTCTCCTGCGGGACGTAGCCGATGGCCCAGCGCAGCTCCCCCAGCGGGATGGTCCGGACGTCGCGTCCATCGACGAACACGGTCGCCGGCGGGGGCTCCCAGAGCCGTGGTAACAGCAGCCCAAGCGTGGACTTGCCGGCGCCGGTCGGCCCGATCACGGCCACGCACCCCCCGGCCGGGATCCGCAGCGAGACGTCCTGGAGCGCCGGGGACCGGCCCTCGCCGTAGTCGAAGGTGAGGCCGCGCAACTCGATCTCGCCGTGGAGCGCGGGCGCCGGCGCGCTCGTCTCCGCCACCGGGCCGACCGGCGCGGTGAGGACCTCGACGATCCGGTCGAGGGCGGTCAGCCCCCGCCGGACAATCGCCAGGACCCACCCGAGCGCGAGGAGCGGCCAGGCGAGGTACGCGAGGTAGCTCGAGAACGCCACGAAGTCCCCGAGGGTGATGCGCCCCTCGACCACGGCCTTGCCGCCCAGCCAGAGCACCATCAGGCCGCCGATGCCGGCGATCGCCCCCATGAGGGGCGCGAAAATGGCCTGGCTCCGGGCCAGCCGGAGGGTCCGCGCGAGCTGCTCGTCGTTGAGCCGGCGGAAGCCCTCGACCTCGGCGCCCTCCATCGTGTAGGCGCGGACGACGGCCATGCCGGTCAGGTTCTCCTGGACCCTGTCCGAGAGGCGGCCGAGCTGCTCCTGGACGGCGAGCGACTCGACGTGGACCCGGGCCGTCCCGCGCCGTGCCAGGAGGATCAGGAGCGGTGAAGGCGCCAGTGCCGCGGCCGTGAGCCAGGGGTCGATGCGCAGCATGGCCGCGAAGGTCCCGAGGAAGATCATCGTGGTGTTCACGAGCGACAGGAGGCCGAAGCCGATGAGCTGGAGGACGGCCTGCAGGTCGTTGGTGGCCCGCGACATGAGGTCACCGGTCCGCCGTCCCTGGTAGAACGCCGGCGGGAGCCGGACCAGGCGCGCGAAGAGCGCGTCCCGGATGTCGGCCTCGACGCGCTGGCCGGCGCCGAGCAGGGCGAACCGGGAGGCCGAACGCACGAGTCCCTGGACGACGGCGAGAGCCACGATGGCCAGTGCGCCCCAGGCGACGGCCGCCCCGGCCGACGCCCGGGAGGCCTCGGATGCCCCGGCCGAGCCAATCGCCGAGCCAATCGCCATCGATGTCAGCTTGATGACCCACGGGATGGCGAGCGCGCCGAGATTCGTCGCGAGGAGGAGCGCGATGCCGGCCAGATAGCGGGCTCGATAACGCCCGAGGTAGCGGCTCAGAATGCGGATCGACACCCGCAGAATTATACCAGCGGCCTCGCGCGGCCGCCCGTCAGTCGGGCTGGGCGGCGAGCGCCGCCGGTCTCAACGCGGCGTACACGACGAAGAGGGCGGGTGTGGGAATGCCGTGGCGCGCGCCCAGGCGGACGGCGTGACCCCGGAGCGCCTCCGGCTCGAGCCGCTTGCCGTGGGTCAGGTCGTGATTGGTGCCCTATAGCATCCTCCCGCGGGAGGGTCAAGCGACGCCGGGCCGTGTGATAGACTCCGCGTGTGAGCGAGTTCCTCCCGGTCGCCCTCGACGCTGCCCGCAGCGCCGGCAAGCTCCTCCGCGAGGCGCTGGGCGGCACCCGCCGGATCGACTACAAGGGCCACCCCACCAATCTCGTCACCGAGATGGACCGCCGCTCGGAGGCACTCATCGTCGAGCGTCTCCGCGGGGCCTTCCCCGACCACGCGATCCTCGGCGAGGAGGGCGGCGCCCGCTCCGGCCGCTCCGAGTACCGCTGGCTCATCGACCCGCTCGACGGCACGACCAACTACGCCCACGGCCTCCCGATCTTCTCGGTCTCGGTGGCCCTCGAGCGGGCGGGCGAGGTCGTGCTCGGGGTCGGCTACGACCCGACCCGCGACGAGTGCTTCGTCGCCGAGCGCGGCCGGGGCGCCACGCTCAACGGCGAGCCGCTGCGGGTGTCGGCGACCCCCGTCCTCGACGAGAGCTTGCTGGTGACCGGCTTCCCCTACGACATCCGCTCGACCCCCGCGACCAACCTGGCCGAGTACGCGGCGCTCGCGCTGCGCTCGCGCGCGGTGCGGCGGCTCGGCTCGGCCGTGCTCGACCTCTGCTACGTCGCGGCCGGGCGCCTCGACGGGTACTGGGAGCTGCGCCTCGGGCCCTGGGACATGGCGGCGGGTGGCCTCATGGTGCTCGAGGCGGGCGGCCGGATCACCGACCTCCGCGGGGGTCCCTGGCGGCTCGACGAGGCGGGCGTCGTCGCGACCAACGGCCCGATCCACCAGGAGCTGCTGGCGGCGCTGGACGAGGTCCGGCGGAGCCGCGCGCGGGCGGGCGACTGACCGGACCCGACCGCGCGTCTCGGAGCGCCCCCCTCCACCCCCCGGCGCGGCGACCCGCAGTCCGGCCTCCCGCGCGCCGGTCGGCTTGTCGCGGCCGGCGCGCGGGGCGATAATCGAACGAGCAGGCCTCACTCACCGCCGACCGAGGAGGAATCCCCATGCGCATGTATGTCGCCGGCCAGTGGATCGAGAAGCCCCAGACGATTCCCGTCGAGAATCCCTATGACAAGAGCGTCATCGACACCGTGCCTCGCGCCGACCGCGGCGACGTCGAGCGCGCCCTCGAGAGCGCGGTCCGCGGCGCCAAGGTCATGGCCACGCTCTCGGGGCTCGACCGCTTCAAGATCCTGCGCAAGGCGGCCGACCTGATCGCCGCCCGCCAGGAGGAGCTCGGCCGCACCATCAGCCAGGAGGAGGGCAAGATCCTCGCCGAGGGGCGCCTGGAGGCGAACCGGGCCGTCGAGACGATCCTCGGCTCGGCCGAGGAGGCCAAGCGGCTCCACGGGGAGACGGTGCCGGTGGATGCGGCGCCGGGGGGCGCCGGGAAGCTGGCCTTCACGCTCCGCGTGCCCTGCGGGGTCGTGGTGGCGATCAGCCCCTTCAACTTCCCCCTGAACCTCGTGTGTCACAAGGTCGGCCCGGCCATCGCCGGCGGGAACGCCGTGATCGTCAAGCCGGCCAGCGACACGCCGCTGTCGGCCCTCAAGCTGACCGAGATCCTGCTCGAGGCCGGGCTGCCGGCGGAGGGCATCCAGTGCCTCACCGGATCCGGCGGCGAGATCGGTGACCGGCTCTGCGCGGACTCCCGGGTCCGGAAGATCACCTTCACCGGGAGCCGTGACGTCGGCGAGCACATCTGCAAGGTGGCCGGCCTCAAGCGGGTGACGATGGAGCTGGGCTCGAACGCCCCGCTCATCGTCATGCCCGACGCCAACCTCGACCGGGTCGCCGAGGCGGTCGCCGCCACCGGCTACGCCAACGCCGGCCAGGTCTGCATCTCGACCCAGCGGGTGCTGGCCGCCGGCCAGGTGTACGCCGACTTCCTGGCCGCGCTCAAGCCCCGGGTGGAGGCCCTCACCTCCGGCAACCAGCTCGACGAGAAGGTGAAGGTGGGGCCGATGATTCGCGAGAAGGAAGCGATCCGCGTGGACGAGTGGATCCGGGAAGCGGTCGGCAGCGGCGCCCGGCTCGTGACCGGCGGCCAGCGCCAGGGGTCCGTCTACGCCCCGACGGTCGTGGCCGACGTCAAGCCCGAGATGCGCATCTCGTCCGACGAGCTGTTCGGGCCAGCGGTGGCCGTGACCCCATTCGATGACATCGACCAGGCCATCGCCCTCGCCAACGACAGCCGCTACGGGCTCGCGGCCGCCATCTTCACCGAGAGCCTGGAGCACGCCATGAAGTTCGCCCGCGAGGTGCAGTCCGGGAATCTCCACGTCAACTGGGGGCCCCAGTGGCGGGCCGACCTCATGCCCTACGGCGGCCTCAAGGAGTCCGGCTTCGGCAAGGAGGGCCCGCGCTACGCGGTGGAGGAGATGACCGAGCTCAAGCTGGTCGTCCTGCACCTGCGCGGCTAGATCATTCGGGACCTCCCGATCCTTCACGGCCTTCGGCCTTTGGCCCCCTCCCCCACCCACCGGGGCGGAGGGGGGCCGGACGATTCGATTCCGTCGCACGCCCTCGGTTCGGGACCTCCCGCCCACCTCCCCAGCCCTCCCCCACCCACCCGAGGGGGGAGTCGGCTGACCCATTCCTGCACACGCTCTCAGCGCTGGAAGCAGACGAGCGGCGAGCGGACCTCGCGGGCGCTGGTGGTGCGGCGCAGGCGGATTTCCCGGAGGGCGGCCCGCACTCGCCGCACGATCTCGGCGGGCGACAGCAGCGAATCGAGGATCAGCCCGTACAGCAGCGACTCCGCCAGGTAGGAGTAAGAGTCCTCGATCTCCTTGGTGTAGGCGATGATCGCCCGGGCCCGGCTGAACTCCAGGATGCGCTCCATGGCGACCCGATCCGCGCCGATGTCGCACGAAGAGAAGATCAGCAGCTTGCCGTCGAGCGCCCTGAACATGCCAGCCTCCCGGTGCAGGTTCACGCGCTCGAAGGTCAGCAGGAGACTCGACCGCTCCTTGACGCTCCCGTGCGCCACGAAGTGGATGTACGGGATGTTCGGCGTCCGCCGGGCCTGGTCCAGGAACTGCTCGAGGTCGCGCTTGGTGTGGACCCGCTCGTAGAGGGCCTGGACGCCGTACGCCTGGAGGAACTCGCGGAGGAAGGTCCCCGAGTGGCGCTGAGAATGAAGCGCGGCGTCGAGCCGCGTCTCCAGGATCAGGACATTGTTCCGACCTCGGCGGAGATCGCGCCTGGGGACTTCCAGCCGGCGATTCTGGTCGGTGACCACCCGGAAGCGCCAGGGCGACAGCACCCCGGAGACACGCCCTCCCAGCCGCGTCCCGTTCTGACGGACGATGACGCGGTCGCCTTGCTGGAACCGCCCTCCCGTCGGCATGCCGCTCCCCGACCCGCTGTTCGACAGCCATTATAGTCGGGCGGTCCAGGAATGGACGAGCTTTCCCCGGGCCAGCGAGGACCAGGGCACGTAAGTGATCAACGGGGTCACCAGGGCCAGCCCGACCGTGAAGGGCCCGGCACACGCTGTCAGCCACGCCTCGGGAGCACCAGGCGACGGGCTCCCACCACGAGGACCGGGCGCCCGCTCCCGGGCTCCTCCTCCACGAAACGGGCCAGCTGGAGCCAGGCTGCCACGGAGAAGCGGGCGTGGAGCTGCCCCTCCTTCACTCGACAGTAGGGCGCCTCGTGGGGACCGATCCAGATGCTGGCCGGGTCCAGCCCCTCGTGCGTGCCATCCGTCAAGTAGATCCGCAGGGGCCCGACCGGATCCCTCGATGAGTCGGGGCCATCCACCCGCGTCACCACGAACGGCGCATCGTTGACCTCGACCGGGATCCGGGCCGGGCCGATCTGGAGGTAGTGCCCGGCAGCGTCGGCGCGGAGGTTGGCGTAGAGGTTCCGGAGCACCCCCGCGTGGGTCACCTCGTGGCCCTCGTGACGCCAGACGCCGTCCCGGTCGATCCGGAAGGTCCCGGGCGGCAGCGTGAACGGACCGGGGCTCGGCCCGGCGCTCACGGGGCGTCCTCCTCGAAGGCGACGCTGGCGAACGTCACCACCCCCTGCGGGTCGGGCCACTGCCCGTACTTCAACAGGCGGCCCCGCCCCGCGGGCAGCGTCGCCAGGAGCGAGTAGATCGGGGAGAGGCCACAGGTCCGCCGGCCGTCCCCGTCGGCGGCCGCCGACGCGAAGAAGCCGCCGGGATCCACGCCCGTCACCAGCGACAGCAGAGCGCGGTCCTCGGTCTCGATCCGGGCCAGCCGCGTGCGCGAGACCGGCTCCGGATCGCCGAAGCGCGGACCCACGTGGGCGAGGTCGGCCCCCGCGACCAGGCAGTAGCGCCGGGGCACCGCCGCCATGGTCTCTCGCAGCGCGTCGAGCACGCCGGCGACGGCCGGGTCGGTCCGCGGGTCGCGCCCCCCGGCCAGGCACTCGTGGACGAAGCTCGCCAGGATCGGCACGATCCGGACGTCCTTGCCGCCCCATCGATGCGCGGCGAGGTAGCGCAGGCAGACGGCCTGGAACTCGATCGAGTGCTCGGCGCGGTGCGCCAGCTCGGCCGCGAACAGCTGGCCGGGCGCCCGCCGCGCCAGGGCGTCCACCACCTCGCCGTCGACCGGCATGGCCCCGAACGGCGTGTCGTAGGGCTTCGCCGTCAGCGCGAAGGGATGGCCGTCCAGCCCCGCGTGCGCGGTGCCGAACACGACGAAGCAGTCGGCGTCGCAAGCCTCGGCCGCCACCCCGTATGCCCAGGCATAGGCGGGACCGCCGCGATGGAAGTCGATGTGGGGAGCGACCAGCCCACGCAGCGTGGCCGCCCTCCGCTCGCCGACCGGGCCGGGACCGTCCGCATGGGTGAAGAAGCCGGAAAGCTCGGCCGCGAGCGACTCGGCGTCGCCCGCGTAGGCCTTGCCGGCATGGATCGCAGGACGGACCGGGTTCGCGCGAAACGTCACCGCCAGCCGCTCGCGCTCGGCCCGGGGCCGCTCCCCCTCTAGGAACAGGTGGCGGTCGAGCGTCTCCACCAGGCTCTCGAGCTGGTCGCTCGGCACCAGCGTGCCCTGGTAGCGCATGATGTCAGCCTGGATCTCCCGGATCGAGCGGGTCCCGTCGAAGAGCGCGAGGATCGCCGCCAGCGGGCGCGGAACCGTGAGGACCGCCTCGGTGAGGCCGGAGGGATCGCGCAGACAGATGACCTCGCGCCCGCCGACCGTCGCCGGGAACGCCTCGACCGGGCGGAGCCGCGGCCCGGCCGGCGCCTCACTCACCGCGAGTTCCCCGCGACCGCCCGCCGGATCGCAGAGCCCGTGAACCAATCCCGACGTCTCGCGTTCCCACCGCCCGTGGGTTTCTCGCGACCCTCTGGCTCCCGCCACGCGGCCGTGGCGTTCCGCTTCGAGCCGCGGCCCAAAGGCCGAAGGCCGTCCAACAGTCGCGGCATCCGTGGGGGGGCTTCGGGGAGGTCTTCCGAGACCCCCCCGAAGCTCTCATGCCGCCCCTAGGAAGCGGAGAGCCGCCACCGCGTAGCAGCGGGCCGCTTCCTCGAGCTGGGCGACCTCCACGTACTCGTCCACCTGGTGGGGCACCTCGCGCTGGCCGGGCCCGAACGTCACGATCGGAATCCCCCGCTCCGCCACGAAGATCGTCCCGTCGGTCGAGCCGGGCACCCCACCCCAGCGCGGCCGCCGCCCGGTCACCGCGCCGACGGCCCAGGCGAGCGCCCGCACGACCGGGGCATCGCGGTCGGTCCGCGTGGCCGGCCGCGGCGGCTCCATGGTCTCCAGCTCGATCTTGATCCCCGGCTGCCGCGCCTCGGCCTCGCGGGCGAGGCTCTCCAGCGCGGCCATCACGGCTTCGGGAGCCAGCCCCGGGATGAGTCGTACGTCGAGGACGAGGCCGGCCCGGGCCGGGATCACGTTGTTCTGGGCCACGCCGTCCAGCGGCGCCGCGCAGCGCGTCGCGGTGACGTGCGGGATCCCGAGGAACCGGCTCCGGGGCAGTCCGCGCGCCAGCCGTCGCTCGAGGCGCGGGAGCGCGGCGAGGAACGTGCCGGCCGCCGCGATCGGATTGACTCCCGCGTAGGGCATCGCCCCGTGGGACATCCGGCCCTGGATCAGGACCCGCGCCCAGAACACGCCCTTCTGCTCCAGGCAGAGCTCGTTCTGCTCCGGCTCGCAGATGATCGCCGCGTCCACCGAGCGCCCCACGGGCGTCCGCATGAAGTGGCGAGCGCCGGTCATCCCGGCCTCCTCGTCCACCAGCGCGGCCACGACGAGCCGGCCGGTGAAGCGGACGCCGGCTCGCCGGATCCCCGCCGCCGCCGCCATCGCGGCGGCCAGGCCGCCCTTCATGTCCGCCGCACCCCGCCCGTAGAGCCGACCGTCCTCGACAACACCGCTCCACGGGCCGTGGCGCCACGCCCGGGGATCGCCCTCGGTCACGACGTCGGTATGGCCCTCGAGGCAGAGCGTCGGGCCCCCGGGCGCGCCCTCGAGCGTAGCGACGACGTTGGGCCGTCCGGGGGCCACGTCCTGGACCTCGATGGCGAGGCCTTCGCCCCGGCACCACTCCGCCACCGCGTGCGCCACCGCCCGCTCGTTGGCGTCGGGCTCACCGGGCCGGAAGACGCTGGGGATGCGGACCAGGCGCTGGGTGAGGGCGACGACCTCGTCCGCGGCGAGGTGGGCGAGGACCCCGGAGACGACGTCCGCTCGGGCGGCGGCCATGGCGCGCGGGGGGCTCCCGCGAGGGTTACTCGCGGGGGAAGGCGAGGATCACCGAATCCAGCCGCAACACCCGAAACTCCTCGCCGCTCACGTAGAAGTAGTGGCCTTCGACTTCCTCGGCCGTCTCCTCGAAGGCGACGACCGCCTCGATCGGTGGCATCTCGCGGAACGTGTTCGCGCCCTCGTCGAAGCCGTCCCCGCGTCCCACCACGATGCCGTAACGGATCGGGGAGCCCTTCGGACAGTACAGGCGCACGCCCGGCGGCGCCTCCGGCAGGAGCTTGACGAGGATGTTGATGCCGTAGACCTGACACGGCGGCAAGGAGCCCATCACCGTTGGATCATAGCACAACCTCGCCGCGCGGCGAGGCGTGTCAAGGTCATCGCAGGCCCTGTCCGGTGAGGCGCACGAGCGCCTCAATGTACTTCGCGCGCGTCTGGGCGACGACCTCCGCGGGCAGGCGCGGCGGCGGCGAGTTCTTGTCCCACGACGTCGCCTCCAGCCAGTCCCGGACGAACTGCTTGTCGTACGACGGCGGCGAATGCCCCGGCGCATGGGCGTCGGCGGGCCAGAACCGCGAGGAGTCGGGGGTCAACGCCTCGTCGACCAGGTGGATCCGCCCCGCGTGGCGCCCGAACTCGAACTTGGTGTCGGCGATGATGATCCCGCAGCGCTCGGCGAGCATGGTCCCCTCGCGATACAGCTCGAGCGTGAGCTGCCGCAGCTCGCCGGCGACGTCGGCGCCCACCACCCGGCTCATCGCGGCGAAGTCGATGTTCTCGTCGTGGCCGGACACGGCCTTGGTGGCTGGCGTGAAGATCGGCTCCGGCAGCCGGGCGGCCAGGGCGAGCCCGGGCGGGAGCGGGATGCCGCAGACCGCGCCCGTCTTCTGGTAGTCCTTCCAGCCGGAGCCGATGAGGTATCCGCGGGCGACGCACTCGATCGGGAAGACCTCCGCCTTCCGGGCGATCATCGCCCGGCCGCCGAGCACCGCGTGGTACCGCGCCGGCACCCGCCGCTCGGCGCCGATCTCGATCGACACCAGGTGGTTTGGCACGATGTTGCCGAGCACGTTGAACCAGAACGCCGAGAGCTGGTTGAGGACCCTCCCCTTGTCGGGGATGCCGTTGGGCAGCACCCAGTCGAAGGCGCTGATCCGGTCGGTGGTGACGATCAGCAGGTGCTCGCCGAGGTCGTAAATGTCGCGGACCTTGCCCCGCGACACCAGGGGGGGGGCGGCGAAGCGCGTCTCGGTCAGGGCGCCGTGCTCGTCGACGGTCCACTCCGACGAAGTCGGCAGCGTCATCAGGGGACTCCGGGGAGGGCTTCCTGGATGGTCCGCCCCTCCACGTTCTCCAGCTTGGCTTCGAACCGCGCGAGGGCCGTCGCGGCGTCCTCGTACTTGTTCTTGGCGTTCGTGACGTGCTTGCCCAGCGTCTCGAAATGCTCCCGGAACCGGGCGAGGTCCCCGGAGAGCCGGCCCAGCGTGGCCAGGATCTCCCGGGCGTTCTGCTCGATGCGGAACCCCTTGAGGCCGAGCAGGATGACCTGGAGGTAGGCGTAGAACGAGTTCGGCGACACCGGGATCACCCGGCGCGACAGGGCGTATGGCAGGAGGGCGTCCTCGTCCGCCTCGTCCCCCTCCCGGACGATCACCTCGTAGTAGACGTTCTCGGCCGGGATGTACATCAGCGCGAAGTCGAACGTCGCCTCGTCCGGGCAGGATGTACTTCTTGGCGATCTCGTCCACCCGGTTCCGGACGTCACGGCCGAACGCGCGGCGCGCCACCCGGCGCCGGTCCTCTTCGGGCTCCTCGACCAGGCGCCGGAAGTTCTCCAGCGGGAACTTCGAGTCCACCGGGACCAGGCGCTCGCCCAGGGTGATGACCGCGTCCACCTTGTCGCCGCTCCGGAAGGCGTGCTGCAGACGGTAGCTCCCGCCGGGCAAGATCTCCTCGAGGAGCCGCTCGAGCAGGATCTCGCCGAGCCCGCCCCGGACCTTCGGAGCCCGGAGGATCTGCTCGAGCCCGGCGATGTCACGGCCGATCTCCGCCATGCGACGGGTGGCCTCGGTGAGCGTGCCGAGCTGCCCGTGGACCTGGCTCACGGCGGCGGCGGCGTGGTCGAGCCGCTGCCCCATCGCCGACTGCGCCGACTGGATGAGCCCCATCGTCTCCTGGAGCCGCCGGTTGACCTCGGTGGTGACCTGCTGGAGCTGATCGACGACCACGGCCTGGAGCTGGCCGAACTGCTGGCCGACCTGGCCGCCGAACTGCGTCACCTCCTGGCGCACGGTCTGGAGGGTGTTTTCCTGGCCCTGGCGGGCCTCGCCCCGGACCGCCTGGATCTCGCGCTGGAGCACCGTCACCGCGGCATCGGGCGCCGCCCGCGCCGTCTCCAGCTCGCGCACGCGGGTGGCCAGCGCGAACAGCCCCCAGGCGACGGCGACGCCCACCAGCCCGAGACCGACCCCCACCGCGACCAGCATCGTCTCCCCGGCGCCCACCGTCATCGCCGCCAGTGCCGGCACACCGGGCGCAGCCCACAGCTCCCGCAGACCGGCGCCCGGCGTCCGAGACAGTCCCCCCGCATGCGGGTGTGGCAGAGGGCGAAGTCGTACTTCACGGGATCATCCGGGGCCACGGCGCGGAGGCTCCGCGTGATGTCTTCCGCCATCCGCCCCGTCCGGCTCTTCAACCGGGTGAGCTGGAGCGCGTCGGCCATGTTGGCCACGTGGGTATCGACCGGGATCAGCAGCTTGGCCGGCGAGACCTCGGCCCAGTCGCCGAAGTCGAAGCCGTCCCGCCGCACCATCCAGCGCAGGAAGAGGTGCCAGCGCTTGCACGCGCCGCCGTCGGACGGTCGCGGGAAGAGATGGTGGAACCCGCGGGTGGGCCGGGCCATGCCGACCGGGCCGAAGTCCTGATCGCGGATCGCGCGGGCGAACCGGTCGAGGGCCGGCCGGATGTCCGGATCGGCCTCCGAGTAGCCGGCCAGGAACGCCTGGCGGAGCGAGCCGTGGCGGACGAGCAGCCGGTGGAGCGCCAGCACGGCCGCGGCCACGTCCACGCCGCGCGTGAACCGGTAGTGGAACGGGGCGAAAACCGCCGCGTCGCGCGCCGGGTCGAAGGCGAGGACGAAAGCGCGGGGCGAGGGACGGAGCCAGCCGAGGAGCCGGTCGATCCAGGGTCCGAACAGGTCGACGCGGCCGTAGGCCAGGCTGGCGGCGAGGAGGGCGACGATCTCGCGGTCGAGGGGGTCGTCGTAGCGCCGCGGGTACTGGATGGCGTCGTTGGCGAGGCGCCCGCGATAGTCGAAGTCGCGGTACAGCCGTTCCAGCGGACCGCGCAGCTTCCGAGATGATTGGGCAACGCGCGCCGCCGACATCCGCGCCTGCATCGCGCGCTAGGATAGCACGCCGTCTTGATTTCCCGAAGGCCGGTTGCTACGATGACGCCGCTCACGCCGACCGCGATTCTCCCGGCCCCACACGCTGGAGGCGCACCACATCGCGAGTGAGGCGTCCAACAACGCGAACATCGGGGGCTCCCTGATCACCATGATGAGCTTCGCATCGCGTCGTCCTCGGTCGTCGCCGATCCTCGGCGTACTCGGAGTACGCCTGCGGTCGGCGACTCCCTGCGTCCTTCGGACGGCCTTCGGCCTTTGGGCGCTGATCGCTCCTCGGCCTCGCCCCGCGAACTCGACCCTTCGAGGAATCTAGAATGACGATGACGGGCGTTCGGCGGATCGGGATCTTCGGGCTGGGCGTGATCGGCCGCGCGGTGGCGCGCGCGCTCGCCGAGGGCGTTCCCGGATGCGTCCTGGCCGGCGGGACCAGCCGGGACGAAGCTCAGGCCAAGGCCTTTCTCGAGAGCCTGCCGGGCGCGCCGCCCTGCCTCGGCCTGCCCCGGCTGATCGAGGCCTCCGACCTCGTCGTCGAGGCCGCCACCCAGGCGCGCCCTGGCCGAGCTGGCCCCCGCGGTGCTCGAGGCCGGGCGCGATCTCCTCGTCCTCTCGGTCGGGGGGCTCCTCGGGCACCCGGAGTGGCCGGCGCTGGCCGCGCGCCGTGGTGCCCGGATCCACGCGCCCTCGGCGGCGATCGCCGGGCTCGACGGGCTGAAGGGCGCCGCGGTCGCCGGCCACCTGACGTCGGTGGTGATGGAAACCCGCAAGCCGCCGCGCGGCCTCGCCGGCGCCCCCGGCGTCGCCGGCCTCGACCTCGACGGCCTCCGGCAGGAGACGCTCGTCTTCGAGGGGACGGCCCGGGAGGCGTGTCGGGCGTTTCCGGCGAACGTGAACGTGGTGGCCGCGGTGTCCCTGGCCGGGCTCGGTCCCGACGCCACCCGGATCCGGGTCTTCGCGACGCCCGGCCTCGCCCGGAATCGGCACGCGGTGACGGCCGAGGGCGCCTTCGGCCGGCTCTACGTCGAGATCGAGAACGTGCCCTCCGAGAACCCGCGGACCGGCAAGCTCTCCTACCTCTCGACGATCGCCTACCTGCGCGACCTGTCGGCCCCGCTTCGCATCGGCACCTAGTCTAGAAGGAGACTGTCGGAGTATGCCGTATCGCGTTCAGTGCGAGGCGAGCCGTGGAGGGCGTCCGCCCGGCGGCTTCGCCGCCGCCACGACGGGGGGCATCGGGGGGGCTTCCGAGAGCCCCCCGGAATGATCTAGTGGGAGGTGCCTTCGGCCTCCAGGAAGCGCTCGGCGTCGATGGCGGCCATGCAGCCCGTGCCGGCCGCGGTCACCGCCTGTCGGTAGACGTGGTCGGCGACGTCGCCGGCCGCGAAGACCCCGGGGACGCTGGTCCGGGTCGAGCCGGACGCGGTGACGATGTACCCACCCGGGTCCAGCTCCATCTGGCCGGCGACGAGCTGGGTGTTCGGCGTGTGGCCGATCGCAATGAACACGCCGCCGACCGGCAACTCGCTCATCGCGCCGGTCTTGAGGTTCCGGACCCGGGCCCCGACGACCTTCCCCTGGGCCGGGTCCATGACCTCGTCGATCGTGCTGTCCCAGATCCAGGCGATCTTCTCGTTCCGCCGCGCCCGATCCTGCATGATCTTCGAGGCCCGGAGGGCGTCGCGCCGGTGGACGACGGTCACCTTGTTCGCGAACTTGGTGAGGAAGTTCGCCTCTTCGAGGGCCGAGTCTCCCCCGCCCACCACGGCCAGGTCCTGCCCCTTGAAGAAGAAGCCGTCGCACGTCGCGCAGGTGGACACCCCTCGGCCGAGAAGCTGCCTCTCCGACGGCAGGCCGAGCATCTTGGCCGAGGCCCCCGTGCTGACGATGAGGGTCTCGGCCGCATACGTGCGCTCGGCGGTCTTGACCTGGAAGGGACGGTGCGAGAGGTCCACCCCGATGGCATCGTCGTCCAGGATCTCGGCCCCGAACCGCGCCGCCTGACGACGCATGATGTCCATCAGCTCGGGCCCCATGATCCCGTGCTCGAAGCCCGGGTAGTTCTCGACATCGGTCGTCAGCGTCAGCTGGCCGCCGGGCTGGCTGCCAGCCAGCATGAGGGGCGAAAGGTTCGCCCGGCCGGTGTAGATAGCGGCGGTCAGGCCGGCGGGTCCCGACCCGATGATCAGAACCTGGCGGATCTCGTCCCGTGGGCCCATAGGGCGGATACCTCCTTCCCTCTCACCGATTATATGACGCCGCCATCGTCCGGCGCGATGCGCCACCCGAAAAGCAAACGGCCCCGGGGATCGCTCCCCGGGGCCGCCCGGTAGACCGGTCTCCCTATTTCTTGGTTACGTTGGCCGCCTGCTTCCCCTTCGGGCCCTCCACGACGTCGAACTCCACCGCCTGGCCTTCGGCCAGCGTGCGGAAGCCCGCGCCCTGGATGGCGGAGTAGTGGACGAAGACGTCCTCCCCGCCGGGTCGCTCGATGAAGCCGTACCCCTTGGCCTCGTTGAACCACTTGACCACACCGCTCTCGCGCATTCCTTCGGTCTCCTTCCGTCAAGGCTGGGGGCTGGCGGCCAACAAAAAACCGCAAGGGCCATTTCGAGAGCCCTTACGGCGGGATCGAGCTTGATCTCCTGGCAAGCAGCCTACCCCGTCAATCAGGCTGGCATTCTACCGGGAGCGGCTCGGGGCGTCAAGGAGTTTTTTCGAGCCCTGGCGCCTACTTGCCGAGCGTGGTCCACGGCAGCCGGTGCCCGACGGCGCCGCCCGGTTCGCCGGGTCGCGTTTCAGTGTGAGGCGAGCGGGAAGAGCCTCCGCGCGGCGGCTTCGCCGTCGCCACGGTCTTTCCGAGACCCCCCCGAAGAGGCTATCGCTCCAGCACGGGCCGCAGGTCGGCCAGGCAGCCGAGCGTGAAATCGGGGCCGGGGAGCCCGTCCGGGAGCGCCAGCCCCTCCGGGTTGAGCCACGCGGCGTCCATTCCGACGGCCTTGGCCCCGGCGACGTCGATATCGGGGCGGTCCCCGACGAACAGGCACTCCGGGGCGCCGACGCCGAGGCGGGCGAATGCCGCCTCGAAGATGCGGGGGCTCGGCTTCCGCCAGCCCACGGCATCGGAGACGATCAGCACGTCGAACCGGTCCAGGATCGCGCCGTCCTGCAGGATCCGCCGCACCGTCGGCGAGTAGTCGAAGTTCGAGACGAGGCCGAGGCGGTAGCGGCCGGCCAGCCACTGGAGCAGGTCGTGCCGGCCGGGCAGGGGTTCGGCCACCCCGGCGAGGCTCCCGGCGTGGAGGTCGATCAGCCGCTCGGTCAGCTCCCGGGGGACTGTCGCAGGATCGACACCGAGCCTCGCGTAGCAGAAGCTGAACCGTTCGAGGGCCGGGATCTCCCGATGGTCCACCCCCCGCTGGCGCTCGGCGTCCCGATAGCTGCCCAGGAAGGCGTCGTAGAAGCCCTCGAGGGTCACCCCCGGCAGCGCGGCGGCCGCGACCGGGTACAGGCACGCCACCGACGAGCGCACCTCGCGCCCACCGAGCTGGACGCTCGGGAGCCGGTCGCGGTTGAGCCGGACCAGGGTGTCGAACATGTCGAACAGGACTGTCGTGTAGCGGGGCAACGTTCGTCACCTCCCGCCCACCCCCCAGCCCCCCTCCCCCACCCACCGGGGGGGGCCGGAGGAAGCCGTTCGTTTCAGACGCCCTCAGTTCGGCCGCCCCGTCCCCCACCCCCCCGGGGGGGCCGGAGGAACCGTTGGTTCACGCGCCCTCAGCTTCGGGTGGAACGGATCTCCTGCACGGCGGCCATCATGGCGGCGAGCTTGCCGCGCGCCTCCTCCACCGTCCGCGTCTTCAGCCCGCAGTCCGGGTCCACCCAGATCCGCTCCACCGGCAGCACCCCGATCCCCCGCTCGATCCGGCCCCTGACCTCGGTGGCCGACTCGACGACGTGGCTGTGCACGTCGAGGACGCCGAGCGACAGGTCCTTCGTGAACGGGTTCTTCTCGAACATGCCGAGGAGATCGAGCGCGCTGTGGGAAATGGCGAGGTCCAGGTTGTCGACCGGGAGGTCCAGCAGTCCCGGATAGATCGTCTCGAAGGCCCCGAAGCAGGCATGAACGATGTAGTAGGCCGGCAGCCCGTCGACTACGAGGTGCATGGCCTCGACCGCGAAGGGCAGCTCGTCGGGACGGACGGAGAGCGCCGGCTCGTCGATCTGCACGACCTTGGCCCCGGCGGCGAGGAGCGCCTCCAGCTCCTTGCGCACCTCCCGCGCCAGGGCCAGGCAGGCGGCCTTCCGATCGGGGTAGTGGTCGTTGAACGACCAGTCCATGATCGTGTACGGGCCGGTGAGCATCCCCTTGACGGGCCGGCTGGTCAGGGACTGCGTCCACCGCCACCAGTCGACCGTGATCGGGCCCGGCCACTCGACTGCGCCGACGATCACCGGCTTGTGGTAGTAGCGGTTCCCGTAGGAGCGCACGAGCCCGCCGCGAGCGAAGCCACCCATGGTCTCTGCGAAGTAGGCCACCATGTCGCCGCGGTACTGCTCCCCATCCACGAGCACGTCCACGCCCAGCTCCTCCTGGACGCGGACCCAGAACTCGGTGGCCTGGCGCTCCAGTCGGTCCAGCTCCTCGCGGGTGATCGCGCTCCGCGCCGCCTTGCCCCGGGCCTCTACGAGGTAGTCGGGCTTGGGAAAGCTCCCGACCGTGGAGGTCGGCAGGAGCGGCAGGTCCAGGCCGAGGGCCTCGAGCTTCGTCCGGCTCATCTCACGCTCCTTGGCCCGCATACTCGCGCGCCAGCCGAGCCATCCCCTCGATCTTGGCACGGGCGCGCGCCCGCGGCAGGAACTCGAGGCCACACGAGGGATTGAGGTACGCGGTCTCCCCGAGCCGGCCGGCGATCTGATCGAGCACGGGGAAGACCATCTCTCGCGTTTCCAGCTTGGTGTTGCGCCCGTCGATCAGCCCCAGCCCCAGCATCTTGGCCGACCCCGTCTCGGCGACCCGCACCGCCAGCTTGGGGCTGTAGGTGAAGTCGAGCCCGAGGACGTCCACCGGGAGGGCCTGGAGATCGTCGTAGAGCGGCAGCGCGTCCCCGAAGTACGTGTAGCAGGCGAGCCGGGCGCCCCCGCGCGCGGCCGCCAGCGCCGCGAAGCTCCGCTGCACCACGCCCAGGTCCTCGGGGTGCTGGAGAAGATAGGGCTCGTCGATCTGGATCAGCGTCGCCCCGGCCCGGGCCAGGGCGGCCACCTCCTGGGCCACGACCTCCGCGTACGCGTCGGCCAGCCCATCCCGGCTCCCGTAGCCGCCATCCAGGATCGAGCCCTGGGCCAGGCTGTACGGCCCGGTGAGCACCGGCTTGAGCTCCCGGGGCGCGGCCGCCGCCCGGCCGGCCTCGAACTCCTGGAGCAGGATCGAGCCGGAGCGGGCGATCGGTCCCCGCACCACCGGCTGGCGGAAATAGAAGTTGGTGTCGAAGTAGCGGAGGAGCCCGTTCACCGTCACGTTCGTGAGGCCGCGGGCCAGGTGCGAGATTGGATCGTACCAGCGCACCTGCCCGTCGGTCGGCAGCTCCACGCCCGCGGCGAGCTGCTCGGCGATCACCTCGCGCGTGACCTCGTCCTCCACCGTCCGCCAGTCCGTCGCCGACAGCTCGCCCCGCTCGCGCTGGGCATAGGCCCGCCGGTGCCGCTGGGCCGCCGGGGTGTCCCCGATCCGGGGGTACGAGCCCGTACTAGCCGGGATCAACCGCATGACTTTCGAAACCTCCCTCCTCCCCCCCGCCCCCCTCCCCCACCCACCGGGGGGGAGGGGGAGCCGGAAGAGCCCACGAGCTCACACGCCTCAGTTCGGGGCCCCGGGTATTTCCGGGACCTCCCTCCTCCCGCCCCGCCCCCTCCCCCACCCACCGGGGGAGGGAGCCGGAAGAGCCCACGCTCACACGCCTCAGTTCGGGGCCCCGGGTATTTCCGGGACCCCCTCAGCCCCCCTCCCCGACCCACCGGGGGAGGGGGAGCCGGAAGAGCTGTCAGTCGGAGCTGGGGAGCGGCTTCCGGGCGGCGTAGCCCTCGTCGAGGCCGTGCCAGAACCGGATGCGCCGCTCACCGAGCCGCCAGCAAAGATTCACCTCGCGCTCGCCGAGCAGGGCCAGGAAGTCCACCAGCCCCAGCTCGAGGTCCTTCGGCACGCCGCCCAGGCTGATGATGTCACCGATCTTTTCCTGCAGCTCGGCGGTGACGGCCGCCAGCCGGGTCTTCCGTGCCCGCCAGAACTCCTGATCGAGCCGCGCCCCCCCCGCCAGCATCACCTGGCGCTGGGCCTCCTGGAGCGCCTGGCGCCAGCGGCCGGCCTCGGCGTGGCACTCCTTCACGCGGTTCATCGCCGCCTCCAGGCGCGGGATCAGCCGCTCGGCTTCCTCGACGGTGAAGTATCGCTTCGCGTCGTCCGTCATCGGGAGATCAGAGCGCGTCCACGAACACCGCGTGCACCTCCCGGGGACCGTGCACGCCTCGGGTCAGGGTCAGCTCGATGTCGGCCGTGCGGCTCGGCCCCGTGACGAACACGATGTTCGATCCGGTCGCGCCGGTCTCGTCGGCGCTCCAGGCCTCCAGGATCACGCCCGCCTCCTCGAGGGTCTCCACGAGCTGGTCCGGGCCGAAGATCGCCACGTGGCAGGGCGGCAGGAGCGAGACGGCCCGCCCCTTGCCGACCCCGGACGCCAGGACCAGGCTCCCCGTCTCGGCGACCGCCAGGTCCACGCTCGTCAGCCCCAGCTCCGTCATCGCCAGTCGCGCCACCGGCGCCGTCCGTGTGCCCCCGCCGCCGTTCTCGGGCGCCCCGTCGTAGACGTCGAGACCGGCCTCGGCCAGGCGCGCCGCGACCGCGCTCACGGCGCCGAGGCGGCTGCGCCGCCACGTCGCCACGCGGCGCGCCTCCCGGTCGGCGGCGAGCTGCCGGACGATCCCGCTCGCCTCCTCCACCGTCGCCGCCCGGTGGACCACCGTGCCCACCTGCTCCGCCTCGAGCCGGAAGCGGGCCAGCAGCGCCTCCGTCGCCCTCCGGGCGCGGCTCCGGATCGCGGCCGCCTCATGGAGGGGCGCCGCCGGCCGGGGGCTCGGCGCCGCCGGGAACAGCCCGGAGGTCCGGGGCATCTCCCGCCGGATCCGCTCCAGGAAGGCAGCGCGCGTGGTCACGGCCGCCCTCGCTCGCGCCAGCCGTCGGTGAACGAGCGCGGGGCGAGGGGCGGCAGCTCCCGGTGCGCCGTCCAGGCGCGGAGGACAGACGGCAGCCAGCGGAGTCGCCCGTCCGGACCGATGGCCCACCGCTGCGCCCACCGTCCAGCGCGGGTCAGCAAGCGGAACAGCGCCGGGTGGGCCAGCAGCTGGGCGAAGGCCTTGAACAGAACCCGCTCGGGCCACGGCGCGATCCGCTCCCGGTCGAGGCTCACCCGGAGCGCGACCAGCATCCGCGGGATGTCGATCTTGACCGGACACACTTCCTGGCAGGCGCCGCACAGGCTGGAGGCGTGGGCCAGGTCCCGGACCGCAGGCGTGCCTTCGAGCATGGCGGTCAGCAGGATCCCGATGGGGCCGGGATAGACGTGGCCGTAGGCGTGGCCGCCGACCGCCCGGTAGACCGGACAGACGTTCAGGCAGGCCCCGCAGCGGAGGCAGTGGAGCGCCTCCCGGAGCGGGCCGGCGAGCTGGGCGACGCGGCCGTTGTCGAGGATGACGAGGTGGAGCTCGTCCGGGCCGTCGGCCTCGCCCGGCCGGCGGGGCCCGCGGATCAGGTTGGTGTACGTGGTGAGCTTCTGACCGGTCGCCGCCCGCGGCAGCAACTGGAGGAACACCATCAGGTCCGTGAGCGAGGGGATCACCTTGTCGATCCCCATCAGGGCGACGTGGATCCGGGGGAGCGTCGTGACCAGCCGGCCGTTCCCCTCGTTGGTGACCAGCACCAGGGTCCCGGTCTCCGCCACCGCGAAGTTGACCCCCGAGACGCCCATGTCGGCCTCGAGAAACCGCTGGCGCAGCTCTTCGCGGGCGACCCGTGTCAGCGCCTCGGGATCGGGCGGCACGTCCCGGCCCGTCTCCGCCCGGAACAGCTCGGCGATCTGCCCGGCCGTCTTGTGGATGGCCGGGACGATGATGTGGGATGGCCGCTCGTGAGCGAGCTGGATGATGTACTCGCCCAGGTCGGTCTCCACCGCGGTGATGCCGGCCGCCGCCAGGGCGTCGTTGAGGTGGATCTCCTCGGTGGCCATCGACTTCGACTTGACCACCGTCCGCACGCCGCGGGCCCGGGCCAGCTCCAGCACGATGGCCCGAGCCTCGGCCGCGTCGCGCGCCCAGTGGACCACACCCCCCGAACCCTCCACGTTGTCGCAGAGCCGCCCCAGGTACTCGTCGAGCCGCTGGAGCGTCGCCTCTTTGATCTGGCGCGCGCGCTCCCGGTACGCCTCGCCCTGCGGGAAGCCGGCGAGGGCCGTCCGGCGAGCGGCCATGAACTTGCCGGTGGCGTTCCCCAGCGCCTGCTGGAGGAAGGGGTCGCCCAGCGCCGCGCGGGCCCGATCCGGGAGGGACGCCAGCTCAGGCCTCGCCACGTTCGTCCTGCTCGCCGGAGTCGGCCAGCAGCTCGGCCAGGTGGCGCACCCGGACCTTCTCCCCCGCCCGCTCGACCCCGCCGGCGATCTGCATGAGGCACCCGGCGTCACAGGCCACGACCGTGTCGGCGCCCGTCGCCCGGATGTTCTCCAGCTTCCGGCGGAGGATCGCCCCCGACACGTCGGGGAGCCGCACCGCGAAGGAGCCGCCGAAGCCGCAGCACTCGTCGGCGCCACCCAGCTCCGCGTACTCGACGCCGGCGCCGGCCAGGAGCGTCCGGGGCGCCCGGGATTCGCCGAGCCCGCGCAGGAGGTGACACGAGTCGTGATAGGTGACCCGGCTCACGCCCCGGGCGCGACCGCCCGCCTCCTTGACGCCGAGCACGCTCACCAGGTACTGGGACAGCTCGTACGTCCGGTCCGCGAGGGCCCGGGCCGCCGCGGTGAGGGCCGGGTCGCCGGGGAACAGGTGCGGGTACTCGGCCTTCACCATCCAGGCGCACGAGCCCGACGGGACCACGACCGCCTCGGCGTCCGCGAAGAGCGGCAGGGTTCGCCGCGCGACGCGGGCCGCCTCGCGGTGGTACCCCGAGTTGAAGAGCGGGAGGCCGCAGCACGTCTGGCTGGCCGGCACCCGGACGTCCACGCCGTGGCGGCCGAGAAGGCGCACCATCGCTTCCCCGACCTGCGGGTAGAAGAGGTCCACCAGGCAGGTCACCATGATCGCGGCGCGCGACGTGCTCGTCACGTTCGCGACCTCCCGCCCGCCCCCCCAACCCCCCTCCCCCACCCACCGGGGGGGAGGGGGGGGCCGGAGCAACCGATTCTCCACGGTCTCACGTCAAGCGGGCCGGGGGGAGCTGCGCTCCTCCCCCGGCCCCCCCCTCCGGATCGTCCGCCGCTCGCGCTTCACGGTCGATTCCGTCACGGTCTCTCGACTCGTCCCTCGACCGACCAGGCGAGGAGCTCGATCGGATGATGCGCCCGGATCGCGAGGCCCCGCTCGGCCAGTCCTTGCCGGAGCTGGAGGAGACACCCGGGGTTCCCGCTCACGACCACCTCGGCGCCCGTCGCGGCGATCCGGTCGAGCTTCCGCGCGAGGAGCCGCCCCGCGATCTCCGGCTCGAGCAGATTGTAGACGCCGGCCGAGCCGCAGCACAGATCCGATTCCGGGAGCTCGATCAGGCGGAGCCCCGGGATGGCGCGCAGGAGCGCCCGCGGCGCTTCGCGCACCCGCTGGCCGTGGGCGAGGTGGCAAGGCTCGTGGTAGGTCACGGTCAGCGGCAGCGGCTGCCGTGGCCCGGGCAGAGCCGCCGCCAGCAGCTCCGAGACGTCCCGCACCCGCTCCGCGAAGGCGGAAGCCGCCGGATCCCCGGCGAGCAGGTGGCCGTAGTCGCGAAGCGCGGTCCCGCACCCGGCGGCGTTGGTCACGACCCAGTCGCTGCCGGCGAACGCGGCGAGGTTCGCGCGGGCGAGCCGCCGCGCCGGCTCCCGGTCGCCCCAGTGAAGGTGGAGGGCGCCGCAGCAGCCCTGACCGGCCGGGTTCAGCACCGTGTACCCCGCCCGGGCCAGGAGCCGGGCGGTGGCCTCGTTCACCTCCGGGAACAGCTGCGCCTGGACGCACCCCGTGAGCAGTGCCACCGTCCCCCGCGACGGCCCGGGCGGCTCCAGCCGCGCGGGCATGCGCTCGCGGGCCGGGGGGCCGAGCGCGGGCAGCAGCCGCTCCATCGCCGCCAGCCGGGGGAACGGGCGAAGGACCCCGATCCCGCGAACCAGCGTCTGGAGGCCCGACCGCTGGTAGAGCCGCAGCACACCGAGCGCGAGCGCCAGGCGCCGCCGGTCGGGAAACGTGCCGAGGATCAGGCGGCCGAGGAGGCGCCGCGATCGCGGGCGGGGCACCTTCCGCTCGATCTGACCGCGCACCTCCTCCAGGAGGCGGCCGAACGGGACCCCGGACGGGCACGCTGTCTCGCAGCCCCGGCAGCCGAGACAGCGATCCATGTGGAGGACGAAGTTCTCGCTGAGCCCGATGCGGCCCTCGGCGGCCGCCCGCATCAGGTAGAGGCGGCCGCGCGGGGAGTCCATCTCCTGGCCGAGGACGCGGTAGGTCGGACACGCCGGCAAGCAGATGCCGCAGTGGACGCAGTCGAGGATCGCCTCCCAGTCCGGCGGGTCGATCGTGTCGAAGGCCCCCTGGGGCGGCGCGTGCCCGGCGTGAGTGACCAGCTCGCCCACCCTCAGATGCCTCCTACGAAGCGGCCGGGGTTCAGGATTCCGTTCGGGTCCATCTCGGCCTTCAGCCGGCGCATCGACTCGAGGGCCGGGCCCACGTCGCCCCAGACGTCCAGTCCCGGCTTGGCGGCGAGCGGCGCGTGCTCGACCACGCACGTGGCCCCGAGGGGGGCCAGGCCCTCGCGCACGCGACCGAGCAGGCTGCCCGCGTCCGCCAGCCCGGTCCCGGTGAGGGTGAGGTGGAGCACTCCGTTCCCGACCTCCGCGGTGGCGCGGACCGCCACCGTGCCCCGCCCGGCCGCCTCGGCGGCGTGGAGCGCCTTCACCACGTCGGTGGGCCGGGCGCCGACCCGCAGCGTGAGCGTCGCCTGGCCGGTCACCGGCCAGCTCGCCTCGCTCACGCGCGCCCACCAGGCCTCCGGCTCCCGCACCGGCTCCGGTCGCGCCCCGCCGCGCCCGCAGATCTCCGCGATCCGTGACCCCTGGGCCTGCACGCCTTCGGGCACGCTTCCGACCGTCACCGCCAGCGCGGCCGCGGCCGGGGACGGGTGGCCGAGCCAGGCGAGCGTCGCCGCGTCGAGGAGCTGGAGCCGGCTCACCACGACCGGCGCGTCCATGACGCCGAGGGCCGCCTCGAGGGCGGCCTCCGGTCCGCCGAACCCGAAGAGCCAGCTCGTCTCCTCCGCCGGCCGGGGATGGAGGCGGAGATGCGCGGCCACGATGACGCCCAGCGTGCCGAGCGCACCGACGTGGAGCTTCGGCATGTCGTAGCCGGTCGCGTTCTTCACGACCCGGCCCCCGCCCTTGACGAGGGTGCCGTCGGCCCGCGCGACGGTCACGCCGAGGAGGAGGTCCCGGATCGTTCCGTAGCGGGCGCGCCAGGGACCGCTGGCGGCGGTGGCGATGATGCCGCCCACCGTCGAGCCGGCGGCCCGGGGCGGGTCGAGCGGAAAGAGCTGGCGGTGGGGGGCCAGGTGGGTGGCGATGGCGCCGAGCGTCACGCCGGCCTCGAGTGACATCGTCAGGTCGGCCGGCTCGTGAGCGAGGATCCGGTCCAGGCGGCGAACCGAGAGCACGAGGTCGAGCGCCCGCGGGGTCCCGCCCCAGCCGGGCCGGGTCCTCCTCCCGGCCGGCGCCACCGCCAGGCCGCGCGCGGCGGCGAGCGCCAGGCAGCGGCTCACCTCCTCGGCGGTGCCGGGAGCCACGGCCCAGCGCGGCGCGCGGCCATCGATCGCGAAGGCCGCCGCCGCATCGCCCGTCGCCACGTGCGACGGCCCGACGATCGCCACCAGGCCGGCGGCGACGTCGCTCACACCCACATCCCTTCAGGCACGGGTTTGGCGCCGCCCGGCACGGCCTCGAAGCACGCGGCGTGCGACGGGAACACCTTGTCCGGGTTCATGAGCCCCCGAGGGTCGAAGACGCGGCGGACCGCGGCCATGGCGGCGAGATCGTCCGCGTTGAACAGGAGCGCGAGCTTCTGGGCCTTGTCCATTCCGACCCCGTGCTCGCCGGTCACCGTGCCTCCCACCGCGATGCAGGCGTCGAGCATGGCGTCGCTGGCCTCGAGCGCCGCCTCGAACTGGCCCGGGACGCGCTCGTCGTAGCAGATCATGGGGTGCAGGTTCCCGTCGCCGGCGTGGAAGACGTTGGCCACCTCGAGGCCCCGGGCTCCGGCGATGGCCTGGACCTGGGCCATGATCTCGGGAAGCCTCGAGCGCGGCACCACCGCGTCCTGCAGGACGTAGTTGTGCGTGAAGCGGCCGACCGCCCCCGCCGCCTCCTTCCGCCCCTTCCACAGGAGCGCCCGCTCCGCGTCGTCCGCCGCGACGCGGAGCGTCAGGGCGCCCCGAGCGCGACAGATCCGGGCGACCGTCGCCGCCTGGGCTTCGACCTCGGCGGCCGGCCCGTCCAGCTCGACCAGGAGCACGGCCTTGGCGTCGGTTGGATAGCCCGCCTTCACGCCCGCCTCGATGGCCCGGATGATCAGCTCGTCGAGGATCTCGAGCGCCGCCGGGATGATGCCCTCGGCGATGATCGCCGAGACGGCCTCGGAGGCGCCCTCGATTGAGCCGAACGTCGCCAGCGCCGTCTTCATCGCCTCGCCGGCCCGGGTCAGCTTGACCGCAACCTTGGTGATGATGCCGAGCGTGCCCTCCGACCCGACCATCACCCCGGTCAGGTCGTAGCCGGGCCGCTCCTGGATCGGGCTCCCGAGCCACACCAGGTCGCCCCGGCCCGTCACGACCTCGACCCCGAGCACGTGGTTGACCGCGCTCCCGTACTTCAGCGCGTGAGGTCCGCCGGCGTTGGTGGCCGCGTTGCCGCCGATCGACGACACCATCTGGCTGGAGGGGTCGGGGGCGAAGAAGTAGCCGCGACCCTCCACCGCCCGGGTCAGCGCAAGGTTGACGACGCCGGGCTCGACGACCGCGTAGCGGTTGGCCACGTCGATCTCCAGCACCCGGTCCATCCGGTTGACCCCGATCATGACGCCGCCCCGGGACGCCATGGCCCCGCCGATCAGCCCGGTGCCCGCGCCCCGGGGGACGATGGGCACGCCCGCCTCGAGGCACGCCCGGACGACCGCCTGAACCTCGGCCGCGCTCCGGGGCAGCACGACGACGTCCGGGGCGCCCTTGTAGTAGACGAGCATGTCGCACTCGTAGACGAGACAGTCGTCGGCGGCGGCGATGACGGCGTCGGCGCCGACGATCTCACGCAGCGCATCGACGAGGCGGCGATCCATGGCGGCTCCGGGGCGGCTCTGGCTTCAGGCGGTCATCGATAGCGATACTTGCCGGCATCCGGGATGCCCGACAGCCGCAGGTCGGGCCGAGAACCGAGCAGCCCCCACAGGCCGAAGGCCGTCCAATCGACGCAGGGAGGAGGCGGGCCGAACCGTATGCCGCATACGTCCATCTGGTCGCGACGCTTCGGGCCTGCGGCCCTCGGGACGTCTCTCCCTTGCGGGAGGTCCGGCGACGACCGAGGACGCCAAAAGGTCGGGACGGACGCGAGGCCGTAGGCCGAGCGCGTCACGACCGAGATGACCACTGCGAAGGTTATCGGCCCGACCTACCCGATCTTCCAGGTGTCTCCCGACGTGAGCAGCTTCCCGATGTCGGCGGGCCCGCGCTCCGAGAGCGCCCGCTGTTCCTGGCCCAGCAGGATCTCCTCGTAGACCGGCGCCTCGACGCCCACGAAGACGCCGATGGGGATCGGGAACTGGTCGCTCGGCATGTTGGCCAGGACCAGGGCGGCGCCCACGTCCCGGCTGTCGTGGACCCAGAGCGCGCTCTCGGGAACGTCCTTCACCCGCACGACCTTCGGCCGCACACCCTCCAGGACGAGCCCGCGCCGATCGTCGACCGGGCCGAAGACGAGCGGCTTCCCGTGCTCCAGACGGAGCTCGTGGAGCACCTTCGACTCGCGGTCGTAGAGGACGCCCCAGGCCAGGTCGTTGTAGATGTTGCAGTTCTGGAGGATCTCGACGAAGGCCGTCCCCTTGTGGGCCGCGGCCTTCTTGAGCGTGTCCTCCATGTGCGGGATGTTCCGGTCCACCGACCGGGCCACGAACGTCGCCCCGACCCCGAGGGCGAAGGCGCAGGGATTGATCGGCCGGTCGGCCGAGCCCATCGGCGTCGACTTGGTGACCTTGCCCAGCTCGCTGGTCGGGGAGTACTGGCCCTTGGTCAGGCCGTACACCTTGTTGTTGAAGAGCAGGATCGTCACGTTCACGTTCCGCCGGAGGATGTGCAGCATGTGGTTGCCGCCGATCGACAGCCCGTCGCCGTCCCCGGTCACCACGAACACCTTGAGATCGGGCCGGGCCAGCCGGAGC
This sequence comes from uncultured Candidatus Rokubacteria bacterium, assembly GCA_963708025.1. Taxonomy (GTDB): domain Bacteria; phylum Methylomirabilota; class Methylomirabilia; order Rokubacteriales; family DASRDR01; genus CAVPSB01. Next base: position 71,301 of record CAVPSB010000010.1, on the reverse strand, counting down.
CCGGTGGCGATCGCCGGCGCCCGGCCGTGGATGGTGTGGAAGCCGTACGTGTTCATGTAGTACGGGAACCGGCTGGAGCAGCCGATCCCCGAGATGAACACGACGTCTTCCCGCGGAATCCCGAGGTCCGGCATCATCTTCTGCACGGCGCTCAGGATGGCGTAGTCGCCGCACCCCGGACACCACCGGACGTCCTGGTCGGACTCGAAGTCCTTCTTGGTGTATCGGGGAGCCGGGGGAGTGGCGGTCCCGGTCGCGTCGCTCATTTCTTGTCCTCGAGGAGCTGGTTGATGGCCTCGCGGATCTCCTGGGTCGCCAGGGGCACGCCGCGGACGCGGTTGAAGCCGACGGCATCGACCAGGTACTCGGCCCGCAGCACGCGGACGAGCTGGCCGCTGTTGATCTCGGGCACGAGCACCCGGCGGTACTGGTGGAGAATCTGGCCGAGGTCCGGCGGCAGCGGGTTCAGGTGGCGGAGGTGGATGCTCGCCACCGCCCGGCCCTCCAGCTGGGTCTCCTCGACGGCCGCCGTGATCGCCCCGTAGGTGCCGCCCCAGCCGACGACGAGCAGGTCGCCGGCCACCGGCCCGTTGATGGAGGTGGGGGGAATCTCCTGCCCCACCCGACGCACCTTCTCCGCGCGGAGCTTCACCATCAGCTCGTGGTTGTCGGAGTCGTACGAGACATTGCCGGTGATGTGCTGCTTCTCGAGGCCGCCGATGCGGTGCTCGAGACCCGGGGTCCCCGGGCGCACCCACGGCCGGGCCAGCGTCGCTTCCTCCCGGAGGTACGGGAAGAAGCCCTCCTTCTCGGTCCGGAAGTGGATCGGGATGTCGGGCAGCGTCTTCGGGTCGGGAATGAGCCACGGCTCGGCGCCGTTCGCGAGATACCCGTCGGAGAGGACGATCACGGGCACCATGTACTTGATGGCGATCCGGATCGCCTCGTAGGCGATGAAGAAGCAGTCGCCCGGGGTCGCGGGCGCCAGCACCACGACCGGGCACTCGCTGTTGCGGCCGTACAGGGCCTGGAGGAGGTCCGCCTGCTCGGTCTTGGTGGGCAGGCCCGTGGACGGGCCGCCCCGCTGGATGTCGAAGATGACCACCGGCAGCTCGGCCATGACCGCCAGGGCCAGCCCCTCGGACTTCAGGGCCAGCCCGGGGCCGCTGGTCGCGCAGCAGCCGATCGCGCCCCCGAACGCCGCGCCGATCACGCTCCCGACGGCCGCGATCTCGTCCTCGGCCTGGATGGTCCGCACCCGGAAGCGCTTGTGCTGGCTGAGCTCGTGGAGGACGTCGCTGGCCGGCGTGATCGGGTAGGCGCCGTACACCACGGGCAGCCCGGTCCGCTGGGCGGCGGCGAGAACGCCCCAGGCCAGGGCGCGGTTGCCCGTCATGCTGCGGTAGAGGCCCGGCGCCATCTCGGCCGGCTCGATGCCGTAGCACTCGCTGAAGATCTCCGCCGTCTCGCCGAAGTGGAAGCCGGCCTTCAGCGCCCGCCTGTTCGCTTCCGCGATGTCGGCGCTCTTCGTGAACTTCTTGGCGATCCAGTCCAGTGTCGGCTCGATCGGCCGGGTGTAAATCCAGGAGACGAGCCCCAGCGCGAAGAAGTTCTTGCAGCGGTCCTTTTCCTTCGCGTTGAGCGGCAGCCCGGCCAGCGCATCGGTGGTGAGCCGGGTGATGTCGATCTTGTGCAGGCGGTAGCGCTCGGCCAGCCCGCCGTCGTCGAGGGGGTTCTGCGTGTAGCCGGCCCGGTCGAGGTTCTTCTTCTCGAAGGCGTTGGTGTTCAGGATGAGGAGCCCGCCATCCTTGAGGTCGGGGAGATGCACCTTGAGGGCGGCCGGGTTCATCGCCACCAGGCAGTCCAGCCGGTCGCCCGGCGTGTACACGCGCCGGGAGCCGAACTGAAGCTGGAAGCTCGACACCCCGAACAGGGTACCCGCCGGCGCCCGGATCTCCGCCGGGAAGTTGGGCAGGGTGGCGATGTCGTTCCCGGCCCAGGCCGCCTCGCTGGTGAACTGCTCGCCGGTCAGCTGCATCCCGTCGCCCGAGTCCCCGGCAAACCGGACCACGGCGCGGTCCAGATCGCGGCGGGGCTTGGTGACGACCGAGGCGGGGGCGGCCATCTCATCCATGAAGGCTCATCTCCTCCAGCTATCCCGCGTCCACTTCGAGGGGATGCTTGATGACGTCCCCCGGCCTCATGTTCAGGACGGCCTCTGGGAACAGGTGAGCCAGCCACTTGATGAAGTCGTGCACGGTCACGATGCCGACCGGGCGATGGGCCTCGTCCACCAGGGGGATGGTCCGGTACCCGGCCACGCTCATCCGGTTCACGGCGTAGCAGACCCGGTCGCGCGGGGTCAGAGCCTCCGGGTCCCGCGTCATGACCGCGGCCAGGGGCGTCGTCCCGGGATCCAGGTCGCGCCCCACCACCCGGGTCAACAGGTCGCGCTCGGTGAAGATGCCGGTCAGCCGGCCGTCGCCTCCGATGACCAGGACACCGGGCTGCCGAGCCGCCAGCATGCGGGTGACAGCGTCGTGGACGCTGGTCGTCTCCTTCAGGCAGACCGGCTCGTTCGGGGACAGTGTATTGATCGTGTCGCTCAGGAGCGCCCCACCCAGCTCCCGGAACTCACCTTCCAGGCCGGCCGAGTACTCGTCCTCGAATTCCGTCATGGCTCTGCTCCCCCTGCGAGGTCATCCGGGCGGGCACGGCAGGCAGGAACGGACCGCGCCGGGACCGGACGCATCCGAGCTTTCATCGTACCCAAAGCCCTTGAGCAAAGCAAGGTTATGAGCACCGCCGCCGCCCGGTCTGGTAGCCGTTACCGGCGCTGGAGCCGGGCCACCCGGGGCTTCGGACACCTCGAGTCAGGCGTCAGGGTAACGTCCCACAGCAGGACATTGTAGGTCCCGGTCCACGTCAGGGTCGGCGGGGAGACCCGGGGATCCCCCGTCTTGGCCTGGAGCGTGACCCGTCGGTCGGGCCCGACCAGGCCGCGCACCTCCCACAGCGCCGTGCCCCAGTCGAACTCCGACGTCGCCGACCCGCTGACCTTGTCGTTTTCGACGACGAGCTCGAAGTCGAACGACGGGCACGGCCCGAGATCGCCCGTGCTGATCCCTGTCCAGTAGTCGCCGCGCGTGAGTCCGATGCACCCCGCTGCCACCAGGGCCACCAGCGCGACCAGCATCGGCCACCCGAGCAGCCTTCGCGGTTCCGTCACGATGGCCTCCTTGCTCCTCACTCTTCCCGGGGTACGCCGCCCGGGGGCGACGGTAGAGGACGACCGGGTTGGGCTGGGCGGCCACCTCGTCGAGGTTGGCGATCCCGAGCTCGCCGCGCTGGAAGAGATACTCGACGTGGGCCCCGGCCTCCTCGAGGGCGAGGAGACGCGTGTACCCGCTCCGCTCTCCGAAGAGCGCCCGGCTGACGTCCAGCAGCGACCGCGGCTCGACGCAGATCGCGAGGACCTGCTGGAGCCGCTCACGGTGGTGGGCAGCGATGGCGTCGATCCGGGCCGCCAGGTCCCCGATCTCCTCCTCGTGGCCGGGCAGGGCCAGCCGGATCCCTGGCAGCCGCCGGATCTTCTCCAGCGACTGGAGGTAGAGCTCCAGCCCGCAGAAGGGTGTGATCGCCGCCGGCGACTGGTGCGGGGTGATCCGGGGCAGCACGTGGTCGGCCGTGAACAGGACATCCTCGACCTGAAGGCAGATCTGCCCGGGGCAGTGTCCGGGCACGTGGTGGACACGGTAGCCGGGACCGATCTCGTCCCCGTCCTTGAGCTTGCGGTCCAGCCGGACCGACTTGAAGAAGCTCTTCCCCACCCGGTACATCTCCTCGAGCTCCTCGCGGGCGGCCGGCTCGAGACCAGAGCGCTCGAGGAAGACGCGGACGTCCTTGGACGCCATGACGATCCGCTCCTCGAAGTTCTGGAGGACCCGGGCGTCCAGCTCGTGGATGTAGATGTGGGCGCCGGTGTGCGCCTGGAACCAGCCGACGTGGCCGAAGTGGTCGATGTGGGAATGAGTGATGACGACGTGCTGGACCCCTTCCAGCCGGACCCGCTCCCCGAAGTGGGTCCGGAGGGCGTCGAAGCCACCCTGGAGGTCCTCGACCGACTGCGGCAGTCCGGAGCCGACATCGACCAGGCTCGTCACGCCCCGGTCGAGGATCAGGTAGAGGTTGTTGATGTGCCCCGGGAAGGTCTCGACGGGAATCCGGTAGATCCGCGCCCCCGACGCCGTCTCGAAGCGCGCCAGCGGCGCCCGCGTGCTGGCCATGAGCTACCGGGCGCCCTCCCCTTTCCCGGTCGCTACAGGGGGCTTTGCCAGATCGTGCGCCCGATGAAGAAGGGGCCCATGTGCTGCATGTACTGGGAGGTCTGGCGGGTCCCGCGCATGGCCTGGATGCACGCCGATAGCGGGTGGAGCTCCCGCCCGAGGAGCCCGATGACGAAGTCGTTGTCGTCTTTGTCCAGCCCGAAGCAGGCCAGGCGGATGTCCTGGACCAGCCCGGCGTCCCCGAAGGTGTGCCCGATCCGTCCGTGCTCGCGGAGGATCGCGCCCTGCTCCTCCGGGGTCAGACTGGCGAAGGCCCCCTGCCGCCGTAGCGGGTACCAGACCGCCCAGCGGGCGGCTTCGCCCTGGATCACGCGCCGGGGGCGGTGCAGCAGCCAGTCCTCCAGGTTCGGCTCGAAACCCGTGCCGTACGTCCGGCCCAGGAGCGCGTGCTCGGGCTTCAGGCGGAGCGCGGCGAGCGGGGGCTTTAGGAACACCTCCCGCGCCCCGGTGACGAAGGTGTCGGGGCTCTCGTCCATGATCACCACGCCAATCCCCCGAGGGTCGTGAAGGTCGGCGTAGACGGCCGCGGCCAGGCCGGCGCCCTCCAAAACCCGTGCGACCGCGCCGGCGTCATCGCAGTCACCGAAGGCCAGGAACTGCACGAACAGCCGCCGGTCGGAGGTCTGCGGGACGCCGTCCCGCGGCGCGCCCTTCTCCCGGACATCGATCGCGTGCTCGCGGGGAGCTGCCTTGGCGTCGTAGCTCATGTCCCCTCCTGTCACCCCTGAGCCGGCGCCGACGCTCCCACCACCGGCGCCAGCCCGGCCCGCTCGTGCTCCCGCACGAGGCCCGTCTTCTTCACGCCCACCTCGAAGTGATCCCAGGGAAGCGTCTCGTCGAGCGGACGCCGCCGATGCGTGTAGAACTCGGCGTCACCGTCCCACTCCCGGAGCGCCGTCCGCCAGTCCCCCTCCAGCTCGGCCGCCCGCTCGAGCAAGCCGGCCACCCGCCGGTCCCCGCGAGCCAGCAGCGCCTGCAGGAACGCCTCGCGCGGATTCTCGTGGAGCACGCGGACGTTCGAGTGGCGCCGGACGCCGGCCTTGATCGTCTGGAGCTTGGTCTCCAGCGCGGCGGTCCGGTCGAAGGGCTCCCACTGGAACGGCGTCCACGGCTTGGGGACGTAGGAGCTGACCGACAGCGTGAGGCGCCCGAAGGGCTGGCCGTCCTTGGAGGGTGTCCGGAGCCGCTCCAGCAGCCGGATGGCCAGGTCGGGGATCGCCTGGACGTCCGTGTCCGTCTCGGTCGGCTGCCCGATCATGAAGTAGCACTTGAGGTTCGGGATGCCGTGAGCGCGCACCAGCGCGCAGGCGGCATAGAGCTGCTCGTCGGAGATGTTCTTGCGGATCACCCGGCGCAGGCGCTCGGTGCCCGCCTCGGGCGCGATCGTGAGCGTCCGGTGGCCGCCGCGCTGGAGCGACGCCACCAGGTCCTCGGTGAGGCTGTCGGCGCGGAGCGAGGAGATCGACAGCTCGAGCCCTTCCTCCTCGATGATCTGGAGGAGCCCGCCGATCCACGGGTAGTCCGACACGCAGGCGCCGACGAGTCCCACGCGCTTGCTGTGCTGCGCGATCTCCTTCACCGACGCCCGGAGCGCCTCGAGGCTTCGGTGGCGGACCGGACGGTAGATCTCGCCCTCCAGGCAGAAGCGGCAGCCGCGCCCGCAGCCCTTGCCCACCTCCAGGAGCGCCAGGTGTCCGTACTCGGCGTTGGGCGTGCGGAGGAGCGACACGGTCTGGAAGTCGTCCACCTGCTTGAGCCGACGCTTGACGACGACCGCCGGGCCCCCGTGGGTCGGGCGCACCGACGCGATCGTGCCGTCCCCGCGGTACTCCACCGCGTACCGGTTCGGCAGGTAGATCCCGGGGATCGGCTGGAGGCGGTCCCAGAGCGCCTCGCGACGGCGCTCGGTCCACGTCGTGCCGCCGAAGCTCTCGCGATAGGCGGCCACGATCTCGCCAACGATCTCCTCGCCTTCGCCCACCACCACGAAATCCATGAACGGTGCGATCGGCTCCGGGTTGGCGAACGCGCAGACGCCGCCCATGCAGACGATCGGGTCCTCGGGCCGCCGGGCCGCCGGGTCGAGCGGGATCCCGGCCATCCGGAGGAGCCGTAACGTGTGGATGTAGTCGCCCTCGTAGGTGATCGAGAAGCCGACGAGGTCGAAGTCGGACAGCGGGCGCTTGGACTCGAGCGAGAGGGGGGGCGTGGCGGTGCGCCGATACTCCGGGAGGTCCTCGGGATCGGGCAGGAAGACCCGCTCGCAGACGACGTCCGGCAGGGCGTTCAGGTGGCGGTAGATGGTCTGGAAGCCGAGGTTCGACATCCCGACCGCGTAGGTGTTGGGGTAGACCAGGGCGAACGCGACCCGGCCGCCCCAGTCCTTGCGGACGGCGCCCTCCTCCTGGCCGAGGAGCCGATCCATCTTTTCCTTGAGTTTCCACGACATACGGATCACCTGACTCTAACAGGCGGCACGCGGGCGGTCAAGGCGTGGTCTTTGGGGACCTCCCACCCACCCCCCCCAACCCCCCTCCCCCACCCACTGGGGGGAGGGGGGAGTCGGAGGCGCCTCTCATCCCTTGACGACGCCGAGCGGGCGGAGGCGGGCGACGATGCGCGAGAGTCCGGCCCGCTCCACCACCTCGACGACGCTCCGGACGTCCTTGTACGCCTCGGACATCTCCTCGGCGAGGGATTCCCGGCCGGCGGCCCGGGCCACGATCCCCCGGGCGGCCAGCTCCTGGGCGATCGAGCGTCCCCGGGCCGCCTTCACCGCCGCGGTCCGGCTCAGCACCCGGCCGGCGCCGTGGCAGGTGCTGCCGAAGGTCTCGCGCATCGACCCCGGCGTCCCGACGAGCACGTAGGAGTACCGGCCCATGTCCCCGGGGATGAGGACCGGCTGACCGAGCGCCCGGTAGGCCTCGGGCAGCTCGGGGTGGCCGGGCGGGAACGCCCGGGTCGCTCCCTTGCGGTGCACCAGCACCTTGAGCCGCCGGCCGTCCAGCTCGTGCTCCTCCTCCTTGGCGATGTTGTGGGCCACGTCGTAGACGAGCGCCATCCCGACGTCGCGGGGCGGAAGGCCGAGCGCCTGCTCGAAGGCCTCGCGCGCGAAGTGGGCCAGCACCTGCCGGTTGGCAAAGGCGAAGTTGGCGGCCGCCCGCATGGCGCCGAGATACGCCCGGGCCTCGGGCGAGTCCACCGGGGCGCAGGCGAGCTGCCGGTCGGGCAGGCTGATGCCGTACCGGCGCATCGCCGGCTGCATGCTGACCAGCGCCTCGGTGCAGACCTGGTGGCCCAGGCCCCGGGAGCCCGTGTGGATCATGATCGTGACCACGCCCAGCTCGAGCCCGAGCGCGCCCGCCACTTCGGGCGCGCGGATCTCGTCGACGACCTGCACCTCGAGGAAGTGGTTGCCCGAGCCGAGCGTGCCGAGCTGACTCCGCCCCCGCTCGTAGGCCTTGCTCGAGACCGCGTCCGGATCCGCGCCCGGAATCGTCCCGTGAGATTCGATGTGGGCGAGATCGTCCGCCTCGCCGAATCCCTGCTCCACCGCCCAGCGGGCGCCCTTCAGGACGGCGCCGCGCCGCTCGTCGTGCGGGGAGAGCCGGAGTCGCCCGCGCGAGCCGACGCCCGAGGGGACGGCGGCGGCCAGCGCGTCCATGAGGCCGGCCAGCCGCGGGGCGACGTCCTCCCGGCCGAGCCGCGTGCGCAGGAGACGGACCCCGCAGTTGATGTCGTAGCCGACGCCCCCGGGGCTGATCACCCCGTGGCGGGCGTCGGTCGCCACGACGCCCCCGACCGGCAGGCCATAGCCCTGGTGGATGTCGGGCATCGCCATCGACGCCTTCACGATGCCGGGGAGGGTGGCGCCGTTGGCCACCTGCTCGAGGGACGCGTCGCGGCGGATCAGCGCCATCAGCTCGTCGTCGGCATACACGATGCCCGGTACCCGCATTCCGGGCCGGGCATCGGGCGGGATGCGCCACGACCAGGGCGAGATGCGCTCGATCGGCATGGACATGGCGGCTGACGGCCGGGCCGGGCTATTCCTCGGCCCGGCCGGTGGCTCTACTGGGCGGGGCCGATGAGCGTCGCAACGTCCATCTCGGTCGGGACGCGCTCGGCCTGCGTCGATCGGACGGCCTTGGGCCTGGGGGCGTCCGTCCCCACCTCTGGTCGTCCTCGGTCGTCGCCGATCCTCGGCGTACTCGGAGTACGCCTGCGGTCGGCGACTCCCTGCGTCCATTACGCCTCCCTGTGGGCGCTGCTCACTCCTCGGCCCCGCCCCTGACTCGTCTGCCGTCGCAATGGCACTTCAAAGGACTCTATCAGGAATTGTAGACGGCTCGGCCCGGAATGCGACCGGTTTGTCGGAGGATGCGGAGTCGCGCTCGGTGCGACGCGGGCCGGGAAGCGCGTCAGCGGCGGCTTCGCCGTTGCCGCGACCGGGGACGCATCGGGGGGATCTCGGAAGTCTAACGGCCGGGAGGCCGACCGCCCACCCGTCCGACGGCGGGGGCCGCCGCGGCAGCCGGCTTGGCCTCCGCCACCGAGCCCATGGAGAGCCGCTGGACCTCGACCTCGAAGTCGGCCGGGGAGCTGGACGCGCGGAGGGCCTCCTCGTAGGTGATCGTCCCCTTCTGGTAGTGCTGGAGGACGCACTGGTCGAAGGTCTGCATCCCGTACATGTCCTTGCCCTCGGCGATCGCCTGCGGGATCTGCGCCGTGCGGACCGGGTCCTCGATGCAGCGCTGGATCGTGGTGGTGCTGACGAGCACCTCGACCGCCGGCAGGAGGCCCGAGCCGTCGGCGCGCTCGATCAGGCGCTGGGAGACGATGCCCTTCAGCACCTGCGAGAGCTGGCCGCGGATCTGCCGCTCGGCGGCGCCCGGGAACTCGGCGATGATGCGGTTGACCGTCTCGGCCGCGGTGATCGTGTGGAGGGTGGACAGCACCAGGTGCCCGGTCTCGGCAAGCGTGAGGACGGTCCGGATCGTCTCGACGTCGCGCATCTCGCCCACCATGATCACGTCGGGGTCCTGCCGGAGACAGATCCGGAGCGCGTCGGCGAACGTCGGGGTGTCGGTCCCCACCTCGCGCTGGGTGATGATGCAGTTCTTGTCCTGGTGCAGGTACTCGATCGGGTCCTCGATCGTGACGATGTGGTCGTTGCGGTGCTGGTTCATGTGGTGGATCATCGCCGCCAGCGTGGTGGTCTTGCCGCTGCCGGCCGGACCGGTCACCAGGACGAGGCCACGGGGCTCCATGGAGAGCTTCGCCGTCACCGGGGGCAGGTTCAGGTCGTCGAAGCTCGGCAGCTCGTACGGCACCGTGCGGAGGGCGATCGAGGTGCTCCCGCGGGCCTTGCAGATGCTGGCCCGGAAGCGCCCGACCCCGGCCACGCTGTACTGGACATCCACGCCACCTTCGCGCTCGTACCGGTCCCGCTGGGCCGGCGTCATCATCGCCTGGGCCATCTGGTCGAGGTCCTTCATCTCGATCGGCGGCCAGGAATCGATCGCGAGAAGCTTCCCCTGGATGCGAAGCACCGCGTGCTGCTTGGGCTTGAGATGAAAATCCGACGCGCCGCGGTTCATGCCCTCGCGGAGAACCTGGGCCAGCTCCATACACCCTCCCTCACCGACCGTGCGCCACCAGCCGGCGTCCGCGCGGCGATCGACGCCGTCCGCGGACCAGCCGGGCGAAATGTCCTATTGTCCCTAATCGGCTCCCGCGAAGTCAAGGTTCCGAGCCTCCCAGATGTGACCGACGGCTGCCGCGCGGGCCTCGCGGAAGTGGCCGTATAGTGGATCGAAACGACACCGGGAGGTCAGGATGGTGCCGCTCTCGATCCTCGTCTGGGGCTCCGGGTTCTTCGGCCGGAAGTGGCTCGAAACCCTGAAGGGGCGACAGGACTGCCGGGTGGCCGGCATCGTCTCGCGGTCGCCCGAGGGGCTGCCGCCGCTCCGGCGCGAGCTGGATCTGCCCGGGGTTCCCGGCTTCCGGACCCTGGAGGAGGCCGTGGCCGCGAGCAATGCCGAGGCCGTCATCGTCGCGCTGCCGGAGATGCTCCACCGGGAGGCCATCGTCGCCGCCCTCGGCGCCGGCCTCCACGTCCTCACCGAGAAGCCGCTGGCGACGGCGGCCGAGGAGGCCCGGGCCATCCACGCCGCCGCCCGGGCCCGCCCCGACCGGGTCGTGATGGTCAGCCAAAACTTCCGGTGGCGGCCCCACACGCGGGCGCTCCGCGCCGCGGTCCGCGACGGGGCGATCGGCCGGGTCGGCCACCTCATGCTCGAGTGCCGCCAGCAGATCCGCCGGACCACCGTCGAGGGGTGGCGCGAGCGGATGGCCGATCCCTTCCTGCTCGACGTCGCGATCCACCACCTCGACCTGATCCGCTACCTCACCGGCGAGGAGGCCCGGGAGGTGATCGGCGTCAGCTTCCGCCCGGCGTGGAGCTGGTTCACCGGCGACTCGGCGGCCTGCGCCATCCTGACGATGGAGAGCGGCCTCGTGGTGGGCTACGACGCCACGATGGTCGCCCAGGGGGCGCGAGACGCCGCAGGAGGGGCTCATCACGCTCGTCGGCGAGCAGGGCTCCCTCCACCTGGACGGAAGCTCGCGGGTCTCGCTCCTGGGCGCCGGGGACCCGCGGCCGGTCCCCGGCGAGCCGGCCCCCGAGGGCGAGCTGGGGCACGGCCTGGCCCAGTTCGTCGAGGCCATCCGGAACGGCCGGGTCCCGGAGACGCACCTGGGCGACAACCTCCAGAGCTTCGCCCTGCTGCTCGCGCTGATGGAGTCCCGCCGCACCACGACGCGCCGTGCGGCCGGCCGACGTCCTGTCGCTCGCATGAGCCTCACCGTTCCCATCCTGCTCCTCCTCCTGGCCGTGGCCACGCCCGCCCGCGCGCACCACGCGGGCGGCGACGGAGGGACTCGGCCTCGCGTGGTGGCTCTTCGGGCTCGTCGTCCTCGTGCTCGTGGCCATGGCCGGCCGGGCGTTCTTTGCCCCGGCCGACGACGAGCCGGCGGACGAGGACGACGCTCCGGAACCGTCGAGCCTGAGGAAAGGCCGGCCCCCCCGGACCCGCTGTGGCAGAATGGAGCCGCCCTGGATGGGTCCATGCCACCACCGCCGCTTCACCGATGTCGCCCCAGGCTGAGCCTGCTCCTCTGCGGCGCGCTCCTGTTCCTGATCGCCGAGACGACCCCGCACCTCGTCCATCACCTCTTCGAGACCGACCAGGAGCCGGAGTGCGAGGTCCTGGTCATCGCCGACCACACACCGGCGGCGACCGCCCCGCTCGCGCTCTTCGTGGTCGCGCTGTCCACGTCCGGCCGGACGGACCCGGCTCCCGCCTCGCGTCCCGCGCTCGCGCCTGCCCGGCGCCCGGCCAGCCGCGGCCCACCGACGGCGTCCCTCGCCTGGCTCTAGGGTTCGAGACGGGCAACGTCCGGGCGGCCGGCGTCCGTCCGCGCGACGGAGCGCGCCGGCTCAGCGAGGTGACGCATGCGAAGGGTCTGGTGCGTCCTGGGGACCATTCTGCTCATCGCCGCGCCGGCGGGGCCGGCGTGGGCCCACGGCGTCGCGGGGCAGCGCTTCTTCCCCGCCACCCTCACCATCGACGATCCGTTCGTCGCCGACGAGCTGTCGCTGCCATCCGTTCTGCACATCAAGGGTCCGGAGGGCAAGCAGACGACCCTCGGCGCCGAGTTCTCCAAGTCGATCACCCCGAGCTTCGGGCTGTCGATCGAGGCCGAGTACAGCTTCCTCGACCCGAGCGATCCGGAGGAGCGGAGCAGCGACGGGTTCGGCAACCCCGAGCTGTCGGCGAAGTACGTCTTCTTCAAGAGCGACGCTCACGAGACCATCCTGTCGCTCGGCTTCTCGTGGGAGATCGGCGGCGCCGGCCAGAAGTCGGGCGGGGCGGAGTCCTTCTCCACCATCTCGCCCGCCCTCTTCTTCGGCAAGGGCCTGGGCGACCTGCCCGACGCCCTGGCCTACCTCCGGCCGCTGGCCATCACCGGGGTGTTCGGCGCCGAGATCCCGCTCACGAGCGCGGAGGGCAACTCGCTCACCTACGGCGTGGCGATCGAGTACAGCCTCCCGTATCTCCAGCAGTTCGTGAAGGACGTCGGCATCCCGCCCGCCGTGGGCCGGATCTTCCCGATCGTCGAGCTGCTCTTCTCCACCCCGCTCGACGGCGGCAAGACGACCGGGACCGTGAACCCGGGACTCATCTGGGCCGGCAAGTACATCGAGGTAGGAATCGAGGCCGTGATCCCGATCAACAGTGAGACCGGCAAGAACGTCGGCGTCCGAGCCCTGTTCCACGTCTTCCTCGACGACCTGTTCCCGACGGTCTTCCGGCCGATCTTCCGGTAGGAGCTCCGGATGCGCCTCGTCACCGCCACGAGTATCATCGAGCTGTTGCTGATGATCACCGTGACCGGAGTCGGGGCGCATGCCTTTCCGGAGCGTTCGGATCCCCGCGTCGGCGCCGTCGTGCGGACGGCGCCGACCGAGGTCCGCATCTGGTTCGATGGGGATCTCGAGCCGACCTTCAGCGCCGTGACGGTGACCGACGGCGCCGGCCGGCGGATCGACCGCGGCGACTCGCACGTGGACCCCCGGAACCGGCGGCTACTGCAGGTCGGGCTGCCGCCCCTCACCGCTGGCGTCTACACGGTCACCTGGAGCGTGCTCGCCGTGGACGGTCACCGCACGCAGGGTGACTACCGGTTCACGCTGAAGCCGCCCGAATAGCTCGAGATTGCCCCAGATGCCAAGATGATGGAAGCGTTCGCCGTCGCCGTTCGCTGGGCCCAGTTCCTCGGCGCCAGCCTTCTCGTCGGCGTGTTCGCGTTCCTCGTGCTCGTGGCCCGGCCGGCGGCGAAGGCCGCCGGCGCCGACGCGATCGCGCTGCTCGAACGGCTGGACCGCCGCCTCCTCGCCCTCGGTCGGTGGACTCTGGCGGTCACGATCGCCTGCTCGCTGCTCGATCTCTGGCGCCAGACCGCGGTGGCCACCGGGGCGGGCCTGAGGGCGAGCCTCACGACGGCGGCCCTGGGGGCGGTCCTGCTGACGACGCAGTACGGCGCCGTGTGGCTGGCCCGCCAGGCCCTGCTCGTCCTCGCCGGCGGGCTGCTCTTCCTGGCCGACGAGCAGCGCGACGTGCGGGACTGGCTCGCCCTTCGCCTCCAGGCCGGCGGGCTGAGCGCGCTCAGTCTGGCGATCATCGGGGCCGCCGGCCACGCCGCGTCGGCCCAGGAGCTTCCCGGTGCCGCGATCGCGGTCGACGCCGTGCACCTCCTGGCCACCGGCGTGTGGCTCGGGGCGCTGGGCCCGCTGGCCGTCCTGCTCCACCGGTCCCGGGGCCTGCCGGAGCCGACGGGGACGGTCCTGGCGGCGGGCGCCACCCGGCGCTTCTCGCGCCTCGGCCTGGCCAGCGTCCTCGCGCTCGTCGCCACCGGGCTCTTCAACAGCTGGGAGCACGTCAACTCACTCCCGGCCCTGGTCGGCACCGCCTACGGCCGGTGGCTGCTCCTCAAGGTCGGGTTGCTGCTGCCACTGATCGCGATCGCGGCGCTCAATCACCTCGTCCTGAAGCCCCGGCTCCTGGCGGCCGTCGCGGGCGGTCGGCGGGCCGCTCGCGTGGTCGGTCGGCTCCGTCGCCAGGTCGTCGCCGAGCTGGGGCTGGGCGTGGCGATCCTCGGGGTCGTGGCCGTGCTCGGGCTGACGACGCCCGCCCGGCACGATCAGATCACCTGGCCATTCGCCTATCGGCTGTCCTGGGACGCCACCCGCAGCCTGCCCGGAGTCCAGACCCGGGTGGCGATCGGCAGCCAGGTGGCGCTGCTCGGGCTCGTCGCCGCGCTGCTCGCCGCCGTCTTGAGGTTGCGCCGGTGGCCCGTGGTTCTCGGCGCCGGGGCGGCGGTGGCCGCGGCGGGGGTCATGGTGGCGCTGCCGCCGCTCGCCGTCGAACGCCTACCCCACGACGTACTTGCGCCCGAGCGTGACCTACACCGCCGGGTCGATCGCCGACGGCGGCGATGTCTACCGGGCCCAGTGCGCGGTGTGTCACGGCGAGCACGGCTACGGCGACGGCCCGGCCGCATCCGGGCTCCGCCCGCGCCCGGCCGACCTCACCGCCCGGCACGCCGCCGATCACACCGCCGGCGACATGTTCTGGTGGCTCACGAACGGGATCCCGGGCTCCGCCATGCGGGGATTTGCCGATCGGCTGAGCGTCGATCAGCGATGGGACGCGATCAACCTCATCCGCATCCTCGCCGCCGCCGAGCAGGCCCGCCCGATGGGCCCGGAGACCGCGCCCATTCCCTGGCTCGTCGGTCCCGACTTCACCTTCACGCGGGGAGTCGGGGAGGCCCGCAACCTGAAGGACTACCGCGGCCGGCGGATGGTCGTCCTCGTGATCTTCACGCTCCCCGGGTCGGGACCCCGTCTGTCCCAGCTCAACACGGCCTACGGCCCGATCCTCCGCGCCGGCGCGGAGGTCCTCGGCGTCCCGGTCCGGCCCGGGCGCAACGTCTATCGCGAGCTCGACGATCGACTGGTTGCCTTCCCGATCGCGGTGGACGGCGCCGCCGAGGCCGCCGAGGCCTATCGGCGCCTGCGTCCCGAGCCGGAAGAGGCGCCCCCGGATCACCTGGAGTTCCTGATCGACCGCCAGGGCTACGTCCGGGCTCGCTGGAGCCCGGCCCAGGGCGACGGCTGGAGCGATCCCGCGCGCCTCGTGGCCCAGGTCCAGCGGCTCGCCAGCGAGCCGGAGCGGGTCCCCGCCCCCGCCGAGCACGTCCACTGAGACGCTCGAAGCCATTGCCGCGGAAGCGTCAGCGACGAAAGACCCGGAGGGGGGGTCCGGGCCACCGGAAGGACGTGGGGTCCCGAGGGCTGCAGGCCCGAGGCGCCGCGGCGATCCGGATGGAGCGCGGAGCTCCCCCCCGGCCCGAATGACGATGCGCCTCTGGAAGGTGGTGCTCCTGGTCGATGTCGCGCTGGTGCTCGGGCTGGGCGGCGGCTATCTCTGGTGGGCCCGCGAGGTCCGCCAGCTCCGCCAGGAGCTCGCGACGGTGCGAGAGGCCGCCCAGCCGCGCGTCGCTGACGGCGCCTGGACGGCTCGCGGCATCGTCCGCCTCGTCCAGCGCGATTCCGGCGTCGTCTGGCTCACCCACGAGGACATCCCCGACCTGATGGAGGGCATGACCATGCCGTTCCACGCCGCCAGCGAGAAGCTCCTGGAAGGGCTCTCCCCCGGCGATCCCGTCCGGTTCACGCTGAAGGCGCAGGACGGTCGCCTCCTCGTCACGGCCATCAGGAAGGACAGGTCACCATGACGATCCGGTGGGCCGCCGTGCTCGGCGCGCTGATCGGGCTGATCACGCTGGCTTCCGGCGCGAGAGCGCAGGACTCCCAGGGTGTGATCGAGGAGCGACTCGCCCTGGACAACGACTCGGTGCGGGTCTCGGTCTTCACCTTCCCCCCGGGCTCGGCGTCCGGCCGCCACACCGGACTCGATCCCGAGCTGGGCATCGTGGTGGAAGGCGAGCTGACCCTGGTGACGGACGCCGGCCGGGAGGTGCTGCGGCCCGGGGCCGCCCGGCTCCTTCCTCCCCTCACGCCGCACGACGCGCGCAACGAGGGCGACCGGCCGGTCAAGCTGTGGGTCGTCCTCTTCAAGAAGTGCGACTAGAGTTTGACAAGGCGGCGCCACACCGTTAGGCTCTGCGCCATGAAGGGCCTCCGCGCTTCGCGTCTGACCGGGCTCGTCCTGCTCGGCGGGATGGCGGTGCTGCTGGTGGGCTTCCAGCCGGCGGAGGGCCATTCCCGCCGGGCCGCGCTCTCCCCGGTGTCGCCGCCGGCCCTCGAGGTGAACGACCCCGAGCCGGGGCCGGCGCCGGCGATCGTCTCGGGCCCATCCGAGCCACCGGTCCTGATCGCCGGCCCCTCCACGTCGCTCGCACCCTGGCTGGCGATCGTGGCCGGACTCGCCCTCGCCGGCGCCATCGCCCGCCGGTGGCCCCGGGTCGTGACGCTGGCCCTGATCCCCATGCTGACCGTGTTCGTCGCCGAGAGCACGATCCACTCCGTCCACCACATCGACGATCCGCGAGGCGCGGCGCAGTGCCAGGTGCTGTCCGTGGCGCAGCACGTCCACGGCGACGCCCCGGCCGCCGAGATCACCGCCGACGCGCCCGCTGACGTGGGTCCGTTGCTCGTCATGCTCGCCGACCCCCTCCTGGCCGCTCCGGCGCTCCGTCCCGACCAGGGACGCGCGCCTCCCGCCCGCTCCGTCTAGCCCCTTCCGGCGCCTGCTCGTCGTCCCGCGGCTTCCCCCGGGACGGGTGCGGGTCGTCATCGATCCCGGGATGGCCGGAGATCCCTCTTCGGCGGGCTCCCCCCGGCCGAAAAAGGAGGCGTCGAGTGCGCGGCAGAGTGGCTCGTGGTCGCCGGTTCACGTCCGGCGTGCGCGCGAGCACGTCAGCCCTGGCGGTGGCGCTCCTCCTGGCCGCGCCCCGCCTGGCCTTTGCTCACGCCGTGCCGGTCGCCATGGTGCCGGAGGCCAACGCCGTCGTCGGCGAGAGTCCACGGGAGATCACCATCCGCTTCAGCGAGCGCGTGGAGCCGCGCGCCAGCTCGCTGCAGGTCGTTCAACACGCGCGGGCGGCCGGTCGACACCGGTCCTCCGCGCGTCGACCCGGCTGATCCGTGGCTCTACCGCCTGGCCGTCCCGGAGCTCGAGCCCGGCCCCTACACCGTCGCCTGGCGGGTCCTGTCCGCCGACGACGGGCACGTGACCGAGGGAGCGCACGGCTTCGCCGTCGGCACGGTGGCTCCCGCCCCGCCACCGGGCCGGGATCTGGCCGCGGCCACCCCGCCCCTCGTCGCCATCGGGCGCTGGGTCGCCATGCTCGGGGCGCTCGCCCTGCTCGGCGCGCTCATCGGCCCCCTGGTCTTCGGTCCGGCGGCGGCGGAAGCCCCATCCGGGCTCCTGTCGGCATCGATCGGCGCGATGGCGGCCGGCGAGGCGGCGGCGTTCGGCGCCCGGGCCGGTCAGGTTGGCGCCGGTTCCGGCTGGCTCGCCGGCGCGATCGCCCTCCTGCCCACCGCGGTGGGCCGGCTGGCCACGCTCGAGCTCCTCTTGGCCGCCCTGCTGGCCGCGGTGGTCGCCTTCCAGGCCCGCGGCGCCCGGCACCGGCGCTGGCCCCGGTATGTCGGCATCGGGTGCGTCCTGCTCGCCATCCTGGCGGGTGGACTCCTCAGTCACGGCGCGGCGGCCACGAGCTGGCGCGGCCTGGCCCTGGGCGCCGAGCTCCTCCACCGGCTCGGGGTGGCGCTGTG
Organism: uncultured Candidatus Rokubacteria bacterium; assembly: GCA_963708025.1. GTDB lineage: Bacteria > Methylomirabilota > Methylomirabilia > Rokubacteriales > DASRDR01 > CAVPSB01. The sequence goes on along the minus strand of CAVPSB010000010.1, from coordinate 53,586 downwards.
GGTTGCCGGCCTCGCCTACTTCGCCTCGCTGTTCTGGCGCTCCTTCCGCCCTGTGGCCCCGGCGGCGGCGCTGGTGCAGGCGATCCCCGCCTTTTCCGTCCTGGCCACCGTCGCCGTCGGCAGTCTCGGCCTGAGCGGTCTCTATCTCGCCCGGCTCCACCTGGCGTCGGCCGGTGACCTGATCGGGACGGCATACGGTCGCTGGCTCCTCGCGAAGCTCCTGGTCATGGCCGCCATGCTGGGCCTGGGTGGCTACCACCAGTTCCGGGTGCACCCCCGCGCCGTCGAGGCCGCCGGCCGCGCGAGCGCGCGCGGCGAGCGGGTCGCCCGACGGTTCCGCCGGACGCTCCGGCTGGAAGCGGGGCTGGGCGTCCTGGCGTTGCTGCTGGCGGCCCTCCTGGGAACCACCTCGCCGTCCCACGGCCCGGCGCCGGTCGCCGCCTTCCGTCACGAGCGGGAGGTCGACGATGCGCGCGTCTCCGTGGAGGTCGCCTCCCTGAGTCCCGGCCGCAACACCATCCGGGTCGCCGTGACCGACCGCGCGGGGCGGCCGCTCGCCGACGCCACCGCCGCGCTGGTCCAGCTCACGCCGCCGCACGCCCACGGCGGCCCCCTCGTCCTGACCCTGAGCCGCGCCTCGGCCGGCTCGTTCGTCACCATGGAGGCGCTCCTCGGCATGGAGGGCACCTGGAGCGGCCGCGTGGTCGTCCAGCGGGACGGGGCCTATGACCTCAACGACCGCTTCACGCTTCGCCTGGCGGGCGCCGTCCCGGCCGGGCACCACCGCAGCCTGGCGGCCGGCCCACCGGCGCCGCTGGACCTGCCGATGGCGATCGCCGCGGTGGCCATCGTCACGCTCACCGCGGGCCTGCTCCGCCGCAGCCGGCGCGCCCTGTCCGGCGCGCCGGTCGTCCTCGAACCCCTCGACCCGGGCTCCGGCCGGAACGCCGGACAGGAGGTCTCATGATGTCTCTCCGCCGACTGCTGGCTCTCGTCACCCTCACCGCCGTGCTGTCGCTCTGCGTCTCGCCGATCGCCGGCGCTCACCAGCGCCAGCTCTTCCAGATCGGGACGGCCGACTACCTCTTCGTGGTCGGATTCCTGAACGAGCCGGTCTTCACCGGGGACAAGAGCGGCGTGGACCTCTTCGTCTGGGTCCCCGACCCGGCCAACCCCATGGACTCGCGGGCGCCGAACATCAAGCCGGTGGAGGGGCTCGAGAAGAGCCTGAAGGTCGAGGTCAAGGCCGGCCCGGCCGCCCGGACCTTCGACTTCTATCCGGCCTTCCGATCCCCGGGGCACTACGAGGCGTTCTTCTTCCCGACGGTCGCCACCACCTACAGCTTCCGCATCCACGGCACGGTCAACACCGTGCCGGTCGACCTGACCTTCAGCTGCAACCCGGCCGGGCACGTCGCGGGCGCCGAGGACCGCAGCCCGGTGAAGCTCGCCGGCGCCGTCACCCGGAAGGGCCTGGTCGGGAGCTTCGGCTGCCCCGAGTCACGAAGCGAGGCGGAGTTTCCGCCCGCTCGGCGGTAGGATAGGGTCATGAATGCACACCGTCCCTGGCGAGGCCCCGGCCGGCTAGGCCTCGCCCTGCTGCTCGGCCTGGCCGCCCTGGCCGACCCCCGGCCGGCGCCGGCGGCCACGCTCTACGTCACGAACACCAAGTCCGGGTCGATCTCGGTCATCGACACCACCACCTTCGAGGTGGTCCACACGATCCCGCTCGGCCCGGGCAAGCCCAACCGCGTCGCGTTCCACCCGGACGGCAAGACCGCCTGGGTCGTCTACGACAAGAGCCACGACCTCGGCGTCGTCGACGCGGAGACCGGGAAGCTCTCGCGGCGGGTCAAGATCGGCGGCAACCCGTACAACCTCGCGTTCTCACCGGACGGCCGGTACCTGTACGTCCTGGACTGGAGCAGCGAGACCAGCAACGACGAGGTGATCGTCTACGACCTCGCGGCCGCGCGCGTGGACGCGCGGATCGAGGTCTCCACGTGGCCGGCCCACGGAATCTTCACCCGGAACGGCCGGACCTTCTACGTCTCCGGCGAGACGGCCGGCAACCTCGCCGCGATCGACACGGCGACGCGCCGGATCACCCACACGGTCTGGACCGGGGGCGACGCGATGGGGCTGGCCCTCACCCCCGACGAGCGCTGGCTCTACGCGGCCGCCGGCGAGGAGAAGAAGCTGGTCAAGGTGGACACGACGACGAACGCGGCGGTGAAGACCATCCCGCTGCCGGGGATCGTCCACGACGCGGTCCTCACCCTGGACGGCCGCTTCCTCTACGCCACGCTCCGGCGGGCCAACAAGATCGTCGTGGTGTCCACCGCCGACGACCGGGTCGTGGCGAGCATCCCCCAGCCGGCATACCCCGACCTGGTGACGATGGAGCCGAGCGGGCGCTACGCCTTCGTCACCAACCGGTGGGCCGACGCCGTCACCGTCATCGATCTCGGCACCCACAAGCAGGTGAAGAGCATCGCCGTCGGCAAGGCGCCGCACGGGATGGCCCTCCGCCCGTGACCCGGCCCCCCCGGGGGCCGCTGATGGGCGTACGATGAGCAGGATGTTCCCTGCCCGCCTCGTCGTCGCGGTGAGGTTCCTGGTCTGGCTGGCGCTGGCGCTCGTTCCGGTCTCGGGCTGGACCCACGCGATGCTCGTCAAGTCGATCCCCGCCCGGCGGGCGGTGCTCGTCAAGGCCCCCGACCGGGTCCAGCTCTGGTTCAGCGAGCGGCTGGAGCCGCAGTTCGCCACCATCTCGGTGTGGGACGCCGGCGGCGCGCGGGTTGACGCCGGGAACGCCGCGGTGGGGCCGGACGATCCCAAGCGGCTCTCCGTCGGCTTGCGGCCGCTGGCGCCCGGCGCTTACACGGTCAAGTTCCGCGTCCTCTCCGTTGACGGCCACGTCGTCGAGAGCGACTTCGGCTTCCGGCTCCGACCGGCGTCATGAAGGCGGGCCCGCTGGCGCGAGCCCCCCCGACCCGCGGAGGCCGCGCGATGGGAAGGGGAGGCGCCCGCACTTCTTTCCCGGCGCTGGCACGCGGCGTCCTGCTGGTCGCGCTGGCAGCCGGGGCCCTGGTGGGCGCTTCCGGCCCGGCCTCGGCAGACCACAGCGGGGTCCTCCAGCTCAACGACCGGGCCGGGCCCTACGTCCTCATGGCGTGGACCCAGCCCAAGCGGCCGCGGACCGACGCGTGTCAGCTCACGGTCACCGTGATGCGGCCGGGCAACTTTCGCCCGGTCCCCGACGCGGTCGTGCGCGTCAGCGCCGGGCGAGCCGGCGCCGCGGACGCCCCGGTCTCGGTCACGGCGGATCGGGGCCGGGATCCCGGCGGGATCAGCCACGTGGCCGATCTCAGGCTGCCGAGTCCGGGGCGCTGGACGGTGACCGTCCACGTCTCGGGCCCGGAGGGCTCCGGGAGCGCCGACTTCCCGCTGGAGGTGGAGGCGGCGGCGTCCTGGGGCGTGGGCGCGGCGATGGTGGGGGCCGGCGCGGCGCTCCTGGGCTCGGCGGCCGCGTGGCTGTTGTGGCGCACCCGATCGCGGAACGCGCGACTCACGACCGATCGGGCAGGGAGGACGGCGTCATGACGGCACGGCACCTCACCGCCACGGGACTGGCGCTGGTAGTGGTGGCCACCCTGCGGTGGTCCGCCGCGCAGCCGGAGGGCCACGCTCACCCGCCGGGGATCCCGCCTCACGAGCACCCCACGGCTCCCGCCCGGATCGGGATGGATGTGCTGCACCGCCACGGCGGAGTGCCGCCGGGCTGGCGCTTCGCGTTCCCCCCGGGCGACGCGAAGGCGGGGCGTGACGTGTTCGCGAACCTCGAGTGCTACAAGTGCCACCCCGTCAAGGGGGCGGGCTTCCCGGAGGCGCCGACGCCGTCGGACGAGGTGGGCCCCGAGCTGACCGCGATGGGCGGCCATCACCCCGCCGAATACTTCGCGGAGTCGATCCTCAACCCCAACGCCGTCATCCTCGAAGGCCCCGGGTATGCCGGGCCCGACGGGCTCTCGATCATGCCCGACTACCGGGAGAGCCTGACGGTCAGCGAGCTGATCGACCTGGTGGCGTTCCTCAAGAGCCTCGGCGCGGGAGACGGCCAGGGGCACGACCACGCGGGGCCGCCGGTTCGCGAGCAGGTCCTCGGCGACGTCCGGGTGCGGGTGGAGTACGACGACGCGACCGGCCACCCGAACGCACCCAGGGCCGCCGGCCAGAGCGCCGGGGCCCGGCGGCCAGGACACCTCATGGTGTTCATCGCCGATGTCCAGTCGGGCGAGCCCATCCCCTACCTGCCGGTCGCCGCCACCATCCACGCCGGGAAGCAGGCCCCGAAGCGGACGCGGCTCGTCCCGATGCTGGGCCACCAGGGCTTTCACTACGGGGCGGACGTGACCCTGCCCGACGGCACGGAGCGGGTCACGGTCACCATCGGGACGCCCACGATGCGCCTCATGCCGGCGGTGGCGGGGCGATTCGCCCGGTCCCGGCAGGCGTCCTTCGAGTGGGGCGGTGCGCCCACCAGCCACCGCCACTGAGAGCGTGTGAAGGAATGGGGTCCTCCGGCTCCCCCCTCCCCCCGCCACAGGCCGAAGGCCGTCCAACGGGTGGGGGAGGGGGGCTGGGGGGGGGCGGGAGGTTACCAACTGAAACGAGGAGGAACTCGATGCGCACGAGGCTGATCCCGCTCCTGGTCGCCACGCTGGGGCTCGCGGCCGGAACGGCGCAGGGCCAGTCGGACACCCGCACCTTCATCAAGGTAGCCGAGGTGATCCGCCTCCAGGCCCGGGGAGCGCCGGTCGTGCTCGTCGACGTGCGAACGCGCGAGGAGTACCGGGCGCGGCACATCAAGGGGGCGGAGTCGTTCCCGCTCTCCACGATCAGGGAGCGCGACGTGATCCTGCCGCGCAACGTCCCGGTCGTCCTCTACTGAGCGTGCCCCCACCGGTTGGCCAGTCTGGCCTACGAGGCGCTCTACGCGAAGGGGTACCGGAACCTCCGGATCCTGGACGAGGGAATCCCCGGCTGGATCGAGCAGGGCCATCCCACGGAGGGGGCGGTGTCGGGCTACGTGCCGAACCACGAGCGCGACTACGCCGCCTTCCTGGGCCGTGAGGCCGCCCGGCCATGACCCCCGGGAGCCGGGATAGAAGGCGCGCGCGGTGAAGAGCCGGCGCTCGCCCGACGCCGGGCCCGGACCCGCCAGGAGGCGCTCGCCGCCGCGCGACGATGGGGGGGCCGGGCTCCGTCGGTTCGGCGTCGCGATGGACCGGCGACTCCTCGGCCGCCTGGACGCGTGGGTGACACGCCGGGCCTACCCGAACCGCTCGGAGGCGATTCGCGACCTCGTGCGTCAGGGGCTCGTGGAGGCCGAATGGAAGGCCGGGAACGCCGAGACGGTCGCCACGATCACGCTCGTCTACGATCACCACGCCCGGCTTCTGCCCGGCCGGCTCACGGCCGCCCAGCACGACCACTACAGTGAGATCGTCTCGTCGCTCCACGTGCACCTGGACCATGACCACTGCCTGGAAGTGCTGGTCGTCCGGGGCCGGGCCCAGACGATCCACGACCTCGCCGATCGCCTCATCGCGACGCGCGGGGTGAAGCACGGCCGGCTCACCATGGCGACGACCGGCAAGGATCTCGTGTAACGCGAAACTGTTTGACTTCGACCCCGGCAGGCGCGTAGATTTCAAATCGTTTCGCATGCGATCCACTTCTCGCGTAGTTCCGTGGCTGGTCGTCGTCCTGGCCCTGGTGCGGGTCGGGGCCGAGCTTCCCGTCGTCCACGAGCACGGGGGCGCGGCGGCCGGTATCTACAACGAGCAGTGCTCGCTCGAGCGCATGGTGATGGCCCCCGCAGGGGCGATCATCATCGACGCCCCGGACGCAGGCGTATCGCTCCACGCGCGGCCGATCTCGCTGGCCCCCGGCAATCCTGCCCGGGCCACCCGTCCGGCGCTCCCGTCCGGCTCCCGCGCCCCTCCCACCGCCTGAACCCCTGATCCGCTGACGTCCACCGCCCGGGACCGCCGGTTCCGGACGGCCCCTCACCCGCCCCTTGCGGAGGGCTCTGCATGCGTGGATTCCTCTCGCCCCGGCACGACCGCCCCGGCGCCCCGAGGGGCACCGACACCGACCGGGCGTGGATCGGCTCCAGCGTGACGACGCTGGCCCCGGCTTGGCGGTAGCTGGCGGCATGGTCGGCGAGCTGACCGCCCTCCTGTGGGCGCCGTTCCTCATGTGCCTGGTGCTCACCGGGATCCACGCCTACCTGGGCATCCACGTCATCGCCCGGGAGGTCGTGTTCGTGGACATCGCGCTGGCTCAGATCGCCGCCCTCGGCGGGGCTGCCGCCCTCCTGGCCGGCTTCGAGCTGGAGTCCGGCGTGTCCTACCTCTTCGGCCTCGGTGCCACGGTGCTCGGAGCGCTGGTCCTCGCCCTGACGCGCAGCCGGGAGCGTCGCGTGTCCCAGGAAGCGATGATCGGCGTGGTCTATGCGGTGTCGGCGGCAGCCGCCGTTCTCGTCGCCGACCGGACGCCGCATGGCGCCGAGCATCTCCGCGGGATGCTGGTCGGCAGCCTGCTGGCGGTCAGCGGTCCCGAGGTGGGGCGGGTCGCGACGCTCTACGCGGTCGTCGGACTCTTCCACTGGCTCTGCCGGAAGCCGTTCTTCCTCATCTCGACCGATCCGGACACTGCCTATCGTGATGGCTGGCGCGTCCGCCTCTGGGACTTCCTCTTCTACGCCTCGTTCGGCCTCGTCGTGACCAGTTCCGTCCGCATCGCCGGCGTGCTCCTCGTCTTCTCGTACCTCATCGTCCCGGCCCTGGCCGGGATCGCGTTCGGAGGACCGATCGGCACCCGCCTCTGGGTCGGCTGGGCCTTCGGCACGCTGGTCAGCCTCATCGGCATCGTGGCCTCGGCCGCCCTCGACCTCCCGACCGGCGCCACGGTCGCCTGCGCGTTCGGCGTGACCGTGCTGGCCTGGGGAGGCGCGGCCCGCCGGCTCCGCCGCGCGGGAGCGACGTCGTGACGACCGGCCCCGCCCGGGCGTGGCGGACCGTCTTCCCCGGCAGCGCGGCCGGCGTGCTGGCGCTCACCGGCGCCGTGCTCCGGTGGGGCAACGTCGGCACCGTCGTCGTGATCGTGAACAGCAGCCGCCTGCTCCGCTTCGACCCGCGCTGAAGATCTCCGGGGTGGGGGGCCGGCCGCGTGGCCAGAGCCAGCCGGTCGCGAGAAGCCGACTGGCTGACACCTCCGCGCGGCTCCTGCTATCCTTCGAGGAGATGGCCGCTTCGATCTCCGAGCGTTGCCCGCGGCCCCGCGCCGGCCGGCTTCGGATCTGCTGGATGCTGGCTTCCCTGGTGGCCGCCCTGGCCGGGCCGGCGGCGGCCGGCCACGGGTCCCCGGCGGGGCCCATGCCGGTCATCTCGGCGCCGGATCTCAAGGCGCTCCTCGACCGCGGCGCCCGGCCAATGCTGATCGATCTCCGCCCCGCCGACGACTTCCGCCAGGGGCGCTTGCCGGGTGCCCGCTCGATCCCGATCCGCGAGCTCCGCCGGCGCGCGGGGTATCTGCCCCCCGGCCGCATCATCCTCTACTGCGCCTGCCCCAAGGACGAGCTGGAAGCGGCCTATCGCTACCTGGCCGGCCTCGGCATGGAGGAGATCCAGGGCCTGGAGGACGGCTTCCCCGGCTGGGCCAGCCGCGGCTATCCCCTGGAGCGCTAGTTTCTTCGGGGGGTCTCGGAAGCCCCCCCCGATACCCCCTCGGGATTGCGCCGGCAAAGCCGGCGCTCGGACGCTGGTCCTCTGCCGAGGACGGCCGGCGGCGGACCCCGCGATATTCCCGATATAGTCCTAGGCTGCGGGCTTCCCCCGGCGCTCCTGGCCGAGCGCATAGCGCAGCGAGGTGAGGAGGGTCGCGAGATCGAACGGCTTCGACACGTGGCCGTCGAAGCCGGCCTCCCGGGTCCGCTGGTAGTCCACGGACCGCGCGAACCCCGAGACGGCGATCACGGGAATCGGCAGCCGGCGGGGGTCGGTGCGGAGCCGGCGCAGGAACTCGAAGCCGTCGAGTCGCGGCATCCGCAGGTCGCACAAGATGACGTCCGGCTCCTCGGCGTCGACCCGTTCGAGTGCGTCCAGGCCGTTCTTCGCCAGGGTGACGCGGGCGCCGAGGCCCTCCAGCAGGACCCGGGTGGCATCCCCCGTATCCGCATTGTCCTCCACCAGGAGGATCCGGATGCCATCGAGTCGGGCGGTGGCCGGCACTCGCTCCCGGTCGTGACCGCCCTCGCTCCAGATCGGCAATCGAACCGTCACCTCGGTCCCTCGCCCCACCCCGTCGCTCGTCACCTCGATGCCGCCGCCGTGAAGGTCGACGAGTTGCTTGGCGAGGGCCAGGCCCACCCCCAGCCCGCCGTACTGCCGCCGGGCCCCTTGCTCCTGCTGCCGGAACATCTGGAAGATGAACGGCAGGAACTCGGGATGGATCCCGGCGCCGTGGTCCCGAATCCGCACCACGGCCGTCTCCGCATCCCGCCCGAGCGCGACCTGGATCCGGCCGCCCTCCGCACTGAACTTGATGGCGTTCGAGAAAATGTGCTTGAAGGCCTGGCCAAGGCGGCCCGCGTCGGCCTCGACCGGCACCGGCTCCACCGGCGGCTGCCACTCCACCACGATCGTCTTCTCTCCGGCCACCTCGGTGAGATTCCCGAGCGCCGTCCCCACGATGATCCGGAGATCGTGGCGCCGGCGGTCCACTCTCAAGGTCCCCTGGGTGAGGCGGGTGAGGTCGAGCAGATCGTCCACCAGGGCGATCTGGAGGCGCACGTTGCGCTCGATCACCTCGGCCGCCTGCCGACTCCGCGCGGGATCCGGCTCCCGCTTGAGGATCTGCGCCCAGGTGAGGATGGGCGTGAGCGGCGTGCGCAGCTCGTGGGAAAGGACGGCCAGGAACTCGTCCTTGGCCTGGCTGGCCAGGCGCAGGTCGCGGGTCCGCTCGTCGACGATCTGCTCCAGCGTCATGGCGCGCTGCTCGAGGTTGGCCCGCTCCGCCTGAATCTCCCGCATGTCGCGCAGGACGCCGATCACCCCGATGATCCGGCGGTCACCGTCGCAAAGGGGGGCGGCGCTCACCATGGTGAGGACCGGCTCGCCCGAGGCCCCGCGGACGCGGAAGCTCGCCCGGTACGGCGCACCCCGCTCGAGGACGGAGCGCACCCCGGCGACGAACTCCCGGCCATCGTCCGCCGAGACGAAGCGCTCCCCGACCGGGTCGAGCCGCTCGCCCGCGCGGATCCCGAGGAGCGCGGTGGCCGTCGGGTTGATCAGCAGGATCCGGCCTTCCGCATCCGTGACGAAGATCGGATCGGGAGCCCCGGCGATCAGCAGCGTGGCCGCCGGGACACGCGGGCCGGGGGCGCCCCCCCGCCCGGAGGCGACGAACTCCGTCAACAGACGAACCCGGCCCGGCCCACGCGGCCCATCTCAGGCGTGGCGTCGTCGGCCGAGGGTGCCGCGCCCCGAAGGGGGGTCAGGCGAACCGCTCACGCGGGAGCCCCTTCCTCCCGGCGCGCCCCGACCCGGAGCGTCCCCGGCTCGACGCGGCACGGTGGGAGCCCCGCTCGCCTCGGGACGGACTCTTGGGGCCATGCACCGCCCGGTCGATGCTGGCCAGCAGGTCGGACAGGTGGAACGGCTTGTCGAGGTAGGCGCTCACCGAGCAGCGCGCCGCGGCGGCCCGCACCTCGGGCCCTCCGTCGTGGGCGATGAAGACGACCGGCACGTCCGGCTGCTGGGCGCGCAGGACCTCCAGGATCTCCAGCCCCTGGGCCCCGGCCAGGTGATCGTGGAGCACGATGGCGGCCGGCCGCGTCCCACCAGCCCGCGCCAGCGCGGCGTCCACGTCGGCCGCCTCCTCGCTGGCGAATCCGGCGCCGGCCAAGAACTCGCGGAGCGCGTGGCGGGTCGCCGGGTCGCCGTCCACGATCAGAAGGCCCGGACCGGAGACCAATGGACGAATCGCCGGCAACGGCATGGGCGACACCTCGCCAGTGGTCCTAAGCAAACCACGTACCAGCAATTTTGCCGCCGGCGGCCAGCGTTCCGGCCCTTACGTCGATCCGGTCTGTCCGGCCGGGCTACGCGGAGATGTCAGGAGTGTCGTTGCCCGCACACTGCGGGGAGCGTCCGCTTCGGAGTGGCCCGCGCGTTGGCCCGATAACTGCTGATGTCCGTCCCCGGAAGTGAAGGCCCGGGGAGGTGGGTGGGAACCCGAGTATTGCCTGGCCCCCGGGTCACGGGGCCAGGCAGGGCGGCGCGCGAGCCCCGATTCGATTCGTTCGGCCTTGGGTTAGCCGTGGGGGGAGCCTGGATGCATCGCAGTCCTGGTCATGGGCGCCCCGGGGGGGCCCGGAAGCTCCGCAAGGGTCAGGCCGGGTACGATCCGGCCAGATCTGGTGCATACTTCAACACCATGGTGGCCAGCCTCGACCCAGCCGGATCGTCGCCAGCCGGAGCGCGGGCTTGATCACCCTCCTTCGCCAGCCGCTCGGTCCCTTCGCCTTCGCCATCGCCGCCGGCCTCGGGGCCGGGTTCGTCGGCACCAGCTCGGGCTCGATTCTGGCCTTCTCGGTCACCGTGGTGCTGACGGCCCTGGTGGTGGCGGTGCTCGACTTGTTGGCGAACCTCAGCGCCGAGTGGCACAGCGCGGAGTGGTATGGGCTGCCGGTCGAGGTCGAGCCCGCGCCCTCGCTCGTCGGCACCACCTGGGAGCTGCTCACCGCGAACGTGGTGGTCATCGCGGTCGTCGGCGGGCTGGTCTCCGGCGTGATCCTGGTCCTGCCCTGCATCCCCTGACCGGATCTCCGGACGCGGCGCCGGGCGGCGCCGGCGTACTGCTTCGGCACAGCGGGCCCGCAGGGCGGCGCCAAAGAACACCGCCCGGCCCTTCTCTCGCTCGAGGATGAGCGGCCGGTCGCCCGCCTGGATGGTGACGTGATCCAGGCTGACCCGGACGCCCGAGCCGTCCTCGCCGCTGGTCAGCTCGAGGACGTCCGTCCAGGCGATCGCCGGCATGCAGACGAGGTCCGATCAGGAGCGCTCTCATCATTGGCCTCCGAGTCTCCGCGGGAGCAGGGCGAGCCGACCGCCGTATCCCAAACAGATACCATCGGGGCAAGCCCCAGCTTGTCGGCCGCGCTGAAATCCGATACCCTGAGCCACACGTACCATGATGGCCGCCGGCTCCGCCTTCCCCGCCGATCGCGAGCCCGGCCACCGCCCGTTCGAGGACCCACCAACGCCGGCGAGCGCGAGACCGGCCCCCGTCAAGCTGCCACCCCCCTGGATCCTGATCGCCGACGACGATCCGGTCATCTGCGACGTGTGGACGACCGCGTTGCGCAGGGCGGGGTTCCGGACGGCGTACGCCCGCGACGGCGGTGAGGCCCTCGAGCGCCTGCGGATGCTGCTCCCGGACCTGATGATCCTCGACCTCCGCATGCCCGAGCTCAGCGGTGACGCGGTGCTGCAGCGGGTGCGCCAGCGCCCGGCCCTCGCGCGGATCCCCGTGCTGATCATCTCGGGCTTTCTCGACGAGGAGCCCGTGGCTGACCACGGGCTCAACATCGTCGGCCGCCTGCCGAAGCCGCAGTCGCTCACGGCCGTGGTGAACGCCGTCCGGGCGGCGCTGGCGCGGCGGCCGCCGGCGTAGCCTCGGCCTTCAGCACCTCCCACCAGGCGCGCGTCCCACCGCTCGAGGCCCTCGAGCTATCACGCGCTCCGAGCCCGGCGGAAGGCGGCCGCCCGGTGGTAGAATTCGCCCCGTTGGCCCATGCCCGGAAAGCCACCCGGGCGCGGTGGGAGAAGCGGCGGCCATAGGAGGTGGCGCTGGTGGAGCTGAAGGCGCATGTACTGGACAGTCGCTGGTTCGCTCTCGAGGTCGTGATGGGATGGGTCGTGCTCGAAACGCGCCGGCCCGATGGTCAGGGCCAGCTCACCGTCCGGCCGATCTTCGACGACGCCTGCATCGACCTCACCCCGGGCGACCGCGTCGTCGGAGTTCTCCCGGCGATTCCCGGGACTGTCCGGGTCTCTGGCTTGATGACGACCGAGCCGACGACCATGGGCAACCTCCCGCCGGGTGTCACCGACTACGCCTCGCTGGGAATCGCCGTGCCTGGCAACGTGGAGCCGGATTGGGAAGAGGAGCGGCTCCGCGTAGCCCACAGCCGGGAGCCTCGCACGCGCTCCTAGCCCTCGGAAGTCGCCCCAGCCAGGGCCCGCCTCACGCGGAACTGTCCCGAGCTATCCCGGCCAGGCGGAGCGAGCCCAGAAGCGAGAGGCTGAGCGCACTAAACTGGTGCTGGTGGCGGGAGTCGAACCCGCGTCCCTACCGTAACGCCATCCGACACCATCGGTGGCTTTCGTAAGTATTCCAGCCGCTTAGCCGCTCCTTCAGCTTCCCCTTCCCGTCGATGATCTACGGTCGCGCTCGATAGTTCGGGCAAAGTACGGGCAAAGTCACCCTCCGCTTCCTCGGCCCCAAAACCTCCTCCGGGACGGTGACAATTGCTCAGTTCCGGCCACCGGCGCGGCCCGGTCGAGCCGCGGGGTCAGGGCCCCGCGATGGCGAAGCGGGAGGCCGGCCGGCTCAGCGCGGCGCGGCCGAGGTCGCCTTCCCCCAGAGCGCCTCCAGGCGCCGGTCGCGGCCGCAGCCCGTCCGGTAGACCTGGTAGCGGATCGGGTTCTTCTTGTAGAAGTCCTGGTGGTATTCCTCCGCGACGTAGAACGTGGCGGCCAGCACGACCTGGGTCACGACCGGCTGCCGGAGGCGCTGGGCCACCGCCCCCTTCGACTCCTCGGCGAGCCGGCGCTGGGTCTCGTCGTGGAAGAAGATCGCGGCGCGGTACTGGCTGCCGATGTCGCAGAACTGCCGGTCCGGCGTGGTCGGGTCGATGTTGTGCCAGAAGACTTCCAGGAGCTGGGCGTAGGTGACCTTGCGCGGATCGTAGACGATCTCCACCGCCTCGGCATGGCCGGTGGTGCCGGCCGACACCTGCTCGTAGGTCGGGTTCGCCTTCTGGCCGCCCGTGTACCCCGAGGTGGTCGAGACGACGCCCGTCGAGCTTGTCGAACGGGGGCTCCATGCACCAGAAGCAGCCGCCGGCGAACGTGGCCTTGGCCAGCTCTTGCGCGTCGGCGGCGACCGCCGTGAAGGCGACCAGGCTCGCCACCACCGCGAGCCGGAGCAACACCACGGATCGCATGGATCAGGCCCTCCTGAAAGCGAGCGCGAGGCCGTTCATGCAGTAGCGGAGTCCGGTCGGCTTGGGCCCGTCCTCGAACACGTGCCCGAGGTGCCCGCCACACCGCCGGCAGTGGACCTCCGTCCGGACCATGAAGAGACTCCGGTCCGCGGTGGTCCCGATGGCGTTCTCGATGGGCGCCCAGAAGCTCGGCCAGCCGGTGCCGCTGTCGAACTTCGTCTCCGACGAGAAGAGCGGGAGGTCGCACCCCGCGCAGTGGTAGACCCCCTTGGCGTACTCCTTGTCGAGGGGACTGCTCCCCGCCCGCTCGGTGCCGTGCTGCCGGAGCACGTGGAACTGCTGCGGCGTGAGGCGCTTCCGCCACTCGGCGTCGGACCGGGCGACCTCGAAGGCGCTGGCCGTCTTGCCCTGGGCCCGGGCCAGCGAGGCCGCAACGCCGCCAAAGGCTCCCACCCATCCGCCCATCCACCCGAGAGTCACGCCGTACCCGAGGAGCTTCCGTCTCGTCGTCATGTCTCACCGTCCTCTCTCATCCCGCACTGCACGGACACCCCGTCCTGTCTCCGCATCGAGTGTACGGCCGGCCCGCCCGTGGGATGTCAAGAGGTTGTCACGGATCGACGGAGACACCCCCCGGTGAACGCCGGCGTGAGGCGAAGAACGAGCCATTGGGGGGCGGCGGGGAGCCGTCCACGCCGCTGAACACCTCCACAGGCGCCCTCCCCCCCGGCACCGGCTCCGGTGTTGATGTCGGGCACGCTGTCTCCGCGTTGACATCGGCACGGCCGACGAACACCCCACCCGCACAAGACGGGTCATCGGCGAAGAAGGCCCCAATCGCACCTGGGAGTGGCACCCCGGTTCTTCCGTCGAACGCGCGGACGTGGAGTCCGCCGCCGGGGCCTGCACCGCCACGAGATCGGGGATGCCGCCCCCGTTGAGAAGCGCAAACGGCGACGCCGTCATCGACGTCCACTCCGATCGCCGAGCGGCTGGGCGAAACTCAGCTCATGGCCGTCGGGGTCCGTGATGTGGAAGAACCGCTCGCCCCACGGGGCATCCCGCGGCACTGAGCTGGGCTCGAGGCCCTGGGTCCGGGCGCGGGTGTAGACGGCGTCGACGTCCTCGACATAGACGATCACCCGGCCCCACCACGACCAGCGTCGCTCCGGCGGCTCCACCGTCAGGTTCAGGTGTCCCTGCCCTACCGCAAACGACGTGAACGCGGCCCGCTCGTCTCCGTACTCGACCTGGAATCCGAGGGCGCGGTAGAAGCGGACGGCCCGGGCCATGTCGTGCGTCGCCAGGGTGATCGCGTTGATCGACAACATTCAGGGTATCGCCGTCATGTCGGCCGATCGCGGAAGACACGCACCTCTCGAGTGTTCACCACGGCGTCTCACAGCCTGGCCGACGCCATCGACACCCCATCCCGTTCCCGACTGCCCCCCAGGGAGTCTATCGGTCGACGCACTCTTCGATGAGCAGCACCGGCACTTCCTCGACCCGCCGAAGATCGCGGTCATTGGTCAAGAAGACGTCCGCCCTCGCCTGAAGCGCCGTCGCCAGCTGGATCGCATCGGGGGTGTGCAGCCGGTACCGCGCCCGGAGAGCGGCGGCCCGATCGGCGACGGGTAAGTCCAGGGCGATCCAGGTCACCCCGGGAAACGACGCCAGCAGCGCGGAGAGCGCCGCCCGCTTCTCGTCGTCACCCGTCCGGTAGGGTTGCACCAGCACCTCGAGGAACGTCAGGGTCGAGGTCACGGCCTGACATCGACCTTGCTCGATCTGCCGGAAGATGGGCAGGAGGCGTGGCGCGTACACCGGATGGGCTTCCAGGTGATAGATGAAGGCGGCCGTGTCGAGCGCCAGCGTTCGGGCGAGCCGCCAGTCCAGGGGCGGGCTCATTCCCACGCGGCGCGTTCGGCCTTGAGGTATCCCTTCGGGTACAGGCCCCGAGCGAGCCCCCGGGTCGCGTCAGCATGACGCCCCGGCTTGCGAAGCACGATGACCTGTTCCCCGAGCGTCACGATCAACAGCTTGTCACCCGGCTTGAGACCGAGGACCTTGCGCGACTCCCGAGGGATGACGATTTGATGCTTGGAACTGAGCGTCACTTCCTTCGTCGGCACCGTCAGCGTCCTCCTTTACGAAGGCAGTATAACGTAAAGTGAGACCTGGGTCACTGGGCCGGTCAGAATTGACGGATGGCGCGTCTCGACTGAACGTATCTCACCGACAGCCGGGTCCCCCGCGGATCCGCGTCCAGTGGCCAAGGCGGGCGTCACGCCCGGAAGCTCCCGAGGAACGCCCGGAGCGCCGAGGGCGGCGGTCGATCGGCCTCCATCACCACGACGCGCGGGCTGCCTGACCCCGGGCGTGCGCTCCAGCGACAGTTGGAAAGGATCAGGAGGCTCCGGGCTGGGCGAGGCTGAGCGGGTCGAGCGGCCCTCCCACCTTCTGATAGGATCACGTCGTGGCAGCCCGACCTGACCTTCGACGCCCCCGACGACCGTCCGGACGCCTCCCCGCGCCCTTGCCCGGCGCTCGGCTCGCCTTCGACCGGGGATCGCTCCGGCTCGAGACTCCGCGGAGCACACCGGTCCCGCCGTACCTCACCTGGGACCCGCGGGTCGGGGCCTGGCGGACCGAGGCGATCAACCATCTGCGCCTGTCCGAGGACGCGGCCGCCTACTCGCTCTCGTTCGAGGACACGGCCGCGCGCTTCTTCGAGTGCCCACCGCTCCGGCCGTCGCTGCCCCCGCTGAGGCCCGACCAGGAGGCGGCCATCACGGCCTGGGAGCGGGCGGGCGGGCGCGGCGTGATCGTGAAGCCGACGGGCACCGGCAAGACGGAGGTCGCGCTCTCCATCGTCGCCCGCCACCGCGTCTCGACCCTCGTCGTCGCCCCGCTCCGCGACCTCATGTACCAGTGGCAGCGGCGGATCCGGCAGGGCCTGGGGTTCGACGCCGGCGTGCTCGGGGACGGGCGGCGCGAGGTATGGCCGATCACGGTCACGACGTACGACAGCGCCTACATCCACATGAAGGAGATCGGCAACCGCTTCCGCCTCGTCGTCTTCGACGAGGCCCATCACCTGCCGGGCCCGACCCTGCACGAGAGCGCCCTCGACTCCCTGGCGCCGCTGCGACTCGGCCTCACGGCGACCCCGGAGCGGGCCGATCAGCGGGAGCGACTGCTGGATGAGCTGATCGGCCCCCTCGTCTTCCGCGAGGAGATCGCGGAGGCCAAGGGCCGGACGCTCGCCGACTACTGCCTCGTCCGGGTGCCGATCTACCTCGGCACCGAGGAGCAGGACGAGTTCGACCGGCTCTCCCGCCGGGTCCGCGCGTACGTCGCCGAGCGCCGCCGCGAGGAGCCGGATTTCGAGTGGACCGACCTCACGCGTCGGTCGCGGACCGACGCCGAGGCCCGCGAGGTCCTCCGCGCCTACCGCCGAAAGCTCGCCCTCATCCACCGGTCGGCGGAGAAACTCCGGGTGGTGGAAGACATCCTGCGGCTGCACCCCGACGAGCCGTGCGTGATCTTCACCGCCTCGAACCGGATGGCGCTGGAGGTCTCGGCGCGCTTCCTGGTTCCCGCGCTCACCGCCCACTCGGACAAGCGCGAGCGCAACGCCGTGCTGGACGCCTTCGCTCGCGGGACGATCCGGGCCATCGCGGCCTGCGAGGTGCTCAACGAGGGCTGGGATGCCCCCGCCCTCAAGGTGGGGGTGGTGCTGGGCGGCGAGAAGGGCGTCAAGGAGGCCGTGCAGCGCATCGGTCGCCTGCTGCGGCGCTCCGGAGACCGCGCGGCGCGGCTCTACGAGGTGGTGCTCCAGGAAACGCCGGAGGTCGAGACCTCGCGGCGGCGCGGTCGAACGGGTGCTTACAAAGCCGCAGCGCGTCTATCACTGGAACAGGCGCGACAGCTCCATCTCTTCTGACCGCCTGCCCGAGGCGGACGTCGCGCACCTGGAGCGGGCGCTCGCCGTCTACCGGGCCAGTGCGGGCACACGGCTCGGGCGCGTGCGGGATGCCGCCCGGGCAGCCCTCGAGAACGTGCGCCCGGATCGTGTCGAGGCGATCGTGCAGCTCCTCGATGACACCGCGACCTACGAGTGGCCTCGCGGCCCGCAGGCGCCAGAGCGTCGAGTACGAGTCTTCGAGCTGGCCGGCGGCCGCCATCCCGTGCTCGACCGCGCCGATGCGGGTGCTGTCGTCGCCCAGGTATTCGGCGAGGCGCCGGACCAGCCGGACGGACTGGTCGCGCTCCTGTACGCCGACTACCCCGAGTTTCACCGCCTCCGCTCGTTCCCCGGCGACTACACCCCGGAGGATCTCCGGGCCGACTACGACCTCGGCCAGGCCCAGGCCCTGCTCTACTCCGCGGTCCGCGTCAGCGCTGGAGACTGCCCGTGACTTCCGGCATGTCGTCCAGTACGCACGCCTCGCTCGCCTCCTGCATCGGATCGAGCCGGCTGGTGGCGGCTACCGGTTCGTCTTCGACGGCCCCAACTCGATCCTCCGTCACACCCACGCCTATGGGGTCGACTTCGCCCGGTTCCTGGCCGCCCTCGTGCAGGCTCGGGACTGGCGACTCACCGCCGAGATCGTCCTGCGGAAGGGCTGGCGTCCGCTGACCTTCACGCTGTCCTCCGCCGACGGCCTTCGATCCCGCGTCCCGGCGCCGAGGCTCTTCGACTCGGCGATCGAGGCGGCGCTGGCCGAAAAGTTCGGCCGCGAGCGGGACGGCTGGCGCCTCCGACGGGAGGCGATGATCCTCGAGACGGGCGGCGAGCTCCTCATCCCCGACTTCGTGTTCACCCACGCCGACGGCACCGAGGTCGCGCTCGAGATCGTCGGCTACTGGACCCCGGAGTACCTCGCGAGCAAGCTCCGCAAGCTGGGGCGGGTCCGCGCGCCCAACCTCCTGGTCGCGGTGCGACGGTCCCTGGCCGTCCAGGCCGGCGCCCTGCCCCAGGCGGTCCTCCCCTTCAACACGCGCATCCTGCTCCGCGACCTGATGCCCCACCTCGAAGCATTCCGGAGACCACCACGCCGGGAACGGTGATGGCCGAGCGGCCGGTCGTCTGGATATCAGGCACCGAGCGGGCGAGTGGCGCGCCATCTGCGCCGCCGAGGTCTTCCCGGGCGACTTCGTCCAGATCACTCGCGAGACCGGCAGCCTCGCCGCAGGCGCCGGCGCACGCCCATGCCCCCTCACCGCGCGTCGGAGAATCGAGAAGGGCGGGCCGATGATGTTTCTGACCGGGACACCGCCTTTGTCATAGCAGGCCTCGGTGCCTTGGATTTCACTGCCCGAATCGGTGTGTTGGATGGTCGCGATAACGACGGCGCTCCTCGCGGCCCGCCAATCGCGGACAGCGGGCTCTACGCTGGCAGGCGGACCTCACGGGAGGCCTCCGTCAGGGTCCAGCCCGACGGCGTGACCAACATCATCGAGGCCAGACCGTAGGGCAGCACCTGTTCGGGCCATGACCGCTTGGGTTGCTCCATGGCGAACTGCAGGCACACCGTCATCCCGAGCGCCATCCCTTCGCTCGCGACATGCATCAGCTCCCGCGCTTCCGCCCGCGTCACCCGCCGCTGTGCGAGCGGGTACCCTCGGAAGTATCCCGCGTGGATGTCCTCCACGGGTCCGTTGCGCCACGCCACGTTCACCAGCGCGTTGGCGAAAAGCCTGCTCGGGTACCGCTCCGCGTCCGCTCGCACACGCGCGAGTCGCTCAGTGTCTGTGGCGTGCACCACGCGGGATGCCACGTTGGAGTCCGCAAGGGTCGCGAACGTGCCGGCCTTGAGCTTCGACGTCCCCTTCGGCATCGGCAGGTAGGCGACAGCCCGGTGGACAAGCTGCGTGTAGAGGCGTCCCCCGGAGTCCGCGCGGTAGAGGTCGATCCAGTCCGCGAGCGCTGCGGACGCCTCGATGTTGATGCGTGCCATCTCCTCGTCACTGATGCGGCTCGTCTCCATTGAGCTCACCGCCGGCCAGACGGGCTTGTCGTGGTCGGCGAGCACGGCGAGGTAGGAGCCCCAGCGCACGGTCAGCGCCGTGGCGGCTACGCCCTCGCGGCCGACCATCGAGCCAGACGGGCGCTTGGGCGGATCTGGTTTCGCCTTGAGGTAGGCGAGCACCTGGTGGAAGAGCGTGGTCTCGGGCGGGCGAATGAGCGTCTCGGGACCCTGCGGACCCGAGACCCCCTCGCACGTCCCCGCGTCGAGTACGAGCTCGTCGTTGACGCGCACTTGGAGTCGGTCGCGCGCCGTCATCTCCCTCCGCTGCGCCAGGAGGAGATCAGGCGACTCGAGAAGCTCATCCGGCGTCATCCCTTCCTTTGCGGCCAGAGCGGCGAGCTTGCGATGGCCGGCGGTCGAGAGCTTCTCTCGGGGGCGATCCTCCATCGCTGATGCCCAACGCAGGACCTTGCCGTCGAGACAGAACCTGTCGGGGTGCTCTCGCACGACTTGGCGCTTGGCGCTGTTCCAGGCGGCGTTGATGTCGCGGGTCTTGGACATCTGCCCGAGGAGGCCGAGGTGCTGCACGACGACCTCCTTCGAGGGCGTCGCCTCAGGCGGCAACTGTGAGAGCACCTCGACCATCGCCTTGGTGAGCTTTCCGGCCGAGAGACCGATATCGAAGCCGGCGCGACGGACCTGCGCAAAGTACCCCTTCAATTGTTCTCGCTCCTTGTTCGATACCAGGGTGACGCTGTCACCTCCCGAGGTCGGCGATCAGCTCTGACTTCCGCTCTTCCAGCGCGGCGATCTGGGTCTTCAGCCGCTTCACCTCGCGGTTGATACGGGCCAACTCCGTCGTCGCCTGCCGCCCCTTCAGGTAGTCGTATCCGTGCTTCTTCTCAACCAGCGCTTCGACCTCTCGTCGGAGAAGCCGCAGGAAGGGGTTCCCGAAGACCGCGTTACGCCGGTAGCGGAGCTTGCCGGCTCGGATTGCCCGGACGATCTCCTCCTGCGTCAGCCCGAACTCCTTCCGCGCCGTCTTGTCGCTGAGCGTCGCGCCCTTGCGCTGCCACTCGGACTCCAGGTCGTCCATCGGCTTCTCTCTGGACACGTCCCTTGCTCCCTACTTGTCACCTTCTTCCCTCGGGGAGGTCTCTTCGTCGCCACCTTCTCCTTGGCCTCCTGGGTTCGAACCAGCGACTCCCTGCTTATCCAGCAAGGTTAGCCTGGATTATTCTGATCCGGAGACAATCTCTCTCCATGATCAGCACGCTGCTCCACCTGCTTTGGCTCTTCCCGTTGCTCTGCGGCGGCCACCGGCAGCTCGCCCTCGAGAACCTCGCCCGGCGCCACCAGCTCGCCGTGTACAAGCGAATGGTGACCCGGCCCAAGCTTCGTCGCTACGTCCGGCGGGCCGCATAGTCCAACATCGCCCGGCCGTCCTCCCGCTACCCAGGCGCAACGCCCCACACGATCCTTCCTTCCGGCGCCAATCCGTCTCACGCT
Source organism: uncultured Candidatus Rokubacteria bacterium (assembly GCA_963708025.1). GTDB lineage: Bacteria > Methylomirabilota > Methylomirabilia > Rokubacteriales > DASRDR01 > CAVPSB01. The sequence goes on along the minus strand of CAVPSB010000010.1, from coordinate 32,802 downwards.
GACATCCACCATCTCGGGTGGCGGAGCCGACGGCCTGAGGCTCCCGGCTGCCCCGCGTCGGACCTGCCGGCTTATCGCAAGAGCACGGTGGGACGCCGCGTGAGTCGGAAACGCTTTGGGCGAAGGACGGACCTGGATTGGTCTTGGCAGCCCATCTGCGAGGACGGGTAGTTGGAGGCGTGTTAGAGACCACGCCACAAACGCGGGCCAGTCACCACGTCAGGTGCTCGACGCGCTGACTACAGGCAACCTAACTCTCCCACATACGCGGGACGCGGTTGACCGGTTTCACGCGCTCGCTGCACGTCTAGGACAACTCGCCGGGTTGACTGGTCAGGATCTCGTTCGAACGCCCTCTTCCCGCCGGGCCTAGCGGCGGTTGAGGACATCTGGAGTTGACCCGGTTTCGTGGACGGTGAACGGCTGAGGTTCGCAGCGCTGACTCATGGGCGCCCTCGCCCGGTGGAAGGGGTGGAAAGGGCAGTGTGGGGGGATAGGGAGATAGCGCCCCCCTCGTCCAAGGGGCCTTGTAGAGGCAATACGGCGGTCGCGCTTCCGGTCGGGACCGGCCGCATCGAGTTCGGAAGCGTGTGGAGCCGCTCATAACGGATCGGCGACTCGTAACCCAGGGCGGAATGCCGCCGGCGAGGATTGTACCAGCCCTCGATGAAGTCGAAGAGCGCGGCGCGGGCCTCGCCCGATGTGGTGAACCGGGTGCGATCGAGCAGCTCACATTCGAGCGTGGCGAAGAAGCTCTCGCACAGGGCGTTGTCGTAGGCGTCGCCGACCGAGCCCATCGAGGGGCGGACGCCGGCCTCGTCGCACCGCTGGCCGAAGGCGATCGACGTGTACTGGCAGCCGTGGTCGGAGTGGTGGATGACGGTGGAGGGGCGCCGCTGATGGAGGGCCATGTCCAACGCGGCCAGGACGAGTTCCGTGCGCAGATGGGTCTCCATCGCCCAGCCGATCACGCGGCGGCTCCACGCATCGAGCACCACCGCGAGGTAGAGGAAGCCGGCCCCGGTCGGCACGTACGTGATGTCCGCGACCCAGAGCTGGTCACGGCCGGTCGCCGTGAACTGCCGCTGCACGAGGTCGGGCGCCGGCTCGGCATCCGGGTTCCGCGTCGTAGTGTGCACCCACTTGCGGCGGCTGACGCCCCGCAGCTGGGCGCGGCGCATGAGCCGCGCCACCCGCTTGCGACCCAGGGCGATCCCCTGGGCGGCCAGTTCGGCGTGCACCCGCGGCGCGCCGTAGGTGCCGCGCGACTCGAGATGGATGGTGTGGATCTTCATCGTCAGCTCGGCGTCGTGCTGGGCGCGCGCCGACGGGGCGCGGTGCTGCCACGCATAGTACCCGCTGGTGGAGACCCCCAGCACGCGGCACATGGTGGCGATGCGGTGGACGGCCGGGTACGCCTTCACGAACTCGAATCCCGTGAGGGGATCGACGTGGTCTCCTTGGCGAACCAGGCCGCGGCTTTTCTCAGGATCTCCCGCTCCTCGCGCAGCACGCGGTTCTCCCGGCGCAACCGCCGGAGCTCCTCCTTGTCCTCGGTCGTCAGGCCGTCTGTCCGGTGCCCGGCGTCGCGGGCGGCCTGCACGACCCAGTTGCGGATCGCGCCGGCCGAGGGTTCGAACTTCCGCGCCAGCTCCTCGGGCGTCTGGCCCGCGCGCACCAGCTCGACGAGCCGGCGCCGCAACTCCGGTGGATATGGGGGTCGGGTCCTAGGCATCGTGGCCTCCTTCCTCCCTCAGAGGATAGGTGTCCACGAAACCGGGGCAAGTCCAATCAGAGGCATCGCCTCTGGCGCAGCGGCACAGAATCCTCCACCCGCAGCTCTTCTTCAGGAGTTGCGGACAGTCGTGACTCAGCCTGAGATACCGGGTGAACAAGGTCAGATTATCCGCGTCATGAGCCTTCACAAATCCAAGGGGCTCACCGCGCGCGTCGTTGTCATCGCTGGATGCGTAGCTGGTGCATTGCCGACCATAGACCAGTCTGCGCCGTATGATGAGCGACTTAGGCAGCTCCAGGAGCAGCGGCGGTTGTTCTATGTCGCGCTCACTCGAACGGTCGAGACTCTCGTCATCAGCGGAGCAGCCCAGATGCCCTACGCGGACGCGATGCAGATGCGTCTCCAAGTGCGTCCGGAATACGGCGCAAATGCCACTCTGATCGCCAGCCCCTTCCTACACGAGCTGGGACCCGACCGGCCTGCAACCGAGACAACAGCGCACTGGCGAGCGCGCGTCGGCTTCTGATCGCTGCCGAGCGACGCTGGGCGTGGTACGCCCCCCTTTTCAGTCCCCTTCTGCAGCGTCACTTCGGACTGCGACACCACACTTCGTCCCGACCGCGTCGGGCCACCGACAGTCAGCCGGATCAACCTTTTGACTCTACTGGTGTCAACACTGTCGTTAGGTCCGGTCACCCTTTGACCCACCGCAACCAGACGAGGGTATTCGTAGGTCGCGTAACTCGGGATCGGGACGCCCTCAGGCGACAAAGCCGACGCCAGCCTCACCGGCCACCCGACCACTTCCTAAGCGCCTGCTCGAGCGACCGCACAAACCTGTCCTCGGCACCTCGATTGATCGGAATGAGATCGGCAAACGGTTGCGGGGACCAACTGGTGCTCAGATACGCCTCTAACTCGTCAGTCGTTCGGTTGGCGACAAATCCATCAAATCGGTTTGCCGAACAGTCACGCACGAGTCCAACAAACGTTCTCGCGAGCGCGACCTTCGGCCTCGACTCGTAGAATTTGCACTCAAATGCCACGATCAGATTCTTGTTAGTCCGGGGTAGTCGATTCAAGCGACGTACGTCATCCGCGTGTCCCTTGTCGATGATTGATACATCGATCTCATGACTCGCTCCGGACTGTCCCTCGAAAATGACGTCAACATGCACCTCGAACTGCTTCCCATTCAAATCACAGTCGGCATAACAGTAGTCCTGTGACGGCGACGGCGAACCCAACGATCCCGGGCCACCCCGAAAGACCAGGGCTGGCGGATTCGGTCCGCTGATGATGCCGGTAATAGTGGCCGTGCCGCCAGCACGACGCACAGCTTCGACGCATAATGCGAAGACATACGCCTCGTACGCGCGTTCGCACGTATCCGAACGTAGAATCAACAGCGATCCGGAGATGTTGATACCAAGCACCTCGTCTATCGCTGCCTTCAGTTCCTGAAGTGTGGCCATACCTAGCGGTCCTGCTCCAACAGTAACCTGAGAGACTCGGCGGCCTGTCTCAGATCCACACTGGAACTCGGATCAGGTAACCCGCTTATTATGTTGTTTTCTCTCTCCTCAACCTGGCGGTCCGCCCTATATTCAGAGCGGAAAGCAATCTCGCTCTGTTCGAAACGCTGGAAGAGTGCCTGTATTACGGCGGGCAAGTGAACTAGGCGTGCCTCCAGAACGAGCAGCGCCACGTGGAAAGAATCCCGCCAGGTCGGTGCCTCCAGTTGACTCTCGCTCAACTCACGTCTCACCAGCTTGGACAAGAGTAAGAGTTCTCCTGTCAACGGCGCCCGCCTTACAGGGAGTGATGCTCCCTCTTCAATCTCGCGAATTGCATCTGCGGCACCCAACTCGCGCAAGTGAGCCAAGAGGTACTCGTAAGCTTCTTGCCATTCCGCTTCGGTTGCCATATCGGGAGTGTCCCTCGGCTCGGAGTCCTGGGTCGCCCAGCAAGTTCAGGTCGCGACCGACCTGAGTCGGCCAAACCCTAGCGCTCGGCAACCATCAGTGTCAACACTCTAGTGTCAACACTAGAGTCCCGGAGTCACGCTCTGTATCGCTCTGTAGACACCTTCTGTAGACGCCTCCCGCCATCCCACCTCACGTAACTGGCTAGTTTTAGAGTCAGTCACCCGCCAGGTGGCGAGTCATGTTACGGCGCCGGCAGGGCTGCGCCCCCACCCACTGTGACACGACACCCAGAGGTATGTTGCCACGGGCGTTGTCATCTAGGGGGTCTGATCGGGGTTCGGATCACCCGAGCCGGTACCGCGGCCGCCTCGTAGAGGCGGCACGCGAAGGAGCGTCATCCTCGTCATCGTCGTCACCCGGCGCGTCCGACGCGGCCGGCAGAGTGACGGTCCCTCGGTGACCGTTGTCACACGGCCGTCACCCGACCTCTCACCCACCCCCGACGGGATGGGACGGGGGGACCGACAAGAGAGGCGCCGTGACGAAATGACGGTGACGACGACCCAGCCCCTCAGGAGCTGACCGCCGGTCGTATCGCCCGCCCGGCAGGGAGAAGCTATGATGAGCGGAGAAACGTCGGCTTGGACAGCCGGTACAGGCGCAGGGACGGCAGATCATGTCAGGCGGCTCGGACGCCACGCGAGAGGCGAATGAACTCTGACTTGAAGGATAGCGACCTCTCCACCGTGCTCGCGGAGGGGCGCCGGCTCGCCGATGAGGCGACGCGCGCATTCGGCCAGCTCTCCCCTCAGCAGGTCAACTGGAAGCCGAGCGAGGGGGAGTGGAGCATCGGCCAGTGCTTCGACCACCTGATCCTCTCCAATCAGGCGTTCTTCCCGATCATCGAGCAGGTTCTCGACGGCCGTAGGCGCCAGAGTGCCTGGGAGCGCATGCCGCTGCTTCCGAGGTTCTTCGGGCGGCTCCTTATCAAGACGCTCCGCCCCGACTCCGGGCGGAAGGCCAAGGCGCGGCCGGCCTTCTACCCCTCACGCAGTCACATCGCGCCGGGGATCGTCGCGAGCTTCCTGAGCAGCAGGACCGCCTGCTGGCCCTGATGGAGGCGACCCGTCGCGACTCGACCTCGACCGCATCAGGATCACGTCGCCCGTGTCCCGCTTGGTCACCTACAGCCTGATGGATGCCTACCGCATCATCGTGGTGCACGAGCAGAACCACTTCGTCCAGGCCAAGCGAGTGATGGAGTGGCCTGGCTTTCCCGGGCACGAGTCACCTCCCACTACACGCTAGGCAGGCCGCGAGCGATCACCGTACAGGTCGGTCCGGGTGAACACTCAACCACCGAAGGAGACGCATCAATGGGATTGAACACGATCGTCGGACCTCGCAGGACCTACATTCCCGCCGCGGGACACGACTGGACCCTGCCGCTCTACGACCCACTTGTGAAGTTGCTCGGCGGCGATCGGACCCGGAGGGCCCTGGTCGATCAAGCCGCCATTCGGCCCGGTCACCGCGTGCTTGAGATCGGCTGTGGCACGGGCACTCTAGCCGTGGTGATCAAGCGTCTTCATCCCGACGTCGATGTCGTAGGCCTGGATCCCGATCCGAAGGCGCTCGCGCGAGCGAGGCGAAAGGCCGAGCGAGCGGCCGTCTCTATCCAGTTCGATCAGGGCTTTTCGGATGAGATGCCCTACCCCGAGACGTCCTTCGACCGGGTGTTCTCGTCCTTCATGTTCCACCACCTCCAGGGACATGAGAAGGAGAAGACGCTTCGTGAGGTCCGGCGCGTGCTCAAACCCGCCGGCTTCCTTCACCTGCTTGACTTCGCTGGCCCGGAGGCCAGGGCGGGTGGCTTCCTGGCCCGCTGGCTTCACTCGACTCATCAGCTGCGAGACAACTCCGAGAACCGGATGCTCACGCTGATGAGCCAGGCTGGGTTTGCAGACCCGAAGAAGGTCGGCCAGGGAGCCATCCTCTTTGGACGCGTGCGCATCAACTACTACCAAGCGTCTGTGGGAACCTTGAAGATCCTGCGGCAAGGCGATACAGCGATCATTCCAGCGACGGACATGCGCGAGCGAACCGACAGCGCGTTCTGAATGCCGATCGGGATGGATCGGCCCGTGACCCCCGAGCGCGTCAGGCTCAGGAGACCTACTCGGGCTCCTCGGTCGGCTCTTCCGACTCGATCACCTTCCCGTCCTCGTCCACCAATCGGTGCTCAGTCAATTCCAACGTCTCGATCACGTCGGCCGGCGCCTCTCGACACACTCGGTCCCACTCTGTCGCGAGGGCTTCAGTGCGCGGCTTCGTCGTCGGTAGGGTCCGCGTCGATTTCCAGGTAGAGCGTCCCTTGAATCAGCAAGGCGACACGCTGGGTCATCTTGGCCGGAACAGCGCGAGCCCCTCGTCCCCGCCGGACGCCTCGTCCACCGCGTAGCCGAGCGCGCTCAACAGGTCGCACAGGACCGACTGCACGGCCGGGTCGTCGTCAATCACCAGCAGGCGGGGCTGCCGACGCTCAATCATGGTCGCGCTCATCGGCGGGCTCCCATCAGCCTGATAAACACGCCAGGCTCTCGCTCGACCGCAAACACGCAAGCCCGAGCCAGGTCCATGCCCGCCGCCGCACAGCCTGGACACGCCTGAAAGACCAGGGCCCGCGTCCCCGGCGTGGTCCCACCGATCGAGCCCAATCCCGGCCGCACTTCTGGCAGGCCGGAAGACTCTTGACCGAAAGGACTGGGAAGGACTTTGGCATCCTCACGGTCACTTCCTCCGTCCGTGGCGGTGTTGTGGCGGGTCAATCACGCCCGAGCGACTAGCGCAGTAAGATGAACGCGTACTCGTCATCGTCCCACCGAGGATGCGCCCACCCCTCGGGCAGCGGCTTCAGCCACTTCTCCGTCTCGGGATCGCGCGGGTAGGCCGTCGCTGGCGCATACCGTATCCGCGTAAGGCGCTTCCAGCCGGGGCGCTGCTCCCAGTCACGCATCTCGGGGGGCGTGTTCGGGGCGGGCCGCTGCACGGCCTCCTCGTTGATCAGGACCCACCCGGGGCCGCCAAACGACGCGTCCAATCCCCCCTCCGGCAGTTCACCCTCGGACTCGAGGTGGAACGGCCCCCGCGATCGTCCTCCTTCACGACCTGGCGGCGCTCCCGTTTGGTCAACTCATCGAACCATCCGGACTCGAAGTACTTCTTGATGGCCTGAGTCTTGGTCCGGGCGACCACGGCCGTCGTCCCGCCGCGGGAGTCGTAGTGCCCGAAGAGAAACACCTCAAGGACCTTGGTAGTCCGCTTTGCCATGTCGAGCCCCTCCCTTCTGATGGACAAGTCAACCTCCGATAACCCGCTAAAACTGCAAGCGGTTTACCAGCTGAAGGGAACGTCTTGGAAGGGGTTCTTCAGGGTTCTGAAGAGGTCGGAACGGTCAGCCGCGAACCGACGAGATCAGGTCAGAACGGTCTTGCTCTGACCAGTCCTCGCGTCATCTGAATCTCCGAAGCAACACCGGAAGACTGATTGATGGTGCGAGGGCGAAACACATGCGGTCCAGGGGCGCGGTGCTCATTGACGTCTCTCGTCATCGGGAGTGTCCTGTCTTGTCATCCACACGGAGGCGGCTCACCACCGAGCCGGTCATCAAAGGCCGCAGGCCGCCCTGGGCCGACCGTACGCCCGGCGACCGTCAGGTCAACGACGAAAGGCCGGGGCCGACGAATGGCGGTTCACCCGCCAGGTGACGAGTCATGTTACAGCCTTTGCCAGGGCCGACGCTCTCGTCGTCTTGGGCCGTCCCGACGCTGCCTCCAAATCGCGTTGCCATCGGCGTTGTCATCGAGCCCCAGCTAATGATCGTTTCGGAACCTTAGGGAAAAGTCACGCGAGTACCTGAAGGCTGCCGGCCTTCGGCAGCGCGATCCACCCTTCCTTGTCCGCGAGCGCCGCACTTTCCACCGGGATCGGCTCGCACAGCCCTAGCGCAACCGCGCGGGCCACCAGCGCGGCAATCATGGCGTCAAAACAGTGGTCACTAGCTTCACAGGCTCCACGCGCCTCCCCGCGAAGCCGAAGCCAGCCGTCCGCCAGGCTTTCCAGCTGGTGAAGCAGATCACGGCGCCGGTCCCGACCGCCCGGCCCCTTGTAGCCGTGTGAGGAGAGCCCCCAGCGCCGAAGGGCAGCGGCGGGATAGACCTCGACCCACCTCCCCTTACCCGTCCGATCCACGGGCTCGCCGCGGGCGGCCAACTTGGAGAGCAAGCCCGCCGCGCGCATGGCCGTCACGCCGATCTTCTCCGACGAGACACTGAGCGGCCACCATCCGACCTGGTCGCGCACGAACCGATCGGTCTCCCGGAAGCGCAACGTCGTGATCGGAAGCGTCGGCCAGGGCGCGCCCGCGTGATGCGCGGAGATGGCGTGGATGAACGCGTCTGGCCAGCCGAAGGGAACGTCGACTCCCACGCGGTCCGCCTCCGCGGCGTGCTTGAGCAGCCAGGCGTCTTCGATGTTGGCTTCCGGGACGTCTACATCAGCTCGGTCGCTGGCCCAGCGAATCCGGCAGGCCGCCGTCCGGCGCGGTAGGGACGCGAGATCGACGCCCAAGGTGACCACGTCGGCGTCAGTCTACGGTGGCCGGGATCGTTTCTATAACAAACTTGTATAGCTCCATGAGCCAAAGTCCACCTCGTGGATCTGGCCCACCGGTTAGCCGACACGCTTCGACGCTTCCGCCGAGATGAGGGGCTCACGCAGACGGAACTCGCGCGCCGGCTCGGCATCAAGCAGCCGACTCTGAACCGGATCGAAAATGCCCGGCACAATGCCACATTGCGTACGCTTGATCGGCTATGCCGGGCACTGCAGTGCGAACCGGGGGACCTGTTCCAGCCAGGTCGGCTGCAAGCCAGGACGACAGCTCGGAGAGCGCGCTAAGCCCTCGCGACCGTCAGCACTCGGTCATGCCCCGTATCGTCTACTCTTCCCCGGAACCCGAAGCCGCCGTCCTTCCGTCAGTGCCCTTCTCGGTCAATCACAGAGAGGGCCGGGGCAGCGTCGTCACCTCAGCCAACATCGTCACCCCCCGCCGTCCGACGGGCGTTAGGGTGACGACCCACCCACTGGACATCGTCACTCAACCCTCGCGCACCGTCACCCCCCTGAGAATGCCGTCAGGCGACCCCGCCGCGTCGCCGACGGCCGCGAGTGGCTGAGAGGAGACGACAGTACGCGCCCCAAGAATGACGACCGTGACGGCGACGACGTCCTGGGACACCCAAGCAACTCGTCGTGGCCTCGGCTGTCCCCGAACACCCGGACCGCCTCGACGAACGACTCAACCAGGCGGAGCCCAACCAACTGGCCCACGTTTCGCATGAGTATGTCGGCTCTCTTGTCATTTGCATTCCGACTGGTTCATACACATCCAACGATTTTCTGAGCCTCTGAAGGAACTCGGGTCCGAGGTAAGACTCCCCCTTGCCAAAAGAGGTCGTCCGTCCCCACCCTCGTTCGGGAGGATGCCGTGGAGAAAGAGGATCGGTCGGAGCATTTCAAGCGCCTTGGTAGTAAAGGTGGGAGGGCGACAACCAAGCGTCTCGAGAGAAAGCGGGACCGCCCTTTTCAGGCTCCTACTCGCCGCACTCAATACTGACGCGTCATCACCACTCCGAGCAATAGTTGATGAGGTTATTGCCGAAGCTGCCGACGAGCGATTTGAAGAGCGCTTCGATTGGCAAGGGTTCATACGAGATCAGGACCGAAAGGCCAAGAATGTTATCTGGGATAAGAAGACGCGTAGACCGATATTTCGCAGACTCAGGACACGTTCGCGTCGCGCGAAGACGCTTCGTCACAGGAAACCCACTCGGCCGGTTTGGAGTTCGAAGGCACGGGCGGAGTTGACAGGCGCGCTGAAGACAGCCACAGCGCGCGATGCTGACTTACTCCTCAGTCTCCATGAAGCTCCTCCAAGTTGGCTACGCCAGCTTCGTCGATGTGAATACGCGCCATGCACCCATCCCTATTTCATTGACAAGGCTCCCGCAGCTCACGGTGCCTTTTGTAGCGCTAAACACCGTGTAGCCACGAACCGCAGACCGAGTAGGCGTATCCCCTAAGAATGGATCCTTAGCATTCGTTAGCTACTGACCCCCGACGCCCGTCACGGTGGGCGTTACGCACGAGCGGTTCTCAAGCACTTTCTTCCAGCCGCATTCAGAGCGGTCTCCAGGCTCCCCGTTACGCGTTCGCAGTCACCGTCGCCTGCGACAATCCCGTCTTAGGAACGATCGGCGCTGTAACTCCGGAGGGAATGAGTGATGAAGCTGAAGCGCGCAGTGGGTTCGACTCTGCTCTATAGCATGGGCGCGGTGTCCAAGCGTGAGACGGCTCTGGCGCTCGACGAGGCGGGTTTCTCCAGAGCTGGCATTGCCAAGCTGTTCGGAATCACCCCTCGAACCGCAAGCCGCTACGTCTACCTGGCTCGGCGCCGCCGGCGGATCGTGTCCGCTACCCGAGCCCGACAGCGGACGACACGCTGATGGCGGCTCAGCGGGACGGCCAGGGTCTTACGGCAGCGCAACGCGAGTTCTTCCCCGCACTCTTCGCGGGGAATCAGGGGCTGATCGAATTCCGCGCGCTTCCGAGCAAAGCACGAGTCTTCTGCCGAATCGGCGACGAGGTCCCGATCGCCCGCTTCCTGGCTGTCCACCACGCGGAGAACGTCTACTTCGGCGTGGCGACCCGCATCAATGCGACCGGCGGCTCGCTCAAGAACTGCGGTGCCCTCCCCGCACTCTTCGTCGATCTCGACTTCAAGCAGTCGTCCGAGCCAGAGGCCCGAGCACGCCTTCAGGCCTATCCCCTAACGCCGAGTTTCGTCGTCTCGAGCGGGGGCGGGCTCCATGCGTACTGGCTACTCCGAGAGCCAGTTGACCTTCAGATCGGTGCGGCCCGTGCCCGGAATCTCCTCAGGCGCCTGGCCTTGCACCTGGACGCCGACCTCAGCGCGGCGGAACCAGCGCGCGTGCTGCGCGTGCCTGACACGTACAACTTCAAGTACACCCCGCCACGCCGGGTGGAGCTGCACCATGCCTGAGCCGCTGCGCTACGAGCTCCTCGACCTCGAACGCTCCTTACCGGAGGCGAGTTCTCCGGATCAGCCGGGCGAGTTCCATGTCCCGGCCGACGTCGTCGAAGGGACGCGCAATGATGTCCTCTTCCGCCTAGCTCGCAGTCTGAAGGCTAAGGGGGTCAGCGAGGCGGCCGTGCTCGAGGCGGTCCGCGCAACCAATCGCTCCCACTGCCGGCCGCCTCTCGAGGACGAGGAGGTTCAGGCGGTGGTCGCCAACGCTATGCGCCTGGAGGACCGACCAAGACCGGCCCCGGCGCCCGGTGACGAGCCAACCAAACCGACGCAGGCTCAGCTGCTCCTCGCCGAGGCCGCGGACATCGAGCTCTTTCGTGACCTTGATGGGGAGAGTGCGTACGCGACCGTCCGAGTGAACGACCACCGGGAAACCTGGCCGATTCGTTCGCGCGGCTTCCGTCGGTACCTGGTGCGTCGCTTCTACCGCGCTAATGGAAAGCCACCGACGACGCAGGCGGTCTCCGACGCGCTCGGCGTCCTGGAGGCGCGGGCGCAATTCGACAGCCCAGCCCATGCGGTCCACGTCCGTGTCGCAGGGCATCTCGACAAGATTTACGTCAACCTCGTCAATGCCGACTGGGAGGCTGTTGAAATCTCAGCTGACGGCTGGCGTGTCGTGACCGATCCCCCGGTGAAGTTCCGACGAGCCCGCGGAATGCGCCCGCTCCCGCACCCGGTACCGGGCGGGCACCTGGACGACCTCCGGCGATTTGTCAACGTCGGGTCGGACGCTGACTGGTACCTTCACGTGGCCTGGCTGCTCGCGACCTTCCAGCCACGCGGCCCCTATCCCGTGCTGGTGCTCAACGGCGAGCAGGGCTGCGCCAAGAGCACGGACACCGAGGTGCAGCGTCGCTTGATTGATCCCAACAGCGCCCCGCTCCGCGGGGAGCCCCGCGAGCCGCGCGACCTCATGATCACGGCGTCAAACAGTTGGGTCCTCGCCTACGACAACCTCTCCTTCCTGCCCGGGTGGCTGTCCGACGCACTCTGCCGCCTCGCGACCGGCGGAGGGTTCGCCACACGCGAGCTATACACCGATGCGGACGAGATCCTGTTTCACGCCCAGCGCCCTGTGATCCTGAACGGCATCGAGGAGGTGGTGACCCGGGGCGATCTCCTCGACCGGTCGATCATCCTGTACCTCCCCCGCATCGCCGATGACGCGCGGCGCCCCACAGCAAGCTTCTGGGCGGACTTCGAGGCCGCCTGGCCGCAGCTCCTCGGCGCCGTGCTGGACGTCGTCAGCGCGGCACTTCGGCATTGGCCCACCACCGAGCTGGCAAGCTACCCCCGGATGGCGGACTTTGCCCGGTGGATCGTCGCGGCTGAGCCGGCGCTCGGCTGGCCACCCGGGGCATTCCTGGCGGCCTACCAGAGCAACCGGGACGTGGGACATGAGCTCGTCCTCGAGACCTCCCCTCTCGCCACCCTCGTCCGGGATCTCGCGAAACGGGGTTGGCAGGGCACCTCGGCAGAGCTCCTCGAAAAGTTGAGCTCTCGGGTTGAACCGGACCTGTTGCGCTCGAAACGGTGGCCGAAGAGCCCGTCGGCCCTCGGGAACGCCTTGCGCCGCCTGGCGCCGAACCTTCGGGCGGTCGGGGTCTCCATCGACTTCTCCCGGGAGCCGAAGCGGCGGCTCATCACCCTCGCTATTGTGCCCGAGAGAGCCCCGGATCCGAGCGTCAGCGCCGTCAGCACCGTCATCGATCCCGTCGAGAGCGGTCCCGCGACTGACGACCCCGGTGACGATGGCCGGACGGCGGACCCCGGCTCGTCATCGTCAGACCCAGCACCAGGGGGCCCTGCTGACGATCATGACGGCGATGACAGGAGATCGCTCCGCGAGCGGTGGGGTGAGAACCCCCCGTTCTGACGGGGCGGGGGGCGACACCCGCCAGTACCCATTGAGCGACGCCGACCGTCGCGACGCCACCAGGACGACCCTGCGGCCCGGGTCCGGCGGCTCCTCCGAGGCGCTCCGTCGTGCTCGAGGGCGGCCCAGGACTCGCAGGGCGATCCCACCCGCCTCGCGGGCTCGGAGACCCCTCTCCGGCCCTCCCGCCACCCCCTCCAGGCCGGCCGTCACCCCGTCTCCGCTCGAGGGGGCCTCCACCCGGGTGGCCGCCCGGCTCGCCGTTCTCCAGGTGCGCATCGACGGGGGCGACGGCCGGGCGTGGCCTGCCTACCTGGAGGCGGCCCGGACCCTCGCAGCCCTCCTCCCCGTCCTGTCGCCGGCCCAGAACCGGCTCTTGACCACCGCCGAGCTAGCAGCCCGCCTGGGAATTTCGCCGAAGACGCTCAGGAAGCGGCGGGCGCTGGGCCTGGCCCGCCCCGCCCTCGAGCACGGCCGCCTCCTCCGGTGGCGAGCCGACCAGGGTCTCCGGTGAGGGCTGGTCGCGCGGACCGGCTGCCCGAGCGGAGGTTACGGCCTCTCGCGGGCTGCGGTGAAATCCGCGACGACGCGGGCTCCGGCCACGTGTTGCCATTGTCGTTGGCGCCGGCAGCCTCCCAGATAATTGTGCGACCGATCTTCGCCGTGTTTTTTTGGAAGATGCGGAGACTCTGAGGGGAGGGGCGAGGGTGGCGGTCCGCCAGGTTCGGGTTCACGGTAAGAAGGTGTGGCTGGCGCGCGTCCAGCTAAACGGCCGCCGCGTCTCTCGAGTCTGCCGGACCTTTGCCGAAGCCCGCGCCGCCGAAGCCGACCTGCACGGCGCGCTCCGCGACGCCGTGGCGGCCGAGCACGAGAAGCGCACGCGCCCGGCGACGCTGCGCGAGGCGTTCGAGGCGTACGTCGAGGGCCTGGCGGCCCGCGGGAAGCCGCCGGAGAGCGTCTACCGGGCCGCCCAGACCGCCCGCGTGGTCGAGGCGACGCTCCCCGAGGCGCTCGACCGGCCGGTGAACCAATTTGGCGAAGCGGAGGTCTTCGCCTTCCGCAAGGCGCGTGAGGCCGCCGGGATCAAGCCCGCCACCATCAACCGCGACCTCCGCACGCTGCGGGCGCATCCTTCGCCGCGTGCTGCCCGAGTTCCGATTCCCGGCCGGCGCCTTCTTCCCCGAGGATGAGACGCGGGTCCGCTGGCTGCGGCCGGTCGAAGAACGGGCCGTGCTGGGGGCGATGCCGTCGCCGTTCCGGGAGATGGCCGGCCCTCGGCCAAGCTGACGCTCATGCGCCTGAGTGAGATCCGGCTGCTCCGCCGCGAGACACGTCCACCTCGAGCAGGGCGTCGTGCTCCTTCCCCGCGCGAAGGGCGGGGCCCGGCCCGTCGTGTTGAACCAGGAGGCCGTGGCGCTCCTTCGCGCTCAGCTAGCGCGCCACGATTCACCCTTGGTGTTTCCAAACCCCGAGGGAAGGCCCTGGAGCCGCGTCTACGCGAGCCGCAAGTTTCGTCTGGCCGCACGAGCCGCCGGGCTTCAGGACTTCCACTTCCACGACCTCCGACACCACGGCGCCACGATGGCGCTGAACGCCGGGTTCACCGCCCCGATCGTCATGGCGCTCGGCGGCTGGAAGTCGGAGCGGATGATGCGGCGGTACGCGGCGGTGACCGACGAGACGCTGCGCGCGCGCCGCGGAGGCGGTCAGTGGCAACGGGCACGGGCCAGTCGCCCGAAACGGCCAGGGCGGTGGCGCGCCGATGCGCCGGCGCCGCGTCCGAAAGCGGTAGCGGTGGCGTGGCAGCGTCGCCCGAGGGCGTTCGTCCTGGAGGCTCAGCAATACTACGACGCCGGTTTCGTTCCCCTTCCCCTCGTGCGGGGATCTGTCGTGCCCGCACTCCGCGATTGGGCGCACTATTGCGCCGGCCTGCCGTCCGAAACCCTGCAGGCCTTGGTCAACGCGCGGGAACTCGCGGACACCGAGCTCGGTCTCGTTCTCGGCACGCGACACGGCGAGCACTACCTGGTCGCAGTCGTCGTGAGGGACGTCGCCCTGGTTCCGGACGTCTTGGCGGCGCTGGAGACGACACCCTGCGCCGTCCGCATGCCTGGCCGCCTGACGATCTTCGCCCGCGCGCCGTTCGACCTTCGACTTCGCCGGTTCCGGCGGCGCGATCCCCGTGGAAAATGGGAGGCCACCCGGCTCACCGTTGAGGGCCGCGGCCGCTACGCCGTGATCCCGCCGACGAGGTTGCTTCGAGACCGGCCGTGCTTCTGGGTGGGAAAGCCCCTCCTCGAGGTTGGCATCGAAGCGCTGCCTCGCCTCACCGAGTGGACGCTGGATGAACTTCAGGCGATCGTCGAGGGCCCCGGCCAGCCGTTCCGCACGCTCAACAGCTTGGGCTCTGCCAAGGGCGACGAGGCTTGCCGGGCTGCCATCGCCGCTCTGGCCGCCCGCCGGTGGCCGGACGAGGCGATCCTTTCCGGGTCGGCCGCGCGCTACAGGAGGCTCAAGTTCGGGCCGGCGACACGGTTGACTTGTTGAAGATCACCACGCTGGTCCCGGCATGGCTTGACGATGAACGCCGCAAGGCCATGCCGCCACCGAGCGCGCGCGAGGTGACGGCAGCGCTGGCTCGAGGCGCGGGCAACCCTGCCGCCCTCGAGGGACGAGCGGAGCTTACTGGTGGACCCGCTCAAGCACTGCTTTCGCGGGCTGCCGGGAATGGTCTGAGCGGAAAGGCTACGCAGCGCCGTCCGAGGTGGCCTGGGGCACGACGCTGACACGGCTCGGGATCAAGTCGGCAGTGAAGAAAGTTGGTGGGCGAAGCGTGCGGACGCGGAACCTCCGGATCAAACCACAGCCTTAGACTGTAGATCAGCCTGTTCATTGGCGCCCGGCACGTCTGGCTGCGTTCACCCATCGCCGGCTGCCTTCACGAATTCAGGTCAAGTCCCAAGGCTGCTGGATAATCGAACGGCGACGCACTCGGTCTCGCTCCACGACACGGCGTTTACGCATGGGCACCCGACGACTGCTTCGCGAAGCCCACCACCAGCAACGCCCACGCGACGATGAGCCCCAGCCCGGCAACCATGTGGGTCGCCGTGACGATCAGCTCCTGCCACGGCGCGCCTCCGGATGCGCCCGCCTGTCCGGCCATGATCGGCAACGTCTGTCGCGTGCCCCACCACGCGTTGGCGACCTCGGACAGCGCCATCGCCCACGTGAGCCACGCCGACAGAAGCATCACCGTGATCGACCTGCGCCCGACGCTGTGCGACAGGGCGAGCAACAGGGCGCCGAGCACGGTGAACAACATGCCGTTCGTCACGAACTGCACGTGCGCGCCGAGCGCAAGCCGTGGGAAAGGCGTCGCCGGCACGAATAGACCCCAGACGAGGCCGACGAGGATGAGCATCAGGCCATGGAGGAGGATCTGTTAACTGCCGCTGCGAACATTCATGTATCCTCCTTTCTGCCACGGTTACCGTCTCGTTTTTCCAGCAGGCTTAGGACTTCGCCCGACTTCAAATCCACCGGCGCACCCTGGCCCGATAGGCTCGGTACTCGTCCCCGAACTTCCGCTCAAGATAGGCCTCTTCCTTGGAGATCACGACGCGTTCCACCGTCACGATGACGGCCGGCAACAGGACCAGTCCCCAAATGGCGTTCGTGAGGACGGCGATCGCCGCGTAGATCAGCACGAGCGATAGGTACAGCGGGTTCCGTGTGAAGCGGAACGGCCCCTCCAAGACCAGGCGGATGGTCGGCTTGGTGGGATTGATCGCCGTGCCAGCCCGTCGCATCAGCTGAAGCGCCGGCAGGACGATTCCGAACCCGGCCACCCCGAGTGCACCGCCGAGCACCCACCGAGCCGTGTCCGGGATCCGGCCGAGTGGGTACCAGGCGTTCAGCAGCCAGCCGACAACCAGGCCAACGAGGTAGATAACGGGCGGGGGAAGCGCAACCCCTGAGCTGTCAGGTTCGGTTTGGCTCATAGGTCTACGGCACGCGCCCCCCTCTCGCGCGTGCGCGCGCGTGTCACCCATCTCGTCTCGCCTGTCGGCACGGGGCTCAGCTGTTTAATCAAGGGCATGCAGTGAGCGGCGGCCTCACGGCAGAGCATCAGCGGCTAGTCGAACAGGATCGCCTCCGAGGGCACGTAGCCTGCGGTCGCTCCAGCGTCAACCGGCATGATGAGCCCGGTGACCCACTTCGCCTCGTCGCTGCAGAGGTAGAGCACGGCGTTGCCGATGTCCCAGCCGTCGCCTTCGGTCCGCAGCAGCGAGCGCTTGCGGCGCGCCTCGCGCACGCTCCGGGCTCATGCCTTCGCCGATCGCCATCGGCGTGTAGACCATGCCCGGCGCGATGCAGTTGACGCGGATGCCTTCGCGGCCGTGCTGCGCGGCCATCGAGCGCGTCAGGTTGATCACAGCGCCCTTCGACGTCGAGTACAGCAGGTTGGTGTTGCCGCCGACCATGCCGGCGACCGAGGCGATGTTGACGATCGCGCCCTTCTTCAGCTTGCGCATTTCGGGAATCGCGTACTTCGCCATCAGCATCATCGACGTGACGTTGACCTGCATGGCGCGGTCCCAGTCGTCGGGATCGACGTCGACGGCGTTGCCCTTCGGTCCGGATATGCCGACGTTGTTCACCAGGGTGTCGAGCTTGCCGTAGCGCTTCACCGTCTCTGCCACCGCGGCCGCGCACTGCTTCGGATCGGTCACGTCGGCGATGCGCACGAAGGCCTCACTGCCTTCCTGCTTGATCATCGCATGCGTGGTCTCGACCCAATCCTTCTGCGTGTCGAGCAACGCCACCTTGGCGCCGTGGCGCGCCAGCAGTACGGCCGCGGCCCGCCCGTTGCCGATGCCGTCGCCGCGCGAGCCTGCGCCGGTCACGATTGCTACGCGGCCCTGCATCCGGTTGGTCTTCTCCACGGTCATCGCTGCCCCCCGATCGAATCATGTAGCGTGGCGGCATTCCGCGCCCGGAGTGCCCACGGCGGGCGGCTGGGCGGTGGCGGTCATGTTGTCCTCCTGACTACCTGGCCCCGTTGCGGTCCTGACTACCTGGCCCTGCTGCGGTCCTCGCCCGCGCGTGTCGCCCATCTCGTCTGGGGAGCTCCACCAAAGGGATCCGTAGACTCCGTAGCTCGCACGCTAGGCCGGCCGCGACGCCGAGTGACCTCGCGTTGCGCCCGCGGCCGCGGATCATCGGCGCCACCGTCACCGGACGGCTCCCCACTCCCCACCACGGCCCGACCCTACCGCTAGGTCAACCGACGTCGGCCGCCCCGCTGTCTCGGTCTCCGACGTGCTGCCCGGGGACGCCTTCCGGTCGTTCGACGCCGCCTGGTAGCACGGCGAGCAGACTTTGACTTCGGCAACGCACTGACTAACCGCTTCACGTCTCGCCGCCCCAGCTTCCGGAGCGCAACCAGAGCCGTCCGGTTCTGCCCCGCCGGCTTCGTACGCCCATGTTCCCAAGATAGTACGCTGACGTTGCTGACTCTCAAGAGCCGGGCCAAATCAGCCTGGCTTAGACCAAGGCGCGTCCGGAGCTTTCGGATCAGTTGAGAAGAGAGTCGTGAGGTCTTCAACTCTTGCTCGGATACCTGAGGCTTCCAGCCGTCGACCTCGGCTCGCCCGCTGCCACTGACTGGCTACCTCCCGGAGGGATCCGACCGTTTGCCGTAGCAGCCGGACATGCTGGCGAAGCCGCCGGATGTCACGACGAAGCGAGCCCGTCGCTGTTCGAACTTCGCGTCGAGCTCCTCGGAGAACTGCCTCTCTGATCGCAGCTTCAATTTTCGGCACTAATAATGCCTCCCTCCCGGTGGGCAGCGTTACGCCACACCGGTACCGCGACCCCCCAAGCCGCCTCGTACCCAGGCCACCCCCCGCGCACGCCCGCGCGTAGGATACGCGCGTAGGATACCAGTCCTTCCGATAGTCGGTGTCCCGCCAGATCCGTAGAATCCGTAGTGGTTCGCGGTTGTCTCTACCCCACCCGTCGGAACCCCGCATCGAGTCCTGGATGGCGCCCACCAGTCCAGACGGCGGTGAGAGCGCAACCACAGACCGCCGGAGCTAGCGCCGATCCCTAGGCGCTGGTCGCATCTAATGGGAGAACAAGCTTCCCGCGACATTACCTCTTCGTTGCGATCGCTAGGATCGAGGGCAGCAGGGCGTCTAGGTGCCGCGACGTGACTCCTCTCAGTCGTCTCGCCTCACGCAACTTCTCGTATACTGACAGGACCTGCCTCTGCCAGTGAAGCGGAGGCAGCCTAAGCCGGTGCGCCAGCACCTGCTCCGGCTGAACACGCTGCCGCCGATGCCCAAGACCCTTACTACCCTCGGCCACCTCGGCCCAGACAGATTCAGACTGAAAATAGACGAACAGAAACTCTGGAATGATTCGATCGACGTCGCACTGGAAAGTGGGGTATTCATTCGAGACGAAGTAACCATCAAACTCGTCAGGCACGACTCCATACGCGCCCTCAAAGGCGAAGAGGCGGCTGTAAATGAACTGGCCTTTTCTGATCCGTTTAAGGACTTTGGCACTGGTGGCAATCCCGCGAATCTGAGGCTTTTCAAACAGTCCGCGCCCGAAGCTGTAGATGCCAACGTTCTGATATACGGCGTTGGCGTCAACCTCTTGATACTCTTGCATCTCAGCTAGGACTTCGCCAAGGGAGATCGCGGGCCATTCCAGCTCCTTAGTCTGGCCAGTTCTTATTGTGTCAACATCCTCTTTGACACGTGCAATGGTGTCGAGAATCTCTCTCTCTGTTTTCACTAGGACTTCCGCGAGCTGTTCTGGAGGCAATTGGATGGACTTCTGGTGGCGGTTTGGGTTCTTGAGGTCGAGATTGCAGCCGTTGGCCAAAATCTGCGCTGCGGGCACCTTCCACGCGCGGTCGTTCTCGTTGCGGTTGTTCCACCAGGCGATGCAGGGGGCGAACTCCTCGAACTGGAGCGGCTGGGTCTTGGTGTAGTTCTTCCGGCCCTCGGGCAGCGGCTGCTCGTAGTACCAGACCTCCTTCGTCGGGCCGGAGCGGTCGAAGAAGAGGAGGTTGGTCGGGATGCTGGTGTAGGGCGCGAAGACGCCGTTGGGCAGGCGGACGATGGTGTGCAGGTTGAACTCCTTGAGCAGCTCCTCCTTGATGCGGGCGCAGACGCCGTCGCCGAAGAGCGTGCCGTTCGGGCACGACCATGCCGCAGCGGCCGGCCTTCCGGCCGCCGATGGGCGCGGCGGAGCTTCCGCATGATGAGCTGCAGGAAGAGCAGCGCCGTCTCGGCGGTCTGCTTGTCCTCGGGGAAGTTGCCCTGGATGCCCCGCTCCTCCTCGCCGCCGAACGGCGGGTTGGTCAGGATGACGTCCACGCGGTCCTTGTCGCCGATCTCGCGTGAGCTGGAAGCCGCAGCGCGTTGCCCGGGTCGATCTCGGGAGACTCCAGGCCGTGCAGGAGCAGGTTCATCTGGCAGAGCAGGTAGGGCAGCGGCTTGGCCTCGCCGCCGAAGAGCGTCCCTCGCTGCAGCGTGCGATGGTCGCTCGCCGTCTTGCACTTGCTGCTTCAGGTGCTCGAAGGCCTCGACGAGGAAGCCGCCGGTGCCGCAGGCCGGGTCGAGCACGGTCTCGCCCAGGCGCGGGTCGACGACGGTCACCATGAACTGGACGACGGGCCGCGGCGTGTAGAACTCGCCGGAGTCGCCGGCGGCGTCGCGCATCTCCTGGAGCATCGACTCGTAGAGGTGCGCCGAGGGTGTGGATCTCGTCGCTGGAGGTGAAGTGGATGCCGTTGACCTTGTTGATGACGTCGCGCAGCAGGTAGCCGCTCTGCATCCGGTTGACCGTGCCCCGGAAGACGGTGGCGATCACGTCGCGGCGGTCGCCGCCGTTCGTGCCCTGTGAGCGAGCGCAGGTAGGCGAAGAGGCCCGGCCCGCGCGTGCCGTCGGGCCGGACGCGCTTCGTCCTGGTTGATGAAGGCGATCAGCTCGTCGCCGGTGATGCCGTCCTCGCTTGGCGGCCCAGTCGCGCCAGCGGTAGGGCGGCTCGATGGCGGGGCGGAACCGCTTGCCCGCCAGCTTGGCCTCCTGCCTCCCGCATCTGCTCCATGTCGTCGAGGAACTTCAGGAACATGATCCAGGTGAGCATCGGCAGCCGGTCGAGGTCGCCGTTCAGGCCCTTGTCCTTGCGCATGATGTCGCGGGCGGACTTGAGGAGCGAACCGAGCTGCTGGGCCGTGGTCTTCGGGGCGTCCGTCCTTCTCTTCGCATGCTTGGCCATACTCGCTCCTCTCAAGCGGCGTAGAGGAGGCCCTGCATCTCGGCGAGCGCCTCGCGGAGCCGGTCGGGGCCGCCGAACTTCTGCGCGATCTCGAGGACGTTGCCGTGACGGGAGATGGGGGGCACCTTGAGGATCTCCGGGATCTTGAACTGGGCCGTCCCGTGCTCAGCGTACTTCTCGAGGATCTCGCCCAGCCCTCTGTGCCAATGATGGTGAGACACTGACCCCCCCTGGAATTACTGTAGGAGGGCGGGGGAAGGTGTTCCGGTCATGGCGACCCCGAAGAAGGCGAAGCAGCCGCGGCGGGCCCATGCTGTCCGCAAGGAGGCCGTGCCTGATGTCCCGAGGTCGACGAGCGTGAGCAGCAGCGCGGCGCCGCTGCGGGTGGTGCCGCCGGCGGAGCCGGCTGACCCCGAGGTGGCCGAGCGGGCGGCCCGGCGGCGGTTCACCGCCGAGTACAAGCTGCAGGTCCTGCGCCACGCCGACGCCTGTACTAGCCCGGGCGACCTGGGCGCGCTGCTGCGGCGTGAGGGGTTGTACTCCTCGCACTTGACGACGTGGCGGCGGCAGCGGGAGCAGGGCAGCCTGGCCGCCCTGAGTCCCAAGAAGCGCGGCCGCCCCGCGGTCCCGCCCTCCCCGCTGGCGCGCCGGGTGGCGGAGCTAGAGCGCGACAACGCCCGGCTGACCCAGCGGCTGCAGCAGGCGGAGACGATCATCGCCGTCCAAAAAAAACTCTCCGAGGCCTTGGGGATCCCCCTGACCCCGGGCGACACCGCCAGGAGCTCGTGAGCGCCGTGGCCGAGCTGGCGCCGGCGGTGGGCACGCAGGCCGCCTGTCGGGCGCTCGAGGTGAGCCGGGCCACGGTGTATCGGCGGCGCCAGCCGCCTCCAGCGTCCGCGCCCCGGCCCCGCCCGCCGCGGGCCCTCACGGTCCCCGAGCGCCACGGCGTCCTCGAGGCGCTGCACGCTCCGCGCTTCGTGGACCTCGCCCCGGCCGAGGTCTACGCCACCCTGCTGGACGAGGGGCACTACCTCTGCTCGCTGCGGACGATGTACCGCGTGCTCGCCAGCGCCGCCGAGGGGCGCGCGAGCGGCGTAACCAGCTGCGGCATGTGGCCCCCATCCCCGAGCTGCTGGCCACCCGCCCCAACGAGGTCTGGTCCTGGGACATCACCAAGCTGCTCGGCCCGGTGAAGTGGACCTACTTCTACCTCTACGTGATCCTCGACATCTTCAGCCGCTACGTGGTCGGCTGGATGGTCGCCCATCAGGAGAGCGCCGCCCTGGCCGAGCGGCTGATCGCCGAGACGTGCGAGAAGCAGGAGATCGTGCCGGGCCAGCTCACGATCCACGCCGACCGCGGCTCCTCGATGACCTCCAAGCCCGTGGCCTGGCTCCTGGCCGATCTCGGGGTCACGCGCACCCACAGCCGCCCCCACGTCTCCAACGACAACCCGTTCTCCGAGGCCCAGTTCAAGACCCTCAAGTATCGGCCCGACTTCCCCGAGCGCTTCGGCACCTTCGAGGCGGCCCGGGCCTTCTGCCACCCGTTCTTCACCTGGTACAACAACGAGCACCGGCATGGCGGCATCGGCCTGCTCACGCCAGCGATGGTCCACTACGGCCAGGCCGAGGCCGTCCGCGCGCGCCGCGCCGAGGTCCTGGCCGCCGCCTACGTCGTGCATCCCGAGCGGTTCGTCCGCCGGCCGCCCCAGGCGCCGATGCTGCCGCCCGCCGTCTGGATCAACCCGCCCAAGCCGGCCGACAACGGCTCCGCTCTCCCTTCGCCGCCCTCGGCCACTCTCGCCGAGCCACGAGGAGCCTCCAGGATCGATCCTGACGAGGGGGGGCGCTATCTCGATATCCCCCAGGAACCCGCTTCCGCGGCCCTCGCTCCCCTCACTACCCCCGAGGCGCGACACTAAATGCGAGCCGTCCGTGTCTCAAAGTCGTTGACACGTTCCGCAGGATCTCGCGCGCCTCGGGGCCGTACTGCTCGAAGAAGTCCTTCTGCTCCTTGCGCAGCCGCTCGGCGCGCTCGCGGCGGGTGCGCAGCGGGGCGTTGAAGGCGACGTGGCAGAGCAGGTCGAACGGGTCGGCGTCGGGCTGGTTGGTCGCCTCGGCCAGCTCGTCGAAGTCGATGCCCCGCTCGGCCAGCGCTGCGATGATCGTCGGCCGCGCTGCTCGGCGTCGGCCCACCGGCCGCGCAGGTCGGCGCGCTGAGGTACAGGCGTGCGGACCTTCTCGGCCGTGTAGTCGGTGAACTTGACGACGCGGAGCTGCTTGCCGTCGGGGTCCAGCTCGTAGACCAGGTGGGCGGCGATCTCGACCTGGCCGCCGTCGAAGTAGAACTTGCGCGGCGGCTCGTCCGGTCGCTCGTCGCGACGGTCTCGGGCTCGGCTCTCGGCCATCGTCGGTCGGCTCCTCCGGCTCGACGATCTCTCGGCTCGCCGGATCGTCTCGCCCTGTCTCGTCGATCTCCTCTTCGGTGACGAGCGCGGGGTCGCCGTCGAAGTCGGGGTCGGCGAACAGCCGCGTGGCGCTGCCGGTGTAGTCGAGGATGTTGAAGAAGAGCTTGCCGTAGTCGTCGCGGACGCGGGTGCCGCGGCCGATGATCTGCTTGAACTCGGTCATGGAGTTGATCGACGCGGGCGAGGACGATGTTCTTGCAGGTCGGCGCGTCCACGCCGGTGGTGAGCAGCTGCGAGGTGGTCAGGATGACGGGCGTCGCGCGTCTCCACGTCCTGGAAGCGGCTCGAGGTGGCCGCGGCCGATGTCGCCTTCGTCGGACGACGACGCGGCAGACGTAGTCGGGGTGCTGCTGCACGAGGTCGGCGTTCAGGTTGTTCGAGCGCCGTGCGCATCTCGTCGGCGTGTTCCTGGTCCACGCAGAAGACGATGGTCTTGGCGAAGCGGTCGGTCTTCTTGAGGAAGTCGGTCAGGTGCCGGGCGATGGCCTCGGTGCGGGCCTTGCAGGGCGACGACCCGCTCGAAGTCCTTGGTGCTCGTACTCCTCGTCGGGGATCTCGCGGCCGTAGCGGTCGAGCTCGCCCTTGGCTCGGCCGCCAGCCGGCGGCGTCCCACGTCGGTGACGACGCGGTGGACGCGGTAGGGGGCGAGGAAGCCGTCGTCGATGCCCTGCCGCAGGCTGTAGGTGTAGAGCGGGTTGCCGAAGTAGCGGTAGGTGTCGCGGTTGTCGTCGCGCAGCGGCGTGGCGGTCATGCCGAGCTGGTAGGCCGGCTCGAAGTACTCCAGGATCTCGCGCCAGTTGCTCTCGTCGCGGGCGCTGCCGCGGTGGCACTCGTCCACGATGATCAGGTCGAAGAAGTCGCGGCGGGTACTCCCGGTAGAGGCCGGGCCGGCGCTCGTCCTTGGCGATGGCCTGGTAGATGGCGAAGTACATCTCGCGGCTCTTGACTGACCTCGCCGTTCTCGATCTTCCAGCGGGCGTCGCCGAAGGGCGGCGAAGATCTTGTCCTTGGGGTCGTCGACCAGGATGTTGCGGTCGGCCAGGTAGAGGATGCGGGGCCGGCGGTGTTCGCCGGTGCGGTTCCAGCGGCGCGTTCCAGAGCTTCCAGCAGATCTGGAAGGCGACGACGGTCTTGCCGGTGCCGGTGGCCATGGTGAGCAGGACGCGGCGCTTGCCCTGGAGGATGGCCTGCACGGCGCGGTTGATGGCGATCTCCTGGTAGTAGCGGGGCGATCTTGCCGGTGAGGTGGTAGCAGGGCGTCGAGCAGCCGCTCGGCGGCTTCGGCGGCGATGCTGCTCGGCCGGCCTGTCAGGCGCTGCCCAGAGTTCGGCGGGCGTGGGGAAGGTCGTCGAGCTCGCGTTCCTGGCCGGTGAGGTAGTCGAACTCGACGATGCCGTGGCCGTTGGTGGCGTAGGCGAACTTCAGGCCGAGGATCTCGGCGTAGTCCTTGGCCTGCTGCAGGCCGTCGCCGGGGGTCTTGTAGCTCGGCCTTGGCCTCGACGACGGCGATGGGGAAGTCGCGGCGTGTAGCGCAGGAGGTAGTCGGCCCGCTTCTGGGGCCGGCGGCGGACCTTGTCGCCGGCGACGACGATCCGGCCGTCGGTGAAGCGTCTTCTGCTCGCTGATCTGGTCGTCCGTCCCAGCCGGCCGCGTAGAGCTTCGGGCAGGACGTACTTGCGGCAGGTGTCGGCTTCGGTGATCACACCCCTCCCCTCGGCTTGCGACTCTTTCTAATACTCCAGAAACTGCATTCTAGCAACAAACCGGGGTGGTCCCAGCAAATGGCTCGGCGGCGACAGACAAAAGGCGGAGCGAGCTCCTAGAGGCTACAAGACTTCAGCCAATAGGTCTCGCGGTGCACGCTTCGTCGGGAAAACTCCTCCGGCCCCCGGAAGTCGGCGGGATAGACACTGATCGCCCATTGGCACGGGATTTCGACCGTGGCGGACGCCTTGTCATGGTAACCCAGGCGGGTCCAGTGCGAGACGTTCGTCGCCCCGTCCACCGTGACCTCGTCGATCGTCATGATCCACCCAAATGACCAGAACGAGAACCCGGCAACGAGGTGGCCCATCGCTCGCTCGATGTCCATCGCGATCGTAAGGCCCGTAGGCGGGTAACGATCAGGGCTTGAAGTGGAACACCAGCCGTGTGCGGTTCGGCGCCATCCCCCGGCCAGCCCCCCCGAGATGGGCCGCTCACATCAAAGTCGTTGGCGGTGACCTTGAGAGGCGGAGTGGCCGGGTCTTGATAACGGGCGGGTGGAAACCTATTTTGGCTTGGGCTTTGGCTTCAGGTTGAGGCTGATCGCGTTGCAGGCGCAGCGCAGTGACTCGGGATTCGCGCGCGGCGTGACGTAGAGCCAGGAGTCGCACGTGTCGCAGCGGAAGCATGCGAGAAGATCCTTGAACGCGGCGACGACCGGCTCGAAATCCTTCTTCCCGAAATTGGCCCACTCGTTGTAGTGAACAGCCTTGTTGACGGCCCACTGCTCGACGTTCGTGGCGGCGTTCGACGTGGCCAGTGCGGTCTTCCGCTTCGCGACGGCATCCCTGTCGGCCTTGTTCCCCCAGGACTGGGCTGCATCGGCAGCCTTGCCGTACAGATCCTTCATGCGGCTCAGAACGCCGGCAGCAGCTCGCCGAGCTCGTAGTTGCCGTCGGCGCGGAACGGGATCGCCGCGCCGAGCTGGTCGGCGAGGTGCCGGGACGACGTACTCAAGATGATGGCGCAGCGCCGCCGCGGCCACCTCGACCTTGCCCTTCGCGAGCGCCGCGGCGATCTCGTCCCAGATTTCCTGGTTCGACTCGACGAGCGGCCCGGTGTCGATCGTCCAGCTATGGAAGGCGATGGATGTCTTGCCCGTGACAAGGCCGGCCGATTTCATCTGCTCGGCCCACAGCCGGTCATGCGTCGTGATGATGAACTGCGTGTCGGGAAACTGCGTCTTCAGCAGCTTGCAGAACTGGTAGCGGTGCCCGGAGTCGACGGACATCACGACGTCGTCCAGCAGCGCGAACGTGAACCGGTCGCCGAACAGCCGCTTCATGAGCGCGAGATAGAGGCAGACGCCCATGCCGTCCTGATGGCCTTCGCTGTGATACGCGGCCGGCGGGAACAGCCCGCGCTCGTAGAAGTTGACCTCGAGATCGAGCTTGCCTTCGCTCGGCGTCAGCTTCGCGGTGAACTTGGACTCGTCGTCCTCGTTGATCGCCCGGTAGAACGTGCTGAAGTCCTTCTGCACCTCGTCATAGAGCGTGTTCAGCTCCTCCTCCAGCACCGCGCAGTAGGTTTCGTAGGCGGCCTTGGCCGCATTGCAAGGCGATCTCGGCCGCCTTGTTCTTGCGCATCGCCTCCCGGTAGTCGCCGAGGCGGACCTGCGCGGTCGTCAGGAATGTCTGCGCATCGAGGGCTGCCGTCTGGTCCGGCTTGGCCATCACCTTTTCGGTCAGCGCCGGCCAGCTCCTTCGCGAAATGTCTTCGGTGTCGCCAGCCAGCCGGCCGTCAGCCGATCCTTCAGCCCGGTCAGCGCCGTCCAGCGTTGTCAGAGCTCGTTTTCAGCCCGTCAAGGTCGGCCTTCCAGGTGGTCAGCAGCTTGGCGAATGCCGGCCTCGCCCTGCCCTTCGGCGATCTTCTGAGCGTCGGCGCCAGCAGCCCCGCCACCTTGATCGCCGCCTGCGCGACCGCCGTGCCCTTCTTCAGCAGCGACTCCTGGATCTTCTGCGCCTCGGCGGATTTCGCGAGCTTCGCCTTCAGGTGGTCGCGGAGATGCTGCTCGTCCTCCCACGGCGTGTCGCAGAGCGGGCACTCCGGGCCGTCGACAAGATCCAGCCCCTTCTCGATGAACGCGCGGCGCTGCAGGGCGGCCAGCAGGGCGGGATCAGTCCTCCAGTTTCGCGAGATCGGCGACGATGGCGGCGACCTCAGCCTTCGCCAGATCCGGGAAACCCTTCGCCGCCTCGGAAAGAGCGTTGAGATCGCGGAGCGCCGATTGCTTGTTGAAGTCCGGCCCGGTCGGCCGCCGCCGACAGCCCGACATCGAGCTTCGTGTCGGCCGTCAGCTCCGCGATCTCGGGAAGACCGAGCAGCTTCCGCCGCTTGTTGACGGCCTCCAGCAGATCCTCCGCCGTCAGCGTCGAAATCTGGAGATGCAGCAGCAGGGCATCGCGGCTGGTCTGCACCTGCGCCGCGGCCGTCTTCTGCGCCGTCTGCAGCTTGTTCTGGGCGGTGTTGAGGGCGGCGCGCGTCTGCCCGATCTCGTCGAGCTTGAGGATGCGTCTGGATTTCCTCGGAGCGCTTGGTCGGCTCGACAGGATGAAGCGCAGGATCTCGCGGCGCGACAGCGTGATCTCCGGGATGGTCGGCGATCTCGGCCAGGCGCGGCCTTCACGTCAGCGTCCGCCGGCACGATCTTGGGCTTCTTCGGGTCGGACACCTTCCGCGTGATCGTGGCCGATTTCCCGAGCGCGGGAATGAAGACCCGCAGCTCGACAAAGGCGGCGTCGGGAAACTTCGTCTTGTCGACATGCGGGCCGTGTTCCGCCACGGACAGGCCCTTGGTCCCTCGCCCGGTCAGCCGGCCGATCTGCCCGGTCAGGCCGAATTCGATCGCGTCGATCACCCCGCTCTTGCCGGAGCCATTCGGACCGGAGATCGCGAACGTCCCTTTCTGAAAATCGATATCGAGCTTCCGGATGCCCCTGACTTCCTCGATATGGGCGGATTCGAGCTTGATCATTTGATGTCGCCGCCGGCCGGAAGCGAGAAGACCTTCACGAAGTCATCGGCCTTCAGCTTCTTGCTGTCCGCCAGCAGCTGCTTGAGCTGCTCGATCTTGTCGGCGTCGACCTCCTTCGATTCCGCGAGCTTGGCCAGAAACTTTTCGGCTATCTGCTGCTGAAGTGTCGCCATCCCGCATTACCTCCACTCCCAGACGAAGAAGAGAGCTGAACCCGCTCAGCCCTCCCTCAGGCCGTTCCGTCTTCCACGTCCGTTCACAACGGCCTGACGGCTGTCTTCAGGTCAGATCCCCGAGGCGCCGTAGGCGCATCCCCGCTCCCACAAGGCCGACCGTCATGGTCCCAGCTCGGCCGGGCGGGTTCCAACGCCCTCCAGGTCCTCCGAAGAGCCTCGGAGTGGCAACGGCCCGTGGCAACGGCCTCGGAGCCGAGAGGCCCCAAAATGGCGGAAACCCGCGTCGGGAGCGGTGGTGGCTCCAACGGGATTCGAACCCGTGTTTCAGCCTTGAGAGGGCGGTGGCGACGCCTGCTCCTGCCAGGACTTACGGCGCGCTTGCCACTCCTGCTTGCCACCGCGACGGCGGTTTCCGCGCCTGATCCAGCTGATCGTAGCTCGTCCGTGAGCCACCGCGGGCCCGTCAGCCCGACGCCCGCCGCTGGGCGAGCGGAATCACCCGATCGTGCTTCAGCACGTCTGCCGCATATCGGAGGGCTTCCTCCACGTCCGCAGCCGTGAGATGCGGGTAGCTGTTCAAGACGTCGCGCGCGTCGCCCCGGATGCGAACAGCTCCAGGAGGAACTCGACGCTGATTCGCGTCCCCTTGACGACGGGCTTCCCCCCGAGCACGGCAGGGTCGCTCACGATGCGCGCGTACATCCCGTCCCCTCCTCGTTCGTCATCTCCCACCGGGCTACGTGCTCGCACTGCCGACGGATCACGCTTCTGCAGATTCGACGGCCAGAGGGCCCATGACGGGAAGGAGCCGGTGGGGCCGCTCCGCCGCGATCACGGCCGTGGCCGCCTCCGGGCATTCTCGACCTTCCAGAGCAGCGCCGGATGGGTGCGCAGTCGAGCCAGAAGCTCCGGCTGATCCGCCGCGACCAGCTCCGGCACGAACTCCCCCCACTGGATGCGGTCAACATACTCGGCTTCGGACGCCGACAACCCGAGGACCTGGCCGAGCAGGACTTCCGCCCGCGCCCTCAGCGCCTCGACGCTCGGGGTCTCGCCCGAGCGGAGCATCGGCGCCAGGTCCTCGTCCATGCTCCGCTGCGTGAATCGATCGAGGTGTCGGGCATCGTAGGCCGACAGCGCCCTCGGCAGGACCCCGCTCAAGGCGACGACGAGGCGTCGGAGCACGGACAGGTCGTATGCCGGCGGGCGCGACGGCGAACGCCGCGACGTCGTACAGGTCCCGTGCGGCGACTCGGTCGAGGAAGGCCAGGAGCTTTCCGGCCATGACCTCTTCACGGCTGACGATCCGCGCCTCGCAGGGGAAGTCCGGATCAGGCGTCCACGCCGGTAGACGTTTCGGGCTCGACGAGGGGTACGCGGAAGAGGTAGTTGAGGTCGACCTCGATCCGGTCCGGGGATCCGAGCCCGCTGGCATAGGTCAGGTAGAGTTTCCGCCCGGCATGCTCGTCGCGCCCCCACTGGACCCGGTAGCCCTCGCCCATGACCAGCTGGTTGACCGCTCGCTCGACCTCTGGGCGCTCTTGGAGCATCTGGGCGCGGTCCACCGCTCCGACGTAGTTGAAGTCGAGGTCCACCGAGAGCCGGGGCGCCGCCGCGTAGAACAGGTTCAGCGCCGTCCCGCCCTTCAGGAGCAGCCGCGAGCCCAGGAACGGATGCCGGGTCACCTGGTCCAGCAGCCGCAAGAGGCGGAGGACCTTCTCCAGGGTGTCAGGTCGGAACCCGGTGCCGGCTGCCCGCTCCCCGAGATACTCGCGGCTATACTTCAACCGCGGGGCGCTCCCGGGCCCACCGGTCGGGCACGATCAAATTCCATCGCGCCTGGAGCCGCCCGCCCCGCTGCCGGGGCTCGAGATAGATCCGTGAGCGGGGGCGCTCCTTCGCGAGCCGGTCCAGGAACTCGGCCGGCACGAACAGGCGCGACGCCTCGCCTTCGAGGTAGAAGCCCACGACGGCGTAGAGGCGACGCTGTCCGAGCCGGTCGAGGTATCCGGCCAGCCGCTCCAGGTCGAGCGCGGGGATCCCGCCGGCGCTCTGGAAGACCTCCTCGAGGCCGCCGGCGTAACGGGGCGTCGCAAGGCAGTCCACCAGCGTGCGCTCGGGCCCCGTGACCCGCAGCTTGACGCCGAGCCGCTCCCGCGTCTCGACCCCGTATCCCTCCTCCTTGCGCGATCGGAGCGGCGGCGGGTGCAGGACGGCCCGGACTCGCCCATCCCCGAGCCGCAGGTCCTTCCGGCGGCGGGCCGTGAGATACAGCGTGTCCCGGTAGACGCTGTGCGCGTGGCCGAGGAGCTCGAGGGCGCTGTGGTAGGCGAGCACGGCGTCCTCGCGGAGCGCCGCCGCGACAAGGAAGCGATCGGGCGTGAAGCGCTTGGCCTCGACGCCGGGAGGAACGACGCGCATAGACGCCCTTCTCCACGAGCTTCAGGCGACCCCGGCCGAGGTGATACTTGATCCTCGCCTGCGTCGACGCCGGCGTCGCCCGTTCGCCCGACCAGTTCCCGGAACTGCCGAAGGGTGAAGACGGGATGGGTCTGGAGGAACGCCTCAAGTTCGGTCATGGCCGTCCTGCGTGTTGCTCGATCGTGCTCAAGAGGGTAACATTCTCACCCTCTTGGGATCAACTCATAAACACGGCCTCGCCCGCCAGGCTCGGGGCTCCGACAACGTCGATGCGAGTGCGGCACTTCGCAGCGGTGCCGCTGCACTTCGCCGCGGGCTGGCCGCCTTCAGTGATCGCGCGCGCTGCCGTGAGAGGTCGGCGTGGTCTGGAGCGTCGGCGGTCTGATTCGGTACAGGGGTCCGCTGCTAATCGTCCGTCTCGTCGGCCTTCAGGCCCCTCCGGGAGACGGAACGCGCAGATTGGGCGTCGGCCAGTGGAAGCTTCAGCAGAAGGCTGTCCGCAGTCGCCTCTGACGGTCGGGTCGGCTCGTCTGATGACCCAATGTTGACGGACGGAGGCGGGACATGGACCGAAGCCGCAATGCTACTCCTGAAGCCGCTGACCACTTCGACCCGTCGGGGTTGGAGGCGCAGCAATGCTCAGGACGATCAGGACTCGCTTCTCGAAGGGGCTGTTCGAACCGCTCGAACCGAAGGCTGTCGTGGGCTTGCACGAGGGAGACGAAGTGCTCCTCACCGTATCGGCCTTCAGCGTGGATGCGACAGACCCGTTCGGCACGACGGCTGGCAGCTGGAAGAGGCTCATCGACGGTGAGGCACTGAAGCGCCGCCTTCGCACTTCACTCGGCGGCGTCGGCGAGCGGTGACCTTGACGATCGAGCCTGAGCCGGCGCTCCTCGTGCTGGATGCCGATGGCGTGGCCCGCATTGGCGCAACTCGCGTCACCCTCGATACCTGGTGCGGCATTCGAAGAGGGAGCCACCGCCGAGGAGATCGTGCAGCAGTACCCGTCCCTCCAGCTCGCGGACGTCTACTCCGTCATTGGGTACTACCTGCGACGGCGCGAGGACGTCGCGGCCTATCTTCGTGACCGGCAGACCCAGGCGGCTTCAGTTCGGTCGGAGAACGAGTCCCGCTTCGATCCAACAAGCGTGCACGCCCGACTGGTGGCTCGGCGAGTCGGCTAGACCCTCGCCGCGACTACCACGCGCCCTTGAGCCAGGCCCGGTAGGCGTCGAACCACTCCGCGCCGGTCGACCGTTTGCCCGCCCACTGCAGGGCGGTGACGTTGACCCGGTGGGTGCGACCCCTGCGCCGGCACAGCGCGACGATCTCGTGAGGTGCGCCGGCCCAGTCGAACCCTCGGACCTCGACCTCCTCGCCGACGACCAGCGCCGTGAATGGACACGTGACGTGCTCCTCGAACATGACCAGGAAGGCCCCGTGCTGCTCGTCTTCCCCGTAAGCGTCCACGAGCGCCTCCTCGATGAGGCGACGCAGGCGCGCCGGGGCCCGCGACGAGCGCGGCCGTCGTCCGGCCCCGCCTGCAGGAGTCACGGCCTGCGCGACGCCATCGAGGTGCCCGCCAGCTCAGCCGGACTCGCTCCCACCCAGCCGCTCCACCGCATCGTGCACCATGCAGAGCGCCCGGTGCATGCGCCGGATCCGCTCGTCGTCGCAGAAGATCAGCAGGATGCCCCGGTTGAAGAGCGTCAGCTCGAACGCGCCGCGCTCGTAGGCCACCTGCAGCCGCTCGTACTCGATCGGCTCCCCCGCGTCCGACTCGCCCCATTCGCCGGCGAGCTCCTCCAGGCGTTCCCGCTGGATCGCGTCGATGACGACGGGCGGCAGGGTCTCATCGCGTAGCGTCGTGCTCGGGACCGTGGCCGCATCCGCCACGCGATCCAGCATCGCGCGCGCGTACGTCACCTGCACGATGCGGCCGGCCACGCCCGCCGCCATGGCGCGATCCTCTG
>CAVPSB010000009.1:0-54677 GCA_963708025.1 uncultured Candidatus Rokubacteria bacterium | reverse complement strand
CGTCGCATCGCGTCGTCCTTCGGACGGCCTTCGGCCTCTGGGGTCGTCGCCCATCCTCGGCGTACTCGGAGTACGCCTGCGGTGGGCGACTCCCTGCGTCCGTTGGACGGCCTTCGGCCTGAGCGCGCTGCTCGCTCCTCGGCCCCGCACGTTGGCCTGACTGGCGCGAGGGCCGGACAGGAGAGCCGGTTCCCTCTCCCCGCGAAGCGGGGAGAGGGTCGGGGTGAGGGGCGCTAGCCGGCTTCTACGACCGGGTTCTCGATGTGCCCGAGCCCGGAGATCTCCATGCGAACCACGTCGCCGCCCTTGAGCAGGATCGGCGGCTTCCGCGAGAAGCCGACGCCGGCGGGCGTGCCCGTGGCGACGATGTCCCCTGGCATCAAGGTCAGGTGCGCCGAGAGGTAGGCGACCAGCACGTTGATGTTGTAGATCAGGTTCTTGGAGCTCCCGTGCTGGAGCCGGGTGCCGTTCACCCAGGTCGAGAGCTCCAGCACGTGCGGGTCGGGAACCTCCGAGCGGTCGGCGATCCAGGGCCCCATCGGGGCGAACGAGTCGCAGATCTTCCCCGCCATCCACTGGGTCGTCATGAACTGGAAGTCGCGGGCGCTCACGTCGTTGACGATCGTGTAGCCGAAGATGTAGTCGAGGGCCTTGTCCTGAGGAACGTCCTTGGCCACACGCCCTACCACGAAGGCCAGCTCGACCTCGTAGTCGAGCTGCTGGCAGCCCTTCGGCCGCACGATCGGCGCGGTGGAGTCCACGATGGCCGTCGGGAACTTGGCGAACACCGGCGGCTCCTTGGGGATCGGGCTGTTCGTCTCCTCCGCGTGGTCGATGTAGTTGAGCCCGATGCAGATGAACTTCTCGGGATCGTGGAGCGGGGCCAGGAGCTTCACCGACGAGAGCGGGAACTGGACCCACTCGAGCCGGCCGCCGCGCGCCGCGTCCTCCATCGCCTTGATGGCGTCCTCGGCGGCCGCCCCGTTTTCCAGGAACAGCCGCGTGCTGGGCGGGAACAGCGCCTGGGCCAGCTGCTCGCGCCGGGGGACGCCGCGCGCGCCCAGGTAACGCTGGTACGAGCCGGACAGGCAGCGGACCTGGTCGCCGACCAGGTTGCCGAGCGCGATCGTGTGGCCATCAGGGGAGTAGCGGACGAGCTTCATGCGCGTCTCCTCGAGGTGGGGGTTTCCAACGCGTCGAACCGACGATGCGGGTCCATTATGAGCGGCCGTCCGAACGTGTCAAGCGGGCCGAGCCGCCTTGACAGCCGCCAGGCGTCAGGGGACCATACGCGACATGGCCGTGACCATCTACGGGGCGGGAGCGATCGGCGGCGTCACGGGCGCCGCCCTGGCCCGGGCGGGCCACGACGTCCTGCTCGTCGACGCGGCCGCCGACCACGTCGCGGCCATGAATGCAGGCGGCCTCACGATCGACTCGCCCGGCGGCGGATGGGCCGCCCGGGTCCGGGCGGTGACGCCCGACCGGCTCGGCCGCGGGCTGGGCCTGGTCCTGCTGGCCGTCAAGTCCCAGCACACCGCCGAGGCGCTCGACACGCTGGCGCCCCGGCTCGCCCGGGACGCCGCCATCGTCTCCCTCCAAAACGGACTCAACGAGGAGCTGATCGCCGATCGGGTCGGCGTCGAGCGGACGGTCGGCTGCCTCGTGAACTGGGCCGCCGACTGGACGGCGCCGGGCCGCATCCAGCACGGCGGCACCGGCGCCTTCGTCGTGGGCGAGCTGGACGGCGCGTCGAGCCCCCGGGTGAAGGACCTGGCGGCCCTGCTGGAGGCGGTGACCGACACCCGGGTCACCGACAACATCCTGGGTTACAAGTGGGCCAAGCACGTCTACGCCGCCTTGCTGGTCGCCACCGCCGTGGTCGACGCGCACGTCTTCGAGGTGGTGGAGCGCTCGCCGGCCATCCAGCGGATGCTGGTCGCCCTCGTCGCCGAGGGGATGTCGGTGGCCGACGGACTGAACGTGCGCCTGGAGGCGTTCGACGAGTTCGACCCGACCTGGTACTGGGAGGGGGTGGCCGGCGACGACGACGCGGTCGCCCGGTGCATGACGGCGATCGCCCGGCACTACCGGGCCCACACCAAGACGAAGACGGGCATCTGGCGGGACCTGGCGGTCCGGAAGCGGAAGACCGAGGTCGCGGCCCACTTCGGGGCGACCCTGGCGAAGGCCGACCGCCTGGGGCTCCCGATGCCGCTGACGCGCCGGCTCGGCGAGCTGATCGGCGAGCTGGAGATCGGTCGCCGGCAGATGGCGTGGGAGAACCTCGACGAGCTGGTCGCGCTGAGCCCGATCTGAGGGCCGGATGACGACCGTACTGGCACTATCAGGATCCGCTGGAGCCGGGCTTCCAGGACCTCGTCTCGGGCGACCTGCTCATGGGGCACGTCCGGACGATCGGCGCCTGGGAGCGCGAGTCAGGCAGCCCGGGCGAGGCCCAGGCCTTCGACTACATCGAGCGGATGCTCAAGCAGTACGGACTGGAGGTCGAGCGCCGGGAGATCGAGGCGTACATCAGCCTGCCCCAGGAGGGGCGGATCGTCCTGCCCGACGGCACCGCGATCGAAGGGCTCACCCACGCCTTCTCGCCGTCCACGGAGGGACTCGACGCCGAGGTCGTGGAGGTGGGGGACGGGGGCCCCGAGGACTACGCGTCCGGGCACGCCGCGGGGAAGATCGCCCTCGTCTCGAGCCTGGCGACGCCGGGGCGCGCCTGGACCGCCCAGCAGGCCGGCACGCTCGGCCAGATCTTCGTCAACCTGGACCACCTCCACAACATGATCGTGACGACGGTCTGGGGGACCCCGGCGCCCGAAACCGCCTGGCGCATCCCGCGGACGCCGTGTCTGTCGATCCGCGACGAGGATGCCCGCCGTCTCCGCGCGCTGATGCATCGTGGTCCGACCCGCGTGCGGCTCGTCACCCGTGTGCGGACCGGCTGGATCCCGATCCCGCACTTGGTGGGGCACCTGGAGGGCTGCCAGGAGGACCGCTTCGTCCTCTTCTCGGGCCACGTGGACTCCTGGCACTACGGGGCGATGGACAACGGCACCGCCAACGCTACCATGCTCGAGGTGGCGCGCCTGCTCGGCCGGCGGCGGGACGCGCTCCGCCGCGGGATGCGCTTCGCTTTCTGGTCGGGGCACTCCCACGGCCGCTACGCCGGCTCGGCCTGGTACGCGGATCACGCCTGGCCCGACCTTTCCCGCCGGTGCGCGCTCCACCTCAACGTGGACTCGACCGGCGCCCGCGGCGCGACGGACTACTCGGTCTTCCACGCCACCGAGGAGGCCCAGGCGTTTGCGGAGGCGGTGGTCCGCGATGTGACCGGCCAGGCCGGCCGGGCCCGCCGCTTCTCGCGGGCCGGAGACCAGTCGTTCTGGGGCGCCGGCGTGCCGTCGGCGTTCATGTCGCTGTCGGGCATCCCGAAGCAGGACACCGAGCTGTCGCGGGCGATGGAGCGGCTCTTCGGCACCGCCGGCTTCCCGTGGTGGTGGCACACCCGCGAGGACACCGTCGACAAGATCGACCGCGACGTGCTCGTCCTCGACACCAAGGTGTACGTGGCGGCGGCCCTCCGCCTCCTCAACGCGCCGGTCCTGCCGCTGGACTACGGGCGGGTGGCCCGGGCCCTGGCCGGGACGGTCGAGGAGCTGCAGACGGCGGCGCGCGGGCGCTTCGACCTCGGGTCGGTCGCGGCGGCGGCCGGGCGACTCGTGGCCG
Organism: uncultured Candidatus Rokubacteria bacterium; assembly: GCA_963708025.1. Classification (GTDB taxonomy): domain Bacteria; phylum Methylomirabilota; class Methylomirabilia; order Rokubacteriales; family DASRDR01; genus CAVPSB01. The sequence continues at coordinate 50,933 of CAVPSB010000009.1, read as the reverse complement.
GGGCCGACCGACTGGCGACGGCGCTCGACCGGCTGGCGGCCCCCGACGGGCGCGCCGACGCCGTCGAGTCGGCCAACCGGACGCTCATGAGGCTCTCGCGCATCCTGGTGCCGCTCGCCTACACCACCGGCGACCGGTTCCGGCACGACCTCGCGCTCCCGGTGCCGTCCCTGGCCGGGCTCCAGCCGGCGCGGGAGCTGGCCGGGCTCGATCCGGCCTCCGATGTCTTCAAGTTCACCGCCGCCGCCCTCGTCCGCGAGCGAAACCGCGTCCTCGATGCGCTGAACGAGGCAGCCGACGTCATCGATGACCTGCTGACCCGAAAGGAGACCCGGCCATGACTCTTCCCTGGTGGCTCCGAGGCGGCCTCGTCGCCGCGCTCGCCCTCGCGCTGTCCGTCACGCCGGCGATGGCCCAGAAGCGCGGAGGCACCCTGACCATCGTGCGGCCCACCGACCCGGTGTCGCTCGACCCCCAGCTCGAGACCACCGCCCCCGGCGCCTGGGTCTACTACAACATCCTGGAGCCCCTCCTCTCGCTCGACGAGAAGATGCAGATCCAGCTCAAGCTGGCGTCCGCCTACGAGGTGCTCTCGCCCACCAAGGTCCGCTTCAAGCTGCGCTCCGGCGTGAAGTTCCACGACGGCACCCCGCTCAACGCGGCGGCGGTGAAGTTCAGCTTCGACCGCGCGCTCAACGGGACGCCGCCGGCCCGGTGGGCCAGCCTGGCCGGCTCCCTGGCCGGGGCCGAGGTCGTCGACGACCTCACGGTCGACGTCGTCACCAAGGAGCCCTATGGCCCGATCCTCCGGACGCTGGCCATGGTCTACTGCTCGATCGTCTCGCCGACCGCCGTGCAGAAGATGGGGGCCGACAACTTCAGCCGGGCCCCGGTCGGCACCGGGCCGTTCAAGTTCGTGGAGTGGAAGACCAACACCCACGTGATCATCGAGCGCAACCCGGACTACTGGGGCGACAAGGCCCTCCTGGACCGGGTCGTCTTCAAGGTGGTGCCCGAGGAGGGCGCCCGGATGATCGCGCTCCAGACCGGCGACGCCGACATGGTCCTCCTGCCGTCGCCGCCCCAGCTCCCCGCGCTCAAGCGCGATCCGAAGTTCGCCGTGCACGAGGTCGTGGGCGGCCGGGTGGTCTTCATCGGGATGCACGCCGGGCTGCCGCCCCTCGACGACGTCCGGGTCCGGACCGCGCTGCTCTACGCGGTGGACCGCAAGGCGATCCTCGAGAACATCATGGAAGGCTCCGCGGTGCCCGCCCGGGGTGTGCTGGCGCCGGGGGTCTTCGGCTTCAAGGACCTCGGGCTCGACCAGGTCTACCCCTTCGACCGGACCAAGGCGAAGGCCCTCCTGACCCAGGCGGGCTGGGCGCCCGGCTCCGACGGCATCATGACCAAGGGTGGCCAGCGGCTGTCCCTGAACTGGATCGCCGCCCGCGGCCGCTATCCGAAGGACGGCGAGATCACCGAGGCGGTCCAGGCGATGCTGAAGGACGTCGGGGTCGAGGCGAAGGTGCAGTTCCTCGACTGGGCCGCCGTCTTCAAGGAGGTCCGCGGCGAGACCCTGGGCCGCCACCTGTTCACGCTCGGCTGGGTCACCACCAACGCCGACGCCGACTACTCGCTCTACACCCTCTTCCACTCGAAGCAGACCCCGCCGACCGGCTGGAACACCTCGCGCTACGCCAACCCGCGGGTGGACCCGCTCCTGGAGCAGTCGCGGCGGAGCCTGAACCAGGCCGAGCGCGAGAAGATGTACGCCGACGTCCAGGATATCCTGGTCAAGGAGATGGTCTGGATCCCGGTCTACAACACGAAGGAGATCGTCGTCACCCGCGCGTCGGTGAAGGGCTTCCAGGTGCACCCGGTGGAGTACAACCTGGGCCTCTGGAAGACCTGGATCGACAAGTAAGGAGGTCAGGCCTTTCAATCTTGCAATCTGGCGTGGGAGCCGCCGTGAGCGTGGATTGATAGGATTGAAAGGCCTGACCCCTTGACCTTCGTCCTGCGTCGCTTGCTGCTCGCTATCCCCGTCCTGCTCGGGGTGCTCTTCGTCGTCATGCTGACGATCGAGCTGATTCCCGGCGACGCGGTGGCCCTCATGCTCGGCGAGCATGCCACCAAGGATGCGGTCGCCAAGCTCCGCGACTACCTCGGTCTGGACAAGCCGCTGATGGTCCGCTACGTCCAGTACCTCGGCAAGCTCCTGACCGGGGACCTCGGGCGCTCGATCCAGCAGAACCGCCCGGTCGTGGACGAGCTGGCCGACGCCTGGCCGGCGACGGTCGAGCTGACGCTGGCCGCCCTGCTCCTGGCCGCGGCGGTCGGCGTGCCAGCGGGGATCGTGTCGGCCGTGTGGCCCAACTCCGGCTTCGACGCGGTGGCCCGGCTCGGCTCCCTCTTCGGGCTCTCGATGCCTGTCTTCTGGATCGGGCTGGTCCTGATCGTCGTCTTCTCGCTGTGGCTGCCGTGGTTTCCCGTCGGCGGGACCGGCTCGCTCTCCCACCTCGTCCTGCCGGCGGTGACCCTGGCCTTGCCGTCCATCGCGATGATCGCGCGGATGACCCGGTCCAGCGTGCTAGAGGTGCTGCGGGAGGACTACGTCCGGACGGCGCGGGCCAAGGGGGTCCGCGAGCAGTGGGTGGTGGTCAAGCACGCCCTCCGCAACGCCTTCATTCCGATCCTCACCCTGGTCGGGCTCCAGGCCGGCCAGCTCATGGGCGGGGCGGTCCTGACCGAGACCGTGTTCGCCTGGCCCGGCCTCGGGCGGCTCATGGTGAAGGCCATCTTCGCGAGGGACTACATCCTGCTCCAGGGCGCCGTCCTCGTCTTCGCCCTCGCCTTCGTCGTCGTGAACCTGATCGTGGACCTCTCGTACGGGATGCTGGATCCGCGCATCTCGAGACAGGGATGACATGGGACGTCTCGACGGGCAGGTGGCGATCGTGACGGGGGCGGCCCGCGGGATCGGCCGGGCGATCTGCGTCGAGCTGGCCCGGGAGGGCGCCTCGGTGTGGGCCTGCGACGTCCTCGACGCGGAGCTGACCGGGACGCAGGCGGCCGTGGAGCGGGCGGGCGGCGCCTGCCGGACGGCGCCCGTCGACGTCTCGGTCCCCCAGAGCGTGACGAGCTTCGTGGAGATGGTCGCCCACACCGCGGGTCGTGTCGACGTCCTCGTCAACACGGCGGGCGGGGTGGCCGGGCAGACGATGCGGCCGATCGAGTCGGTGTCGGACGACGACTGGCGCCGGATCTTCGCCATCAACCTCGACGGCGCCTTCCACTTCACGCGGGCGGTGGCGACGGCGATGAAGACGCGGGGCCGGGGCAGCATCGTGAACATCTCGTCGGGGGCCGGGCGCTCGTACAGCCTGACCGGCATCCAGGCGTACGCCAGCGCCAAGGCCGGGCTGATCGGGCTGACCCGGCAGACCGCTCGGGAGCTGGGTCCCCACGGGATTCGCGTCAACTGCGTGGCGCCGGGCTTCGTCCGCTCGAACCCGGCCTCCGAGGCCCAGTGGCAGGCGATGGGCCCGGAGGGCCAGCGGCGCTTGCTGGACGGCATCGCGCTGCGGCGCCTCGGCCAGCCCGAGGACATCGCCCGGGCCGTCCTGTTCTTCGCCTCGGACGACGCCGCCTACGTGACCGGCCAGACGATCAGCGTGGATGGCGGCCACTGGATGCTGGGGTAGGGGGGCGAGGCCGATGAGCTTCGCAACGTCCATCTCGGTCGGGACGCGCTCGGCCTGCGGCCTCGCGTCCGTCCCGACCTTTGGTCGTCCTCGGTCGTCGCCGATCCTCGGCGTACTCGGAGTACGCCTGCGGTCGGCGACTCCCTGCGTCCTTCGGACGGCCTTCGGCCTGAGGGCGCTGCTCGCTCCTCGGCCTCGCCCCCGCGTGCTTGCCGTATCAGCCATGCATGACGTTGGCCTTTCAGGGGACCTGGTGCCGTGCCGATCGGACTACTTGGGTTCCGGTCTGAAGATGAGGCAAGGCTGACCGGCGGTGGCTGATGTTGCCGTCGCTACGCTGCCGCTGGCCCGGCTGCGGAGCCAGACCCTCGTTGGCGATGCCTGGCGGCGCTTCTGCCGCAACCGTCTGGCGCTGCTCGGCCTCGCCATCGTGGCCGTCCTGGTCGTCTCGGCGGTCTTCGCCCCGTGGCTGGCGCCGCGGGATCCGGGCAAGCAAAGCCTGATCGAGAAGCGGACGAAGCCGGGCGGCAAGTTCCTGCTGGGGGCCGACGAGTTCGGGCGCGACGTCCTCTCGCGGGTGATCTACGGCACCCGGGTCGCGCTGCTCGTCGGCACCGTCTCGGTCACGATCGCCCTGGCCATCGGCCTCCTGCTCGGCTGCCTGGCCGGATTCGTCGGCGGGTGGGTGGACGCCGCCGTCATGCGGGCGATCGAGGTGCTACTGGCCTTTCCGTACCTCTTGCTGGCCATCGCGGTCGTCTCGGCGCTCGGCTCCGGGGCCCTGAACACGACCATCGCGGTCGGCATCTGGGGCGCGCCCCCGGTCACGCGGATCGTGCGCGGGTCGGTCCTCTCGCTGAAGGAGACGGAGTACGTGGGCGCGGCCCGGGCCCTGGGGGCGCCGAGCCTCATGCTGGTCGTCCGCCACATCCTGCCGAACGTGCTGCCCACGGTGATCGTCTATGGCAGCCTGTTCATGGCCAACGCCATCCTGGTCGAGGCGGCGCTGTCCTTCCTCGGGCTCGGGGTCCAGCCGCCGACGCCGTCCTGGGGTCTCATGGTCGCGACCGGGCGCGACTTCCTGCTGGTGGCACCCCACATCGCGACGATCCCCGGCCTCGCCATCATGCTGGCCGTCCTCGGCTTCAACCTCCTCGGCGACGGCCTCCGCGACGCCCTCGATCCCCGCCTCCGGAGCGCCTGAAAACCATCCGACCAGCCCTGGTTGACGGTCGTCGTCGGCCAACCGCGGTGAGCCGGTCCGATGGGTGGCGCGTGCTATCATCGACTTGGTGACGCCGATCATGGCCCGGGAACACGACACCCTGCGAAATGTCATCCTCGTCGGCTTCATGGGCGCTGGCAAGTCCACGGTGGGACGCCTGCTGGCCCGGCGCCTGGGCCTCTGCTTCGTCGAGACCGACGACATGATCACCGCGCGGGAGGGCCGGTCGATTCCCGAGATCTTCAGCGCGAGCGGCGAGCCCTATTTCCGGACTCTGGAGGCCGCCGTTCTCGACGCCCTGGGCGACAAGCAGGGGCACGTCATCGCGACGGGCGGCGGCTTCCCCTGCCGCCCCGGGGTGATGGATCGGCTCAAGACGCTGGGGACGGTGGTGTGGCTCGGCGGCGACCTCGACACGCTCTACCAGCGGGCGACCCGGCTCGGCGGCCGGCCGATGCTGGCCGATCGGAGTCACGAGGAGATCGCGGCGCTCTACGAGGCGCGCCGGGCGCACTACAGTCAGGCCCACGTCTCGGTGGATGTCAGCTACCTCGGCGTCGATGCCGCGGTGACGCGGGTCCTCCGGTACCTGCGCGAGCGCGAGCGTATCAAGCCCGCGGCCTCCGGCGCGATCGGCGGTGGGGCGCCGTGAGCCAGCCCTTCCTGGAGCGCCTGGCCGAACGGCCGCTGCTCGCCGACGGCGCGATGGGCACCATGCTCTACGCCCGCGGCGTCCCGTTGGACGCCTGCTTCGACGTCCTGAACCTCCAGGACCGCAAGACCGTCCAGGGGATCCACGCCGAGTACCTCGCCGCCGGCGCCGACTGCCTCGAGACCAACACCTTCGGCGCCAACCGGTTCAAGCTCGGGCTCCACGGCCTCGAGGGCCGGGTCCGCGAGATCAATCGCGAGGGGGCGCGGCTGGCCCGCGACGTGCGGGAGACGATGGGACGCGACGTCCTCGTCCTGGGCTCGATCGGGCCGCTGGGCAAGTACCTGGCCCCGCTGGGCACCGTGACCGCGGACGAAGCGCTCGCCGCCTTCCGGGAGCAGACGGAAGGACTGCTGGAGGGCGGCGTCGACGGCCTGGTCGTCGAGACCATCTCCGATCTTCGCGAGATGCGGCTCGCCGTCCAGGCGATCCGGGCGGTCTCGGCCGACCTGCCGGTCATCGCCCAGATGGCGTTCACGGAAGATCGCGTGACGTTCGCCGGGCACGCGCCGGCCGAGGCGGCCCGCGAGCTGTCCGGGCTGGCGGTCCAGGTGATCGGCGCCAACTGCTCGGTCGGCTCGAGCGTGCTCTACGACGTGCTCGTGCTCCTCCACCAGACCGCGCCCGAGCTTCCCGTGGCGATCCAGCCCAACGCCGGCCTGCCGAGCCGGCTGGGCGAGCGGCTCATCTACCTGTCCTCTCCGGCCTACATGGCGGAGTACGCTGGGCGGATGCTCGACTCCGGCGCCCGGATGGTCGGCGGCTGCTGCGGCACCACCCCGGCTCACATCCGGGCCATGCGCGAGACCGTGGACCGCCACGTTCCCGACGCGGCTCGGGCGCGGCGCGCGGTCTTCATCGCCCCCCCCGCGTTCGGGCCGGCGGAAGCCTCGCCGCTCGGGCCCACCGCCGAGCCCACCCGACTCGAGGGACGGCTCCGAGGCGGCGAGTTCCTGGTCACCGTCGAGCTGGATCCCCCGCGCGGCCACAACATCGAGAAGCTGGTCCAGGGCGCCAAGGTCCTCGTCGAGCGGGGCGTGGAGGTCGTCGACATCAACGACGGCTCGCTCGGGCGCGTGCGGATGGCCGTGCTGCCGACGGCGATCCTCGTGCGGGAGGCGACCGGGCTCGACATCAACATGCACTTCACCTGCCGCGACCGGAATCTGATGGGAATCCAGGCCGACCTGCTCGGGGCCCACGCCCTGGGCATCCGGAACATCCTGGCCATGACCGGTGATCCGCCGCGCACGGGCGACTACGTGAACGCGACCGCCGTGTTCGACGTGGACGCCATCGGGCTGGTCCGCATCCTCCAGGGGATGAACCGGGGCGTGGACGCGACCGGCAATTCGATCGGGGAGCCGACGGCGTTCGCTGTCGGGGTGGCCCTCGACCCCTCCGCGCCCGACCCCGGGCGCGAGGTGGAGCGGTTCCTGGCCAAGGTCGAGGCTGGCGCGCTGTGGGGTCAGACCCAGCCGGTCTACGACCTGGAGCAGCTCGAGCGCTTCTTCGACCGGCTCGGGCGCTCGCCGGTGCCGATCGTGGTGGGGATCCTGCCGCTCCACTCCGGCCGCCACGCCGAGTTCCTCCACAACGAGGTGCCCGGGATCACGATTCCCGAGGGGATCCGGGCCCGCCTGCGGGAGGCCGGGGACCATGCGCTGCGGGTCGGCATCGAGACGGCGCAGACGATCCTGGCGGAAGTACGCCGCCGGTACGCGGGAGCCTACCTGATGCCCTCCTTCGGGCGCTTCGAGGTCGTCGCGGAGGTCCTCGAAGCCCTTCATTGATCTTCGGGGGGGTCTCGGAAGACCCCCCCCGAGGCCCCCCCCCGGAGGCCGCGACGAAGCCGTGGCTCGAAGCGGAACGCCGCGGCCGTGTGGCCAGAGCCAGAGGTCGCGAGAAGCCGAACGGCGTCGGGAATGGAACCGGGGGCGCGGCGCGAAGCGTCGCGAGAAGCCAATGGGCGGCGAGAGCGAGAGGCTTGCCGCCGGGCCCCGGGTCGCAGTACCGTTGGGGTGGCTCCGGGGTCCGGCAACTCCTCGACTCCTACCGACTCGGCGGAGATGGACATCCGGAGCGGGTGGGCCCGACGATGAGCGACGTACCTGAGTCGAAGGACCTCTATGTCGTGGACCGGCACCAGCTGGCCGTCTTCCGGTTCCTGGAGCGTCGCTTCGGAGACTCCCCGGACGTCGAGATCATCTGGGATCGCCGGCGAAGCGAGCGCCGGGCGGCGTCACCGGGCCCCGAGACGGAACGCCGGCACACGGATCGGCGGGGCTCCCCGGCTGATTTCCTGGCGGCCCCCGGGTTCATCTTCGTCCCCGGCCACGAGCGCCCGGCCCCGCGGTAACCCGGCCGGCGCCCCTGGTCCGCCCACCGGGGGCCGCCGGGATTTGACACGCTGGTGACATCGAGGGGGCGCCCGAGCGTACACTGGCCTCAGAGTCGAAGCGATCGGTTTCCGCCGGCACTCCGCTCCCTCCGGTAGGTGGGGGAGGGGGAGACCCCGAATCGAGACCGAGACGCGAAGCCAGGGAGGCTCCGATGCTCATCCGTCGCGCGTCCCAGCCGAGGTTCCGCTGGTCGGACGTCACCGACCACACGCTCTACCTGAACCGCCGGGCGTTCATGCTTGCCGCCGCCACCACCGCGCTGGCAGCGGCTGATCGCGTTGACGCCGCACCCGCGGCGCCACCCGCGGGAGCCCCGCTCAAGGCGACCCGCAATCCGGCCTACACCCAGCCCGATCCGCCGACCAAGCTCCAGGACATCACCAGCTACAACAACTTCTACGAGTTCGGGGTGAACAAGGACGACCCCGCCCGGCTGGCCCATACCCTCCGGCCCCGGCCGTGGTCGGTGGAGGTCGGCGGGCTGGTGGCCAAGCCCCACCGCTTCGACATCGACGAGCTGATCGGGCTGGCGCCCCTCGAGGAGCGCATCTACTCGCTCCGGTGCGTCGAGGGATGGTCGATGGTGATCCCGTGGATCGGCTACCCGCTGAGCGCGCTCCTGAAGAAGGTCGAGCCGACGAGCCAGGCGAAGTACGTGGAGTTCGTCACGCTGGTGGACCCCGAGCAGTTCCCCGGCCAGAAGCCCGGGCTCTTCAACTTCTCCAGCCTGGACTGGCCGTATGTCGAGGGACTGCGGCTCGACGAGGCCCAGCACCCTCTGACGCTCCTGACCTTCGGCCTCTACGGCCAGGTCCTGCCGAACCAGAACGGCGCGCCGGTCCGCGTGGTCATGCCGTGGAAGTACGGCTTCAAGAGCGCGAAGTCGCTCGTCCGGATCCGGCTGGTCGCCGACGAGCCGAAGACCACCTGGAACAAGGCGGCGGCCAACGAGTACGGCTTCTACTCGAACGTGAACCCCAGCAAGGACCACCCGCGGTGGAGCCAGGCGACGGAGCGGCGGATCGGCGAGTTCCGCCGGCGGAAGACGCTCATGTTCAACGGGTACGACCAGGTGGCGAGCCTCTACTCGGGGATGGATCTCAACAAGTTCTACTAAAGATCCGGTGACCCGAAGAGCCCGCCTGGTTCTCAAGAGCGGCGTGTGGGCCGCCGCCCTCACGCCGCTCGCGCTTCTGTCGCACCGGGCCTGGGGCGGCGACCTGGGCGCCAACCCCATCGACTTCGTGACCCGCTGGCTCGGGATCTGGACGCTGCGACTGCTCCTCACCAGCCTCACGATGACGCCGCTCCGGATCCTGTTCGGGCTGTCGTGGCCGATCACCCTGCGCCGGCTCCTCGGCCTCTTCGCCTTCTTCTACGCCGCGCTGCATTTCGGGGTCTGGGTCGTCCTCGACCACTTCTTCGACTGGCCGACGATGGCCGAGGACATCGTGAAGCGACTCTTCATGACGGCCGGCATGGCGGCGGTGCTCGTCATGATCCCGCTGGCCGCGACCTCCACCACCGGCATGATCAAGCGGCTGGGCGCCACCGCCTGGCGTCGCCTCCACCGGCTCGCCTACGTGGCCGGACTCCTGGCCGTGCTCCACTTTCTCTGGCTCGCCAAGGTCGGCCGGCAGGAGCCCTACTACTACGCGGGCTGGCTGGCGCTGGTGCTGGGCATCCGGCTCTGGGACTCGGCGCGGCGGGTCATCGCGCGCCAGCGGCGTCGGCGGGCCGAGGCCGGACTCGAGTGGGCCGGGCAGACGTCCCGCCGTCACTGAAACGGGGAGAGGACTCTTACCGCTCCCCGCGGTGAAGCACTCGCTCCGCGATCTGCCGAATCTGCTCAGGCTGGAGCCGCGTGAAGAGAACGCGGCGGCGGGGCTCCAGCTCGCGACCCTACTGAATCACCTGATCCGCCCGCGCCAGCACGGAGGGTGGGATCGTCAACCCGAGCGCTTTCGCCGTCTTCAGATTGATGATGAGCTCGAACTTCGTGGGCTGCTCGACAGGGAGATCAGCGGGCTTGGCGCCTTTCAGGATCCTGTCCACATACGTCGCGGCGCGCCGGTCGATATCGGTACTGCTCGCGCCGTAGCTCATGAGCCCCCCGTCTGGCACAAATCCTAGGTAGGGATACATCACCGGGAGCCGGCTCTTTACCGCGAGGTCTACGACCTGTTTTCGGTGAGAAAAGAGGGCGGCGCTCGCCAGCGTGAGGACGGCGGCAGCACGTCCCGTGCTTGCGGCTCGGAATGCCGTCGCAATATCGCTGGGACCGCGTACGTCCAGATATTGAAGCTGCACGTTGAGCGCCCGGGCGGCGCGTTCCGTCTCTCGTAACGCTTGAGCGTTGCCCGGGTCGGACGAAGTCCCGAAAACAGCCAGGCGCGAGAGTGGAGGAACGATCTCCTTGAGAAGCTCTAGTTGCTTTCCGTATATCTCTGGGGAAAGAGTTGACAAGCCAGTAATGTTCCCGCCAGGTCGTGCCAGACTGGCGACGAACCCATTGGCCACCGGATCGCTATCATTTGTCATGACAATGGGAATCGTCACGGTGGCTGCCTTGGCCGGAAAGGTTGCTGACGGACCCGCCGTGACGATGACGTTGACCTTGATACGGACGAGTTCGGCCGCCAGCGAGGGGAGGCGATCGAGTGTTCCCTCCGCCGATCGCCACTCGATGACAATGTTCTTCCCCTCCACGTACCCAAGCTCGCGCAGACCCTGCCGGAATGCCTCGGTGCGGGCCGGGATGGCGGACAAGGGGACAGCGGTGAGGAATCCTATGCGGGGGATTTTCGTTGGCTGCTGCGCCCCGGCGGCGAGCGGCGCGGCAAAGAGGGTGAGGGCGAGCAGGGCGACGGCCAACCGCATCATAGCGGGAACCTCCCGATGGCCAGGATGCTACAGCCGGGACGGGAGCGGGTCAACGTCGCAGCGGCCGGCCAGGGAGCCGGCACCACGCTGCTGGGCGGATCCTCGGACGCGGGGCAGACGTAGCTGAATTGCCCGCGACGGTTCCCCAGCCGACCTACTCCTGGGACGGTCGGGGCCTGAGCGAGGCGTCCCTGGTCAGGTGCGGAGGCGGGGGTCCATCGCGTCGCGGACGGCGTCGCCGAAGAGGTTGAGGCCGAGCACCGAGATCGCGATGGCGGTGCCTGGGAAGATGGCGACCCACGGCGCGTTCCGCATGTTCTTCTGCGCCTCGTAGAGCATGTTCCCCCACGTCGGGCGCGGGGGCGACTCGCCGAGCCCCAGGAAGGAGAGCGCGGCCTCGGCCAGCAGCACCTCGGCGAAGTAGAGGCTGCACTGCACGATCACCACCGACAGGCAGTTGGGCAGCACCGTGCGCCGGAGGAGCCGGCCGAACGAGGCGCCGAGCGCCCGGGTCGCGACCACGTACTCCTGGGTGAGCACGGACAGCGCGATGCCCCGGGTCACGCGGGCGATCCGGGGGAAGAACACGACGCTCAGCGCGATCACGATGCTCCGGCCGCCGGTCCCCAGCGCGGCCGCGACGGCGATGGCCAGGAGCAGGGGCGGGAAGGCCATCAGGAGGTCCATCGCCCGCATGATGGCGGCGCCGATCCGCGGGGGCGCCGCCGCGCCGAGGATGCCCACCAGCACGCCGGGCAGTCCGGCCACCAGGATGGTGAGGCTGCCGATGAACAGGCTGAAGCGCGCGCCGTGGAGGATCCGGCTCAGCACGTCCCGCCCCAGGTGGTCGGTCCCGAACCAGTGGTCGGCCCCCGGCGGCGTGAAGCGCCGGGCGACGTTCAGCTTGACCGGATCCGCGAGCCCGAGGTGCGGCGCCAGCACGGCCGCAGCCACCAGGGCCAGGACGATGACGCCACCGGCCACCGAGAGACGGTTGGCGCCCAGGCGCCGGAGCGTCTCGCCCCAGCCGTCGGAGCGCGTGCGGGTCACGAGGAGCCCGCGGGGAATGTCGGCCGCGGTCGCCATCAGGCCGGGCGGAGCCTCGGGTCGAGGACGGTGTAGAGGACGTTGACGACGAGGTTCACGACCACGTAGATCACCGCGACGTAGAGGATCAGCCCCTGGATGACGGGGAGGTCGCGGTTGTACAGCGACCGGACGACGAGCTGACCGACGCCCGGCAGCACGAAGACCGTCTCGATCACGGCGCTCCCACCCAGCAGGATGCCGAGGCTGATGCCGATCACGGTCACGATGGGGATGAGCGCGTTCCGGAGCGCGTGGCGCACGAGCACGACCCGGTCGCGGAGTCCCTTGGCCCGCGCGGTCCGGACGTACTCCTGGCCGAGCACCTCCAGCATGCTCGAGCGCGTCAGGCGCGTGAGGAGCGCGGCCAGCTGGGTGCCGAGCGCGGCGCTGGGCAGGATCAGGAACCGGAGGCCGCCCCAGGCGCTGGCGGTGATCGGCTGGTAGCCGACGATCGGCAGCAGGTCGAGCTTGAGCGAGAAGAGGATGATCAGCATCAGGCCGAGCCAGAAGCTCGGGATGGAGAGGCTCACCAGCGTGAGGAGCCGGGCGGCGTGGTCGATCCACGTGTTCCGGTAGGCGGCGGAGAGCAGCCCGGCCGGGATGCCGATCCCGATGGAGAAGGCGAGGGCCAGGCCGACCAGCGTCAGCGTGGTCGGGAGTCGCCACGCCAGCTCCTCGGCCACGCGCGTCTTGTTGTAGAGGGACTGGCCGAGGTCGCCGCGCACGACCTGCCGGAGCCACTCCCAGTAGCGGACCGGCAGCGGCTTGTCGAGTCCGAGCTGGGTCCGCAGCTCGGCGACGGCTTCCTTGCTGCTCTCGCCCCCCAGCATGACGAGCGCGGGATCGCCGGGGACCACGTGGACCAGGGCGAACGACGCCATGCTCAGCCCCAGCAGCATCGGCACCATGGCCGCCAGCCGGGCCAGGATCAGCTTCAGCAGCGGATGCATGGAAGCGCGAACTCGGGAACGGCGATCACACCCGGCGCCGGGGCGAGAACCGAGGAGCCCTCCCAGGCCGAAGGCCGTTCAATCGACGCAGGCCCGCGCCCACCGGAGGCGTACGCCCTGGTAGTCCGAGGATAGTGGGCGCGGGCTGAGGACGCCCCATAGGCCGGGCGGGCCCGAGCGCCGCAGGCGCGAGGCGCCACGGCCGAGCCGAACAATTCGAAGGTTATCGGCCCGGCGCCGAGACGCCCCAGACTCTGGCGTAGCCTGCCGACCAGTGGTTCCAGCCCTTCACGCCCTCGCGGGAGGCGGCGACGCTCGGCGTGAAGATCGTCGGGATCCACGGGACGTCGGCGCGCAGGAGCTGCTCGAGCTGGGTGTAGATCTTCGCCCGGTCCTCCTGCTTGACGGCCTTGCGGCCGGCGTCGCACAGCCGGTCGTACTCGGGGTTCTTGTAGCCGGCCTGGCTGCCGCTCGACTCCCAGAACTGGCAGTAGTAGATGTCGGCGTCCGGGCGCGGCGTCAGGCCCGAGAGGAAGAAGTCGAAGTCGCCGTTGTTCCACACCTGCTGGAGGGCCGCCGACTCCAGCGTCTTCACCTTCACGTTCATCCCGGCCGCCTGCATCTGGGACTGCATGACGACGGCGGCCTGGGCGATCTGGTCCGGCACCAGGTGGGCAGAGAGCGTGATCTCCTCGCCCTTGTACCCGGCCTCGGCCAGGAGCTGCTTGGCCCGGGCGACGTTCGGCTTGCCGAACGGATCCTGGGCGTGGACCGGGGTGAAGAACGGGGTGCCGGGGGGGATCCCGGCCGGCGCCGGCTTTCCGAAGCCGACGGTGATGGCCTTGGCGATCTCGTCCTTGTCCAGCGCGTAGCCGACCGCCTGCCGGAGCTTCACGTTGTCCTTGAACGGCCCCCTCTTGAAGCCGAAGCGGAGGTCCTGGAAGTTGACGCTCGGCTTGGCCTCCACCACGACCCCCGGCTTGCCCTTGAGGCGGGTCACGTCCTCGACCAGCAGGCCGATGGCGATGTCGACGTCACCGCGCTCGATCGCCGCCGCCCGCACCGAGGGGTCCACGATCGGGATGAAGTTGACGGTCTCGACCAGCGCCTCTTTCTTCCCGGCCATGCCCGACGCCGGCCGCGGGTCCACCGCGTAGTCCTTGAAGCGCTTGACCCGGAGGTAGCTGTCCTTCTTCCACTCGACGAACTCGAAGGGACCGGTGCCGACCGGCTTCGTGATCGTCCCACCCTGCCGCTCGGCCTCGCCGTCGGGGTACACGACCGCCGGGCAGATCAGGTTGGCCAGTGTCGCCAGGAACGCGCCCGACGGACCGGTCAGCGTGATCTTCACGGTCTGGGCGTCGGGGGCCTCGATCTCCTTCATGAGCCGCTTGAACTCGGCCGACCGGCAGCCCTTGGCCTGCATCTTCTTGAGCGTGTAGACGACGTCCTTCGAGTCCATCGGCTTGCCGCCGTGGAACTTGACGCCTTTCCGGAGCGTGAAGGTGTACACGGTGGCGTCCGGGCTGATCGTCCACCGGTCCACCAGCATCGGCTTGATCGAGAGATCCTCGCCGAGCGTGACCAGCATCTCGTACACGTTGAGCAGCGCGACCCGGCTGATGTAGTGGGTCGTCATGTGCAGGTCGACGTCGGAGAGGTCGCCGTCCAGCCCGACCTTGAGCTGACCGCGCTGGGCCCAGGCCGGCCCGGCGATCAGCCCCCCGAGCAGCACGAGACCTAGCACGAGACCGAGCGCCCTGCAGATCCGGCTTTGCATCGCGATCTCCTTTCTGACGTCGTGGGTGCCCCGAGTGTGCAAGACCCCGGCGGAATGCGCAAGGCCCGGCTTGCGACCCTCCCCGTCTTGGTCTACCGTGCGTGGCATGACGACTCTCCTGGACGACCACGACGTCCGGTCCGCGCTCGACCTGCTCTCCGCGTGGATCGAGGGCCAGATGGCCTACAGCGGCCTCCCGGGGCTCTCGATCGGCGTGGTGCACGACCAGGGCCTGGTGTGGGCGCGCGGCTTCGGCTGGGCGAACGTCGAGCGCAAGGTGCCGGCGACGCCCGAGACGCTCTACCGCATCGCCTCCATCACCAAGCTGTTCACCGCCACCGCCATCCTCCAGCTCCGCGACGCCCGGAAGCTCGCCCTCGATGACCCGCTGTCGGCGCACCTCCCGTGGTTCGCCCTGAAGAGCCCGGACCCCGATGCGCCGGCGATCACGATCCGGCACCTCCTGACCCACACCTCCGGCCTCCCGCGCGAGGCGGCCTTCCCCTACTGGGTCGACGGCCGGTTCCCGACGCGGGACGAGCTGAAGGCGCGACTGCCCGAGCAGGAGAGCGTGCTAGCGATCGAGACGCGGTGGAAGTACTCGAACCTGGCGCTCACGCTCGCCGGCGAGGTGGTGGCCGCCGCGTCCGGCCAGCCGTACGCCGAGTACGTCCAGCAGCGGATCCTCGACCCGCTCGGGATGCGGGACACCCACGTCGAGACCCCCCCGGCCGATCACCCGCGGCTGGCGACCGGCTACGGCCGCCGGCTGCCGCCGGGCGAGCGGACGACGGCGCCTACCAGCGACCTCAAGGGCATCACCCCCGCCGGGAGCATGACCACGAGCGTCGCCGACCTCGCCCGCTTCGCGATGCTCCAGCTCCGCGACGGGCCCGCCGGCGGAGCGCAGATCCTGAAGGGCGCGACGCTCCGCGAGATGCAGCGCGTCCACTGGCTCGAGCCCGACTGGGAGGCCGGCTGGGGGCTGGGCTTCCGGATCGTGCGGCAGTCCGGCCAGACTTTCGTCGGCCACGGCGGCGCCCTGCGTGGCTACCGCACCGAGCTGCGGATCTGTCCGGCGGACCGGATCGCGGTCATCGTGCTCACCAACGCCGACGATGGCGAGCCGGTCAAGTTCGCCGAGAAGGCGTTCGAGTGGGTCGCCCCCGCCATCCGGAAGGCGGCCGCCCCACGGCCGTCGCCGGCGGCGCCCGACCCCGGCTGGTCGCGCTACGTCGGTCGCTATCGCAATCCCTGGGGCGACCTCCAGGTCCTCGTTCTCAAGGGCGAGCTGGTCGCGATCGGCCCGGCGCTCCCCGATCCCATGCTGGCGCCGGCCAGGCTGGTCCCGGCCGGCGAGCACACCTTCCGGCTCGAGTCGAAGGACGGCTTCGCTTCGCTGGGCGAGCCGGTCGTCTTCGAGCTGGACGCGGCCGGCCGCGTGGCCCGCGTCAAGATCGGCGAGAACTACACGTTCCCGGTGGAGTCCTGGTGAGGCGCGCGGGCCGCGAGGCCCGTCAGGGGTTGACCGGCCGCTGCCCCCAGGGGATCGGCATCGTGGGCGGCTTCCGGTGGCGGTCGTGCCGCACGTCCACCGGCCGGTCCTTGAAGTAGTCCACGAAGCGGAGGAGCTGGGTCACCGCCTCCTCGTACGCCTGCCGCCCCTTCTCGGGCGTCGCCAGCTCGGCGGCCCCCGCCACCCCGCTCTCCGTGTAGGTGGACGTCCAGGAGACCAGGGTGGCCGGCCCGGCGCCGAAGAGGTCGATCCAGTTGAACGGGCTCTTCTCCTCGTTGATGCTGGTGTTCCCGCTCTTGATCCGGTCCGTCCGGACGTTCTCCCCGTCGAGGTAGAGGTAGAGCGACGTCTCCAGCTCGCAGGCGTGGGCGCAGCCGCCCGGGAAGGGGCTCTCCCGCCAGCGGGGCAGGAATTCCTTGTCCACGGTGAGGAGGTTCCACCAGGCGATCAGGATGCACTCGGCGTCGGTCTCCAGGTTCGTCCGCCGCGCCACCAGGTCGAGGTTCGGCATGTTCGAGCCATGCCCGTTGAGCAGGACGATCTTCTTGAAGCCGTGGTAGGCGAGCGACTTCGTGATGTCGAGCACCTGGTGGATGAAGTGCTCGAAGTGGGTGTTGATGGTGCCCGGGAAGTCCATGACGTGCCCGGTGTAGCCGTAGGCGACCGCCGGCAGCACCAGGATCTTCCCCGGGGCCCGGCGCCCGGCCTCGCGGGCGATCTCGGTCGGGCAGACGATGTCGGTGTCCAGCGGCAGGTGCGGGGCGTGCTGCTCGACGGAGCCGCACGGCACGATGCACACCTTCCCCAGCCCGACCGCGTCGTCGATCTCCGGCCAGGTCAGCTTCTCGTAGCGGTACTCTCGGGAGGCGCGACTGTCCATGTGTCCCTCCGGGACGGAGTTGGGCTCGCCGGTCATTGTACTGCTCAGCGCTCGACCTTGATGCGGGGGTCGAGGACGTCGCGGAGGCCGTCGCCGAGGAGGTTGAGCCCCAGCACGGTGATCCCGATGGCGATCCCCGGGAACAGCGAGATCCAGGGCGCCTCCCGGATGTAGTTGCGGCCCTCGGCGATGACGTTGCCCCAGGTGGGGGTGGGCGGCGGCGGCCCCACGCCGATGAAGCTCAGCACGGCCTCGGCCAGCACCGACACCGCGAAGATGAAGGTGAGCTGGACGATGAGCGGGGCCATGCTGTTGGCCAGGATGTGGCGGAACAGGATGCGGAGGTACCCCGCCCCGGCCGCCAGCGCCGCCTGCACGTACTCCAGCTCGCGCACCACCAGCACCGAGGCCCGCACGATGCGGGCGGTGCGGGGCGTGTAGGCGATGGTGAGGGCCAGGACCACGTTCAGCTCCGAGGCGCCCAGCGTGGCGGCCAGGGCGATGGCGAGCAGGATGGCCGGGAAGGCCATCAGGCCGTCCATGACGCGCATCACCACGTTGTCGAGCGAGCGGACCGAGCCGGCGCCGGCGCCGATCAGGGTGCCGAGGATGGCGTTCATCACCACGACCATCAGGCCGATGCGGAGCGACACCCGGGCCCCGTGGATCACGCGGCTGAGGACGTCGCGCCCGAAGCCGTCGGTGCCGAGCAGGAAGACCCGGGTCGGGGCGCCGAGGCGGTAGCGGAAGTTGTTCTGGTTCGGCGGGTGGGGGGCGAGGACGCGCGGCCGACGCCGCCATCGCGACGATCAGGGCGAACAGCACCAGCCCGGTCATGAACAGCCGGTGGTGGAGCAGCCGCCGGACCGCCTTCGAGCGGCGCAGCCGGCCGGCGACGATCAGTCATAGCGGACACGCGGGTCGAGGGAGGCGTACAGGACGTCCACCGCCAGGTTCACGAAGACGAAGATCACGGCGACCAGCAGCAGGCCGCCCTGGATCACCGGGTAGTCGCGGCGGAGGATCGCCCCGATGATCAGGCGGCCGGCCCCGGGCAGCGAGAAGACCTGCTCGACCACCACGGCGCCCCCCAGGAGGATGCCGACGATCAGGCCGATCACCGTCACCACCGGGATCATGGCGTTGGCCAGGGCGTGCTTGTCGACCACCACCCGCTCGGGCAGGCCCTTGGCGCGCGCCGTGCGCACGTAGTCCTGGTTGAGGACCTCCAGCATCGCCGCCCGGGTGATGCGGGCGAGGAGGCCGAGCTGGGTGATGCCGAGCGCGACGGCCGGCATCGCCAGGCTGCGGAGCCAGGGGATCACCCCCTGGCCGAGCTCGACGTAGCCGCCGGTCGGGAACCAGCCGAGCATGCACCGCGAAGGTGTAGATCATGACCAGGCCGACCCAGAAGTCCGGCACCGACAGCCCGAGCAGGGCGACGGTCATCGCGGACTGGTCGACCCAGGTGTTGCGCTTCACGGCCGCCACCACGCCGAGGACGACGGCGACGACGAGCGAGATGCCGAGCGCCAGCGCCGGTCAGCGACAGGGTGACCGGCGCCCGCTCGATGATGGCCCGGGTGACGCTCCGGTTCAGCATGATCGAGTGGCCGAGGTCGCCGCGGAAGAGCCGCCCGTAGTAGCTCGCCATCTGGACGTGGACCGGCGCGTCGAGGCCGAGCTGGCTGCGGATGCGCGCCACCTCTTCCGACGTCGCGCCGGGGCCGGCGATCTCCGCCGCCGGGTCGCCGGGGACCAGGAAGATGAGGAGGAACGAGGCGAGCGAGACGACGGCCAGGACGGGGATGGCGCTCAGCAGCCGGTAGACCAGGTACCGGGTCATGGTCGAGCGTGACGGATCCCGCCTCCGGCTCCAACCCCTCCCCCGGTGCGCGGGGGAGGGGGGCGGCCGGAGGCGGAGCGGCACGGGCCCGGATCAGTCGAACGACACGTCCCACATGCGCGGGATGCGGGCGGTCGCGTAGCCGACCACGTTGGCGCGGGTCGCCTGGTAGCGGCCGAGGTCGCCGACCTTGATCCCCGGGACGTACTCGAAGAAGCGGCGCTGGAAGTCGGCGAAGGCCTTCTTCCGGTCCTCGACCTTCAGCGACGTGTTGAGGGCGGCATCGGCCCGGTTCAGCTCGGCGTCCGGCGCCCACTGGGCGCCCTTGCCACCGTTCTCGCCGACGAAGAAGCCGGCCACGTTGTAGGGCCCCTCGTACGGCTCGATGCCGAAGGCGAGCGACCAGAGGTTCCAGCCCTCGGGCTTCCGCCGGATCTCGAAGGCGGTCGGCCAGTCCACCACGTTGAGCTTGACGTTGAAGCCGGCCTTCTTCATCTGCTCGCTGGCCACCACCGCAGTGTCCTGGTGGTACTTGTACGTCGAGTCGGTCAGGAAGACGATCTCCTCGCCCTTGTAGCCCGCCTCCTGCAGGAGCTGCTTGGCCCGGGCGGCGTTCTTCTGGTTGTAGAACTCCTTGCCGACGTCGCCCGCGAAGTAGGTCGTGCCCGGGTGCTGCCAGCCGTGGGTCAGGCGGTAGAGACCCTCGCCGGCGATCGCCATGATCTCCTCGCAGTCGAGGGTGGCCTGGACCGCCTGCCGGACCTTCATGTTGGCGGTCACGCCCTGGGAGGCGTTCATGATGATGGTCTGGAACGCCCACGGCATGGCCGCGTAGATCTTGACGCTCTTGTTCCCCTTCAGCCGATCGGCCGCCGCCGGCGGCAGCATGTCGACGGCGTGGACCTCGCCGGTCTCGAGCGCGGCCGAGCGGGCCCCGCCCTCCGGGATGTGGCGGAAGGTGACCGTCTCGAAGTAGGCGGTCTTGCGGCCGCCGAAGCCGTCGCGCTTCGGGAAGCTCGAGTTGGCGACGTAACCGTCGAACCGCTTCAGCTTGACGTGGCTGTCCGGGCGGAACTCGACGAACTGGTAGGGGCCGGTCCCGATGTGGCTGATCTTCCCCCGCTCCTTGTCGCCCTCGCTGGCCGGCATGATGCCGACCGGCGCCCGCGGCGAGCTGAGCTGGTCGATGAAGCCCGGCGACGGCTGCTTGAGCGCGACGCGCACCACGTACTTGCTGACGGCCTGGATCGACTCGACCGGCTTCATCATGGCGGCGCTGCCGCCGACCCGGCCGTAGCGCTCGAGCGAGGCCTTGACGTCCGGCGCCGTCATCTCCTGGCCGTTGTGGAACATCACGCCCTGGCGCAGCGTGAACGTGTAGGTCTTCCCGTCGGGCGCGATGTCCGTCTTCGCGGCCAGGTCGGGGATCGCGTTCCCGTTCTCGTCGCGCGCCCAGAGCGTCTCGATCCAGTGGAGGCTGACGTTGCGCGAGACCTCGGCGGTCGAGGCCTGGGCGTCGGTCAGCGGCGGCGCCGAGACGGTGCCGACGATCACGTCGCCACCCTTCTTCTGGGCGCGGGCCGGGACGCCGAGGAGGGCGGTGGCGCCGGCGGCGCCCCCGAGGGCCAGGATCTCTCTGCGCGTGAGCTGCATGGGGTCCCCCTTTCTCACGACCTGTGAGTGAATACCGAAGCTTCGATGTTCTCCGTCCGGTCGGGCCGGGCTACTCCAAACCCGCTTGTTGCTGGCCTCGCGGTCATGACGTTCCACTCCGAGCGGCGGCTTGGCCGCCGCATCCCCCCGCGGGGAGATCCGGGAGGGGGGCGTAGCCCCCCTCCCGATGGTCTACCAGCGGATGTCGCGCTGGACCGGCAGTCGATGCTGGCTCTGCCGGGCCTCGATCGGCCAGCTGCGGAACTCGTCGAGCCAGACCAGCGCGTGCTTCATGATGATCTCCAGGATCCGCTGGCCCTTCTCGGCGGACGCCTTGGTCGGGTTCCCGTGGACGCCCGTCTTCGTCCACCGGCCCCAGAAGTCGTTGAAGCGGACGGACGTCGTACTGTCGGAGGTCATGGTCTGGCCGACGCGATCGTTGTCGGCGACGGCCTTGTCCATCTGCACCCGCTCCCGGGCGAAGTGCAGGTAGAGCGAGGTCTCCCACTCGTCGGCGTGGGCGTACACCCCGGTCTCCATGAACCCGAGCGTCTCCTCGCGGCCCATGTTGTAGTAGCCGAAGGCGCAGCAGATCGCGGGCGTCTCCAGCACGGTGCGGCGGGCGATGAGGTCGGCCATCGGCATATTGGAGCCGTGGCCGTTGACGACGGCGATGCGCTTGAAGCCGTGGTAGGCGACGGACTTGGTCACGTCCACGCAGAAGTCGATGAAGTGCTGGGGCTCGACGTGGATGGTGCCGGGGAAGTCGAAGTGGTGCATGTTCAGGCCGTAGGGGATGCCGGGCAGCACCAGGACCTTGTCCGGGGCCCGCCGCGCCAGCTCCCGGCAGACCGACTCCACCAGGAAGAGATCGGTGTCGAGCGGCAGGTGGGCGCCGTGCTGCTCGGTCGAGCCGGTGGGCAGGATGACGACCTTGCCCAGCTCGATGGCGTCGTTCATCTCGGGCCAGGTGAGCTTGTTGTACTCGGTGATCTCTCGGGCTCGCACGCGGGCCTCCTCGGGTCCGATGGTTGGGCGCGGCGGACCTCTCGGAGGCTCGCCGATCCGGGGGAGCGCTGACCAGCTTCTCGTATCAGAAACGGCGCGCGGCTGTCAAGGGCGCGGGCCGATCACGCCGCCGTGCTATCATCGCGGTTCACCGATGGAGATGTTCTTCCTCGCGCTGTTGGCGCCCATCGTGGTCCTGCTGGTCCCGGTGGCGATGCTGGTCGTCCACCTCCGGCTCCGCCAGCGGATCCGGACCCTGGAGGCGCGAGTCGAGGCGCTCGAGCGCCGGCCGGGCGGCGAGCCGAGGGCTGCCGTCGAGCCGGCGGCGCCCGTCGAGCCGGTGACCGCCGCTGCGCCGGCGACGTGGTTGCCCGGCGAGATGCCGGAGGCGGTGGCGCCCGCACCGGCGGCCGCCGCCCCGTCTCCCGTCGAGCTGGAGCCCGTCGTCGCCGCCGAGGCGACCCCCGCCGCCCGGATGACCGGCGGCTCGCGAGTCGGGGAGCTGGAAAGTTCATTCGGCGCGCGGGGGCTCAATCGGATCGGCGTCCTCATCCTGATCGTGGGGATCGCCTTCTTCCTGAGGTACGCGTTCGAGAACGCCTGGATCGGCCCGACCGGTCGCGTGGTCATCGGGCTCGTGCTCGGCCTCGGTCTCCTGCTTCTCGGCCGCCGGCTCCACCGCGGTGACTACCGTGGCCCGGCCCAGGGCCTGGTCGCCCTCGGCCTCGGCACGCTCTACCTCAGCGGCTACGCGGCCCACGCCGTCTACGGTCTGGCGCCGCCGGTGGTGGCCTTCGGCTTCCTGGCGCTGGTGACCACGCTCGGAGTGGTGCTCGCGCTCGACCAGGACGCCCGCGCCATCGCCCTGCTGGCCAGCCTCGGCGGTTTCCTGGCGCCCGTCATCCTGAGCACGGGCCGGGACGTCGCGGTCCCGCTGTTCGTCTACCTGGCCATCCTCGACGCGGGGATCCTCGCCGCCGCCTACTGGCGCCGCTGGACCGAGCTGGCCGTCGTCAGCTTCCTGTGCACCCAGGCGCTCTACGGCGGCTGGTACACCACCTGGTACCGGCCGTCGAAGCTCGGGATCGCGCTCGGCGCGGCCAGCGTCTTCCTCGCCCTGTTCGCGCTGGTGCCGCTGGTCGAGGCGATCGGCGGCGAGCGGCGCGGGCGTCCACCGGGACTTCCGCGGGTCCCGACCCTCGTCCTCGTCCTGGTCGTGCCGCTGGCCTACGTCCTGGCGACGCGGGCGATCCTGATGCCGGAGCACCGCGACGGGCTCGCACTGCTCTGGCTGGTGCTCGCCGTGGCCTACGCGGGCGCCGGCTGGTGGGCCTGCCGGCACGTGGCCGCGGCGTCGGCCCTCGCCCTCACGCACCTCGCCGTCGCGCTGGCGCTCCTGACCGCGACCGGCGCCGTGCGCTTCGGCGGCCCGTGGTGCCGGTGGTATGGAGCATCGAGGCGCTGGTCGTGCTGGCGGGTGGTGTCCGGCTCGATTCCCGGAAGCTGCGCGGTGCCGGCCTCGCCGTGCTGGGTCTGGCCGGCTACCGCTGGCTCGGGCTCGTGATGGACCAGCCCGGCTCCGGTGACGCCTTCCTCGTCGGGAGCCCGCTGCTCCTGCCGACGCTGGTCTTCGCCGCCTCGACCGGGCTCGCCGCTCTCCTGTACGCGCGCCGGGAGGGGGAGACCGTCGGCTGGGAGCGGGCGGCGCGGCCCCTCCTCGTGCTGGCCACCATCGGCAGCCTGGCGTTCTTCGTGACGATCGAGCTGGCCGAGTTCCCGCCGCTCCGCATCGCCCAGGCCTACCAGGAGGTCTTGCAGACGCTCGTGTGGACCGCGGCCGTCGTCCCCCTGCTCGCCCTCGTCCCCGGCGATCGGACGCGGCTCCTGTTCGTCGCCACCACCGCGCTCCTGGCCGGGCTCGGCGTCCACGCGACGACGGTGGACGCGGAAGCGTGGCAGCGGCTCCCGGCCACGCTGCGGATGCCGGTGCTCAACCTGAGATTCGTCTCGGGGCTCCTGATCGCGGGGCTGTACGCGCTGTACGGCTGGATGGCGCCGACGTGGCCGGTGCGGGTGGAGGCGAATCGCCGCCGCCTCCGCACGCTCGGGGTGGCAGCCGCCCTGCTGTTCCTGCTGTGGCACGCCAGCACCGAGGTCAGGCTGCTCCCATTGACCGGGCTGCCCGCCGCCGAGGCCGCCAAGGTGCGCAACATGACGCTCTCGATCCTCTGGACGCTCTACGCCTTCGCGATGATGGCCCTCGGGATGCGGCGGCAGGTGACCGCGCTACGGGTCGGGGCCTTCGCGCTCTTCGGGGTGACGGTCGGGAAGCTGTTCCTGGTGGACCTCAGGGAGCTGGACGCGATCTACCGGATCCTCTCGTTCATCGTCCTCGGCGCCGTGCTCGTGCTGGCCTCGTTCCTCTACGCCCGCTACCGGGCTCAGGCGCCTGATCGTCCCGATAGTCTCAGGAGCGTGTGAAGGAATCGGGCTTCCGGCTCCCCCTCCCCCCAGTGGGTGGGGGAGGGGGGCTGGGGGGGGTGGGCGGGAGGTCCCGATAATCGCAGGGCTGCCCGGTGACGCTGGCGCGGCGCCACGGCCCCGTCCGCTCGCCGTTCCGGTACTCGCCGGTCTCGCGCACCGGGCCGCGGTCGTACCAGTAAGTCCAGCGGCCGTCGGGGACGCCGTCCCGGTACTCGCCGTCGCTCTGGGGCTGGCCGCTCTCGAACCAGCGGGTCCACCGGCCCTGCTCCCGGCCATCGCGGAAGGCGCCCGCCTCCTTCTTGACGCCGTTGGCGTACCAGAAGGTCCACGGGCCCTGCTTCATCCCGTCCCGGTACTCACCGTCGAGGAGCCTCCGGCCGTTGGCATAGAAGAAGCGCCAGCGGCCATCCGGCCGGCCGTCGGCGAAGCCGCCCTCGGCCTTGATCCGGTCGTTGTCGTGCCACGCGAGGTACGGGCCGTGGCGCGGCCCCGTCCCGCCGCGCCGGCACCACTGCTCGCGTCCGCTCGGGCTCTCGGCGATCGCCCGCGCCGTCCCGGGGGGGCACGGTCGCTCCTCCGGGGCCCGGCCCAGCCGGGTCCGCTCGCAGGCGGCGCCGAGCGCCAGGGTCCCGAGGGCGAGCGCGATCCCGAGCGGCCGTCTCGCGAAGAGGCGGCGGAGACCTCGGCGAGCGAACCCGCGAGCGCGGGCCACGATCCGCGAGAGCATGGCGAGCCCGACGGCCGGCCGCCCGGTCAGGCTCCGGCCAGGCCCTGGAGAATCGCCTGGGCGGCGTTGTGCCCCGGCGCCCCGGTCACCTCGCCGCCGGGGTGGGTGCCGGCGCCGCAGAGGTAGAGCCCGGGGAGGGGGGTTCGATAGGCCGCCCACCCCGGCAGTGGTCGGCGGCCGAACATCTGGGCCGGCACGATGTCGAGATGGCGGATGTTCCCGTCGGTCAGCCCCACCCGGGCCTCGAGGTCCGCGGGCGTGAAAAGGAGCCAGTCCACGAGCGCCCGCCGGAAGTTCGGGGCGTACGCGGTCAGCGTGTCGATGAGGTGCTCGCCCACCTCGCGTCGGCGCGTCTCCCAGGACCCCTCGGCTGGTCGCACCGGCGCCCAGAGCGCCCACACCGAGACGACGTGGTGACCGGCCGGGGCCAGCGTCGGGTCGTAGACCGACGGGATCTGGACCTCCATCAGCGGGGTCCGTGAGGGGCCGCCCGGCCTGCGCGTCCTGCCAGGAGCCGAGGAAGGCGTTGACCGACGGGCAGATCTTGACTGGGCCAGGTAGCGCGGGTCGAAGCCGGGGCCGAGATAGGCGGAGAAGTCTGGCAGCTCCCGGAGGGCGGCGTGGAACTTGAGGTAAGCGGCTCGCGTCGAGAGCCGGCCGACCTGCTCCCGGAACTCTGCCGGCACCGAGTCCGGGGGACCAGCCGGAGGAAGGTCCGCTTGGGGTCGGCGTTGGACACGTCAGCTCCTCCGTGATGCAGGCGCCGCCCAGGAGGTTGCGGCGCTCGAGGACGAGGACACGGAGGCCGCCGCGGGCCAGATAGGTGGCGGCGACGAGGCCGTTGTGGCCGCCGCCGACGATGATGGCGTCGTACTGCTGTGGCATGGGGCCGCCCCTCCGCGGGGCATGGTACTCCACGGCCGGGCGGTTCTCAAATCCGCGGTGGTTCTTCGGACCTCCCGCCCACCCGATCTCTCCGACGGCCTTCGGCCTTTGGCCCCCTCCGTTTGACCGGATCGATCGGACGGCCTTCAGCCTGGGGGGGACGGCTCGGGCCTACGGCCGATCGGACGGCCTTCGGCCTGTGGGCGACGTCCCGCCCTCCGGCGGCCACCGGGAGGGAGGGGGGTGCCGGAAGAACCGCTTGCTCGCACCTTCTCAGTTCGAGACATCTCGCCCACCCCCCAACTTGACTTCGGCCCGGCGGCGATGGTACCCAGGGGCACACCTCGAGGTGCACCGATGGCCGACACCGGTCCCGACGCCTATCGCGAGTCCCTCCTGGCCGAAGCTCGCCGGCGGTTCGGCGAAGCGCGAGCCGAGGCGCTGCGACCCGAGCTGGAGGCATTGGCCGCCGACCTGGCCCGGGTCGCCGCCGCCCCGCTCCCCATGGACACGGAGCCCGGGTTCTTCCTCCTCGACGACTGACCCGGTTCGAGGGCGGGCGGGCGGCGGCCCGGCCTGCCTCCGGGGGCGGTTGGGGGGTCCCGGATGAGAGCGCCACATTCCTTGCCGCCCCACCGGGGCCTGCGCTATATAAGGAAGGCGGTGACGAAGCCCAGCCTCTCGAGTGTCCAGTCGCTGGTGGGTCTGGCTGCCGGGCTGATCTCCATCCTGGGGGCGACCTATTCGGCCGTCCAGCTCTTCAAGCCGGCGCCGCAGTACGGGGAAGTGGTCGCGGTGGTGCGGGAAGCGAAGACCGAGAAGCCCGTCACCGACGCGACGATCGAGATCTTCACGCCCCAGGACGCGCTGGTCACCACGCTGACGTCGGCGAACCGGGGACAGATCCGCCAGCCGTTGAAGGAGGGACCGTACCGGCTCCGGGTGAGCCACCCCGGCTTCGGTGCCGAGAGTCGCCAGATCCAAGTGGTGGCCGGCCAGACGGCCGAGGTCCGGTTCCAGCTCGGGCACCGGGTCGGCGGCTCGTCCCCGATTGGCCAGGCGGCCCGCGCCGTCAACGAGGGCGTGGGCGCCGTCCGCAGCTTCTTCCGGGGCCTCGGGCTTTAGGTCCCTTCGGGGGGTCTCGGAAGACCCCCCCGATACCCCCTCTTCGGTTGCGCCGGCGAAGCCGGCGCGCGGAACGCTGCTCCCCGCCGAGCACGGCTGGCGCAGACCTCACGGCTCCGACATGCTTCCGTTTCGGGCGGGGGTCGAGGGGGGCCCAGCCCGGACTTGACACCTGCCGCCCCCCTCGATCCTCGCCCGGGTGGACTCCAGGGAAGCTGGACTACTGACATTGGGCAAGCCTTCGGGTATACTTCCGTTGGTCTGCCGGATCTGCGCCACCGTGGCGCCTTGACCTGGCCTCGCCTCCGACGGCCTCTTCCGCGTCTCCGGGGCGTGAATGATGGGTGCGGAAGTATCCGACCCCGAACGATGGGGTCGAGGAGGCATCTCATGCCTGCCAAGTTGTATGTCGGCGGTCTTTCCTATTCCACCACCTCCGAGAGCATGCGCGAGTACTTCGCGCAGTGCGGCAACGTCGAGTCCGCCACGGTCATCACCGACCGCTTCTCGGGCCAGTCGCGGGGCTTCGGCTTCGTGGAGATGGCCACGGACGCGGAGGCCCAGACGGCGATCCAGAAGCTGAACGACCAGCCCTTCGAGGGCCGGCGGATCACCGTGGCGCCTGCCAACTCCTCGGGCCAGCGGTCCGGGGGCGGCGGGGGCGGTGGCCGGAGTGGCGGTGGTGGCTACCGTCCGGGTGGCGGCGGCGGCGGGTTCGGCGGGGGCGGCGGCGGCCAGCGCCGCACGCCCCGCTGGTAACCAACCAGCCGGCCAGTCAGCTCGTACCGCAAACGGCGCAGGGGCTCCGGCTCCTGCGCCGTTCTGTTTTCGGGGCCAGCGGACGAGCGAGGGCTGTGAACGTGTGAAGGAGTGGGTTTCCGCCTCCCCCCTCCCCCCAGTGGGTGGGGGAGGGGGGCTGGGGGGGTGGGCGGGAGGTGACGAACAGACCGGCGGGCTACGTCGCCAGCCGGTCGTAGCGGCCGTAGTCCTTCGCCGCGTCCATGAACCACTGGACGACCTCGGGGTTGGAGCGCGGCGGGATCTCGCAGGACGTGGAGAGGATGAACCCCGAGTAGCGGGCCGCGGTGTCCACGCAGCGCCGGACCTCCGCCTCGATCTCAGCCTTCGTCGCCCGCTCGAACAGCGTCGCGTCCACGTTGCCGATCGCCACCACCCGGCCCTTGCTCACCTCCATGAAGCGGGCGAGCTGGTCCACCTGGAGGGTCGGGTCGGCTTGCTGGTCGAGATCGAAAGACACGGTGGTGAAGCCGCACTGGATCAGGTCCTCGTAGATCGGGTAGGTCGTCCCGCAGATGTGCGTGGTGAGCCCGACCTTCTTGGCCTTGAAGTACTCGACCAGCTGCTTGTGGTAGGGCGCGATGAACTCCCGGTAGTTGTCGGGCGAGACGAGGCTGATCGACGCGGTCGGCTCCGAGAACGAGAGCCCGATCTTCGTCGCCGCGATCGCGTCGCCCCAGCGCTTGCAGTACTCGGTGGCGAAGCGCATCAGCTCGTGGATGAAGCCGGCGTCCTCGAAGGTGTCCAGCAGCATCACCTCCGGGTTCCGCATGAGCATGGCGATGGTCCACGGTCCGACCGCCACCGCGCCCACCGCCGTCGGGAGCTTGGCCGCCATCAGCCCCTCGCAGACCTCGAGGAAGGCCGGCAGCCGGCCGTCTCGCCGGGGGTCGGGGACCTCCAGGGTCGCCAGCTTGCCCTTGTCCTCCTGGAGCACGTGGGTCTCGATGGACGGGACCACGTAGTCGGAGTACTTGACCTTGCAGCCGGTCGCCTCGGCCTCCTTGGCCAGGTCGTTGTAAGCCAGGACGACGTCGGGCTGGTGGCGCTCGTAGTAGTGGAGCATGGCCGTGACGGCCTTGGCGGGCGTCGTGCAGAACTCCTCGATCGACAGGCCGTCGAGCGTCCCGGCATAGGAGGCGACGATCGGGTAGACCGGGACGCGGTCCGCGAACGACCGCTTGTAGGCGGCGACCACCCGATCGCGCGGCGAGTACTCGGCCTTGCCCTTGTCCACGTCCCAGAGCCGGTTGACCTCCATGTACTTCGGCGGGAGCTTGGCCTCGTATTCCATGAACTGCGTGATGGGATAGCGGATCCCGCCCCGGTGCGTGCCCTCCAGGCCCTCGATGATCTCGCCCATCTTCGCCCACGGGATCGTGAAGGCCATCTCGTGGTCCTGGGTCTGGCCGAAGATCCGGTCGCCGGAGCAGGGGAGGATCACCTGGGCCTCGCCGGTCTGCATCGTCGTCACGATGATGTCGGCGCACACGATGCGCCCCTGGAACGACGAGGCCAGCCGGCCGCCGCGCTTCCAGAGCGCCGCCTGGGTCAGCCGCATCACCTGGGCCGGGTTGGCGTAGACGACCACGAGGTCGGGCTCGAACGAGGTGCGGTCGAGCGGGGCGACCAGCAGGCAGTGGTACTCGCCCGGCGCGAACTTGTCCACCGCCGCCTCCGAGCGCGCCCCGGCTTCCTTGGTCGCCGTGTACATGCCCTCGCAGAGGGTGCCCGAGTTGTAGAGGTGCGTCGGCCGGTCGAAGCCCAGCGCGGTGATGCCGAGCGAGCAGATGTGGTCCTCCCGGGTGAGCGCGATCATCCACCCGTACCGCCGCGACATGTCGATCACCTGGCAGTTCATCGAGAGCTTCCCGAAGTCGCGGGCCGGCCGCTTGGCGCGCTCCGGAATCGGCTCCCCGGGCCGCAGCATCCGGATCGCGACCGGGAAGGTCTGCGGCCGGATGTAGGTCTGGAGCGCCTGGTCGGCGGCCTTCGGTTCGATGGTCGGCTTCGGCGGCGTCGCGGACATCGGCGTCTCCTTCGGCGTGTTGCGGGGACTGCTCGGCTTCACAAAGCGTACCCGCCGGTCCCGGGGCCTGTCAACCGGACGCGGCCGCAATCCCGCGTATAATCGAGCCGGATGGCCACCCGGGTGCTGGTCGTTGACGACGAGAAGGACATCGTCGAGCTGGTGCGCTATCACGCCGAGCGGCAGGGCTTCGAGTGCCTCACCGCCCGGGAGGGGGGGACCGCCCTCCGCCTGGCCCGGGAGCAGCATCCCGACGTCCTGATCCTCGACCTCATGCTGCCTGGCCTCGACGGCCTCGAGGTCTGCCGCCAGCTCCGCCGGGACCCCGCCACCGCCCGCCTCCCGATCATCATGCTGACCGCCAAGGCGGAGGAGGTGGACCGAGTGGTGGGGCTCGAGCTGGGCGCCGACGACTACGTGGTGAAGCCGTTCAGTCCGCGGGAGCTGATGGCGCGGGTCCGGGCGGTGCTCCGTCGGGTCCAGGAGCCGCGCGCCGGCGGCGTCACCCGGGTCGGGGAGCTGGCCGTGGACGAGGCGCGCCATCACGTCGCCGTCGGAGAGACGGCCGTCGAGCTGACGGCCAAGGAGTTCGCGCTCCTCGTCGCCCTCCTCCGGGCCGGCGGGCGCGTGCTGAGCCGGGAGCAGCTCCTCGACACGGTCTGGGGCTATGCCAACGCGGCCGAGATCGAGTCACGGACGGTTGACGTCCACGTCCGGCGGCTCCGGGAGAAGCTGGGCCCGGAGGCGCGGCGGATCGTCACCGTGAAGGGCGTGGGCTACCGGTTCGAATTCGAGGGATAGGCAGGGGCGGGGCCGATGAGCTTCGCATCGCGTCGTCCTTCGGACGGCCTTCGGCCTTTGGGGTCGTCGCCGATCCTCGGCGTATGCGGCATACGCCTGCGGTCGGCGACTCCCTGCGTCCTAGCGGCGCTGCTCGCTCCTCGGCCCCGCCCGAGACGTTGACTCGCCTGCCATGACGCTGACGCTTCAGGGGCGGCGCTGATCAGATGGGCGCCCCGCTGCTGTCCCGGCTGTCGCTTCGCCTGACCCTCGGCCTGCTCGGCGTCACCGCGCTGGGGATGCTGGTCATGGGCCTCTACGTCGCCCGGGCGCTCGAGCGCCACACGGTGGACAGCCTGAAGGTGGGCCTGGTGACCTCTGCCCGCCTCGTCCACGACCTCGTGCTGCTTCCCGGGGGCCAGCCCGCCGGACCCGAGCTGATGCAGCGGCTGGTGGAGCGGTACGGCGCGACGCTGGGGACGCGCGTCACCGTGATCGCCGCCGACGGCACCGTGCTCGGGGACTCCGAGCGCGAGTCGGCGGCGGTGCAGGTGATGGAGAGCCACGCCAGCCGGCCGGAGGTCCAGGCCGCCCTGGCCGGCGGCATCGGGAGCGATGTGCGGCGGAGCCGCACGCTCGGCGTGGACATGCTCTACGTGGCGGTGCCGCTCGAAGGGCCGAGCCGCCCGCGGGGCGTCGTCCGTCTGGCGATGCCGCTCACCGAGGTGGCGAAGGCTTCGGCGTCCATCCGGCGGACCCTGGGGGTCGGGGCGGCCCTGGCCATCGTGGTGGTGCTCGGCGTCGGACTGTTCCTGAGCCGCCGGGTGACCCGACCGGTCGCGCGGATGCAGGCCATCGCCCGGCGGATGGCCTCCGGCGACTTCGAGCAGCGGGCGCCGGCCGCCGGCGGGGACGAGGTCGCCGAGCTGGGGGGCGCGCTGAACCGGATGGCCCTCGCCCTCCGGGACAAGGTGCAGACGCTCGAGGCCGAGCGCGCCGAGGTCGCGGCCATCCTGGAGCGGATGGTCGAGGGCGTCATCGCGCTCGACGAACGGGGGCGCATCCTCCTGATGAACCCCGGCGCCCGTGCGATCTTCGATCTCCGCGACGGCGCGGCCGAGCGCGTCGCCGGCCGGCCGCTCCTGGAGGTGGTGCGCCAGAAAGCGCTGTTCGACCTGGTCGAGGCCTGTCGGGCCGGGGCGCCGCCCGAGGGCTATCAGCGAGAGGTGGAGCTGGGACCCCCCGTCAACCGGATCCTCCGGGCGCACGCGGTCCCGGTCGCGTTCGCGCGCCAGGGGACGGGGGTGGTGCTGGTTCTCCACGACGTCACCGAGCTGCGACGTCTGGAGCGCGTCCGGGCGGAGTTCGTGGCCAACGTCTCCCACGAGCTGCGCACCCCGCTGACCTCCATCAAGGGGTACCTGGAGACGCTGCTCGACGGCGCGCTGGACGAGCCCGCCCACGCGCGGCGTTTCCTGGAGACGGCCCACACCCACGCCGAGCGACTGGGGCGGCTCGTGGACGACCTGCTCCAGCTCTCCAACGTGGAGACCGGAAAGGTCGCTCTCCGGCTGGAGCCGGTCAACCTCCGGGAGCTGGCCGGCGCCGTCGCGACGATGTTCGAGCGCCAGGCGACGCAGAAGGGGCTGGTCGTCCTCAACGAGGTGCCGGCCGCGCTCGCCGTCCAGGCCGACCCGGACCGGCTGTCGCAGATCCTCGTCAACCTGGTGGACAACGGCGTGAAGTACACGCCCGACGGCGGGCGCATCACCCTGAGCGCCGCCGGGGAGTCGGCCGGAATGGTGGAGATCGCGGTCGCCGACACCGGGATCGGCATCCCGTCGCTCGACCTGCCCCGGATTACCGAGCGGTTCTACCGGGTCGACAAGGCTCGCTCACGGGAGCTGGGCGGGACCGGGCTCGGGTTGGCCATCGTCAAGCACCTGGTCCAGGCCCAGGGAGGCGCGCTCACGATCGAGAGCACGCTGGGCAAGGGCACGACGGTGCGCTTCACCCTCCCCTCGGCGTAGTCTAGTCTAGTCTAGTCAAGCTCCCGGGGGCGGGGCCGAGGAGCGAGCAGCGCCCACAGGCCGAAGGCCGTCCAATGGACGCAGGGAGTCGCCGACCGCAGGCGTACTCCGAGGACGCCGAGGATCGGCGACGACCGAGGACGACGCGATGCGACGCTCATCGGCCGTGCCCACTAGTCCTTCCAGAGCGCGATGCCTCCCTTGATCCCTGCCTCGTTGGAGATGACCGTGACGTCGGGATCCGGCGTGAACTGGATCTTCTTGGCGTTGCCGCCGCCGATGTACAGGTGGTCGAAGTGCAGCAGCGCGCGAAGGTTCCCGATCGCCCGCTGGATCCGCTTGTTCCACTTCGCGGCGCCGGCGGCCTTGCGAGCCGGGTTGCCGAGCTGCTCCTCGTAGCTCTCGCCCTTCCGGAACGGATGATGCGCCAGCTCCAGGTGCGGGGCCAGGCGACCGTCCAGGTAGAGGGCGGTGCCGAAGCCGGTGCCGAGGGTGATGACCAGCTCGACCCCCTTGCCCCGGACCGCGGCCAGCCCCTGCATGTCGGCGTCGTTGCAGACCCGGGTGGGCCGGCCGAGGCGCTTGGTCATCGCCTTGCCGAGGTCGAAGCCGACCCAGCTCTTGCTGCCCAGGTTGGGCGCCGTCAGGATCTTGCCGTTGCGGACCACACCAGGGAAGCCGACCGAGACGCGGTCGTAGGCGGGGAGGGGCTCGACGAGCTTCGCGAGGGCCTCGACGATTCCCTCCGGGGGACTGCCGACCGGGGTCTCGATGCGCACCCGGTCGACCAGCATCTTGCCCTCCTGGTCGAGGACCGAGGCCTTGAGGCCGGTCCCTCCGATGTCGATCGCCAGGGTGCGGGTGCCATGAGCGCTCTTGGGCTTGCTCTTCGAGCTCTTCGCCTGAGCCACGGGTCTCCCTCCTGTCGTATCGCGTGAGTCGGCAGCCGGGCCTGCCGGCGGACCCGGCGGCCTTCCTCGAAAACGCGGTGGGACGGACCGATACGTAGCCCACCCGGGGCCGTCTCGTCAAGCCCGTCCTGCGCCCCGGCCGCCACGCCAGCCGGACGGGGCGGCTATCCGCGCGGATTTTCCGGCTGTTTTCCGCTGCCCGGGTCGGTGGTCGGGGGCGGGCTGGTCAGTGGCGGCGGGTGCCCGCGAAGGCGGCGAGCACGGCGCGGTCGCGCTCGTACGTGAGAAGCCCGGCCGCGGCGGGGAGCGCGGCCCAGCGGATCGCGTCGATCTCGCTCTGCGCGGTGGCGGTGCCGGCGACCGGGCGCATCGCCCAGTAACGGACGATCTTCCGCCGGCCGGCGCCGTCCCGGTAGCGGGCCTCCCCGACCTCGGCCTGGATGGCGCACCGGAGGCCGGTCTCCTCCTCGACCTCGCGGAGCGCGCACGCCTCGTCCGTCTCGCCGAGGAGCGCCTTGCCCTTGGGAAAGGTCCAGTCGTCCTGCTCGGTGCGGTAGACGAGCAGGACCTCCAGCTGGCCGCGCTCGTTCGCCCGCGAGACGATGCCGCCCGCGGCCCGCACCACCTCGCTCACGGCCACGCCGCCAGTCCCCGCTTTTCCACCTTCTTCCAGATCCCCGGCAGCGCCGCCCGCGCCGCCTCGCGGCGGGCGTGCTGGCGCTCGACCAGCCGCCCGGCCGCGAAGGCCGCCTGGCGGCCCCCGCTCTCGGCGATGAGCCGCCGGAGGCGCTCCTCGGCGACGACGGCATCCTGGTGCTCTCCCAGCACGTCCTGAAAGAGCCGCGCCTTCCGGATGAAGCGCGACGCCGGCTTCCCGACGGCGGCCTCGGCCAGCTCGGCGGCGTAGCGGGCGCGCTTGCCCCGGATCCGGATGGCGTGCAGCTCCGCGTCGGTCGGCTCCTCCCCGAGCGCGGCCATGGCCTTGCGCAGCTTCCGGAACTCGACACCCGCGATGGAGGCCAGCGACGTCTCCGGCGCGACGACCTGCGGGGCACGGCCGCCGTCCTCGAGCCGCTCGAGGAGGCGCAGGTACCGCTCGCTCCGGAGCGCGTCGAGCATCGCGGTGCGGGCCTGGCCCCGCTCGGCGTCGAGGCGGCGGAGGAGCCGTCGCGAACGCGCGGCGCTCGGCCGGCGCCAGGAGCGCGGCCTGATCCCGGAGGTGCCCGAGCAAGACGTCGAGGTCGCGGACCGGGCCCAGGAGATCGCCGAGCCACGCCAGCTCCGCGCGGAGCGGCTCGACCCACTCGGTGGCGAGCATCGGCCGCGCGGCGCGCAGGAGGGCCCGGAGCCGCCGCGTCGCCACGCGCATCTGGTGGAGGTCTTCGGGGTGGCTTCCGAGCCGCGTGCCGGGGTCGTGGGCCAGCATCGCGGCGAGCTGCGCCCCGATCATGGCGGCGAGGTGCTCGGCGGCCGGCGCGGTGGCGTCGGGCGGAGTCGGCGCCGCCGGGGGCGACAGATCGAGCGCCTGGAAGAGCTTGGGCCGCCCGTCCCCATCGGCGGCGCCGGCCGCGCGGAGGGTCTGCTCGATCTGGCCGAGCGCGGCCTCGTCCCCGTCGAGCAGCTCGACCTCGAGCTCGCGGAGACGGCGGAGCACCTTCCGGCCGTCGAGCAACGCCACGGCGTCGACGACCACGTCGGCGATCGGGCCCGCCAGGCCCCGCACGCGGACGCCGGTGCGGCGCGAGCGGAGCGTCGCCACCGGGGCCGGCTCGTGGCCCCGTGCGTACGCGGTCACCAGCTCACGCACCTCGTCGGGGGGGTGTCCGGGCCCGCCCGCCACTTCCAGCTCCAGGCGGGCGGCGCCCCGCGGGAGCTTGAGCTGCCAGGCACCCCGCCGCCCCTCGGTGCGACGCCGCAGCGTGACGCCGGCGCGGGCCAGCCGATAGTCCGGCGTGTCGTAGTACGTCGAGGTGAAGACCCGGGGCGGCAGCCGATCGCCGGGCAGGGCGGGGAGCCGGAAGCCGGGGCGGACGGAGAGCTTCAGCTCGCGCTCGAGGGTAGCCTGCACGGGCGGATCGCCGTCAGCGGCCGAGCTTGTTCGAGGCGTCGAGGGCGGCGACCTTGTAACACTCGGCCAGCGTCGGGTAGTTGAAGACGGTGCGCAGGAAGTAGTCGAGACCGCCGCCGAGGCCCAGCACGGCCTGCCCGATGTGGATCAGCTCGGTGGCGCCGGTACCGATCGCGTGCACCCCGAGCAGGCGGCGCGTCTCCCGGTGGAAGAGCATCTTGAAGAGGCCGCTGTCGTCGCCCAGGATCTGGCCCCGCGCGATCTCGCGGTACCGCGCGATCCCGATCTCGTAGGGCACCTTCTGCAGGGTCAGCTCGTGCTCGGGCGCGCCGACCATGGAGATCTCGGGGATGGAGTAGAGCCCGATCGGGAAGTGCGGCTCCATCGTCCCGGCGTCGACGCCGAAGGCGTGGCAGGCGGCCAGGCGCCCCTGCTCGGCCGAGGTGGCGGCCAGGTTCGGGTAGCCGATGACGTCGCCCGCCGCGAAGATGTGCGGCACGGCGGTGCGGAAGGCGGCGTCGACCTTGAGCCGGCCCCGCTCGTCGGCGGTGAGGCCGGCGGCGGCGAGGTTCAGCGGGCCGCTGAGGGCCAGCCGGCCGGCCGAGAACAGCGCCAGGTCGGCGACGATCCGCTTGCCCGATTCCAGGAGGATGACGGCGCGGCGGGGTGGCCCCTCGGCGACCTCGATCCGCTCCACGGCCTCCCCCAGGCGGAACGTCAGCTTCCGCTCCCGCATCTGGTGCATCAGCTCGTCCACGATCTCCCGGTCGAGGAACTCCAGGAACCGCTCGCGCTTCTCGATCAGCGTGACCTGGACCCCGAGCGCCGCGAACATCGAGGCGTACTCGACGCCGATGACGCCGGCGCCGACGACGGCCATCGTCCGGGGGACGGACTCGAGGTGGATGACGTCGTCGGTCGTCATGACGACCTGGCCGTCGGCCGCCACCCCGGGCGGCGGGACGGGGCCGGTGCCGACGGCGATCAGCACGTGCTCGGTCCTGACCTGGCGCCAGCTCTCGCCCTCGCGGATCACCAGGGTGTGGGGATCGACGAACGCCCCCTCGCCGCGGAGCGTCGCCACGTCGTTCCGGCGGAGCTGGTCCTCGACCACCTCCGCCTCGCGGGCGACGACCTCTTCGACCCGGGCCAGCAGCGCGTCCGCGGTGGGCCGGCCCTCCGCGCGACCGGCGCGGCGGCGGTCGAACCGGCCACCCGGGCCGGCGTAGGCGATGACCGCCTCGCGGAGCGTCTTGCTGGGGATCGTCCCGGTGTCCACGCAGACGCCGCCCAGGCACTGGCGCTTCTCGATGACGGCGGCGCGCTTTCCCAGCTTGGCGGCCTGGATGGCCGCCCGCTGGCCGGCCGGGCCGCTGCCGATCGACACGAGGTCGTAGTCGTACGTCACGCTCACCCGAAATCCTCCTGGCGGCATCAGTGTCGTCCAACTCCGGTCGGTTGTCTATCGAGTCGCGGGCGTCGCTCCCTGGGGCTTGACCGCCACGTACTCGCCGAGGATGCCGAACCAGACCCGGCGCAGGGCGGCCTCGAAGCCGCAGGCGGTGGCGACGGCGTGCACCGTCTCGGGGGGCACGCCCTGCTCGATGCCGGCCCAGAGGTACCGCGTGAGGCGCTCGGCCCCATCGCGCCCCGCGCCGCGGCGCGCCGCCCACGGCACGATCCGGTCGAAGTAAATGCTTCCCGAATCCGAGGACTGAAGGTCCGACCGTTGACCCGCGCCGAGTCCGCCAGCCGTTACCGCTCGGCCGGCTGCTGCCGCGGGGAGCGGCCCGGCAGGGTGGACAGGAGCGTGCGGGCGACGCGGGGAACGAAGGCGGGGCGGAGGAGCCGCTCGTCGTACGGGGCCAGCCGTCGCTCGTTCTCCCGCAAGCACAGCTCGATGAACCCGCGCGGCGTGATCTCTCCGAACGACGTGTGGGCCGTCATCGTGAAGTTGTCCTGGGTCCCGTCGGCCGCGCTCTGGACCTGACGCGCCGTCCGGACCCGGCTGATGAGCTGGAGCCACATCGCGAGTCCTCGGCGGAACACGTACGAGGGCCGGTGCGTGTACGGCAGGTGGGCCTGGCTGTAGGCGACCCAGTTCACGTGGAAGATGATGTGGCGTGCCTCCTCCTGCATGACGGGCTCGAACAGCGTCACCAGGCTGGCCGGGAAGAAGCCGGACTCCTGGGCCAGCGCGAAGAGGCCGAAGGCGAAGAAGGAGTCGAAGCACTCGCCGTATCCGATGCGCATGAAGGCCCAGGCCGGGTCGGGCGGCGCGGACGGAGCGTGGGGCGGTATGGCGATGCCGTAGTGGCGGGTCATCCGGTCGAGCAGCTCGGCGTGCCGCGCTTCCTCGTACCCCTGGAGGCGGATGGCCTCGGCCAGGCGCGGGTCGGGCTCGGCCTCGCCCATGGCCAGCACTGCCCGGGCCGTCATCGCCTCGGTGCGGACCGCCTCCTCCCAGATCGGGAGCGCGGCCAGACGGCGCCGGCTGTCCGTGTCCAGCTCGGGCCAGGCGATGTCAGCCGGCTGGAAGGGGACGTGCGTGGCGATGAAGAACCGGCAGAGCAGCTCCTTGTGCTCGCCGGACCCGATCCAGGACCCCGCCATCCAGTGCCTCCCTGGTGATCGACGCCCGTTCGTCAGCCGCCACCCATACAGGACCATACCACGGCCACGGGGCGACCGCCGACACCGCCCATGGACGCTCGCGACGCTTTGGTTCGCGGCCTCGCGGCCGAGGTGTTCCATTTCGAGCCGCGGCTTCGCCGCGGCCTCCGAGTTGGGGGGAATCGGGGGGGTCTTCCGAGACCCCCCCGAGGATCTCAGACCCCTTCCGGCTCCAGGTTGACCGTGTGGAGCGTGGTGCCGGCCAGGTCGTGGAGCGTGACCGTCATCGCCTCGGTCGCCCCGTCGATCGTCACCGCGCCGAAGTACTGCCGACCCTCCGTCGGCGGCCGATTCTGCTTCATGCCGTCGGGG
This sequence comes from uncultured Candidatus Rokubacteria bacterium, assembly GCA_963708025.1. GTDB lineage: Bacteria > Methylomirabilota > Methylomirabilia > Rokubacteriales > DASRDR01 > CAVPSB01. The sequence continues at coordinate 12,463 of CAVPSB010000009.1, read as the reverse complement.
ACGCTCCGGTAGCGGACCTCCGGGCCGAACGTCGGGTCGATCTCGCCGGGACCGAAGGTGCCGGCGTTGATGGGGCCGGCCACGAATTCCCAGAACGGCTGGAAGTCGGTGAACCGCGCCCGGGCCGGGTTGTAGTAGGTGGCGGACGCGTAGTGGACGTCGGCGGTGATCCAGACGACGTTGCGGACGCCGTTGTCCTTGATGAAGCGAAGGAGGCTCGCCAGCTCCAGCTCCCGGCCGAGCGGCGCGCCGGGATCACCGTTCGCCCAGGCCTCGTACGTGCCCTTGGGGACGTCGGGGTTGAGGTCGGGGACCACGATGCTGATCGGCATGTCGGCGGCGATCACCTTCCACGTCGCCCGGGAGGCCAGCAGGGCGCGCTTGATCCAGCGGAGCTGCTCGGCGCCGAGGAACGCGGACTCGGCGTCGAGCGCGGTCTGCCGGTTGGGCGTGTTGGGTCCCCGATAGCTGCGCTCGTCGAGCATGAACACCTCGAGCGAGGGTCCATAGGCGACCCCGCGGTACAGCCGCTCGGCGTCGTCGGGATCGATCCGGAACGGGTTGTACTCGAACATGGCCCGCTTGGCGTAAGCGGCCAGCAGCGAGGCGCTCCGCACCCGGTAACGCTCGTCCCCGATCGTCTGCCCCGGGTACCAGTTGTTCCGGGCCTCGTGGTCGTCCCACTGGACCAGGTACGGCACCTCGGCCGCGAAGCGGCGCCGGTTGTCGTCCAGCATGTTGTACGCGAAGTTGCCGCGGAACTCGGCCAGCGTCTCGGCCACCTTGGACTTGGCCTCGGTGGTCACGTTCTTCCACACCGTGCCGTCCTCCAGCGGGACCTCGGGCTTGATCGGGCCGTCGGCGTAGATCTGGTCGCCGGAGTGGATGAAGAAGTCCGGGTTGGTCCGGCGCATCACCTCGTAGAGCTTCATCCCGCCCCACTCGCGGTTGATGCCCCAGCCCTGGCCCGCCTCGTCACCCGAGAAGCAGAAGCGGACGGGGCCGCGGCCGGCCGGAGGCGTGCGGAAGCGGCCGGGCATCGGGGCGCTCGTCGTCCGGGGGCTCGCCAGGTCCTCGAACAGGACCCGGTAGAAGATCTCCTGGCCCCGCGGCAAGCCGGCGAGGTCCACCCGGGCCGTGAAGTCGCTGTCGGCGAGAGCGGCCGGGCCGACCACCCGGCGGACGTCGCGGAACGACTCGGTCGTCGAGTACTCGACGATGAGGCGCGCGGGCCGATCGGCGCGGCTCCAGACGACCGCCCGGTCACCGCTGACATCGCCGGTCATCGCGCCGTACGGGATCTGGGGACGCATCGCGTCGGAGGTGACGACGGCCGGCGCCGTCCCTTGCGCGGCGACCGGCCGGGCCGGGCGCGCGCCGAGGACGAGGCCTCCGGACGCGAGCACGGCCGAGCGGAGAAAGGTGCGGCGGCCTACCCACGGAGTGTGGGGCGAGTGCTTGGGCATGGAATCTCCTTCCCGATCCGGTCGATTCGAGGTCGAGTCGCTGTCCACTCGCGCCGCAGTCTGCCCGTCCTCGATGTCCGGGGGATGACGAGCGGGTGACGTTTTCAGACGGCCGACCGGGGTGGGCGTCGTCGGAACGTCACCCTGCCGTCATCGGGCCGCAACCGGGGTCGGCTAATGTCTCGCGGGGTTCGCCGCGTGATCGTGGACGTGACCTACTTCTGCCCGGGCTGTGGCCAGGTCGTCGCCCGCCGCCGACTCGGCATCCCGACTGACCGGCCCGGTCGGTGGCCCGGCGCACCCGTCCGGTCGCGCGAACTTCATGGTGGTGTCATCCCTTCGCAACCGGCCTGCTCTAGCGTCGCCTCCGGGATCGGTCGCACCGACCGCCCTGGAGACACCGGAGGATGCCGTGGAGCGACACGAACTCGCCGCGCTGGTGACCGGGCTCGGCGATCCGCGCCTGGCCCTTCTGATGGGTCGCCTGCTGCGCACGCCTGAGCCCGCCTCGCTGCGCGCCGCGTGGGAGTGCCCCTGCTGCTGGCTCGTGATCTGGGAGCCCGACCCCACACCCCGCTGCGGTCGCTGCGGCTTCCGGGACACTTCGTCGTGAAGTGAGTCGGCCAGGCTAGGAGCTTCTGGGGGTAGCGGGCCGGGGTCCGCTCCGAGCGGCTGCCCACGCGGAACCGGCCGCCGTAACTTCTCCCGTGGGGAGGCCTCGGAGGGGGTCTTCCGAGACCCCCTCCGAGGATCTGGCTAGGTCCCGATGAGGCCGCCGTCCTGCCGGCGGATGACCACGGTGGCCGAGCGCGGGCGCCCGCCGTCGGGCCAGGTGCTGACGGCAGTCGGCTTCGTCGGGTCGCTTCGCTCGCTGGCGGGCTCGCCGGGGTGCTGGATGTTGACGAACAGCGACCGGCCGTCGGGTGTGCCGATCACCCCGGTGATCTCGCAGCCGCGGGGTCCGGTGAGGAAGCGGCGGATCTCGCCAGTCGCCAGGTCGGCGGTCAGCATCTGGTTGTTGCCCATGTTCGCGTAGTCGCCCTTGTTCAGCACGCTGGTCGAGACGTCCGTCTCGATCCAGAGGACCCCGCGGCCGTCGATCCAGAGCCCGTCGGGCGAGCCGAACATGTCACCCTTGATGGTGCCCCGCTTGCCGGGGTCCGGGCTGGCCGCGTCGCCGCACAAGACGAAGATGTCCCATTCGAATCGGTCGGCGCCCGCGTCCCCGCCGGCGTCACGCCACCGGATGATGTGGCCGTAGACGTTGTTGCGCCGCGGGTTGGCGGCGTCGACGGCCGGACCCTTGTCGGTGCCCCGCTGGGTGTTGTTGGTCAGGGTGCAGTACGCCTCGCCCGTCTTCGGGTGAATCGCGATCCACTCCGGGCGGTCCATCCGGGTCGCGCCGACCCGGTCGGCGGCGGCCCGGGTGTCGATGAGGACGTCGGCCTGGCTGGCGAAGCCCGCCGCGGGATCGAGACCGTTGGCGCCGTGGACCAGGGCGCGCCACTCCCCGCCGCCGCCGGCGTCGAAGCGGGCGACGTAGAGGGTGCCGCGCTCCAGGAGGCGCCGGTTGGCGGCGGGGTCCGCGGGGTCGTACCGGCCCTCGCTGACGAACTTGTAGATGTACTCGTTGCGCTCGTCGTCCCCCATGTAGACGACGACCCGGCGGTCGCGCGCCAGCGTCACCGCGGCGCCTTCGTGCTTGAAGCGGCCGAGGGCGGTGTGCTTGACCGGCTGGCTCTTCGGGTCGAACGGGTCGATCTCGACGACCCAGCCGAAGCGATGCGGCTCGTTGGGATGGAGCGACGCGTCGAAGCGCGGGTCGTGCTCGTGCCAGCGGTACCCGAACCCGGTCTTGGTGATGCCGTACCGGCTCTGGCCCTGCAGGATGCGAAGCTTCTGGTCACCGTCGGCCTCGCCGGTCACGTCGCCGGAGGGATTCACGAAGTAGCCGTTGAAGTTCTCCTCACAGGTGAGATAGGTGCCCCAGGGGGTGGCGCCGTAGGCGCAGTTGTTCACGGTGCCGAGCGCGACCGCCCCCGTGGGATCGGCCGCCGTGCGGAGGCGCGGGTGGCCAGCCGCCGGTCCGTCGAGGCGGATCGGGGTCCGTCCGGTGATCCGGCGCGCGTAAGGCGACGGCCGCACCACGGTCCACCGGTCGCCGGCCAGGGCGATCTCGACGACCGACACGCCGTGGGCGGCCTGGGACTTGGCGACCTTGTCGGCCGTCCAGGGCTCCATTCCGCCCGGGTGCAGGAGCCCGTCGTCGGTGTACTCGTGGTTGAGGGCGAGGAGACCGCGACTCGAGTCGCCCGACCCCGGGGGGAGCGGGAAGTAATGGATGGCGTCGTGGTGCATCCCGGCCTGGAGCGCCTGCTCCTCGGCGCTGTTGCCCGCGTCCGGCCGGAAGCCCGGCCCGTCCGAGATGGGATCGCCCCAGGCGTACAGGACCCGGGCGGAGTAGCCGGGCGGCACCGTGACCCCGTCGGCGGTCGACACCGGCACCGCCTCGAAGCCCAGGAGGGCGGAGGCGGCCTCGGCCGGCCGGCCGGCGAGTGCCGACACCGCATCGCCGAAGAGGGCGAGGCCCGCCGCGGCCAGGCCGCCCCGGAGGACGTGGCGCCGCGACAGCCCCGCCGCGAGCACCTGCTCGAAGGTCGGGTTGGCGGACGGGTTCGAAACCGAGTCGTCTTGCTTCATCGTGACTCTCCTCTCTCTCTGGTGAACCGTGGCCGATGCCCCCCCGGGAGCCTAGCGGCGGCCTGTTACGTCCCGGTGACCCCGCGGTGAAGGTTCGGCGACGTCCGGCGGGCCGCCCCACGCCCCTTTCGTGTAATCTTGTGACAGCCGCGTGACGGGGGCGCGGACTTCGGTGACATCGGAGGCGAACGCCGGCATGTGGACCCAGCTGCCCCACTCGACCGCCGTTGACCAGCGGGGCCTGTCCAGGGCGGCCCGGCTCCGGGCCGAGCTGGACTCGCCCGGTCTTTCCTTCCTCATGGAGGCGCACAACGGTCTCTCCGCCAAGATCGTGGAGGAGGCCGGGTTCACGGGGATCTGGGCGTCGGGCCTGTCGATCTCGGCGGCCCTGGGCGTCCGGGACAACAACGAGGCGTCCTGGACGCAGGTGCTGGAGGTCCTGGAGTTCATGGCCGACGCCACGTCGATCCCGATCCTGGTCGACGGGGACACCGGCTACGGCAACTTCAACAACGTCCGGCGGCTGGTCAGGAAGCTCTCCCAGCGCGGCATCGCCGGGGTGTGCATCGAGGACAAGCTCTTCCCGAAGACCAACTCCTTCCTGGGCGAGCACCAGCCGCTGGCCGACGTCGACGAGTTCTGCGGCAAGATCAAGGCGGGCAAGGACAGCGTCCCCGACGACGCCATGTCCATCGTGGCCCGCGTCGAGGCGCTCATCTCGGGGTGGGGGCTCGACGAGGCGCTCCGCCGCGCCGAGGCGTACCACGCGGCCGGTGCCGACGCGATCCTGATCCACTCCAAGCTGCGGACTGCCGACGAGATCCTGGCCTTCGCCGCCGCCTGGGGGAACCGCTGCCCGCTCGTCATCGTGCCCACGATGTACTACGCCACCCCGACCGAGCACTTCCGCCAGGCCGGCATCTCGATGGTCATCTGGGCCAACCACAACCTGCGGGCGGCCATCACCGCGATGCGAGAGGTGAGCCGCCGGATCCGGCAGGAGGAGAGCCTGGTCGGCGTCGAGGGCACGGTCGCCGGCGTGCGCGACGTCTTCGAGCTGGCGGGCCACCGCGAGCTGGAGGAGGCGGAGCGCCGGTACCTGGCGCCGCCCCGGGGCGCGGGCCGCGCGGTGGTGATCGCCGCCTCCCGGGGCGCGGCGCTGGGCCCGCTCACGGCCGATCGCCCGAAGTGCATGATCGACGTCCGGGGCACGCCCCTGCTCCAGCGGCTGGTGTCGACGCTGAAGGACTGCGGCGTCCGGGACGTCACGGTCGTGCGGGGCTACCGGAAGGACGCGATCACGGTCCCGGGGATCGCCACCGTCGACAACGACGCCTACGAGACGACCGGGGAGGCCGCGTCGCTGGCGTGCGCGCTGGACCGCCTCCAGGGGGCCTGCGTGGTCAGCTACGGGGACATCCTCTTCCGGCGCCACCTCCTCGATGCCCTGCTCGCCACCGAGGGCGACATCGTGGTGGCGGTCGATGCCCTGAGGCGGAACCGGCGCGACGCCGATCCCGACCGCGTCGCGGACCTGGTCGCCTGTTCCCGTCCCTTCACCGGCAACTACCTGGACGACGAGGAGCCGGTGTCGCTCCGCCGGATCGGCAACGACCTCGCACCGCCGGAGGCGCACGGGGAGTGGATCGGGCTCGCCCGGCTCTCGGCGCCGGGCTCGGCCCTCCTCCGGGCCGAGCTCGAGGCCATGGGCGCCGACGGGAGCCGGGCGCGGGCGAGTCTCCTGGAGGTCTTCTCCCGGCTGATCGCGGCCGGGCACGAGGTCGGGGTGGTCTACGTCGTCGGCGACTGGCTCGACGTGGACGACGCCTTCGACCTGGCGCGGGCCCGCAACTTCACGTAACGGGTAGCACGTCGGCCTTGCCGTCAACCCACCGCGGCCGCCCGACGACGCGCCTCTTCGAGTCGACGGCGGACACCGCTCAGGCGCGCAGGTACCGCCGATCGGAGGTTTCCCGCAGCAGCCCGGTCAGCCGCGTCTTGACCCCGAGCAAGCGGAACAGCATGGCCGGGCTCTTCTTCTCGGTGTCCCTGACTGCCAGTGACGGGTTGAAGTAGAAGTCGGCGTTCTCGACGGAGAGCACGAACGGGGGCTGCCCATCCTCGAGCAGGATGTGGCTCATGACCAGCGCTCCGGTGCGGTGATTCCCCTCGATGAACAGCTGGGGCTTGCTGAGGATGCGCACGTAGGCGCCGGCGGCGCGGCTCCAGGCCGACTCCTGCTGGTGGGCGGCGTACCATTCGACGACGTCCTGGATCCCGCCTTCCCGTTCCTCGTAGAAGTGTCGCTCGGTCGCCTCGATGTGCCGCGCGTACCGCTCCCGCCGGAGCGGGTCCGTCCCGCACAGCACGATGGTGTTCAGCTCCAGCAGGTACTTCAGGTTGCCCAGGGCGAACAGGTCGATCCCGGCGACCACCAGCCCGTCGACGAACCCGTACCCGGCGAGCATGTTCTCGACCACGGGGTCACTCATCGGCTCGCGGCGGGCGCTCAGTCGGGCGTTGATGGTCTCGAATCCCCGCTGCACCCGGCGCAGGGAGGCCTCGACGGCGGCGAGGTCTATGCGCGTGGCGGTCGGGCCGCCCTCCGCGCGCCCCCGAGAGTCCACGCTACCGGGGGGAGGCGCCCCCCACGGGGGGGCCGGGGGTCTCGAGGTGTCTCAGCGCTGGCCCGCCCGCTCGCGTGTTCCCGGCGACCCCGGGCGGCCGGTCACCGGATCCGATCCAGCGCCGCGAGGGACCGAGACGCGACCTCGTCGGGCAAGGGGATGTAGCCCAGCTCGCGGCTGTACGCCTGGCCCTCGGTGAGACCCCACGACACGAACCGCTTCAGGGCCGCGCTCTTGCCCGGATCCGGATACCGCTCGTAGAGCAGGAGCCAGCTCAGCGTCACGATCGGGTAAGCATCCTGACCTTCCGGGTCCGGGAGGAAGAGGCGCAGGTTGGCGGGCATCTGCTTCACGTTGCCGGCCAGGGCGACCTGCCCGCTGCTCTCGCTCGGCGCCACGAATCGACCGGCCCGGTTCTGGATCCGGGCCATGGGCAGCCCCAGCCGCTTGGCGAAGTGATACTCCACGTACCCGATGGACCCCTCGCTGACCTTGATGCGCCCGGCCACCCCCTCGTTGCCGCGCGCCCGCATGGCGCTGCCCGGCCAGCTCACGAGCGTGCCGGCGCCCGCCCCCCGGTCGCGCCACGCCGGGCTCACCGCGCTCAGGTGCGCCGTCAAGGCGTAGGTCGTTCCGCTCCCGTCCTGGCGCACCACCGTGGCGATGCTGCGGTTGGGAAGCGCGAGGCCGGGGTTGTCCGCCCGGATCCGCGGATCGTTCCAGGTCCGGATCCGGCCTCCGAAGATGTCCACGTAGACGTCACGGCTGAACTGCAGCTCTCCGCCCAGCCCCGGCAGGTTGTAGGCGAGCACGACGATCCCGGCCGTGACCGGCACCAGCTGGGCGCCCGGCTTGACGCTGGCCAGCTGCTCGTCGCTCAGCGCCGCGTCGCTGGCGCCGAAATCGACGGCATTGGCCAGGAAGCGCTTCGTGCCCTCGCCGCTTCCCACCACGTCGTACGTGATCGTCAGGTCCGGGTTCTGCCGCCGGAACGTCGCGATCCACTTCTCGTAGAGAGGAGCCGGAAACGTCGCCCCGGCCCCGTGCACCACGACCGGGGCGCCGGGCGCCCCCGGCCGGCCGGCCTCCTGGCCGTGCGCCGGCAGGCCCGCCGCCAGCCACCCGGCGGCGAGGACGGCCACCAGCGCAGCTCCCGCACCCACGGCGATGTCCCCCGGCGGCATCAGCTGAACTGGCCCGTGACGTACTCCTTGGTCATCTGCTCGCGCGGGCTGTCGAAGAGCTGCTTGGTGGGGCCGGTCTCGACGAGATAGCCGGTCCGGTTCCCCTTGGAGATGTCCACCGAGAAGAACGCGGTCGTGTCGGCGACCCGCTGGGCCTGCTGCATGTTGTGGGTGACGATCGCGATCGTGTAGTTGGCCTTCAGCTGGACCATCAGCTCCTCGATGCGCCGGGTCGCGATCGGGTCCAGGGCCGAGCAGGGCTCGTCCATGAGGAGCACCGCCGGCTCGGTGGCCACGGCCCGGGCGATGCACAGGCGCTGCTGCTGGCCGCCGGAGAGGGACAGCCCGTTGTTCTTGAGCTTGTCCTTCACCTCGTCCCAGAGCGCCGACTTCCTCAGCGCCTGCTCCACCCGCTCGGCCATGTTCCCCCGGTACCGGTTGAGCCGGAGGCCGAAGGCCACGTTGTCGAAGATGCTCATCGCGAACGGATTCGGCTGCTGGAAGACCATGCCGATGTGCCGGCGCACGGCGACGGGATCCACTCCGCGGCCGTACACGTCCTGCCCGTGGAAGTGGACGTTGCCTTTGATGCGAAAGCCGCGGATCAGGTCGTTCATCCGGTTGAGGCTCCGGAGGACCGTGCTCTTGCCGCACCCCGAGGGGCCGATGAAGCCGGTGATCTTCCCCCGCTCGATCTGCACGTGGCTGTCCCGGACGGCGAGGAAGCTGCCGTAGTAGACCTCTCGCAGCTGGCAGTCGATCACGACGTCGGAGCGTCCCGGCCCGCCGTTCGGTCCGGGCTCCGGGGTGTTCGCGGGTCGCAGCGGACTCATCGCCTGTGACCTCCTTGCTCAGATCCGGCGCTGGCCGATCAGCCGGCTGAGTACGTTGATGACCAGCACGAGCAGCACGAGGACCAGCGAGGCGGCCCACGCCAGCTGGATCTGGTTGTCGAACGGCATGCCCGAGAAGTTGAAGATCAGCACGGCCAGCGAGGCGGTGGGCTGCATCAGATGGGGGCGGCCGCCCTCGAACAGCCAGTAGCTGCTGAAGAGGGCGGTGAACAGGAGCGGCGCCGTCTCGCCGGCCGCCCGGGCCACCGCCAGCATCACACCGGTCAGGATGCCCGGCATGGCGGTGGGCAGCACGACCTTCCAGATCACCTGGCTCCGGGTGCAGCCCATCCCGTAGGCCGCGTCCTTGGTGATCCGGGGCACCGTCTTCATGGCTTCCTCGGCTGTCAGGATGACGGTGGGCAGCATCAGGACGGCCAGGGCCAGGCCGCCGGCCGGCGCCGAGTAGCTGCCGGTCACCAGCACGACCGCGGCGTAGGCGAACACGCCGGCCAGGATGGAGGGCAGCCCGGTCAGCGTCTTGGCCGCGAAGCGCGTCGCCCGGGCCAGCTGGCTGTCCGGTCCCAGCTCGGCCAGGAACACGGCGGCGAGAATGCCCACCGGGATGCTGATGAGGGTCGCGATCCCGACCATCACCAGGGTGCCCACGATGGCGTTGCCGAATCCCCCGCCCACCTCGAAGCCCGCCGGCGGCAGCTCGGTGAAGAGCTCCCAGCTGAGCCGCGACCAGCCCCGCACGATCAGCATGTACAGCACCGACACCAGCGGGATGGCGGCCACGATCGCCGCCGCCCAGATGCCGGCGGTCAGGAGGAAGCTGCGCAGCGCGCGCCGCTCCAGCGTGGACCGCTGCAGACTGGGGAACGCGACGGGCGCCGGCGGCGCCACCGCGACGTCGCGCTCGCTCACTTCCGGACCTCTTTCGAGGAGAGCCGCATGATGGCCTCGCCGGCGAGGTTGACCAGGAGGGTGATGGCGAGCAGGGCCAGCGCCGCGTACATCAGCACCTGCACCTGTCGCGGGCCGGCCTCCGGGAAGTTCAGGGCGAGCAGCGCGGCCAGCGTGTTGGCGGGCGAGAAGAGCGACAGCGCGAGCTGGTTCGAGTTGCCGATGAGCATGGCCAGGGCCATCGTCTCGCCGAGCGCCCGGCCGAACCCCAGCACGAGGGCGCCGAAGATGCCGGTCGAGGCCGCCGGCAGCATCACCTTCAGGATGGCCTCCCAGCGGGTGGTGCCCAGCCCGTAGGCCGCCTCCTTCACCTTGTACGGGACCAGGCGGAGCGCGTCCTGAGAGACGGCGGCGACCGTCGGCAGCACCATGATCGCGAGCACCAGGGCAGCGGGGGCCAGGCCCGGCCCGCTGAGGGTCGTGCCGAAGAACGGGATCCAGCCGAGCCGCCCGTACAGCCAGTCGGCCACCGGCCGCATCGTGGGCACGACGACGTACAGGCCCCACAGCCCGTACACCACGCTGGGGATGGCCGCCAGCAGCTCGACGACGGTCCGGAACACCAGGGCCATCCGGGGCGGGAGGAAGTCCTGGGTGAGGAAGATCGCCATGACCACCCCGAAGAACCCACCGATCAGCAAGGCGAGGAAGGAGCTGTACAGCGTCCCCCAGATCTCGGGCAGGATGCCGAACTGGTTCTTGTTGGCGTCCCAGGTGGTGGACGTGAGGAAGCCGAAGCCGTAGTCGCGGATGCCGGGCCAGGCCTTGCTGCCGATCTCCCACAGGATGGCGGCCAGGACGAGCAGGATCAGCCAGGCCCCCCCTTGGGCGAGGGCCCGGAACGCCCGGTCGGCGGCGTAGTCCCACGTGGAGGGCGGGCCCGAGATCGAGCCAGCCCGGCCCGCCGGCGCGAACCCGGCATCCTTCAGGGTCGCGGTCGAGTCGCCCGGGGCATCCATCACTGGATGCTGCTGCTGGCCTTCTTGACGGCGCCGACGACGGTCGCCGGGAGCGGGATGTATCCCATCTGCTCGCTCATCTTCTGCCCTTCCGCCAGGCAGTAGTCCACGAGCTCACGCAGCGCCGCCGCCTTCTTGGGGTCCTTGTTGTCCTTGTAGAAGAGCATCCACGTGTAGGTGGCGATCGGGTAGGACTTGGGGCCCTCGGGGTCCGTCACCCAGGCGCGCAGGTCGGCCGGGAGCTTGACGTTGGCGAGGGCCTCGGCCCCCCCCTCGCCGCCGGGGGCGACGAACTGTCCCGCCCGGTTCTGCAGGAGCGCGACCTCCAGCTTCGCGAACTTGGCGAAGGCATACTCGACGTAGCCGACCGCGCCGGGGGTCTGCTTGATGGTGGCGCTGACGCCGTCGTTCTTGGGCGAGGCCACGAACTTGTCGCTCTTCGGCCAGTTGACGGTCGTCCCCACCCCGGGTCCCTTCTTCCACTCGTCGCTGATGGCGCTCAGATGGTTCGTGAACACGAAGGTGGTTCCGCTGGCGTCGGCCCGCCGCACGACGGTGATGTCCGTGTCCGGCAGCGTGAGGCCGGGATTGGCCGCTTTCAGCTTCGGGTCGCTCCACTTGGTGATCTTGCCGAGGAAGATGCCGGCGTACACGTCACGGGGCAGCTTCAAGCCTTTGGGGTTCCCGGGGAGGTTGTAGCCGAGCACGATCTCGCCGCCGGTCATCGGCAAGAGCTGGACGCCGCCGGGCACCTTGGCCATCTCCTCGTCGGTCATGGCCGCGTCGCTGGCGGCGAAGTCCACTGTCCGGTTGATGAAGTCCTGGATCCCCGCCCCGCTGCCCTTGGCCTGGTAGTCGACGGTGACGCTCTTGTGCTTGCTGCCGAACGACTTGAACCAGGCCGAGTAGAGAGGGAACGGGAAGCTCGCGCCCGATCCGGTGAGCCGCAGGCGATCCTGCCCGGCGGCGGGGGTGATGGCCATGACCGCCAGGCCGAGACCGAGAACCAGCAGAGCGATCGATCGAGGCTTCACGACGGGACCTCCGTGGCTGAGCATGTCGAGACGGTTGGCACGAGGGACTCCACCGCGGCCTCACGGCGCGCGGCATCTCGCCCGATGGTAAGCGGGGTGACGGTTACGTTGTCATCACAAGACCGTGACGAACGCACGACTCGACGGGGTCCTCGGTCAGGGCGGCGCCGCTCGGGCTACCGGGCGGCGGGATGTGCCGTCACCGGGCGCATGACCGCGCGTGGCCAACGGAGCGGAGGCCGCCGCGAAAGAGCAATCATCCGGTAGCCGATTCTTCACGGTGGGTCCACCGCCCTCGTTGGTAAGAATGGTCGCGAGGCGCGGCCTCTCGAGAGATGGAACACCCCGTTCACACTCGATCGATGGTTGAGCCGGACGCGGCGGCGACACGGCGGCGCGAGCCTTCCGGTCTCACGTCTCGGTCCACTGCGACGCTTCGACGCCACATCTGCATCGTGACCGACACCTATCCGCCCGAGGTCAACGGCGTGGCGCTGACCCTCGCGCGCCTGGTGAGCGGGCTGAGGGCCCGCGGCCACGCGGTGTCGGTCCTCCGTCCCTTTCGCCCGACGCTCGATGGCCGCGGCCGGGATCCCGACCCGGGGCTGGGGCTGGTGCGCGGCGTGCCCTTGCCCGGATACCGGGGCTTGCACGTCGGTCTGCCGGCCGGTGGGACCGTACGACGCCGCTG
>CAVPSB010000008.1:0-15392 GCA_963708025.1 uncultured Candidatus Rokubacteria bacterium | reverse complement strand
GTCGCCTCAGCCTGGCCCCGGTCTACCTCGGTCCCCGTTTTGCCCACATGGGCAAACCGCCGCCACCCGATCCGGCGACGTCACGATCGCGTCGCCCATTTCGCCGCCCGCTGCACGACCTCGCACGTGAACTGCCCGCCCCCGAGCGGTGTGACGACCAGGCGCCCGCGGTCGGAGGGGGCGTCCGTCTGCTCATGGCAGGCGCGGCACAACGCGACCAGCTGGTCGAGGTCGAAGTCGGAGCCGCCCCGGGCCCGCTTGATCACATGGTGCACATCCAGGCGGCGGCCCCAGACCCCGCACGCCTGACAGGTCCACGACGCCCGAGCCAATACCTGGATCCGGATCTCGGCCCACTCGGCCCGGGTCGCCGCGGGCCGTCCGATGGCGCGGGGGCCGCCAGCGACGACCCGGCGACGGGCGGCCGCCCCAACCCGTACGCGTCGCTTCAGCATGGCCCCGCTTCGGCTCCGTGCCCGTTTTGCCCACGTGGGCAAAGGCGTAGCCCGTGGGCTGCCCGGCCGTCGGTCGACCCCTCGGGGCTCCCGACGCGTCCCGATCCGTTGGAGGTCGCCGCGGTGGCCCACGTCGGCCTCGCGAAGGCGGCGGTGATAGTGCCGGCGATCGAGCGGGCGGGCGACTCGGCTCGCCCTTCAACGACTGCGGGATCCGGGCATTCATTAGAGCCACATGCCAAGGTCGAAGCGACGTGGTCCGCTCTCGTGCTCTTTGACCAGACCTTGATTGAATCATCTGGCCGCATCCGTTGTGATCGGTCAGCACGCCCAAGCACCAGACGCGGCAAGTGCCAGAACGCACGACGAGACGGATGGGCGACTCGGCGGGCGGTCCGCCGTCGGTGCTATAGTTCGGGCCACCGATGGCGGAACCGCGGACCCTGTTCGACAAGATCTGGGAGAGCCACGTCGTGCTGGCTCGGCGCGGCGAGCCCTGCCTGCTCTACGTCGATCGCCACATCATCCACGACGGCGGGTTCCACGCCTTCGCGGACCTCGGCCGGCGCGGGCTCGGGCTGCGCCGACCCGGCCAGACGTACGGCACGCCCGACCACTACGTGCCGACGGTCAGCCGGTCGCTCGCGGACGCCCCGACGCCCGAGATCCGCCGGATGGTCGAGACATTCGACCGGAACGTGGCGGGTCGAGGGATCCATCTCTTCCCGCTCGGCGACCGGCGCCAGGGCATCGTGCACGTGGTCGGTCCCGAGCAGGGCATCACCCAGCCCGGGCTCGTCATCGTCTGCGGGGACAGCCATACCGCGACTCACGGGGCCCTGGGGGCCTTCGCGTTCGGGATCGGCCAGTCGGAGAACGCCCACGTCTTGGCCACACAGACGCTGTGGCAGGTGAAGCCCCGCGTGATGCGCATCACCGTCGAGGGGAGGCGGCCCCGCGGGGTGAGCGCCAAGGACGTCATCCTGGCGATCATCGCCCGGATCGGGACCGACGGCGCGGTCGGACACGTCGTCGAGTACGCCGGTCCGGCGATCGCGGCCATGTCGGTCGAGGAGCGGCTCACCGTCTGCAACATGTCGATCGAGGCGGGGGCCCGGGCCGGCATGGTGGCGCCCGACGACACGACGTACCGGTATCTCGAGGGCCGCCCGTTCGCGCCCTCCGGCGCTCTGTGGGACCGGGCTCTGGCCTACTGGCGCACCCTTCCGACCGACGAGGGCGCTCGCTTCGACGCCGAGGTGACCGTCGACGCCGGGGAGATGGCGCCGATGGTGACCTGGGGGATCACGCCGGGGCAGAGCGTGCCCATCGGGGGCCGGGTGCCGGACCCGGCAAGTGTTGCCACCGCCGACGCACGGCGCGGGGTGGAGCGGGCCCTCGCGTACATGGGGCTGACACCGGGCACTCCGCTCAGCGGACTCCCGATCGATCGGGTGTTCATCGGGTCGTGCACGAACAGCCGGATCGAGGACCTCCGGGCCGCGGCCGCCGTGCTCGGAGGCCGGAAGGCGATGGTGCCGGCCATCGTGGTGCCCGGGTCCGGGGAGGTCAAGGCCCAGGCCGAGGCGGAGGGGCTGCACCGGGCCTTCACCGACGCCGGCTTCGAGTGGCGCGAGGCCGGCTGCTCCATGTGCGTCGCGATGAACGGTGACACGGTCGGGGCGGGGGAGCGCTGCGCATCGACCTCGAACCGCAACTTCCCGGGTCGACAGGGCAGGGGCGCCCGCACCCACCTGATGAGCCCGGCCATGGCCGCGGCTGCCGCCGTGACGGGGCGCCTGACGGACGTGCGGCGCCTGCTGGAGGGGGCCTGAGACGGAACCGTTCACGCGTCTCGACGCCGTCGCCGCGCCCTACGACGAGATCAACGTCGACACCGATCAGATCGTCCCCGCGCGGTTCCTGAAGTACCCGCGAGAGGACGGGTACGGGCGCTTCCTGTTCCACGACCTGCGCTTCGACGACGGCGGCGCGGAAAGGCCCGAATTCTTCCTCAACCGGCCGGCGTACCGGTCGGCGCGGATCCTGGTCGCCAACGAGAACTTCGCCTGCGGCTCCTCGCGGGAAGGGGCGGTGTATGCCCTCTTCGACTACGGCTTCCGGGCCGTCATTGCACCGAGCTTCAGCGACATCTTCTACAACAACTGCTTGAAGAACGGCCTCCTCCCGGTGCGCCTGCCGGCGGCCACGGTCGCGGCGCTCCGCTCGAGCCTCGCCGCCCAGCCCGGCGGCCGTCTCGTCGTCGACCTGCCGGGCCAGAGCGTGATCGCGGCCGACGGTGCGATCCACCGCTTCACCCTGGACGCCTTCTGGAAGGAGGCGCTGCTCAGGGGGCTGGACGAGATCGGCCTCACGCTCGGCCTGGAGGACCGGATCGTCGCCTTCGAGGAGCGCTACCGGGCCGAGCGTCCCTGGCTGCCCTGATCTCGCGGCGCCCGGGCCAGGGGGCGGCGGCCGTCAGGCCTGGGCCCTGAACGCGGCGAGGATCTCGGCTGCGGTTGCCGACCAGACGCCGGCGTGACGCAGGACGTGCGAGAGGGCGGCCCGCAGGGCGCGGATCCGGTAGGGCTGGCCGATCACCCAGGGATGGAGCGTGATGGCCATGATCCGGCCGCCGTGGCGCCCGGCCTCCCGGTACAGCGCGTCGAACTGGTCCGAGACCTGCTCCACGAACTGGTCTTCCGTATGGTGGAGGTCGAGCAGGATCACCCGGTCGTCAATCTCGTGGGCGTGAGGCATCGCGTAGATCGGGCCGTGCGCGGTGCGAATGGGATAGGGCATGTCGTCGTTGACCCAGTCGCAGACGTAGTCGATTCCCTCGGCGGCCACCAGGTCGAGCGTGTGCTGCGACTCCGACCGGGCCGGTGACAGCCATCCGGTGACCGGCTGGCCGGACCGCCGGCGCAGCGTGCCGACCGACTCCCGCACCTGCTGGCGCTCCTGCTCGACCGGCAGGCCGCCGTGGTGCAGCCGGTCCATGTGGACGCCGTGGGCGACGATCTCCCACTCCCGGCGGGTCACCTCGTCGATCAGGAACGGGTGACGCTCCGCCAGCGCCGAATTCACCGCCACCGAGGCTCGGACCTCGAGATCGTCCAGCACCTCCATCACCCGGAACACGCCGACCCGGTTCCCGTAGTCGCGGCTCGTGTAGTAGCGGTAGTCGGGGTAGGGACGCTCGAGCCCTCCGGGAGCGCGGAACGGCTTCCCGGTCATGTCGAGGGGGAACCACTCGAGCGCCGGCATCACGAGCAACGCGATCCGGGCGCGGCCCGGCCACTCCACCGGCTTGCGCCGGAACAGGATCGACCATTCGTACCGGTCGTGGTCCATCCCGCGGGATCGGTGAGGGTAGCGCAGGTAGTCCGCCGGCACCGGCATGGCGTCAGGCTCCTGCCCGCGCGGCGATGGCCGCCGCGACGGTGTCGTAGTGGTGCGCATAGTACCAGTCCGCGATCTCGCGGCCCGTCGTGACCCAGACCCCGTCGTGGCCCGTGACGTACTCGAGGGCCTCGGCGAACGCCTCCACGCGGTGCGGCTGGCCGACCAGGAACGGATGGAGCGGGACGCACATCACCGTCCCCGAGCGCACTCCCTCCGCGTACAGCTGGTCGAACTGCGCCTTGATGAGGTCGCGGTAGTGGCGGGGTGTCCCGAAGTAGTAGCTGTAGACGATGACGTCGTTCATCTCGAGGGAGTACGGCATGCTGATGAGCCGGCCGCTCCGAACGTGGACGGGCGCCGGCTGGTCGTCGTGGAAGAGATCGCAGGTGTACTGGAGGCCGCACTCGGCAAGCAGGTCCATCGTGTGCTCGGTGTTGGTCAGCGCCGGGGCCAGCCAGCCGGCCAGGTCCTGCCCGCTGTACTTCTTGACGGTCCGCTTGGAATCCTCGATGATCTCCCGCTCCTGATCTCGCGACATGTCGTAGGTGAAACGCGTGTTGTAGATTCCGTGCGAGAAGAACTCCCAGTTGCGCGCGGCACACGCCTCGATGATCTCCGGATGGTGGTCGCAGAGCGCGACGTTCAGCGAGACGCTGCCCCGCACGCCGTAACGGTCCATCGCCTCCATCATCCGCCACACCCCGACCCGGTTCCCGTAGTCGCGGTGGGAGTACGCCTGCACGTCGGGGACCGGACGGGCCCACGTACCCTTCCACGTGGGGTTGACGGGCGGATCGAGCTCGTAGAACTCGATGTTCGGCGCGACCCAGAAGGCGATGCGGGCCCCGTCGGGCCAGGTGAGCCGCGGGCGACCGACGTAGGGCCAGTAGTCGTAGAGTCCGGGATCGCTCCTCATTGTTCCCCTCACGCGCCGGGCTGGTAGTCCCGCAGGTATCGGAGGACATCCGCGACGGGCACCACGTCGGCATACTTGAGCGCCATGTCGTAGAGGTTGGCGAAGTGGGGGCTCTCGTGCTTGTCGGCCACGCACTCCTCCGGCACGATCGTCCGGTACCCGTGGCTCAGGCTGTCGACGACCGTGGCCCGCACGCAGCCCGACGTGGAGCCGCCGGTCACGATCAGCGTGTCGACCCGGTGCCAGATGAACAGCGACGCCAGGTGAGTCTCGTGAAGGGCGGACGCCATGCGCTTGTTGACGATCACGTCCCGGACCCGGTCTACGTGCAGCCTGTCGTCGAGCTCGGCCCGGCGGGAGCCCACCTTGATGTTCTGGAGCGAGTCCGGGGTGTCCGTTCGGGTGCCCCACACGCCGCAGTCCTCCCCCGAGTCCATGTAGGCGACGTGGGTCCAGACGACCGGCAGGCCCTTGGCCCGGGCCAGATCGGAGATCTGGTTGACGTAGTCGACCTGCCGCGGGTGCGTCTCGTAGGCCGTCACGAACTCCCCCACGTTCGTGTACGACTTCTGCAGGTCGATGTTCACGATCGCCGCCTTCCGTCCGAAGCCGAAGCG
This sequence comes from uncultured Candidatus Rokubacteria bacterium, assembly GCA_963708025.1. Taxonomy (GTDB): domain Bacteria; phylum Methylomirabilota; class Methylomirabilia; order Rokubacteriales; family DASRDR01; genus CAVPSB01. Next base: position 9,999 of record CAVPSB010000008.1, on the reverse strand, counting down.
GGGACGGGTCGGCCGCGCCTTGAGCTCCTCGTATAGCTGCCGGGCCGTCTTGTCGGATGTCTCCATGGTCTCCCTTGCCTCCCGGTCTTCAAAGCCCGAGGTACGACCGTCTCACCTCGGGGTTCTCGATGAGATCGGCGGCGCTGCCCGACAGCGTCAGGCGGCCGTTCTCGATGACGTATGCCCGGTGCGCGATGGACAGGGACTGCATCACGTTCTGCTCCACCAGGAGGATCGTGAGCCCGTCCCGGTTCATGCTCTGGATCAGCGCGAAAATCTCCTCGACCAGACGGGGAGACAGGCCGAGCGACGGCTCGTCCAGGATCAGGAGGCTCGGCTCGGCCATCAGGCCACGGCCGATCGCGAGCATCTGCTGCTCGCCCCCGGAGAGCGTTCCGGCGGACTGGCCGATGCGATCGGCCAGACGCGGGAAGATCCCGGTCACCCGCTCGAGATTGCGCGCGCGGTTCGCCTTGCCCCGGCGGTAGCTCCCGAGCTCCAGGTTCTCGCGGACCGTGAGGTTGGGGAAGATGCGGCGCCCCTCCGGGACCTGCACCATGCCGGCCGCCACGCACGCCCACGACACCCCCGGCGGGATGGGGCGGCCATCGAAGCGGACCGTCCCCCCGCGCGGGAGGTCGATCCCGGTGACGACGTTGATCAGCGTGGACTTGCCGGCGCCGTTGCTGCCCAATACCGCCACGATCTCTCCCGAGTCGATCGCGATCGACACGTCGTACAGCACCTGCACGGGCCCGTAGCCTGCCGACAGCCGCTCCACGTCGAGCAGGCGCCTAGCGGCCACGGGCCGGCTCCGTCCCCGCGGCGGCCGCCATCCGCGCGGCGGCCCCGCGCCCGAGGTAGGCCTCGATCACCTTCGGGTCGGCGGCGATGTCGGCCGGCCGCCCCTCCGCGATGATCCGTCCGTCGCTCAGGACATAGACCTGCTCGGACAGTCGCATGACCGCCTGCATGACGTGCTCGATGAGGAGGACGGTCACCCCCGAGTCCCGGATCGCCCGGACGATCTGGACCACTTCCTCGGTCTCGGTCATGGTGAGCCCGGCCATCACCTCGTCGAGGAGGAGGAGCTTCGGCTGGGTGGCGAGGGCGCGGGCGAGCTCCAGCCGCTTGCGGCCCGCCACGGTCAGGCGAGCCGCCGGCTGGTCGAGCTGGCCGGCCAGGTGCACCTGCTGCGCCACCTCGGCCGCCCGGGCCAGGGCGTCACGGCGACGCGCGAGCCGGACGTGGGCGCCGATCGCGATGTTCTCGCGCACGGTCAGCCCCGCGAAGGGCTGGACCAGCTGGAACGTGCGAACCAGCCCGAGGTGGCAGATCCGGTGTCGGGCCAGCCCCGTGATGTCGACGCCGAGGAACGCGACCGTCCCGCCGTCGGGCCTGAGGAACCCCGAGATCATGGCGAACAGCGTCGTCTTGCCGGCTCCGTTGGGTCCGATGAGAGCCACGATCTGCCCCTCGTCCACCTGGAGCGAGACGCCGTCGACCGCCCGGAGGCCGCCGAAGCTCTTGCGGAGCCCGGACACCCGGAGCATCGCGGTCACCCGGTCGACCCGGATCGGGCCGTCCCCAGCCCTACCCGTCCGGCCAGGGCCCGGGCGCCCCCGATCAGCCCGTTCGGGAGGTACCGGAGGATGAGGATGAGCAGCACGCCGTAGAGGACGAGACTGATCCCGGGAGCGTTCGCCAGCACCTTCCGGGTGAGGTCCCCGACGAGGTGCAGGACGATCGAGCCCAGCAGGGGCCCCGCGACCGTGCCCATCCCGCCGATGATCGAGACCAGCAGGCTCTCGACAGACATCGCCGGACCGTACGCGATCGCGGGGTCGACGTAGAAGAACATCTGCACGTAGAAGGTGCCACCGGCGCCGGCCATCATCCCGGAGATGGTGATCGCGGCCAGCTTGTGCCCAAACGCATTCACCCCCAGGGCTTCCGCCGCGTCCTCGTTCTCGCGCACCGCCATGAGGCGGGCGCCGAAGCGCGAGTGCTCGATGCACCAGGCCGCCGCCAGCGAGATGAGCGTCATGGCCAGGGCGACGTAGTAGTAGCCGGCCTTGCCGGCGAACTGGAAGTTCCCCAGCCCGGTCCTCAACGGGATGACCAGTCCCTGGCCGCCGTTGGTGATCTTGGCCGTGGTGGCCAGGACGCGGAGGACCTCGGAAAAGGCCAGCGTGATCAGCGCGAAGTAGCTGCCCCGGAGGCCGTAGCGGAAGCTGAGGAAGCCGGTCACGAGACCGACCGAGGCGCCTCCGGCCGCGGCGAAGAGCATGGTGACCCAAGGGTTCAGGCCGAGGGTGAGCTGGAGGATTGCGGTGACGTAGGCCCCGGTCCCGAAGAAGGCGGCGTGGCCGAACGAGAACTGGCCAGCGTACCCGCCGAGGATGTTCCAGGACCCGCCGAGATAGCCGAAGAACAGCATCAGGGTCAGCAGGTTCAGCCAGAAGCCCGATTGCACGATCAGGGGAACGGCCAGGGCGAGTCCCAGCGCCAGCGCCCCGACCACCGCGTTTCTCCCCACCGCCCGCCCCTACGCCCTTGCCCGGAAGAGACCGGTGGGCCGGAACAGCAGGATGGCGATGAAGATGAGGAAGACGCCGATCTGGCCCAGGCTCTCGCCCAGGAACAGCCCGCCCAGCGATTCCGCGATGCCGATGATGATCCCCCCCGCGAACGCGCCCACGAAGCTGCCCATGCCGCCCAGGACGACGATGGTGAAGGCCACCAGCACGAACACGTTGCCGACCTGCGGGTTGACGTAGTAGATGGGGAGCAGGAGACACGCGGCGGCTCCCAGGCATGCGACGCCGATGCCGAAGCTCATCGCGTAGATGTGCTCCACGTCGATGCCGACGACCCGGGCGCCCTGCTTTTCCCGGGCGACGGCGCGGATCGCCTTGCCCAGATCGGTGCGGCCGATGAGCAGCCAGAGCAGGGCGCACAGCACGACGGCCGCGGCGAACGCGATCAGACGGGTGCGCGACACCAGTGCCACCCCGAGGTTGACTACGGCGAAGCCGTAGGAGAGCTGGACGTTGCGGGTGTCTGCCGACCACAGGTAGAGCGCCAGGTTCTCGATGATCAGTGAGATGCCGAGCGTGACGAGGAGGATCATCTCGTCGCGGCCGTGGCTCGCCCTGCTGATGACGCTCTTCTGGAGCCCGAAGCCGAGCGCGAACATGGCCGCCGTCATGATCGGGATGGCCAGGTACGGATCGAGCCCGAGGTGCCGGTTGAGGAAGAAGACACCGTACATGGCGACCATCAGCAGGCTGCCGTGGGCGAAGTTGATGATGTGCAGCACGCCGAAGACCAGAGTCAGGCCGAGGGCGATCAGCGCGTAGACCGCACCCGTCATGGCCCCGTTGATCAGGGCGGGTGCCAGGATCGTCAGCTCGAGCATGGGTGGATCAGACGGGGTGGCCGACCCGGCCGGACCCCGGCCGGCGGGCAGGCCGGGGTCCGGAGGATCGAGCGGCTCAGGCTGGAGCGGGGAAGACGATCTTGGCCGACGCGAACTGCTTCGGCAGGATCACCTGGATGTCGTTCCCCTGGACCTGCAGCGTGGCGGCCGTGGCGCCGGTGTTCTGGCCGTCGACGATCTTCGTCGGCCCGTACGGCAGGATGTGGCCGCTCCAGGTGCTGGTGGCCAGCGCCTCCACGATCGCCTCCCGTTTGGCGGAGCGCGCCCGCTCGATGGAGTCGGCCAGCCACATGACCGCGTTGTAGTTCAGATACACCTCATAGGAGAAGTCGAGTCCCTTGGCCTCCACTCGCTTTCGCAGGTCGAGGGCCTTCGGGTTGAGCGGGTTGTACCAGTGGTTGGTGTCCATGATGTACTGGGCCGCCTCCGCGGACTCCCGCACGAAGCGGAAGCTCGACGCCCCGCCGCCGAGGACCGAGTAGATGCCCTTGAGCCGCACCTGCTGCTGACGCAACGTCCGGACCAGGAGCACGTACTCGTCGTAGTAGTTGCCGATGATCAAGATGTCCGGATTGCGCGCGCGGATGCGGAGGACGATGTTGCTGAAGTCCCGCGTCGGGTTCGGGTGGAGGACGGTCTCGACGATGTCGAAGCCGTACTTCGGCAGCTCCTTGGCGAGCATCTTCTGGGTGCCGGCGCCGGATTCCGACTCCTCGTGCACCATCATGACTTTCTTGGCGATGCCGCTGGCCGACTTGTTGATCTCGTCGAGCCGGGAAATCGCCGTCTCGGCGATCGAGGTATATCCCGGGCTGAAGCGGAACGTGGTGGGCTTGTCCTTGGCCACGACCCGGTCCGACACGGTGACGTCGCAGACGTGAGGGAGGGCGTAGCGCGTGGCGGCCTGGGAGGTGGAGATGCCGATCGCGCTGGCGTACGGTCCCACGAAGGCCGAGATGCCTGCCTCGTTCAGCTTCTCGAACTCCGACGCGCCGACGTCGACCTTCGACTGGTTGTCGGCGAGCAGGGGCTCGATCTTGGCCCCGCCGAGGGCCTTGATGCCCCCGCCGGCGTTGATCTCCTCCACCGCCATCAGAGCGCCGGCGCGGCACTGGTTACCCGAGTATGCGAGGAACCCCGTGATGGGGTGCATGATGCCGACCTTCACGGGGGCCGCCTGCGCCCTCAGGACCGCAGGGAAGGCTGCGACGGCGGTCGCCGCCGTCGCGACCACGAACTGACGCCGGGAGATCTGCGAGTTCCACTCCTTACCCAGGGTGTCCATGCTTGGCCATCCTTCTCGGGCTCGTTGCCCGCTCTCGTTGCGTCGGTCGTGGCCACCGGATGTCGATGTCAAGTATAGGGGGTGTCCCGGAGCGAGGACAACGTCACCCGCGGTGGGAGGGGCGCCGGTCCCGTTCCCGCGCCCGCCGACTTGCGCTACCGTAGCGGTGTACGAGGACCGGCCAGGCCGATGACACCCATCACCCGGGAGTGTGCGCCCATGAGTGCCCGTCCCACCGCCCGCTTGCGCGAGCTCCTCGCCCGGCCGGGGGTCGTCATGGCTCCCGGCGTCGCCGACGCGCTCAACGCCCGCCTCGTGGCCCAGGAGGGCTTCGACGCGCTCTACATGACCGGCGCCGGCACGACCGCCGTGCGGCTGGGGATGCCCGACGTGGGCCTGCTCACCATGACGGAGATGGCCGACAACGCCGCCCGGATCGTCGACGCCGCCGGGCTCCCCCTCATCGCCGACGCCGACAACGGCTACGGAGGACCCTTGAACGTGCGCCGGACGGTCCAGGCCTACGAGAAGGCCGGCGTAGCGGCGCTGCACATCGAGGATCAGGTCCTGCCCAAGCGGTGCGGGCATCTCGCCGGCAAGCAGCTCATCTCCACGGAGGAGATGCTGAACAAGATCAAGGCGGCCACGGACGCGCGTCTCGACGGTGACCTGGTGCTCATAGCACGGACCGACGCCATCGCCGTGGAGGGCTTCGAGTGCGCGGTGGAGCGTGCCCGGCGGTACGCGGAGGCAGGGGCCGACGTCATTTTCGTCGAGGCGCCCAGGACCCGCGAACAGCTCGCTGCCATCCCGGTTGGGATCCCCAAACCGCACCTCTACAACATGGCGTCGAGCGGCAAGACCCCCCTCCTGGGCATCGACGAGATCGACGCCCTCGGTTTCAAGCTCGTCATCTACCCCAACTGGCTGATCCTCGCGTCGATCCGGGCGTCGCGAGAGGTCCTCCGGTGCCTTCGCCGCACCGGCTCCGTCGCTGGCCTCGTCGGCGAGGTGGCGTCCTTCACGGAGTTCTTCGACCTGCTCGGCATGACCGAGGTGCAGCGGCTCGAGGAGTCCTACGGCGTGCCGGAGGACGCGCGGGCCAAGTACTCATGACGGTCGTCACCGTGACCCTGACGGGGCTGTCCGAGCGGCAGCTCCAGGATGGGCTCGCCCTCAGCCTGGCCGGGGCGGTCGGGCACGTACTCGGCCTCCGGCCGGCGGATGTCGTCGTGGGTCTCGGTGCGGCCGCCGCCGCGCGCCGGCCGGCGGTGCTCGGCGCCAGGGACCCGAACGCACTCGCTCCCACGGAGCTCGTGCGGGGTTTTCTTCGCGCGGTCGAGATGCGGGACCTGGAGGGGGCCCAGGCGATGCTGGCGGAGGGCTTCCGCATGACCTTTCCCGGGGATCGGACCTTCTCTGGACTCGGGGAGCTGGTCGAGTGGGCCCGGCAGCGCTACCGATTCGCCAGGAAGATCTACGAGCGGTTCGACGAGGCGCCGGGCGACGATGGGGTCGCCGTGTACTGCTACGGGACGCTCGCGGGAGAGTGGCTCGACGGCAGTCCGTTCTCCGGAATCCGATTCGTCGACCGTTTCACCGTGCGGGACGGTCAGCTCGTCGACCAACGTGTCTGGAACGACCTGGCCGAGGCCCGTGCCGGGGATGATCCGCCGCCCCGGTCCCCCTGATGGCTCGCGCCGCACGCTCGCGGCGGGCAGTGGTGTCTCGGGCGGTGGCCAAGTCAGCACGACCATCTGACTGAATTCACATCCGGTTCACGGACGGCCCCCGTGCTGGCGGGGACCGTATCGGAAGGCATTCCCCGAAACGAGATTTCTCACGTCTCACCAGTGCATGGGTAACGCTGCGGTACGGTCCTGATCACCGCGTGAACCCATCGGGTTGAAGCAGAACGTACACTCGCGCGAGAAGTCCGCCGGAGGCGTGGCCCGTCGGGGACACCACGCCGTGCTGGATCGACATGTATCCTCCCACACATGGACTCCCTCGTCGCCTCGGCCGCGCGCGCTGGCGGCCGGTGATCCCCTCGGCGCCCTCAAACGCGTCGCGCTGCGCGACGACCCGCCGGCCCTCGCCCTGCGCGGCATCGCCATGGCCCAGCTCGGCGACTACGACCGAGCGCGCAAGCTCCTCCAGCGCGCCGCCCGCGGCTTCGGCATCCGCGAGCGCCTCGCCCAAGCGCGCTGCCAGGTCGCCGAGGCGGAGGTCGCCCTCGCCGCGCGTGACCTGAGCGGGCCGGTGCGCGCGCTCGACGCGGCCGCGCGGGCGCTCGATGCGCTGGGTGATCGCGCGAATGCTCTCTACGCCCGCCTCGTCGGCGCCCGCCGCCAGCTCCTCGTCGGCGAGCTCGAGGCCGCCGAGCAGACGCTCGCCGTAGTCGACGTCGACGCCGCCGGCGTGCCGCCGCCGCTCGTGGCCCGCGCCGAGCTCTCGCGCTCCGCCGCGTCCGGGTCACGGACGCGGCCACCGCGCTCGGCCGCGCCCACGCCGCCGCCCTCGCCGCCGGCATCCCGGCCCTGGTCGCCGAGATCGGCCGGGTCCGGCGTGCCCTGTCGGCGCCCTCGGCGCGCCTGATCCGCGGCGGGGTGGTCCGCCCGGTCCGCCTCGACGAGGTCGAAGCCCTGTTCGCGTCCGGCGACCTCGTCGTCGACGCCTGCCGGCGCGCGGTGCGCAGCCCGGCTCGCTCCGTCCCGCTCGCCGGCGTGCACGGCCAGGCTGACCCACCTCGCTCCCGGGTCGCTCATTCCGCACTCCTCCTGTTGGCTGGGCGCCCCACCGCGAACGTGAAGGGCCGGCCGCCCACCGGGTCGATGATGAGGCGCCCTCGCGCAAACGGGGCCTCCGTCTGTTCGGGGCAGGGACGGCAGAGGGCAACCCGCCGGTCCAGATCGCCGTCCGACCCGCCCTGGGCCCGCTTGACCCCATGGGGGACGTCCCGCCGGCAACCCCAAACCAGCCCGGCTTGGCAAGCCCGTGGGCGCGGACCAACCCGACCTCGCGGATCACGGGTCGCGAGGCCGGACCGCGGCGCCGATCCGCCCGCGCGTCGCCTCAGCCTGGCCACGGTCCACCGCGGTGCCGGTTTTGCCCACATGGGCAAACCGCCGCCACCCGAACCGGCGACGTCACGATGGCGTCACCCATTTCGCCGCCCGCTGCACGACCTCGCACGTGAACTGCCCGCCCCCGAGCGGTGTGACGACCAGGCGCCCGCGGTCGGAGGGGGCGTCCGTTTGCTCATGGCAGGCGCGGCACAACGCGACCAGCTGGTCGAGGTCGAAGTCGGAGCCGCCCCGGGCCCGCTTGATCACATGGTGCACATCCAGGCGGCGGCCCCAGACCCCGCACGCCTGACAGGTCCACGACGCCCGGGCCAATACCTGGACCCGGATCTCGGCCCACTCGGCCCGGGTCGCCGCGGGCCGTCCGATGGCGCGTGGGCCGCCGGCGACGACCCGGCGACGGGCGGCCGCCCCAACCCGTACGCGTCGCTTCAGCATCGGCCCCGCTCCGGCTCCGTGCCCGTTTTGCCCACGTGGGCAAACCCCTGGCCCGTGGGCCGGCCGGCCGTTGGTCGACCCCTCTGGGCTCCCGACGCGTCCCGATCCGTTCGGCGTCGCCGCGGCTCGCGCGCGCCAACTCGGGAGCGGTCGTCCCTGTGCGCTGCACTTCCCACTCCGCCAAGCACTCCCGGCAGCCCGCCAGAAAGATCGCGACCGGATGCGCCGTCCCGACGACCTTGGTGCCGACGGCAAAGAACCGCTCCACGACCTCCATGGCGTCGATGTCCGGCATCGCGCTGAAGATCGCCCGCCGGAACTGTTCCCCTGGGGGGCTCGGCTCCCGGCCTCGCGGCAGCGCCTCCAACGCGGCCGACACCCGCGCCTGGAGCACCGGGTACGCCAGATGTCGGGCCAGGTCGACCCACGTCTGCCACTCCCCCGCCCGCTCGATCGCCGGCACCATCACCGCCGCCTTCGCGAGGCCGACTTGGGCCACCGCGGCGCGCACCGCCCCCCGCGCGGGCTCCGGGAACGCCTGGAGCATGCGGCCGATGGCCAGACGCTTGTACGCCGTCCGCCAGGAACTGACGCTGAGCACATCCCGGAAGTAGGTCTCCTCGCTCTCGTAGGCGGTCCCATCGGGACGGCGCACCTGGCTCCAGTACCCCCGGGTGTGGACCTCCCAGGCGAGCTCGCACATCCACACGCGGTCGGGTTCGACGCGCGTCCGGAGGGCCTGCAGCGCCCAGTGGACGGCCTGGGCACGGTCAGCCCCGACGAATTCGGCCAGGAACCGCTCGATCGCCGAGTCACCCGAGGCATCCGGCGGTGCGTCACCGGCCAATCGGCTTCCCCTCGATTCGCCGCTGCCACTGCCAGAGCCGAAGCGCCGCCAGGAAGTCCTCGTGGGCGATGGTCTCCGGGACTGGCATCGCCTCCCACGCGGGGTCATCCAGCACCTTCGGGAGGCGGACGATCAGCCCCTGCTCGGCCACCAGGGCGAGGCCGGCCGCCGCGTGACGGTAGGCCACATTCTGGAGAAAGGCCTCAGGGTAGATCGCGCGCCCGGTCTTCCAGTCCAGGACCGTCAGCCGACCGTTCACCCGCGCATAGAGATCCAGCGTGCCCGCATAGCCGCAGTCGTCACAGTAGACGATGCGCTCGATGGCCAGCGGCTCGAGGCTCACGGCCTTCGCCCAGTCTTTCCAGCTCTCCAGCGCCCACAGGGCGGCCTCGGGCAGGTACGGCGGCGGCCCGGCGTCCTCGCCGAGTTGCGTGCGCAGATGCCACTCGATCCCAGCGTGGACGGCCGTCCCGATCGTGGCCGCCTGCTGCTTCGCGCGATCCGCGGCCTTGACGCCGCTCACCGCGTCGACCACCGCGGCCAGCACGTATTCCGGATCGCGGGCCCCCGGCTTCGACAGCACCTCGAGCATCGCGGCCTCAAAGTAGCGCCGCTCTTCCTTCGCGTACCACGGACCCAGCGCGGGCTTGGCGATCACCTCGAGGATTGTCGTCACCGACGGGAACTGCCGGCCCTGGATCGTGTAGAATCGGGCTCGATCGCGGGCCCGGGTCGCGGAGACGAGCATCGCCGAGGCCATGCAAGGGTTCCTTCACTCAGGCGGGGACCGTCGGGTTCGCATCCGGCGGGATGAGGGCATCTCCGTCGGCCACGAACACGTCGAACCCCTTGAACACCCGGCCGGATTTGGCCGTTTGCTTGCCGGTATAGCGGATCAGCA
>CAVPSB010000007.1:0-106652 GCA_963708025.1 uncultured Candidatus Rokubacteria bacterium | reverse complement strand
CGCCCAGGGGATTCCTCAGCTCGTGACCGAGCATGGCGAGGAACTCGTCCTTGGCCCGGCTGGCCGCCTCGGCTTCCGCGCGGGCCGACTGCTCCCCGGCCAGGAGCTGCAGGTTGCGGAGGGCGATCCCGGCGAGATCGGCCAGCCGCAGGAGGTTGGCTTCGTCCTCGTCGGTGAAGGCGCGGGTGGATCGTCGATCCACGCACAGGAGACCCTCCACCCGGTGTCCGATCCGGATGGGAACGACGAGCGCGGCCCCCGGCTCCTCCTCGGCGCTCGGCCAGAGAGGATCGGCGCCCACCCCGGGATCCCGCGAGACGTCGGCGACCCGGTACGCCCGCCCCGTCGCGATCACCTTCCCGGCCACTCCCTGGTCGGGCTCGAGGCGGATCCCGCCGTAGACATACCGGATGCCCACGCAGTGCCGGAAGGTCAGCGCCTCGGATTCCGAACGCCGGAGCGCGAGGCGGGCCGTGTCGCTCTCGCTCAGCTCGCGCGCCGCCGCGGCGACGGGCGGCAGCATCCGATCGAGGTCGAGCGAGTCGTTCACGCTCCGCGCCACGTCGGCGAGCAGCCGGGCGTCCCGGTGCCGCCGCTCGGCGTCGAGCCGCTGCGCCTGCTCGCGCAGCACGAGCGCGTTCCGCTCGTCCAGCCGGCGCTGGAGGTCCCGGTTCAGGTCGACGATGCGTCGCTCGTTCTGGCGCGCCTCCTCCGCGTGCCAGCGAAGCGACGACAGCGCCGCCTCGCGGTGCCGGCGCTCGCCGGATCGGGCGGCGACCAGGAGGTTGATGAAGACGGCGTGGACCAGGAAGAACGCCAGCGACACCGGCGGCACGACGGGATAGCAGACGAGACCGATCAGCGCGGTCGCCAGGATGCCCGGACCGACGGCCGCCACCCAGCTCACGACGAGGATCGCCGTGGCGCCGAGGAGAAGGGTGGAGAGGCCTCCCGTGGCGGGCTCGAGCGCAACCCGGCACCAGGTCACAACACCGGCCGCGAAGACCGCCAGGCCGTATCGAAACACGAATCGATGCGCGAGGTGATGCACGCCGCTCCCGCCCAGGCCCGAAGCCGTCGCCATCCCGACCGCCCACGCGGCTTGGGCCCCTCGCCTGTGACTGTAGGCCCGGAGGGAGAACACGTCAACAGAACGCTGCGTCCGACCGGAGTCCGGGGTTCCCGTTTGGGACGTGGGAAGGGGAGCGCCCTGTCCACCGTTTCGGTGCGCCGCCCGTGGATAACTTGGTGGGAAACGGAAGCAAGCGCCCGACGAACAAGGGGCGAACACCTCGCCGCCCAACCCTTAGGCAGCGCCTCACCGGAGGCTCACCGGGCCGGAGAGACCACGAGGGCCAGGTAGAGGTCGAGCAGATTCGTCCCGGTCGGCCCGGTCACGACGAGATCCCCCAGCGTCGCGAAGAAGTGGTAGGCGTCGTTGGCGGCGAGGGCGGCGCGGGGGTCCAGCTGGGCGGCGCGGGCGCGCTCGATCGTCGTCCAGTCGACGAGGGCACCGGCGGCGTCGGTGGGCCCGTCGCTCCCGTCGGTGCCGGCGGCGAGCACCACGACGCCCGGCAGGGCGGCCACCGCCGGCGCGAGCGCAAGGCAGAACTCCTGGCAGCGTCCGCCTTTGCCCGGGCCCCGCACCGTGACCGTCGTCTCGCCGGCGGCCACGAGACAGGCGGGTGGGCCCACGGGCCGCCCGGACCCGGCGGCCTCGCCGAGGACGGCGGCGACGACCCGGGCAACCTCCCGCGCCTCTCCCTGGAGCTGGCGCGTGAGGAGAAGCGGCGGATATCCCAGCCGCCGCGCTGCGTCGAGCGCCGCCTCGACCACCAGCCCGTTGTTGCCGATGACGCGGTTGGTCACGGAGGCGAAGACCGGGTCCCCGGGCTTCGGCGTCTCCGGGACGGCCCCGGCCGCCCCCGCCTCCAGGTGGCGCCGGGCGGACTCGGGCACCCGCTCCCGGAGGCGGAACCGGTCGAGGACGGCCAGGGCGTCGGCGAAGGTGGTGGGGTCGGGCGCCGTGGGGCCCGAGGCGATCACGTCCAGGGGATCACCGATGACGTCGGAAAGGAGGAGCGCCACCACCGGCGCCGGGGCCGCGGCCCGGGCGAGCTGGCCGCCCTTGAGCGCGGACAGGTGCTTCCGCACCGCATTCAGCTCGTTGATGGTCGCGCCCGCCTCGAGGAGGAGGCGGGTCACGGCCTGCTTCTCCGCCAGGCTCACGCCGGGCACCGGCAGCGGCAGGAGCGCCGACCCCCCGCCGGAAATGAGGCAGAGCACCAAATCCTCGGCGCCGGCGCTCTTCACGAGCCGCAGGATTTCCTCGGCCGCCGCCCGGCCACGCTCGTCCGGGATCGGATGACCGGCCTCGACGAGGCGGACCCGACCCGGCCGGGCGGTCCCGGCGTGCTGGACCGCGACCAGCCCCTCGGAGACCCGGCCCCCGAGCGACTCCTCCACGGCGCGCGCCATCTCGCCCGACGCCTTCCCTGCCCCCACGACGACGATTCGGCGCAGGCGATCGAGGTCGAAGCGCCGATCGGCCGCCGTGAGGCGCGAGCCGTCGAGCCCGACAGCGGCCCGGACGAGCCGGCGGGCATCGCCGGCGGCGATGGCGGCGTCGAGGATGGCGCGGGCTGCCAGCCGCAGCGGCGCCGGGTCGCTCACGGTCTAGCGGGGGGGGCCGAGGAGCGTCGCAATGTTCATCTCGGTCGTGACGCGGTCGGCCTGCGTCGATCGGACAGCCTTCGGCCTGCGGGCGTCCGTCCCGACCTCTGGTCGTCGTTCGGACGGCCTTCGGCCTTTGGGGTCGTCGCCGATCCTCGGCGTACTCGGAGTACGCCTGCGGTCGGCGACTCCCTGCGTCCTTCGGCCACGGCCTTCGGCCTGTGGGCGCTGCTCGCTCCTCGACCCCGCCCCGAGAACTAACGGGCAAGCGCTTGGAGGCGGCGACCGGCGTCCAGCAGCACGTCATCGGTCTTTGGGAAGCAGAAGCGGATCTTCGTTCGCCCCAGCTCGGGATGCGCGTAGAAGGAGGAGCCGGGCACCGTCGCCACGCCGATCTCCTTGATCAGGTACATGGCGAAGGCCGTGTCGTCGGGCAGCCCGAAGCGCTCGAGGAAGTGCGCGCACTCCGTGAGGATGTAGTAGGCGCCGCGCGGCGTGAAGGTCCGGAAGCCCGCCTTCTCGAGCAAGGGCAGGAGGAGGTCGCGACGCGCCTGGTAGCCTTCCCGCAAGGCGACGTAGTAGGAATCGGGGAGCGTGAGCGCGGTCACCGCCGCTTCCTGGAGCGGCGCCGGGGCCCCGACGGTCACGAAGTCGTGGGCGCGCCGGATCCCCACCGCGAGGTCGGGCGGGCTGATCGTGTAGCCGATGCGCCAGCCGGTCACCGAGTAGGACTTGGAGGCACCCGAGATCGTGATCGTGCGCTCCCACATTCCGGGCAGGGTGGCGATCGGGACGTGACGCTCGCCGTCGAAGACGATGTGCTCGTAGATCTCGTCGGTGATGGCGAGGACGTCGTGCTCCTGGCACAGGGCCGCGATCGTCTCCAGCTCGGGGAGCGAGAACACCTTCCCGGTCGGGTTGTTCGGGCTGTTGAACACGATCGCGCGGGTCCGGGGGCCGAAGGCGCGGCGCAGCCGCGCGGGGTCGAACGAGAAGTCGGGGGGCTCCAGCGGCACGTAGACCGGCTTCGCGCCCGAGATGATGGCGCCCGGCCCGTAGTTCTCGTAGAAGGGCTCGAAGATGATGATCTCGTCGCCGGGGTCGAGCACCGCCAGGAGCGTGGCGAGCATGGCCTCGGTGGAGCCGCAGCAGACCGTCACCTGGCGCTCGGGGTCCACCGGCTTCCCGTAGAACCGCTCGAACTTCGCCGCGACCGCCTCGCGCAGGTTCCGCGCCCCCCAGGTGATCGCGTACTGGTGGAAGTCGCCGTCGATCGCCCGGTGGGCCGCCTCGACCAGCTCCTTCGGCGGCGGGAAGTTGGGAAAGCCCTGGGCCAGGTTGACGCCGCCGTACTCGGCGTTGACCCGGGTCATCTCCCGGATCACCGACTCGGTGAAGCCCTGGACCCGCTTCGAGATCGTCCGTGCTGTCATTCGGGGACCTCCCGCCTACCCCCCCAACCCCCCTCCCCCACCCACCGGGGGGAGGGGGGAGCCGGAGACCGCGATTCCATCACACGTTCGCAGTGCATGCGGGACAGCCGGGGTCGCGGTGCGCGGTCACCCCCGTCAACTCGGCGCGCCGGCCATCGTAGAGGAGGAGCCGTCCGGTGACCGCCGTGCCCAGCCCCAGGCAGAGCTTCAGGGCTTCGATCGCCTGCAGGCTCCCGACGACGCCCGCCACCGGACCCAGGATCCCGGCCGAGGCGCAGCTCGCCACGGCGCCCGCCGGCGGGACGCCCCGGACCACGCAGCGGTAGCAGGCGGTCTCGCCCGGACGCACCACCAGGAGCTGGCCCTCCCAGGCGACCACCGCGCCGAGCACCAGCGGCCGGGCGAGGGCGACGCAGGCGTCGTTGACAGCGAGCTTGGTCTCGACGTTGTCCGAGCCCTCGACGACGACGTCGTAGCGACCGATCACCGCCCGGACGTTGTCCACTCCCAGCCGCAGGCGATGGGGAACGACCGCGACGTCCGGGTTCAGCTCCTCGAGGCGCGCCTGGCCCGAATGGACCTTGGGGCGCTCGAGGTCCTTGCTCCCGTGAAGGATCTGCCGGTGGAGGTTTGACAACTCGACGGCGTCGTCGTCGGCGAGGCCCAGCGTGCCGACGCCGGCCCCGGCCAGGTACAGCGCGGCCGGCGAGCCCAGCCCGCCGGCGCCGACCACGAGGACGCGGGAGGCCGCGAGTCGGGCCTGTCCCGCTGCCCCGACCTCGTCGAGGAGCAGCTGCCGGCTGTACCGGCGCACCTGCTCACCGGTCAAACTACCGGCCAATGCTCAGGGTGGCGTCGGGGCGTGACCGGGCCGAGGCCCGAGCCCCGCCGAAAGGCCGAAGGCCGTCCGAAGGACGCAGGGAGGAGGGGACCCGAGGCGTATGCCGCAACTGACCGCCTGGTCACGACGCTCCGGGCCTTCGGCCCTCCGGGCGTCGCTCCCTTGCGGGAGGGTCGCCGACGACCGAGGACGCCGCGGGGCGACGGGCATCGGCCCGGTCACGGAGCGATGACGTCCTTCTCGATGGGATCGACCTGCAGGCCCTTCTCCCTCAACCAGGCCACCCCGCGCTCGAGGTCGTCCTGGCGCCCCTCGATCTCGAGCGCCACCCAGCCGTGGGTTGCCGTCACGTCGGCCCGCCGGATGTTCGTCACGAGGTTGAAGTCCCGGCCGAGCAGGTAGATGACGGGATCCTGGATCTGCTCGGGGGGGAACGTCAGGTGGATCCGCATCTTGGCCATACGATGCCGTCCTTCTACCGGCCCCCCGCGATCGCCGGGACGATGGAGACCTCGTCCCCGTCCTTCAGCCCGGTCCCCTTCCCGGCCAGGAACCGGATGTCCTCCTCGTTGACGTAGATGTTGATGAAGCGCCGCAGCTCCCCCGACTCCTCGACCAGCCGCTCCCGGAGGCCGGGGAACTGGCGCTCGAGGTCGTCGATCAGCTCGGCGACGTCCTTCGCCTTCGCGTGCACCTCGCCGGCGCCGTTGGTCACTCGCCGGAGAGGCGTCGGGATTCGCACCAGGACTGGCATGCTCGAACCTCCTGGATGGTCAGGCCTTCGTGAGGCTCTTCAAGTCCGAGAGCGCCCGGTCGAAGGCCGACAGGCTGGGCCGGATCCGCACCGCCTGGGCCAGCCGCGGGCCGACGACCTCCGCGGTCTTGAGCCCGTTGCCGGTGATGCAGACGACGATCGACTCGTCGCGCGGGATCACGCCCTGCTCGATGAGCTTCCGGGTGGCGGCCACCGTGACACCGCCCGCGGTCTCGGTGAAGATGCCCTCGGTGCGGGCCAGCAGCGTGATGCCGTCCAGGATCTCGTCGTCGGTGGCGTGCTCGGCGGCGCCGCCCGAGTCCTTCACCGCGCGGTAGGCGTAGTAGCCGTCGGCGGGGTTGCCGATGGCCAGCGACTTGGCGATGGTGTTCGGTCGGACGGGAACGAGGACCTCCGAGTTCTGCTTGATCATGGTGACGATGGGCCCGCAGCCCAGGGCCTGAGCGGCGTGCATCCGGGTGGGCACCGCGTCGATGAGGCCGAGCATCTGGAATTCCTTCAGCGCCTTCCAGATCTTGGTGATCAGGGAACCGCCCGCGCATGGCACGACGACGTGCGCGGGCGCGCGCCAGCCGAGCTGCTCGGCGATCTCGTAGCCGTAGGTCTTCGACCCCTCGGCGTAGAAGGGCCGGATGTTGATGTTGGCGAAGGCCCAGCGGTACTTGTCGGCGACCTCCGAGCAGAGGCGGTTCACCTCGTCGTAGGTTCCCTCGACGGCGATCAGGACCGGCGCGTAGACGAGGGTGCCCAGGACCTTCCCCGGCTCGAGGTCGACCGGGATGAAGATGAAGGACCGCAGGCGCGCCTCGGCCGCATGGGCCGCCACCGAGTTGGCGAGGTTGCCGGTCGAGGCGCAGGCGACGGTCTCGAAGCCGAACTCCCGGGCCTTGGTGACGGCGACCGCCACCACCCGGTCCTTGAAGGACCACGTCGGGTGACACACCGAGTCGTTCTTGACGTACAGCTCCCGGACGCCGAGCTCCTCGGCCAGGTTCCGCGCCCGCACGAGCGGCGTGAACCCCACGTGGTGGCCGACCGCCGCCTCCCCGTCGATGGGAAGCAGATCCTGGTACCGCCAGATGCTCGGAGGGCCGGCGGCAATCCGCTCCCGCGTGACGAGGCCCCGCAGCGCCTCGTAGTGGTAGTCCACCTCCAGCGGACCGAAGCAGAACTCGCAGACGTGGAGGGGAGCAATGGGGTAGCCACGGGCACACTCGCGGCACTTCAGGCCTTTGACCTTCTGCATGGACTTGCTCCTCCTTGCAGTGGGGGTTTGAGCCCCAACGACGTTCTAGAACGTGTAACACGCCCGCGGCGCGCGCGTCAAGGAACCCTCCGCCGTTGCGGGGCTTGGTCCCGCAGCGTAGCATCGCACGCAGGATGCTTCCGCCGGCCGATCACCGACCGTGGCCACTCCCACCGGGGCCCTGGATCATGCGGCAGACGTGGCACGATCTGCTCTTCGCCCACTGGCCGCTGGACCCGGCGGCGCTCCGGCCGTGGATCCCGCCCTCCCTCACCGTGGACTGCTTCGACGGCCGGGCGTGGCTCGGCGTCGTGCCGTTCCACATGTCGGGGGTGACGCTACGCGGCGTGCCGTCCCTCCCCGGGCTGTCGGCCTTCGCCGAGCTGAACGTCCGGACCTACGTGACCGCCGGGGGGAAGCCCGGCGTGCTGTTCTTCAGCCTCGACGCCGCCAGCCGGCTGGCGGTGGAGGCGGCCCGTCTCACCTACCATCTCCCCTACTACCGCGCCCGCATGGCGGTCCGCGCCGAGGGCGAGGGCGTTCACTACTCGAGCCGCCGCACCGACCGGCGGGGCCGACCGGCCGAGCTGGTCGCCCGCTACGGTCCCGCCGGACCCGTGGTTGGCTCCCGTCCGGGCTCCCTCGACCACTTCCTCACCGAGCGCTACTGCCTCTACGCTCCCGTCCCCGACGGCCGGCTCTGCCGCGCCGAGATCCACCACGCGCCCTGGCCGCTCCAGCCCGGCGTGGCGACCATCGAGCGGAACACCCTGGCGGCGGCCGCCGGCCTCGACCAACCGCCCGACCCGCCCCTGCTACACTTCGCCCGGCGGCTCGACGTCGTGGTCTGGCCGTTGCGTCGTGTCCAGGTCTCGGGCTAGTGCCGTTCCAACTTGCTCCAGCTAGTGTTGTTCGGGGAATGCGGCGAGTCCGTGCTTCAAGAATTGCTTGCCCATTTTGGCTCATGTAGTTGGAACGGCACTAGTGCCACATCATCAGGTGTATGGTATATTCCGCCCATGCCGGTCACCTATCGTGAGGAGCCCTGCCGGAGGGCGCTCAACCCGGTTACCGGGATGGACTTCAAGTGGTCCCTCAACCCCTACATGGGCTGCGAGCATCGCTGCACCTTCTGTTACGTCCGGGCCTTCGAGCTGAGGGCCGAGCGCCCCGCTGACGACCGCTACGGCCGGTCCATCCGGGTCAAGGTCAACATCGCCGAGGTTCTCCGTCTCGAGCTGGCCCGGCGCACGTGGCAGGGTGAGCTGATCGCGATCGGCGCCGCCACCGACCCCTACCAGCCGGCTGAGGGCCGCTACCGGCTGACGCGGCGGTGCCTCCAGGTACTCACGGCGGCCCGGAACCCGTTCAGCGTCATCACCCGGGGGCCCCTGATCGTTCGCGACATCGACGTCCTCCAGGAGGCGTCGCGGCGAGCGGAGGTGTCGGTGAATCTCTCCGTGCCGACCCTCGACGAGCGGGTCTGGCGCACGACCGAGCCGGGCACCCCGCCGCCCCGCCAGCGGCTCCGGGCGGTGCGTCGCCTGGTCGATGCCGGGGTCAAGGCCGGCGTCGGGGTCGCGCCGATCCTTCCCGGGCTCTCGGACCGGCCGGAGCAGCTCGAGGAGGTCGTGCGCGCGGCTCGCGACGCGGGCGCCACCCATCTCTGGGCCAACCTCCTGTACCTTCGTCCCGGCACGCGGGAGCACTTTCTCGACCACTTGGCCCGCGACTGGCCGGCCGAGCTGGAACGGTACGAGCGGCTGTATCGCGGGCGGGCCTACCTCGCGGCCACGGAGTCCGAGCCCATCCGCCGGCAGATCGCCGAGCTGCGCGCGCGGCACGGGATCGCGGATCGGCGGGCGCGGCCGCTCGCCCCGATGCCGGCGCCGGCCCAGCTTCCCCTCGCGATCTGAGAGCCTGTGAATCAAGGGGGCCTCCGACTCCCCCCTCCCCCCGGTGGGTGGGGGAGGGGGGTTGGGGGGGTAGGAGGGAGGTCCCGAACTGACCGCAACGCGGGAGCGCCTGCTAAGATCGGAGCGCGTGCGACGCCTGCTGCCGGGCCTCCTCCTCGTCACCTACGGCGCTGCCTTTGCGCTCCGAGCTTTCGGCGGCGGCGTTCCGGCCTTCGACGACCACCCGGGCCAGCTCTTCCGGCTCTGGCACGCGCTCGACCGCAGCCTCCCCGACGGCCGCTGGACGGCGGACTGGAACCCCGACTGGTGGGGCGGCTACCCCGAGCTTCAATTCTACCCGCCTGGCTTTGCCCTCGCCGGGGCGGCGATCCGCCTGCTGAGCCTCTGGCAGCTCCCGGTCGAGGCGGTGTACCAGATCCTGTGCGGCTTCGTCCTTCTGCTTCCCGCCGTCGGGACGTTCCTCCTGCTCGCGCGCCTCCTCGACGACGCGTGGCTCGCCCTGCCCCCGGCGTTCCTGGCGCTTACGCTCTCGGCCGGCCTCCGCGGCGGCGTCGAGGAGAGCCTCCGGTGGGGCATCCTGACGAGTCGGCTCTCGCTCGGGCTGCTTCCCTTGCTCCTGCTCGCGCTGCGGCCCTGGCTGGACAGCGGGCGCCCACCGATCTGGGCGCCCGTCCTCGCTGCCGCCGTGATCCTCGCCCACCCGTCCGGCGCGCCGGCGATGGCCGCCCTCCTGACCTGCGCGGCGCTCCTCGCGCTCGCGGTCCGACCTCGCCGCCGGACGCTCGGCGACGTCCTGGCGGTCGTCGTCCTCGGGCTGGCGCTCTGCGCCTTCTGGGCGCTTCCGTTCGTGGCGCGCCCCGGCTGGGTGGTGCCGCTCGCGTGGGGCGAGGCCGACCTGGGCCGGCTCGCCGCCGACCTCGCTCGCCGCCCCGTCCTGATCGCGCTGGCTCCGTGTGTGGTCCTCGCCTGGGGAGCCGTGCTCGCGCGGCGGCGGCCGTTCGTCGCGCTGGTGGCCGTGCTGCCGCTGGCGCTGCTGGTCGTCGTCAGCGCCGACGCCGCGCTGTTCCGGCGCGGCTGGTCCGCGATCGAGCCGGCGCGCCTCACCGATGGGCTGGTGTTCGCGACCCTCTGGGCCGCCAGCCTGGGGGTGGGAAGCCTCGTCGCGCGGCTCACGGCCCGGCGGCCATCGGGGCTCGCGCGCCCAGCGGCGGCGCTGGCCGCCGTCGCCCTCCTCGTGCTCGCTCCGAATGGCACCCGCGGCGAGCCGACGCTGACCCTCTGGCCGTGGGAGCGCGCGCGACTCTGGCCGCACCTGGACGAGATCAGCACCGCTCGCGACCTGCCCCGGCTCTGGGGCGCCCTCCGCGGGACGGACCGCGTCCTGTTCCTCACCTCCTCCCTGCGCCTCGACGAGGATCCCGCCTGGTACGCTCCGCACAGCCACGTCCTGAGTCTCGCCCCCCGGTTTGCCGGCCGCGAGATCGTCCACGGAACCTACACGCATCCCTCCCCGCTCGCGGCGCGCTTCTACACGGGCGCCACCGCCCTCTCGCCGCGCGTCGGCTTCCTGGCCGAGCAGCTCGACGGCCAGCGCCTCCTCGGCCAGCCGCTCGGCCGGCTCTCCTCCGAGGCGTTCGAGACGCTCGCTCGCCCGCTGCGGATCGCGACCGTCGTCGTTCCGGCGGCGGACGCCGGCCGGACGCCGTTCCTGGACGAGCGGTACGCGGCGGCGCGGACGGTGGCCGGCTTCACCCTCTTCGAGCGGCGCGATCGTCCCTGGCCCCAGGTGGAGCGGATCACCCACCGGCGGTACCGGGTGCTCGTCCCGCCTTCGGGCGGCGTGTGGGTCAAGACGGGCATCGCGGCCTACCCGCTCTGGCAGGCGAAGAGCAGCCACGGGCGCCTCGAGACACGGGCCGACGCCTGGGGGCTGCTCGAGTTCCGCGTGCCGCTGGACGTGTTCGAGGCCGAGCTGGTGTACGCCGAGGGCGCCGTCGAGTGGGCCGGCGTCGCCCTCACGGTGCTGGGCCTGGCAGCCTGGCCGGTCTGGGCCTGGCGGAGCCGCGGGCCGGAGGCCCGTTCGGGGGCCGAGCGGCGCCGCCGCCGAGGGATCTCGCGCTAGAATACGCGTGGAGGCTCGCGATGATCGTCGAGGTCCAGCGGCGTCGCTTCAGCGTCGACGAGTACCACCGGATGGCTGCGACCGGCATTCTCCACGAAGATGACCGGGTCGAGCTGATCGAGGGGGAGATCGTCGAGATGACACCCATCGGGCGCCGCCACATGGCCGCGGTCGACTATCTCAACCGGCGCTTCACGCTGGGCTGTGGTGACCGGGCGATCGTCAGGATCCAGGGCGCGGTCCGGTTGAACCGCCAGTCCGAGCCTCAGCCGGACCTTCTTCTCCTGAAGCCCCGGCCGGACTTCTACCGGAACGCCGATGCGGGACCCGACGACGTGCTGCTGCTCGTCGAGGTGGCCGAGACGTCCCTCGTCTACGACCGGACCGTCAAGGCTCGACTGTACGGCCGAGCGGGCATCGTGGAGTACTGGCTCGTCGATCTCGACGGCGGCGAGATCGAGATCCACCGGACGCCCTCCCCGGACGGGTATCGAGATCTACAGCGCCGATCGCGCGGCGAGCAAGTCACGCCCAGCAGCTTTCTGGACATCACGGTCACGGTGGCCGACATCGTCGGCTGAGAGATATGTGAAGGAATGGGGTCCTCCGGCTCCCCCCTCCCCCCGACCAAAGGCCGAAGGCCGTCCATGGGTGGGGGAGGGGGGCCAAAGGCCGAAGGCCGTCGAAGGATCGGGTGGGCGGGAGGTCCCGAACTGAGGCGCGGGAGGACTCGCTCGGGCGTCAGCGCTCGGGCGTGAGCGTCGTCTCGAAGCGAACCCGGCCGTCGACGTCGATGATCCGCACCTCGAGCCCGTCCGCGGTCGCGCGGAGCTCCCCGAAGTTGTAGTAGCCACCCTCGCCGAAGAGCCGGGCGGGCCGCAGCGTGTCGTCCAGGACCCCGGGCCGACCCGCTCCGGCAGAGAGCGGTCCCGCGACCAGCTCGTGGAAGACGAGCCCCGGCTGCGGCGTGTGACGGATCACCTCGGCCCGGTGGACGTCGGTCACTACCCAGACCACGTTCCTGATCCGCCCCTCGGCCAGCTCACCGACGATTCGCAGGAGCTCGTGCTCGAAGCCGGTCGGCGTGCCGGCGGGGGTGAAGTGGGTGCTGCCGTTCGCCCAGCTGTCCCGCGCGACCCGCCCCGTCGGGATCGAGAGGGATACGCTGGAGATCACCAGCTTCCAGACGGCGTCCGAGCGACGAAGCCCGGCCAGGAGCCACTGCCGCTGCGCCTCGCCCAGCATCGTCTTCCCCGGCCCGTCGGACACGCCGTTGGGGCTCCGGTATTGCCGGGTGTCCAGGATGAAGCCCTCGACGAGCCGTCCCCAGCGGAGCCGCCGGTAGAGCCGGAACGGATCGTCGGCCGGCGGCTGGATCGGCCAGTAGTCGAGGAACGCCCGTCGACCGGTGGGCATGAGCGGCTCGATGGGCCCCGCGAAGTCGTTCCGCACCTCGTGGTCGTCCCAGATCGCCCACACCGCCGTCGTCCGGAAGAACCGCTGCACGGCGGGATCGGCGCGGTTGTAGCGGTGCTTGGCGCGGAACCCGGGGAGATCGGCCGCGCGGAAGTCGGCGCCCGGCACGTTTTCCGGCCCGCCACAGCGATGGTCGGCGTAGATGGTGTCACCGACGAAAAGAAAGACGTCGGGCCGACGCTCGGCCATCGCCCGGAAGATCGGGTAGCCCGATCCAGGTGAGCGGCAGCGCCCGGCGCCACCGAGGTCGCCGCTCCACACGAGCGTGAGCGGGCGGGTGGCGCTGGCCTCGGGGGCGGTCACGAACTCCCCGTCCACCACCTCCCCGGCGGCCTCCACCCGGTAAGCGTGGCGTGTGGCGGGAGCGAGTCCCTCGGCGCGCAGCTTGACCGTGAGGTCGGTCGCCGGCGTCGCCTGGTCTCGGATCTGCCGGCGCCCTCCCGGCCGCCCGCTCGGGCCGACGTGCAGGATCACCGGCCCCGGCGCGGGTGCCCGGACCCAGACGACGGCCGCGCGGTCGCCGACCTCGCCCACGGTGACCAGGAGGCCAACGGCGTCCGCTCCGGCCGTGGCCGCGGCGGCCAGGGCCAGGAGGCTCAGCGCGAGGCGGCGAGGACCGGGGAGGCGGGGCGCGCGCGGCTCGGCCCGGGCGGGCCGCAGGTCAGCCGCCCGTGAGGGCGTGGCGGGCCCCCCTTCGGTTGATCTGCGTTCGGGACCTCCCGCCCACCCGATCCATCGACGGCCTTCGGCCTTTGGCCCCCCTCCCCCACTCATGGACGGCCTTCGGCCTCTGGCCGGGGGGGAGGGGGGAGCCGGAGAACCCCATCCCTTCACACGCTCTCAGACGAGCGGATCATAGGCGAAGTACTGGCCGGAGGTCTCGAGCGGCGTCAGGTGGTGCCCCAGGCTGCCCGGGAGCACCTCGGCGAGTCGCTCGGGGGTCCAGCCCTCGGCGTGGTGGATGGAGCGCACCGGTCGGGGCTGGGAGAAGACGAAGATCTCCTTGCCGCGGACGCCGAAGATCTGCCCGGACACGCCGGCCGCGTCGTCGGAGGCCAGGTAGACGGCCAGGGGCGCGATGTCCCGGGGCGACATCTTCTCGAGCTTGGCCACCCGTGCCTTCTGCTGCGGCGTGTCGGTCGGGATCGTGCCGATCAGCCGCGTCCAGGCGAACGGCGAGATGCAGTTGGCGGTCACGTTGTAGCGGGCCATGTCGAGGGCGGTGACCCGCGTCAGGCCCAGGATGCCGAGCTTGGCCGCGGCATAGTTCGCCTGCCCGATGTTGCCGACCAGCCCGGAGGTGGACGTCATGTTGACGAAGCGACCCCAACGCTGCTCCTTGAACCGGGGTGCCGCCGCCCGGGTGACGGCGAAGCTCCCCTTGAGGTGGACCGCGATGACGGTGTCCCACTCCTCCTCGGTCATGTTGAAGATCATCCGGTCCCGGAGCACGCCGGCGTTGTTCACGACGATGTCGAGGCGGCCGAAGCTGTCCAGCGCCGTCTCGACGATGCGCTGGCCGCCCGCCATGGACGCCACCGACTCGTAGCTCGGGACCGCCCGGCCTCCGGCCCCCTCGATCGCCTTCACGACCTCGTCTGCCGGCAAGGTGGCGCCACCGGTCCCGTCCTCCCGGCCGCCGAAGTCGTTGACGACCACCCGGGCCCCGGCGCCGGCCATCATGAGGGCGATCTCCCGGCCGATCCCACGACCGGCCCCCGTCACGACCGCCACCTTCCCGTCGAGCAGCATGGCGCCTCCTCAGACTGCGACTTCGATGGTCCCCGCGGGATCCTCGGCGACGATCTCGCCGATGCAGGCCGCCCCGCTCACGCCCGCGGTCTCGAGCGCGCGGAGGAGCGCGGCGGCTGCCGGGGTCGCCACCAGGAGTCCGCCCGAGGTCTGCGCATCGCCGATCACGGCGCGGAGCGGCTCGGCGATGGCGGCATCCCAGCGAACGACCTCCGCCACCGATTTCAGGTTGCGCCGGGTGCCGCCCGGCACCAGGCCGGCCTGGGCGAGGCTGACGACGTCGGGCAGCAGCGGGACCCGCGAGGCCTCGAGGCGGGCGCGCACCCCCGAGCCGCCGGTCATCTCGCGAAGATGGCCGAGGAGGCCGAACCCGGTCACGTCGGTGACGGCGTGGACCTCGACCTGGGCGATGGCCTCGGCAGCGGCCCGGTTGAGGGTCGCCATCGTCCGCACCGCCGCCTCGATCGTGGCCGGGGCCGCCTTCGCCTGCTTGATCGCGGTCGAGATGATGCCGGTCCCGAGCGGCTTGGTCAGCACGAGGGCGTCACCCGGCCGGGCCCCCACGTTCTTCCAGACCCGGGCCGGGTGGACGAGCCCGGCCACCGCGTAGCCGACCTTGGGCTCGGCGTCGTCGATGCTGTGCCCGCCGACCACGCTCACCCCGGCTTCCCGTGCCTTCTCGGCGCCGCCCTTCAGGATCTCGCCCAGGATGCCCAGCGGGAGCTTGTCCCGTGGGAACCCGACGATGGAGAGCATGGCGATCGGCCGCCCGCCCATGGCGTAGACGTCGGAGAGCGAGTTGGCGGCGGCGATCTGGCCGAAGGCGTAGGGGTCGTCGACGATCGGGGTGAAGTAGTCCACGGTCAGCACCAGGGCCAGGTCGTCGGTGAGCCGGTAGACCGCGGCGTCGTCGCATGTCTCGGGCCCGACCAGGAGGTTCGGATCGGAGACGGGCGGGAGCAGCCGCAGCACCTGGGCCAGATCCTCGGGCCCGAGCTTGCACGCTCAGCCGGCCCCGTGGGACAGGGTCGTCAGGCGAATCGCCTCGTCCATGGCTCTCACCCCCTCTCCCGAGCCGGCAACGGGCGTCGGGATGCCGGATTATAGGCAGCGCCCGAGCGGGCCGTCAAACCGCGACGCGCTTCGTCCGCCGCTCCTCCAGGACCCGGATGAGGGCCGCGCCCAGCACGAAGACGTTCGCCGAGTAGTACACCCACATGATCAGCGCGATGCTCACGCCGATCGATCCGTACATCGCGCTGTAGACGCCGGCCCGCTCGATGTAGATGCGGAAGAGCTGCTTGGCGACCTCCCACAGGACGGCCGTGGTCACCCCGCCGACCAGGACGCTGGACCAGCGGATGCGCCGGGCCGGCACGAAGCGGTAGAGGACCACGAACAGGGCGGTGTCGGTGACGATGGCCAGGAAGAGCGCCGCCCAGGCGAACAGCGTCGCGAACAGCCGGCCGTGCCGGAAGAGGCCCAGCAGGCTCTGCATCCAGGCGAACGCCGCCGTGATCCCCATGGTCACGAAAAAGAGCGCGATGAGGGAGACGATCATGAGGAGATCGAACACCATCCCCCACAGGAAGGTGCGCCCCCGCATGCCGAAGAGGCGGTTCAGGACGAACCGGGTGGCCGCGAAGAGCTGGGCGGCGAAGACGAACAGGATCGCGGTGCCGAGGAGCCCGGAGACGCGGCGAGCGTTGGCCACTCCGGTCAGGATCTGCTCCACGTCCGACTGGTAGACCGGCAGGATCGCCATGAGCTGGGTGACGACCTCCTCGATGACGGTTTCGTCCGAGAGGAGGAAGCCGCCGAGCGCGATGAGGATCAGCACGAACGGCACCACGCAGATGACCACGTAGAAGGACAGGCCGGCGGCGAGGAAGAAGCCGTCGTTCCGCCAGAACGCGCGGAAGATGTCCCGGAGGAGGCCGGTCATGGAGCCGCGCCCGGCCCGGCGCGGGGCGTCAGCGCCGCCCGCGGGCGCCGAGCGGCAGCCAGGCCAGCGAGTCCTCCGTCTTGGCGGAGGGGCGGTACTCGAGGCCCACGTAGCCCGCGTAGCCGGACGCCTCGAGGGCCCCGAGAACGTTCGGATAGTGGATCTCGCCGGTGCCGGGCTCGTGACGGCCCGGGACGTCGGCGATCTGGACGTGCCCGATCCATTCGAGGTTCTTGGTCAGGCCGTCGATGAGCTGCCCCTCCATACGCTGGAGGTGGTAGCAGTCGTACTGGAAGCGGACGTTCGGCTCACCGACCTCGCGGACGAGGTCCAGTCCGAGCCGCGAGTGGTCGAGGAAATACCGAGGGCTCTCCCAGGTGTTCAGCGCCTCGATCAGCAGCGTGATGCCAGCCGCCCGGGCGAGCGGCGCCGCCCGCTTGAGGTTCCCGACCACCGTCCGGCGCATGTCGGCGTCGCTGATCCCGTCGATGCGGTTGCCGGCCAGGACGTTCAGCCGCCGGCAACCGAGCCGCCCGGCGGTGAGGATGGCCTCCTCGATGGTCTTCAGGAGGTGATCGGTCCGCCCGGGATCGCACAGGTAGCCCCGGTCGCCGGCCGGGAAATCGCCGGCCTCGGGATCGAAGAGCACCAGCTCCAGGTCGTGGCGGTGGAGCTCCCGCTCGACGCCGGCCTGGTCCACGTTGTGGGCGAAGAGGAACTCCACCGCCCGGAACCCGGCGGCCGCCGCCCGCTCGAAGCGCTCGAGGAACGGCACGTCGTTGAACAGCATCGTCAGGTTCGCCGCGTAGCGGAGCATGGGCCGTCCTTTCGGGGCCTCCCGCCTCCCCCCCCCCCAACCCCCTCCCCCACCCACCAGGGGGAGGGGGAGCCGGAAGGCCCGCAAATGCTTCACACGCTCTTTAGAACTCGCCGGCGCCGCGCTCCCGATCACCCATCGGCCTCGCGCAACCCACTGCCTATGGCCGCGCGACCGCGGCGTTCCGCTTCGAGCCGCGGCTTGGCCGCGGCCTCCGAGGGGGAGCCTCGGGGGGATCTTCCAAGACCCCCCCGATGTTTTCAAGGCTTGCCGGCGGCGAGGCGCTCGGCGTTCTCCCGGGCGATCCGGGCCGCGACGTCGGGTGGGAGCTGGCGCAGCCACACCCGCACCGCGTCCTGGGCGGCCGGCACGTCGTTCCAGCGCGACGGCGTCCAGGTGTCGGTCCCCACCATGAAGCGGTCCGGGTACTGGAGGAAGAGCGCCCGCCAGTCCGGATCGAGTCGGCCACCCGGCGCGACGTCGGTGCGGAGGGCTAGCTCGACGGAGAGATTCGAATGGCGGGCGAGCAGGCGCCCGACGACGTCCGGCCCCGAGGACATCCCGGCGTGGGCCCACAGGACGCGCAGGTCCGCGCCGAGCCCGAGGAGGATCTCCACCGCCTCCGCGTCGCAGTGGCAGTGGAGGAACAGGCCGCGCTGCCGGGCGAGATCGGCGACCTGGCGCACCACCACGGATCGCGCGTCGTCACCGTACAGGTGGAACTCGCCGATACCGCGGTGAACGCCCCGGCGGAGGCGCTCCTCCAGGTAGGCCACCACGTCGGCGTGCGCGTGCCAGGTTCCGAGGTCCCCGGACTCGCGGTACGGGCGGAGGACCGGGACGATGCGGTCGGGCGCCGCCTGGTGGAGCTGGAGCGTTCCGTCGTCAGGGGTGCTGGACACGAACGCCCGCCGGACGCCTGCGCGGTCGAGAATCGCCAGCACGGCCTCGGGCGCGTACTGGGCCCAGGCGTTCCGGCTGTAGTGGAGATGCGTGTCGACGATGGGCAAGTCGTCGGCGCCCGCCGCCCGGTCGGCCGGGGCGAAGGGCCCGAGCGCCAGCACCAGGAGCGCCGCGACGAACCGGAGGCGAGTCACGGCCCCAACTATACCCGGCCGCCCGGTCCGCGTTCAATCGCGAGTCGCGACGGTATAATCCGATGGCGTGACCCGGCGGCTCCCCTCGTTCCTCCTGGGCCTGACACTCCCGGTGGCTGGCCTGGTGGCTGGCTGCGCCGGCCCCGGCGGGCCCAAGGAGGGTGCCCCCGCCCACCACCTGGAGCACGGCTTCCGCAACCTCAATCCCGCGTACAGCCGGCCGAGCTCCTGGGTGCGCGCCCGCTTCCTCACGCGGCGCTTCTGGGCGCTGGCCTTCCAGCCCCGGTCGGCCAGCCTGCCCCGGGTGGACAACGACGGCCGCGCGCTGCGCGACAACCGGGGACAGGCGACGGTCACCTGGATCGGGCACGCGACCCTCCTCGTCCAGTTCGACGGGCTGAACCTGCTCACCGACCCTCAGTGGTCGGATCGGGCGAGCCCGCTCTCCTGGGCCGGACCCCGGCGGGTGACGGCTCCCGGGCTCCGGCTCGAGGATCTGCCGGCGATCCACGTCGTCGTGATCTCTCACGACCACTACGACCACCTCGACGTCCCCACCGTCCGGCGGCTCGCCGCCGCCCACCGCCCGCTCTTTCTGGTCCCCCTCGGCTTCAAGACGTGGTTCGCGGGGCTCGGCATCACGGAGGTCGAGGAGCTGGACTGGTGGGAGAGCCGGACCCTCGGGGGCCTCACGCTGACCTTCGTCCCCGCCCAGCACTGGGGCGCCCGCAGCCTGTGGGACGAGAACCGCCGGCTCTGGGGCGGGTGGGTCGTGGCGGGGCCGTCGAGGCGGCTCTATTTTGCCGGCGACACCGGCTACTGGGAGGGCCTCGGCGAGATCGGGCAGCGGCTGGGGCCCTTCGATCTGGCCGCCATCCCCATCGGCGCCTACCAGCCGGCCGAGATGATGCGGCTGAGTCACACGACGCCGGAGGAGGCGTTGCGCCTCTTCGCGGAGGTGGGCGGGCGGCGGTTCATGGGGGTCCACTGGGGCACGTTCGATCTGACCGAGGAGCCGATCGAGGAACCGGCGCGGCGAGCCGAGGCCGAGGCGCGTCGCCTCGGGATCGAAGCCGAGCGGATATGGATACCGAAGGCCGGCGAGACCCGCCCCTGGTAGACGCCCCCGGCGGAGACCGGGATCAGGCCGGGCGGGCGCGCGCGCCCGGAAGCAGCGCGATCGGGCGGCGCGCGGACGGCGGGGCGAGCACCCGGGCGAACGCCTCGCTCACCCAGTACCCCAGCTCGTCGACGGCCCGCATGTCCAGGACCACCAGGGCCCCGGCGCGGAGGGCGCGCGCGGCGGCCTCGCTGGCGGGATCGCTGGTCAGGAGGATCACCTGGGTTCGCGGGCAGGAGCCGGCCACCGCGCCGAGCAGCGCCACCCCGGTCAGGGAGGGCATGGCGAGGCCGCTCACGACGACCCCGTACTTGCCGCTCGCCACCGCGTCGAGCGCGTCCCGCGGGTGGCAGCTCTCCAGGCGATAGCTGGCACGGCGCAGCTTGCGGAAGAGCAGCTCGGCGTAGGGGGCGAACTCGGCCACGACCAGGACACGAGCCCGCCGGTGAGCCAGCCACGCGGGCAGCGCCCCCAGCAGGGCGACCAGCCTGACCGCGGCGAAGAGGACCGGTCCGAAGACGATGCTCGCCAGCAGGCCGCAGGACCAACCGAATCTACGCATCGAGCGATTCCGAGTGCAAGCCGGGCGCCAGGCTCCAACTGCTCGCCAGCCCTTGGGAACCCGGCGAGGCGAGTGAGGGGCGCCCAGGATGTGACCAGAGGGGATGGTCAGAAAGGGGCCGGCGCCCCCTCCACCGGCACTAGAGTCCGTGGGACGTCATGACCATGGCGGAGGAGTCGGTTCTTGGAGGCGGGGCCGAGGAGCGAGCAGCGCCCCCAGGCCGAAGGCTGTCCAACCGACGCAGGGAGTCGCCGACCGCATGCGTCCTCCGAGTACTCCGAGGATCGGCGACGACCCCAAAGGCCGAAGGCCGTCCGAAGGACGACGCCATGCGATGCTCATCGGTCCCGCCCGTTAGGGGGTGAACACCTCGTTCGCCGAGCTGTAGGACCCTCCGGGCCGCGGTCCCCCCGAGATGACGTAGATCCGGCCCTCGTGGGCCACCGCGGCCAGGCCGTGGCGTGGCGTCGGCATCGGGCTCATCGGGAGCCATCGGTCCCCGGCGGACTCGTAGGCCTCGACCTGGGGGAACGTCCCGCCCGGCCCCTCGCCGCCGAAGACGAAGATGCGGCGCCCGAGGACCGCGGCCGCGATGCCGCTGCGCGCGGTGGGAAGCACGGCGCGGGAGCTCCAGGCGTTGCGGGAGGGGTCGTAAGCCTCGTGGGCGTCGAGGTTGACGCGGTAGTCGCCGTCGCGCCGGCCGCCCACGGCGTGGAGCTTCCCGTCCAGCGCCGCTGTCGCCAGGTGATCGCGCGGCGTCGGCATGGGGGCGCGGGCCTCCCAGCGGTTCGCCGCGACGTCGAGCACCTCGAGGGCGCCGGTGTTCCGGCTGTCCCGCCCCACGCCGCCCACCGCGTAGATGCGGCCGTCGAGCGCCGCCGCCGCCAGTGCCCCGCGCGGGGTCGGCAGCTTCGCCCGCTCGCGCCAGCGGTCCGTCGAGGGGGTGTACTCGAAGACCGTGTCGAGCACGCTCCAGCCCATGCCTGAGTAGCCGCCGACGACGTAGAGGCTTCCGCCCAGCGCCACCGCGGCGGCGTGGTGCACGGGGACCGGCAACGGGGCGCGTCGCTCCCACCGATCCGTCTTCGGATCGTAGGCCTCCACGACCTCACCGCCACCACCGAAGCCGCCGATGACGTAGATCCGGTCGTCCAGCTCGGCGCCCGTCACCTCGGTCCGGCTGGACGGCAGCGGCGCCGCCGTCCGCCAGGTGCCCTGGGCGGCCGCCGCCGCGGCCAGCGCGACGGTCGCCACGACGAGCGCGGTGGCCGCGACTCGCCGCCCGATCGTGGCCCGGGAAGCCTCTCGCTCGGATGATTCAGCAGAGATCACGCTTCACCCTCCGTCGGCTCGGCGGCGCGCCAACAGCCGCTGCAAGGCCGGCACCTCGGCGATCTTCTCGGCGGTCAAGGCTTCGCGATAGATCCCCCGCGGGCGCGGGAACGCCGGCGAGAGCAAGATCGGTCCGTCCGTCGTCACCGCGACGTCCACCGGGATGTCGTGGGGCAGCATCTCGATCGCTTGCGGCACCATCTGGAGCGGGTGGATCGTCGTGGCGATGAGCGTCGTCTCCGTCACCCCACCCATCTCGACCAGGAGGCCGTACTCGAGGTCGGAGAAGCCGCCGCCCTTCCCCACCCGGGCGCCCTTCCCGTTCACGGCCACCGAGCCGCAGACGATCAGATCGATGGCCGGCATCTCCTCGAGCCGGACCGGCCGGCCGAAGCGCTCGGCACCCTTGATGGACGCGGCCTGGGCGGCGCGCCGGCCGAGCCGGGCCGGGTCGAGCTCGAGGAAGCACTCGAGCTCCCGCAGGCGTGGCACCGGCATGTACACGACCTTGCCGTCGCGCAGCGCCATGCGGCGGACCGGGAGCTGCGGCGCATCCGGGTTGATCTTCAGGATGCGCGCGTCGCGCCAGGCGCGGAGCCCGGTGAGGTGGAGGGCCGCCCGCTCGGCGCCGACGAAGTTCGGGATCCGCCCGCTGGTGCCGGGAAAGCGGGCGATGCCGCGCGCCTCCATCGCCCGCCAGATCACCTCGCGGACTTCGACCTTGGAGGAGGGCAGCGTCCGACGCATCGACCTCTCTTGTGTAATACAAGCCCGGCACCGGCGCAAGCACTGCGCGTCTGTTCTTGCCCGCGGGGTGCCGGCCGGCTACAATCGACGCGTGGAAATCATCGAGTATGCCGACTATCTCTGACCCTGGTGCTACCCGGCGGCGGTGCGCCTCCGGCAGGTTCAGACGGATCTGGGCGGTCGCCTGGCGATCCACTGGCGCGCGTTCCCGCTCCGGCCCACGCCCGACCCGACGGTGACCTTCAAGGGCACCTACCGGGAGGAAGGATGGCGGCGCTGCCAGGCGCTCGCCGCCGACACCGGGGTCACCTTCCGGATGTGGGAGCGACCGGATTTCCCGACCTCCAGCATGCCGGCGCTCGAGGCGGCCAAGTGCGTGCTGCTCCAGGGCGAGGCCCTCTTCGAGGCCCTGCACGTGCGCCTCTACCAGGCGTTCTTCGGCGAGGGCGTCAACATCGGCGTGCCCGAGGAGGTGGCCGGGGTCGTCCGGACCGTGCCGGGGCTGGACGTCGCGCGCTTCCTCGACGACTACGAGACCGGCAAGGGCCGGCCGGCCGTCCTCGACGACTACGAGACGGCGGTGCGCGAACACGGGGTCCGCGCCATCCCGACCGTCATCCTGGAGACCGGGCGCCGGATCGTCGGCGCGGTGTCGCTCGCCGAGTACCGGCGGGCGATCGCGGCCTAGCGGCGCGCCCTCTCCGTGCCCGAGCTCCAGCCCAGCCCGATCCAGGCCGACACGGAAGACCCGTGGCGTATCTTCAAGATCGTCGACGAGCTGCTGGCCGGCTTCACCGCGCTGGGCAAGATCCCGCCAGCCGTCGCCTTCTTCGGCTCCTCGCGCGCCACACCCGAGGATCCGGCCTACGCCCTCGCCGAGAAGACGGCCCGGCGGCTGGCCGAGAGCGGTTTCGCCGTGCTGACCGGCGGGGGGCCCGGCATCATGGAAGCCGCCAACAAGGGCGCCATGGAGGCCGGGGGGCTTTCCATCGGGCTCAACATCGACCTCCCGCAGGAGCAGGCGCCCAATCCCTACCTGGGCAAGCTGCTCAACTTCCGCTACTTCTTCGTGCGGAAGGTGATGTTCGTCAAGTACGCGGTGGGCTTCGTGATCGCTCCCGGCGGCTTCGGCACGCTGGACGAGCTGTTCGAGGCGACCACGCTGGTGCAGACCCACCGGATCCGACCGTTCCCGGTGATCCTGCTGGACTCGACCTACTGGCAGGGGCTCCTGGACTGGCTGCGGGACGTGGTCGTGGCCCAGGGTCGGATCACCGCCGAGGAGCTGGCTATTCTAAGAGTGGCCGACACGCCCGAAGAGGTGCTGGCGCTCCTCCGGGCGGCCCCGCCGACCGCGTCATGACATCGCCCGGCAGCGCCCGAGACCGGTGATGGACGCCATGTCCGAGTGGATCATCGTCGTGCGGCCAGACCGGCCCGACCTCCACGAGAGTCTCCGGCGATTGTTCGAGACGGACCGGCGGGTCGCGGTCGTCTTCGACCGTCGGACTGCGCCCCCCGGCGGGCAGCCTCCGCCCGCCGCCCCCGAGCGGCGTCGATCACGCCCACGCCGTGGCCTGACGCCGAAGCAGGCGGCTCGATGGGAAGCGGGGTTCCGGATCCTGCACCGCGACGCCGGCTACGACGTGTACAGCGCCGAGCGGCCACCCGGGGCACCCGGGTCGGAACCCGACCAGACGACGGACTGAGATCTTCGGGGGGTCTCGGACGACCGTCTGAAGCCCCCCCGCGGAGGCCGCGGCGAAGGCGCGGCTCAAAAGCGGAACGCCACGGCCGCGTGGCCACAGCCAGAGGGTCGCGAGCACCCGACGGGCGGTGGGAATGGGAGCCGCCGCCGGCACTTCTTCATGGGCTGCGAGATCGGCGGGCGGCGGCCGCGGGCGGGGAGAAAGAGAGTTGAGGCCTGCTCGGCCCCGGCTCTCGATTCCGGACTACCTGATCGTGACGCCGTCGCCTACCGGCGCCCCCATCCGCCGCCCCCACCACCGCCAGGTCCCCCCTCGCGGCGTCCCCCGCCCCGGCTGCCACCGGGGCTCCGGCTGGGCTGCGGCCGGGCTTCGTTCACCACCAGGTTACGATCGCGGAAGAGCCGGCCGTTGAGCTGCTCGATGGCGCGCTCGGCCTCCTCCTTCGTGGACATCTCCACGAAGCCGAACCCCCGGGGCCGACCCGTGAACTGGTCCGTGATGATGCGCACCGACTCGACGGTACCGGCCTGCTGGAACAGCTCGCGCAGGTCCTCCTCCGTCGCCTGGTACGACAGGTTGCCCACGAAGAGCTTGGCTGACATCTCGTACCTCCTGAATGGGGCCGAGACGATAACTCCCTCAAAGAGCCGCGACTCTTTGAGGGCACCTGGACGGATGAGGCGGCACGTTCTGTCCCTTCGCGCCGGGTAACAAGCTACCCGCGGGCCCGGCACGGTGTCAAGCAGGTTTTTCCGCAAAACCACCTAAGTGGAAAACACCAGGGACCTAGGAGCGGGGCCGAGGAGCGAGCAGCGCCCACAGGCCGAAGGCCGTCCGAAGGACGCAGGGAGTCCCCGACCGGAGGCGTACTCCTGGTACGCCGAGGATCGGCGACGACCGAGGACGACCAGAGGTCGGGACGGACGCGAGGCCGCAGGCCGACCGCGTCACGACCGAGACGAACATTGCGACGCTCATCGGCCCCGCTACAGGTAGACGCCGCGGCTGGTCCCCCCGTCCACCGTGATCGACACACCGGTCAGGAAGCTCGCGCGCTCGGAGGCGAGGAAGACGACCAGATCGGCCACGTCTTCGGGCCGGCCGATCCGCCCCAGCGGCTGGGCCCGCTCGAGCTCACGACGGAGATCCTCGGAGGCGCGTCCCTGGGCGCGTGCCCGCTGGGCGACCAGACCGTCCCACCGCTCGGTCGCGGTCGCCCCGGGGCTCACCGCCGTGACGAGGATCTGATCCGGCGCGCCGAGGTCGGCCAGCGCGCGAGTGAAATTGATGAGACCCGCGTTGGCGATGCCGCCGGCCATGTAGTCCGGCGTGGGGTTCCGGGCGGCGGCCCCGATGATGTTGATGATGCGGCCCCAGCGCCGCGCCCGCATGGGGGGGAGGACGGCCTGGGCCAGGCGAGTGTAGCCGAGGATCTTGAGTCGCCAGTCCTCCGCCCACTGCTCGGCCGGCGTGCCGAGGAAATCGCCGCCGCGGATGGCGCCGGCGTTGTTCACCAGGATGTCCAGCCGCCCGAACCGGGCGAGGACGCCCTCGACGACTCGCCGCGCCGCCTCCGGCTCCGCGAGATCGGCGGCGATCGTGAGCACCTCGGCGCCCTTCGCGCCCAGCTCCTCCGCGACGCTCGCCAGCCCCTCGGCGCCCCGCGCGCAGAGCGCCAGGCGCGCGCCCTCGGCCGCGAACGCGGCCGCGCACGCCCGCCCGATCCCCTTCGAGCCCCCGGTGACCAACGCCACTCGTCCCTGCAGCCCCAGCTCCACGTTCGCCTCCTATTCGCGATGGCCCGATCGTGCGGTCGCCGCCGGCGCCGGCCAGAGTGGAGGGCCGGGCGCGGGCAGATTCAGGCGCCAGGCGGCGAGACAGGTGGTGAGACCCTTCCTCCACTCGACGGTGTCGAGCGGCAACGCCGCGACGGCGGCATCGAGCTTGGCCAGCCCCTCGCCCATGAGCGAGATCGCACCTCGGCGATTGGACTGCTCGGCGTGATGGAGCGCGACGGCGACTTGGATCAATCCCTGGAGCGCGAGCCGCTCGGCTCCCTCGGCGCGCATCCAGCGGGGCTCGAGCAGCTCGTGTACCTCGAAGTAGAGCCCCGCGTCGCCGAGCCGTGCCGCGCGCCCGAGCAGCCCGGTCAGGGTCCCGGCGCCGGCCGTCGCGGGGTCGTCGAGCAGCGCGACCGCCGCCGTCGCCCGGTGGCAGAGCGCCGCCCGGTGCGCGCGATGGGCGCCGAGCAGGCGCACGCGCCCGGACCCGGTCGCCTCGAACCAGCCGAGGTTGACCAGCCGCGACGCCGCCTCCGGGTCGAGCTGGCGATCCCGGCAGAAGGCGGCCAGCGCCTCGAGCGTCGCCCGGGCGGCCGGCTCGTCGAAGGCCCCCAGGATCAGCTCGGCGAGGCGGTTCCGGACACCGAGAGGGAGGGCGACGGCCACGGGGAACGCCCCGGGCGGCACGGGACCGGTCAGCGGTCGTCGCTCTCGGCGCCGCGTGGGGTCCGGGCCGCCTCGGCCCGCTCGGCCGCCTTGGCCAGGAGGTCCGGCTCCAGCTGGAGCGGCTTTCCGGCGGCGCCCTGCCGGAGCATGATCCACTCACCGAGGATCGCC
The DNA here is from genome assembly GCA_963708025.1 of uncultured Candidatus Rokubacteria bacterium. Classification (GTDB taxonomy): domain Bacteria; phylum Methylomirabilota; class Methylomirabilia; order Rokubacteriales; family DASRDR01; genus CAVPSB01. The sequence goes on along the minus strand of CAVPSB010000007.1, from coordinate 80,471 downwards.
AGGGCGATCTCGGGCGGCGTGGCGGCGCCGATGTCGAGCCCGATCGGGCTGCGGAGCGCGCGCACTCGCTCGGCGGGGATACCGGCGCCGAGGAGGCGCTGGGCCACGAGGATCGCCTTGCGCCGGGAGCCGATGAGCCCGACGTGACGGGCCGGGGTGCGGAGGGCGGCGGCCGTGGCCTCGTAGTCGAGGTCGTGGTTCCGCATCGCGACCACGATCGCCGTCCGCGGCGAGACCCGGAGCTCGGCGACTGCCGTCGCGACCGGCGCGGCGATCACCCGATCAGCTTCGGGGAAGCGCTCCGGCGTCGCGTACTCGGGACGGTCGTCGATCACGCTGACCTCGAGGTCGAGGAACTTCCCGAGAGTGGCCAGGGCCTTCCCGACATGGCCGGCCCCCACGATGACGAGTGCCGGGGTGGGCGCGAAGCTCTCCGCGTACAGGCGTGTCCCGGCGACCGACCGGAGCGCCGGACGCTCCTCGGTCAGGACGCGGCGCCCGATCTGGACCGCCTCGCCATCGAGCACCGGATCGCCCAGGCCCCCCGTGGTCCCGCTCTCGCGAACGAGAAAGCGGGAGCCCGCCCGGGCGCCCTCGAGCAGCGTGACCGGCGCGACCGGGTCACCCCCCGACTGCGCCTCCAGCGCCGCGGAGAGCCAGTCCAGCGAGCGCTCGTCGAGGGGCTCGATGAAGACCAGCATGGTTCCGCCGCAGGCCAGGCCCCACTCGTCGGTGCCGGTTGACAGCGTGTACTCGTGAAGGGTCGCCTCTCCCCAGCCGATGCGGAGCGCCGCCTCCCGGACGGCCTCGGCCTCCACCGCCCCGCCGCCCAGGGTGCCGAGGGAGGCGCCGTCGGCGCGCACCAGGATGCGGGCGCCGACTCTCTGGGGCGTCGAGCCGCGAGTCGCGACCAGGGTGGCCAGCCCGAGCCGCTCACCCAGCGACAGACGCTCCCACGCCTCGCGAAGGACCTGCAGGCTCATCGCGCCCTCATGATAGCGCGCGGGGTCACCGAGCGCGCACGACGCGGGTGCCGACGACCAGATCGTGCAGCGCGCGCCGGTCCGGCCGCACCGCGGCCATGACGAAGCCCAGAAGCAGGGGGAGCGCCGAGAGGAACCAGGCCAGATACCGGGCCAGCGCTCGCGGGTAGCCGATCGGCTCGCCGGACACGCTCACGACCCGAGCGCCCACCAGCATCTTGCCGAGCGTCCGGCCGGAGGTCCCGTGCATCACCACGACGTAAGCGGCGGGGACGACGAGCCCGAAGGTGTAGTCGAAGGCGCGCGCGATCAGCTCCCAGCGCCCCAGGGTCCCGGTGCCCAGGTCTCCGAGCCGGAGGAGCAGCCACCAAACCCCGGCATCCACCGCGAGGGCGCCGGCCCTCAGCCAGAAGCCGGCAGGGCGCAGCGCCGCGAAGCTCCCGTCGGCGGCCGGCGATGGCGTCGTGGCGTCCGCCCAGGGCGGGGCCGCCCATCCGGATGGCAGGTCGAGTGGGGACTCCCGGGCGGTCATCGCCCGCCACTATACCAGAGGGCGGACCCGGAGCGCGGGCCGCCGGCGAGTATAATACCGATCGAACGTCATGATCTCCGTCGCCGACGGGCAGGCTCGAATCCTGGCCCAGGTCATCCGCCCGATCTCACCGGAGTCGGTGTCGGTCGCGCACGCGCTGGGCTGCGTGCTCGCCCGGGACGTGCTCGCGCCCTTCGATGTGCCCCCCGCCGACAACTCGGCCGTCTACGGCTATGCGGTGCGGGCGGCGGACCTGAAGGCGGGCGGGACCGCTCGGCTGCGGGTGGTCAGCGACCTCCCGGCCGGCTCGACCTACGCGGGGACGCTGGGCCCCGGCGAGGCCCTCCGCATCATGACCGGCGCCCCGATGCCGGCCGGCGCCGACACCGTCGTGCCCCAGGAGCTGGCGGAGAGGGACGAGGACGCGGTCTGGCTCCAGCCCGTGGAGCCCGGCGCGAACGTGCGGGCCCGCGGCGAGGACGTTTCGGCCGGCACCGAGGTGCTCCGCGGCGGGACCGTCCTCCGGCCACAGGAGCTGGGACTCCTCGCCTCGCTCGGCCTTCCCGACGTCTGGGTCCACGGCCGCCCGCGGGTCGTCCTGCTCTCGACCGGCGACGAGGTGGTCGAGCCCGGGCTGCCGCGCAAGCCCGGGCAGATCTACGACGCCAACCGCTTCTCCCTCCACGGGCTGGTCGAGGCGGCCGGGGCCACTCCCATCGACTTCGGGATCGTTCCCGACCTCCGGGATGTGCTGCGCACGCGCCTCGTCGAGGCGGCCGAGGTCGCGCACGTCGTGGTGAGCTCGGGCGGCGTGTCGGTCGGGGTCTACGATCTGGTCAAGCAGGTCCTGGCCGAGATCGGCGGAATCGACTTCTGGCAGGTGGCGATGCAGCCGGGGCGGCCGATGGCGGTCGGCCGGATCGGCGAGAGCCACTTCTTCGGCCTGCCGGGGAACCCGGTCGCCTCGATGCTCTGCTTCCTCCTCTTCGTGCGGCCGGCGCTCTGGAAGCTCGCAGGCCGCCGGGAGCTCGAGCCGTCCCGCTTCACCGCGACCGCGACCGAGCCGATGCGGAAGAAGCCCGGGCGGCGCGAGTTCAAGCGGGGAATCCTCGGCTTCGGCGAGCGGGGCTGGGAGGTCTCCACCACCGGCCCCCAGGGCTCCGGCATCCTCTCCTCGATGGTGGCGGCCAACTGCCTGATCATCCTCGAGGAGGACCGCGGCGACGTGAAGGCCGGCGAGCCGGTCCTCGTCGAGCCGCTCTGAAGCGCCTCCGGGGGGTCTCGGAAGACCTCCCGATGCCCCCCCTCGGAGGCCGCGGCGAAGCCGCGGCTCGGAGCGGAACGCCTCGGCCGAGCCGCCAGCGCCAAAGGGTTGCGAGACGACGATGGGCGGGTGGGACGGAATAGGAGGCGCCGGCATCTTCCCCGCGGCACAGACCTTGGCCCAATGGGTGCCGGTGGGCGGGAGGGCCCGAAGAGCTGACGACTAGGGCCGGCGGCGGTTGTCGACGATCGTGATGCGCACCACCACCAGGCGGCCCCCCTCCTCCGTGGACTCGACCACCACGAAGTCCCCGGTGATCACGTCCAGCAGCGAGACCGCGATCTCCTCGAAGGCGCCGTTGCCCCGCATCTCCCAGGGGCGCAAGCGCTCGGCGGTGACGATGGGTGTCTCGGGACTGACATGGAGAGCGTGGCGGCGGCGGTGGCCCCGGGCAGCCATCTCGTCCACGACCACCACCCCTTCGTCGAGGTCCACCCGCTCGACCTTCCCAGAGTAGCGGAGCAGGCGCTCGGCCGCCTCGACCGCAGGCAGGCCGAACGCGAGCGCGAGCGCCAGGGCGCTCACCGTCCGAACCAGATGCCCGACCATCGGCCTGACCCCCTTACGGCCGGCCTGGACCCCCTAGGACGCCCAGCGGATCTGGTGCGCCGCCGGCTCCACGCGCCACGGAAGGCCGAGGCGTCGTGACGCCTGCACCGGGCGCGGCAGCCCCAGGGCTGCCAGTACCTCGGCCACGATCGTGTCGCGGAAGAGGAACCCCGTGATGTGACCGGCCGGGAGCCACCGGATCGACGGCTCGCAGAGGGCCCGCCACAGTGCCAGGGTGAACCGGAGCGGCACGCACAGGTCGTACCGTGCGTTGAGCATAAGCATTCGCGAGGGCCGGCGCAAGTGGGCATACCGGGTCGGGTCTCCGGTCGCCCAGAGCTGAGAGAGCCGTTCCCGGGTGACCCCTCCGGCCTCCATCGCCTCGCGGTACGGCTGGGTCAGGACGCCTTCCCAGACGATGCCGGCGGTGTCGCCGCCGGCGAAGGCGGAGCCGCCGAAATCGAGCGGCTCGATCGCCATCAGCATGTGCGCGATGATCCCGCCCAGGCTGAATCCGAACACGCCGACGGGCACCCCGCGGCCACGCAGGAGGCCTAACACGCCCCGCGCGTCGATGAGCGCCTGCCGGAACGCCGACGAGGTCCAGAGCGGGTTGCCCGAGAGGAAGTAGGCCCCGCTGGGTGCTCCCTCGGGTGCCCGCTCCCAGTGGAAGGGCAGCGAGATCAGCGCCGAGCTCACGCGTTGCCGGGCCAGGGAGCGGCAGAGCTTGTCCTCGAACTCCTGGTCCTGCCGCCAGATCCCGTGAAGGATCAGGAGGCTGAACACGGGTGGGCGACTGGCCGGCCGGAAGAAACGGACCGTCACGCGATCGTTGAGGGTGATCCCGAAGGGCGCCGAGCTGGGGAAGGAGAGCCTCTCGACCTCAACGCCGTCCGCCTGGTCGATCGTCTCCCAGACATCGGGCTTGACCGGGGCAGGCGGCGGGTACAGGCGGGAGGGATCGTCCAGGCACCGCGGATCCAGGCAGTCGGCCTCGGACAGGGGGCTCGTTCCGCAGGTGACCAGCCCGGGGAGCGGGACCCGGCGGGCACGCTGCCGGTCGGCGACCCCGCAGAACCACCGCCAGACCGTGCCGTCCACCGCTAGGCGTCCTCCTTCCTTGCCTTGATTATGCCAGCGCGGTGCCAACTCCCGGACGGCAGCACCAACGAATCGGAAACCCCTGGAACTCCGGCACTTCCGGCCCGCGTCGCGTCGGCCTGCGGCCAGGCGAGGCCTCGGTCTGCCCCCGGACCACCGGCCGGCCAGGCCCGGCGCGGTACGATTCTAGTCAGAGAGCTTCAGGAGCATGCCGGTTCGCCGCGCCCGGGAGATCGCCCAGGTGAAGGTGGCGTAGCCGGCCGTGAGGTAGGCCAGGGCCATCGCGAAGCCCCGGAGCCAGGGAACCGGGAAGACGGGGGCGAAGCCGTAGCCCTGGCGGAAGGCCTCGAGGAAGTAGGTCAGGGGGATGGCGGCCGCCACCGTGGCCAGGGGCGCCGGCAGCATCGAGACCGGATAGTAGATGCCGCAGAGGAGCAGGACCAGGCTGACGCCGGACCACGCGGTGACCTCGGCGTGGACGCCGAACAGGAGCAGCAGGGCCGCCACGATCAGCCCAATCCCGCCCGCGGACAGCAGGAGCCCGAGGACGAACCCGACCGTGGGCGCCCACCCTTGGTCGAAGAAGCTGACGCCGAACGCCCATCGGCCCACGCCGGCCATCAACACGAAGACAACGACCCCCCGCAGCGCGCCCATCAGCCAGCCCCCCAGCGCCATGTGCCAGGGTTGAACGGGCGCGAGGAACTGGTGGCGGAGGCTCTTGCCCCACATGTCGAACAGGACGACGTAGGCGACGTCGAGCTGGCACACCTGGACGACCGAGAAGGCCAGGGTCCCGATGAGCACGAAGACGGTGGTCCGCGGATCGACGCCGAGGAACGCCGTCATGAGCCCCACCGAGAGGAGGCTGACGACGGGCCAGAACACCACCTCGAAGACGGTCAGGGCGTTCCGCCGCGTCATGCGCCAGCTCTTGAGGAAGAAGGCCGAGGTCTTGATCGCCTCCCGCCTCAGCGCCGTCAATTTGGAACCTCCCGCCTACCCCCCCCCAACCCCCCTCCCCCACCCACCGGGGGGAGGGGGGAGCCGGAGGGAGCCGAATGCCTCACACGCCCTCATCGGGCCAGCTCGATGAAGACCGACTCCAGATTCGGCTCCGCCACCGTCACGTCGCTGACCGCGACCCCCTGCTCTACCAGGTAGCGGAACAGCTCGGGCAGTCGCTTCCGAGCGTCGTCCACCACGCACTCGATCCGGCCCCCGTCCCGCCGGCACGAGAGGACGCCCGGCAGCGCCGCCACCCCGCTCCAGTCGCCCTCCACGCTCATGGCGATCCGGTCACCGGCCAGGATCTGGCGCTTGAGGGTGGCCGCCTCTCCGCGGGCCAGGATCGACCCGTCTCGCAGGAAGACGATCTCGTCGCAGAGCTGCTCGGCCTCGCGCATGTAATGGGTCGAGAGCAGGATGGTGATCCGTCGGGCCCGGCGGAGCGTCGCGATTTGCTCGCGGATCCGGACCGAGATGTCGGGATCCAGGCCGACCGTTGGCTCGTCGAGGATGAGGACCTCGGGGTCGTTGACGAACCCCTTGGCGAGGGCCAGTCGCTGCTTGAGCCCCGTGGACAGCTCGTTGTACGGCGTGTCGGCGAACGCCGCCAGCTCGAACTGGTCCAGGAGCGCGCCCACCCGGCGGGCCCGCTCGCGCCCCGCGAGGCCGTAGCTCCGCCCGGTGATGTCGAGCACCTCACGGCAGGAAAGGCTCCAGGGGAAGGAGGTGCTCCCCGCCGCCATGTTGATCCGCTCGCGAAGCCGCGCGGCATCGCGGACGACATCGAGCCCGAGCACCCGCGCTTCCCCGCGGTCGGGAAGCAGGAGCGTGGCGAGAATCGACAGCAGGGTCGTCTTGCCGGCTCCGTTCGGGCCCAGCACGCCGAAGATGGCGCCCCGGGGAACCTGGAAGGACACCCCGCGAAGGGCCGCCTGGTCACGGCGTCGGGGCCACCCCGACCGGAAGGTCTTCCCTAGGTCGCGGACCTCGACGGCGGGGGGCTCGGACGCGTGGATCGTCACAAACCCACTCTACCACGCGGGTTTCTCGCCTCCGCAGCCGGCCCGGTCCAGCCCCCTTGTCGCCCAGCCGGCAAGGCCTCTCTCGCCATGTCGGCCGGACCGCCGCCGGGTGGACGCCGCCGATCCGCCGGCGCATTGCCCCTCCCGCATTGCCCCTCCCTCTGGCGGCGCGAGACCGGATGGTCTACCCTGGCGTCTTCGAGGAGGCCCCCATGAGCGATCCCGACGAGTGGTCCGTACCGACCCGCGATCTTCCTCCCGGCGCCTCCGCGAAGTTCCCGCTTCGCTGGCGCGGCCGCCGGGTCGAGGCCTTCGTGGTGAACTTCGACGGCGCCTTCCACGCCTACGTCAACCAGTGCATCCACGCCGGCACGCCCCTGGACTGGTGGCCGAACGAGTTCTTCACCGATGACGGCCGGCTGCTCATCTGCGCGACCCACGGGGCCCTGTACGAGCCGGACACCGGGCACTGCGCCGGGGGCCCGTGCGGGGGCGGCGGCCTCTATCGCCTGGCCGTCCGCGTCGCCGACGACCGTGTCATCGTGACGGCCGACGCCGGCGCGCCGGACGACTGAGAGCCTCCGGGGGGGGCTCGGAAGACCTCCCGAGGTCCCCCTGAACACTCCCTACTGGGTCGGGGGACAGGAGGTCTTGGGGCAGCCGATGAAGCGCACGACCGGGATCTTCACATCCACCAGGGGCATGCGAGGATCCTCGCGCCGGCCGACGACCAGGATGTAGATCGGGTTCGGGTCGGCCTCGAGCTCCCGCATGGTGGGGGGCGTTCCCTCGACGATGAAGTCCTGGTTCTTGTCGGTCGGCGTCATCACGACGGTGCCGTCGCGCCAGTCGAGCTTGAACGACCACAGCTCGACCTTGGCGCCGACGAGGCGCTCGAACGCCTCGGCCAGCTCCTTGGCGGTGACGGCCTTGCTGATGCCCATCGAGGCCCAATCCGACTGGGCCTGCGCCTTCGGGCCAGGGCCGCGGCCAGCCGCCTGCTTGAGCCGGGCGAGCCGTTGCTCGAGCTGGCCGCGATCGGGCGAGTCGGGGTAGCGCTGAAGGTAGTTCCCCAGGGCCAGGATGGCGTCGTCGCGCCGGTCGGGCGCGTTCGCCAGGAAGAGCGCCATCCGGCGGAGACTCTCGCGGACCGCTTCCTTGGAGAGCACCGGGAGGGATGCCGGATAGTAGGCGCCGAGCGCGGTGCCGAGCTCGCGGCCGATACGCTCCTTCACGGCCGCGTCCAGGAGGCCGAGCTCCACCTCCTCGATCGGGACCGCCGTTCCTCTCGCCCGGGCCGCCAGCTCGGCCTGGATCACCGCGGCCTTGGTCACCTCGCCCGGGTACGACACCACCAGGGTGAACGTGCGCGACAGGACCTTGCGTCGCCCGGGCACGCTGTAGACCGCCACGTAGCCCTGGACGCCGGCCTTCCCGTTGGCGTGAAAGCTGTCGAGCCTCAGGTGATAATTCAGGCTGACCTCGACCACGTCGTCCACACCACTGTCGACCAGGCGGATGAAGTCCGCCGGCACCCTGGGATTCGGCGCGGTCTCGCTTTTTTCCAGCCGCACGGTGACCTGGCGGAACGCCGGGTGAGCGTTGATCACCTCGCGCGCCTTCTCGGCGATCGTCGGCGTCGGCTCCAGCGGCTCGTCGGGGGGGGCGTTGGGATGGAGGCGCTGGATGTCCGACTTCACGACGAGATGGACCTCCACCGTGCGGGCGTCGGCCGGAGCCGCCAGGAGCGACGCCAGGCCGAGCGCCGCGAGGCCCATCCAGACACTGAGCCGTCTCATCCTCACACTCCTCACGCCCGTTAGCGCCACGGCGGTGCTGCCACCCTGGCGCCGCGGTCAGCGCCAGGGCTTGTGTTGAAAGATCCCTGTCGGGGTCAACAGGTACACGGCGCGCCTATCGGCCGCGACGCTGAGGGCGCGCTCGGGCAGCGGGAACACCTTGGCCGCGCCGGTGGCCAGGTCCGTCCGCGAGAGCGCGAGCTGTCCCCCGGCCGGGCAACAGAGCCACAACACCGCCTCGCCGTCGAAGGCGAGCCCGGTCGCGTACGTCGCGGGCAGCGGCTCGACTCGCGCCTGCCCCGAGCCCAGGTCGACCCGCACGACGGCCGGGCCTTCGGGGCGCTGGCAGGCCATCCACAGCTCGGCGCCGATCCGCGCCAGGCCTTGCGGCCGGCAGCGGTTCGCGAGGCTCTCGGCTCCCCGCACCGGCACCCGGCCAACCCGGCCCGACTGGATCTCGTAGAAGTCGAGGTAGATCTCGGAACCGGCCCAGCCGAGGTAGACGCGCTCCCCGTCGACCGCGATCACGCGCTCGGCTCCCGGGGATGCGACGGCGCGTGAGCCGATCGCCGGGAGCGGACCACCGGGGAGCTGGAGCGGGACGATCCCGCGATCCGCGCCACCCGGCACCGGTCCGTACGCGTACATTGCCGCGCCATCGGCGGCGATGTTGAGCAGCCCGGGGAGCGGTGGCCGGATGACGACCATGAGCCGTCCGGGCGGCGAGGTCTCTACCGGAAGTCGGACGGTCAGCAAGTCTCCGCCGCGACGGATCGCCAGCTCGACCGCCGAGCCCAGCGGGGCGCCGGCAAGAACGCCGGGGAGCGCCTCGGGCGCCGTGAGGTACACCCCACCCGCCAGGAGCAGGACGTCTCCCGCGCGGACACCCGCCCGGGCCCCGGGGCTGCCTGGCTCGACCTGTCGCACGTAGACGCCCTCGACCCGCGGCAGGTTGGCGGCGGCGGCGAGCGCCTCGGTCACGGGCGCGGCCACGAGCCCGGTCCAGCGCTCCGCGTCCGGAGCCGTCGGCGGCCTGGTCACTGGCGTGGGCGGGGCCGCCGCGGGCGCCGGGGCCGGTGGCGGGGCCGGCGCGGCGCACGCGCTCAGGATGAGGCCGGCCAGGAGCAAGGCGACGGGGACGATGGATCGTGTCATGGTTTGCTCTCCATCGGTGCGTGAGCAAACGATATCATGAGCGGCGCGCATTTCTGCCACGCATTGGAGCGGGCGTGGTGAATCCCGCCGGGAAATGCCGCCGGCGGCGGATCTGCTCGAGAGCCGCCGTCGCGTGCGGCCGCTCAGGTGGATCTACGGCTCGAGGTCAGCGCTGGGATTGATTGCTCTTCATCGACGCCTCTACCTCGGCGACACCCTGCCGGGCCTCGGCGTGCCTCGGATCGAGGGCGAGAACGCGGCGGTATTCGCGCAGGGCGCGCTCGCCGTCCCCCCGCGCCTGGAACATCTGGGCCAGGGTCAGCGCGTCCTCGACGACCCTGGTTTGCTCGGGTGTCAGGCTAGCCCGGGGGCTGGCCTCGGGAATCCGCGCGGGCGGCGTGTCCGACGGCGTGCCCGGCCGCCGGGCGCTCCCGCCGCCGGGTCCGGGGGAGACCGCCGGCGGCTTTCCCGCCGAAGGCCCCGGGCCCGGCTTCACCGCGGGCCCTGACGACCCGGGCGCCGGCGCGGGGGTGGGCCTGGCAGGGGCCGGAGCAGCGGAGGTCGGAGGCGCCGCCGGGTCCGGCGCCGGCGACACCGCGGGACCCCGCGCGGGCGCGACGGCGGGAGCAGTCGGCGTGACGACCGCCGGAAGGGTCGCCCGGGTTTGACCCGGCATGCGGAGGAGAAGCACACCGCCGGTCGCGAGCGCGGCCAGCGCGATGCCGGCCAGCACGAGCCGGGCGCGCCTCCCGGAGATCGCCTGCGTCAGGTCGGTGTCCGCCGCCGTGGGCGCGGGCATCCGGGTCACCGGTGCCGCCCTCACCGGAAGCGCAGGCGGCGTCGCGATCGCCGTCCCCCCTTCCCACTCGCGCGCGATCATGGCGTCCCGCTCGCTGTCGCCTGGTGAAAGCGTCTCGGGCGGGACTCCCGCCAGCCCGACCCCCCACGGCGTGGGCGTGCGCAACACCTCGAGGCGCGCGCGCTCGCGGTAATCGAGGGCGCGCTGGTGCTGCGGGACCTCGAGCAGTACCGCGTCCAGCTCGGCCACCGCATCCGCGAACGCCCCGCGCTCGTAGGCGGCGATGCCGCGCGCGACGCTCGGCTCCAGCCGCTCCACCGTGCGGGCGAGGGCGCGCAGCCGGTCCGTCTGTCCCTCCAGGTCGCGGAGCATCGTTTCGAGCCCGGCCCCGGTCTGGTCGCCGATGTCACCCAGGCGCAGGGTTTCCTCGCCGAAGGCGGCCGAGCCGAGCGCGGCGACGAGCAGGCGGTGCAGTCGCATGACCTCGGCGAATCGCCGGTCCACCGCATCGCGCAGCGCCTCGGGGCCGCCGGCCGGCGGGGTCATGTCCGGCATCGCCAGCAGGTCGCCCCTCAGCTCCTCCAGCGTCTGATACCGCGCCGCCGGATCCTTCTCCAGCGTTCGGTGAACGGCGCGGGCGAGCGTCGGCGGCAGGCTCGGGACGATCTCGCCCAGCGGCGCCGGTTCCTCGGAGCGCACCTTCTCCATGGTCTCGAAGTGGTTCTCGCCGACGAATGGCTTCCGGCCGGAGAGGAGCTCGTAGAAGACGACACCCACCGAGAAGATGTCGGACCGGGCGTCGCTCCGCCGACCGCTCGCCTGCTCGGGCGACATGTAGTTCGGCGTTCCCATGAGCAGCCCGGTCCGGGTCAGCTCGGAGCTGGACAGGCGGGCGATGCCGAAGTCGAGGATCTTCGCGGGGCCGTTGTTCAGGACGAAGATGTTGGCCGGCTTGATGTCCCGGTGGATGACGCCGCGCTGGTGGGCGAAGCCCAGGCCGTCGCAGATCTGGGCCATGATGGCGACCTTGCGGGGCAGCGGCAGCGGGGGCACGCAGCCGATGAGGCGCGAGAGCGGCTCCCCCTCGAGGAGCTCCATCGCGATGAAGACCTGACCTTGGTCCTGGCCCAGCTCGTAGACCGTGATGATGTTCGGGTGGTTCAGCCGGGCGGCCGACTGCGCCTCCCGCAGGAAGCGCTCGTGGGCCTCGGTGCCGACCTCGGCGCCCTCCGTCATCACCTTGATGGCCACCATCCGGTCGAGGAAGGGATCGTGCGCCTTGTAGACGCTTCCCATCCCGCCGCGGCCGATCGATTCGACCACGCGGTATTTCCCGATCCGTTCCGGTTGCGGGTTCGCCATAGCCGGGGTGTGGGGTCGATCGCCAGTCCCGAGGAGAGCGCCCAGGGAACCGGCGCGAACCGCTACTGGCGCATCAGCTCCTCGATGTGGGCCCGCGCCTGGACCGCGTACTCCTCGCCGGTCTTCTCGAGGTCGGCGCTGGCCGTGCTGTTCATGTACTCCTCGATGGCCCGGGTGAACTGCCGCCGGCGCTGGAGCTCCCGGCCCGCCTCCAGATAGTACTGCTGCCGGCTCCCGTAGTGCTTGGCGATGAGCAGCACGATCTTGCCGACGACCTTCTCGCTGACGCGGTTCAGCACCTCGGTCGGGATCGGCGCGTTCTTGGAGACCGCCTGGATCCCCGCCGCCTCGACCCCTTCCGAGAAGTCCTGCCGAAACGTCTCCTGCTCGTCGATCTTCTCGGCCAGCAGGATCTCGCCTCGCTCGACGCCGACCAGCCGGAACGAGACGCTCACGTAGCCGATCGCGGTGACGGTCCCCACTCGGTAGCTGAAGAGCTGGTGCACCGGCTCCTGGACGGTCTGGGGCGGCGCCGGATCGGACGACTTCCGGCGGCCCTCGCGGACCTCGATCAGGTGCATCTCGTAGGCGGGGTTGGGCACGGTCCGGCTCCCGACCTGCACGGTCACCGTCTTCCGCCCCTCGGCCTCGTTCTGGTCCACCTTGTACTGGAGCACGCGGCCGACCAGGATCGTGTCGATGCCGGCGATCTTGCCGATCTCCTTCGCGGTCTCGACGTCCAGCACGCCGGCCTGGCCGATCGAGATCTCCTTGATGATCGACTGGAGCGCCTCGCGCTCGATGACCCGGAAGTCCTTGCGCCCGAGCTTGAACAGGTTGGTGACGATGCTGCCGGAGACGATGGAGCCGGCGTCCGGTGAGGCCCGGGGCGCCTCCAGCTCGAGCACCGCGATCTTCAGCGAGGCCCGGTCCAGGAGCTTCTCGCGCGTCTGCTCGACCTTGTTCGCGGTGTCGCGATACGAGGGGTTGACCTGCTGCAGGGCTCGCAGCCAGAGCCAGGTGTTTCCCCAGAGCTTCTGATTCTCGAACTCGAGGGCCCGGTCGTACAGCTTGGCGGCCAAGTCGCGGACCTGGGTCCGGAGCGCCGGGTCCAGGGCCGTGGCCGGACCGAACCCGGTCACCGCCTGGCTGAGCGCGGCGTAGACCTTCCCCCAGTCGTCGCTGTCCGCGCGGCGCAACGCCTCCGCGTAGTAGCGGCGGCGACCGTCGCGAGCGATCCGGTCCATCGCCCCCCCGACCCGCGCGTCACCCGGGAAGTAGCGGGCCGCCAGCCGGAGCAGGTTGAACGCCTTCTCGAGCTGGCCCTCCGCCTCGATCTGACCGCTCCGCCCGAGGTAGTAGGCGAGGCTGTCCTTCTGCTGGGCAGCGCGGAGCCGCGCCTGGATGGCCTCGTTGTTCGGATCGCGGCCCAGGGCCTCTTCGAGGAAGCGCGCGGCCTCCCGCCATTCCTCGGCCGCCTCGGCCTGGCCGGCCAGCCGCAGACTCTTCTCGACGGCGCCCCGGACGGCCTCCTGGCGCAGCCGCGTGGCCGCGCTATTGCCGGGATCGATGGCCAGCACCCGCACCGCCGCCTGCTCCGACTGTGCCCACTCCTCCCGCTGGGCGAGAGCGGCCGCCTCCCTGAGGAGCCGCTCCACCTCCTGCCCGAGAGCAGCGCGCCGCTCCTTGAGCCGCGCCTGGAAGGCGAGCGAGGGGGCGTGCTGCGGATCGTAGCGGAGGGCGCGCTCGACCACCTGCAGCGCCCGGTCCACGTCGGCGATCTGGGCCATCTGACCCGCGATCGAGGTGGCGCTCCGGAGCTGCTCCTGCGCCGCGCCGGCCCGCGCCTGGGCCAGCCCTGCCCGGTACTGGGGATTGGCCGGCTCCTTCTGGAGCGCCTGCTCGTAGGCGCGGATGGCCTCGTCCCACTTCTGCTGTCCGGACAGCGTCTGCCCGAGGTCGAAGTCGCCCTTGCCGGTCGCGCAGGCGGCCAGCGCGAGCGCGACCCCCGCCACCAGCCCCATCCGAACTCGCGCGCGCCACCTGGGTGCCATCACGGTCCTTTCTTCTTCCCGGGTTGGTCCTCGATCATCTCCTTCAAGTTCTGCTGCCCCTGGCGCTCGAGCGCCTTCGACGCCTTCTGCAGGCTGCGGGCGCGGGTCAGCGCCGCCCGGTAGCGGGCGTTCCCCGGCTCGAGGATCAGGGCCCGCTCGAACGCGGCCACCGCCTCGTCGTAGTTCCTGAGCTGGAGCAAGGCCAGGCCGACACCGTTGTGTCCGAGGGCCGACTCCGGGTTGGTCGTGATGATGAACTGGAACTCCCGGAGCGCCCGCGGGAGCTGGCCGTCCGCCAGGAAGGTCTCGGCGCGGACGAGCAGGTCCTGCTCGATGTCCTTGAAGGCTCGCCACACCAGCGGCTCGACAGGGTCGATCTCCATCGCCTTGACGACCATCATCTGGGCGCCGCGGACGTCGCCCTCCGCCGCCAGGGTCTGCGCCTTCTCGAGGAGCGGGCGCACCTGCTCCCACTTGCCGGGCAGCTCGGGGGCAGACTGGGGCGGTCGCGGCGGCGCGGGGACCGCCGGAGCGGGGACCAGAGCCACCGCGGGCGGCGGCGCGGCCGGTGGCGCGACCACGGGGGCCGGCGTCACCGTGGCCGGCGGCGCGGGCGGCGGCGCGACCATGGGGGCCGGCGTCACCGCGGCCGGCGGCGCGGGCGGCGGCGGCGCCACGGGGGCCGGCGTGACCGCGAGCGGTGGCGCGACCACGGGGGCCGGCGTCACCGCGGCCGGCGGCGCGGGCGGCGGCGGCGCCGGCGCCGGGCGGCCGCGAGCGGTGGCGCGACCACGGGGGCCGGCGTCACCGTGGCCGGCGGCGCGGGCGGCGGCGCGACCGCGGGCGGTGGCGTGGCCCGGGGCTCGACGAGGGTCGACATCCCGCTCGGTGGCGCGATCACAGGGGGAGGTGGCGGGGGCGGCGGGCCCGGGATGAGCGCCACCATCGCATCGATGGCGGCGCGCGGCAGGACCGGCGCCGGCGGAGCGTCGGCGCCGACCGGAGATGAATCGACGGCGCTCGGCGGCACCACGGCGCCGCGCGGCGCGGGGCCTTCCGGCGTGGGCGCCACCTTCGCCACCTCCGGCTCCGGCGCGGGTACCACTTTCGCCACCTCGGGCATCGCCGGGGGTGCGGGCGCCACAGGCGGCGGAGCGCTCGCTGGCGGCGCCGGGGGCGGCTCCGGCGCGGGCACCACTTTCGTCACCTCCGGGATCGTTGGGGGCGTTGGCGCGGCAGGAGGTGGCGAGGCCGGCGGCACGGGAGTCGGCGGTGACGGAGCCGTCGCAAGCGGCGCGGGGGGATCGGGAGCAGGAGCCACCTTCGCAACGTCGGGCATCGCCTGAGGCGGCGCCATCGGCGGCGGCACCGGTGCAGCCGGGGGCCCCGGGGCGGGTGCCCTGGCCACGTCCGGTGCTGGCGAAGGCCCCGCTGCCGGCTCATCCCTGGGGGCCAGCACCTTGAGCCCCGAGAGGAGTGAGGGACTGGCGCCGGCGGTTCGCAGTTCGTCCGCGACCTCGGGCGTGATCTTGAAGTCGATCCCCAGCTCGCGCACCACCGCGAGGAGCCGTACCTCCTGGACGTTCCTTCTCACGAGCTTCAGGATCTCGGCCCGAGTGAGCGGGCCGGCCATCGCCGGCGGCAAGCAAACGACGAGCGACCCGAGGAAGAGGACACCCCAGACGGCTCTACGCCATCGGGGGACTGGCGGGGGGTCGGACGCGCCCGGCCGGCCCTCCACCGTCCAGGATCCCGAAAACGAAACCACGCAGACCGCCCTCCCGGCTTTTCCTTTAGAGAAGATACTTTATGCGCGATTATCGACGAGTGTCAAGGACATCGGCGAGACTCATGGGTACTTGACGAAGACGCGGAGAAGGCGGCCGGAGTACGCGGCGCGATTCTCGGTCCGCGCCCGCTCCAATTCCACCGCATCGGGGCAGCTGGCCAGATCACCCACGGCCAGGACGGTCGCGCTGGCAGGACTGGCCAGATTCAGGAGCTGGATGACCACCGGGATGTCGCCCAGCGCGCCCAGGGCGGGCCGCTCGACCTGGAAGGCATTGGAGGCGACGCTCCGCGGCTGCCTCACGTGGACGACGAACGCCACCGCTTCGTCGAGGTTGAGGCGTACCAGCTCGAGCTTGCCCTCTACCGCGCAGAGAGCCGAAGCGGCGCCCGGCACGACCGCTATCGTCACGATGAGGACCAGGACCAGCGTGGCTTTCTCCGCTCGCAGCATCGAGTTCGCCTCCTGCCGGTGCGACGCCGCGCTCGGGGTTGGGCGCAGGCCCCCGCGACGAATTAGAAGGTGCGCGTGCGAACCACGCTCGTCACCGCCCTCGCCCTCCTCACCGGCTGTGGCAGCGGCATCGAGCGGTCCCTTATCTACTACCCCACACGTCGGCTGGAGGCAACCCCTCGAGAGTACGGCCTCGCGTTCGAGGATGTGCGGGTGACGGCTGAGAACGGCATGCGGCTTCACGGCTGGGCCGCGCCAGGCCAGTCCCCGGCAGGTAGGTCAGTTCGGGACCTCCCGCCCACCCCCCAGCCCCCCTCCGTTTGACCGGATCGCCGGGACGGCTCGGGCCTGCGGCCCTCGCGACGTCCCACCCTCCGGCGGCCACCGGGGGGAGGGGGGAGTCGGACGACCCATTCCTTCCCCTCTCAGTCGATCCGCACCACGGCGTCGAGCGGGAGCCGGTCCAGGAGGTGGCGGAGGGCCCGCTCCAGGTAGTCCGGCTCCTTGGACTCCAGGGTCACGCGCACCCGGTAGTCCGGGTTTGAGAACTCCGGGTAGGACCCGCAGAGCAGGTCGGGGAACGCCTGCAGCATCGCGTTCAGGTGCTCGGCGAGACTGCCCTCGCCGATCCGAACGTAGACGCTCCGCAGCAAGAATGGCCGCTCGCGGAAGCGCTCCTTGATGGCCTCGAACTTCTGCCGGAAGATCTCAGGCACGCCGGGGAAGACGAAGACGTTCCCGATCGCCAGGACGGGCACGATGAGCGAGTCCATCGCCAGCAGCTCGGCGCCGTCGGGAATCTCGGCCATCTTCAGGCGGGCGGGATTGAGCCGGCCCTTGTACAGCTCCTCCAGTCGGCCCACCAGCTCCGGGTGGCGCACGACCCGGACCCCGACGGCACGGGCAATGCCCTCGATCGTCACGTCATCGTGGGTCGGGCCCACGCCGCCCGACGTGAAGACCCAGGTGTAGGCGGCGCGGAACTCGCGGACCTCCCGCGCGATCAGATCGACCTCGTCGGGGATGACCGAGACCTTCCGGACCTCCACGCCCAGCTCACGGAACTGGCGGCAGAGGTAGGCGGCGTTGGCGTCCACCACCTTCCCGGAGAGTAGCTCGTTGCCGATGAGGACGATGCCCGCCGTGTTGGCCATGATCCAAGATTGTACCCAGATCGGAACCTCCGACCCACCCCCCCGGGAGAGGGGCCGGCCCGCCCGAAGCCTTCAGTTCGAGACCTCCCGCCCACCCGATCCTTCGACGGCCTTCGGCCTTTGGCCCCCCTCCCCCACCGTTGGACGGCCTGCGGCCTTTGGCGGGGGGAGGGGGGCCGGACGAACCATTCCTTCACACGCCCTCAGTTCGGGACCTCCCGCCCACCCCCCAACCCCCCTCCCCCACCCACCGGGGGGAGGGGGGAGCCGGAGAACCCCATTCCTTCACACCCCTCAGATGCTCGGGGAGGTCGTCGGCGATCGCCGGGGCCCCCTGCGCTTGCGGGCAAGGCGCCGCGCTGGGTATCGTGGCGCCGTGGAGAAGCTCTTCCTGTGGGCCCTCCTCTCCTGGATCACGGGTCAGCCGCTGCTGGCCCTGCTGGCAATGTTGCTCCTCTCCGGGGCGGGCTACGGCTACCTGTCGGGGCGTCTCTTCCGGATCCCGCGCGCGGTCGAGCGCTGGGGCGCGATCCGCGAGCTGAAACAGGCCGTGCGGGCCAATCCTCACGATGCGGCGGCCCGCAGCGACCTCGGCCGGCTCCTCGTCGAGGCCGGCCGCCCGGCGGCCGCGCTGCCCCACCTGGAGGCCGCCGTGACGCGCATGCCCGACACGCCGGAGACGCTGTACTACCTGGGCGCGGCGCGGCTCGGTGTCGGCGACGGCGGCGGACGCCCTCTCGTCGAGCGCGCGCTCGTCCTGGACCCGAAGCTCCGCTATGGCGAGCCTCACCTCGCCCTCGCGGACTACCAACTCCGCCGGGGCTCCCCGGCCGACGCGATCTCACCGCTCGAGGCCTTCATCGCCCTCCACGCCTC
Source organism: uncultured Candidatus Rokubacteria bacterium (assembly GCA_963708025.1). Lineage (GTDB taxonomy): Bacteria > Methylomirabilota > Methylomirabilia > Rokubacteriales > DASRDR01 > CAVPSB01. The sequence goes on along the minus strand of CAVPSB010000007.1, from coordinate 62,511 downwards.
CAGCGTGGAAGGCCGCTACAAGCTCGCCCGAGCCTACCTGGCGACCGAGGACCGCGAGCGGGCGCGGCTCCTGGCGGCTGACGCCGTCCGAGCGTACCGCGACTCGCCGCCGTTCCGCCGGCGTGAGGAGCGGCTCTGGCGACTCAAGGCCGGATGGCTTCGCCGCCGTCTCGGCTGAATCCCTCGTGCTAGAATGACGCCCACCATGGCGACCGACCCCCCGATCCGTCTTTCCGGCTGGGCGTTGATCCTCGGCGCGTCTTCCGGCTTCGGTGAGGCCACGACGCTCGCCCTCGCGGAGGCCGGCCTGTCAATCGCCGGCGTGCATCTCGACCGGAAGGCCACGCTGCCCAATGCCGAGCGCATCGCCGTCGAGGTCCGCCGCCACGGGCGCGAGGCGCTCTTCTTCAACGTCAACGCCGCCGACCCGGACCGCCGGACCGAGGTGCTCGACGCGGTGCAGAAGCACCTGGAGGCCCGTGGCGAGAGCGGCCGGCTTCGGGTGCTGCTCCACTCGCTCGCCTTCGGGACGCTCAAGCCGTTCATCGCCGAGCCCATCAAGGAGGCGGTGTCCAAGGACCAGATGGACATGACGCTGGACGTCATGGCTCACACGCTGGTCTACTGGACCCAGGACGTCGTAGTTCGTGGCCTGATGGGTGGCGGCGGGCGGATCTTCGCGATGACGAGCGGCGGCGGCACCCGGGTCCTGCCGAACTACGGGCCGGTGTCGGGGGCCAAGGCCGCGCTGGAATCCCACGTTCGCCAGCTCGCGATGGAGCTAGCGCCCCGGGGCATCACCGTCAACGCCGTCCGGGCCGGGGTGACCGACACGCCGGCCCTCCAGAAGATCCCGGGGTCCGAGAGGATCAAGGCGGCCGCCCTGGCCCGCAACCCCTTCGGCCGCCTGACCACTACCCAGGACGTCGCCGGCGCCATCGTCGCCTTCGCGCACTCGAGCACCCACTGGATGACCGGCAACGTGCTGGGCGTCGATGGCGGCGAGGACATCGTAGGCTAGTGCGGAGCCAATTGACTTCGCCTGGCGTCGTCCTCCATCTCGGCCGGGGCGCGCTCGGCCTGCGTCGATCGGACGGCCTTCGGCCTGAGGGCGTCCGTCCCGACCTCTGGGGTCGTCGCCGATCCTCGGCGTACTCGGAGTACGCCCGCGGTCGGCGATTCCCTCCGCCCTAGCCAGGCTCGTCACTTGGCCCCGCACGCCCCGCGCCCCGGGCCGTCTTTCCGGTTGCGCGAACGGTCCTACTCTAGTGGTCGCGTCGGCGACGTTCGCGCCCCGTCGTCCCAGGGCGGCTCGGTCCTCGGTGGGAAACCGCTAGCGACGCCCCCGTAGCCTCCACGTGACGCTCCTCCACGCGCTGGTCCTGGGATTCGTCCAGGGCGTCACCGAGTTCTTGCCGATCTCGTCGTCTGGCCACCTGATCCTCGTCCCGGCGCTCCTCGGCTGGCCGGATCAGGGACTCGCCTTCGACGCCGCCGTGCACCTCGGGACCGCGCTGGCGCTCCTCTGCTACTTCGCCCCGGAGCTCCGCGGACTCGCCATCGGCACGCTGACCGGGTCGCGGCGGGACCGCAGGCTCGTCGCCGCCCTGGCCGTCGGGACCATCCCCGCCGCGATCGCCGGCGTCCTCCTGGAGCGCCCCATCGAGGCCTACCTGCGCTCGGCGGGCACGGTCGCTCTCGCCACCATCGGGGGAGGCCTCATCCTCTGGTGGGCCGACCGCCGGGCCGCTCGGGCCCACGTGGACGAGTTGCGCGACGTCGGCGTTCTTCGGGGTCTGGCGATCGGCTGCGCCCAGATCCTGGCGCTGGCGCCGGGCACCTCGCGCTCGGGCATCACCGTCTCGGCCGGGCTCTTCGCCGGCCTCGATCGCCCTACCGCGGCTCGCTTGGCCTTCCTGCTCGGGCTGCCCCTCACCGCCGGCGCCGGTCTGCTGAAGACGGTCACCCTGCTGCGTCACGGCCTCCCCGGCGGCGAGGCGGCCGCCCTCGGCGTGGGTCTCCTGACCTCGTTCGTGGCTGGCCTGGCGGCGGTGTGGTTCCTGATCCGCTACCTCCAGCGCCGCACGCTGACGGTGTTCGTGGTGTACCGGATCGCGCTCGGCATCGCGATCCTCCTGTTCTTCGGCCGTCCTCGCTAGTCCTTGACGAGTCAAGTTCTCGGGGGCGGGGCCGAGGAGCGAGCAGCGCCCACAGGCCGAAGGCCGTCCAATGGACGCAGGGAGTCGCCGACCGCAGGCGTACTCCGAGTACGCCGAGGATCGGCGACGACCGAGGACGACCCTAGGTCGGGACGGACGCCCACAGGCCGAAGGCCGTCCGATCGATGCAGGCCGAGCGCGTCCAGACCGAGATGGACGTTGCGACGCTCATCGGCCCCGCCCCCTAGGCGGTCCACCACAGCCGGCCGGCCCGGACCGTGAGCCGGGGTGCCCAACGCATGGCGCCCTCGATGGTGTTGCGGTCGGCGTCCTCGTACGGGAAGCGCCCCTCCTCCACCTTGAACACCGCCGCGTCCCCCACCGCGCCGACCTGCAACGTGCCCAGTTCCCCGCTGCGCCCGATCGCCCGCGCCGGCGTCGCCGTGGCCGCGCGTACGACCTCGGCGAGCGGCATGCCGAGGCTCAGGAACTTCGACAGCGTGGTCGGCAGATCCTTGACGACACCCGCTCGCCCCGGCCGGGTCAGGTCCGAGGAGATGCTGTCCGGGTAGAAGGCCTGCTCGAAGGCCCGTCGCACGACCGGGAAGTTCACGTGATTCCGCCCGTGGGCGACGTCGAAGAGGACGCCCCGGCGCCGCGCCTCGTGAACGGTCGGCTTGATGCGGCCCTGGGCGTCGAGGATGCCGGACCCGCGCCCGTGGAAGAAGTGGCTCACGATGTCGCCCGGACGCAGGAGGGCGAGCACCTCGCCATACTCGGTCGGCGGGTTGTTGACGTGGACGATCACCGGGACGCCGGCCGCCTCCGCCGCTCGGATCCCTCGGCGGAGGGGCTCGAGGCCGTGGCCCCCGACGACCTCGACCTGCTCCCGCACCTTGATGCCGAGGATCACGTCGCGGTGCTCGCGGGCCACGCCGGCCGCCAGGTCCGGGTCGGCGTACTCGAGAAAGGAGTGCTCGCCGATCCCGAGATGGGTGAGGCCGATGGCCGACACGTGGAGAAACGCCAGGACCCGGGTCTCGGCGCGCGCCATCACGTACTCGCGGAGCCCGGTGAAGTTTGCCGCCCCCGTGCTGCCGGCGTCGCACAGCGTGGTGACGCCGGTGGCCCGGCAGATGGGATCGGTCTCGACCCCGAGGTCGTGGCCCGCGATGAAGGCGTGGGCGTGGAGGTCGATCAGTCCCGGGGCGACGTAGGCGCCGGCCAGCTCGATGACCTCCCGCCCGGCCTCCCGGGGGATGTCGGCGTCCACCGCCGCCACCCGCCCTGCCGAGAAGGCGACGTCGCGGCGCGCGTCGAGGCCGGCGGCGGGGTCGATGAGGTGACCGCCTTTGAGGATCAGGTCGTAGCGCATATTGTTCGGGACCTCCCTCCCACCCCCCGACCCCCCTCCCCCACCCACTGGGGGGGAGGGGGGTGCCGGAGGGACCGCTTGGTTTGGACTCTCTTTAGTTAGAGGGTCAGGGGCGGCGCCGCTCCCAGTAACGGAGCAGGTAGCCGAGGACGAGGAGGACGAAGCCGAGGGCAAGGCCGACCATCAGGCGGGGCCCCCCGCGCGGCGGGTCGCCGAAGGCGTCGGCCAAAACGGCCGCGGCCAGGATCACGGCGCCGCTGATGGTGACGCCGGGCCAGGTGTCCTGGGGGCGGCCGAGCTGCGGCAGCCGGAAGGGCACCGGGAGGGGGCCGTCAGCCCGCTTCGACCGCTTGTAGCACCTCGTCCTTCGTCGCGAGGTGCGTCGGCCGGGACATGCACCAGACCAGGGGGACGAACGCCGCGAAGCAGAGCGTCAGGAGCCAGAAGTTCCCGAGGAACGCTTTCATCGAAGCCTGCCGCTGTACCTCGAGATAGAGGTGCTGGAGAGCCTGGGTCTGGGCGGTGTGGGCGTCGGCGCCGCCGGCCGCGTAAACGCGCTCGAGGGCGGCGAGGCGCTCGGTCGTCGCGGGATCCCAGACGGTCACCCGGCCGACGAGTGTCGCCTGGTGAGCCTGGGTCTGGCGGGAGAGCAGCGTGGTCAGCACCGCGATCCCCGCGCTGCCACCCAGGTTCCGGACCACGTTGAACACCCCGGTGGCGTTGGTCATCCCCACCGCCGGCACGGCGGCCAGGGTCATCGTCGTGAGCGGGACGAAGACGAGCCCCATCCCGAGCCCCTGGACGAAGCGCGACCAGAGCACGGTCTCGAAGTCGGCGCCGAGGCTCAAGGACGACATGAGCTGGAGCGAGTACGCGATGATGGCGGCGCCGACGGACACCAGCCAGCGGGGGTCGACCCGGTTCACCAACCGGCCGGCCACCGCGAGGGAGATCATCGAGCCCAGACCGCCGGGGGCCAACACGTAACCCGTCGTCAGGGCGTCGTAGCCCAGCAGGTGCTCGACGTACAGGGTCAGGAGCACCATGCTCGAGTACAGCCCGAACCCCATGAGGGCGATGAGGAGCGCGCCGATGGCGAACGTCCGGTCGGCGAGCACCCGCAGGTCCACGATCGGATGCTCGGTGGTCAGCTCGCGGGCGACGAAGGCGACCAGCGCGACGCCCCCCACCACGACCAGCATCGAGATGTCGGGCGAGTCGAACCAGTCCAGCCGGTTGCCGCGGTCCAGCGCGATCTGGATGGCGCCCACCCCGAGGACCATCAACGCGAGCCCCAGCCCGTCGATCCGCGTGACGGGCGCCGGCGAGTAGGTCGGCTCCTCCAGGAAAGCCCAGGCGAGGATCAGGGCCAGCGCGCCGATCGGCAGGTTGAGGTAGAAGATCCACCGCCAGCTCACGTTGTCGGTGATCCAGCCGCCCGAGCGTCGGGCCGACGATGGGGGCGAACATCACGCCCAGGCCCCAGATCGCCATCGCCTGCCCGCGCTGGCGCGCCGGGAAGATCTCCATCAGGATCGCCTGCGACAGCGGCAGGAGCGGTCCCCCTCCGATCCCTTGCAGGACGCGCGCCCCCACCAGGACCGGCAGGCTCGGCGCGATTGCGGCCAGGAGCGAGCTGGCCATGAATACGACGGTGCTGGCGAAGAAGAACCGGCGCCGGCCGAGGAGGGTCGAGAGCCAGCCGGTGGCCGGGAGGACGACGGCGTTGGCCGCCAGGAACGACGTGAAGACCCAGGTGATCTCGTCGACCGACGCCGAGAGGCTCCCCTGCATCTGGGGCAGCGCGACGTTGGTGACGGTGGTGTCGAGGATCTGCATGGTGGCCACCAGCATGACGGCCACCGTGACCACCCACCGGCGGGCGGCTTCGCCCGAGAGCCAAGGTGTTAGTTCGGGACCTCCCGCCCTCCCCCCCAGCCCCCCTCCCCCACCCACTGGGGGGAGGGGGGAGTCGGAGAACCCGGTTGCTTCACGCGCTCTCAGCCTCAGGCCCTCACCGCACGTCGATGGTGACGGTCGCCGACATGCCGGGACGCAGGATGTGCGGGTTCGGCTTGTAGCCGTCGAGCAGGATCTTCACCGGCACGCGCTGGACGACCTTGACCCAGTTGCCGGTGGCGTTCTCGGGCGGCAGGAGGCTGAAGCGGGAGCCGGTGCCGGCGCTGATCGAGTCCACGGTCCCGTGCAGGAGCCGATCGGGGAAGGTGTCCACCACGACCGTGGCCCGCTGGCCGGGACGGATGCGCCCCATCTGGGTCTCCTTGAAGTTCGCGACGACCCATACGCCGTGGAGCGGAACGATCGCCAGCAGCGGCTGGCCCGGCTGGACGAGCTGGCCCGGCTCCACCGTCTTCTTGGACACGATGCCGTCCACCGGCGCCCGGACCCGACTCTTGGCGAGCTGCAGCTCGGCGGCGGCGAGGTCGGCCTGGGCCTGCTGGACCTCGGCGACGGCGCGGCCCGCACCGGCCTCCTTCATCGGCACCTGCGCCTTCTGTGACTCGGCCTCGCTGAGGAGCGCCGCGGCCTCCCGGGTCCGGCGCTGCGCCTGGTCCGCGGTCAGCTCCCGGGTTCGCACCTCGGCCGCCGCCTGCTCGGCCTCCCTCTCGGCCTGGGCGAGCCGGCGGTGGGTCGCGTCCAGCGCGGCCCGGGCCGCCCGCTCGCCGATCTCCGCCGTCTCGTGGTCTTGCTTGGAGACCAGCCCCTGGGCGGCCAGCCGGGCCAGGCGCTCGTGGTCCCGGCGCGCCTTGTCCACGGTCGTCTCCGCGACCGCGGCGTCGGCGCGGGCGGCGGCCACGGCGGCCAGCCGGCCCTCGAGCCGGGCCCGCGCCTCGGCGACCTGGGCGCGCCCCATCTCGACCGCGACCCGGGCCGCCTCGAGCGCCGCGTCCATCTGCTCGATCCGGTTGGCCGACGTCGCTCGCGTCATCGGCACGTCGGTCTGCGCCGCCCGCTCGCTCGCCACCGCCATGGCCAGCGCGGCCTTCGCCTGCTGGACCCGGATCTCGTAGTCCCGCGGGTCGATCTCCACGACTACCTGATTGGCGCGGACCTCTTCGTTGTCGCGCACGAGGATCTTCGCCACCGGGCCCGCCACCCGGGCGCTGACGATGACGACGGACCCCTCGATGCTCGCGTCCTCGGTCGAGACCTGGTGGCGCGTCCCCAGATACCACCAGACGCCGTAGCCGATCCCACCGAGGACGGCCAGCGCGGCGAGGGCACGGCCAAGACGCCGGCGGCCCGGGGACGTCAACACGGCCCCCAGGACCAGACCCGCCGACCGGGGCCGGCCATCGTCGTCACCGGTCGGCGCGCCCTCACGGCGCCGGGCGCCTCGACCGGCCAGAGCCCACTCCCTCCGGAACCATTGGGCCACATGGACATGTTCGACTCTACGACGACAGCCGGTGAGGATCAACCAACCGTGGAGACCAGCGTGGTGCTCCCAGGCGAGACAGGGCCGGGATGGGACCGCCGGAGGGCGTCCGTATCGGAAGGTGACGCCGGGACGAAATCGGGTGGCGGCGTAGCTCCGGGCTCAGCACGCGGCGCTGGTCCAGCGGGCCGACGAGCTGGGTCAGGCCAACGCGGAGCTGCGCGCTGCTCAGCTTCGGGGGCGGACGAGGAGGTAGAGGTCGCCGGGGGTGCCGTCCCGTCCGGGCTCTCCCTTTCCGCGCAATCGCAGGCGAGTGCCCGCGCGAGTCCCGACGGGGATCCGGACGAGCAGCTCCTCGGTGCGGCCGGGCCGCTGGATCGTGACGCGGTACCGGCCTCCCCGGCCGAGCTCCTCGGAGGTCAGCGCGATCTCGTAGGAGAGATCGCCCCGGCTTCGCTCGCCCGAATCGAGCGCCAGCGCCTGCTTCAGCGCCCGGAGCGGCGCGGCCACGCGCTCCCTGAACCGCCCCCACGCCCGGCCAAGGAAGCCGGGGATCGACGGCACCACCTCCCCGCTCGCCGTCCCGCCGGCTTCCCCGCCCTCGGCCACGCGCTCAGCCGGCGCCCGCCCGCCGAAGGTGCCGATCCAGCGGATGCCCGAGGGCCCGATCACGATGACCCCCTGGCCACGGAAGAAGACGTTACGCAGGAACGCCTCGTCGTAGCGCAGTCCCATCCGGGTCCACTCGCGGGACAGCTCGTCGAAGATCGAGGCGGTCCGCGGATCGGTGAAGAGGTCGCGGAACAGATCCTCCTCGCGCCAGCGCGGCTCGCGGGGTCGGGACCCTTCGGCGCGGGCCCGGCGGAGCCGTTCGTACTCGCGCCGCCGGCGCGGGTCCATCAGGACCGCGTAGGCCTCGCTGATCTCCTTGAACCGCTCCTCGGCCTTCCGGTCTCCCGGATTGCGGTCGGGGTGATGGCGAAGAGCGAGACGGCGGTAGGCGTGCTTGACCTCGTCATCGGTGGCGGTCTGGGCCACACCGAGGATTGCGTAATAGTCCCGCTCGGTCCGGACTCGCATGCCTGCGCGTGTCTCCTCACCGATTCTACCGCGAGCCCGGCCACCGGCGGCCATCCCGCCGGAATGTTAGGAATCCGGCGCGGTGCGGGCGTACGCTGGACTGCCAGGCGACGACCCCATGCTCATCGTCTACACGGTCACGATCTTCCTGAGCGCGACCCTGCTGTTCCTGGTGCAGCCCATGTTCGCGCGGATGGTGCTCCCGCTCCTCGGTGGGGCGCCGGCGGTCTGGAACACCGCCATGGTGTTCTATCAGGCGGCCCTTCTCGCCGGGTACGGCTACGCCCACGCCACGAGCGCGTGGCTCGGGCCGCGCCGCCAGGTCGCGCTCCACGCGGTGGTGCTGCTCCTCCCCCTGCTGGCGCTTCCCATCGGCGTGCCCCCGGGGTGGACGCCGCCGGCCCAGGGCAGCCCCATCCCCTGGCTCCTCTCCGTGCTGGCCGTGGCCGTCGGCTTGCCCTTCTTCGTGGTGTCGACGAGCGCGCCCCTTCTCCAGAAGTGGTTCACGGCGACCGGCCACCGGGCGGCCGCCGATCCGTACTTCCTCTACGCGGCCAGCAACCTGGGCAGCATGCTGGTGCTCCTGAGCTACCCGTCGCTCATCGAGCCGTACCTGCGCCTCGGCCAGCAGAGCGGGCTCTGGACGGCGGCGTACGGCCTGCTCGTCGTGCTGACCCTGGCCTGCGCCGTCTTCGTCTGGCGCTCCCTCGCCCGGCGGACGGTGCCGGCGGTGGCGGGCGCCTCCGACGGCCCGCTACCCGAGGCCGCGCCGGCCCCCACCGCCGCCCGCCGGCTACGCTGGGTGCTCCTGTCGTTCGTGCCCTCGAGCCTCATGCTGGGGGTGACGACCTATCTCTCCACCGACATCGCCGCCATCCCGCTCCTGTGGGTCATCCCGCTGGCGATCTACCTCCTGACCTTCATCCTCGTCTTCGCGCGGCGCCCGCCGCTCCCCCATACCCTCATGGTGGAGCTGCTCCCCATCGCCATGCTCCCGCTCGTCCTGGTGCTCGCCTCGCGGGCCACCGGGCCGCTGGCGCTGGTGCTGCCGGTCCACCCCCTGGCGCTGTTCGTGATCGCGATGGTGTGCCACGGCGAGCTGGCGCGGGACCGCCCGGCGACCGGCCACCTCACCGAGTTCTACCTCTGGATGTCGGTGGGCGGCGTCCTGGGCGGGGCGTTCACGGCGCTGCTCGCCCCGCTCCTCTTCACCACCGTGCTCGAGTACCCGCTGACGCTCGTCCTCGGCTGCCTCCTGGTGCGCCGGCCGAAGGCGGCGGCCTCGACGCCGATGCAGCGGGTCCTCGACGGGGCACTCCCGATCGCCCTCGGGCTCCTCGGGGCCGGCCTGGTCGCGATCGTCCAGGCCCGCGATCCGGAGGGCGCCCGGGCGCACATGGGGCTCGTCTTCGGGCTGCTCGTCCTCGTCTGCTTCGCCTTCTCGCGGCGGCCGGTCCGCTTCGGCCTGGGGATCGCCGCCATCCTCGTGGCCGCCGGGGTCTACCGGGGAGAGGAGGGGCGGCTCCTCTACGCCGAGCGGAGCTTCTTCGGCATCAGCCGGGTGACCCGCGACGAGCCGGGCGGGTACCACTACCTCCTCCACGGCACGACGCTCCACGGCATGCAGAGCCTGGAGCCGGCCCGGCGGCGGGAGCCGCTCGCCTACTTCTACCGGACCGGCCCGCTCGGCCAGGTCTTCGCCGCCTACGGCGGGCCGCGGCTCCGCCAGTCGGTCGCGGTCGTCGGCCTCGGCGCCGGCGCCATCGCGTGTCACGCCACGCCGGGGCAGCGGTGGATCTTCTACGAGATCGACCCGGTGGTCGAGCGGATCGCGCGGGACGACCGGTACTTCACCTTCCTGCGGGACTGCGTCCCCGGCGTGCGGGTCGTGCTCGGCGACGCGCGGCTCTCGCTCGTCTCGGCGCCGCCCCGGGACTACGACCTGCTCATCCTGGACGCGTACAGCTCGGACTCGCCGCCGCTTCACCTGATCACGCGCGAGGCGCTGGCCCTCTACCTCGACAAGCTGGCCGCGGGCGGGATCCTCGTCTTCAACATCTCGAACCGGCACATGGACTTCGAGCCGGTGCTCGCCAACCTGGCCCGCGACGCCAGCCTGGCGGCCCTCGTCCAGGACGACGCCGTGGTGAGCGACGAGGAGTACGAGAGAGGCAAGCGGCCGTCGGAGTGGGTGGTGATGGCCCGCCAGCCGGCCGACCTGGCTCCCCTGGCGGCCGACCCTCGCTGGCGTCAGGCCCGCGGCGACCCGGCTCTGGCCGCCTGGACCGACGATTTCTCCGCGCTGATCCAGACCTTCAAGTGGCCGCGGCGCCCCGTCGCCGCGTCACGCGGGTAGGCGGAAGCAGCGGCGGGCGTTCTCGGCCAGGGCGGAGACGACCTCGTCCGGCGGCATCCCGAGGATCTCTGCGATCGCCGCCGCCGAGCGGGCGAGCATCGCGGGCTCCCCCGGCTCGCCGCGATACGGCCACGGCCCGTCGGACTCGAGGAGCAGCTGGATCAACGGGACCTGGCGCACGAGCACCCTGTCCCGCTCGCGGTAGACGACCTCGGGCGTGATCCCCACGAAGTGGCCGCCCGCCACGACCCGCTCCGTCACCGCCGGCTCGGCCTTGTGCCAGTGGAACGCCGCCGGCCCGGCGCCCGTCCGGGTCAACAGCTCGAGCGCGTCGGCGGCGGCGCCGTGGGGCGCGTGGAGGGAGACCGGCAGGTCGAGCTGCTTCGCGAGCGCGAGGAGGCGTCCGAGTCGCTCGCGCCCCCGGGCCGCCAGGACGCCGGCGTCGGCGCGGCCCTCCAGGCTGTACCAGGGCAGGCCGATCTCGCCGAGGGCGACGAGCCGCGTCCGGTGAGCGAGGACCTGCGCCTCGACGGCGTCGAGGTCGGCGTCGGTGAGGTCGAGCCGCTCGGGATGACAGCCGAGGGCAGGCAGGACTTCGGGGTGCCGCCCGGCCAGCTCCAGCACCGCCGCGTTGCTCGCGGGATCGCTGCCGACGGCGACGACTCGCGTGACCCCGACCCGCCCGGCGCGCTCGAGAGCGGCTCGGGGGTCGGCGAAGGCCGGGTCGGCCAGGTGGCAGTGAGTGTCGGTCAGGTCGGCGTTACTGCCCGGCAACGGTCATGCGGGAGATCTTGAGCGTGGGCGCCGCGGTCTGGTCCCGGAAGGCGAGGTCGGTCCCGACCATCTCGATGTCCCGGTACATGTCGCGGAGGTTGCCGGCGATCGTGATCTCCTCGACGGGATAGGCCAGCTCCCCCCGCTCGATCCAGTGTCCCACCGCGCCCCGGGAGTAGTCGCCGGTCACGAAGTTGACCCCGAACCCGATCAGCTCCGTCACGTAGAGGCCGCGCTCGACCGAGCGGACGATCGCATCCGGGGCGTGGGGGCCGGGCGCCAGGTAGAGGTTGGTGTAGCCGACGGTCACACCGCCCCCGCTCTCGCGGGCGGCGTGGCCGGTGGCCTCGAGTCCGAGGCGCCGGGCGCTGTAGGTGTCCAGGAGATAGCCCGACAGGACACCCCCGTCCAGCAGGAAGCTTCGCCGGCTCGGCAGGCCCTCGCCGTCGAAGGGCCGGGAGCCGAGGCCGCCCGGCACGAGGGGGTCGTCGATGATGCTGACGCCGGGCGGGGCGAGGCGCTCCCCCATCCGGCCGATCAGGAACGAGGTGCCGCGGTAGAGGCTCGGGCCCGAGGCCGCGACGGCGAGGGCGCGGACCAGGCTGGCCGCCGTCTCGGAGTCGAAGACGACCGGCACCTCGGCCGTCGCCTGCTTCCGGGCGCCGAGTCGCTGGCAGGCCCGGCGGGCCGCCTCCCGCCCGACGGCCTCCGGGCTCTCGACGGCCGCCAGCTTCCGGGCCGAGCTGTACCAGTAGTCCCGCTCCATGTGGCCGTTCTCCACGGCCACCGGCGTGACGGAGAGCGCGAACGACGAGAGCCGGAACTGTCCGGCGAAGCCCCCGGTCCCGGCGTACGCGACCTGGCTCACCCGGTCGTAGAACTCCGCGCCTTCGGAGTTCTCGACGCGCGGGTCGGCCTCCAGCGCGGCCGCCTCGGCCCGCCGAGCGCGCTCGATCTTGGCCTCGACCGGGAGACCGTGGCCCTCGCGGTCCCAGAGGTCCAGCTCCGGCACCTCCCGGGCCAGCGTCTCCGGCGCGGGCAGCCCGGAGTGCTGGTCGCGCTGCGTCACGCGGGCCAGGGCGACCGTCTCGTCGATCAGGCGGCCCAGTGCCGCCGTGGACAGGTCGGAGGTCGTCGCCGACGCCGAGCCGGTGGCGGTGAAGATCCGGAGGGAGCAGCGGTTCTCGCGCGCGTGCTTCAGGGATTCGAGCTGGCCCATCCGGACCTGGACGGTCTGGATCTCGTCCTCGACCAGGAAGGCGTCCGCCTCCACCGCGCCCTGGGCGCGCGCCCGCCGGAGCAGCTCCTCCAGCCGATCAACCACGACCGCTAGACCTCCGTCCCGCCCACGGTGATGCCGTCCACCCTGATCGTCGGCAACCCGACCCCGACCGGAACCGACTGGCCGTCCTTGCCGCAGGTCCCGATCCCCTCGTCGAGCCGGAGGTCGTGGCCCACCCGGCTCACCCGGGTCAGGACCTCCGGCCCCGAGCCGACCAGCGTCGCCCCCTTGACCGGCGCCGTGATGCGGCCGTCCTCGATCAGGTAGGCCTCGCTCGCCGAGAAGACGAACTTCCCGTTGGTGATGTCGACCTGGCCGCCGCCGAACGAAACCGCGTAGAGGCCCCGGGGCACGGACCGGATGATCTCCTCGGGGTCGTCCTGGCCGGCCAGCATGAACGTGTTGGTCATGCGCGGCATCGGCGGGTGCTGGAACGACTCGCGCCGCCCGTTCCCGGTGAGCGGCATGCCGAGGAGCCGGGCGTTCAGCCGGTCCTGCATGTAGCCGCGCAGGATCCCGTTCTCGATCAGCACCGTGCGCCCGGTGGGCGTGCCCTCGTCATCCACGTTGAGCGAGCCGCGGCGGTTGGCGAGCGTTCCGTCGTCCACCACCGTGACCAGCTCCGAGGCGACCTTCTGGCCGAGCCGGCCGGTGAAGGCCGAGACGCCCTTGCGGTTGAAGTCGCCTTCCAGGCCGTGCCCCACCGCCTCGTGGAGGAGGATGCCCGGCCAGCCTGGCGCCAGCACGACGGTCATGGTGCCGGCCGGGGCGTTGACGGCCGAGAGCTTCACCACGGCCTGCCGGGCGGCTTCGCGCGTGTAGCCGGCCCAGCGCTCCGACTCGAGGAAGAAGTCGAAGCCGACACGACCCCCGCCGCCGAACCCGCCGATCTCGCGGCGGCCGTTCTCCTCCACGACCACGGTGACGTTCAGCCGGGTGAGCGGCCGGACGTCGCCGACCTGCCAGCCACCCGAGGTGGCGAGGAGCACCTGCTGCTCCTCGCTCCAGAGGGTCGCGATCACCTGGCGCACCCGCGGATCGTGACCCCGGCCCAGCGCGTCGACCCGCCGGAGGAGGTCCACCTTGCGCCTCAGGTCGGCGTCGATGGGCGGCTCCGCCAGCCGGTAGAGGTCGTGGGGCCCGCGCTCCCCCCTGACCGGCACCACCCCCGAGCGGCCGCTCCGCTCGGCGATGGCCTGGGCCTGGCGGGCCGCCAGCTCCAGGTGCTCGATGGCCAGGTCGTCCGTGTAGGCGTAGCCGGTCCGGACCCCGGCCTGCGCCCGGACGCCCGCGCCCTGGCTGATCGTCCGCGACGCCGTCTTGACCACCCCGTCCTCGAGCGCGATCTCCTCGTTCACCTGGTGCTCGAGGTAGATGTCTGCGTAGTCCACGGGTCCCCCACCGGCCGAGCCGAGGAGCCGCTCGAGTCGGCTGGGGGTGAGGCCATAGCGGTCGGCGAAGAAGCGCTCGGGGGCCTGAGCTGTCCGGACCGGGGCCGCTGATTCCATCCGGGAGGGTCTCCTGGAGCCGGGGGTGGCTGCTCGTACCGACTGCCTCCATCGTACCACAGGGATCCCGGCCGATCCGGAGCGTGTCAGAAGCGAGACAAGATATTATATGTCAGTAGCTTCCATGAGTTCGACTCAGCCTTGACTTCAGCTCAGTCCGAAGGGTTGAACGGGGCCCCGGTGACGTACGCCTGGACGATGTCGTGGAGGGTCCGGAGCCCTCGCAGGAGCGACGGGCCGGGGGCCAGGACGTCGGCGGAGGCGATGGAGTACACCCGGCCGTCCCGGACCGCGTCGATCGTCTCCCAGCCGGGGCGCCGCCGGATGGCATCGACATCCACGGGCTTGCCGCACCAGGAAGCCACCACGATCTGCGGCGCTCTCCGGGCCACCTCGGCCAGGTCCACGACCCGCCCCCGGGCGTCGGCGCGGTCGCGGAGCTCCGGGAAGACATCCTGGCCGCCGGCGATCTCCACCAGCTCGGACACCCATCGGATCCCGGCGATCGGCGGTTCGTCCCACTCCTCGAAGTAGACGCGGGGGCGGTCGGGCCAGATGCTCGAGAACTCGCGGATCTGCCGGATCTCGTCCTGCATGTCCGCGATCAGCGCCCGGGCCCCGGCGTCGCAGCCGAGGACGCCGCCGATGAGGAGGATGGCGCGGAAGACGTCCGCCAGGCTGCGCTGGTTCAGCGCCAGCACCGGGACGCCGGCCCGGACCAGGTCGCGGACCACGTCCGCCTGGAGGTCGGAGAAGGCGAGGGCGAGGTCCGGCTGGAGGGCCAGGATCTTGTCGAGCCGGAACGTCGTGAATCCGCCGACCTTCGGCTTCTCGCGGGCCTCGGGAGGTCGGGTCGCGGCCCCGGAGACGCCGACGACCCGGGCGCCGGCCCCCAGGGCGAAGGCGACTTCCGTGGTCTCGGCGGTCAGGCAGACGATTCGCTGGGGATAGGGGGCGGGAGGCGTGCCGTACACGGCGTCAGCTCGGGACGTCCTGCCCACCGCTCGGCTGGGCGGAGGGTGGCGCCGGAACCCGAGGCTTCTTCACCAGCCGGTCCGGCAGGAATCGGTCGGCCGGCAGCTCGCAGCGGCCCTTCGTGATCCAGTCGCGAATGATCTGGGCCGTGACCGGGGTCAGCAGGATGCCGCTCCGAAAGTGACCGGTAGCGACGTGGAGGCCGGGAAGGTCGGGCCACGGTCCCACCACCGGCAGCCCGTCCGAGCTCGCGGGACGAAGGCCGGCCCACGCGCGAAGGAACGGCGCGCGCCCGAAGGCGGGGACGGTCGTGAGCGCCTCGGTGATCAGCCAGTGCAGCGCGGACGGGGTGACGGTCTTGTCGACCACGCCGTCCTCCACGGTCGCACCCACCAGGCACTCGCCGGTGGAGCGGGGCACCAGGTAGATCTCCTCTCGGACCACCGCGCGCGAGATGAGGGGCGGATCGTTGGCGAGGGCCAGCATCTGCCCCTTCACCGGCCGCAGCCGCAGCTCGGGCGGCACTCCCGCGATCTCGCTCGCCCACGCCCCCGCCGCCAGCACGACCGCCCCTGCCTCGACCGTGCCGATGCCCCGGGCGCGCACCCCGGTGACCCGCCCGCCCGATCGGAGGAGCTCCTCCACCGGCTGGCCCAGGAGGAATCGGACCCCACGGATCGTCGCCGTCCGGACGAGCGCGGTAACCAGCTGGCCAGCGTTCACCCACTCGTTCCGGGGCAGGAACAGCCCACCTCTGGCCTCCAGGGTCACCTCGGGCTCGAGATCCCGGACCTCTTCGGCGGTGAGGAACTCGATCCGCTCCGGGTCGCGCCCCTGGTCGGCCGCCAGCTTCCGCGCCCGGCGGACGTCGTCCTCGCCCATGCACAGCTCGAGGTGGCCCTCCCCGCTCGTGGTGGATGTCCACCCCCGACTCGTCGAGGAGAGCCCTGGCGAGCGGCTCGTAGAGGTCCCGGCTCATGCGGTACAGCTCGCCGGCGGGGCCGGCCCGCTCCCCGGTGAAGGCCGACAGCATCCCGGCCGAGGCACCGGAGGCCTCGGCACCCGGCTCGGTCCGCTCGATCACGGTGACCCGCGAGCCGGCGACGGCCAGCTCGTAGGCGCAGGCGGCGCCGATGGCGCCCGCGCCTATCACGACGACGTCGGGACGACGCGACACGCTCATGGCCAGGCCCGCTCGCAGGCGGCGAGCAGCGCCTTGGTGGCGGCGGCCGGGTCCTCGGCCTCGAGCAACGCGCGGATGACGGCCACCCCGGCGGCCCCGGCCTCCCGCACTTCCGGCACCCGGACGGCGGTCACGCCCCCGATCGCGATCACCGGCAGCCGGGTCTTCCGGCAGGCCACGGTCAGCTCCGCCAGCCCCCGGGGCTCGCCGAACGATCGCTTGGACGGGGTGTCGTAGATCGGACCGAAGAACACGACGTCGGCACCCTCCGTCGCGGCGGCCTCGGCCTCTGCCGCCGAGTGGGTCGAGACGCCGACGAGACGCTCCGGTCCCACGAGAGCGCGCGCGGCGGCCGGCGGCAGGCCGGCGCCGGGAAGGTGCACGCCGTCGGCGCCGACCGCGAGGGCGACGTCGACGCGGTCGTTGACGACGAGGCGCGCCCGGTGACGGGCGGTCAGGGCCCGCAGGTCGGTCGCCAGGTGGAGGAGATCGCGGGCCGGCAGATCCTTCTCGCGGAGCTGGACGGCGCGGAGGCCGGCGCCCAGGCACGCCTCGACGACCGCCGAGCAGCGGTCGGCCCGCCGTGGCCCGGCGGTCGGTCACCAGGCAGAGGCGGAACAGGGTCAGGCCTCTCATTCTTGACGTTCCGATCGCGGCCCGCCGTCAGTTGTTGAATGAAAGGCCTGACCCCGCTACGACACGGGGGCCCAGTCGGGCAGTCCCCTCCAGCGGGCTCGACGCCGAGGCGTAGAGCTTCCGGCCGATGCGCCCGGCCTTGTAGGCCAGCCGGCCGGCCTCGACCGCCAGCTTCATGGCCTCGGCCATCGCCTCCGGATCCCGCGCCTGGGCGATCGCCGTGTTCATCAGCACGCCGTGGCAGCCCAGCTCCATCGCGATGGCCGCGTCCGAGGCCGTTCCGACCCCGGCGTCCACGATGACCGGGACCGTGGCCGCCTCCAGGATGATCCGGATGTTGTAGGGGTTCCGGATGCCGAGCCCGGAGCCGATCGGCGCGCCGAGGGGCATGATCGCCGCCGCGCCGGCGTCCTGCGAGCCGCCTGGCCACCACCGGGTCGTCGGTCGTGTAGGGCAGGACGATGAAGCCCTCGCGGCTCAGCGTCTTGGTCGCCTCGAGCAACCCCTGCGACGTCGGGGAACAGCGTCTTCTCGTCGCCGATCACCTCGAGCTTGACGAAGTCGCCCAGCCCTGCCTCCCGCGCCAGGTAGGCGGTCCGCACCGCCTCGTCCGCCGTGTAGCACCCGGCGGTGTTCGGCAGGAGGGTGATCCGGCTTCGTGTCGATGAAGTCGAGGAGCGACTGCCCCTGTCCGGACAGGTCGACCCGGCGGACCGCCACCGTCACCATCTCGGCGCCGGACACCTCGTGACAGCGCCGCATCACCTCGAACGAAGGGTACTTTCCGGTCCCGACGATCAGCCGCGACCGGAACGAGCGGCCACCCAGCACGAGAGGCTCGTCCCACATCGTCGCCTCCTCCTTTTCAGCGTCCGCCGGCCATCGGATGGACGATCTCCACCCGGTCGCCTTCGCGCAGGATGGTCGTCGCGTAACCCGACCTGGGCGCCACCTCCCGGTTGAGCGCCACGGCGGTGAACTGCGCGGCGCACCTTCAGCTCCCCCAGGAGCTGCTCCAGGCTCGCCCCGTCGCTGACTTCCATCGGCTGCCCGTTGACGACGATTCGCATGAACGAAAAAACCGCACCGGGACACGGTGCGGTCTGCCGTCGCTGCGTCGTCGGGCTGCCGCGCCGCGTTCCCTTCGCCGGAATTACCCGGAGCAGGTTCGAGGGGTCCCGGGCTCGAGCACCCGGTTCTCAGTGGCTCTCCCCCCGCGGCTCTCGCTAGTCACTATACGCCCCGGCTCACGGGAGTTCAACCGGCGTGACCCCCGGCCCCCGAACGGAACGAAGACCTCTCA
The DNA here is from genome assembly GCA_963708025.1 of uncultured Candidatus Rokubacteria bacterium. Lineage (GTDB taxonomy): Bacteria > Methylomirabilota > Methylomirabilia > Rokubacteriales > DASRDR01 > CAVPSB01. The sequence goes on along the minus strand of CAVPSB010000007.1, from coordinate 44,480 downwards.
CGAGGAAGCTCCGGCCCTTCTCCCGTACCGCTGCATCACCAGCCCCAGGTCGTCCAGCGGGATGGCGTGGGCCTGATGGCCCTGGAAGCCGGTCATCGTCTCGGCGGCGGTGAGCGCGTTGAGGATCGACTCCTCGACGGCCTCGGCCGCGCCCTCGATGAGCGGATCCATGTGCTCGTTCGGCAGCATCCTGACCTCGACCGGGGCGGGCGGGGCGGCCGGCACCGCGTTGCCGGTGGCGAAGGCGAGGAAGATGTCGCCGCTCCCGTTGTGGGCGACCCCGCCCGCGCGGGCCAGGCCCACCGTCGCCCGCTTGGCGAGCCGGACGCACTGCCCGGCGATCAGCGGGGCGTCGGTCGCGATCACCGCGATGATGGAGCCGTCGTGACGCGGGTGCCCCCAGGCGCTCGGGACCCGGTCGTGACCGATCTCCCGGCCGACCGGCACGCCGTCGACCCGGAGGAGCCGGCGGTGCCCGTAGTTCGCCTGGACGAGGGCGCCCACGGTGTACTGCCCGCTCCGCGTGGTCACGGCCCGGGAGGCCGTGCCGATCCCGCCCTTGAACTCGTGGCAGATCATGCCGGTGCCGCCGCCGACGTTGCCTTCGGCCACCGGGCCGTCCCGGGCGGCCCCCAGCGCCTCGGCGACCTCGGCCTTCGTCACGTGGGCGCCCCTGATGTCGCTGAGCCAGCCGTCGTAGGTCTCGGCCGCGACCGGCAGGAAGAAGCGGGCCTCGGGATGCCGCTCGAACAGCTGGGACGAGATCGCATCCCGGACGGTGCCCACGTCCTGGGTGTTGGTGATCCCGATCGGCGTCGTCAGGAATCCCGACTCGGCGACCCACAGGAGACCCGTCATCTCGCCGTTGCCGTTCAGGGACTCGTAGCCGGCGAAGACCTGCAACCGCCGGCCGACGTCCTCGGCGGGGACGATCACGGTCACGCCGGTCCGGGCGACCCGCGGGACGTCGCGGATCACGCTGGCGTGGCCGACCAGGACCCCCGGGACGTCGGTGATCGCATTGAGGGGGCCCGTCGGCCAGTGGCCGAGCTCGATCCCGAGATCGCGGAGGCGGGCGCGGCCCATGTTACGGCGCGGCGCGGAACCGGTCGGTGGCGGCGACGAGCGCGTCGATGATCCCCGGCTCGAGGGCATGATGTCCGGCGTCGGGCACGATGGCGAGCTCCGCCTCGGGCCAGGCCCGGTGGAGGTCCCAGGCGCTCATCGCGGGGCAGACGACGTCGTAGCGGCCCTGGACGATCACCGCCGGGGATGTGGCGGATCGGCCTGGACGTGTCGAGGAGCCAGTCGTCGGCGTCGAAGAAGCCGTTGTTGACGAAGTAGTGGCACTCGATGCGGGCGAGGGCCAGCGCCGGTAAGGGTCCCCGAAATCGGCCGACGAGCGTCGGGTCGGGGAGAAGGCGGCAGGTGCTCCCCTCCCAGACGCTCCAGGCCTGGGCGGCCGCGAGCCGCACCGCCTGGTCGTCGCTCGGTCGAGTCGCCGGTAGTAGGCGTGCACGAGGTCGCCGCGCTCGGCCTCGGGGATCGGGCGCGAGGTACTCCTCCCAGCGGTCCGGGAAGATGGCATTGGCGCCTTCCTGGTAGAACCAGTCGGATCTCCTTCGGCCGGCAGAGGAAGATGCCCGCGGAGGACGAGGGCGCGGACGCGGTCGGGGTGGGTCTCGGCGTAGGCGAGGGCGAGGGTGCTCCCCCACGAGCCGCCGAAGACGTCCCACCGGTCGATGCCGAGGTGGGCCCGCAGCCGCTCGATGTCGGCGACCAGGTCCCAGGTCGTGTTCTCCTCGAGCGCCGCGTGCGGCGTGCTCTTGCCGGCGCCGCGCTGGTCGAAGAGGACGATGCGGTAGGCCTCGGGATCGAAGAAGCGGCGATGGTCCGGCATCGATGCCGCCGCCGGGCCCGCCGTGGAGGAAGACCACCGGCGTCCCCGCCGGGTTGCCGCACTGCTCGTAGTAGAGGGTGTGGAGCGGCGAGACCTTCAGGCTCCCCTGCTCGTAGGCCTCGATCGGAGCGTACAGCGTCCGCATTCGATACCTCCGGGATTGTTCGGGCCGGGGGAGCTAGCGCGCTCCTCCCCGGACCCCCCTCCGGATTTTTCCTCGGTCACGCATCCGCGGCAGTTCCTTCAGAGCACTTCAGTCCGTGCGCATGCGCGGGTCGAGGGCGTCGCGGAGCCCGTCGCCCAGCAGGTTGAAGCCGAGCACCGAGAGCATGATGGCCGCCCCGGGGAAGAAGAACACCCACCAGGCGCCGCTCGTGAAGTACTTGTAGGAGTCGGCCAGCATCGCGCCCCACTCCGGCGTCGGCGGCTGGGCACCGAGGCCGAGGAAGCCGAGGGCGGCCGCCTCCAGGATGGCGAAGGCTATGGCCAGCGTCGTCTGGACGATGAGCGGCGGCAGCGTGTTGGGGAAGATGTGCCGCATGAGGACGCGTTGGGCGCCGCCGCCCAGGCCCCGGGCCGCCGTCACGAACTCCTGCTCCCGCAGCTCGAGCACGGCGGCTCGGCGCGATCCGGGCGTAGATCGGGATCGAGACCAGGCTGATCGCCAGGAGCGAGTTGCGGAGCCCGGGGCCGATCATCGCCACGATGGCGATGGCGAGCAGGGTCGAGGGGAAGGCCAGCAGGATGTCCAGGCAGAAGCTGATCACGAGGTCCACCCGGCGGCCGGCGTAGCCGGCGATCAGCCCGAGGAGCGAGCCCATGACGGAGGCGATGGCGACGGCGCTCAGCCCCAGGCCCAGCGAGACCCGCGTCCCATGGAGCACGCGCACCAGGATGTCCCGTCCCAGGGAGTCGGTGCCGAACGGGTGCTCGGCGGTCGGGGGCTTCAGGCGCAGGATCAGGTTGGAATCCGTCTTCGCGTCGTAGTGGTGGACGAACGGGGTGACGATCGCCATCAGCAGGAACGTGCAGACGATCGCGAGCCCGGCCCGCGCGACCGGGCTCGACAGGAGCCGGCGCCAGGCCTGGGCGGCCGGGCTCTGGCTCCGGGTCGCCGGCAGCAGGATCGGCTCGACGGCGGTGGCGGTGGTGGCCATCAGTCGTACTTCTCTCGGCGGGGGGCTTCGCCCCCCGCCGACGGCCCTTTGGGCGAAGCCCAACCGTTCGCCATTCGGCGAACGGATCGGGCCTGCCTCCCCCGGAAAGGGGAGATCTCGGCGCCGGTGCCCCCGCCGCGACCAACATCAGTCGTACTTGATGCGCGGGTCGGCCACCGCGTAGAGCAGGTCGGTGACCAGGTTCACCGTGACGAAGATCACCGCGATGAACAGGCTCGCCCCCTGGACGATCGCGTAGTCACGGGACTCGATCGAGTCGTAGACCCAGAGGCCGATCCCCGGCCAGGAGAAGATCGTCTCGGTCAGGATGGCCCCGGCCAGGAGCCGCCCGATCTGGAGGCCGACGACCGTCATCACCGGCAGGAGCGCGTTCCGCAGCCCGTGGCGCAGGACGACGCCCGTCTGCGGCAACCCCTTGGCCTCGGCGGTGCGGATGTAGTCTCGGGAGAGGACCTCCAACATGCTGGCCCGCATCATCCGGGCGATGATGGCGAGGGGGATCGTCGCCAGCGCGATGGCGGGGAGGACCAGGTGGCGCAGCGCGTCGCGGAGCACCGCCCAGTTCCCCTGCACCAGGGCGTCCAGAACGACGAAGTTGGTCCAGGGCCGGAAGTCGGTCGCGCTGTCGAGCCGGAAGCCCGTCGGGAGCCACCCGAGCTGGACCCCGAAGAACCAGGCCAGCATGACCCCCAGCCAGAAGATCGGCATCGACACCCCGACCAGCGCCCACACGCGGGAGACGCTGTCCATCCACGAGTTGCGCCACACCGCGGAGACGATGCCGATCGGGATCCCGAGCAGCAGCGCGAGGAAGATCGCCGAGGCCGCCAGCTCGACGGTGGCCGGGAAGCGCCGCAGGAGGTCCCGGGCCACCGGATCCCCGCGGACGATCGAGATGCCGAGGTCGCCCTGGAGCACCTTGCCGAGGTAGATCGCATACTGCTCGTAGATCGGCCGGTCGAGCCCGAGTCGCTGCCGGACCTGGGCGACCTTCTCGGGCGTCGCCCGCTCCCCGAGCATGGTGAGGGCGGGGTCCCCCGGGATCATGTGGACGAAGCTGAAGACGAGGATCGACACCCCGAGGAGCACGGGGATCACGGTGAGCGCCCGCCGGATGGCGTACTGGGTCACTGTGGTCCGCGCCCTCCCCGGGAGGAACCGGAGGGGGGCCGGCGGCCCCCCTCCGGTGTCAGCCTACTGCACCTCGACGGTGTTGAAGCGCTCGTCGTCGACCGGGTTGGGAACGTACCCCTTCATCTTCTTCGAGAAGGCGAGGGGGGGCTCGTTGTTGGCGATGAACACCCGGCCCACGTCGTCGTGGACGATCTGCTCGGCCTGGCGGTAGAGCTTCGCCCGCTCCGGCTGGCTGGTCAGGGCCTGGGCCCGGAGCAGGACGTCGGCCACGGGCTTGTTGGAATAGAAGCCCTCGCGGGAGGCGCCCGGCGAGCAGAAGAAGTAGCAGAGGAAGTTGTCGGGGTCACCGTTGTCGCCGGTCCACCCGAGCATATAGATCGGGAGCTGGCCGTTCTTGCGCTTGTCGAGGTAGTTGGCCCACTCGACCGTCTGGAGCTGGGCCTTGATCCCCACCTTGGCCAGGTCGGCGGCCATGGCCTCCCCGATCTCCTTGGGGTTCGGGAAGTACGGCCGCGAGCGCGACATGTACCAGAAGACGAGCGGCTCCTTCTTGCCGTCGTCCCAGGTGATCTCGCTCAGGCCGTTCGCGAAGCCGGCCTGCTTCAGCAGGTCCTGGGCCTTGACCGTGCTGTACTCGTAGTCCTTGATCTCCTTGTTGTACCCCCACATCGGCGGCGGCTGGAACTGCGTGGCGACGAGGCCGCTCCCGCCGTACATCGCGTCGACGATCGCCTTCTTGTTGATCGCGTGAGCGATCGCCTGGCGGACCCGCTTGTCCTGGAACTCCTTCACCTTGTAGTTGAAGGCGACGTAGCCGGTGGTGTTGGTCGGCCGGCGAAGGACGTAGAGGTTGGGGTCGGCCTGGATGACCTTGACGTCGTCGGGGTTGATGCCCTCGATCGCGTGGACCTCGCCGGCCTTGAGGGCCGCCAGCCGCTGCGAGCTGTCCTTGATGTTCCGCACCACCACTCGCTTGACCTTGGCCTTGGACCCCCAGTAGTCGGGGTTCGCGTCGAGGACGACTTCCTGGTTCGGCTTCCACTCGACGAACTTGAAGGCGCCGGTGCCGACCGGGTTCTTGCCGAATTCGATCCCCGCCTTCTCCACCGCCTTGGGGCTGGCGATGCCGAAGGGGAACATGGCGATGTTCTGTAAGAACGGGGCCTGGGGCTGCTTCAAGGTGAACTTGACCGTGTGCGAGCCCGTCGCCTCCACCTTGGCGATGATCGACTTGTCGTCGAAGCCGCCGAACTGGCCCTCGAAGTACTCGAAGGTCTGGCCGGCCTTGAGCTGGTTCTCGTGCTGGGGGTGCTTGGTGTTCATCCAGCGCTCGAAGTTCCAGACGACCGCCTTGGCGTCGAACGGCTCGCCGTCGTGGAACTTCACGTTCTTCCGGAGCTGGAGCGTCCAGACCTTCCCGTCGGAGGACGGCTCGGCCTTTTCGGCGAGGGCCGGCTGGACCTCCGTCGTCGCGCCCTTGAACTGGTAGAGCTGGTCGAAGACCTGGCGGGTGATCTTCGCCGAGATCCCGTCGGTGATCACCGCCGGATCGAACTGGACCGGCTCGCCCTGGGCGCCGAAGACGAACGTCTGGGCGAGCGCGGGCGCCGCGCTGCCGAGCAGCAGCAGGACGGCGGCCACCACGATAACGGCTCTGGTCAAGCGCATAGGCGTGTTCCTCCTTCTGGGGTTGAGGGAGTTGAGGGCACCTCAGACATGCGCGGCGACCCCCGCCCGGCTCTCGAGCTGGCGACCCAGCTCCGCCGCGTCGCTCGTGGGCGCCTGGCACGCGTACTGCTCGCAGACGTACGCCGTCACCAATCCCGAGCGCGGCGCCTTGCCCTCGGTCAGGGGCAGGCCGGCCGTCCCGCCCTCGGGGGCTCCGGCGATGGCGCGCGCCGGCAAGTAGCGGGAGAAGACCTCTCGGAGCAGCGGCTCGGTCGCGTCGGCCGGGCTCCCGGCCGGCCACACCAGCGCCACCTCCACCCGCGGGCCCAGGTGGAAGTCCAGGGCCGACAGGAAGCGGCCGAAGCCCGACGGGTAGCGCATCATGAGCGGCGCCATCGGGCGGAGCGCCGTCACCGCCATCCGCTCGTAACGATCGTCGCCGGTCAGGACGGCCAGGCGCAGCAGGACGTCGGCGGCTACCGACGTCCCGCAGGGAACCGCGGAGTCGAAGAGATTCCGGGGCCGCACGACCAGCGCCTCGTGGTCGGTCCCGGTGTCGAAGAGCGCCTCGGCCTCCGGATCCCAGAAGAGGCGGAGCAGCTCGTCGGCCAGCTCGCGGCTCGCCTCGAGCCAGCGGCGGTCGAACGTGGCCTCGTAGAGCGCCACGAGCCCGTCGGCGACCATCGCGTAGTCCTCGAGGTAGCCGAGGAGCTTGGCCCGGCCCGCCTTCCACGTCCGCAGGAGCCGGCCGTCCCGGCGCAGCGCTCCGAGCAGGAACGCCGCGTTCCGCTCGGCCACCGCCCGGTAGTCGGGGCGATTGAAGGCTCTCGAGGCCTCGGCGAACGCGCGCAGCATCATGCCGTTCCAGCCGGCCAGCACCTTCTCGTCCCGCCCCGGCTTCACGCGGCGCTCGCGCACCTCCCACAGCTTCCGCCGGGCGCGGGCCACCAGGTCGTCCAGCGCCGGCCGGGACAGGCCGAGCGATGATGCCACCGCGTCCGGCTCCCGGGGCACGTGGAGGATGTTCCGCCCCTCGAAGTTGGGGCCGTCCGCGACCCCCCAGTAGCGGGCCGCCGCCCGCGCCTCCTCCGGGTCGAGCGCCTCGCCCAGCTCGGCCTCGCTCCAGAGGAAGAACTTCCCCTCCTCCCCCTCGGAGTCGGCGTCCTGGGTCGAGTAGAAGCCCCCCTCGGGGTCGGTCATCTCGCGGACGACGTAGTCCAGCGTCTCGACGGCGATCCGCCGGTACTCCGCCTCCCCCGTCGCCTGCCAGGCCTGGAGGTAGAGGAGGACGAGCTGGCTCTGGTCGTAGAGCATCTTCTCGAAGTGGGGGACGAGCCACTCGCCGTCGACCGAGTAGCGGTGGAACCCGCCGCCGAGCTGGTCGTACATGCCGCCCCGCGCCATCCGGGTCAGGGTGAGCCGCGTCATCTGGAGCGCGCTCGGCACCCCCGTCCGCCGCCAGTAGCGCAGGACGAACTCCCACGCCATGGGCTGCGGGAACTTGGGCGCCCGGCCCAGGCCGCCGTGCTGGCGGTCGAAGTCGGCGCCGAGCTGACCGAACGCCCGGTCGAGGATCGCCCGGGAGAGGAGGTCGGCGCCGCCCCGCACCGCGCCGGACTGGCGGAGCTGGTCGAGGAGCTGCTGGCCGGCCGCCTCGGCATCCCCCCGGTTGTCCCGGTAGTGCGCCGACACCGCCTCCAGCACCCGCGGGAAGCCGGGCATGCCGTGGCGGTCCGCCGGCGGGAAGTAGGTCCCCCCGTAGAAGGGCACGCCCTCGGGGGTCAGGAAGACCGTCATCGGCCAGCCGCCGTGGCCGGTCATCGACTGCACGGCCTGCATGTAGATGGAGTCGACGTCTGGCCGCTCCTCGCGGTCCACCTTGACGCTGACGAAGTGCTCGTTCATGAGGCCGGCGATGGCAGGGTCCTCGAACGACTCGCGCTCCATCACGTGGCACCAGTGACAGGCCGAGTAGCCGACCGAGAGCAGGATGGGCTTCCCCTCGGCCCGGGCCCGCTCGAACGCCTCGTCCCCCCACGGGAACCAGTCCACCGGGTTGTGCTGGTGCTGGAGGAGGTAGGGGCTGCTCTCCCGGGCCAGCCGGTTCGGCCGTCGGCCGGCGGCGGTCGCCCCGGTCGCGTCGGATGACATCAGGCGCGCGCCCCGCGCCGGTAGAAGGGCAGCTCGGCCACCTCCGCCGTCAACGTGCCGCCCTCCGCCACGACCTCGACCCGGCTCTCCGGCGCCCAGTGCTCCCGCCGCAGGACGCCCAGCGCGAGCCCGCCCAGCCGGGGCGAGACGACGGGGCTCGTGATCCTCCCGACCTCGGCGTCACCGACCCGGACGATAGCGCCCGGCGCCGGGATCCGCCCGTCCGGGAACCGGAAGCCGACGATCTTCCGGTTGACGTGGCCCCGGTACGTGACGCGCGCGATCACTTCCTGGCCGATGTAGCAGCCCTTGTTCAGCGAGTAGGCGGACTCGAGCGGCGCCTCCATGACGAGCGTGGAGGCGTCCACGTCCACGCCGTGCCACACGACCCCCGCCTCGACGCGCAGGACGTTCCAGGCCTCCCGGCCGACCGGCCGAGCGCCGGCGGCGAGCGCGCGCCCCCAGGCCCTGGACAGCCCCTCGGGGCCGACCCACAGGTCGAAGGCCTCCTCGCCGGTCTCCTCGCTCGCCGCGACCCGCAGCTCGAGACCGTCGGCGCCCAGGCCGGCGTGATGGTGGAGCGCCAACTCGGGAATCGCCTGTTCGGCGACTTTCTCCACCGTGCCCCGCGCGGCCGGACCGGCCAGGGTCAGGATGCCGGAGGCCTCGCTCACGTCCTCGAACTCCACGCGCTCGGAGATCAGGAACCGGTCGAGCGCCGCCAGCGTCGGCTCGACGAGGTGGCGGTCCATCTCTAGGAGGAGGCGGTCCGCCAGTGCGTGGACGGTCAGCAGCGAGACGATCTTCCCGTGGGCGTCGAGGAATAGCGCCGGGCACCCCTGCCCGGGCTGGAGCGCCTTGACGTCGTTCGATAGCATCCCCTGGAGAAAGGCCACCCGGTCGCGCCCGGTGACCTCGATCTTCCCGCGCTGAGACCGGTCGACGATCCCCACCTGCTCGCGCACCGCGGCATGCTCGGCGGCCGGGTCGCCGTAATGGAGCGGGAGCAGACGGCCGTCGGCCTCGCCGAAGCGCGCGCCGAGGGCCGCGTGGAGATCGTGCAGGGGGAGTCGGGTGGCCATGATCCGGAAGAATTCCTACCGGCGCATTATAGCAGAGCGGGGCTTGATCGGGGGTTGGGGCGGGCGCATGATTCGGCGGTGGGCGAGAGCCTGGACGCGCCCGGCCTGGTGGCCCTCGCGCTGGCCCGGGAAGCCGTGGAGCGGTACGTCCGCACGGGTCTCGTCGCCGGGCCGCCGCCCGACGTGCCGGAGGCGCTGGGCCGGCCGAGCGGGGTGTTCGTGACCCTCCGGGCGCGGGGCCGGCTCCGCGGCTGCGTCGGCACCCTGGCGCCGGCCCGCCCCGACATCGCCCGCGAGATCGTGGCCTGCGCCATCGCCGCCGCGTCCACGGACCCGCGCTTCCCTCCGGTCCGTCCGGACGAGCTGGCCGACCTCCGCTACGAGGTTGACGTCGTGGAGGCCCTCGAGGCCGTGACGGGGCCGGGGGACCTGGACCCGAAGATCTACGGCGTCCTTGTCGAGTGCGAGGAGCGGCGCGGTGTCCTCCTGCCCGACCTCGACGGCGTGGAGAGCGTCGAGCGACAGCTCGAGATCGCGCGCGGCAAGGCCGGGCTGGCCGCCGACGCCGCGGTCAGGCTCTACCGGTTCCGCGTCCGCCGCTTCGTCGAGCCGCTCCCTCCCGCCGCCACCATCGCCACCGCCGCCAACACCGAAGGTTGTTGACAGCTCCCGTCAACCCGGGGTGAGATGCGGCAAATGAGCCGTCCTGCCAACGACCGCGTGGGTCAACGACCGCTACGTCCGCGTCGCCTACGGCCGTGACTACGCGGACGTCACTCCCATCAAGGGCAGCTACCGGGGATCGAGCGTGAGCTCGCTGGACGTCGATGTCACGGTGGGCGCCGGCCGGCAGGCCCAGCAGTAGCGGGCGTGACGAGGGCCAGGGCCGGCCGGGCTCCGCGTCACCCGGCGCCCTCGCCGGCGCTGCGCCGGCGCTTTCGGGAGGCGCTGCTTCGCTGGTACGGGCGGCACCACCGCGACCTGCCGTGGCGGCGCACCCGCGACCCGTATCATGTGCTGGTATCGGAGATCATGCTCCAGCAGACCCAGGTCGAGCGAGTGATCCCCAAGTACCGGGAGTTCCTCGGCCGGTACCCGACCCTCGCGGACCTCGCGGCCGCCGACGTGAGCGAGGTGCGCCGCACCTGGTACCCGCTCGGCTACAACATCCGGCCCCTACACCTCCACGGCATCGCCCGCGAGGCCATGGCCCGCTACGGCGGCCGGCTCCCCGACGAAGACGCGGCGCTCCAGGCGCTGCCGGGGATCGGCCGCTACACCGCCGGGGCCGTTCTCTCCTTCGCCTTCGGTCGCCGGGCGCCGATCCTCGACACCAACGTCCGCCGCGTCCTCGGCCGCGTCTTCCACGGCAAGGACGGCCGGCACCTCGGCACGGCGGGGCTCTGGCGGCTGGCCGAGATCCTCTTGCCCCGCGCCCGCGTCTACGACTTCAACCAGGCCCTGATGGACTTCGGCGCCACCTGGTGCACCCCGCGCAAGCCACTCTGCCTGCCGTGTCCCATGCGGGGCTTCTGCCGGGCCTTCCCCTGGGACGGCCGATGACGGCCGCCTCCCGCGGGCTCGGCCGCCTCCTGGGCGCGGTCGGACGCTGCACGGTCTGCCCGACCATGCAGCCGTACCGCAAGTTCCCGGGCGCCGCCGCCGGGCGGCGCGACGCCCGCTTCATGCTCGTCGGGGAGGCGCCCGGGATCGCCAGCATCGAGAACGGGCGGCAGTGGACGGGGGCCGGCGGGATGGTGCTCCGCCGCGAGATCCGCCGCCTGGGCCTCGATCTCGAGGACCTCTTCTACCTCACGAACGCGGTGAAGTGCTGGCCGTCCGCCCCCGGTCGGAAGCCGGCGAACCGGGGCCCCCTGCGCTCGGAGGTGGTCCGCTGCGGCCCGTTCCTTGCCCGGGAGATCGCCGCGCTCGACCCGTCGGTCGTGGTGGCCGTCGGCGGCGTCGCCGCCCGCGCCGTCGTCCCGCAGCCCATCCGCCTGCCGGACGACCACGGGAGGCGGCTCTCGCGGGACGGCCGCGAAGTCGTCGTCCTCCTCCACCCGGCGAACGCGAGCCGCCACCCGAGCGTCTGGCCAGGGTACCGGCCGTCGCTGCTCGCCCTCTTCGCCGAGCTGGCCGCCCGCGCCGGCTACCCGGTGGTCGAGGTCGTCGCCGCCGTCGTGTCGCGCCGCCGCCGCTACCTCGTGACCCGGCGGGGCGAAGGAAAGCATCTGGCCGGGCTCTGGGAGTTTCCCGGCGGGAAGCGACAGCCCGGCGAGAGCCTGGAGGCGGCATTGCGGCGGGAGCTAGCCGAGGAGCTGGGCGTGGACGCCCGCGTGGGCGACCGCCTCGCCGTCGTACCCTGGACCTATCCGGAGAAGCGGGTCGTGCTGCACTTCTTCCGCTGCGAGATCGGAGATCAGCCGGTCGAGCCCCGCGAGAATCAGCCCGTCCGCTGGGTCACGCCGCGGGAGATGGCTCGCCTGCCCTTCCCACCCGCCGACACGACCCTGATCGAGCAGCTCACCCGGACCACCCGGAGGGAGAAGTCATGAGCGACCATGCGCGCATGTGGGCAGCCGGAATCGGTGCGATCGTCGCCGTCCTCATCGTCGTCCTGATCGGCTCGACGATCGCGCGACTAGCGCACTAGACTCCTCGAAGCTTCAAAGCCATGGGGGATGGCCACCTTCTCGGGGGCAGGGCCGAGGAGCGAGCAGCGCTCGGACGCCGGGAGTCTGCCGACCGCAGGCGTACTCCGAGTACACCGAGGATCGGCGACGACCCAAAGGCCGAAGGCCGTCCAAACGACGACCTGTCGGACGTACGCGAGGCCTGCGGCCGAGCGACGTCCCACGACCGAGATCGACATTGCGACGCTCATCGGCCCTGCCCACTAGGGCTGGATGGTGAGGTGGGGGTGCCGCCGCCACAGATAGACGGCCATCGCCGTGGCCGCCAGCAGGTTCCCGATCAGCACGGCCGGCCAGGTCAGCGCGTGGAGCAGCGGCTCGGCAAAGGCCAGCGCGACCCCGACGAAGCCGAACTCGAACACCACGAACAGGAGCACGATGCCGAAGCCCACGTTCGGCCGCTCCTCGGCCAGGGTCAGCAGGCGCGAGGCGAGCCCGCCGATCACGCAGAAGAGGAGGCCGTGGATCCAGGTGTAGGCCGCGACCATCTCGAACGAGATCGGCACCGGGCCGGGTGAGGCGGCGAGTTCCCGGCGGAATAGGGCGGCGCCGAGGACGGAAGGCGTATAGAGGGGCCGCCCCCACGCGGTGTCCAGGATCAGGAACCAGAGGGCGATCACCGCCGCGCCGAGGAGGCCGGCCAGGATCCCCTCCTGGTAGATGTCGGAGCTGACGGGCTTCACCTCGTCCCGGGCCGGGCTCGTCACGTCGGGCTGGATCATGGCGGTCGCTCCTTTCCAGACGCCTGCCCTCGCCTCTCCCGGTCCGCGAAAACACGAAGGCCCCCGCTGGCCATTCTCATGGTCGGCGAGGGCCTCGAAGGGTTGTCCGACGATCCGATCCAGGGCACGCTGCACCCCCGGCGGCCGGACGTCCCGGGCTTGCGCCTGTGGTAGGGACTTTAGGCCCGTCTCACCCCGCAGTCAAGCGCACGGCCCCGGCCCGGCCCGGACTACCCGCCGTCCAGCTTGAGCTTCTGCAGCGAGCGGATCTCGCGGGGCGGCGTCTCGTGGCGACCCTTGGCGGTCCACGCCACCTCGGCGACGTACATGTCGCCGAGAGCGTCGACGACCAGGCCGTGCGGGGCGACGAACTCCCCGGGCTTCTCTCCCGCGAAGCGGCCGCCGACGCGGCCGATGAGGTCGCCCTTGAGGGTCACGATGCTGACCCGGGCGCCCAGGTTCGGGACCGCCGCGTTCACCGGGAGGTGGCTTGGCAGCTCCCCGACGTACACGCGCCCGCCGTTCCGCCGATCGATGAAGAGCCCGCAGGGGCGGTGCAGGTTGTTGAGCTGCCCCTGGTAACGCCCCTGACCGTCGAAGATCTGGACGCGGTGGTTCTCCCGGTCGGCCACGTAGACGAGCCCCTCGGCGTCGGTGGCGATGTTGTGGGGGATGTTGAAGCAGCCGGGATCGGTGCCCGGCTCGCCCCAGGTGAGGAGGTGCCGCCCCCGGGGGTCGTACTTGTGGACGCTCGAGTTCCCGTAGCCGTCGGAGACGTAGACGTCGCCGGTCCGCGGGCACAGGGCCACGTGGGTCGGCCGGTTGAACGGCTTCCCGCTGTGGGGATCGGCCGCCTTGTTCGCGCTGCCGAGGGTGAGCAGCAGCTTCCCGTCGGCGGTGAACTGGCGGATGGTGTGGGCGCCGTCGTCGGTGAGCCACACCGAGTCGTCGGGGCCGATCGTGATCCCGTGGGCGCGGACGGTCTCGCCCTCCCCCCACGAGCGGAGGAACTTGCCGTCGCGGTCGAAGACGATGACGGGGTGCTCGCCCCGGTTGTAGACGTAGACGCGGCCCTGGCTGTCCACGCCGACGGAGGTCGCCTCGACGTAGTGCCAGCCCTCCGGCAGCTTCCCCCAGCCGTCCTGCGCGGTGTAGCTCAGTCTCTCGGCGAGCACGCTCATGTCTTCTCCCTCACACGATCGGCCAGCGCGGACGCAGCGTCTCCTGGTACGGGAGCTGTCGGACGATCCGCTCGGCGATCCGCTGTCCTTCGGTTAGCACCTTCTCCACGTCGATGGTCAAGAGCCGCCGGTTCTCCATCAGGACCCGGCCGTCCACGATCGTCGTCTCGACGTCCGCCCCCTCCCCGGCGTACACCAGGTTGGGCACGATCGAGAAGTCGTGCATGGGCGTCCAGTTGGTCCGGCAGGTGTTGACGACGATCACGTCCGCCCGCTTGCCCGGCTCCAGCGACCCGATGGCGGCGTCCCAGGCGAGGGCCCGGGCCCCGTCGATGGTGGCCATCTCCAGGGCCTTCTCGGGGGCGATCAGGTCGGCCTGGAGCCGCACCTCCTTGTGGACCGTCGCCACCTGCTGCATGGCCCGGAACATGTCCAGGCTGTTGTTGGCGGCCGTGGAGTCGCAGCCGAGGCCGACCGTCACCCCGCGCTCGAGCAGCTCCGGGAACTTCCCCTTCGACGCCGCCCCGTAGGTCGAGTGCATCGAGGCGCCCGGATTGTGGGCCACCTTGGCGTCGTGCATCTTGACGATGACGACGTCGGAGTCCGAAGCGTCGCTCATGTGGGCCAGGAGCCAGTTCGGCCCGAGCACGCCGAGACCGGCCATCCACTGGACCGTGCTCATGCCCGCCCGCTCCTTCATCACCTGGGACAGGCCGAGCAGCAGGCAGTGAAACTGGACCAGCGTCTGATCGCGGTCGGCGTAGTCCCGGACGCCCTGGAACAGCTCGTCGGAGACGTTCGGCTCGACGCGGAGGCCGTAGCCGACCCGCACCCGGTCGTTCGCCGTCTGGTGCCAGCGCTTGACCAGCCGCTCGTTGGCGGCCAGCGTCTCCTCGGTGGTCTTCCGCCCCGGGAAGTCGGGCGGCGGCGCGAACCCCTTCGGGAAGTCGTCCATTCCCGCCCACGCGAAGATCCCGCGCATTCCGCACTCGGTCAGGGCCCGCCCGACGCCGTCCATCACGTAGCCGCCAGGATCGGCGTGACAGGTGGTCCCGGTCCGGATCATCTCGGCGCAGTTGAGCAGCGTGGACCAGTAAGCGTCCTCCTCCGTCAACAGCGTCTCGTAGGGATAGATGCGGCCGTAGGTCCACAGCTCGACCGGGACGTCGTCGCCGAGCCCCCGGGCCAGGGCCTGGACGTTGTGGCAGTGGGCCGAGACGAGCCCCGGCAGCACCAGGCGGCCGGTGGCGTCGATGGTCCGGGCGGCCGGCTGGCCGGCGAGGGCGGCCGTCTTGTCCACCGCGGCGATCCGGTCGCCCTGGATGGCGACCGCGCCGTCCTTGAGGATCCGGCGCTGGCCATCCAGGGTGATGACGGTTCCGTGCTCGATCTTGAGGTCGTGGGCGGTCACCGGTCCTCCCGCGGCTACTTCAGGGCGTACTGCACGAGCTCGCCGGTCTGCTTGCCCTTCCCGAGGTAGTGGGCGGATGTACGATCGTGCTTCCACTTCACGACCTGCCTGACCTCCGGGGCGTACCAGACCTCTTCTTCCAGCCCCCAGTTCGTGCTGGGATCACTGACTAGCTTGAACGAGCGGAAATCCCCGGCCGGCACCTTGACGACGTCGTACTCCTTGGCCTTCCAGAAGACCTCCACCGGCGACCAGGAGAGCGTCCGGGCGTAGTCCTGGAAGGTGAAGACGGACCGCCACTCCTTGCCGACGTAGAAGGGGAAGTCGAAGGCGCGATAGGACGGCGACGCCTCCCGGACCACCCGGCCGTTCTGGATGACGGCCACGAAGTTCAGGTCACGGTCGTAGTACAGGGTCTCGGCGCCGGAGGCGAAGACCAGGACCCCGGTGTTCTTGTAGATGTCCTCCTTCTGGAAGGTCAGGGTCAGCGTCTGCGGCTCCTTGAAGGTCGTATCGGTGACCCGGTAGCTCCAGCTCGAGCCGGCCCGCAGCAGCGGGGCGTCAACGACGGCCGACAGGGGCGGCGCGGCCTTGCGGCCGCCGCACGCTCCGAACCCGAGCAGGGCAAGCACGATGAGGAGGAGAGGCGTCCAGCGCGCTGTCCACTTCATCTCATCACCTATCAGCTTCGGAGTGGATCGTCGAGGTCCCCCCCGCGAACCTCCTATCGGAACCTCCCGCCTACCCCCCAACCCCCCTCCCCCACCCACCGGGGGGAGGGGGGAGCCGGAAGCCCGACGCTCTCAGTTCGGTTTGCTCGCGAGGGCTCGGCCCGGGACATCCCGGCCATCGCCTGCCGGCTCCGATGTTCTCAGCAGCCTGGAGCATGGTGGATCCCGGCGGTCTTGAGCGCCATGCCTTGCAGCTCCTCGGCCAGCTCCAGGGTTCGCCGGGAGGCGCGCCGGGCCGCCTCCTGGGTCTCGTCCGTCGTCGCATAGCGAAGGAGGAGCCGGCGGCCCAGGTCGTGGTGGTGCCGCTCGTCGGGCTCGATGGTCTCCCGGTAGAGCCGCGCGGTCGTCGCGTCCCCGGCCGCCTCGCAGAACTCGATGAACTGGCGGTTCTTCACGATGGCGATCGCCTCGCGGGTGAACTGCCCGGCCGCCACCCGCTCGACCGTCGTCGCCAGCGTGTCCAGGTACTGGAACAGGGGCCCGTATCCCTTGGCCAGCGGGTTGAACTGGCGGGCGTCGAATCCCAGCTCGGCGAGCCGGTCGGCGATGAGCCGGTAGTGCTTGGCCTCGTCGCCGACCTGGCGGGCCAGGGCCAGCTTGACGTCGATCTCCGGCGTCGTGACCAGCCACCGGGCCGCGGATTCGGTGGCCTCGATCTCGTTCTTGAGCGCGACCTTCAGGAGATTCACCACGCTCAGGTCGCCCTCGACCTCGGGCTCGAGCGCCGCCTCCGGCGCGAGTCGGCGGAGCAGCTCCTGGTTGCGCGCATCCAGATCCTTGACGAACGCTTCAGTGTCCAATTGGGACCTCCCGCCTACCCCCCCGGCCCCCCTCCCCCACCCACCGGGGGGAGGGGGGGGTTCGGAGCGCCCGGCCAGACATGGGGAGACCGTCTTCACACGTTGACCTCAGGGCGCCGGGGCCGAGTGGTCGAGGTAGGCCCGCAGGAGGTCGGGAAGCTTCTCGGTCAGCTCCTCGCGCGTCACCACCCGGTC
This sequence comes from uncultured Candidatus Rokubacteria bacterium, assembly GCA_963708025.1. Lineage (GTDB taxonomy): Bacteria > Methylomirabilota > Methylomirabilia > Rokubacteriales > DASRDR01 > CAVPSB01. The sequence continues at coordinate 27,634 of CAVPSB010000007.1, read as the reverse complement.
GCACCGGCCGTGGAGCGGCTTCGTCTCCTTCCACAGGACGTGGGTCGTCCACCCGAGCACGGGGGCCGGCCGGCCGGCCGCCTCGATGGCGCCGAGCGCGGCGTCCAGGTCGACCGCCGTCGCGGTGAGGTCGATCATCACCAGGCCGGGCGTGTCGCCGAGGCCAGCCCGCAGCTCGTCCAGGCCCCGGACGGTCCGGCACGGGTAGCCCAGCCGCCGGGCAGTGTCGGCGATCCGGGTCTGGAAGAGCAGATCGCGCACGAGCGCGAGGATGGGGCGGCTTGGACCCGTCACTGCTCCCCGCCCTCGTGACGCGCCCAGTAGCGCATCCACTCGTGCATGTGCGAGAGGGTCGTGAGGTCGCGCATGCGATCGATGTAGACGCGCCCCTTGAGGTGGTCGGTCTCGTGCTGGAGCACGCGAGCGAAGAAGTCCTTGGCCACCAGCTCGATCTTTTCCCCATTCCGGCCGTACGCCTCCAGGCGGACAGTGGTGTAACGGGGGGTCATGCCCCGGAACTCGGGGATGGAGAGACAGCCCTCCCAGTCGGATCCCGTCTCCTCGCCGATCGGGGTGAGTACCGGGTTCACGATGACCATCAGTGGGATCTTCGGCAAGTCCGGATGGCGCGGGTGCGACTCGACCTCGAGGACGGCGAGCTGGCGCGAGACGTGCACCTGCGGCGCGGCCAGGCCGACGCCGTCGTACTCGTGCATCGTCTCCACCATGTCGTCGATGAAGCGCTGCATCTCCGGCCGCGCGAGCTCGCCGAGCGGGACGGGATCGGCGACGCGTCGGAGCACGGGGTGGCCGAGGCGGGCGACCTTCAGGATGGCCATCGGCGGAGCGGTTTCTCCTGGCTCGGGGTTCAGCGGTTCGCGAGCTCGAGCGGGACGGCCTGACGCGGAAATCTTAGCACACGGCTCGGGGGCTACTCGACGCGACCGACGCGCCGCACGCCCTCGGCCAGGGCCTGGGCGTCCTTGTCCCAGAAGCGCTGGAAGTCCTCCGCGTCCAGGTACTGGATCGGCGTCTCCAGCTTGGCCATCGCCCCCTTGAACTCGGGGTCGGCGGCCGCCTGGCGGACCGCGTCTCGCAGGACGCGCAACACCGCCGGCGGCGTGGCCTTCGGCGCGAACAGCCCCGCCCAGATGTAGAACTCGGCGTCGTACCCCAGCTCCTTCAGCGTCGGGACCTCGGGCAGCGCCGGGAGCCGCCGCTCACCCCAGCACGCCAGCGCGCGCAGCGTCCCCGCCTTGAGGTGCGGGATCACCACGCTCGGGCCGGATGCCAGCGCGTCCACGTGTCCGCCGAGGAGGGCCGTCACCGCCGGGCCGCCGCCAGCGTAGGGAACGTGGCGAAGCCGGATCCCGGCGGCATGGGAGAACAGCTCCATGGCCATGTGCAGGGTGCCGTACACGCCGGACGAGCTGAAGGTGATCGCGCCCGGTCGTCGCTTCGCGTCGGCCACCAGGTCGGCCACGCTCCGCCACGGGCTCTCCGCCCGGACCACCAGGACTGTCGGGTCGGCGCTCAGGAGGGCGATCGGGGCCAGCTGGTCCCGCGAGTAGGCGGGCGGCCGGCCGAAGAGGCGGTCGACCTCCGGGATGATCGAGATGCTCGACAGCGCCAGGAGCAGCGTGTAGCCGTCCGCCTTGCTCGTCGCCACCGCCTGCATCCCGACCGCGCCGGCCGCCCCGCTCTTGTTGACCACGGCCACCGGCTGCTTGAGGATCCGCTCGAGCACCGGCGCCAGCGGCCGCGCGTGGAGATCGGCCACGCCGCCCGGCGGGAACGGGACGACGATCGAGAGCGGGCGCGACGGAAACGCGTCCTGGGCTTCGGCGCCGCCGAGCGCCCCGATCCCGACCACCAGAGCAGCCAGCCCCAGCACGAGCGCCTTCATCGGCTCCTCCTCGGTCACGGGGTCTCGGAAGCGGCGGCGGGCTCCCCCGCCGGCCGGGCGGGTCGCGGTCGCCGCCAGAGTGACACCAGCATAAGGGCGGCGGCGGCCGCCAGCAAGGTTGCCGCGATGGGCCGCTGGACGAAGATCGCGTAGCTGCCCCCCGAGAGCGCCAGCGACTGGCGCAGGCTCATCTCGAGCATCGGGCCCAGGACGAGCCCGAGGACGACCGGGGCCAGCTCGAAGCCGAGCTTCCGGAGCAGGTACCCGGCGACGCCGGTCACCGCCATGATCCACACGTCGACCACGCTCGCGTTGACGGCGTAGACCCCCAGGATGGCGAACACCAGGATCAACGGATACAGCACGGGGTACGGGATCCGCAGCAGGTTCACGAACAGGCCGACGAGCGGGAGATTCAGGATCAGCAGCATCACGTTGCCGACGTACATGCTGGCGATGAAGCCCCAGAAGAGCGCCGGCTGCTCCCGGATCAGGAGCGGGCCGGGACTGATGCCGTGGATCATCAGCGCGGCCATCATGACCGCGGTGATCGGCCCCGAGGGGACCCCGAGCGCGAGCATGGGGACGAAGGCGCCGGAGGTGGCCGCGTTGTTCGCCGACTCCGGCCCCGCCACCCCCTCGACGGCGCCGTGGCCGAACTCCTCGGGGCGGCGCGACAGCCGCCGCTCCACCGCGTAGGAGACGAAGCTCGAGATGATGTGGGCGGAGCCGGGAATGACGCCGATGGCGAATCCCAGCACGCTGCCCCGGCCGATGGGGCCCCACGACCGCCGCCACTCCTCGCGGGAAGGCAGCAGGTCCCGGAGCCGCGGGCGGAGCACGGCCGGCGGCGCCGCCTGGCCGGCGGTGGCGAGGATCTCGGCGAGGCCGAAGAGCCCGACCGCCACCGGCACGATGCCGATCCCGTCCCCCAGCTCCACGAGGCCGTAGGAGAACCGGAAGAAGCCCGTCATCGGGTCGATCCCGACCATCCCGAGCAGCAGGCCCAGGATGGCCATGGCCAGCGACTTCGGGACCGAGCCGCCGCTCATGTAGCCGAGCACGAGCAGCCCCAGCACCAGCAGGGCCGTGTACTCCGGCGGGCCGAAGCGCAGCGCGATGCGGGCCAGCGGCGGGGCCATGAGCATGAGCGCCACCACGGAGGCCGTCCCCGCCAGGTACGAGCCCACCGCCGCGATGGTCAGCGCCGGCCCCGCCCGGCCCTTCCGGGCCATGGCGTAGCCGTCCAGGCACGTCACGACCGAGGCGGCCTCGCCGGGGATCCGCAGGAGGATCGAGGTCGTGGACCCACCGTACATCGCGCCGTAGTAGATCCCGGCCAGCAGCACCACCGCCGAGGTGGCGTCGAGACCGAAGCTGGCCGGCAGGAGCAGGCTGATCCCCGCCAGCGGCCCGATGCCCGGCAGCACCCCGACCAGCGTCCCGACGAGGCAGCCCACGAAGCCGTAGAGCAGGACGCTGGGGCTGAGGGCGACCGAGAAGCCTAATGCGAGATTGGCCAGCGTTTCGGCCATTCAGAATGCGGCCGGCCCGCGAGGCAGCGGGACGCGCAGAAGCGTGTCGAAAACCCAGAACGAGCCGAGCGCGACGCCGACCGCGAGGACCACGACGAGCCACGGGCGCCGGCGCTCCACCAGACCGAGCAGGAAGGCCAGGAGGGCGACCACGGTGAGCCGGTACCCCAGGCGCTCCAGCGCGAGCGCGGCGAACGCCGCCGCGCCGAAGATGGCCAGGGCCCGGGGGATCTCCACCCAGCTCAGCGACCCGACGGGCAGCGCCTCCCCCCGGCGGGCCATGATCACCAGGGCCAGCAGCGCGAGGGCAGTAGCGAGGAGGAGAGGGAAATACCCGGGGCCGGGCCCGTGATGGGTCCCGAGCGGCAGCCGTCGGCTCTCCCAGGCGACGCCCACCGCCAGCAACAGGAGCGCGGCGGCGCCGACGCGGGCCGTCGTCATCCGCGGGCCGGCGGCGCGGTCACCTCGGGAGCGTCGAGCGTCACGAACCGGGCGCCGGCCTCTCGCATCTCGGCGATCGCCCGCTCGCCGTCGCCCGGCTTCACGTTGACGGCCCGGACGGCGTCCGCCAGGACCAGCACCTCGAACCCCTCCCGGAGCGCGTCGAGCACCGTGGCCCTGACGCAGTAGTCCGTGGCGAGCCCGCCCACGCAGAGGCGCCGCAGCCCACGCTCCGCGAGGGCGACCGCCAGGGGCCGGCCGGCCGGGTCCTCCCCCTGGAACGCCGAGTAGGCGTCCAGCTCGGGGTCCATGCCCTTCGAGACGATGACCGCGTCCCCCGGAACGGCGAGTGTGGGATGGAAGGCAGCGCCGGATGTCCCCTGCACGCAGTGGGGCGGCCAGGCACCACCGTCCGCCTGGAAGTGCTTCGTCTTCACCGGGTGCCAGTCGCGGGAGGCGAAGATCGTGGCGCCGGCGGCCGCGAACAGCCCGACGTAGCGGTTCAGCACCGGCACCACCCGGTCGCCCTCCGGCACCGCCAGCGAGCCCCCGGGACAGAAGTCGTTCTGGACGTCCACCAGCACCAGCGCGTCACGTGTCCGGTCGATCATCGTCGCTCCTCCTCCGGCCGGTCAGGCGCTCGATCGCCCAGGCGGCGTGCTCCCGCACCTCGGCGTCGGGATCGTCCAGCGCGGCCTCGAGCGGCGCCACGGCCGCCACGTCGCCGGTGTTCCCGAGCGCCACCGCCGCGCTCCGGGCCAGCCCGCGGCGCCGGGCCCGGCGAAGCGGACTGCCGCCCAGACGCTGCCGGTAGTCCTCGTCGTTGAGCGCCACCAGCTCCGTCAGGGCCGGCAGCTCCCGGGCGGCGAAGGCCGCCTCGGCCGTGACCGGCGCCCGCCGGTTCCACGGACAGACGTCCTGGCACACGTCGCACCCGAAGGCCAGCCCCTCGATCCCCTCCCGCAGCTCGACGGGGATCGGGCCTCGATGCTCGATCGTGAGATACGCGATGCAGCGCCGCGCGTCGAGAACATAGGGCGCGACGAAGGCCTGGGTGGGACAGGCCTCCAGACAGCGGGTGCAGCTCCCGCAGCGATCGGGCAGCCCGCTGTCCGCGGCCAGCTCGGCGGTGGTCAGCACGACCCCGATGAAGAAATAGGAGCCGAGCGCCGGATGGAGCAGCATCGTGTTCTTCCCGATCCACCCCAGGCCGGCTCGCGCCGCCAGGTCCCGCTCCAGGACGGGACCGGTGTCCACGTAGACCCGCCCCCGGGTGCCGGGCGCGGCGGCGACGAGGTCGTCGAGCAGCGCGCGGAGGCGGGGCTCCATCACCGCATGGTAGTCGGCGCCCCACGCGTAGCGGGAGACGTGGGCGGGACCCGCCGCGTCGGCGCCCTGATAGTAGTTGAGGGCGACCGCGATGACCGAGCGGGCTCCCGGGAGCACCTGGCCGGGCTCGAGCCGCCCGGCGCGCCCGCGCTCCAGATAGCCCATCGTGCCGGCGTACCCGGCGTCGAGCCAGGCGGCGAACTCCGCGGCGTGCTCGGGCGGATCGGCGGGGCCGATCGCGACCAGGTCGAAGCCGAGCCGCCTCCCGGCGATCTTCACCCGCTGGGCCAGCACTTTGGGACCTCCCGCCCACCCCCCCGGCCCCCCTCCCCCACCCACCGGGGGGAGGGGGGAGCCGGAGGACTGCATGCCTTCACCCGTGCTCAGCTCAGCACCTCCCGCCCACCCCCCCGGCCCCCCTCCCCTACCGATTGGACGGCCTTCGGCCTTTGGCCGGGGGGAGGGGAGCCGGAGGACTGCATGCCTTCACCCGCGCTCAGCTCGGGACTCCCGCCCCACCCCCCCGGCCCCCCTCCCCCACCCACCGGGGGGGGCCGGACGCGCCGATTGCTCCACGCTCTCACTCCGTCTTCCGGGCCAGGACGACCAGCCGGCTCTCCGTCAGCGTTCGGCCCCCGTCGGCGACGAAGCGCTCCCAGCCGGCCCAGCGTCCGTCGCCCTGCCACTTCTCCCGGAGGCGCCCGACACCCTGGAGCGCGTCCGCGGCCGATTCGAACCGCGTGACCTCGCGCTCGATCTCCAGTTTCTCCACGCGCAAGCCGGCGGCGGCAAGCACGGCCCGCGCTCGCTCCTCCTCGTAGGCGAAGCGCGAGACGTGGCCCGTCTCGCGCCACTGGTCGACGTGGAAGGCCGCGAAGGCGAGGGCACCGCCGCGCGGGAGGCCGGCACCGGCGCGCTCGATGATCGGGTCCGACATGCACAGGTGGGCCACCACGGCGTCGGGCCGGCCGAGGGCCCGGTAGTCCGCCGTCTCGGCGTCGGCCACCACGAACAGGACGTTGCCGACGCCGGCTCGCCGCGCCCGCCGCCGCGCCTCGACCAGGGCGCCGGCGTCGGTGTCCAGGCCCAGGACCCGCCGGGCCCGCGGAGCGAGGGCCAGGGCGAGCCGGCCGGTGCCGGTCCCGACATCCAGGACGTTCCCGGTGGCCCGCGGCTCGGCGGCCAGCCACCCCACCAGTGCCGGCGACAAGCCGTCCTGCTCGAGCTGACCGGCGGCCGCGGCTCGCGCGTGGACTCGGTCTCCCTCCATGACCCCCTGACTCCCGTCCGAGTATACTCTCGGGACATGCCGGACCGCGGCCGCCCTGCTGCTCTTCCCCTTCCGGCTCAACTCGGCCCGGCTCGTCCTCGGCGGCGCCCTCGCCGCCCGGTACGGAACGTGCTCCCCGGAGGCTCGTGACGGCCCGGAGCAGCCGCCCCCGGATCTCCCCCTGGAAGCTCGGTGGGCTCTCCCTTCGCGACCTGGGCCGACGCGTGTACGAGGAGCTCTGGGACGACGAGATCCCGGACCGAGCGGCGGCCCTCTCCTACTACTTCCTGTTCGCGCTGTTCCCGATGCTGCTCTTCCTCACCACGCTCCTCGGACTGCTGCCGGGGCCCGACCTCATGGGCCGGCTGCTGGAGGTGATCGGCCGGGTCCTCCCGAGCGACTCCGCGGCCCTGGTCGAGAAGACCCTCGCCGAGGTGACGCGTGGCGCCTCCGCCGGGCTGCTGTCGATCGGGGCCATCGGCGCGCTGTGGGCCGCCTCGAGCGGCACGGCGTCCATCATGAGCGCCCTCAACGTGGCGTACGAGGTCACCGACGATCGCCCCTGGTGGAAGCGCCGTCTCATCGCCATCGTCCTGACGATTGCCTTCGCGCTCTTCGTGCTGTGTGGCCTCCTCCTGCTCGTCTTCGGCGAGCAGCTCGGCCGGGCGCTGGCCGGCTGGGTCGGGCTCGGCGGCGTCTTCACCGCCGTCTGGGAGATCGTGCGCTGGCCGGTCGCCATCTCGGTCGCGCTGGCCGGCATCAGCCTCATCTACTACCTGGCCCCGGCGGTGGACCAGCCCTGGTACTGGGTGACCCCGGGCTCCGTCTTCGCGCTGGCGAGCTGGCTGCTCGCCTCGTACGGCCTCCGCGTCTACGTCGCCTCCGTCGCCAACTACAACGCGACCTACGGCTCCATCGGAGGGGTCATCCTCCTCCTCCTGTGGCTGTACGTCACCGGCCTGATCCTGCTCACCGGGGCCGAGATCAACGCCGAGATCGAGCAGGCGGCCGGGGAACGGGAAAAGCGCCAGGCCACCGCCCGCGAGGATTTGGCAAGCTAGGCACGCCCAGCCCTTTCAATCCGGACAAGCCGGCGGTATGCTGCCCCCCGGTAGTCGAGATTCAGGGGCGATCCCCCGGAGGTGACCACGTGGAGAAAGTGACGATCACTACCCGTCCCAACGGCCCGTACCTGGTGAAGGGCCCGATCACGCTTCTCGACCCCGAGGGCAAGGAGTTCAAGGTCGAGGGCGAGGTGGTCGCCCTGTGCCGGTGCGGCGGATCCACCCGCAAGCCGTTCTGCGACGGGACCCACTCGAAGATCGGCTTCCAGGGCGCCGAGAAGGCCGTCCGGGAGGCGGACCAGGCCCGCTGACCGTGTCGGCCGCACTTACCTCGCGGCGTCACGCCGTCGGCGACGTCGCGGACGCGATCGAGTTCTGCCACGCCCAGGGGTGGACCGACGGTCTCCCGGTGGTGCCGCCGACGGCCGACCGGGTCGAGACGATGCTGGTGGCCGCCGGTCGGAGCCCCGGAGACGAGATCGCCTACGTCGCGCACCGGGCGGTCTCCATCACGGCCGAGAAGGTGGCGATCAACGCGGTGATGGCCGGCTGCCGGCCGGAATACATGCCAGTCGTCGTCGCCGCCGTCGAGGGGATCGCCGATCCCCGGTGGAGCTACCACGGCCCCGGCACCTCGACGGCGGGGGCGGCCGTCCTGATGGTCGTCAACGGCCCGATCGCCCGCGAGCTGGATGTCAACGCGGGAGACAACCTGTTCGGACCGGGCTGGCGCGCGAACCTGACCATCGGGCGCGCGGTCCGCCTGATCATGCGGAACGTCTGCGGCTCCCGGCCCGGCACCCTCGACCGTGGCACCCTCGGGCACCCGGGAAAGCTCTCCTACGTGATCGCCGAGAACGAGGCCGAGAGCCCGTGGCCGCCGCTCCACGTCGAGCGGGGCCTCGGGCCCGATCGGAGCGCGGTGACCGTCATGGCCGCCGAGGCGCCGCACCAGTTCTACAACCAGCTCTCCAACACGGCCGAGGGCGTCCTCACGACGCTCTGCGACGACATGCGCATCTCCGGCAACGTGATGGGCCAGCCGCAGTACGCGGTCGTCCTGGCCGGCGAGCACATGCGGACCATCGCCGGGGACGGCTGGAGCAAGGCGGACATTCGGCGCTTCGTCTTCGAGCACACCCAGAACTCCCACGGCCACCTGAAGCGCACCCACCGCATGGCCGGCACCCCGCTCCCCGACGACGAGACGCGGCTGCGGCCGCTGGTCGAGTCGCCCGACGACCTCCTGGTCGTGGCGGCCGGCGGGCGGGCCGGCGCCTTCTCCGCCTACATCCCCGGCTGGGGCAGCAAGCGTTCTTCCCAGGCCGTCACCAAGGAGGTCACACGATGATCGAGCTCCTCGATCCCACCACGGATCCGGGACCGCAGGCGCTGGCCTACGCGCCGCGACCGGACTCGCTCCAGGGCAAGCGGATCGGCCTCATCGAGAACACGAAGTTCAACTCCGACCGGCTGCTCCTCAAGATCGGCGACATCCTGAAGAGCGAATACAACGCGGCCGAGGTGCGGCTCTGGCACAAGCGGAACGCCAGCGTGCCGGCCCACGAGGAGATCATCGAGGAGCTCCGGCAAACCTGCGACGTCATGGTCGCCGGGATCGGCGACTGAGGGTCCTGCTCGTCGGGCAGTGTGCTCGACGGAATCCTGCTGGAGAAGGCGGGGGTGCCCTCGGCGGCGATCGTGACGGACGTGTTCGAGGTGACGGGACGGGCGATGGCCGAGCAGTGGGGGGTGCCCTACTACCGGTTCCTGGCGATGCCGCACCCGATCGCCAACCTGACCGAGGCCGAGCTCGACCGGCGCGCCCGCGAGATCGCGCCCGAAGTAGTCAAGCTGATCCTGCAAGGCCAAGCGTAGGGGTCAGGCCTTTCAATCTTACAATTCTCGGGCTATGGCGCCTTACCCGGCAGATTGATAAGAATGAAAGGCCTGACCCCCTTCTCACACCCTCTCAGGCTGAGCCGAGGAGCGTGCCGGCGGGGACGGTCGCGTAGCCGTGATCGGCGAGGAGATCGAGCAGGTCGGGAATCAGGCGGAGCACGCGATCGGGGGCACCGGGAAGGCCGGGCGCATCGTGGAGGCAGACGATCGCGCCATCGTGCATGCGGCGCGCGCAGTAGCGGAGCTGGTCGTCGGGGGCGACCGGGCGGAGCCCCTCGGGCTGGAGCGACCACAGGACCGTGGTGAAGCCGGCGCGCCGGACCGACTGGAGCGCGGCGATGCTGACGATGCCCCACGGGGGACGGAAGAGCCGTGGCATCCGACCGGTGATCTCGGCCAGGAGGCGAGCCCCGCCGACGATCTCCTCCGCGGTCGCGCGCGGACCGAGGAACCAGGCATTCCGGTGGCGCCAGGTGTGGTTGCCCACCTCGTGCCCCTCGTCCACGATCGCACGGGCGATCTCGGGGTGGCGGGCCGCCCGCTCGCCGACGAGGAAGAAGGTGGCCAGGGCGTTCCGGGCCGCCAGGAGGCGCAGGAGCTTCGGCGTCGCCTCCGGGTCGGGGCCGTCGTCGAAGGTCAGGCTCACCTGCCGGCGCCCGGCCGGCCCCCGTCGTACCGCGGTGAGCGGCAGCACGCACTGGGCGCCCCATCCGTACCCGACCCAGGCGCCGGCTCCGGCAAGGGCGACGGTCCAGCCGAGACGCATCGGTCAGCGGCTTCCCGCCAGGCCGAGCAGCTCCTTGGCCACAATCCGGGCCGCCTCGGGACGGCGGATCCGACCGGCGGCCGCGGCCATCGCCGCGCGACGCCGCGGCTCCGCCAGGAGGCGGGCGAGAATCCCCGCCAGGGCGCCCCTGTCCGACGCCCGGACGCCGGCGCCGGCCGCCTCGATGCACGTCTCGTTCGTCTCCTCCTGACCCGGGAGCGAGCGGTAGAAAACGAGCGGGCGCTCCAGCGCGAGGGCCTCGGCGCACGTGGACGCGCCGGCCTTGGTCACGACGAGGTCCACCGCGCCCATCATCCGGTGCACGTCGCTGACACGGCCGAGGATCCGGAACCGGGAATCACCAGCGAAGCGCGCCCGGAGCCGCCCGGCCAGCGCCGCGTGGTCGCCGCAGACGACGATCGCCTGAAACGCTGGGGGCAGCCCCGTGAGCACCTCGCAGACGTCCTCGATCCCGCCCAGCCGCCCCTGCATCCCGCCCATGACCAGCACCGCCGGCAGCTCGGCCGCCAGGCCCAGCTCCCGCCGGAGCCGCGCCCGGTCCGGCGGGGCGGCGAACGCGACGTCGATCGGGATGCCGCTGACGACCACCTGCTCGGCCGGCACCCCCCGGGCCACCAGCTCCTCGGCGATCGCCTCGCTCGGCGCGAAGTAACGCTCCACGCGGGGATAGATCCACTGCGGGTGGGCGGCGAAGTCGGTCAGCACGACCGCCTGGGGCACCCGGGTCAGCCCCCGGCCCCGGAGCCAGGACATCGCCCCGGCCGCGGTCGGATGGACGTGAACCGCGACGTCGGGTCGGGTCGCGGCCAGATGGCGGGCGAGCCGCCGGGCGCCGAGGCGGTTCGCCCCCGCCATGGCCGGGGACTGCGTCGGCAGTCGCGCGGAGAGGACCCAGACCCATCGCCAGAGCCACGGGGCGTGCTGGAGGATCAGCCAGAAGAGGCCCCGGCTCGCCCGCGCGAAGGTCGGGGACACGAAGCGCTCGAAGTGGTCGGCCACCTCCGCCGAGGCCCCCTCGGCCGTCAAGGCCCGGGCCAGCGCCGTCGCGACGCGGTTGTGGCCGGCTCCATAGGGCGCGGTCGTGATCAGCACCCGAGCCATCGTCTGGCCTGGCTAGTTGCCCCGGGCCCGACCGAGATGAACGTTGCGACGGTCATCGGCCCGGGGCTTACGCGCCGAAGCGGCGGTCGCGCTGCTGGAAGCTTCTGATCGCGCGGAGGAAGTCGATCTTCCGGAAGGCCGGCCAGTGGACATCGCAGAAGTAGAACTCGCTGTAGGCGCTCTGCCAGAGCAGGAACCCGGAGAGGCGGACTTCCCCGGACGTGCGGATGATGAGGTCGGGATCCGGGAGGTCCGCGGCATAGAGGTAGCGGCCGATCTCCTCCTGGCTGACGCCCTCGATGATCTCCTCGATCGACGCCCCCTGCTTGGCGCGGTCACCGATGAGCCGGCGGACCGCGTCGGCGATCTCCTGCCGGCCCCCGTAGGCGAGGGCGAAGGTGAGCGCCAGATCACCGTACTCGGCCGTCGCCCTCTCCGCCCGCCGAGCAGCGGCCAGCGTGGAGTCGGGCACCAGGTCGAGCTTCCCCACCACGCGGACGCGGACGCGACGGCGATGGACGCGCGGGTCGTCGGCGATGGCGTTCAGCTTGGCCTCGATCACCGACATCAGGGCGCGGACCTCCTCGGGATCGCGGGTGAGGTTCTCGGTCGAGAACGCGAAGAGGCTCACCGCGGGGATGCCGAGGTCGGCGCACCACGCCAGGACCTCGTCGAGCTTCTCGGCCCCCAGCCGATACGCCTCGATCGGGTCCCGCAGCCCCTGGGCGCGAGCCCAGCGCCGGTTGCCGTCGAGGATGATGCCCACGTGCTGCGGCACCGGCCGCCGCAACACTTCCGACTCCAGCCGCCGCCCGTAGAGATAGTAGAGCAGCCGTGGGAGCCGGCGCAGCCTTTCGCCCCTCACGCCCGGGGCCGACGCGCGACCAGGAGCTTGTACTCGCCTTCCTGCACGACCTCACCGCGCTGGTTGACGATCTCCCGCTTCTCGACGAGCACCCCGCCCTCCTTCAGCCCCCGCTTGGCGGTGACCTGCGTCTGGCAGTACACGGTGTCGCCCACCCGCACCGGCGCCAGGAAGTGCCAGTCACACACCATGAAGGCCAGGACGAGCGGCTGGGGCGCCGGAACGCGGAAGCCGAGCCCCGAGGTCAGCGCGATGATCATGGTGTCCGGGACCGCCGCCGCCTCCCCCGGCCGGACCCGACTCCGGTCCAGCCCCTCGGGGTCACCCGAGATGCCCGCGAACCGGACCACGTCGGCCTCGGTCACCGTCCGGCCGGGGCTGCGCACCATCTGACCCACCGGGACGTCCTCGAAGTACCGCTGCGCCTCCACCGGTCGGCCTGCCCCGCCCCGTCAGGTCCGCCGCTCGACCATGATATCGGTCTCGCCCTCCTGCACGACCTCGCCTCGCTGGTTCGTGACCGAGCGCTGGAGCACGACGATCCCGCGGTCCGGCTTCGAGGTCTCGCGCTTGTCGCTCACCTTGACCCGCACCTTGATCGTGTCCCCGATCTTGATCGGACCCTTGAACCGCCAGCGCAGCCCGAGGAAGGCGATCGTGGCGAAGGGACGGGAGGTGGCCCGGGCGCCGAGGCCCGACTGGATGGCCAGCCCCAGCAGGCCATGGGCGATGCGCTCGCCGAAGATCGAGGTGCGCATGAACTCGGCGTCGGTGTGCAGGACGTTGTAGTCGCCCGACAGGCCGGCGAAGGCTACGATGTCCGCCTCCGTGACCGTTCGGCCGGGAGATACGTACTCGCTGCCGACCTGGATCTCCTCGAAGTACTGCCGGTCTTCGCCGGGCATGCGCGCCTCCGCGGATTCGAGTCGAGGTCGCTTCGCACTATATCACACGGTGCCGCGCGGCCCCGCACCGGGAGTCGATCCGGTCCGCCAGAGACCGCGCCGTTCGTTGACGCGTGCGCCGGGCCACCGTAGAATGCGGGCGTCGGCATCACCGGAGGAGGCCCGGATGGACAGAGGCGACGAGGAGATCCGCGTCCGCGACCGGCGACTCGCCGCCGTCTGGGAAAAGGTCCGGGCCGGCGAGCGCCTCGGTGTCGACGAGGGCCTGGCCTGTCTCGAAACCTCCGACCTGCTCGCCCTCGGCCGCATGGCCGAGCACGTCAAGCAGAAGAAGTCGGGCGAGTGGGTCTACTTCGTGATCAACCGCTACGTCAACCCGACCAACGTGTGCGTGCTGTCCTGCTCCTTCTGCGACTTCGCCCGGAAGAAGGGCGAGGACGGGGCCTTCGAGCACTCCGCCGAGGACATCGTGCGGATGATCGACCCCGACATCCGGGAGGTCCACATCGTCGGCGGCCACCACCCGGACTGGCCGTTCGAGTACTACGAGGACCTCCTGCGGGCCATCCGGCGGGAGCGGCCCCTGGCCCAGATCAAGGCCTTCACCGCCGCCGAGATCGACTACTTCTGGCGGCGCTGGAAGCTCGAGCCGCGGGAGGCGCTGGTCCGGCTCAAGGCGGCCGGGCTCCACTCGATGCCCGGCGGCGGCGCCGAGGTCTTCGCGCCGCGGCTCCAGAAGGCCCTCCACTTCACCGGCAAGGCGGGCGCCGACCGGTGGCTGGAGATCCACCGGATCGCCCACGGGCTCGGCATCCGCTCGAACGCGACGATCCTCTACGGCCACATCGAGACCTACGCCGAGCGGGTCGAGCACCTGCTCCGGCTGCGGGCGCTCCAGGACGAGACGGCGGGCTTCCTCACCTTCATCCCACTCCTCTACCAGCTCGGCGACACTCGTCTGGTGCCCCGGCAGGCGTCGCCGATCGAGACGCTCAAGATGGTCGCCACCTCCCGCCTGGTGCTCGACAACTTTCCGCACGTCGAGGCCTACTGGGTGATGCTGGGCGAGGCCACCGCCTCCATCGCGCTCCACTTCGGCGCCGACGACGTCAACGGGACCCTGGTCGACGAGCGCATCGCCCACGCGGCCCGGGCCGAGAGCCCGGCCGGGCTGGCCCGAGAGCAGATCCTCCGGATGATCCGCGACGCGGGCAAGGTGCCCGTCGAGCGGGACGCGCTCTACAACGTCGTCCAGGTCTGGAATTGAGCGACGCCAGGCCGCGGGTCGGGCGCATCTCGTACCTGAACGTCGAGCCGTTCTTCCACGCGTTCCCCTGGCCGCTCCACGACGCCCTGCCGCCCCGGGCCCTGGGCCAGGCGGTCGCCGACGGCCGGCTCGACGCCGGGCCCCTCCCCCTCGCCGACTGCATCCGGCTCGAGGCGGAGCTCCACCTCCTCCCGTTCGGCATCGCGACCCGGGAGCGGGCCCAGAGCGTGTTCCTCTTCTCGAGCCGGCCCATGGCCGAGCTGGGCGCGGCCCGGATCGCGGTGACGGGTGAGACGGCGACCTCGGTCCGCCTCCTGCGGATCCTGCTCGCCTTCCGCGACGAGGTGGCGCGGCCCGAGCTGGTCCCCATCGACGCGGCGGCCGATGCCGTGCTCCTCATCGGGGACGCGGCCCTCCGGGCGCGCTTCGGGGCGTGGCCGCTGCCCCGGTGCTTCGACCTCGGCGAGGAGTGGACCCGCTGGACCGGGCTGCCGTGTGTGTTCGCCGCCTGGGCGATCCGGCGCGACGCCGGTCCCGATGCCCGCCTCGCGCTCGGCGAGGCGCTGGGGCGCGCGCTCGAGGCCGGCCTCGGCGACCTCCCCGCCATCGCCCGTGCCCGCCGCGACGTGCGCGAGTGGGGGCTCAGCGAGGACGACGTGATCGCGTATCTCCGCGGCTTCTCTTACCGCCTGGGGTCCGACGAGGAGAAGGGCATGGCCGAGTTCCGCCGGCTCCTCGGCCTGCTGGAGTCCTGATGCTCACCGCGATCGCCGCCAGGCTCGAGGCCGGCCAGCGGCTCGGGCGGGAGGAGGGACGCTGGCTCCTGACCGAGGCGCCGCTCCTCGCCCTCGGTCAGCTCGCCCAGACCGTGCGCTACCGCCACCACCCCGAGCCGGTCGTCACCTACGTCATCGACACCAACCCGAACTACACCAACGTCTGCATCACCGACTGCCAGTTCTGCGCGTTCTACCGGAAGCCCGGCGACCCGGAGTCCTACACGCTGACCGTCGAGGAGGTCATGGCGAAGCTCGAGCGCGCCGTGGCCCGGGGCGCCACCACGGTCCTGCTCCAGGGCGGCCACAACCCGGGTCTCGGCCTCGACTACTACCTGGAGCTGATCCGCGAGACAGGGCGCCGCTTCCCCGGAGTCCTGCCGCACTTCTTCACCGCCTCCGAGATCCAGACGATGGCCCAGGTCACCGGGCTGCCAGTCCGCGAGATCCTCACGCGCTTCAAGGAGGCCGGCCAGCGCACGCTACCCGGCGGGGGTGCCGAGGTCCTGTCCGAGCGCGTCCGCCAGCGGATCAGCCCCAAGAAGGGCGGCCCGGAGGCCTGGCTCTCGGTCCACCGCGAGGCCCACCGGGTCGGCTTGCGCTCCACGGCGACGATGATGTACGGCCACGTCGAGCAGCCCGACGACGTGCTCGACCACCTCGACGCCGTGCGGAGCCTGCAGGACGAGACCGGCGGCTTCACCGCGTTCATCCCCTGGTCCTTCAAACCGGGCAACACGCTGCTGGAGAAGTGGATCAAGCACTACGCGGGGCCGAACACCTACCTGCGCATGATCGCCCTCGCCCGCTGCTACCTGGACAACGTCCCCCACGTCCAGGCGTCGTGGTTCTCGGAGGGCAAGCGGACCGGGCAGGTCGCGCTCCACTTCGGCGCCGACGACTGGGGCGGCACCCTCTTCGAGGAGAACGTCCACAAGGCCGCCGACTACGTCAACACCATCGACGTCGAGGAGATGGTGGCCCTGATCCGCGAGGCGGGCTTCCAGCCGGTCCAGCGCACGACCCTCTACGAGCGCGCGTGACGGGTCGGCCTTCATCACATTCTGGAGCCGGCCGCGCTCGGCGCTCGGGGATCGATAGATTGAGGCCTGACCCTACAGCGGGTCGATCGGCGGCATCGCCGCCAGCAGCCCCGCCGTCACCGCGCGGCGGTAGAGCGTCTCCAGGGCCTGCCGGCCCTCCTCGCCCAGGGTCACCGTGTAGTCGTTGACGTACATGTGGACGAAGCGGGTGCAGGTCGCGGCGTCGATCCCCCGCCCGTAGCGCAGCGCGTAGCCCACCGCCTCCTCCGGGTGGGCGTGAGCGTAGCGGATCGAGGCCCGGAGCGCCTCCGAGAGCTGGGCGGCGAGCGCCGGCCCCAGATCGCGGCGGGTCACGTTGATCCCGAGCGGCAGCGGGAGCCCCGTCTCCTTGGTCCAGCGCTCGCCGAGGTCCAGCACCTTGACCAGCCCCAGCGCGGCGTAGGTGATCTGCCCCTCGTGGATGAGCAGGCCGGCGTGGGCCTGCTCCTCGAGCACGACCTCGATGATCCGGTCGAAGGGGACCACGATGACCGGGGGATCGCCGAGGACGAGGCGCAGGAGCAGGTAGGCCGTGGTGCCGAGCCCCGGGACCGCGATGGCGCTCTCGGCCAGCTCCGCCTCGTCGAGGGGGCGCCGGGCGACGACGATGGGGCCGTACCCCTTCCCCATCGACGCCCCGGGGTCCATGATCCGGTAGCGGTCGGCGATCGACGGGTAGGTGGCGCAGGAGATGGCGGTCACCTCGAGCTCCCCGGTGGCGGCGCGCCGGTTCAGGGACTCGATGTCCTCGAGGACGTGCTCGATCCGGACACCGGGCATCTCCACCTTCCCGTGGGTGAGGGCGTAGAACATGAAGGCGTCGTCGGCGTCCGGGCTGTGGCCGATCCGGATGACTCGCATCGCGTTCCCTTCCACGACCCACGTGTGTGCTAGGCTCGACCGGGGCGCTTCGAACACGGCGAGTATGGCGGCCCGACCCACGGCCGTCAAGGAGGCGAGCATGGCGGACGGCATCGCGTTCATCGACGGCGAGTACCTGCCCGCGGGCGAGGCGAAGATCTCGATCTTCGACGTCGGCTTCACCCGGGGCGATGCGGTCTACGACACCGTCTCGGTCTGGAAGGGCTGGTTCTTCCGGCTCGACGACCACGTGGCGCGCTTCCTCCGCTCGTGCGCCGGGATGCGCCTGACCTGCCCCCACCCGCCAGTCGCCCTCCAGCGGATCCTGGCGGGCTGCGTGGAGCGCGCCGGGCTCGAGGACGCCTACGTCCAGATGATCGTCACCCGCGGCAGCTTCCCGTCGATCACCCGGCGAGACCCCCGGCTGTGCGCGAACCGGTTCGTCGCGTTCGCGCTCCCTTACATCTGGATCGCCAGCCCGGAGAAGCAGGAGGCCGGGATCGACCTGGTGGTGGCCGGGAACCGCCGCACCCCGGCCGAGGCGATGGACCCCCGGGTCAAGAACTTCAACTGGATGGATCTCCAGCGGGGCCTGTTCGAGGCCCTCGATCGCGGCGCCGACACCGCCGTCCTCTGCACGCCGGCCGGCCACCTCGCCGAGGGCCCCGGCTTCAATCTCTTCGTCGTCAAGCGCGGCGTCCTGCTGACGCCGCGGAGCAACGTGCTGGAAGGAATCACGCGGCGGACGGTCCTGGAGCTGGCCGCCGAGCTGGGCGTGACCGCCCGCGAGGACGACCTCACCCCCGCCGACCTGCGCGAGGGCGACGAGGCCTTTCTCTCCTCGACGGCCGGCGGCATCATGCCGGTGAGCCGGGTCGACGGCGAGCCGCTTGGCGGCGGGACGCCAGGGCCGCTGAGCCGGCGAATCCGCGCCCTCTACTGGGACAAGCGCGAAGCGGGCTGGCTCGGGACGCGCGTCAAGGATCTTCTCGCGACGTAGACTCGCGGGGACCGGCACCCGGCATCGCGGGATATCCACTTATCCACAGCTATCCACCGTGCGTGATTCATCGCGTCGGGCGCGTCAATGGAGCGCGTCGCGACCGCGATTCCGCAACAGATCGACATTCGCGGGGGCGGCATGCATCAACGCCAGATGAATCCACGGCGCTGATCGACTCGCCGCTGCGCAGGCGCATCGCGATTGGCGAAACAAACTCTTGACACCAACCGGCTCCCCGACGATTTATAGAGGGCGTTCGTGGCGCATTCTCGATCTCATCTTTCTCGCCCGATCGGGTCGGAGGATTTCATGGAGGTCCCGCGGAAGCCCCTGGCCAAGTCCGAAGGTCAGAAAAAGCTGAAGGCGAGTGGTCTGGTGATTCAATGGCGCGGGACGCCCAGCCTGGACGACTGGGTGGCATTCATCGTGAACGGGACGCGGTCGAAGCGGCTGATCCTCGCCGACCACACCTCGGAGCGGCGGGTCAAGGCCTTGCTCGGCCGGATCGAGCCGCTCTCCAAGCGCGAGATCGAGCGACTCGCCAAGGGATAGCGGCCCGGCCCCCGGGTTCCCGCCTCCCCGAGGGGTCGGCGGGCGGCTCGCGTCCGTCCTACCCCGAGTCCGACCCCGAGGTTGGGAGGGGGGCCTGGCCCCCCTCCCTCGGTCTACCGCTGACCGGCTGGCTCCGCCTCTGGCGCCTTGGCCTCCGGCCGTGGGACTCCCCACTCGATGGTCAGCCCGAACGCCACGCCTCCCGAGTCCGGCGCGTCGTACGGCACGGCGGGCGCGGTCCAGCCGCTGAGCCCAACCCGGGCCATCGAGGTCGCAGAGGTGGGAACGCTCGTCACGAACGGCCGGACGAAGGCCGGCTCGTGTTTGCTCCTGATCAGCTGGCCCGGGTAGAACTCCTGCTCCCGCGCGCCCACCTCCTCGGGCGGCCGCGTCGGCTCCAGCCCCAGCTCGGGCCGGGCAGCCGGCGCCGGCGCCGGGGCCCGCGTCCCGAACTCCGCCGGCGGCGGGCTCGCGGCGGGCGCGGCGGGTTGCTGAGCCTCGGCCCCGCCCCCGGCGAGCACCGCCCAGGCGATTCCGGCCACCGTGATGGCGATCAGCTGCTTCATGGCTCTACCTCCCCCGGTACGCACTCGAGGTCTCATCCTTGAGACGCAAGAGACGTGCCGTTGGATGTCGCCGCCGCCAACTTCTCCGGACGCGATCCCGCCTGGGACGCCTCCGTCAGGTTCCGGACGCGGTCAGCAGCCGGATGACGGAGGAGAAGTCGTGGCGGCCGAGGCCGTGCCGGCTGGCCAGGGTGTACAGCTCGTGGGCGAGGGTCCCCGAGAAGCAGGTGGCGCCGAGGTCCCGGGCGGCCGCCCGGGCCAGCGAGAGGTCCTTGGCCATCAGGTCGGTCATGAACCCGGCGGCAAACTCCTGGTTGGCCGCGGCCTTCGGGACCAGGCCCGCCACCGGACAGTTGTGCTCGATCGCCCAGCAGTTGCCGGAGCTCTTGCTGATCACCTGGTGCAGGATCCGGGGGTCCACACCCGACCGGATGCCGATCGTGAACGCCTCGGCCACCGCGATCATCGAGACGCCGGCGATCAGGTTATTGCAGATCTTGGCCACCTCGCCGGAGCCGAGCGGCCCGACATGGATCACGTTGGCGCCCATCGCGTCCAGGATCGGACGCACCGCGGCGAACAGGTCGGCGTCGCCCCCCACCATGATCGTCAGCGTGCCCTCGATCGCCCGCGGCACTGCGCCGGAGACGGGGGCGTCCAGCATCCGGGCGCCGACGGCGGCCAGCCGCTCTCCCACGCGGCGGGTCGTGGCCGGATCGATGGTGCTCATGTCGATGCACGTCAGCCCCGGCCGAGCGCCTTCCAGGATACCCTTCGGTCCCAGGTACGCCGCCTCGACATGGGGCGAGTTTGGCAGCATCGTGATGACCACGGAGACCCGCGCCGCCGTCTCGGCGGCCGGCCCGCCCGCCAGGGCGCCACGCTTGACGGCGGCCTCGACCGCCTCCGGACGGACGTCGAACGCCTCGACCCGATGCCCGGCCTTGATCAGGTTCGCGACCATGGGCAGACCCATGTTGCCGATGCCGATGAAGCCGATCGAGGTCATTCGCAGCTCCCGGCGCCGACGAGGGGCCAGCGCGTGGCGAGGGTGAGCCTTCCGAGGGGCCTCACGGAGCCAACCGGTCCGAGTCTACACTGCACGCCGCGCTCGGGCCAAGCGCGCTCCGGCCTCGCCGCCGATCGTGGCCCGAGCCGCGTGCTACAATCCCCCGAGGCGCTCTGCTCAGGAGGGACTGCCGCGCTCGACTGGGTCGTGCTCGGGATCGGGACGCTGCTGGGGATCGTGGCGTTGACCGCCGATCTCATCGGCGCGGGGGCCTACCCGGGGTTCGGGTGGAAGCAGGCCCTGGGGACGGTCGTGGCGCTGGTGCTCGTCGGCGCCAGCTCGGCCCGGATCGTTCGACGCGAGCGGCGACGGACGGCGGATGAGCGGCACTGACCGCGGCGGGCGGCGCACTGCCAGTCAGGCGCGGATCCTCGAGCGCCTCCGGCTCGCGGCCGGCAAGGGCGACCACGCCGCCCTGGCGCTCGCCCTCGACGAGATGCGCACGCTGGCCTACTCGCCGCGCTACTGGATCAGGTACCTGACGCTGCTCCGGCACCCGCTGGCCCGGCTGGTCGATCTGCTCGTCATCAAGCAGGGCGACAAGATCGCGCGCCAGAAGGGATGGACCGGTGCCACTCACCGGCGGCTGCGGCCCTCACCGGCCAAGACCAGGACCGCCAAGACGCCGGCGCGCCCGCCCCGGGCCCGCCCATCCCGGCGGCGAGCCTCCGCCGACCAGCCCTCCCTCTTCCCCGGTCTCTAGGGCGGGGCCGATGAGCGTCGCATCGCGTCGTCCTCCCTCGGACCTCGGCGTTCGGCCTGCGGTTGGCGCTCTGGTCCTAGCGCTGCTCGCTCCTCGGCCCCGCCCCCGAGAACTTGACTCATCTGTAATGAGCTTGACGCCCCCCCTGGCGGGTCTCAAGGAAGGGTGATCTTCCCGAGCACCCGAGGTCCGCGGGCCCCCGTCGCCCCCGGCACGTTACCCGGTCGGCCGAAGAGCGTCTCGTTGGCCAGCACCGCGAAGGCGACCGCCTCCTTGGCGTCCGGGTCCAGGCCCAGCTCGGCGAGCGAACGGACCCCGACGGGCGCCAGCCGCTCGCGGAGGTCGGCCATCAGCAACCCATTCGAGGCGCCGCCCCCCGACACCACGACCTCGTCGACGGGCCGCCGCCCGTGCCGGCGGATGCCGTCCGCGATGCTCTCCGCCACGAACCGGGTCAGCGACCGTAGCAGATCCGCTTCGCGCCCGGCGAAGCGGCCGAGGAGCGGGCGTACGAACTCGACGCCGAAGGCCTCGCGACCCGTTGACTTGGGGGGTGGCGCGGCAAAGAAGGGATGGGCCAGCAGCTCCTTCACCAGATCGGCGTCCACCCGCCCCGCCGCGGCTCGCCGGCCATCGCGGTCGAATGTCTCGGCCCCGTCGGTCCAGGCCGTCACCAGGGCATCCAGCGGCATGTTGCCCGGCCCGAGGTCGAAGGCCTGCACCTCCTCGAGCCGGTCGCCCAGCACCGTGACGTTCGCGATTCCGCCGATGTTGAGGCACCCGCGCGTGCGCCCGGGTGCCCGGAAGAGAAGCCAGTTGACCAGGGGGACGAGAGGTGCGCCCTCGCCGCCGGCCGCCACGTCGCGCGGTCGGAAATCCGCCACCACCGGCAAGCCCGTCCGCTCGGCGAGGACCGCCGGCTCCCCGATCTGCAAGGTGGCGGCGTGGCCGTCCGGAGCTTCCCCTCGCGGATGGTGGCGCGCGGTCTGGCCGTGAGAGCCGATCAGGTGGACGGCGAGGCCGCGGCGTCGGGCGGGCTCGATGACCGCCAGCGCCGCCCGCGCGAATTCTTCGCCCACCTCGTAATGCAGCTCCACCAGCTCCGCCGCCACCGCGTCCTTGGCGCCGAGCACGCGGGCCCGGAGCGGGGTCGGATAGGGTCGGGTGGCGAACTCGAGGAGACGGACCCGCGTGGTCTCCCCCGCCCCGTCCAGCTCGACGAGCGCCGTGTCGATCCCGTCCGCGCTCGTGCCCGAGATGAGCCCGACGATCCGCCGCGGCGCCACCATCCGGAGCCCGAGGAATTCCGCCAGCGGGTCCGCGGTCATCAACCCTCTCCCAGAGCGGCGCCGAGGTCGTCGCCATGGGCGGCGAGACGGCGGCGCGCGGCGGTCGCCGACACGCCGCGTCGATGCATCAGCACGGCGACCGTCGGCCTCCCGCCGGCGCGCCCGAGGAGGGCCCGCGCCTCGGCCGGCGAGAGCCCGGTGAGCGTGCACACGATCCGCTGGGCGCGTGCCCGGAGCTTGGCGCTGGTCGGGCGCAGGTCCACCATCAGGTTCCCGTAGACCTTGCCGAGACGGACCATCGCCCCGGTCGTCAGCGTATGGAGGATCATCTTGGTCGCCAGCCCGGCCTTCATCCGGGTGGAGCCGGTGAGCACCTCGGGCCCGACCCGGGGCGCGATGACGACCTCGGCCA
Source organism: uncultured Candidatus Rokubacteria bacterium (assembly GCA_963708025.1). Taxonomy (GTDB): domain Bacteria; phylum Methylomirabilota; class Methylomirabilia; order Rokubacteriales; family DASRDR01; genus CAVPSB01. The sequence continues at coordinate 4,949 of CAVPSB010000007.1, read as the reverse complement.
GGGCGGCCAGGCGGGGCGACGGCGCGCAGGTGACGGCCAGCGTCCGGGCGCCGCGCCGCCGAGCCGCCCGCAAGGCGCCCAGCGCGAACGGCGTCACGCCGCTCGCGCAGATCGCGCACACGACGTCGGCTGGACCCAGCCGCAGTCGGGTGAGAGCGCCCTCGGCGTCGCGGGCCCGGTCCTCCGCGCCCTCCACCGCCCGCCACAGGGCGCGACGCCCGCCGGCGATCACCCCCACGACCCTCCCTGGCCGCACCCCGAAGGTCGGCGGACACTCGGCGGCGTCCAGGACCCCGAGCCGGCCGCTCGTCCCCGCTCCGGCGTAGACGAGGCGCCCCCCGTTTCGCAGCGCGGTCGCCACGATCTCGACCGCCCGCGCCAGCGGCTCCCGCACGGCCGCGACGCTCGCCGCCGCCCGGCGGTCCTCAGCCGTGATCGTGGCCACCAGGGCCCGGGGACTCAACCGATCCAGCCGTCGCGTGCGCGGATTGACCTGCTCGGTCGGCAGCCCGGCGTAGTCGAGGACAGGACGACGGGAGCGACGGGGGCGAGGCTTCGGGGCCGCGGAGCGCACCGTCGATCGTTGTAGCCCGCGACCGCGGTCCTGTCAAGGCGACCGTGGCGGCGCCGGGCGCCATGACGCGGTGCGGCTTTCTTCGGGATGATCGCCCCCGTCTGCTACAATGGCGCACTGTTCGAGCCCGGCCCGCCGTGGAGCGGCGCCCCCGAGAGGTGGCGATGGCGACCTCGACGACGCAGGTCCCCCAGGTCGTGGAAGGCTTCCTGAAGGAGCTCCTGGGGGCGAAAAAGGCGGTGAAGCTCTACCCGGCCGGCAACCCCCTGGCCACCGAGTGGGTCCAGCGCCTCCACCGCTCGCTCGAGCACGCGCTGCGGGAAGGCCTGCCGCCCCTCCTGCGCATCGAGCCGGGGCGCTTCGAGTGGGACGGCGGTCAGCTCCCGACCCGGGACCAGGCCCTCGAGACCTTCCGCTTCGAGATGGAGACCCGGCGCGTCACCGAGATCGCCATCGACCCGGCGGTCGAGGCGTGGGAGCTCCAGCACTTCCTCGACTGCCTGAACCTCCGCCACGAGGACGTGGACGCGGCCGGTGGCCTTTCCAAGCTCCTGGTCCAGCGGAACGTCGTCCACCTCACCCTCCGGGGTCCCCTGTGGGGCGACGGCGCCGGACGGGACGCCGCCGGGCCCAGGCCGACCACCACCATGCTCGACATGATCGACAGCCTGGTGACGACGATCCTGGCTGGGCTGGCCGAGCAGTTCCGCGAGATGACCTACGACCGACTGCGACTCGCCGCCTGGTTCCTCGAGCTGGCCCGGCCGGGCGATCGTGCCGAGGCCGTGTTCCGGGCTGTCCAGATGCTGATTCCGCTGGCGGAAGCCGAGCCCGACCGCGAGATCCGGTACCGGACGCTGAACGAGTGCCTGATCACGCTGCCCGAGCCGCTCCGGACGAGCGTCATCACCGCCTGGCTCCTGCCGGCGGTGCGGACGGACCTCAACGTCCTGAGCCTCCTCTGCGCGCCTGTCGGGCGACGAGTTCGCCGAGCTGGTGGGGCTCCTCCCGGCCAACAGCCTGGAGAACCTCCGGACGGAGATCGAGGCCCTGCCGGCCGAGGAGTGGAAGAAGGCCCGGGTCGTCGAGAGCCTGGAGGACGCCCTCGCCGAGAAGGAGGTGGCGGCCATCCCGATCGAGGGGCTCATCACCGACGACGATCCCGGGCTGCTGGCGCTGCAGCGGGCCGCCCGGGGGGGGTGCACGCCGGATGAGACCCTGCCCCACAGCGTCAACATCCTGCTCCACCTGATCGGCGAGACGGAATCCGAAAGTTACCCGACTCTCCTCATCGACGCCATCGAGGAGGCGGCTACCGAGGCCCTGAGCCGGGACCGGCTCTCCCTGGCGCTCCGCATCCTCCAGTGGCTCGGCCAGCCCGGCGAGCTGCGACCCGAGTGGCAGGCCGAGCACCAGCGCCGGCTCCAGCTCCTGCACCGGAGGCTGGGCGGGCGCTCTCAGGTCACCCTGCTCGGTGACCTCTTGCGCCGGAGCGAGAGCGCGAGCGACGTGGCCGGCGCGACCGAGTACCTGCGCCTCGTGAGCCGGGAGGCCCTGGACGAATTCGTCGCCATCCTGGCCGAGGAGCAGGACGCCGCCCCGCGCGGGCGCATGCTAGACGTGCTCGCCGGCGTCGGGCCGGCGGCCGCACCGGCCATCCGCTCCCGCCTCGGCGAAAGCCCCTGGATCGTCGCCAGGAGCCTGATCGCCCTGCTGGCGCGCCTCGGCGACCCCACCGCGTTCGAGGCGATCGCCAAGGTCGCGCGTCACGAGCACCCGCAGGTCCGGCGGGAGGTCGCGCGTGCCCTCGCCCTGCTCGGCGGCAAGCAGGCGCTCCAGCCGCTCCTCGAGTACCTGGCCGATCCCGACAGCGAGGTGCGGCTGGCCGCCATCAAGCTCCTCAGCGGGCTGCTGGACTCGACCACGGTCGGCCCTCTCCGGGACTTCCTGGCCACGCCGACGAAGAGCGCCACCGATCTCCTCATCAAGCGCGAGATCATCGGCGCCCTGGCCTCCATCGGGAGCCCGGAGGCGCGCTCGGTCGTCGAATCCCTGGCCAACCGGCGGGTCTGGCCCTGGCAGCGGAACGAGCTGACGGTGCGGGATCTGGCGCTGGAAGCCATCAAGTCGATGACCGCGCCGACGACTCCTCCCCGGGCGAATCCAGAGCCGGTGAAGCAACCGGTCCTTCCAACCCCCCCCTCCCCCCCCGAAGCGGGGCCGGGAGAGCAGGAGCGAGTGAAGCAGTCGGCCTCTCCGGCTCCCCCCTCCCCCCCGGTGGGTGGGGGAGGGGGGCTGGGGGGGTAGGCGGGAGGTCCCGAGAGCAAGAACGAGCGACGCAGTCGGCCTCTCCGGCTCCCCCTCCCCCCCGGTGGGTGGGGGAGGGGGGCTGGGGGGGTAGGCGGGAGGTCCCGAAAAATGCCGACGATCAGCGAGCTACCGCGCGATCAGGTCGAGCAGGTCTTCGCCCAGCTCAACGGCCTCCTGCGCCTGGCCAGCCTGTATCCACCCCGGCACCCCCAGATCCAGCGTGCCCAGCAGGGCTTCCTCCAGGCCGTCGCCGCCTGCCTCGAGTACCAGAGCGCGCTCGAGTACCGGTTCCTCGGAGACCTGCTGATCGCCGGCAACCGGATCCTGCCGCGGGAGAGCATGATGTACCGCCGCTTCCTCGAGGTCTGCCAGACCGAGCGGAAGATCGGCGCCATCATCTTCCACCACGGCGTGACCGACGCCGAGATCGAGGCGCTGACCGAGATCCTCGGCAGCGGCACCGGCGCCGACGTGGCGACCTGGGCCGACCGCAAGGGCGTCACCCACATCGTGCTGGAGGAGCCGGCCCGGCGCGAGGAGCAGACCAGCGAGGTCATGGCCCGCCGCGCCTACTTCGGCGCGGTGGAGATGCTCCGCACCGTCGAGGCCGGCATCCTGAGGAAGGAGCCGGTGACGGCCGAGCAGCTCTCGTCCCTCCGCGTGCTGACCTCGGCGATCCTCGACCAGATCCTGGCCGACCCGTCGCTGATTCTCCGACTGGCCAACATCAAGTCGTACGACGAGTACACGCTCTACCACTCGGTCAACGTGTGCGTGCTGTCCATCGGGATCGGCGCCACCCTCGGCCTGTCGGAGACCGACCTCCGCGAGCTGGCGGTGGCCGCCATCCTGCACGATCTCGGCAAGATCACGATCCCCGTCGAGATCTTGCAGAAGAGCCGGCCGCTGGAGGAGTCGGAGTGGGCGGTGATGCGCCGCTACCCGCTCCGCGGGGCCGACATGCTGAGCCGGCTGCCTGGCTTCAACCGGATCCCGATGATCGTCGCGTTCGAGCACCAGATCCGGGAGGACCGTCTCGGCTACCCCTCGGTTCCCGCGACCTGGAACATCCACCCTTTCAGTCAGATCGTCGGCGTGGCGGATGCCTACGACTCGATGACCACGCTCCGGAAGCACAAGCGGCCCCTCCCGGCCCTCCGCGCCCTGGCCGTCCTCCGGCAGGCTGGTCACCAGGCGTACGATCCCCGGCTCGTTCGCGTCCTCGAGCGCATGATCCGCTCGTCGCCGGTGGGATCCGGCCCGCTGCCGGCGGCCGACGGGACGGCGGCTCTCGGCGAGCGCGACACCGTGGCCTGAGGCGCGCGATCGGGGCGAGGACTGCCATGCCGGCCGGGATCGAGAGCTGGAAGATCGAGGAAGTGCGAAGGTACCTGGCCAAGCGCTTCCCGGCCGGGCGCTTCGACGACTACTCGAGAGGCGCGGTGGCCCACCTCTTTGTCGTCAGGGTCGCCGCCGTCGGCCGCCAGGCCAACCAGCAGAACCGCCACAACCTCGTCGTGACGCGCCAGTTCTTCGACCGGGTCACCGACACGATGACGCTCAAGGACGCCCTGGATTCGGCGGACGTCGCCCGGTCGCTGGAGCGCTCGGGCGAGCGGACCGTCGAGCTCTACTGACCCCGGACCGGAAGCCGGCGTCCCCGCCTCAGCGCGCCGCCGCCTCGATGCGGGCACGCAGGGACGCGATCTCACCGTCCAGCCGCGCGAGGGCCGCTTTCTCGTCATCGTCCGGGGTCCCCACCTGGGGGACGCCAGCCAGGCTCGTCACCCGCTGGCCCGCGCCCAGCTTGGACGCGAGCTGCCGTCGCTCGCCCTCGAGCTCGATGAGGCGAAGCTCGTCCGCGCTGTGGTTCCAGCTCAGGGGAAAGGGCTGGACGACCCCGAAGACGAACGCGTTGTACCCGGCGACGGCGACCAGCACGACCAAGACGAGCACGAGGAGCTTGCCCACAGCCGGATTCTAGCCCGGAAGGTGTCGGGTCCCCTCACATTGAATCGCGGCACGGCGGCCCAAAACACGAAACGTGGGGTGTGTCGCAACCTCG
>CAVPSB010000006.1:0-15783 GCA_963708025.1 uncultured Candidatus Rokubacteria bacterium | reverse complement strand
TATTTCATGTGGATGTCGAAGAGGTTCACCTTGTGGGACAGCTCGCCGCGGTCGGCCACGCACTCCTCGGGGACCACCACCCGGTAGTTGTGCGAGAAGGCATCGACCACCGTGGCCCGAACGCAGCCGCTCGTCACCATGCCGGTGACGATGCAGGTGTCCACCCCCAGGAACGTGAGCAGGCTCGCCAGCGGCGTGCCGAAGAACCCACTCGGCATGGTCTTGACGATCACCCGCTCCCCCGGTCGCGGTCGCAGCTCGGGGACGATCTCGAAGGCGGTCTCGCTGTGCATGAGCGGGTCGCTCAGCGCCTTCCCCTTCCACCGGGCCCACCCGTACGCGAAGTCGCTCGCCGAGTAGGTGGTGAAGAGCACGGGGACGGCGGCCTCGCGCGCCGCCGCCAGCAGCCGGCTGATGGCCGCCGCCGTCGGCCGGCCGTGGCGGCTGTTCCCCGTCGGATACGCGTCCTCGACGAACGCGCGACACATGTCCACGACCAGCACCGCCGGTCGCTCGCCGAAGCCGATGTACTCCTCCGCCGAGTACCCCTTGGCGAAGCTCGTCCGATCGCTCGATCCGATCACGTCGTCCCAGATGGGCATGTCGTCCTCCTTCCTAGGACCCGGCTGCCGGCCGCACGCTGTAGCGTCCGTGCACATCCGGGACCAGAGCCACCTGGGTGCGCACGTCTCCCCAGGCCTGCAAGATGGTCCGGTAGTCCTCGTCCGGGAGCGCCCGGAGCAGTTCGTACACCGAGACGGGGCGTTCGGCCAGCAGCGCCTGGATCCGTCGGGCCAGCTGCAGTCTACGCGTCTCGCTCATCATCGCCTCCGCTCATGGCTCGACGTGGTCATCCAGCCGGGTGTCGGGGAAGGTGTACGCGAACTTCCGGAACGCCTCCGGATCGCGCCCGTCGGGGATGGTGGCGTCGATGCCCCACCGGCTGGCCAGGGCCTGCGGCGTGCCGGCGAACGTGGCGGTCGGATCGAGCGGCTTGCCCCGGCAGTCCGGGACCACGATGATGTCGCGATCGGCCTGGACCCGCGTCGCCACCGCCCACTGGACGTCCACCGGATCGAAGATGTCGATGTCCTCGTTGACCACGATGGCGTGCTTGATGATGGTCGTGGAGAGCAACGCCATCACGGCCAGCTTCCCCTGGCCCGGCTTCTTGCGGATCGCCGCCACCACGTCGAAGCAGACGCCGCCCTTCGGCATGTTGATCGCCACCGTCTGGACGCGGGCGGCGCTGAGCGCCTCCAGGCAGCTCACCTCCATCGGGATGGAATTCATCGCCCACCCACCCTCCCACGGGTGGGTGACCACGTGGAAGATCGGATGGTTGCGGTGGTAGATGGCGTTGAAGCGGACGATGGGGTTGAGATGGACGCCGCCCTGCAGCCGCTGGAACTCGCCGAAGGGGCCTTCCGGCTCCGTCCAGCCGGTCGGGAGCAGCTCGGCCTCCATCGCGACCTCGGCGTAGGCCGGGACCGCGAACCCGGTCAGCGGGAGCCGCACCAGCGGGACCGGCTCCCCCTTCAGGGCCCCGGCGATCGTGAACTCGTCGGTGCCCACCGAGGCGGCGTACGCCGCCGCCATGGCATCGCACGGGTGCGTCCCGATGGCGATCGCGATCGGCAGGGATTCGCCGCGGGCGAGCGCGCGCCGGTAGCGGGTCGAGAGGTCGCTGTTGGAGACCAGGTCGATCCCGGTGGTGGTAGGCGTCCGGTACATGAGCCGGTAGCACCCGACGTTCCGCCCCTCGGCCGGGTCCTCCGACACCACCAGGCCGGCCGTCATGTACGGGCCCCCGTCTTCCTGGTGCAGGAGTGGGATCGGCAGCATGGTGAGGTCCACCTGGCCGGGGCCGCTGTAGCGGTGCTCGAGCACCGGGCCGTCGGCCACGATCTCGGGCTCGACCGGCCGCTTCAGGGCCTCCATGAAGCGCCACGGGGCCCGCGCGGGGTCGGCGCCCATGGCGAACGCGCAACGGTCGCGGGTGGCCATCACCTGTCCGACCGCCCGTACGCCCGGGTACCCGGCGAGGTCGCTGAAGAGGAGCGCCGCCTCGCTGGGTCCCAGGAGCCCGGCCATCAGGCGGGGATCCAGCCTCCGCGTGACCTCCCGCAGCTCGCCCCGCTTGCTCAACACCTCCAGAAAGGACCGCAGGTCTTGCATCGGCTCCCCCGGTCGGCTCAGTTCGGGACCCCCCGCCCACCCCCCCAACCCCCCTCCCCCACCCACCGGGGGGAGGGGGGAGTCGGAGGACCTATTCCTTCACACGCTCTCAGATCTCTCCCAGGTACGATTGCTTCACCCGGGGATCGGAGATGAGGTCGTTGCTGGCGCCGCTCACCACCACCCGCCCGGTCTCCAGCACGTAGGCGAATCGCGACATCGGGAGCGCCCGGTGGGCATTCTGCTCCACCAGCAGGATCGTCACGCCCGATCGGCTGATCTCGCCGATCGCCTCGAAGATCCGCTGCACCAGCAGCGGGGCCAGCCCCAGGGTCGGCTCGTCGAGCAGTAGCAGCCGGGGCCGGGCCATCAAGGCCCGCCCGATGGCCAGCATCTGCTGCTGCCCTCCGCTCAGAGAGGCCGCCACCTGGCGCCGCCGCTCGCGCAGGTCGCCGAAGAGGACGAAGACTCCCTCGAGGTCGGCGGCGATCGCGCCCCGGTCCCGGCGCGAGTACGCTCCCATCTTGAGATTCTCGGCGACCGTCATCTCCGAGAACAGCTCGCGACGCTCGGGCACCATGGAGATCCCCAGCCGCACGATCCGATCCGGCGCGAGGCCGTCGATCCGCCGCCCCTCGTACGTGATGGTCCCACGATCGGGGCGCAGGAGGCCCGTGACGGTCCGGAGGGTCGTGGTCTTGCCGGCGCCGTTCGCACCCAGGATGGTGACGACGGCGCCGGCCGGCACCTCGACCGTGATCCCCTGGAGCGCCCGGATGCTCCCGTAGGAGGCCCGGACGTCGTCAAGGCGCAGCACCGGCTCCGGCCTTTCCCAGGTAGGCGCCGATGACGACGGGGTCCGAGCGGATCTCGGCCGGGGTGCCCTCCGCGATCTTCACCCCGTGGTCGAGCACGACGACTCGCTCCGAGATTCCCAGCACGAGCCGCATGGTGTGCCCGATCAGCAGGATGCTGAGCCCCAGGTCGCGCCGGACCCGGTGGATCACGGCCGTCAGCCCGTCGAGCTCTTCGGCATTCAGCCCGGCCCCCGGCTCGTCGAGCAGCAGCAGCCGTGGACGGCTGGCCAGCGCCCGGGCCAGCTCGAGCAGCCGCTGGTGCCCGAAGGGGAGGTTCCGCGCCGTGTGGGCCGCGACCCCCTCGAGGCCCACGACCTTCAGGACCTCCGCGCACCAGCCGCGCATCGACCCATCCTCGCGCGTGCTGAGCGGAAGCCGCAAGGCGCAGTGCAGGAGACCGGCCCGCATGTGTGTGTGGGCGCCGATCATCACGTTGTCCATCACGCTCAGCCCGTTGAACAGGAGCAGGTTCTGGAACGTGCGGGCGATGCCCTGACCGATCACCTGGTGGGGCGCCCAGGACAGCGCATCCCGGCCGTCGAACCACAGCCGGCCCTGATCCGGGGTGTAGAGCCGCGTGATGAGGTTGAACAGGCTCGTCTTCCCGGCGCCGTTGGGTCCGATCAAGCCGACGATCTCGTCGCGGGCCACGCTCAGGCTCACGTCCTGCAGCGCCCGGAGTCCTCCGAACCGGAGCGAGACGCCCTCCACCCGCAGCAGCCCGGGCTCAGGCTTCATCGCCGACCGACGACGCCGTCAGCGGCGCCGGCTTCCCGGACCACCGCCACAGACGGGCCACCGCCGGCTCCACGATCCCGACCACCCCCCGGGGGAAGAACACCAGGAAGCCCAGGAGCAGCGCGCCCGAGAGCAGCTCCTTGTACTCCGCGAAGGTGCGCAGCAACTCCGGCATCAGCGTGAAGATGACCGCACCGACGAGCGGCCCGGCCAGCGTGCCCATGCCGCCCACCACGTTCATCGTCAGGTACAGCACCGAGACCAGGAACACGAACGCGTCCGGGTTGACGAACTGCGAGAGCCCGGCGTACAGGGCGCCGGCCAGGCCAGCGTAGGCGGCGCCCACGGCGAAGGCCATCGTCTTGTACCGGACGAGGTTCACGCCCATGGCCTCGGCCGCCGTCTCGCTCTCCCGGATCGCCAGGAAGCAGCGCCCCACCCGCGACCCGACCAGGTTCCTTGCCACCCACAGCAGCACCAGAAACGCCGCCGCGATCACGTAGTAGAAGGTGTCCGGTGAGAACATGAACGAGCCGAGCGTGATCGGTGGCACCGCGAGGCCGTTCGGCCCGTTGGTCAGGGCGACCCAGTTCAGGGCGATGAAGCCGATCGCCTGCCCGAAGCCGAACGTCACCATGCCGATGTAGAGATGGCTCAGCCGGAGCGCGGGGAGGCCGATCAGGAAGCCGAAGAGCGCGGCGAGCGCGCCCCCCAGCGGCAGCGTCAGCCAGTACGGCGCCGCCACCTTGGTCATGAGGATGGCCGCCGTGTAGGCGCCGATGGCGACGAACCCGGCGTGCCCGATCGAGACCTGCCCGGCATACCCCATGCTCAGGTTGACGCCCATGGCGGCGATCGCGTTCACCAGCGTCAGGCTCAGCACGAACTGGTGATAGACCGGCAGGACCAGCGGCAACCCGGCGAAGGCCGCGATGGCCGCACTCCATCCGGACGCCCGGACCAGCGACCGTCGCGTCATACGCGCCGGGTCGCCGGCGTTCCCAGGAGGCCGGCGGGCCGCACGATCACCATCGCGATCAACGCGCCGAACGTGACCACGTCCTTGAACGTGCTGGAGATGTACACCCCGGCCAAGTTCTCGAGCACCCCCAGGAGGAACCCCCCCACGACGGCGCCGGAGAGCGTGTTGTAGCCGCCCATGATGGCCGCGATGAACCCCTTGATACCGATGACGCCCATGTCCGGCGTGATGGTGATGAGCGGCGCCACCAGGATCCCGGCCGCGGCGGCCAGGGCGGCGCTGATGCCCCACGACACCGAGAACACCATCGGGACGCTCACGCCGACCAGCGCCGCCGCCTCCTTGTTCTGGGCGGTCGCCCGCATGGCCCACCCGATCCGCGTCCACCGGAAGAAGGCGATGAACCCGGCGAGGAAGAGCAACGAGATCACCACGATGCCGATGTTCAGCAGCGTCAGGCTGATCCCCAGCACCGTGAACGGCTGCCCGCTCAGGATCGGGGGGAAGAGCGACAGCTCGTCACCCCGGACGATCCGCACGCCGCTCCGCAGGATCTGGCCGACGGCGACCGTGGAGAGGATCACCGTGAAGACCGGCGCGTCGAGGAGCGGGCGATACGCCACCCGCTCCACGAGCGCGCCGAAGATCCAGGCCGCCCCCAGCGCCAGGAGGAAGGACGCGACGTAGCCGAGTCGGTAGTCGCGGAACAGGACGAGGGCGAACATGGCGCCGATCATCATCATCTCGCCCTGGGCGAAGTTGACCACCCCCGTCGCCCGGAAGATGATGGCGAAGCCGAGGGCGGTCAAGGCGTACAGGCTCCCGAGGTCAGCCCGCTGACGATGACCTGTGAAAAGAAGAGCACCGCTAGATCTTCGGGGGGGTCTCGGACGACCTCCCCGATTCTCCCCCCCTTTCGGGCTGGGTGGGTGGGCCACCGGCGAAGCCGGCGCTCGCACGGAACGGGTGGATTCGAGCGCCGGCTACGCCGGACATGCGCCTAGCCGGGATTCACGTCCCGCACGTCCGGCTGCTAGGGGACCGCCTCCCACTCCACCTTCTCGTTGACCCGGAGCATCCGCACCTCGGTGCTCCCCTCGTGGCTGTCTTTCGTAAACGTCACCGGCAGGCTCAGCCCGGGGTCGAAGTCCTTCAGCGTTTCCAGCGCCGCGATCAGCTTGTCGCGCGTCACGTCGCGACCCGCTCGCTGCAGGCCCTCGATCAGGACCTTCGCCGCGCCCACGCCCAGGAAATCGTATAGCGAGGGTCGGCCGGCCGGCATCCCGGACGGGTAGACCTTCTGCAGCGCCTCGCGGTACTTCACCACGGCCGGCACGGTCGTGGACTCGGGCAGGTAGGGCAACGGGTAGTTCGCCATGAAGCCGACGCCGACCGGGCCGGCGCCCTTCGGGAAGAGGGGGGTCGCCGTCGATGCCGAGCCGTAGAGCGGCGCCGTGATCCCGAGCTCCTTGGCCTGGCGGACGATGATCGCCGCGTCCGGCGCGAAAGCCCAGATCTGCACGCTGTCCGGATTCGCCTGCTTGATCCGCAAGAGCTGCGCGCTGAAATCCTGGTCTCCCTTGTTGTACTGCTCCGCCGCCACCAGCTTCAGCTTGTGCTTCTCCTCCAGCCGCTTGCCGACCAGCTCGTAGCCACCCTTGCCGTAGTCGTCGCTCACGTACAGGATCGCCGGCCGCTTGCTGCCCCCCTTCTCCACGATGTAGTCCATCAGCCGGTAGCCCTGCCAGGTGTCGTTCGGGTACGGGCGGAAGATGTACGGGCTGTGTGGCTGCAGCAAGCGCACGTTGGAGGACGTGCCAGAGATGAAGGGGACCTTCGCCTGGGTGATGAGCGGGATCACGGGCAGCGTGGCGCCGCTGGTGGAGCCGATCACCAGGGCGAAGACCTGGTCCTGATGGATCAGCCGGCGGACGGCCGCCAGGGCTTCCTGCGGCGAGCCGGCGTCGTCATACGCGATCACCCGGATCTTCCGCCCGTGCACGCCGCCGGCGGCGTTCACCTCGTTGATCGTGATCTGGAAGGCGTCGCGCGTCGACGTGCCGAGGTGGGCCACCGGGCCGGTCATCGCGGCCCACTGGCCGACGACGATCTCCGAGTCCTTGACGCCCGGGTCGGCCGCCCACCCGGCCGGCGGGCAGACCACGATCGCCATGAGCGCGAGGTACGCGAGGCTGCGTGCCCTTCTCATCTCGTCTCTCCTTCCGGCGGCCCGGCGCGGCATCAGTATTCGCGCGTCGAGTCCACCACGTTGTGCAGCGGCTGTCCGGCCAGGTACCGCTGCAGGTTCCGGAAGCACAGGTCCAGGGTCCGGTCCGCGTAGTTGGGGGCGTCCGAGGACACGTGGGGCGTCATGATCAGGTTCGGGGTGCCCCACAGGGGCGAGTCCGCCGGCAGCGGCTCGGGGTCGAAGACGTCGAGGACGGCGCCGGCGATCTCCCCCCGGCCGAGCTTGTCGGCGAGGGCAGCGTAGTCCACGACCCCGGCCCGGCCCATGTTGATCAACCCGGCCTCCGCCTTCATCAGGTCGAGCTGCTTCCCTCCCACCAGGCCGCGCGTCTGCGACGTCAGCGGAGCGGTGACGAGGACGAAGTCCGCCCGCGGAAGCAGCCGGTCCAGCTCCTCGGGGCCGAACATCCGATCGACGCTCGGGTGCGACCGCCCGCTGCGCCGCACTCCCAGCACACGCATCCCGAGCGCCTTGGCGCGTCGCGCCGCGGCGCCGCCCATCGCCCCGACCCCGACGATCACCAGCGTCTTGCCGGTGACGGTTCCGTTGAACCGCTGCTCCCACCACGCCCGACGCTGGTTCGTCACGTGGAACGGGATGCGGTTGTTCAGCATGAGGATGGCGGTGGCGGCGAACTCCCCCGCCTTCGGCGCGTGGACCCCGCTGTTGTTGGTCAGCACCGCGCCCGGGGGCAGCCAGGTGAGCGGGAGGACGTGCTCGATGCCGGCGCCGGTGAGGTGGATCCATCGGAGCCGGGGCGCGCGGGCTGCCAGGTTCCGGCGATCGAACTCCCACCCCACCAGGACGTCGGCCGTCTTCAGAGCCTCGTCGAAGCCTTCGAGGTCCCAGCCGATGGTGGCATCGACCCGGCGGGCGAGGGCGGGATGGCGCCGGGTGGCCGCCGCGTATCGCTCCGGCGTGATCCAGAAGACCTGGTCGTACTTCCGGCAGTTGTTGAACGTGAAGCCGCACGCGACGGTGACGTTCCGCGCTTCCGGGCCTCCGGCCAGCCGCCCGCGCGCTCATCCGTCGAGCGGCAGCGCGAGACCGGCGCGCACGAGCGCTCGGCTCGCCGGCGACGCGGTGAGGTCCCAGGTGGTCACGCGATCCGGTCGCACGCGAACCGTCACGTCGTCGGTGTCGAGGTAGCCGCGCACCTCCGGGAGGGCCAGACCCTGGGCCGTCACGTACCGGAGATGGATCGACCGGTTCAGCTCTCGCGCCTCCGTGCCCTCGATGATCTCGGCCGAGCCCACCAGCATGACCCCGCGGACCTCCATGCCGCCCCGGCACTGGTCCACCATGACCGTCGCCCGGGGGTTCCGACGCAGGTTCCGGATCTTGCGGGTCCGGGCCGAGGTGCAGATGAGCACCGACGTCCCGTCCCACCGGAACCACATCGGCACCGCGTAGAGCGAGCCGTCCTCGGCCAGGGTCGCGAGCGTGGCGATCAGCCGCAAGCCGAGCACGTCCCGGGCGACGGTCAACAGCGCCGCCGGGCTCACGCCCGTCCGCCCGCCCTCACGGGCCGCGCGCCGCTCCTGGCCCCGCGCCCGCACTCCTCGACGAAGCGCCCGAGGATCGCCTCGGCGCCCGCGTCCTGCCCGAGCATCAGCTCGAGGTGCCACTGGAGCCCGAGCACGAACCGGCGCGCCGGCAGCTCGATGGCCTCGACGACCCCGTCGGGGGCCCGGGCCACGATTCGCACCCCGGCCCCCGGCTCCCGGACGGCCTGGTGGTGATAGCTGTTGACCGACAGGCGCCTCCGTCCCAGGGTCGCGGCCAGCACGCTCCCTCCCTCCACCGCCACCTCGTGCCCGCAGGGGGCCAACCGCCCGTCGCCCTCCCACAGCGGCGTCGGCTCGTGGGCCAGCGCGCCGGGCACCTGGGCCGGGAGATCCTGGTACAGCGTGCCGCCCATCGCCACGTTCAGCGCCTGGATCCCGCGACAGATCGCCAGGACGGGGCGGTCGCGCTCCACCGCGCGTCTCAGCAGCGCGAGCTCGAACCGGTCCCGGGCGCGGTCGATGGCGCCCAGCTCCGGAATGGGCCGCTCCCCGTACTCCTCGGGGTACACATCTTCACCGCCGGTCGCCACGATTCCGTCCGCCCAGTCGAGGTACCCGTCGAGCGTGGCGCTGCCAGCGGGGTACGGCAAGTAGACCGGCAGGGCCCGGGCCGCTTCCAGCATCTGTCCGTACCGCTCGAGGAACAGCCGCTCCTCGCCGTAGCTGATGATCACGCCGACCCTGGGGACCGTCACCGGACGCCTAGAACATCTTGAGGTATCGCTCGACCTCCCAGGAGCTGACCGTATTGTGGTACTCGGCCCACTCCCGCCGCTTGTACTGGATGAACCCCTTCTTGAGCTCGGGCGAGAACACCTCGTCAACCAGCGGATCGGCTTCGAGCTCCTCGATCGCCTCGAGCAGCGTGCGGGGGAGGTAGCGGACGCCGCGCTCGGCGAGCTCGGCGTCGGAGAGCAGGTACATGTTCTCGTTGCGCGGCGGGCCCGGATCGAGCTTCTTGCGGACCCCGTCCAGCCCGGCCGCGAAGGTCAGCGCCGCCGCCAGGTACACGTTGTTGGCGCTGTCGGCCGCCCGGTTCTCGATGCGGTTCCGGGCGCGTGGGATCCGGACCATCAGCGTCTTGTTGTTGTCGCCGTAGGCCCGGTAGATCGGCGCCCACGTGATGTCGGCGTTGAAGCCGCGGGCCACCAGGCGCTTGTACGAGTTGACGGTCGGCGCCGCCACCGCGGTGATCGACCCGGCATGCTCGAGCACGCCGGCGATGAACTGGTAGGCCAGCTGGGAGATGCCGATGCCCCGGCTGTCCGCCCGGTCACCCATCAGGTTCGCCCCCGTCGTGGCGTCGGCCAGGCTCATGTTGAAGTGGGCCCCGCTGCCGTAGTCGCTGGCGTAGGGCTTCGGCATGAACGTGGCGACCGCGCCCTTGAGCCGCGCGACCTCGCGGGCCATCAAGCGGAAGAAGGTGAAGCGGTCGGCCATGCGCACCACGTCGGCGAACCCGAAGTCGAACTCGAACTGCCCGTGGCCCGCCTCGTGGTCGAACGAGTACACGCCGAACCCGAGGGAGTTCATGTACCGGACCATGGTGTCCAGCCAATCCATCGAGTCGAGCGTCATCCGGACGTCGTACCCCGGCGTGTTCTGCATCTTGTCTTCGGGGTGGTAGGGACCGTACGTCCCGTCGGGGCGCTCCCGCAGGACGTAGAGCTCAGTCTCGATCCCGAAGTTCAGCCCGAACCCCATCTCACGGGCGCGGGACGCCACCCGCTTGAGCACCTGGCGAGCGCACAGGACGTCGGGCTGGCCCTCGTACTGGATGTCGGCGGCCAGCCAAGCGGTGTCGGGCTTCCAGGGCAGCACCACCAGCGAGTCGAGGTCCGGGATCGTGCAGGACTCGAAGTCGTTCGCGTCCCGCCCGATGTTGAGCCCCTCCATTGCACAGACGTTGTACAGCTCGGAGCCCTCCATGAGGTGGGCGAACCGCTCGATCGGGACGAACTTGGCCTTCATCACGCCGTTGATGTCGGTGAAGCTCGCGATGCAGTACCGGACACCCTGCTTCTCGAGCTCGGCTCGCCGGGCTTCCAGCTTCTCGGTTCGATCCGACCTGTCGCTGCGCGTCGTCACAGATCCCCCTTCCCTGCCGTGCCTACGGCCGGATGTCCGGCGGCTCCTCCTCGAGGGCCGCCCGCGTCTTCCTCCTCAGGTCCTCCCCGACCAGCCAGCGCTCGCACGTCGGTCCCCGCGAGCCGCTCGATGAGCACCGGCTCCCCGTTCCCCGCCGTGGATGTCATGGGTTCCGCCGCTCAGCTCCCGTAGCGGCGGCGGTGTGCCTCGGCGGCCTGCTGGAAGCAGGCGAGCGGGGCGTTCAGGACCCCGGCGCCGATCTGACCGCCGTCCTTGCCGGCCACGCCGGCGTCGATCACGGGCGTGATCCCGGTCGCCACGACGCGGTAGACGTCGATGCCGGTGGGCGTCCCCCGGAAGCCGAGGTACGGGATCTTGAACTCCGGGTGCTCGCCGACCGTGATCCGGTACATCGCGCGGTTCAACTCCGCCATCCGCTCGCTCGTCCCGCCCTGGTACTCCTGCAGCGGAAAGGCCGCCGCCTGGGCGAAGCCGCCGAGGCCCACGGTCTCCGCGATGCAGCTCTCCCCGCCCATGAACTCGACGTCGCCGGGACCGTGGCCGGGGAAGAGCTTCATGGCGCCGACGTCCGGAAGGGGTCCGCGGAACCACTCGTCCCCGAGCCCGCTCACCCGGATGGCGAAATCCCGACAGCTGAGCGTCATCGCGGTCACCACGCTCGAGCCCGCCACGCCGTGGGCCGCGTCGGCGGTGGCCTTCGACGCGGCCATGGAGAGTCGCAGGAAGAAGTAGTCGCTGGCGCGCAGGAAGTCGAGAAGCTGCCGGGCCTCGGCCGACCGGCGGGACGCCTGGTCGAGCAGAGCCGGAAACAGCTCACGGGTGAAGAGCAGCGTGGCGGCCGTGTTCCGGCTGTGCAGCTCGTCGCCCATGTGGAGGGCACGCCGCATGATCGGGCGAAGTGGGATGCCGCCCAGGGCCCGCACCGCCTCACCGAGCGTCGGGGCGATCACGTCCCGCAGGACCAGCAGGTTCTGGCGGACCTCCTCGTTGTAGACGCCGTAGTTCAGCCGCTTGGGCGAGACGCCCTCGAACAGGTTGCAGAAGGCGCGGTTCCCGGCGCGGCGATTCTCGACGACGAAGACCGGCATCGATGCCGTGTAGATGCCGGCGACCGACCCGACGCAGCCGTGGTCGTGGCACGGACGGATCCGCACCGCTCCGTCGGCCAGGAGGGCGGCTGCCCGGTCGGCGTCTTCCGCCAGCCCTTCGAACAGGGCGCCCCCCAGGATCGCCCGGCGCTGGCCCCCCGTGTACTGCGCCCACGGGAGCGGCGCGCCCGAGGTGAGGATCGTGTCCCGGGTCATTCCCGGAACCACTTCCCCGGCGGCACGGATGTCGACCAGCACCGGCTCCGAGCCGCAGATCCGGTCGAACGCCTCGGCGTTGGGATCGGCCGAGACAGCCGGCGACTCTCGATCGGGCGCCACGTCGCGCGCGGAAGTGGACACGGCCGGGCCCTCCAGCTTTTACCAGCCCTAAATATTTCGGGGAGCGAGTTTGCTCAAACTAAAACCAGCCGGGATGGTTGTCAAGGCCCTTCGCGACGACGCCCGGCGCCGGCGGGCGCGTCGCCCCTTCGAGACTGGCGGAGTATGCCCGTCGCGTTCGGGGGCATCGGGGGTCTTCCGAGACCCCCCGAGTGACTGGCTAGTAGGTCGGCGGGGTGGCCACCCAGACGATCTCACCCGGGCCGTCGGCACGGTTGGCGATCGTGTGGGGCGTGGCGGCGTTGAAGTGCGCGCTGTCACCCTCGAGCAACACCGAGCGCACGCGATCCACGACCAGCTCGAACTCCCCCTTCAGCACCAGGATCAGGACCTCGCCCTCCTTGTGGCTGTAGGGTGTCTTCCCGGTGCTCCCGCCGCGCTCGAACCGCATGATGTTCGGGTCGAGCCGCTTCCCCACCAGGTCGGGGGAGAGCAGCTCGCAGGTGATTCGCGACCCGGGCAGCGGCAGCACCTTCCGCTCGTGCTTGCGCACGACGACGCGGTCCGGGGCGCCGTCACGATCGAAGAAGAACGTCAGCGGACAGTCGAGGACGTTGCCCACCTTGAAGATCGTCGCGACCGAGGGCAGCGCCTTGCTGTTCTCGATCTGCGAGATGTACCCGGGAGTCAGCCCGCTCTTTCGGGCTAGGTCCTGAAGCGTCAGTCCGCGGCTCTTCCGCGCCCGCTTGATCCGCTCGCCGATCAGGAGCTGAACATCCTGGATCCCGCCCTTCGGGATCCCGCCCTTCACGGACCGCGTTCCCGGGGATGTGCTCGCCATCCGTTCTCCTCGCATCGTTGGCCGGCGGCCCCCGCCCGACCGCTCTTTTTTGTCGGTCGACAGTGTATATAGTATGGCTAAACGTCGTCAAGCGAGCGGCTCGGCCGGCGGCCGGCCGGGGTGGGAGAGGCGACATGAGGCTATCGGGACGGGCGGCACTCGTCACTGGCGGTGGCACCGGCATCGGCGAGGCGATCGCCCACCGGTTCGCCGCCGAAGGCGCTCGCGTGGTCGTCGCGGGCCGGCGGCCGGAGCCGCTCCACCGCGTGGTCGCGCGGATCACGGCCGCCGGCGGGACGGCGATCGCGATCCCGGCCGACGTCTCGCGCAGCGACGAGGTGCGGCGGCTCTTCGCCGCGGTGCTGGCGGCGCTCGGCCGGCTCGACGTGCTCGTCAACAACGCCGGGAGCGTCCGCAAGAGCCCGGCCCACATCGTGGAGCGCACCAGGCAGATCGACGGCGAGCTGCTCGCGCACGGGCGGGCGCTCTCGCCGCTCGGCGCGGTGGCCGCCCTGACCGACGAGGAATGGCGCGACACGATCACCGCCAACCTGGACAGCGCCTTCTACTGTTGCCGGGAAGCCGTCCGCATCATGGAGCCGCAGCGCTCCGGACGGATCATCAACATGGCGTCGGTCTCCGGGCTCCGCGGCCTGGCCACGCACCCTGACTACTCGGCTGCCAAGGCGGGGATGATCGGCTTCACCAAGGCGCTGGCCCAGGACGTCGCCCCGTGCGGCATCGTCGCCAACGTGATCGCGCCCGGCGCGGTCGACACCGAGATGGCCGCCGCGCTCGTGGAGCACCGCCGCCAGGCGATGCTGCGCCTCGCGCTCGACGGGCGGGCGGCCACCCCGGAGGAGATCGCCGGCACCGCGCTGTATCTGGCGTCCGACGACAGCGGCTATCTGACCGGCCAGGTGATCAGCCCGAACGGCGGGCTGTACATGTAGGCGGCGACGCCCGGAGGTCCATCTCCCTGACTGCCGACCTGACCGTCGCCGCCGCTACCGCCCTTCGCGTTAAGGTGACGGCCGGTCAGGCGCGCTCCAGCTCCGACGCCAGGGCGGCCGTGATGGACGCCAGCTCCACGATGCGGGCGGTGTCGTGGAGGACGCCCGCCACTCGGACGGAGACCATGTTCGACCACGCCTCCACCTGGGCGCGCCGGAACGACTCCAGCCGCCTCACGAGCTCCGCGCCCGCCGGCGGGAGCGCCTCGACCCCGTCCCATCGGCCAAGAAGCGTGCGGCGCACCAGGAGCCGCCCGCTCCGCGGCTTCGTCAGGGTCGTCATGGCCGTCGTCAGCGGCCTCTTCCTGGAGCTGCCGGTGAAGAAGTCGACGACCACGTCGCGCCCATCCTTCCGGCCGTAGATCATCCCGCCCGAGAGGTACCCGCCCTTCTCGTATCGCCCGTCCATCCCGGCCGCGGCACGCTTCGCCGCCGCCACGCACCGCCGGCGCCCGAGCGCATGGAGTCCCCAGAAGGGGGCGGCGACGAGTCCCATGGCGACCAGGTACGCCATGACGCTCCCGATACTCTCCAGCATCACCCGGCCTCTCGGCAGGGTCACCCCACGAAGCGCCAGTCGTGGGGGGCGAGGGAGATCACCTCCGGCGCCCGCTCGGTGACGATCAGCTGCTCCTCGAGCTTGACGCTCTGCCGCCCGCCGGCCTCGCCGACCAGGGCCTCGACGCAGATCACCATGTGCTCCTGGAGCACGTCGGGGTCGTTGCCGAAACCGCTCCAGCTCACGTCCGGGAAGTAGATGGCCGGCCACTCGTCCGACATGCCGGCGCCGTGCGCCAGCACCACGTAGCGATTGGCCCGGTACTTCTCGGGATAGGCCGGGGCCTTCTCGCCGATCTCCCGGAAGCTCGCCCCGGGGCGGAAGAGCGGGATCGACTCCTGGATGAAGCGGTACCCGACCTCGTAGAGCTCCCGCTGCTCGGCCGTCGGCTTCCGGTCGCCGCAGAGGAAGGTACGGGAGACGTCGGCGAAGTAGCCGAAGGGACCCGCCATGTCGGTGTCGAACGCCACCAGCTCTCCGTCGCGGACCAGCCGGTCCGACGCGGCCTGGTACCAGGGATTGGTCCGATCGCCGGCGGCCAGCAGCCGGCCGTCGGTGTGCTCCCCGCCCAGCCGGATGTTGGTCGCGGCGAAGACGGCCCACAGCTCGTTCTCGGTCACGCCCGGGCGGATCGCGTCCCGGACCGCGCAGATGCCGATGTCGGCCACGGCGCAGGCCTGGCGAACCAGGGTCAGCTCGTCCGGTGTCTTGATCGCCCGCGCCCGCTCGACCGGCACCCGCGCGTCGGCCAGCCGGAGCTGCTGCGCCCGGAGCGCCTCGAAGCCGACGAAGTCCAGGCGATCGATCCCCAGGGGCTCGCGGGCCAATCGAAGCTCGTCCAGCGTGCTCCTCAGCTCGGACGCCCAGCGTCGGGCGGCCTCCTCCACGTTGCGACCACGGGGAAGAAATCCCAGGTGCGACCCTCCCGGGCGTCGATGCCGGCCTCCCCCGCCAGGGTATCGTCGAGACCGCCGAAGACGATCGGACGTCCCTCGCGCGGGACGACGGCATACCGGTAGTAGGAGCGGAGGGCGAAGCCGTAGAACGAGTCCCGCATCCCCGTCGCGTAGCGGATGTTGATCGGGTCGTAGAGGAGGACCGCCCCAGCCCCGCCTGCCCGATCTCCGCCTGGAGCCGGGCCAGGCGCTCGCGCTTCAGGCGCGCGACGTCAACGCGCGTCTCGTAGTCAACGATCTGCTGGCCGACGAGCTCCCGCTGGTGGACGTGCCTGCCCTTGGTCGCCACGGTTCTCCTCTCCCTCTT
>CAVPSB010000005.1:0-5915 GCA_963708025.1 uncultured Candidatus Rokubacteria bacterium | reverse complement strand
GCTCTCCGTGATCCCGATCGGCGTGGAATGGTGGCGCGCGCGCGCCCGGGGCGATGACGCCGTGGCTCGGCCGCGATAGCGCCCGTGTTCCGGCTGATCCCGCGCGAGGAACGCTTCTTCGACCTCTTCGAGGAGCAGGGGCGGAACATCATCGCGGCGGCGGGCCGGCTCCGCGAGATGGTCTTCGACTTCTCGGACGCGCCGGCAAAGTCCATGGCCATCAAGGAGCTCGAGCACGCCGGCGACGTCCTGACGCACGACCTCATCCGGAAGATCAACACGACATTCGTCACCCCGTTCGACCGGGAGGACGTGTACGCGCTGGCTTCACGGCTCGACGACGTGCTGGACCTCATCGAGGCGGCCGCCGACCGGCTGGTCCTCTACCGCATCAAGGAGCCGACCTCGGGCGCCCGGGCCTTCGCGGACGTGATCGTCAAGACGGCGGACTCGGTGAAGACGGCCGTGGAATGCCTCCGGACGTCGAGCAGGGGGTATCACCAGCACTGCGTCGAGGTGAACCGGCTCGAGAACGAGGCGGACCGGCTTCTCAAGGAGCTCATCGCCGCGCTGTTCGCGGACGTGACCGACCCGATCGAGGTGATCAAGTGGAAGGAGATCTACGAGACCCTCGAGGAGGTCACCGACCGATGTGAGGACGTCGTGAACGTGATCGAGGGCATCATGCTGAAGATGGGCTGAGCCCGCCCCGCATGGAGCCCCTCGTCCTGGTCGTCTTCATCGTCGTCGTCGCGCTGCTCTTCGACTTCATCAACGGCTTCCACGATGCGGCCAACTCGATCGCGACCGTCGTGTCCACCCGGGTGCTCAGCCCCACCCAGGCCGTGATCTGGGCCGCGTTCTTCAACTTCGTCGCGGCGTTCGGGTTCGGCGTGAGCGTGGCGCAGACGATCGGCAAGGGCATCGTCCGGCCAGAGAGCGTGGACGCACTCGTGATCCTGGCCGCGCTGATCGGCGCGATCGCGTGGAACCTGATCACCTGGTACGGCGGAATCCCGTCCAGCTCCTCCCATGCGCTCATCGGCGGGCTGGCCGGCGCGGCGGTCGCCCGCGCCGGCGTGGGTAGTCTCGTCCCGGCCGGCCTGGCCAAGGTGGCCCTCTTCATCGTCCTCTCGCCGCTCCTCGGTCTCGCGCTCGCCTTCGGGCTGATGGTCGCCGTGCTCTGGATCTTCCACCGCGCGTCCCCTGGCCGGGTCGACCGCCTCTTCCGGCGGCTCCAGCTCGTGTCGGCCGCCTTCTACAGCCTGGGGCACGGCACCAACGACGCGCAGAAGACGATGGGGATCATCGCGGGGCTCCTGTTCGCCACCGGCTACCTCGGATCGGAGTTCTACGTCCCCCTCTGGGTCATCCTGTCGGCGCACGCGGCGATCGGGCTGGGGACGCTCGCCGGCGGCTGGCGCATCGTCAAGACCATGGGCATGGGGATCACGCGGCTCAGGCCGGTCGGCGGCTTCTGTGCAGAGGCCGCTGGGTCGCTGATGCTCATCGGCACCGCGGTGGCCGGGATCCCGGTCAGCACGACCCACACGATCACCGGGGCCATCGTGGGCGTGGGAGCCACGACCCGCCTCTCGGCGGTGCGCTGGGGCATCGCCGGGCGGATCGTCTGGGCATGGGTCCTCACGATCCCCGCGGCGGCGCTCATCGCCGGGATGAGCTCGGCGCTCCTCGGCTGGCTGAGGTAGGCTCGTGGGACGGTGCCGGCGACCCGCCTCGCTCTGGCGCCGCGCCGGCCAGCGTCTGGTCGCGGCACTGGTCGGGCTGGTCGGCGGGCTTGTGGGTCGCCTGCCGCTCGGGATGGCGCAAGGGCTCGGAGCTTCCCTCGGTCGGGTCGCGTACTGGATCTTGCCGGGCCGGCGTCGCGTCGCGCTGGACAACATCACGCTCGTGTACGGCGACACCCTGTCCCCGAGGGCCCGGGCAACGCTCGCACGTCAGTGCTTCGAGCACCTCGGCATCACAGCCATGGAGTGCTGCCGGCTCTTCTTCGGTCCGACGGAGCGCCTCCTCGGCCGGGTGCGCGGCCACGGGATGGAGTACATCGCACAGGCCATGGCCCACGGGCGGGGCATCTTCTTCCTGACCGGGCACTTCGGCAACTGGGAGCTCCTGGCCGCCACGCACGGGCTCGCGGGCTTCGGCCTGAGCGTCGTCGTCCGGCCCCTCGACAACCCGTACCTCGAAGCCCTGATCGCGCGGGCGCGCGAGCGGAGCGGCCTCCGTGCCATCTCCAAGCGCGATGCCGTGACGGGCGTCCGCGCGGCCCTCGCGCGCGGAGAGTGCATCGGTATCCTGCTCGACCAGGATGCCGGTCGGGATGGGGTGTTCGTCCCCTTCCTCGGGCATCCGGCCTCGACGTCCCGGGCCCTGGCGGTGCTCGCCATCAAAACCCGGGCGCCGGTCGTGCCGGCATTCATCCACCGGCTTCCCGACGGCGGCCACGAGCTCGTCCTCGATCCTGAGATTCCGCTGGCCATCACGGGCGACCTCGATCACGATATTGAGGTGAACACGGCGCGCTTCACGGAGGCGATCGAACGCCACGTCCTGGCCCACCCCGAGCAGTGGTTCTGGGTCCACCGGCGCTGGAAGAGCCGGCCCGCGTGAGCCGCCGCCGGCCGATGGGCGCGCTGGCGCTCGGGGCGGTGCTCTTCGCGCTCGTGATGGTAGGGGCCCCGGGAGGCGTCGGGGCCGTCGGCGAGGATCCGGCCGCGGAGGTGACCGAGGCGCTCCGAAGCCTGGGGGCGCCGGGACTGGTGTGGGGCCGTCTCGCGACCGAAGAGGAATCCCCCGTGGGGGGCTGGACGCCGCTCAGCGGGATCGAGGTCACGCTCTATCCGGCCACCCCCACCCTCATCACCGAGCTCGAGCGGATCCGGCAGAGTGCGCGGACGTCCGCCACCCAGTACGAGTCTGCCGTGGGGCGGGTCCAGACGGCGCTCGCCGCCCACCAGGGCCGGATCGACCGCCAGACGGCGCCGCCGGTCTCGCCGGGGCAAGGTCTGGTTGCGGAGCCGCCCCTCGTGGCGGCTCCGCGGGCCGCCAAGCCAGCCGTCCCCCCCGAGTCTGGCTTCTTCCGCCCAGGCAGCGTCACGTCGCGTCCCGGTGGGCCGGCCGTGCCGAGCGGCGCCGCCGAGGAGCCCGCGCAAACCTCGCACGCGTGGCGCCAGAAGACGGACCCGGCCGGGCTCTTCGCGTTCGCCGTGGTGCCGTCGGGTGACTGGCTGGTTGTCGCGATCCGCGTCGCGCCGTACTCGGCGGAGAAGCTCCGGGCCGAGCCGAGACCCCGGCAGACCAGTCGCAACCAGAACTTCCTCCCGCGTGCGGCCGGGCCCGCAAAGGAGGCGGCGCTCTGGGTGACCCGCGTCCGGGTGGTGGCGGGCGACCGGGTGGGCCTGAACCTGACCGACCGCGCCCGGTGGCTCGTGGGCCCGCTCCGCTAGATCTCCCCGTCGGCCGGTTCAGGATGTTTCGACCTGTTCGCCTTTATCGGCGGTCACTTATGAATCAGGCCGCCGGCGTTTTGGGGTTGACACCGGCCTGGAGCGCGTGCTAAAAAGACGCGACTCGTAGTCCCGCCGTTCTTCGTTTCGACTACATGAGGGTGCAACTGTGGTGGTGGAGCAGGTCATGGCGTATCGGGGTGGCTCTGGCCGCCGCGATAGCGGGAACCTGTGCGCCTGGCGCCCTGGCCCAGGCCGCTCCGGATGCGGCCGGCCCCGATAGATACCGACTCGCCGCGGTCCCCGAACCCCCGACCCCACCCCGGCCCCCAACCCAGTGGCTAGCTGAGCCGCCCAGGGTTCAGGAGGAGGCGGAGGAAGAGCTGACGGAGGCCGAGCCGGATGGTGGGCTCGGCGTGCAGATCCGTCCGGCCCTCCCGGTCTTCGCCGGCCCCGACGAGCGCGCCAGTGGTCCCTGGGCCGACACGACGGTCCGGGTGCCGCCCGGCCTGGCGGTGCCGACCTATCCGGTGGTGGTCAATGCCCCGGTGGAAGCGCTGATCGACCACTTCGTCGCCAAGGACCGCGAGCGGTTCGGCATGTGGATCTCACGGTCGGGCCGCTACCTGCCCATGATCCAGCGGATCTTCCGGGAGCGCGGGCTGCCCGAGGAGCTCGCATACACGGCGATGATCGAATCCGGATTTTCGCCCCGGGCGGTCTCGCGGGTCGGCGCCAAGGGGATGTGGCAGTTCATGGAGGCCACGGGACGGCGCTACGGGCTCGTCATCAACCGTTGGCTGGACGAGCGTCTCGATCCGGTGAAGTCCACGATGGCGGCGGCCGAGTACCTCGGTGATCTCTACGGCCTGTTCGGCCACTGGTTCCTGGCCCAGGCGGGCTACAACGCGGGTGAGGCCCGCGTGGGGCGGGCGATCCAGCGCGCGCGGACGAGCGACTTCTGGGCCCTGACCCAGACGCGGCATCTGCCCGACGAGACCAAGCTCTTCGTCCCGCAGATTCTCGCCGCGGCGGTGATCACGCGCGCTCCCACGCGCTATGGCTTCGACGTCACGCTCGAGTCCCCGCTCGCGTACGACGAGGTCACCACCCGGCGGGCGCTCGACTTCGACACGATCGCGGGGCTCGCGGGTGTGTCCGCCGAGCAGATCCGGGACCTGAACCCGGCTCTCCTCGCCCGGATCACGCCGCCCTTCGGGAGCTACACGCTCCGGTTGCCGCCCGGCGCCGGTCCCCGGTTTGACGCCGCGCTCCAGACCGCGCCACCGTCCAGTCTCCCCACGTGGGTCGTGCACCGGATCGGGCGTAACCAGTCGCTTGCCGAGATCGCGCGGCTGTATCGGGTGACGACCCAGCGCTTGAGCGAGCTCAACCACCTGCCCGGAGGGCGGCTGCGAGGGATCCAGGAGCTGGTCGTGCCGGCGGTTGCTGGGCCGAGCGCCGTCGCCGCCGCCCCGCCGGCGCCCGGCGTCCCCCGCGAAGTCGTCGTCCGCCGGGGGGATACGCTCTCGACCATCGCCGCCCGCCATCGAGTCACGCCGCAAGCCCTGGCCAGGCTGAACGGGATCGACCTCGATGATCCGCTGGCCGTCGGCGCGCGACTGCGGCTAACCTCGCCCTAGCTCCCACGGCGGTCGCGCCGGTCTCGACCCCCCGCTTTCCCCCAGGGGGGCTCTGTCGCACAATGACTTGCCACGGCCGCCGGACCGGGATCCCGACGCTCGGTCGCCCCGACTCTTCACCACGCGAGGAGGGCCAGCCATGAGACGCGACCACCGACCGGAGCCCACGAGCCCACGAGACATCACTCGGCGCACCTGGCTGGGCGGCGCGGTCGCGACGACCGGCGCCGCGGCGGCGGCCAGCGGCCTTCCCGGCATCCTCGCCCACGCCCAGGCCCCGGCGGCGCCCCGGGGCACCCGGCTCCACCTCCTCCAGTGGTCGCACTTCGTCCAGGCGGCGGATGTCCTCTTCGACCAGCAGGCGGCCGAGTTCGGGAAGCAGGCCGGCGTCCAGGTTCAGGTCGAGCGGATCAACCAGAACGACATTCAGGCTCGCGTCACGGCGGCCGTCCAGGCCCAGACGGGGGCCGACATCATCATCATCGCGAACAACCACGCGCTCCTCTACGAGACCGCGCTGGCCGACGTGTCCGACGTGGCCGAGGAGATCGGGCGGCGGCAGGGCGGCTGGTACGACTACGCCAAGGTCAACACGCTCGCGGGCGGGCGCTGGATCGGCGTGCCGCAGTTCGTCATCTCGTGGGCGATCACGTACCGCGAGGACTGGTTCAAGGAGCACGGCCTCAAGTATCCCGACACGTGGGACGAGTTCCGGGCGGCAGGGCGAGTCCTGAAGGCCAAGGGCAGGCCGTTCGGGCAGGCGTTCGGTCACAGCATCAACGACCCGAACAACTGGTGCTATCCC
>CAVPSB010000004.1:0-46990 GCA_963708025.1 uncultured Candidatus Rokubacteria bacterium | reverse complement strand
TCGACGGTCGGCTCGACGAACGGTGGCTCGGGGAGGTGCGGGCGGGTGGCGGCGGGGTCCTTCAGCCCCATCGAGGTGATGAAGGCGACGACGGTCTCGTCCGGGCTGATCCAGCCCTGCTCGCGCAGCAAGCGCGCGCCGGCCAGCGCGCACGCCGACGATGGCTCGGGGGAAGAGGCCGTCGGCCCGGGCAGCCTCGAGCTGGGTGGCGATGATCGCCTCTTCGGGCACCGCGATGGCGGTCCGCTGGTGGCGCGGATCGCGTCACGCGCCTGGATCATGCTGTCGCGGCGTCGATCGAGATCGCCACCGTAGGACCGGTCAGGACGGGCGGGACGGATCAAGGCCGGCGGCCAGGGCCCGGCTGAGGGGGCCGAAGCGCTCGGCGCCGCCGCCGGGGAAGCCGGCCGATCAGCCCAGACTCCGGAGCTCCCGGAGGCCCTTCTCCGCGCGGGCCAGGGCGTCGCCGTAGTCGGTCGGGACGCGGTGACGTCCGGCCGCCGCCAGTCAGCTGCTCGCGGATCTCGAACGCGATGGTCTTGTACCCCTCCACGCCATCGGGGTTCGCGCCAACAGGAAGATCGCTGACGATCCAGACGGGGTACAGTGAAGCTCACGGACGCAGGCCTCGAGGGTGCGCCGGCGAGCCCATCATCGTCAACCTGCAGCACCATCGCGCCGTTGACCGCCATGAAGACCTTCATGGTCCAGGGCACCCGCCCGAAGGTGAAGACCACCGCCGGCAGGCCCGCCTTGGCCGCGTGGCCGGCGGTGGCCGCGCCCTGGTCCCGGTCGAGGAGTCGAGCCGACCCCGCCCCGCCTCCACCGCCTTCGACACGCGACGC
Organism: uncultured Candidatus Rokubacteria bacterium; assembly: GCA_963708025.1. GTDB lineage: Bacteria > Methylomirabilota > Methylomirabilia > Rokubacteriales > DASRDR01 > CAVPSB01. Next base: position 46,145 of record CAVPSB010000004.1, on the reverse strand, counting down.
GGCCGGCCGCCTTGAACGACCAGGTCGGGTTGCGGGTCTCGTCCTCGGCGTAAGCGGGCCAGGCCGTGGCGGCCGGCCAGCCGCGGCAGCTCGGTCAGCGGCGTGCCGCCCTCGCCGACGTGACGCGCCGGGCCGGGTCAACCGGCAGCGGCTCGGCGTAGCGCCACATGTCCAGGGGCGCCCAGCGAGGCTCGCCACGTCAGCGTCCGGGCCGCGGCGGCCTCGTCGTCGCGCCGGCCAGAGGTTGGCGCCCAAGCCGCGCGCAGGCCGGGCCAGAGTCGAAGAGCGGCTGGCGGCGTACCCCGGCCCGCAGCGAGGACACTCAAGCCGTCGCCGTTACCATCGTCTTGCCTCCGTCAGCGCCATCGTACCTGCCGGACGGCCGGCCGGCCACCGGGCCCATTGCGACCGGGATCGATCCTCGCCTATGATCGACCGGCAGTCGGCTCGCCGGCGGAACCCGGTGGCGGCGCGTCGCCATGGTGCGTGCCGGATGACGCCCTCAACACGGAGAGGAGGCCATGATGGCTGGACCCCTGTCGCGGCGCAGATTCCTGGCAGGGCTCGCCGGCGGCTCGGCCCTGGCGGCCCTGGGCCAGGGTGGGATCGCGGTCCCGGCGGGCGCCCAGACGTTCAACTGGCGCAAGCACGCCGGCGCCAAGCTCCGCGTGCTCACCCTCAAGTTCCCGCTGTCGGAGATCCAGCAGGCGCGCCTCGCGGAGTTCGAGCAGCTGACCGGGATCAAGGTCCAGTGGGAGATGCTGCCCGAGGACCTGTGGCGCCAGAAGGTCAAGGTCGAGCACCTTGGCGGCGCCACCGATCTGGACGTCTTCCTCAGCTACTACGCGCAGGAAGGCAAGCAGTTCTTCACGTCGGGGTGGTACACGGACATGCGGCCGATGATCAGGAACCCCGAGCTGACCAGCCCGGACTTCGCCTGGGACGACTTCATCCCCAACGTGCGGGACGCGGCCACGATCGAGGGGCAGGTCCCGATCATCCCCGATCGCGCCGCGGCGCTCCCGATCCTCTACTACCGCCGGGACCTCTTCCAGCAGTTCAAGCTCGAGCGCCCCAAGACGTGGCAGGACGTGAAGAACGCGGCCAAGGTGATCCACGAGGGCACCAACAAGCAGGTGTTCGGAATCGTGCTTCGGGGCAAGGGGGCGGCGGCCACCTCGATGTTCGCGCCCGTCCTCTACGACTTCGGCGGGCAGTGGTTCAACCGCACGAGCGGCGACGTCGCATTCAACACGCCGGAGGCGCTGGCCGCCTTCGAGTGGTGGGGATCGATCCTGCGCGAGTACGGGCCGCCGGGCTCGGTGAACAACCACTGGGCGGAGGTCACGAGCATCTTCAGCCAGGGGCGCGCGGCCATGCTGTTCGACGACATCACGTTCATCACGATCTTCGCCGACCCGTCGAAGTCGACGGTCGCCGGCAAGGTCGGCTACGCCCTCGGCGCCCACGGGCCCGCGGTCCGCCGACTGGCGGGGCCTGCCGCCCTACCAGCCGAACGTCAACGGGCTGGCGATCTCGGCGCTCGGCAAGCAGAAGGAGGCCTCCTGGGCCCTCGTGCAGTACCTCAGCGACAAGACGACGTCGAAGCAGTACATGCTGAAGGGCGGCCTGGCGCCGCGCCAGTCGGCGTGGGTCGATCCGGAGGTGGTGAAGGCGCTCGATCCCGAGTTCCTGGAGACCGGCCGCGCCTCGGCGCAGATCAACTACCCCGGCGTGGCCCCGCTCTCCATCACCAACGTCTCGAAGGCCCGCGACTACATCGGTCAGGTCATCGTGACCGCCATCCAGGGGGGCAACGTCAAGGCGGCGCTGAGCATCGCGTTCACCCAGTGCGTCGACCTCCTCAAGGAGGAGCGCGCGAAGAAGTCGTGACATCCCGGGGCCCCGCCTCCTCGTCCGCCCGGGGGATCGGCGCCGGGGTCCGACGCTAGGGCCGGGGCCGGCGCGTGCGATCCGGATCGCCGCCCGAGAGGGGGGTGTCGGCCGTGGCCCCCGACGGGCGCCCGGGTGTCAGCCCGAGGCCGCTCGGCGCCCGCGCGATCGGCTTCGTGGACGGGCACCTGCACATTCTTTTCCCGTTGCCCGCGTTGTGTCTGGTCCTCGGGCTCATGGTCTACCCGCTCGTCTACACGCTCCTGCTGAGCATCCGGACCTACGACCTCACGCTCCGGGGGTACACCCTCGTCGGGCTCAGCCACTACCTGACGGCGCTGACGAACGAGCGGTTCTGGGACGCCTTCGGGCGCACGTGCTACTTCACGGCGCTCTCCGTGACCGGGTCGATCGTGCTCGGGATGGTGATGGCCCTGATCCTGAACCGGGACTTCCGCGGTGCCCGGTGGGCCCGCACGGCGTTCCTGCTGCCGATGGTCGCCACGCCCGTCGCGACCTCGCTGGTGTGGATGATGATGTTCAACCCCACCCTGGGCGTCCTCAACTACTTCCTGCAGCTCGTCGGGCTGCCCCCGAGCCTCTGGGTCGCCGACCCCCGGCTGGCGATCCCGAGCATCGTGCTGGTCGACGTCTGGCACTTCGCGCCCTTCGCGATGCTGATCCTCCTGGCCGGCCTCCGGTCGTTGCCGCTCGAGCCGTTCGAGTCGGCGATGATCGACGGGGCCTCGCGCTGGCAGATCTTCTGGCGCATCACCGTGCCGCTGCTCCAGCCCGTGCTGGTCGTCGTGCTGATGTTCCGCACCATCGACGCGCTCAAGGTGTTCGACCTCATCTGGGTGATCACGGCGGGGGGGCCGGGCTTCGGCTCGGAGACGCTCTACGTGTACGCCTACAATCAGGCCTTCAAGTACCTGGACATCGGCTACGGCTCCGCCGTCATCGTGGTCTTCGCCCTGATCGTCGCGGGAGCGAGCATGGTATGGATCAGGGCGCGCGAGCGCTCGTGGGCGTGACGGCATGACGCGCCCCGACGGACGCTGCGACCCGACGTCCGGCGGGCGGGCGCCGGCGGCGGCGACTCGCGCGGGTCGCCGAGCGGCGTGCTCTTCTACGGGACCCTCGCGGGTCTCCTGGCCTTCTTCCTCTTCACCCTGGTCTGGATGGTCCTGTCGTCGGTCAAGACCAACGTGCAGGCCACGGCCTATCCGCCCCTCTGGGTCTTCCGGCCGACCCTCCAGAACTACGTCGACGTCTTCACGAAGAATCCGTTCTTCTCGTACATGCTGAACAGCACGATCATCGCCGTGGCGGCCGTCGGCATCGGCCTGGTCTGCGGCCTCCCGGCCGCGTACAGCATGGCCCGCCATCGCCAGGCGGCGCTGGGGTTCATCGTGCTCACCGTCCGGATCCTGCCCGGCATCGCGTTCCTGGTGCCGCTGTTCGTGATCTACCGCCGGCTCGGGCTGATCAACACGCTGAGCGGGATCGTCCTCACCCACATCATCGTCGTCCTGCCGCTGGTCATCTGGATCATGGCCGGGTTCTTCGAGGACATCCCGCGCGAGCTCGAGGAGGCGGCCCTGATCGACGGATGCTCGCGGGTCGGCACCTTCGTGCGGATCGTGCTGCCGCTCAGCCGGCCCGGGATCGTGGCGGCGACGATCCTCAGCTTCATCGCGTCGTGGAACAACTTCATCTTCGTGCTGATCCTCGGCGGCAAGGACACGATCACGCTCCCCATGGCGGTCTACAGCTTCGTCTCCTTCGAGGACGTGAACTGGGGCGGGCTCACCGCGGCCGCCACCATCATCACGGTCCCGATCCTGGTACTCTCGCTGATCGTCCAGCGCTATCTGGCGGGTGGCCTGACGATGGGCGCGGTCAAAGGGTGACGGCCGCGGGCGGCCACGGGCGGAAGGAGGACACCGGAGTGACCGGGAGGCTTCGGGTCGGCGTCATCGGCTGCGGGAACATGGCCCGGCACCACGTCGACGGGTACCTCGCGACCGGGCGCTACGACGTCGCGGCGCTGGCCGACCTCGACGAGGCGGCGATGGGCGAGTTCGACGCGCAGTTCGGGCTCCAGACCACGCACTACCGGGACGCCCGGGCCATGCTGGACGGCGAGCGCCTGGACGTCGTGTCCGTCTGCACGTGGCACACCGGCCACGCGCCCTGGACGGTGACGGCCGCCGCCCGGCGCCCGAAGGCCATCCTGTGCGAGAAGCCCATGGCCGAGACGCTCGGTCGCGCCGACGAGATGCTGGTCGCCTGCCACCGGAACTCCGTGAAGCTGGTCATCGGCCACCAGCGCCGCTTCCTGCCGGCGTACACGCTGGCGCGCGAGCTCATCGCCCGGGGTGCGATCGGCCGGGTGTCGCTGCTGGTGAGCTTCGGCGGCCAGGGGCTGCCGAACTACTCGACGCACCAGGCGGACATGTTCCGCTACCTGCTCGGGGACGAGGAGTGCCGGTGGGTCATGGGCAACGTCGAGCGGAAGACCGACCGGTTCGAGCGGACGACCCGGATCGAGGACGGCGCGGTGGCGGTGTTCGAGTTCGCGAGCGGGGCCCGGGCGCTGATCCTGGCCGACGTCACGCCGACCCTCTTCCAGGGCGCGCACGTCTACGGCACCGACGGCCTGATCAACCTCACCACGGAGGCGGTCCAGCTCCTGAACGCGGAGACCGGCGGGCTCTGGCAGACGCACCGGCCGGACGGCCGGTTCTTCAAGCTCGCCGACGAGGGCGACCGCTTCGAGTGGCGGGAGGGCGCGGCCGGGCAGGCCGACGAGCTGGCCGACTGGATCGTGGGCACCCGGGACACCCACCGGGGCCGCGCCGAGAACGCCTACAAGGCGCTGGAGATGATCCACGCCGTCTACGAGTCGGCCCGCTGTCACGAGCGGGTCGTGCTGCCGCTCCAGACCCGGGTCAATCCCCTCGACCTGATGGTGGAGTCGGGCCACCTGGCGCCCCAGCGTCCCGGTCCCTACGACATCCGCGCGTTCCTCCTGCGCGGCGAGCGCCTGTGGGGGGACGACGACGGCCTCGGCGCGGCCGTCCGCGTGAGCCGGCGCGGGCCCGGTCCGCGGCACCGATCCGGATGGCCCAGTACGGCACCGGGCACGGCCACGCCGACGGGAAGCTGGCCGCGCTCCGGGGTCCCCCGACGTCGAGCTGGTCGGCGTGTTCGAGCCGGACCCGGCCCGCCGGGCGGCGCTGAGCGGCCCCGGCCGCCCCTACCACGGGGTGCGGTGGTTCGACAGCGCGGCGGAGCTGCTCGACGACCCGACGATCGTCGCGGTCGCCTCGGAAGGCCGGAACGACGAGAGCCTCGAGCAGACGGCCGCGATCGTCCGGGCGGGCAAGCACGTCTGGTACGACAAGCCGGCCGGCGACGACTGGGCGGGATGGCAGCGGATCGTGGCCGAGGCCCGGGCCCGGGGCCTCCGGATCCAGATGGGGTACATGTTCCGCTACCACGAGGGCTTCCGGCAGATCGCCGAGTGGGCCCGCGCGGGCCTGCTGGGCGACGTCTTCGCCATCCGCGCCCACATGTCCACCTGCATCCCGCCGGCCGCCCGGCGGGTGATCGCGCGCCACCCCGGCGGCATCTTCTTCGACCTGGCCGGCCACATGCTGGACCAGATCCTGTGGCTGCTCGGCCGGCCCACCGAGGTCACGCGCCTTCCTGCGCCACGACGCGAGCGGCGAGGTGCCCGGCTTCCACGACAACACCCTCGGCGTCCTCGGCTACCCGCGGGCCCTGGCCCTCGTCGACATCGCCGCGATGGAGCCGCCGCCCATGGCGCGCCGGTTCGAGGTGTACGGGACGCGGGGCAGCGCCATCATGGAGCCGTTCGAGCCGGCCGGCCCGATCCGGCTCTGCCTGGCCGAGGCCCACGGCGAGCATCGGGCCGGCGAGCAGCGGCTCGCCGTGCGGCCCCAGTCCCGCCAGGAGCTGTACGAGCTCGAGCTGGCGGCGTTCGTCGCCGGGCTCCGGGACGGGAGCCCCCCGGATCGCTCCCTGGACCACGAGCTCCTGGTGCAGGAGACCCTGCTGCGCGCCACGGGTCGGATCCACGCGGCGTCAGGCCCGCTCCTTGCGTAGCGAGGCCCCGCCCGGGCGCCCTGTCCCGGGCGTCTTCCAGCGGCGGTCCGTTCCTGCTACCCTCGCGGTGAGGATCCCCCGATGGCCGGCGGGGTCTCTCCGATCGACCCTTACCCTTTCACGGAGGTGACGGCATGGAATTCCGATCCCGGCGAACTGTCCTCGTTCTTCTGCTTCTCGGCCTCCCCCTGCTCGGCGGGTGCGCCGCGGGAATGCAGTACCAGCAGGTCGGGCCGACGTTCGCCCCGCGGGGCACGGCCGCCGACGTCAAGATCATCGAGAAGGGCGAGCCGCCCGAGCCCTACGACAAGATCGGCCAGATCACGTGGGACTACCGGCGGTCGAAGTTCACGCCGCCGAAGCTCCAGGAGATCGAGGGGGAGCTCCGCCAGAAGGCCTACGAGGTGGGCGGCGACGCGGTGGTGGTCCGGAAGCTCGAGGAGCCGAGGGACCCCGAGGGGCCGCTCAAGCTGAACGCGGACGTGGTGCGCTTCAAGCGGTAGATACTTCGGGGGGGTGTCGGAACACCCCCCCGAAGCCCCCCGCCGTCGCGCCGGCGAGGCCGGCGCTCGGAGCGCCGCTCGACACGGGCTGCGTGAGGCGGCCTTCTCCGGGATCACGCCGGCGCCCTCCCGGCGCCCGCCAGGAGGGGTCGCGCGCCCCGACCCGCCCGGGGTATGATCTCGGCACATTCCCGCACGGGGTGGGCCGCCGCGGCGTCGGCCGCCGGCGGGCCCACCGGCCGGGCTCCTGGTCCGAACCCGCAGTCCAAGGAGGAGAGCATGGTCGATTCGCGAAGCTCCCGCGCGCGTGCCTGGCGCCTCCCGCTGGCGGCGCTGGCCGTCCTCGTCGTCGTGGCGCTCGCCGGCGCCGCCCCGGCCGCCACCTTCCGGGTCGCCGTCGGGATCGATCCGGACACGCTGGATCCCGTCCAGACCACGACCACCACGGTCGCGAACGTCCTCGACTACATGGTCGAGACGCTCACCTTCCTCGACCCGAAGGGCGAGGTGCGCCCGCTGCTGGCCGAGAGCTGGACGGTCTCCCCCGACGGCACCCAGTACACGCTCAAGCTCCGCAAGGGCGTGACCTTCCACGACGGCAGCCCGTTCGACGCCAAGGCCGTGAAGTGGAACCTCGACCGGCTGAAGGACCCGAACGTGCGGGTGCCCGTCCGCGCCCCCTTCCCGCTGAAGGACATCGAGGTCGTCGACCCCGCCACGGTGAAGATCACGCTCCTGCGGCCCTCGGCCCCGTTCGTCATGGCCCTCTCGTCGACGACCGCCGGCATCGTCTCGCCGGCGGCCGCCGACCAGCACGGCAACGAGTACAAGAACATGCAGCACCCGATCGGCACCGGGCCGTACGTCTTCAAGGAGCGGAAGAAGGGGGAGAGCGTCACCGTCACGCTCTACGACAAGTACTGGGGCAAGAAGCCCACCTACGACACCGTGGTGTTCCGGAGCGTCCCCGAGGCGGCGACGCGCGAGAGCCTGATCCTGGCCGGCCAGGTCGACCTCATGGTCCTGCCGCCCATCGCGGACCTCCCGGCCCTGTCGCGGAACCCGGCGGTCAAGGTCCTGCTGGCGCCGAGCAACCGGACGATCTTCATCTCGCTCAACACGACCAAGCCGCCGCTCGGCGACGTCCGGGTGCGCCAGGCGCTCAACTACGCGGTCGACAAGCAGGCGATCATCCAGAACGTGCTGTTCGGCGCCGCCGACCCGATGGACGGCCCGATGGCGCCGAGCCTCTTCGGCTACTGCAAGGTGGGCGCCTACGAGTACAACCCGACCCGGGCCAAGCAGCTCCTGGCCGAGGCGGGGGTCAAGCCGGGAACGAAGATCCCGTTCATCCACCCGACCGGGCGCTACGTCCAGGACAAGGAAGCCAGCCAGGCCGTCGCCGGCTACCTGCGGGAGGTGGGGATCGAGCCCGAGCTGGCGACCATGGACTGGCCGTCCTACGTCAGCATCGTGAACACGGGCCCGGCCGAGAAGACGACCCATCACCTGGCCTACCTCGGCTGGGCGCCGAACTTCCTGGACGCGTCGATGCAGTCGCTTCAGTTCTGGTCCGGCTACCACCCGCCGGCCGGGCTGGCCACCAGCTTCTACAAGGACGCCCGGGTGGACGAGTGGGTGGTGGCCGCCGACCGGGAGTCGAATCCCGAGAAGCGGAAGACGATGTACTGTGACCTGTCGAAGAAGGTCTGGGCCGACGCGCCCTGGCTCTTCCTCTACGTCCAGCGCTTCCCGATCGTCTACTCGTCGAAGGTGACCGACATCGGCTCGATCCCGAACGAAAAGTTCTACGCCATCTACGCCCGTCCCGCCCAGTAGCCGGGCGGCCGGCGACCGGCGACCGGGGCCATGAACCGCTTCCACGGGTACCTCGCCCAGCGGTTCGTGGCCTCGGTCGTCACGCTCGTCGGCGTCTCGCTCATCGTCTTCCTGATGGTGCGGCTCCTGCCCGGGGACCCGGCTCGCGTCATCGCCGGGCTCCTGGCGACCGAGGAGGACGTCGCGCGCATCCGGACCGACCTGGGCCTCGACCGGCCGCTCCACGCGCAGTACGGGATCTTCCTCGCGCGGCTGGCCCGGGGGAACCTGGGCGTCTCGGCCCGCACCTCCGCGCCCGTCATCGAGGAGCTCCGGCCGCGCCTGGCCGCCACCCTTCGCCTGGCGCTCACCAGCGCCGCCCTCGCCGCCGCGCTCGGGATCCTGGCCGGGACCCTGGCCGCGACCCGCCCCTACTCGACGTTCGACTACGTGCTCTCGCTCACCACCCTCCTCGGCGTCTCGATGCCGGTCTACTGGCTCGGGCTGATGCTCATCATCGTCTTCGCGGTCCACCTCAACTGGCTCCCGGCCGCCGGCTCCGAGGGCCTGGCCAGCATCGTCATGCCCGCCCTCACGCTGGCCGCGTTCTCGGTCGCGCTCATCGCCCGCATGACGCGCTCGAGCATGCTCGAGGTGCTCCGCCAGGACTTCGTGCGCACCGCCCGGGCCAAGGGCCTGGGCGAGCGGCTGGTGGTCGCCCGGCACGCGCTCAAGAACGCCTTCATCCCCATCATCACCGTGGTCGGGCTCCAGTTCGGCGCCCTCCTCGGCGGGGCGGTGCTGACCGAGTCGGTCTTCGGCTGGCCGGGGATGGGGCTGCTGCTGATCGAGTCGATCTTCTCGCGCGACTACGCGATGGTGCAGGGGATCGTGCTCGTCTTCTCGTCCCTGTTCATCCTCGTCAACCTGCTGGTGGACCTCTGCTATGCGGTCATCGACCCTCGCATCCACTACGGCTGACCGACCGGCGGTCGCGGTGGAGTCGCCGCGGCGGCGCCAGTTCCAGGAGGGCTGGCAGCGCTTCCGCCGCCACCGGGCGGCGATGGCGGGGCTGGCGCTCCTCGTCGTCCTGCTCGTCCTCGCGCTGGCCGCCCCGCTGCTCACGGCCAGCGACCCGAAGCGCCAGCAGCTCTCCCAGGCCCTCAAGCCGGCCTCGCTCGCCCACCCCCTCGGCACCGACCACCTGGGCCGCGACATGCTGGCCCGCCTGCTCTACGGCGGCCGCCTGTCGCTCCTGATCGGCTTCCTCGCCGTCGGCGTCGGCCTCCTCGTCGGCGTCCCCCTCGGCGCCGTCTCCGGCTTCTACGGGGGCCGGGTGGACCTGGCCATCCAGCGGCTCGCCGACATCCTCCTGTCGTTCCCGGGGTTCCTCCTCGCGCTGTCGCTGGTGGCCATCCTGGGGGTGGGCCTCCAGAACGTCATCCTCTCGGTCGGCATCAGCGCCGTCCCCTCGTTCATCCGGCTGGTCCGCGGCTCGGTGCTGGCGATCCGCGAGCAGGCCTACGTGGAGGCGGCGGAGGCGATCGGCCAGCGCCGCCGGGCGATCATCTTCCGGCACGTGCTCCCCAACGCCATGGCCCCGGTCATCGTCCAGGCCACGCTGAGCCTCGGCTTCGCGATCGTGGTCGCCGCCGGGCTCGGCTTCCTGGGGCTCGGAGTTCAGCCGCCGACGCCCGAGTGGGGCACCATGCTGGGCGAGGGCCGGCAGTACATCTTCCGGGCGCCCGCGCTCACGACCTACCCGGGGCTGGCCATTCTCCTGGCGGTGCTGGGCTTCAACCTCCTCGGGGACGGGCTCCGCGACGCGCTCGACCCGCGGATGCGGGGCATGGCGTAGTCCCCAGGAGATCCATCATGACACTCAGCACCGAGCAGCAGCAGCTCATCGACCGCATCCGGACCTCCGCCGACGCGGTGCGCCAGGCCGTCGCCCGCGTCCCGCCCGCTCGGCACGCGGCGCCGCCGCGCGAGGGCGAGTGGTCGGCGCTGGAGACGCTGATCCATCTCCGCAACACCGTGGTGATGGTCCACGGCCTCCGGATCCGCCGGCTGTTCTACGAGACGGACCCGATCTTCGCCGACTACGACGAGGCGGCTCACCGCCAGGCCAGCCTCGAGCAGGGCGAGGCGGTGCCGGATCTGGTGGACACGATCGTCGCCGAGCACCAGCAGGTCGCCCGTCTCCTGCGGCACCCTGCCCGCCGCGCGCTGGGCGCGACAGGGCCGGCATCCCGAGCTGGGTCCGATGTCGATCGAGGGGCTGGCCCGCCGGGTGGCGGAGCACGGGGAGGAGCACGCCGCGCAGCTCGCCGAGATCGCCCGGCACGTGTGACCAGACCTGCACGGCGCGCCCGCCGGAAGCGGCGGTCGTGTCCGACCGGCGGGTAGTCCCATGAGCGGCATCTGCGGGTTCGTCGGCGCGGCCGATCCGGCGCTCGTCGACGCGATGCTCGCCGCCATCGACTACCGGGGCGACCGGACCGACGTCGCCACCGCGCCCGGGGTGGCCCTCGGCTACCGCTGGTGGGGCGGGCGGCCCGGCAAGTCACCCGGGATCCACCGCGACGGCGCCCACCTGGTGGCCTGCGCCGGCACCTTCGCCCCGCCCGTCGAATCGCCCGCCGCCGCCCTCGCCGAGCGCCTCCGTCCCGGCCCCGACGGTCTCGACGCGCTGGACGGCGCCTTCGCCGGCGCCTGGTGGGACGGCGGGCGGCGCCGCCTCACCCTGGTCCGCGATCCCTTCGGGGTCCGCTCGCTCTACCACGTCGAGCACCGCGGCGTCTTCTACTTCGCCAGCGAGCTGAAGCAGCTCCTGGCCGATCCCGGACCTGCCCGTCGAGCCCGACCCGGTGGCTCTCCACAAGTACCTGACCTTCTCGTTCGTCCCCGGCGAGGACGTGCCGATCCAGGGCGTGCGGCGGCTGCTCCCGGGCCGGGTCGCCGAGTGGGACGGCCAGCGACTGGCGATCACCCCGTACTTCACGCTGCGCGAGGCGATCGATCCCGAGCTGGCCGACCGCGGGGCCGCGGTCCGCGCGATCCGCCGCGCGTGGCGGCAGGCGGTGGCGCGGCGGCTCAACGGCGAGGCCGAGGTCGGGCTCTATCTCTCCGGCGGGATCGACTCCTCCGGCGTCGCCGTCTGGCTCCACAAGGCCGGGGTGGGCGTCCGTGCCTTCAGCCTCGACTTCGGGGCGAGGAGCGTCGAGAAGCCGCAGGCCCGGATCGTCGCCGAGCACCTGGGGCTCCCGCTGACCTTCGTCAAGGCCGGCGGGGAGGACGTGGGTCCCGTGCTGCTCGACCTGGTGTGGAAGCTCGACCTGCCGTTCGGCGACGCGGTGACTGGGCCGCAGTACCTCCTCGGGCGCGCCGCCCGGGAGGCGGGGCTCTCCGCCGTGTTCAACGGCGAGGGCGGCGACCAGTTCTTCGGCGGCTGGACCTCGAAGCCGATGATCGCGGCCGAGCTCTACGCCGGGCTGTACGAGGACGACAGCCGGGAGGAGCGGTACCTCCGCTCCTACCACCGGTTCTACGGGCGGGAGGACCGGCTCTACACGCCCGGGTTCCGGGCCCGGGTCGGTGGTCCCGGGCAGCGGCGGGCCCACCTCGCCCCCTACGTTCACAGCGAGGCGGCCGGGACGTTCCTGAACCGGATCCGCCTGGCCGACATCGCGCTGAAGGGCTCGCAGAACATCCTGCCGCGCGCCGAGCGGATGTCGAACGCCTGGGCGCTCGACGCCCGGGTCCCCCTCTTCGACCGGGCCCTGGCCGAGGCCTCCTTCCGGCTCCCACCCCAGATGAAGCTCCACGGGGCCTGCGAGAAGTACGTCCTGAAGCTCATCATGCAGAAGCACCTCCCGCGCGAGGTCGTCTGGCGGCGGAAGTTCGGGATGAGCGTGCCCGTCACCGACTGGGTGCTGGGGCCGCTCCGGCCGGTGATCGAGGAGCTGCTGGGGCCGGCGTCGCTCGCGCGCCGGGGCTTCTTCCGGCCGGAGTACGTGGAGCGGCTCCGGCGCGGGCGGAACGACCCGGACGAGACGCGGCGCCGCCGCATCGGGGAGCGGCTGTGGGCGCTGGCGATGCTGGAGGCGTGGCTCCGGGTCTTCGTCGACGGCCGCGGCCGGCGCCCGGATGGCGGCCTCGGATGAAGTGCATCCGCTGCGACCACGACAGCAAGTACAAGGACCGGGCCGATCGGCATTGTCCGCAATGTCACAACGAGTTCGCCTTCGAGCCCCGGAAGGGCGACCTGTTCACCGACGCCGCCTTCCAGTCGGCCATCGACGCGGTCTCGGCCCGGGGCCGCGTGCGCTGGGGGGTGGAGCACCTCTACTACGAGGTCTGCCGCCGGCGCCGACGCCGCCGAGTCCCGGTGGTCGGCGTGATCGTCGTGATGGTCGTGGCGTTCTTCCTCGGGGTCCAGTCCGGCTCGGGGTTCGTCGCGGTGGTCGTCGCCGCGGTGGCGACGGGGCTCTTCACCTGGCTGATGCGCCGGCGGATTGCCACGACCGTGCAGGTCCCCCGGGCGACGTTCGACGCGATGTGGACCCGCTGGCAGGCGGTTCACCGCTCCCCCAAGGGGGTCATCGTGCGAAAGACCCCAGCGCCGGCGGCGCGGGCGGCCGAGCCCGACCTCGCCGACTACTCGTTCGACCGCGCCGTCATCTGCGATCGGGCCCGGACCGCCGACCTCCTGCATCGCCAACAACTTCCACTTCGAGAACAACTGCGCGGTCCTCGCCCTCGGCGGCTACCCGCCGGGCCCGTTCGAGACCGTCCGCGCCATGCTGCGGAAGAACCCGCGCCTCCAGGTCTTCGCGCTGCACGACGCGACGGCCCCGGGCTGCCGGCTGGCCCATCGGCTCGCACAGCCCGGGGAGTGGTTCCAGCACCTGGGCCACGTGACCGACGTCGGGCTCCGGCCCCGGCACGCCGGCCCCTTCCGGGGGCTCCTCCTCCCGAGCGAAGCCGGATCGGTCGCGCCCGGCGACGGGATCACGCCGGCGGAAGCCGCCTGGCTGTCGGGCTTCGTCCTGGAGCTGGCCGCGATCCGGCCCGAGCAGATCCTCAAGCGGCTCTTCCGCGCCATCAACGGCGCTCCCGACCACGACGACGAGAACGGCGGGAGTAGCGGAAGCGGGACGAACGGCGCGGTCACGTACGACGAGGGTTCGTTCTCGGACGATGCCGGGGACTCGGACGGTGGCGCCGACGCCTTCGGCTAGCCCCATGACGCGGGTCATCCAGGCGCTGCCCGGTCCCCCGTTCGGAAGCGCGGCCCCGCGCCGCCGGCCGGTCGGGCGGATCGGGGGCCTGATGGGCCGCACCGATCCGCGAGCCACGGCCGCGCTCGCGCGAGCGCTGGGTCCGGGGTCCGGCATCCTGACCGCCGAGCCCGGGTCCGACGTGGTTGCCGACTGGGACGCCTGCTGGCTCGACGGCGCGCGCGTCGAGGCCCTCGGCCAGTGGCGGGCGCTCCTCGCCGCCGGCCGCCTCGCCGATGTGGACGGCGCCTTCGTGGTGGCGTGGCGGACGGCCGACGGCGCCTGCCACCTCGCCCGGGACGCCATCGGGGAGCGCACCCTTTACTACGCTCCCCTGCCCGACGGCCTCGCCTTCGCCTCGTCCGTGCCCGCGCTCCTGGCGACCAGCCTCGTCCCGCGGTCGCTCGACCTCACCGCCGTGGCCACCTACCTCACCTACGCCTATGTTCCGGGCGCGGCGACCCTGGTGTCCGGCATCCGCGAGCTCCTGCCCGGCGAGGTCCTCCACGTCCGGGAGGGCCGGCTCGCCCGCGAGCGCTTCTGGACGCTCCCCGCCGAGCCGGCCCACGCGGAGCCTCCCGACGAGGCCGGCGCTCCGCTCGGCCCTGCGGGCGCGTCTCGAGGAGGCGGTGCAGCGGCGCCTGCCGGCCGGCGAGGCGGTCGGGGCGTTCCTCTCGGGCGGCGTCGATTCGAGCCTCGTGGTCGCCCTGGCCCGGCGCCTCGCCGACAAGCCGGTGCTGACCTACTCGGTGTCGTTCGGGCGGGGCTACGCGAACGAGCTGCCCTGGAGCTCCCTGGTGGCCGAGCACTGCGCGACCGACCACCGGATCGTGGAGCTGTCGCCGGCGGTCGTCCTCCGCCACCTCGACGACGCCGTCGCCGTCCTGGGGAAGCCGATCGGCGATCCCCTCACGGTCCCCAACGCGCTCCTCTTCCGCGAGGCCGCCGCCGACGTCGGCGTGGTCCTCAACGGGGAGGGCGGCGACCCGTGCTTCGGCGGGCCGAAGAACCTGCCGATGCTGCTCGCCGAGTGGCTGGGCGACGGTGCCACGCTCGGGGCCGACGATCCCTGGGCGCGCGAGACGAGCTACCTCCGGGCCCACCAGAAGTGCTACGACGACCTGCCGGCGATGCTGACCGACGAGGTCCAGGCCGCGCTGTCGCCGCGCCGCTCCCGGCGTCGCTCCGCCCGTACTTCGCCGACCCGCGCTGGCGGAGCTTCGTGACCAAGCTCACGGCGCTCAACGTCGCCTTCAAGGGAGGGCATCACATCCTGCCGAAGGTCGACGCCGCGAGCGCCCCGTTCGGACTGCTGCCGCGGTCGCCGCTCTTCGCCCGCACGATCGTCGAGGCGGCCCTCGCCCTCCCGCCGCAGCTCAGGCTGCGGGGCTCCGTCGAGAAGTACCTCCTCAAGGAGGCGGTGCGGGACCTCCTGCCGCGCGCCATCCTGGAGCGCCCCAAGAGCGGGATGCTGGTGCCGGTCGAGGGGTGGTTCGCGCCGCGCGGCGGCCCGCTCCACGCCCACGCCCGGGAGCGGCTGCTCGACGGGCTGGCCGCCTGGCCCCTCGTCCGGCGCCCCTGGCTGGAGCGGCTCCTGGCCGGGCGCCTCGGTGGCCTCCGCCCGCGCCACGGCGCGAAGATCTGGCTCCTGGTGACGCTCGAGGCCTGGCTCCGCGCCGTGCTCCGGGGCTCGGCGTGAAGCCGGCGGTCATCGTAGCCGGGCTCGAGCCCCTCGGGCTGGCGATCGTCGAGCGGCTGGTCGCGGCCGGCGTCGAGACTCGGGCGATCACCTCACCGGCCGACGCGCCGGAGGCGCTCCCCGAGCTGGAGCAGCTCGGCGTGCGCGTGATCCCGGGATCGGCCCGGATGGTCCGGGCGCTGGAGGCCGCGGGGCTCGCCTCGGCCTCGGCCCTCGTGCTGGCCGCCGACAACGACGCCGAGAACGTTAACGCCGCGCTCCTGGTCCGCCGGCTCCGCGAGGACCTGCCGCTGGTCGTCCGGCTCTTCGACCCCGACCTCACCGCCTACCTCCACGACACGCTCCCCCGGGTCACCGTGCTCAGCATGTCGGGCCTGAGCGCCCCCGTGTTCGCCGACCTGGCCCTGCGGGCGCTGGCCGAGCCGCGCTCGGCGATCGAAGCCCGGCGAGCGTCACCCGTGACCGGCGAGCCCGGCCAGTGGCGGGCGATTCCGGTGGATCGGGTCCTGGCCCGCATCCTGGCGGCGTTCGTGCTGATCGTCGTCGGCTCGGCGGTGTACTTCGCCTACTCGCTGAACCTGCGGCTCCTCGACGCCTTCTACTTCGTGTGGACGACCGTGACGACCGTCGGCTACGGGGACATCGCCCTGCGCGACGCCTCCGACCTGGCCAAGCTCGTCGGGATGGTGGTCATGTTCGCCGGCGCGGCCTTCATCGCCGCGCTCTACGCGCTCTTCACCGGGAGCGTCGTCTCCCGGCGGCTGGACGCGATCCGGGGCCGCGTGCCCGTCCGGGGTCACGGCCACATCGTGGTGGCCGGAGCCGGCAACGTCGGGGTCCGGGTCGCGCGGCTCCTGGCCGGGCACGGCCATCGGCTGGTGGTGGTCGAGCGGGACGGAGAGAGCCGTCACGTCAGCACGCTCCGGGCGGACGGGCACCACGTCATCGTGGCTGACGCGTCGATCGATGCGACCCTCGACCTCGCCCGGATCGAGACCGCCGCCGCGGTGCTGGCCCTCACCGACTCGGACGCCACCAACCTCCACGTCGCGCTCGCCGCGCGCCGTCGCCACCCCGGCGTGCCCGTCGTCGTCCGCCTGGCCTCGCCCGAGCTGTCGGCCCACGTGGCCGGGCGGCACGACGCGCTGGCGGTCTCGCCGCTGGCGATCGCCGGCGAGGCGTTCACCCGGGCTGCCCTCGAGGCCGGCGACCCGGCGCCGGCCTCCCGCGTCAGCCCTGAGAAGTAGCGGCGCGCGATCCGCGACTGGCAAGCAGCGGCCGGGGTGGGGTATGCTCGCGGCGTCATGCGGCCGGGCGCCGCCGCTTCGCTGGTCCCGTCGGACGGCGCCGGCCAACGCGATCCTCGATTCACCCGGTTCACGGAGGACAGGCATGCTGGCCAGGACCGACCCGATCCCGATTGGCCGTCCGACCTTCCTCGGAGCGGACCGCGCGACGCCGCTCGATCCGCCAGCCGCCGACCTCGCCGTCGTGGGCATCCCCTACACCACCCCCCACGACCTGGCGGGCTCCCGGGCGCCTTCCAGCGCCGCCCCTTCGGCCGTGCGCCAGCAGTCGCTCCGGCTGGCCGACCGCCTGGACCACTACGACTTCGACTTCGGCGGCGACCTCCTGGCCCGCCGCCGGGTCCGGCTCGTGGACTGGGGGGACGTGGGCGGTCGCCCCGGCCGGTACGCGGAGAACGCCGGCATGGCCACCGCCGTGATCCGGGCCATCCTCGACCGGGGAGCGGTCCCGATCGTGCTCGGCGGCGATCACGCGGCCGCGATCCCTACCCTCCGTGCGTACTCGGGGCGGGGGCCGCTCGCCGTGGTTCACCTGGGCCCGACCCTCGACTGGTGCGACGAGGTCAACGGCGTCGAGGACGGGCCGCGCTCCGCGATGCGGCGGGCGGCGGAGCTTCCCGGGGTCACCTCGATGGTGCAGATCGGCCTCCGCGGCGGGGGCCGCGAGCGCCGCCGCGAGGTCGAGGCGGCCCTGGCGTTCGGGAGCGTCCTGGTGCGAGCCGAGGAGGTTCACGAGCTCGGCGTCCGCGACGTCCTGCGGCGCGTCCCGGCGGCGTCGGGCTACTACATCAGCCTGGATGCGGCGGCGCTCGACCCAGCGATCGCCCCCGGCGTCGAACCGCCGGCCTTCGGCGGCCTGACTTACTTCGAGGCCACCAACCTGCTGAAGGGCATCGCGGCCCGAGGCCCGGTGGTCGGCTTCGATCTCGTCGGGATCGTGCCGGCGCACGATCTCAACGACCAGACCAGCCTGCTCGGCGCCCGCCTGATCCTGAACCTGGTGGGGGCGCTGGCCCACGCCGGACGGATCGGCGAGCCCGCGCGGGACGCCGCGCTCGCCTCGCGTCCGGACCGCCGGCCGGCCCCCGCCGAGCCGGTCCGAGAGTTCGTCCCGAGCTGAGGACAGAGGGGGGTCTCGGAAGACCCCCTCCGGAAGATCAAAGGCCGGCGTTGGACAGGGCGCGTCGGATCGCCGTCGCCTGCGTCTCCGACGTCGCCGGCATGGGCGGCCGGGGCTCGCCGGCCGGCCGGCCCTGCAGCTCCATGCAGCACTTCTCTCCCCCGCGTCGCTAGGCGCGGTACCCGAGCTGCGCCGACAGCTTGGCGGCGACCTCCTTCACCCGCTCGGCCAGGCGCGGGATGGCGGCGGTCGTGATCCGGGTCGCGGGGCCGGAGACGCTCAGGGAGGCGACCACGCCGCCGGTGTAGCTGCGGATGGGGGCCGCCACGCACCGCACGCCGACCTCGTGCTCCTCGTTGTCGACCGCGTAGCCCAGCTTGCGCACCCGCTCCAGCTCCCGCCGCAGCTTCCCGAGATCGGTGATGGTGTTCGCCGTGTGCCGCCGGAGCCCGACCCGGCCGACGCGGCTGACGACCGCGTCGGGCTGGAAGGCGAGCAGGGCCTTACCCACGCCCGTGCAGTAGGCGGGCGCTCCCTTGCCGATCGTGACGTTCAGGGCCAGCTCGTGGGCGGAGTCCATCTTCTCGATCGACACCACCTGGGAGCCGTCGAACACTCCCAGGTGCACCGTCTCGCCGCTCTCGCGCCCGAGCGCCTCGACGAAGGGCGCCGCCTCGCGATGCAGCTCCATGGTGGCGAGCACGACGCTCCCCAGCTCCAAGAGCTTGAGGCCGAGGCGGTACTGGTCGCGCTCCCCGTCCTGCTCCACGAAGCCGGCCGCGCGCAGCGTCGCCAGGATGCGGTGGGTCGTGCTGGCGGGCAGGCCCACGCGCCGCGCGATCTCGGAGAGCGAGAGGCGAGGCTCCCGGATCGAGAAACACTCGAGGACGCGGATCGTCTTGTGCAGTGACTTGAGGCCGCCGGCGACCGGCGCGCCCGCGCTCCTCCCCCTCGTGGGCGTCTTCCGCAGGCCACCTCCCCGGCCCGCGCCGTCAACCACGCGTCACCTCCCGGAGCCCCGGGAGACGACCCAGCAGGTTCCCGGTGACGCCGCCGTCGGCGACGAGGTTGTGGCCGTTCACGTAGCGGGCGTCCGGCCCGAGCAGGAAGGCGATGACGTCGGCCATGTCCTCCGGCGTGGCGACGCGGCCGAGGGGAACCAGCGCGTCGCGCTCGGCCGCGACCCCGGGGTCCGCGTACACCTTCGCGGTCATGCCGGTCCGCACCATGCCGGGCGACAGCGCGTTGACCCGGATGCCGTCGCGCCCGAGCTCCTGCGCCAGCACCTGCACCAGCATGATCACCGCCGCCTTGCTCGGCCCGTACGCCCCGAGGTTGGCGTGGGGATGGACGCCCGACATCGAGGCCACGGCCACGATGGCGCCGCGCGACGCGCGGAGGGCGGGGTGGGCGGCCTGGGCCAGGAGCCAGGTGGCGCGGGTGTTGACGGCGAACAGGCGGTCCCAGTCCTCGACGGAGTACTGCAAGAGCGCGCCCGGCCGGTTGATTCCCGCGTTGCTCACCAGGCCGTCCAGGCCGCCGAAGCGCTCCACGGCCTGGCTGACCACGCGGGCCGGCGCGTCGGCCTCCCCCATGTCGCCGTGGAGGGCCAGCGCCTCTGCGCCGAGGGCGCGCAGCTCCGCGACCAGCTCGTCGAGCGCGGGCGACGGGCCGAGGTCCACCGCCGCGACCTTGGCCGCCTCACCGCGCGACCGGCCGTCGCGTCCCAGGCGGAGGCACGTCGCCCGTCCGATCCCGCTCGCCGCCCCCGTCACCAGCACGCGTATGGTCCCGCCCCCTTCATCCGGCCGTGCCCGGGGTCTTGCAGCGGCTGTACTGGAGCTGGTACAGCCCGCGCTCGATCGGCGCGACGGCGCCGGCCGCGAGCAGCGTCTCCTCCGGCAGGGCCGCCTGGCACGCGGCCTCGAGCAGGGCGACGTCGCCCGCGCCCTCGACCAGGATGACCCAGTTGGGGACGAGCGCCTTGGCTCGGCCCCGCTTCTCTTCCGTCTCGATGCCGCTGGCCGCCTGGTCGGCGAGGCAGAGGTGGACACCGGCGACGCCGGGCCGGTCGGCCAGCTCCGGCAGGATGCCCTGGGCCAGGAGCCGGCGCTGCTCCTCCTCGCGTCCCTCGGCGACGTCGTATCGCCACGTCACGATGGCGCCGCCCTGTCCGACGCCCAGCGACAGCGCGACGCGACAGAGCGACCGCGAGACGTTGCGAAAGGCCATGACCGACCGCCGGGTCCACGGCGTCGGGTTGTTGAGGCGGGTCAGGTAGTCGGTCCCGGCGAGGGTCTGGGGGCTGTCCGTCTCGTAGAGGGTGAAGAACTCGGGCCGCGCGTCGCGCCCGACGTAGCGCCGGCCCCGCCGGAACCCGGGAATGCCCACCCGCTCCGGCATGTGCTCCCGGTTGTGCCACTCGTAGAAGTTCGCCCGTCCTTCCGGCTCGATGTCGTTCCAGATCGCCACCACGCCCTGACCCGCCAGGCTCACCGTCCGCCTCCGTCGCCAGTGTTGTCGGCGTCCACGGTCACGCCGCGCCGCCGTCGCCCCGGTCGCCGGCGGCGGCCGAGCGGCGGGAGGTCGATGGTGCGGCGAGCCCGAGCGGGACCGTCGCCGGAGGCGTCGGCCCGTCTTCCACAATCCGGAAAGCGAGTCTGGAATACGAAAAGGGTAGATGGCGCGTTCCGCGCTGTCAAGCTATGATCGGTGCGGCTCGGTCGTGGTCCCGGATCTTCCCCGACCGGCGGGTCTGTCCTATGATGAACGACCGGCAGCCACCACCCCGATGAGCATGAACGAGGAGATCACGGCGCCACCGCCCCCGGCGGCCGGCCCGGCCGGCTCCCGCCCGGGGGTGCTCCTCGTCATCCTGTGTCCGCTGGCGACGTTCGCCCTGCTGCTGCTCGCCTGGCAGTTCCTCGTCCGCGCCTTCGGCGTGCCGGAGTACATCCTGCCGGTGCCGACCGAGTTCTTCGCCAGGCTGGCCCAGTCGCGGGCGCTCATCTGGCAGCACACGCTGGTGACGGCGCAGGAGATCCTGCTCGGCTTCTTCTTCGCGACGCTGATCTCGGTGCCCCTCGGCTTCCTGATCGTCTCCGTCCGGTCCCTGGAGCTGTCGCTCTACCCGCTCAT
The DNA here is from genome assembly GCA_963708025.1 of uncultured Candidatus Rokubacteria bacterium. Taxonomy (GTDB): domain Bacteria; phylum Methylomirabilota; class Methylomirabilia; order Rokubacteriales; family DASRDR01; genus CAVPSB01. Next base: position 25,251 of record CAVPSB010000004.1, on the reverse strand, counting down.
CGTCTTCTTCCAGCTCGTGCCCAAGATCGCGGTGGCCCCGCTGTTCGTGGTGTGGTTCGGCTTCGGCCCCTTCCCGAAGGTGCTGTTCACCTTCCTCCTCTGCTTCTTCCCGACGCTCGTCGCCAGCATGGCCGGCTTCCGGTCACTCGACGAGCGCGTCCTCTACCTGACCCGCTCCATGGGAGCGAGCTGGTGGCAGACCTTCCGCTACATCCGGCTGCCCTCGGCCCTCGGCTACATCTTCTCCGGGCTCAAGGTCTCGATCGTCTTCTCGGCCACCGGCGCGATCGTGGCCGAGTTCGTCGGCGCCAACGCCGGGCTGGGCTACCTCCTGCTCCGCGGCACCAGCTACCTCGACATGCCGCTGATCTTCGCGATCCTCGTCGCGCTGAGCCTCGTCGGCATCCTGTTCAGCTACGGCGTCCAGGCGCTCGAGATCCTGCTCATGCCGTGGCAGCGCAAGTCGTGAGTCGTCCCCCCGACCCGGTGACCCCGAACCCTCACCTGGAGGACACGATGACCAGAAGACCCTGGCTGGCCCTGATCGTCGGCCTGACCGTCCTCGTCGGCAGCGCGCTGCCGGCCGGCGCGCAGGCCCTGAAGCCGCTGACGCTGACGCTCAACTTCCTCGCCGGCGGCCCCCAGGCCGGCTTCATGTACGCCAAGAAGCTCGGGCTCTACCGGGAGGCCGGGATCGACTTGACCATCGAGGAGGGCAAGGGGTCGGCGACCACGGCCCAGCTGGTGGCCACCGGTCAGGCCCAGGTCGGCTTCGCCGACGCGCCGGCGGCGATGCAGATCCGCTCGAAAGGAGGACCGGTCAAGATCCTGGCGCCGATCCTCCAGACCAACGGGTTCGCGATCATCTCGCTCGAGGAGACGGGGATCAAGTCCCCCAAGGACCTCATCGGCAAGCGGGTCGCGGTCCAGCCGGGGACGGCCCAGACGACGCTCCTCGATCCGATCTTCGCCACCAACCAGATCGACAAGGACAAGGTGAACATCGTCAACATCGACCCGGCCGCGCTGGTGGGCGCGCTGCTCGAGAAGAAGGTCGACGCCATCCTGGCCGGGGCCGACTTCCAGAGCGTGCAGATCCGCGACCGCGGGTTCAAGGTCACCGACCTCTTCTATCGGGATATCGGCGTGCCCACCGTCGGGCTGTCGATCATCGCCCGGGAAGACAAGCTGAAGGCGGATCCCGAGCTGTACCGGCGGTTCGTCGCCGTGAGCCTGCGAGGCTGGGACGAGGCCCGGAAGAACCCGGCGGCGGCGGCCGCGGCGGTGGTCGAGCAGTTCGCCGCCGCCAACCAGGACCAGATCCTGAAGCAGCTCCGGGTCGATCTCCTGCTCGTCTGCGCGCCCGGCGCCACCGCCCTCGGCCGCGTGCCCGACAAGAACTGGCAGATCACCTACGACCTGCTCACCACCTACCTGGGCTTGCCGAAGGACCGGCCCATCACCGACTACTACACGACGGACTTCCTGCCGGCGAACCCGCCGGCCTGCCCTTCGTGATCGAGGCGGCAGCGGAGCGGACGCCCTCCATCGGGGGGGCGTCCATCGTCGGGCAGGAGATCCGGAAGCGGTTCGAGACCAGGAAGGGGCCTTTCACGGCGATCGACGGCGTCTCCTTCGCCATCACCGGGGGCGAGTTCGTCAGCTTGATCGGCCCGTCGGGCTGCGGTAAGAGCACGCTCATGCTCATCGGCGCCGGTCTGATGGCCGCCAGCAGCGGGGCCGTCCTCGTCGATGGCCGGCGGCTCGACCGCCCGCTGACCGACGTGGGCATCGTCTTCCAGGATCACCTGCTCCTGGACTTCCGGACCGCGCTGGACAACGTCCTGCTCCAGCCCCAGATCCGCCGTCAGCCGCTGGGGCCGGCGCGGGAGGCTGCCCGGCTCCTCTTCCAGAAGCTCGGCATCGAGTCCGCCGCCGACCGCTACCCCCGACAGCTCTCCGGCGGCATGCGGCAGCGGGTGTCGATCGCCCGGGCCCTGATCCACCAGCCCTCGGTCCTGTTCATGGACGAGCCCTTCGGGGCCCTCGACGCGCTCACCCGCACGCAGATCCGCCACGACCTCGAGCTCCTGTGGATGGAGACGCGCAAGACGGTGCTCTTCATCACCCACAGCATCGAGGAGGCGATCGGCCTCTCCGACCGCATCCTGGTGATGTCACCGAGCCCCGGCCGCATCGTCGACGAGATCGCGATCGACCTCCCGCGCCCGCGGCCGGCTCACCTCGGCGCGTATCCCACCTTCAACGTCTACGCCGAGCGCATCCACGGCCTTCTCCGGCGCCTGGGCGTGATCCGGTACTGACGCGAGCCGTGGGTTGGCGCTGAAGTTCGGCATCGAGCCCACCGAGGGTGGGCACTTCTTCCGCGAGGTCCTGGCCGAGGCGACCCGGGCCGAGGAGCTCGGGTTCGACTCCGTCTGGCTCGCCGAGCACCACGGCGTCCGCGACCACTACTGGCCCTCGCCCCTCCAGGTGCTGACGGCCCTCGCGCCCCGGACGTCCCGGATCACGCTGGGCACCAACGTCGTCGTCTTCCCCTTCTACCACCCGGTCCGCCTCGCCGAGGAAGCGGCGTGGCTCGACGCCCTCTCGGGCGGGCGGCTGGTGCTGGGCGTCGCCATCGGCTACCGGCCGGACGAGTTCGCGCTCTACGGCGCCCCGCTCGAGAAGCGCGGCGCGCGGCTGGAAGAGGGGCTGGCCCTGGTGAAGGCGCTCTGGACCCGGGACCGGGTGACGTTCCGGGGGAAGCACTTCGCGGTGGAGAACGCCCGGATCGAGCCCAAACCCCTCCAGCAGCCGCATCCCCCGCTGTGGATCGGCGGGTGGGGCGACCTCGCGCTCCGCCGCGCGGCCACCCTCGGCGACGCCTGGCTACCCGGGCCGACGGCCGACCTCCCCCGACTCCTCCGGAGCCGCGAGACGATCCTCGAGCACCGCCGGGCGGCCGGCCTCACCGGGTCCCCGCGCGAGTGGCCGGTGACCCGCGAGGTGATCGTCACCGAGACCGAGCGCCAGGCGCGCGATCTCGCCGACCGCCATCTCATGCTCGCCTACGGGAAGGAATACGGCGGGACGTGGAAGCACCCCTTCATCGATGCCGAGACCGCCGCGGACCTCGACCGGCTGATGGTGGACCGCTTCCTGATCGGCACGCCCGAGCAGATCGTGCGGGGCTTGCAGCCGTACGTCGCCCAGTACGGCATGACCCACCTGATCTGCCGCCTCTTCACCCCGGGGATGCCACACGCGCAGATCATGCGACAGCTCGAGCTCTTCGCGCGCGAGGTGATGCCAGCGTTCCGGTGACGGGGAGAGGGCCAAGCACGGAGGTGGTCATGTTCGCGCCGAACCAGCGGGTCAAGGTCGATCTCTCCCGGATGACGATCCAGGGCGTGGCGTTCAGCGAGAATGTCCGCGAGGTCCCGGCCACGGTGCTCGAGCAGACGTCGTCGAACCCGCCGACGTATCGGGTCGAGCTCATCTTCACCTTCAAGGGCGTCAAGCGGGTGGAGCTGCCGGAGGAGCGTATCCATCCTGCCTAGGACGGATCGAGGCGCCTCCGTCTCGAGGGCCAGCCTGCGATAAGTGGCGCGTCCCTCGGCTAGGGCTGCTGGCAGCCTCCCTCGCTGATCGGCCGCACTTCGATGCTCCCCGTGCGCGCCGACGGGATCTTCGAGGCGAGCTGGACGGCCTCGTCCAGGTCCCTGGCGTTGATCAGAAAGAAGCCGCCCAGCTGCTCCTTCGTCTCGGCGAAGGGGCCGTCGGTGATGGACACCTTGTCGTGCCGGATCCGCACGGTCGTGGCCGTCCGACGAAACACCTGCAGGCGTATCGCCGCCTCGCCCAAAAGGGAGGCAGGATCTGGCGGGAGCACGGCGCCCTCGAGTTTCGGGAATGTGTCGGCGACGACCTCGCCATGAAGTGGGGGGTGCCCTTCCCGCGCGTGATGAAGCTCAAGCCCGGCGAGACGGTGATGTTCTCTTGGGTCGTGTTCAAGTCGCGCGCGCATCGGGATCGCGTCAACGCAAAGGTGATGAAGGACCCGCGACTCGCGACGATGGATCCGAAGTCGATGCCCTTCGACACCAAGCGCATGGTCCATGGCGGGTTCAAGATTCTGGTCGACGCCTGACGCCGCTCCCCGGGGAGCGATCACGGTACCCTCGCATTGCCGGGTGAGGCGCAAAGAGGGCGGCCGGCGACCACGGCTCCTTCTTCTGACTCTGCCTGCTCTCTTTCGCACTATCCGGCTATGGCGGCCACGACCCCGGCGTGTGCTGCCAGAAGTGCGTGAGCTGGGCTTCCTAGCCGGGACGGCCGCGGGCCTGGGGACGCGGCGGAGCGGTCCGACCCACCGGTGGCGGTTGACCCTGGCCTGCGAGCGCGGTAGACTAGCACTCGTTCCTCGGGAGTGCTAATAGCCCGACGGCGATCCTCGGGTCGGTTCCCGCGTGTCCTCCACCCAGCCCTTGCACGTGTAAGGAAGGAGACTCTCGCACGATGGCTACGACAACCAAGCTGAAGACCAAGCTGCGTCCGCTCCACGACCGGGTCCTCATCAAGCGCCTCGAGGAGCAGGACGAGAAGCACGGCAGCATCATCATCCCGGACAGCGCCAAGGAGAAGCCCCAGGAGGGCCAAGTCATCGCGGTCGGCACCGGCAAGGTGACCGATGACGGGAAGACGCTGCCTCTCGCCGTCAAGGCGGGGGACCGCATCCTCTTCGGGAAGTGGTCCGGCAGCGAGGTGAAGATCGACGGGGAGGAGCTCCTCATCATGAAGGAAGAGGACATCCTGGGGATCCTCGAGTAACGACCCCCCACGCGCCGTGGCGTTGCAGACTCACTCACTCCGATAACGACTGAGGACAGGAGGAGGACCGGCGGATGGCGAAGCAACTGATGTTCGACCAGGAGGCGCGGGCGGCGCTCTTGCGGGGCGTCAACATTCTGGCGGAGGCCGTGAAGGCGACACTCGGCCCGAAGGGCCGGAACGTGGTCATTGACAAGAAGTACGGCAGTCCGACCATCACCAAAGACGGCGTCACGGTGGCCAAGGAGGTCCAGCTGAAGGAGCCCACCGAGAACATGGGCGCCCAGATGATCAAGGAGGTCGCCTCCAAGACCTCGGACGCGGCCGGGGATGGGACCACGACCGCGACCGTGCTCGCCCAGGCCATCTTCCGCGAGGGTCTGAAGAACGTGACGGCCGGGGCCAACCCGATGGGGCTCAAGCGCGGCATCGAGCAGGCCGTCGAGGCGGTCGTCGCCGATCTGAAGAAGATGTCGAAGGCGACCAAGGACAAGAAGGAGATCGCCCAAGTCGCGACCGTCGCCGCCAACAACGACAAGACGATTGGGGACCTGATCGCGGAGGCGATGGAGAAGGTCGGCAAGGACGGGGTCATCACCGTCGAAGAGGCGAAGGCGATGGAGACGACCCTGGAGGTCGTCGAGGGGATGCAGTTCGACCGGGGGTACCTCTCGCCCTACATGGTCACCGACCCCGAGCGGATGGAGGCCGTCCTCGAGGACGCCATCATCCTCATCCACGAGAAGAAGATCAGCGTGATGAAGGACATGCTGCCGCTGCTGGAGCAGGTGGCGCGGGCGGGCAAGCCATTCCTCATCATCGCGGAGGACGTCGAGGGCGAGGCGCTGGCCACCCTTGTCGTGAACAAGCTCCGCGGCACGCTGTCCTGCTGCGCGGTCAAGGCGCCGGGCTTCGGGGATCGCCGGAAGGCCATGCTCCAGGACATCGCGACCCTGACCGGGGGCAAGGCGATCACCGAGGACTTGGGGATCAAGCTGGAGAACATCAAGCTGGAGGACCTCGGGAAGGCCAAGAAGGTGGTGGTGGACAAGGACAACACCACGATCATCGACGGCGCGGGGTCGCCCAAGGAGATCGAGGGGCGGATCAAGCAGATCCGGGCCCAGATCGAGGAGACGACCTCGGACTACGACAAGGAGAAGCTGCAGGAGCGGCTCGCCAAGCTCGCCGGCGGCGTGGCCGTCATCAAGGTGGGGGCGGCGACCGAGACCGAGATGAAGGAGAAGAAGGCCCGCGTCGAGGACGCCCTGAATGCAACGCGGGCGGCGGTCGAGGAGGGGATCGTCCCGGGGGGCGGTGTAGCGCTGCTCCGTGCCGCGAAGGCGCTCGACCACCTCACACTCGCGGGCGACGAGGCGACGGGGGCGAACATCGTGCGGCGGGCGCTGGAGGAGCCGATCCGGCGGATCGTGGAGAACGCCGGCCTCGAGGGGTCGGTGGTGGTCGAGAAGGTCAAGGCGGCCAGTGCCCCGACCCAGGGCTTCGACGCCGAACGGAACGAGTACGTGGACATGATGAAGGCGGGGATCATCGACCCGACGAAGGTGGAGCGGATCGCCTTACAGAACGCGGCCTCGATTGCGTCGTTGCTCCTGACGACCGAGGCGCTGATCACGGACATCCCGGAAAAGGAGCACGCCATGCCGGCCATGCCGCATGGCGGTGGCATGGGCGGCATGGGCGGCATGGGCGGCGACTTCTAACTAACCCGCCGGCCAGAGCATCCGGCGACTCCGACGGCCTCCGGCGGCATCCCGCCTCCGGGGGCCGTATGGCGTCGATGCCGAATGCTCTCGAGGTTGACGTGGACTGCCCCGTCGGGAGTGGCCGCCTCTCCGCCGAAGACGAAGAGCGGGCTGCCACACCGGCGACGCCGAGGTGTCCGCCGAATCCGTCGAGGCGCGGCGGCGGACCAGGTTCCCGTCGACGATCGAAGTGGTAGCAAGCGGGATGCGGGCAGAAGACTATCAGACGTCGGGCACGGTGGAAGTTCGCGGAGATACGGTGGTGAGGCGTGAAGGATTCGAACCTTCGACTCCCTGCTCAAAAGGACCCTCTGGCGAAACCCAGGATGAGCCAAGTATCGATGATTACGAGCCGGACTGGTAGACGGAGGTCAGCCTGGATCACCCTGAATCGGGGTGGAGTGGTAGCAGCGTGGTAGCAAGCGGCGCTTTGTGTCGTGCTCGTCGCCGCTAGGACGCCAGGCTGGTCGTGCTGGCAGGGCTCGGTGCTAGGTTGCCCGGAACCCGTGAGTGTCCATATCCTCAGCGAACCCCGTCGTCCGCTCGCCTTCCGTTAGCCAGGTCAGGAGGCTACTCGGCTTGGCGAGAACGCCTTCAGCGCGGATCCGATCAGGACGAGGCCCAGAAGCATCTTCACGGCGGGAGCAGGCGCATAGCGGACGAGCGCGCCGCCCAGCACGGCCCCGGCGATGGACCCGGCGGCCATCGGGAGAATCATCGTCGCAAGATCGCCACCGTCGAATCGATGCCCCTGGACCCAGTGGCGCCGAAGTCCGACGAGGATCGTCGGTAGGCTGATCAGCAGGCTCAGCGTGCCGGCTAATTTGACCTCAGCCCCGAAGCCAAAGATGAGGGTCGGGATGATCAGCTCGCCGCCGGCGACGCCGAGCACGCTGCTGACCACGCCAATGCCCAGACCAGCCACACATCCGAGCGCCGCCAGGCCCAGCGGCCCCAGGGGGAGGCCAGCCGACGCCCAGGGTACCCCGGCTTCGACAATCAACAGCACACCGATACCCAGTAACAGCGTCCGCACCATTCGATGCAGCGCGGCCTCGGAGACCGTGATCAACCACGTCCCGGCGAGGTACGCCCCGGCCATGCCGCCAGGGATCATGCCCAGAACCGGTGCGCCAAGCGAGGTCAGATGGGCACTGGTGGATCCGGTCAAGATCACCCGCGTCGTGAGCGCCGCGAGGACCGTCACACCGCTGATGACGAGATTGAAGCGGATCGCTCGCGGTAGGCCGTAGCCAAACAGGCGTACGAGCACGGGGAGTCGGAACTCGGCCCCCCCGAGCCCTAGCAAGCCGCCGAGCATTCCGACGCCGGTGCCCGTGACGATCGCCCACGCGGGCTGCCGCCACCCCGATGTCCTTCCCGTCAACGACTCGGTATGATGAGGGGCCATGCGGGCTCGGGAGCGCCTGCCACGCCGTCGCTCGCCGACCGAGGCGGAGGGTACCGGTGGGCGAGCGAGCCGTCAAAAGGCACCGCCGAACATAGTCGGCCTCCACGTTCGCACCAAGGTCTGGCTCGAAGCCGAGGGTGGCCGGTTCCTCATCGGGGAGGGCGGATGGCATCTGCTCCGTCACCTCCGGCGCCTGGGATCGCTCGCCGCCGCGGCCCGGCACGTGGGGTGGTCCTATCGCCATGCCTGGGGATACCTTCGCCAGGCCGAACGCACGCTGGGCGCTCCCCTGACGCACGCTCGTCCCGGCAAGGGCGCTGCGAGAGGCACCGCCTTGACACCACACGGACGCGCCCTGCTCGCACTACTCGGCCGGGTTCGCCGCGTGCTGGACCACGTGGTCGGGGCAACGGGCGTGACGGCACGAGAGATCGCGGCGAGGCACCGCCGTCGTGAGCGTGAGGGGTGAGGCGTGATGCCGCTCGACGAGCCCTACACTCTTGCGATCCACCCACAGGCTTCCTTGTTGGACGCCTGCCCGACAGCGGGCCCGACCAGGACGCCCTGCCCGCCACATCGCACAGGTTCGGTCCGGCGACGTGAGATGCCGGCGCTCGTGTTCTGTTCCGAGACCGCGACATCGCTCCAGGTTGCGAACGTCCGCCGCGCCTTCGCCCGGACCCTCAAGCGTGCCAAGCTTCCCGACCACTTCACCCCTACGTCGTGGAGGTCTTGGCCGGTGGCGTCACGCCCGCATGGGGGCGCGGGTGCCCAGGTGGGTCAGCAACGCCTCAAACCGGGACGCGGCTCGTCGTGAAGTGGCACCCTGCCAGCCAAGGACCCGTGGCACCGGCGTTGCACCGTCCGCTCAGCAGGTCCGTTCCTCCGCGAGCCGGGAGGATGCCATGACAGCCTTGACCAAGTGGCCGGCATGACCGCGCTGAAGAAGGAGTGGGACTGCCACGGCCTGAGCCGCTCGGGTGGACCCGGCGAGCGGCGTCCATCTTGAGTCGCGCCGCGCCGTCATCCCACGAGGCGATGTGAGCGACGCCGTGCTCGAGCTCATCCAGCACCCGGTCCGCTTTTACTTCTTCACAGGCGAAGGGCGGCGTCGGCAAGACGTCGCTCGCGTGTGCGACCGCCGTCGGTCTTGCCGATCGGGGTCGACGCACGCTGCTGGTGAGCACCGACCCGGCGTCGAACCTCGACGCGGTCCTCGGCGTGCGCTCGGGAACACGCCGTCGGTCCGTTCCGGGTGCCCCAGACCTGCTCGCGATGAACATCGATCCCGATGCGGCCGCGCGGGACTATCGCGACGCGCACCATCGCCCCCTACCGCGGCACCGTGCCCGGCCGCGGAGCTCGCCCAGCTCGAAGAGCAGCTCGCCGGCGCCTGCACCGTCGAGGTCGCGGCCTTCGACGAATTCACCGTGCTGCTCGGTCAGGACGCGCTGATGCAGTCAGTCGATCACGTCGTCTTCGACACGGCTCCGACCGGCCACACGCTGCGCCTGCTGCAACTGCCGGCGGCCTGGAGTCGCTACCTGGATACGAGCAACCCTGACGTGTCGTGTCTGGGCCCGCTGGCGGGCCTGAAGGCGCAGCAGGCGCGTTACCAAGAGGCCGTGCGCACGCTGGGCGATGCCAGTGCGACCACCCTCGTGCTCGTCGCGCGGCCCGATCGCGTGGCGCTTCTGGAGGCTGAACGAACCCGCACGGAACTCGGCGCGCTTGGGATGCAGAACCAGGTGCTGATCGTCAACGCGGTGTTCCGCGCGACAGACCGTCACGATCCAGTGGCTCTGGCGGTCGAGGAGCGGGCGAACAAGGCGTTGGCTGACATGCCGGCGGGCCTGCGCGCGCTTCGGCGCATCGACGTGCCGATGCGCGGCTTCAACATCGTGGGTCTGCCGATGGTGCGCGCGTTCTTGGCCGAACCGAAGGGAGAGGAACCTCAGGGTCCGCGAGCCGCGCGCGACGAGTGTCGAGATGCCAGCGATTCCGCCGCTCGCCTCGATCATTGAGGAACTCGCGGCCCGTGATCACGGGTTGGTCATGGTCATGGGCAAGGGCGGGGTCGGCAAGACGACCATCGCCGCCTCGATCGCCGTCGCGCTGGCGGATCGCGGCCGACCCGTCCTTCTCACGACCACCGATCCCGCGGCGCACCTGACCGAAACACTGGCCGTAGCGATGTCCCGGGGCTGAGCGTCAGCCGTATCGACCCGGTCGCGGAGGCGCGCCGCTATCGCGATGAGACATTCGCCAGCAAGGCGCCAGGGCTTGATGCGGAGCACCGTGCGCTCTTGCACGAGGAACTGCAGTCTCCCTGCTACGACGAGATCGCGTTCTTCGTCGCCTTCTCGAAGATCGTCGTGCGTGCGAAACACGAGCTGGTCGTCGTCGATACGGCGCCGACCGGCCACACGCTGCGCCTGCTCGACACGGCCGGTGTCATTCCATCGCCAGCTGGTGCCGCACGAGCCGAACACCAGGGCAGCCGAGGTTCGTCACGCCGCTGATGATCTTGCGCGATCCCGAGGTGACGAAGGTGCTCATCGTCACGCTCGCGGAGACGACACCGGTCCTCGAGGCGCAGGCCCTTCAAGAGGACCTGCGACAGGCGGGCATCGAACCATTCGCGTGGGTGATCAACGCGAGCCTGCTCGCGGCGCACCTGACCGATCCTGTCCTGCAGCAGCGGGCGAACGCCGAGGTGCGCGCTGATCCGCAGAGTCGCAGCGGATCTGGCTCAGCGCGTCGCGCTCGTCCCGTTTCAGGTGAGTGACGCAGCCGGACCGGCGCGGCTGCGCGAGCTGGCGGCCCGGGATCGTTCGCCAGCCTGACGCTGGACCGCGTTCGGCCTTCTGCAACCGGATCGGGTTCATCGCGGCCGCGGCGTCGTGCGACCGCGCGAGACCCGTTCAGCGGCCGGGGCGGTCGGCGACGCCTCGCCTCAACGGCCTGCTCGAAGCTTCTGGACCTCCTCGCGGAGCTCACGCACTTCGCGCCGAAGGTCGTCCGCGTCGCTCACGTGGCGCTCGCCATGGCCACACATCCCCGCGCCGCCCATCATCCCCCGCATCGCGCGCGCACAGAACACCATCATGCCGATGATGAACAGCAACCCGAGGAGCGGGAACACCCAGCCCAGGCCCCACATCGGCATGCCCCACGGTCCTGGTCCCCACATCGCCGATTCCTCCGTCACGGGCACGGCGCCGTCACGCACACCCACAGCTCTGGGTCGGGCCGCTGGTTCCCGACGGGGCAGTCCGGCGAAGGCTCTCCACGAGCTTGTCCATCTTGCCGGCCGCGCCCCTGCGGACCATCTTGCCCACGTCGATGGCCCCAGCGATCTCCTCCTCGTCGACGCCGGCCTCCGCGGCCTTGCTCACGTGGTACTCCAGACACGAGAGACAGTTCGCGGTGACCGAGGCCCCGATGGCGACCAACTCGGTGATCCGATCGTCGAGCTTCATGGCCTGACCTCCCTTCTCCGCCCCTATAGACGGCGGTCAGTCCTCGGAGGATACACCCCCGACCTTCGGCTCGCAGGCGAGCTCGTTGCGCTCGTCCCGAGAGACCGTGCAGCCGCGGCCGAGGTCCTTCCTGAGCCGACCCCGCGCGCGATGGAGCCGGATCTTGACCGTGTCGAGGGTGAGGCCCAGCACGTCGGCGATCTCCTGGTTGGTGAGCTCCGCTTCCTCGCTGAGCAGCACCACCGATCGGTACGGCGGCGGGAGGTCCTCGATGTACCCGCGGATGCACGCCTGCATTTCCTTCCGAATCAGCTCCTGCTCGATGCCGGACCCGTCGACCGGCCGCGAGCTCGGGGCCCTCCAGCGGCACTCGAGCCGCGCGCCGATATGAGGGGCTCCGCAGCCGATCGAAGGCGACATTCGTCGCAATGCGATAGACCCAGGTCGAGACCCTGGAATCCCCCCGAAAATCGGGGAGGGCCTGACTGACCTTGACGAAGACCTCCTGGGTCAGATCCTCGGCTTCGGTGGCGCCGACGAGGCGCGTCAGGTAGCGACGGATCTTCGGCTGGAATTCGTCATAGATCGCCTGAAAGTCGTGCCGGCCGGCGTCGGGCGCGATCGGACGGCACTCCCGGCTGCACATCAGCCCCCCGTCCGTCACGGCGTCCGATGCCACGGACGGCCCGCGGGGCGACGGCGACCGTCACCGCCCACACCGTCTGGCCCTCGGTCTGACCGGGTCCGTTCGAGGCCGGGGAACTCACCCGCGCGTAGTATCCGTCCCCGGCGCAGGATCGGCAGAGGGTGCGGCCGCCCCGCACGACTTCACGCTCGTAGGTGATCCCCTCGCCGCACGCCTCGCACGCGACGCGCCGGCGCCGCCGGTCGAGCCAGCCCGGGCGGATCACCACCGGGTCGATCCGGAGCAGCGCGGCCTCCGGCATCACCTCGTAGGCGACCATCTGCGCCTGCCGGCGATCCGGCTCGGCCGGCGCCCACTCGGCGGCGCGGTGCCGGGCATCGTCCCGCGCCACGACCCGGACGGCCCGGCGCCGCGCGTCGACCGAAATACAGGTGGCCGCCATCTTCCCGTAGTCGAGATTGCCGCCACGCGTGCGTCCGAGCGATAACCCCCAACGCCCCCGCGACGTCGACGAAGGTCGCCGCCATCTCCCAGTCGATGGCGCAGCGTGCGCTTGCCGATGCTCACGCCGGTCAGGACCTGGATGGCGTCCGTCGCGCAGCGATCGATCTCGACGAACGACCAGGCCCTTCCCGGCGGCCCTCGGCCGCTCGAGCCCGTCAGCCCGCCAGCGTCATGCGGACGCCGAGGACCTGGCCCGGGCAGAGGTGCCCGTGGAAGGCGACGGCCTCCGCCAGGAGGTCCTGGAAGGCGCGGGCCGCCAGCGGCCGATCGACCCCGGCGTCCGGCGCGCTCATCGGGTCGTCTCCGTCAAGCGCAGCACGTCATCCACCCAGGTCGAGACCGCGACCGTGGTGGGAAAGCCGAGGGTCGGCGCCGCCAGCACGATCACGTGCTGGATCTCGGCCCGGCTGGCGCCGGCCTCGAGGGCCCGGCGGGCGTGCGAATGGACGGCCCCCTCGAGCCGCGCGCCGATCGCGAGGGCGAGCTTCACGAGCTCCCGCGTCCTTGGCTCGAGCGGCCCGGCCTGCGCGCACGCCTCGCCGAGCGCTTCGTAGGCGGTGACGACCGCCGGGTTCTGGTCACGGAACCGCTGGAATGGCTGCGGCAGCTCGGCCATCGGCCCTCCTCTCAGGCGCGCGTCACCGTGACGGAGGTGTCGTAGAAGACGGCGCTGGCGCCGGTCAGATCGCTGAGCGTGGTGTTCCCGAGCACCGGGTCCACCCGGAGCGCGGCGTTCGCGTGGATCCCGCCGCCGCGGCGGGGATCGCCCTTGACGACCTGGCCATCGATCACGACGTCCTCGGCGCCGTAGGCCCAGTGCCCGTGTCCGAGGGAGTAGGCCACGACGCCGGGGCGGATGCCGGGCGTCACGGTGAGCCGTCCGGCGATCGGGCGGGTCTTGCCGTTCCGGAAGTCCCAGACGCCGGCCGGATTCGAGCGCGACCGGATCTGGACCCGCTCCCCGTCCGCCAGGCCGCGCCGGGCGGCGTCCTGCGGGTTCATGAGCACGCTGTTCTCGGGCAACAGGGACAGAAGCCAGTAGTTGGCCGCGGTCCGGGACTTGGTGTGGAAGATCTCCCGGAAGGTGATCATCCGGAGGTCGTACCCGTCCCGCTCGTCCGGGAGCGGCCGTCCCAGGGCGTCGGCCGGCGCCGGGACGTAGCTGGCGATGCCGGGGAACGGCTGGCCGGTCATGGCGTTCTTCGTCTTCGCGGTCTTCTCCTGGTAGAAGTTGATGAGCGTCCCGTACTTGTTCTTGGCCTGCTCGCCCTCGTAGCCCTTCGCGAAGTCGTCGAACCGGCCCCCGCGGTTGAGGAGATAGACCACCTTCGGCCACCAGTCCGCCCCGACGATCGCCTGCCAGCGGGCCGCGTCGAACACCGTCGTCGGCAAGTGCCGCCGCGAGTCGAGGAAGATCCGGATCTCGTCCGGGGAGGCGTCCGGCAGGGCCTCCGGCGCCTTGTCGCCGGCCGCCAGGTTCGCGACCATGCGGAGGTAGAGGTGGTCGGGGTGGGTGAAGGGCTGGCCGGGACCGAACCCGTCGGGCCCGAAGCCGGGCAGCCCGAGCTTCTCCGCCATCGCGCAGGAGCATCGCCTCCAGGCTGATCGGCATGGCCTGGCCGAAGACCGTGACGGTCTCCGGGATCGGCGCGATGACCGGCTGGCGGACGGGCTGGACCTTCCAGACCATGTTCGGGTGGGAGCCGGCGAACTCCCACCGCTCGAGGTACGAGACGTCCGGGAAGATGTAGTCGGCGTACATGGAGGTCTCGCCGATCACGATGTCGTTGGCGACGAACAGCGGGATCTTCTCGCGGATCGGCCAGGACCTCGATGTTGGTGTGGCCGGCCGGCAGCGAGTAGACCGGCGAGCCCATGTAGATGAACAGCGCCTTCGACCGGGTACGGGTACGCGTCGCCGATCGACGGGATGATCTCCTGGTAGATGTCGGAGGAGAGGGGGAACCACGGGCGCTTGGCCGGGTAGCCGGCGAAGAGCGTCGTCTCCTCGTACTTGTCGCCGTGGCGGATCACGCTGATCCCGAACGGGTCGAGCTTGCCGTTGGTGCGACTGATCGGGAACGGCTGCGCCAGTCCTTCTCGGTCTTGCCACCGGTCGGGTCGTAGGTGGTGGCCTTGACCATCCCGCCCTTCCAGTCGTAGTTGCCGATCAGCAGGTTGAGGCGTGTACCAGGCGAAGACGTTGTAGAAGCCGTTGGTGTGCTGGGAGACGCCCGCGGTGGATGTCGGCCACCGCCCGCTTGCCGTGGCTCGTGAACTCCCGGGCCAGCTCCTCGATGTCGCGCGGCGGTCGATGCCGGCCAGCTGCGCCCACTCGCTCGAGGCTCCGGGCCGCGGCCGTGCTCCCAGAGGATCTGGAACCCGGTCTTGACCGTGATGCCGTTCACCTCGGTCGCGACGAGCAGGTCGCCCTCGGCCGGGCTCTTGTCTCGTCGTTGGGGTCGAACGGGCATCGGCTTCCCGTCCTTCCAGACCAGGAACGGATCGAACGCGTAGGCGGTCTCGCCCCCACTCGCGTCCTTGATCGTCCGCGTCTCGACGGGGAGGCCGATCTCCGAGGCGCGCAGGAACGCGCCCGGGCTCGCCCTTCTCGAGCTTCACCAGCCAGCGCGGCGTTGCACCAGGTCGGCTCCTTGTCCGCCGTCGGCCGCCGCCTTGTTGGCGTTCGCGAGGTAGCGGGCGTCGTAGCGCTGGTTCTCGATGATCCAGCGGATCATGCCGAGCGCCAGGGCCCCCTCGCTGCCCGGCTTGATCGGCACCCACTTCCAGGCCTTGGCCGGCGATCTTCGAGGCGCGCGGGTCGACCACCGCGATCTTCAGCGGACCCGTCCGCGACCCGGTGAGGCGATGCGGAGCGCGCGGTTCGTCGGGCCGTAGTTGCCCTCGAACGGGGAGGCGCCGACGAAGAGCATGAACTCGGCCGTTTGCTGGTCGCCCTGCCAGTAGAACTTGGCCCCGCCCGTCCACGACCACTTCGCCCGTCGGTCGTACGGTACTGCTCGCTCATGGCCTTGCCCGTGAAGTAGAGCGAGCCCTGGCAGACCGTCGTGTGGCCGTGGGCGTTGACCGAGCCGAAGGCGCCGCCTGGTGAAGCGCCGGATGAGATCGCCCCGGCCCGCCCTTGACCCGTCCCCACATGAAGACGAACTGGTTGTTCCGGGGCCCGAGGTCCGGATGATCGGGGTCGATGAGCGCGTCCAGGCGAGCCGCGTGCTTGGCCTTGAAGTCGGCCAGGGTCATCTGCTTGGCGGCCACCTTCTTCGCGTCATCCGGCCAGCTCCTTCAGGCGACTTCGGGTCGCGGACCGCCCACAGGTCGCTGAGCCCCTCCACCTGCCGGGTCTCCTCGCCGGGGACGTCCTTGAACAGGAGCCCGCCCTCGACGATCTCGCGATCGCCTGGTCGAACGGAATCGAGCGCCACTTGTTCTCGCCGCGCTTGCCGGCGCGCTTCAGCACCTTCACGATCCGGTAGGGATCGTAGGCCGTCTGGATGCCGGCCTGCCCCTTCGGGCACAGGGCGCCCTCGACCGCCGCCGCCTGGATCACGGGCGTGGCATACGGCAGATGCGGGACCATGTTCCACGGGGAATACGGGTTCCCGTCGATCTTGGCGACGATGCCGTCGTGGAGCTTGACCTTGATCCCGCACTGGGTGTTGCACTGCTGGCAGACCGAGTAGAGGAGGCGCTCCGGCTCGGCGAGGGGGTAGGGGGCGCCCGCGGCCTCGGCCGCGGGCAGCCCCCTGAGCACGTCGGGAATCCGGCTCGCCGCGGCCGATCCGCCAAAGAGCGCCGCCGTCTTCAGGAACGCGCGCCGGCTGTCAGGGTGCCCGCTCATGATCTCCTCCTACACGATGTGGAAGACGGACGGCTTGGTGCCCAGCTCTTCCCGGAGCCGCACGACGTTGGGCTGCCGCGCCAGCTCGCTCACCAGGCTCGCCGGGTCGTTCGCGTCGCCGACGTAGACCCCGTTGCAGATGCACGTGGTCACGCACGCCGGGAGCATGCCGGCCTCCAAGCGGTGGAGACACAGATGGCACTTGCGCGCCTTCGACACGGGCAGGCTGGACCCATCGCGCGTCCACTCGCGGCCGTACTCGTAGGCCGGTGCGCTCTCGTACGCCTGGCGGCGGGGCGTCCCCTCCGTGAAGAAATCCCCGTTGTCCAGGGACCGGGCGCCGTAGGGGCACGCGGCGACGCAGAGCCCACAACCGATGCACCGCTCGTAGTCGATCGCCACGATGCCATCCGGGCGTTTGTGGGTCGCCTTGACCGGCTCGACCGGACAGGCGGGGATGCAGGGCGGATTGTCGCAGTGCAGGCACGGCCGCGGGAAGAACCGACGACGAACGTCGGGATATTCCCCGGTCATCTCCTCCTGGACCACCCGGTAGAACATCCCAGGCGGCAGCTTGTTCTCGACGGCGCAGGCGATCGTGCAGGCGGAGCATCCCACGCACTTCCGGACATCGATCCCCATCACCCACCGGCGTTGCTCGACCGGCTTCTCGAGCGCCCGCCGGACGTCGGCCTGGAGGCGCAGCAGGAGGTTCGGTGGCGCATCCGACGGCAGGGTCGGCAGCGGCACCCACGGCGCCGCCGCTTCGGTCCGGGCGGGTGCCTCGCCCACGGCGACCGCCGTGGCGGCGGCCGTTCCGACGCCTTGGAGGAAGCGGCGCCGGGAGACGGTTCGAGGCCGGCAAGTCTCGTCGGGACCGGGAGACGACATGGGCGACCTCCTCGCTCCGGTGGACTGAGGTCAGACAAACCGCGACGTCGAATGAGCAACGGGTGTGCCACACCGCGTCATGTGAATCCACGACGGCCCCCGGTCAGCCGGCTGGTGCATACGCTCTAGTCGAATGGATCATTCAGGGGGTCTCGGCGCGCGACGACCAGTGCGGTCAGGGTGGGTTCGGTTCTCACGCCGGGTCCGGAGAGCGGAAGTTCTGCCTCACGTGGGGCACTCCTGTCACACTAGGTCCGGCGACCTTTTCGGTCGGACATCACCCCCAGACGCGCGGACAGCGTCCCTCATCTACGGGAGGAGCGCCGATGATGAGCGCCCGTGGCATGCCTCGCGCCTCCGGAACGCACAGCGCGCCACGCCCAGGGGGCGTACGACCCCAGGGTCGCGGATCACGTGGCTGGCCACGTCGGGACGTGGATCGGGCGCGTGGAGCGACCCCGAGGGTGCAACGCGATCGCATGAGGAGGCTCGCGGCCGAGGCGGTGGCCGTCGCGACCATCCTGGCGGCGACGGCCTTCTCCGGTGCGGCCCGGGTCGAGGCCGCGGATGCGCCGCTCGCGAGCGCCGTCGTCGCGGCGCTGATCCTCGGGCTGGGCTACGGCCTCGCTCTGTGGGGCCCCGGCTCGGTCGCCCGCATCCACCTGCACCCCTGGCTCACCCTCGTCGCTGCCCTGGTCGGGCAGCAAGGCGCGGGGCGCTGTCTCATCGTGCTCGCCGTGCAGCTCCTCACGGCGGCCACGATGGGGTACGTCGCGGGCATCCTGGTGCCGCTGACATTCGCCGCCGGGCTGCCCAGCAGCGTGCCGGAGCACGTGGTCCTGACGCGCGAGGGCGTCGCGGCGTTCGGCTTCGTCCTCGTCGCCCTCGGCGTGGCGCATCGCCAGGACGTCCGGGTCCCCCTGGCGGTGGGGGCGTACGCATCGGCATGCTTCTGGTTCACCAACGCCGGCGCCTCGGGGAACCCGCTCACCCTCGTCGCCGCCTCCGTGGCGTCCTGGGGCCGCGGGGCCCCTGTCCCGCCGCCCATCGGTCCAGCCGTCCTGGCGTCGGGAGCGGGAGCGGCGGCGGCGACCGTCGTCGCGCTGTGGCTCTTCCCGACGGCACGCCTGGCCGCCGCACGGCTCCTCTACGGGACGCCTGAGCCCGAACGCGCGCACGGTGCCGCGCTCGAGCGGGACCCGTGACGCGGCCGCGATCCGGTGAGACAAGACGTTCGAGTCGGGTCCCACCCTCGCACCCGGGCGCGCCTCCGCGCCCCCGGGTGGGACTCTCCCGTCAGTGCTCGGTCAACTGGCCGGGCAGTGGCGCCGAACCAGCCACCGCCCGATCGCACGCACCGCGGGCCCCCGCTCGCCGCCCCGCCAAGCCGCGCCCCGGAGCTCCGCGACCGAGAGACCCTGGCCGATGCGCGCCACGACCAGGATGACGAGCGCCACGCGGGCGGCCACACCACCGAGCGGCGGTCTTCTCCCGGAGCCCCGTCCAGGCCGCTGATCCACCCGGGTCAGGTCGAGTGCCCGCCGGCTGGCGACGTGGGCCACGCCCACAGGCAGGACACCGTCGCGAGCCAGCCGCGTAGCGTCCGCGCGATCTCGTCCCGGATCCGCCGGAAGACCTCGAGCCGCGCCGCCTCGGTCCCGCTGGTCTGGGACGGATCCTCGAAGCCCCAGTGAAGCCGGGTGGTCCGGCCGGGGAAGACCGGGCACCGTTCGTTGGCGCTATCGCAGACCGTGATGACGTAGTCCCAGGGATCGCCCAGCAGACCGTCCACCGTCTTCGACGTATGACCGCGGATGTCGATCCCCACCTCGCTCATGACGCGCAGGGCGAGCGGGTGCACCCGCGTCGCCTCGGTCCCCGCGCTCGCGACCTCGAACCGCTCACCCGCCAGGGCGCGGAGGAACCCCTCCGCCATCTGGCTCCGCGCCGAGTTGTGGGTGCACAGGAAGAGCACCCGGCGTCGCGTCACCGCCGGGCCCCGGCGACCCGGGCCCCGCCCGCCTCGGCGGCGTCGATCTCGGCGAACCAGGGGCGCGTCCGGTTGCAGACGTGCACACCGACAGCATCACCGGCACCTCCACGAGCACCCCGACCACGCGTGGCCAGCGCCGCGCCCGACGTGGGCCCGAACAGCGTGATCGCCATCGCCACGGCCAGCTCGAAGAAGTTGCTCGCGCCGATCAGCGCGCCCGGCGACGCCACGTCGTGCGGCACCTTGAACCAGCGCATCAGCAGGTAGGTCAGCCCGGAGTTGAAATACACCTGGATGAGGATCGGCACCGCGATCAGCACCATGCGACCAGCCGGCCGTCAGGTTCTCCTCGCCTGGAAGGCGAAGATCAGCACCAGCGTCAGCGAGCAGCGCCACGATCATCACCGGATTGAACTTCGGCAGGAACCGCTGCTCGAACCACTCCTTGCCCCGTGCGACTTCAGCAGCGCCGTGCGGGTCAGCCACCCCGCCGCCAGCGGGATCACGATGAACACCACCACCGAGGTAGATGAGCACCTTCGCAGGGCACCACCACGTTCGCCACCCCGCAGCAGGAACATCACGATCGGCGCGAACGCCACCAGCATGATCAGGTCGTTCACCGCCACCTGCACCAGCGTGTAGGCCGGGTCGCCGTCCGTCAGATAGCTCCAGACGAACACCATGGCCGTGCAGGGCGCCGCGGCCAGGATGATGAGCCCCGCCGTGTACTCGTCGCCGTCTCCGGCTCGATCCAGGCCGCGAAGACGTGCTTGCATGAAGACCCAGCCGAGCAACGCCATGCTGAACGGCTTCACCAGCCAGTTCACGAACAGCGTGACCAGCAGCCCCTTGGGTCGCCGGCGCAATGCCGCCGATGGCCGCGAAGTCCACCTTCAGCATCATCGGGTAGATCATCAGCCAGATGAGCACGGCGATCGGCACGTTGACGTGGCGGACTTCGAGTCGGCTCAGGACACCGACCAGCCCGGGCGCCGCCGTCCCGAGCACCACCCCGGCGACGATGCAGAGTGCCACCCACCCGGAGAGGTAGCGCTCGAAGGCGTTCAGGCGCTTCGCTTCGGCCGGTCGATTCATCTCGCGACACCTCTCCGGGCGCCCAGCCGGGTCACCCGCGCCACCGGGGAGATGCGCCCCTCAGCCATCGCGCTCGATCGCCCCCACCCATGTCTCCCCGCCCCGCACGTCGGCGACGACCTGGATCGGCATGCCGGCCTGGAGTCGCTCGAGTAGGCGGTCCGTCTCCCCCGGGCAGATCCGCGGTTCCGACCACGATCCGGCGGTGCTCACGATCGATCTGGCGGAGCGTCCCGCAGATCACCGTCGGCAGGTCCGATGGTATCAACGTCTCTTGATCCGTCAAGAGGCGCTCCCGGGCCCCGAGCGACGCCGCTACTCGCCGCTCTCGACCCTTGCGCCAGCAATCAGGAGGGTGACGGCCGCCATGACCAGCGAGACGGCGAGCGCCCAGAACACCGCCGGGTACGAGCCGAGGCCGACAGGAGCGAGGCGCCGACGGGACCGACCGCGCGGGCGCCGTTGGAGCCGAGCGCGACGGCGCCGGCGATGGCGCCGTAGTGGCGCGCGCCGAAGATCTCGGCCAGCGACGTGGCGCGCGCCAGCGTGGCCATGCCGTTGGCCGCGCCCTGGAGCACGATGAACGGCACCAGCGTGCGCACCAGCGCCGACCAGCGGGAGCAGCGCGATCCCGAGCGCCTGCGCGCCGAAGACGGCGGCCACCATGACGCGCGCCCCGAACCGCGTGGAGAGCGGCACGAAGACGACGCGGCCCGCGAGCTGCATCGCCCCCATCCAGCCGATCACCATGGCCGCCCAGGTCGCGGAGTAGCCGCGGTCGCACCAGGAACGGGATCAGGTGCGTGGTGAGGGCGGCGGTGGCGAAGTTGCCGACGAAGAAGGCGAGCGCGAGGACCCAGAACACCGGCGTCCGCGCCGCCGCGTCCAGCGTCAGGTCGGGGTCGCGGCGCGGCCGCCCGCTCGGCCGTCCGCGGCCCGCCGGGGCCCGGCGCAGCAGCGCGCGTGCAGCGGAATCGTGATCACGCCGAGCACCACCGTCAGGACGTGAGCGCACTGCGCCAGCCGACCGGCGTCAGCAGCCACGCCTCGATGGGCATGAAGATCGTGCTGGCGAGCCCGGCCACCAGCGTCACCGTCAGCAGCGCGCGGTCGCGCCCTCGCGGGAACCACGACACCACCACCGCGAACGCCGGCTCGTAGAGCGTGGCGGCCATGGCCAGTCCCATGAGGAACCAGACCGCGTAGAGCGCGGGCAGGCTCTCGACGCGCGCCCACGCGAGCGGTCGAGGAGCGTGGCCAGCACGGAGCCGGCGGTCATGAGCCCGCGCGCGCCGTGGCGGTCGAGCCAGCGGCCGACCGGGAGCGCCGCCAGCGCCGAGACGCCGAGGCCGACGGAGAAGGCGCCGGTCACGGCCACCCGCGAGGCGCCGAGGTCCTGCTCCATCGGCCGCAGGAAGACCGGGAAGCCGTAGTAGACGATGCCCCAGGTGACCGTCTCCGTCACGGAGAGCGTCGCGACGATCACCCAGCCGTAGCGCTCCGGCGCGATCCTCCAGGTCGGGCCCGGGGCCCGCATCCCGCCTAGCCGCAGCAGGCGCTCGTTCGTGGGCCTTTCCGGAGCGCGCTGAGGGGCACCAGCGGCGGCGCGCTCGGCCGTGGTCCCCCCGTGATCGCCCCCGGGCTCTCGCCACCGGCCGCACCCGCCACCGCGGCGTCCGCCGGGCGGTCTGATCCGCAGCCACAGCCAGCCTGGCCGACCGCCTTGGCCTCCGCGTCCTGGGCGCAGCAGGCGTCCACCTCCGCGGGCGCCGGACCCCCGCAGCACGACGGACCGGAGGGACCACTGGCCGGGGCTCGAGCGTCGCTCGGCTGGGTGCTGCAGACACCGGTCGCCGGCAGCGTCAGCTCGACGCGCCGAGCCCCGCCAGGTCCCCGGTCAGCGCGCAGACGATCGACCGGACCTGCTCGTAGCCCGTGAGCATGAGGAACGTCGGCGCGCGGCCGTAGCTCTTCATGCCCACCACGAAGAAGTCAGGCTCGGGCTGGGTCAGCTCCTCGACGCCATGCGGGGGGACGGTCCCACAGCTGTGGACGTTCGGGTCGATCAGGGGGGCCAGCGCCCGCGGCGCCTCCATGATGGGGTCGAGATCCAGACGAAGCTCGCGGAGTGGGCCCAGATCCGGCCGGAATCCCGTGACCGCCACCACCTCGTCCGCGACGACCAGGGTGGTGCCGGCCTCGTCGAGGATGGCCAGGCCGTCGCCGCGTTGGAAACAGCCGCGATCCGGCCGACGACCAGCCGGACGGTGCCGTGCTCCAGGAGCTGCCGCGCGTGCTGGCCGAGCGCCCCGCGCGCCGGCAAGGCGTCGGCGACGCCCCCGCCGAAGACCCGGTCGGACGGCGGGCGCCGAACGATCCAGGTGATGCGCGTCGTGGGCTCGGCCACGGCCAGCTCGGCGAGATCGATCAGGGTGTTCAGCGCCGAGTGGCCGCTGCCGACGACCGCCACGCGCCGGCCGGCGTAGCGCGGGCGCTGCGCGCCCAGGACGTCGGGAATCCCGTAGAACACGCGATCTCGCACCCGGGCTTCCCCGTGGGCATCGGTCCCGTCCGCGCCGAGCGGATTCGGCGACTCATACGTGCCCGACGCATCGATCACCGCGCGGGCCGTGATCGCCTCGTCCCCGGCCGGCGTGACCACGCGAAGGACGAAGGGCGCCTGCTCTCGCCCCGACGTCCGCAGCTTGTCGTGGCCGCGGCGCGTGATGCTCACGACGCGCGTGCGGAGGCGCAGGTGCGGCCGGATCTCCGGAAGCTCGGCGAGCGGCTCGAGGTAGTCCTCGACGAGCTCCTGGCCGGTCGGCAGGTGGTCGGGATCCGGCATGGTCCAGCCGGCCTTCTCCAGCATGGCGACGGCGACCGCGTCGACGTTGTAGCGCCACGGCGAGAAGATCCGGACGTGCCCCCACTGGCGGACCGTGGCGCCCACCCGCTCGCCGGCTTCGAGGACGATCGGGGTCTCGCCCCGGCTGACGAGGTGGGCGGCCGCCGCGAGTCCGACAGGGCCGGCGCCGATGACAGCGACAGGGAGCGCTTCGAGGGTCATGGTCGTCTCGCCTCCTTGGGCCTTGGTCGTTGTTGGATCCGGAACCATCAATGCCGTGGCTCGCGGTCCTGCGTGGGACGAGGTCAGGTCCGGTTCAGGGGTGGGACCGCGGCGATGGCCGCCCCCACCGAACGATCGCCGGCCAGATCGGCCGGGCGCAGCCACACGAACGCGAGCGCCCCGAGGAGCAGGGCAACCGTGACGTGGCCGAAGGCCACCCCCCAGCCCAGCACGCTCGCGCCGCCGACAAGATCCAGCGTCGCACCGAGGGCCAGCGGACCGAGGAACCCGCCGGCGTACCCGAGGGTCGAGTGGACGGCGAGCGTCGCGCCGCGCCGGCCGGGTTCGGCGCTGCCGGCACTCCGCGCGGTCAGCGAGGACGAGTCCGACCAGATCAGGATCGCGTACAGCAGCACGGAAGCGCGGCCGCGCCCGCGTACGGGAGCGCGGCGCCGAAGCCGATCACGGCCGCCAGCGCGGCGGAGCCGAGCATGATGCCCAGGATGAAGCGGCGGCGGCCGAATCGAATGGCCAGCTCGTTGCCCCACACGCTGGCCCACACGCCGAACAGACCCATCACGCTGGCGACGGTGGCGGGCGCCAGCGGCGTCCACGCGCCGGGCGCCCGAGCCGCCACGAACGTCAGGAACGCGACGACCCAGCCGCGCAGCGCGGACATCTCCCACGTGTGGACGCAGTACGCCACCGAGTAGGCGAGCGCCGACCGGTTGCGGAGGATGGGCCGGAAGTCGAGCAGGGCGCGGCGCGGGCCCGCAACCGCCCGGAGGTCGGAGACGGCACGCCGACCAGCACCAGCGCGAAGGCCAGGGCGGCGCCGAGTGCACCGGGCACCAGCGCCCAGTGCCAGCCCGAGCCACACGTTGACCGCGCCCGCGACGCCGAACGAGAGGGCACCGCTCACGCCGACGGCCGCTGCGTGCGCGGCCACGGCTCGGGACTGCTGCGGGCCCTCCGCCAGGTCGCTCAAGGCCTTGAGCCCTGGCATGTAGCTGCCGGCCCAGCCGGCGCCCATCAGCGCCCGGAACGCCAGCGCCGACCAGAAGCCGCTCGCGACCCCATGGAGTGGCCGGCGACGGTCACGGGGCCATCGGCCGGCCGAGCGCTTCCAGCATCGCGTCCAGGGCGTCGAGGTGGGCGTCGAGGCCGAAGTCGTGCCGGTCGAGATCCATCGAGCGGCCGAACCCCAGGAGGTCGGGGACGGCCAGCTGGCCGTGGTCGGCGAGCTGGTCATACGCCGCGCCAAAGGCCTCGCCGGAGCCCGCCAGACCGTGGAGCAGCACGAACCGGCGCGGCCCCTCGCCGGCCACCCGGACCGACAGGGGGCCCAGCCGCCGAGGCGTCCCCGTCCCGGGCCGCCACGTCCGCACCGCCGGTGACCCGACATGCGCGCCGAGCCAGGCGGTCGCGGCGAGCCCGCCGCCCCAGGCGGCGCCGCGGACCCGGCCATCAGGACGGCGTGTTCCGGACGGCTTCGGCGCGGAGGAAGAAGCTGCCCTCGGTGACCACGACGCTCCCGTATCGACGGGCAGCACGGCCAGGGCCGCGACGATGAGCGAGCCGGCGCGCAGCCAGCACACCGAGGGGTCGGGGCCGAGAGACGTCGAGGCCGACCGAGTAGGCGCCGGTCACCGCGACCCGGGAGGCACGCCCGCGGCTCGGCGCCGAGGGTTCGTCCCATCG
>CAVPSB010000003.1:0-66571 GCA_963708025.1 uncultured Candidatus Rokubacteria bacterium | reverse complement strand
GGATCCGCCCGCCGTTCGGCCGGGACCGGAGCCGGCGGGCCAGCTCGACGGCCGCGCCGAGACGCACCGCCTTCGCGATGCCGAGGCCGCCGACCCAGGCCAGCTCCTGCACCTCGCGGCCCGCGACCTCGCCGAGCGAGCCGAAGGCGGCCAGGAGCGCCTGGGCCTGATCCACCGCGGTCTGGCCCGGCGTGCCGGCCCCGAGCAGGATCGCCAGGCACTCGGCGTCGCTCAGCGCCTCCGCGCCCTTGGTGAGGAACCGCTCCCGAGGCCGGTCCTCGGCGGGCCACTCGCGGATCGTGGGGTGCTGGACGCTCACGCCGGGGATTGGAGCAAGCAGAGTGCCATCGGCCCGCTCCGCTCGGCCGGCGTCGTCTGACCGCTGCTGACGCGGCCTTGCGCGACAGGGCGCACGCCGGCGGCCGGAGCCCCCGTATCCCCTGGAGGACGGGCCGCGAGAGAACGAGACGGCGGCGGTCAGTCGCCGCTCGCGTCCCAGCCCGGCGGGCCCCCTTCGACCTCGATCTCGCGCGGCTCCTCGCCGGCTCCCCGGATGCGAACCCGCACGGTGCGAGCCGGGAGGATCGGCTCGGCCTTCTCGGCCCACTCCACGACGGTCACGCCATCGCCGTCGAGCAGCTCATCGAGTCCGAGCGCCAGCACCTGGTCCAGCCGATCGGTGCGGTAGAGGTCGACGTGGTAGAGGGGCAGCCGCCCGGCGTGCTCCGCGATCATGATGAAGGTCGGGCTCGTCACCGGCCCCGTGACGCCGAGCCCGGCGGCCAGGCCTTGCGCGAAGCAGGTCTTCCCGGCGCCGAGGTCGCCGTAGAGGGCGACGACCTCGCCGGCCCGCGCGGCCCGGCCGAGCCGCGCTCCCAGCCGCTGGGTGGCCTCCGCGCTCTCCGCGGTGAGGCGCGCGGTCGCCCGGGCCTCGCTCACGACGCCGGGGGCGATGCGCCGCCGAGGAGCCGTCGCACCGCCGCCGGGAGCGGCGTCGGCCAGGTCGCCGGCCAGGAGACCCACCGATCCCCGCTCGGCGGCGACGATGTCACCCGCCAGGCCGTGCAGGTACACGGCGGCGCGCAGCGCGCTCGC
Source organism: uncultured Candidatus Rokubacteria bacterium (assembly GCA_963708025.1). Classification (GTDB taxonomy): domain Bacteria; phylum Methylomirabilota; class Methylomirabilia; order Rokubacteriales; family DASRDR01; genus CAVPSB01. The sequence continues at coordinate 65,476 of CAVPSB010000003.1, read as the reverse complement.
CGGAGAGAGCCCCTGGGCCAGGAGCCCACCGGCGATCCCGGTCAGCACGTCGCCGGTGCCGCCGGTGGCCATCGCGGGATTGCCGGTCGGGTTCAGGGTGGCGAGCGCGTCCGGGCTTCCCGGCCCGACGACGACGGTCGCCGCCCCCTTGAGCGCCACCCAGGCGCCGCTCTCCTCGGCCAGGCGGCGGGCACTGCCGATCCGGTCCGCCTGGACCTCGGCGGTGACCACGCCGAGGAGGCGGCCGGCCTCGCCAGGGTGCGGGGTGAGCAGGCGGGGGCCCCGCGCTTGCCGGAGGTCGCCGAGCCGCCCCACGAGCGCGGTGAGGGCGTCGGCGTCGATCACCATCGGACGCTCGGCGGCCAGCGCCAGCTCCCGCAGCATCGCCTGGGTCTCCGGCTCCAGACCGACACCCGGACCCACCGCCAGCGCGTCCATGCGGGCGGTCAGCTCGACCAGGCGATCGAGGGCTTTCCCGGAAAGCGTCTGCGCGGCCGTCTCGGGGAGGGCCTCCGTCATCGCCTCCGCCAGGTGCGCGGCCACCACCGGCTGCTGGGTCGCCGGCACGGCGCACGTGACCAGACCGGTGCCCGCCCGGAGGGCACCCCGACAGGCGAGGACCGCCGCGCCCGTCTTGCCGAGCGAGCCGGCCACCACGAGCAGGTGTCCGTACCGGCCCTTGTGGGCGTCGGTGGGCCGGGGCGGGAAGAGCGCGGCGATGTCCGCCGCCTCCGGCATCGCGACCGCGATCGCCTCATCGAGCCAGGCCCGCGGGACCCCGAGGTCGCAGACCTCGACCTGCCCGGCGTACTGGGCGCCCGGCTCGAGAAAGAGCCCGAGCTTCGGGAGCCCGAAGGTGACGGTGAGGCGGGCGCGAACGATGGGACCGCGCACCGGCCCCGGATCGGCCGACAGGCCGGAGGGGACGTCCAGCGCGCACACCGGCCGACCGGCGTCGTTGAGGGCCGCGATCGCCTCGGCCACCAGACCCGTCGCGCCCCCGCTGAGCCCCGTCCCGAGGAGCGCGTCCACCGCCAGGTCCGCGTCTCGCAGCGACCGTCGCAGCGGGTCCAGCCCCGCGCCGGCCGAGACCATCTCGGTGACCGGCAGCCCGGATCGCCGCAGCACTTCCAGGTTCGTCGCCGCGTCCCCGCGCACGTCGGCGGCCCGGGCGAGCAGCCAGACGCCGACCGTCGCGCCGCGTCCGACCAGGTGGCGGGCGACCACGAAGCCGTCGCCGCCGTTGTTCCCCTTTCCGCAGACGACCACGATCCGCCGGCCCGATGCGGGCCCGAGGACGCGCTCCAGCGCGTCCGCCGCGCCGCGCCCGGCGTTCTCCATCAGGAGGAGGCTCGGCACGCCGAAGCGCTCCGTCGCGCGGCGATCGGCCCGGCGCATCTCGTCCGCGGTGGCGAGGGGGATCATCGCGGCGGCCCGTCGCCGCCCGGCTCGCCCTCGGCCAGGACCTGGGCCATCGCGTAGTCGCCGTCGTGGGTGAGCGAGACGTGGAGCATCCGGACGCCGCGGGCAGCACCCAGCGCCGCGGTCCGCCCGGACAGGGCCATGCGGGGCGGCTCCCCCCGCGCGCGCCGGACCTCGACCTCGCGCCAGCGGGCCCCCATGCTGAGGCCGGTGCCGAGCGCCTTGAGGGTCGCCTCCTTGGCGGCGAACCGCGCGGCCAGGTGCTCGGCGGGATCGCGACGGCGCTTCGCGTAGGCCAGCTCGTCGGGCGTGAAGACCCGCCCGAGGAAGCGCTCCTGCCAGCGCTCGATGGCGCCGCGGATGCGTGGGATGTGGACGACGTCGACGCCGATCCCGACGATCATGACCGTCGCCCGCCGCCGTCGGTCGTCAGCCTGCCTCCCGGACCCGATCGAGGATGGTCCGCTCCCTAGCCTCGGTGTCGGGAATCGGCACCCACTGCCCGTCCCGCCAGCCCCTGGCCTCGACCTCCACCGTCACGCGCGTGATCCGCTCCGCGTACGGCTCGACCCGCACCGTGACCCGCTCCATGACGGACGAGAAGGTGCCCTCGCCCTCGCGCGGGCTCCGCTCTAGCCAGCCCGTCTCGATCAGTCCATCGGCAGTCCGCCCGGTGGGGTAGTCCCGGACGGCGCGCACGGCCGCGTCCCACACCCGCGCGTAAGGCAGATCCGCCACCACCATCCGCATCGTCCCGGCCTCCGGGGTCCCGGCGAGCCCCAGCAGCAGACCGACCAACAGGGCAACCCGGCGTGTCATCACTTCACTCCTCCAGCCTCGACGGATCCGGCGTGTTCGACCCCGAGGGTGTCACCGCCGGACCGTGTCGACGATCGTCACACTGGATCTCCCACCGCCCCGCCGGACCTCCCGAGCCGTCTGGCCGCTACCGATGAAGGTGCCGGGGGCTATGGAGTAGAGGTTCCGAAGCATGGTGCTCACGGGCTCCGTGATGACACCGTTGCCCCCGTCGGGGTCCATGAGCCCGCCGTCGGCGGTGTGGTCGAGGAAGCCGATGGCGTGGGCGGTCTCGTGGACGATCGTGCGCTGGCACTGCGGCCCGCGGAAGATCCCCTGCACCAACCGGACGTCGGCCGAGGTGATCTCCCCGGTGCCCAGGAACGTCACGGTGGTCGTGCCGCAGACGTCGTTGCCCAGGCCCGTGTCGAAGCGGAACGTGATGTCGGCGCCGGCCGCGCTGCCGACGAACGTGAACGTGACCCGGCCGCCCGTGGCCCGGGTCCATTCCAGGACCTCGTTCTGCTGCGCGATGCCGTTGGTGAAGACGCGGATCGGCAGGTTCGGCCACCGGACGGTGCGGCCGTCGTTGAAGCGCGCGTTGTGCTGGAGCAGGAATTGCATCTCGTCGCCGGTCGGCGTCGCGGGGTTCCTGTTGTTGCCCCCGCCGCCCCCACAAGCCCCGAGCGCCACGAGGCAGCCCACCGCGCAGACCAGGAGCCATCCCCCGCGCCGCCCCGCCCTCACGAGCCGCTCCCGATCTCGGCGCGGATCACCGCTGCGATCTCCTGGGCCACCGTCTCGATGGTCATCTGATCGTCCCCCTCCACCATGATGCGGGCCAGCGCCTCCGTCCCGGAGTACCGGACCAGGACCCGGGCGCGGCCCTCGAGCTTCTTCTCCCACCGGTCCACGGCGTCGCTCACCGCCGGCAGGCTCGCCAGCGGCGGCTTCGCCCGGACGGACACGTTCACGAGCACTTGCGGGAACTTGGTCACGCCGGCGGCCAGCTCGGCCAGCGGCCGTCCGGTCTCACGCAGGATGCGCAAAAGCTGGAGCGCCGAGAGGAGGCCATCGCCCGTTGGCGCGTGATCGAGAAAGATGATGTGGCCCGACTGCTCGCCTCCCAGGTTCGCGCCCCGGCGCAGCATCTCCTCCAGCACGTAGCGGTCCCCGACCCCCGTTCGGACCGTCGTGACGCCCGAGGCGGCCAGCGCCCGCTCCAGGCCCAGGTTCGCCATGACGGTCGTGACGACCGCCCGGCCCCGCAGGGCGTCGCGCCGCGTCAGGTCCCCGGCGAAGACCGCGAGCAGATGGTCCCCGTCCCGCACCGCGCCCTGCTCGTCCACCGTCATGATCCGGTCCCCGTCCCCGTCGAAGGCCAGGCCCACGGCGCCGTCCAGCGCGCGGACCCGCGCCTGGAGACCCTCGGGGTGGAGCGCGCCGGCACCGGCGTTGATGTTGGTGCCGGTCGGCCGGACGCCGAGGGTCACGACCTCGGCGCCGAGGGCCTTGAACAGCCGGGGCGCCACCCGGTAGGTGGCGCCGTGGGCACAGTCGAGCACGAGGCGCTGGCCGCGTAGATCGAGCCCCGGCACCGAGGCCCGGAGGGCCGCCAGGTACCGGCCCTCGGCACCCGCGACCGGCCGAACCCGCCCGATCCCCGCCCCCGTGGGTCGGGGGGCCGCGTCGGGGCGTGCCAGCCGTGCCTCGATCTCGTCCTCCCAGGCGTCGGGGAGCTTCCCGCCCTCGGCCGAGAAGAGCTTGATGCCGTTGTCGGCGAAGGGGTTGTGCGAGGCCGACAGGACGACGCCCGCGCAGGCGCCCAGCGCGGCGGTGAGGATCGCGACGGCCGGGGTCGGCAGGACGCCGGCCACCAGCGCGTCGACGCCGGTGGACAGGATGCCGGCGACCAGCGCCTGCTCCAGCAGCGGGCCCGACAGCCGGGTGTCGCGGCCGATCAGGATCGCCGGACGGGCGCCTCGCCGCCGGCGCCCCCCGGCTGGAGGGGCCGCCGACCGCTCCGCGAAATACGCGGCGGCGACCCGGCCGAGCCGGTAGGCGAACTCCGGGGTCAGGGGCTCGGCATTCGCAATCCCCCGGATCCCGTCGGTGCCGAACAGCCGGCCCATGCTTTATTCGGGACCTCCCGCCCACCCCCCCAACCCCCCTCCCCCACCCACCGGGGGGGAGGGGGGAGCCGGAGGCCTGCAGGGTCTTCGGCCTTCGGCTGGAGGGAGGTGGGAGGGCTGAAGCCGCATTCCTTGTCGCATGCTCATTGGGCGGACCCTCACCGGGTCACCGTATCTCAAGAACCGCCAGTTGCCGGCCATTAAACCGGGCCGGGCCCCTCAGGGGCGGGGAGGGGACGCCACCGGATCCAGCGTGGCGCGGACCTGGGCGGGGGTGATCCGCACCACCTCCACACCGCGAGGCACCGTGATGTCCTCCGGCCGGATCCGCAGGAGCACGTCCCCGGGGCCCGCCCCGCGGAGGTCCACGGCGGCGCGGAGCTCCCGCTCGTCGAGGCGGCTCAGGACGTGGCGCAGGCCCTGCACCCGCACCGCGACGGCCTCCGCCCCGAGCGCGGTCACCTCCGTGCCCGGCGGCACGTTCCTCACGTCCAGTGGCACGGTGTAGACGGCCTCACCCTTGTCCTCCACCACCAGGAAGATCCACAGGGCGATCGCGAAGACGAGGGAGAGAAGCTTGAGCTGCCAGTGCTCGGCGAGGCGCGCCGCCAGCGACATCACGCCTTGCCGCGCACGGTGAGCCGGCGCACTCCCTCCAGCAGCGCGCTCCGGGAAGCCGTGGGCGGCTCGCCGGTTCCCATCAGCTCGGCCAGCCGGCGATGCAGCTCGACGGAGTCGAGCCCCGACTGCATTCCACCATCGACGGCGATCGAGAGGCCGCCCGTCTCCTCGGAGACGACGACGACGACCGCGTCGGTCTCCTCGGCGAGCCCCAGGGCCGCCCGGTGACGGGTGCCCAGCGTCCGGGACAGGCGCAGGTTCCGGGACAGCGGCAGGAAACAGCCGGCGACGCTGATGCGGCCGTGCTGGATGAAGACGGCGCCGTCGTGGAGGGGCGAGGCCGGCAGGAAGATGCTGCCAAGCAGCTCGGCCGAGACCGTCGCATCTACGCGCATGCCCAGCTCGGCGTAGTGTCGGAGGCCGCTCTGCCGCTCCAGGACGACGAGCGCGCCGATCCGCTTGGCGGCCAGCGACTCGGCCGCCTGCACCACCTCCTCGACCACGTGGCGCCGCTCCGGTCCCGCCTCGCCGAAAAGACGCTCGAACAGCCGGCTGCGGCCCACCTGGGCCAGCGTGCGGCGCAGCTCCGGCTGGAAGAGCACGATGAGGGCCAGGACCCAGAAGCTCCAGAAGTTGTCCAGGATGAAGCCGATGCTGTGGAGGCCCGCCTCCCGCGACGCGAAGCGGGCGACCATCAGGAGGGCGATCCCCGACAGCATCTGGACGGCGAGCGTGCCCCGGAACATCAGGAGCGCGCGGTAGAGGACGTAGGCGACGATGGCGATGTCGAGCGCATCGCGGAGCCGGAACACGCGCAGGACGTCCCACACGCTGGCCGTCACGCCGAGGTCTCCGGCCGCCACCGGCAGGATGCGATGGTGGGCTCAGGCCTCATCGGCATCCCGGATCGCCTCGGCCACCCGCACGGCCCGCCGCACGGCAGCGACGTCGTGGACGCGGAGGAGGTGGACGCCGGCCTGGACCGCCATCACGCAGGCGGCCAGCGTGCCCTCGAATCGATCGGCGGGCTCGGCGCCCAGCAGCGCGCCGATGAACCGCTTGCGGGATGGCCCGACCAGGATGGGCTTGCCGAGCGGGGCCAGCGCGTCGAGCCGCTTCAGGAGCGTCAGGTTGTGCGCGAGCGTCTTGCCGAAGCCGATCCCGGGATCGACGCAGATCGCGTCCGGCGCCACCCCGGCCGCCTCGGCTGCCGCCACCGCGCTGGCCAGCCGCGCGCGAACCTCGCCGAGCAGGTCGTCGTAGTGAGGCGCCTCCTGCATGGTCGCCGGTGTCCCCTGCATGTGCACCAGACAGAGCGCCGCCCCGTAGCGGGCGCACACCCGCGCCAGATCGGGCCCGGCCGCCAGCCCGGTCACGTCGTTCACCATGTGGACCCCGAGGGCGAGCGCGGCCTCGGCCACCTCGGGCTTGACGGTGTCCACGGAGATCGGACACGGCGGGTCCTTGAGGAGCCGCTCCAGCACCGGCAGCAGGCGGACCAGCTCCTCGTCGGCCGAGACCGGGCGGGAGCCGGGCCGGGTGGACTCGGCGCCGATGTCGAGGATGTCGGCGCCCTCCTCGGCGAGGGCGCGGGCGTGGCGGTCGGCGGCGTCGGGGTCGAGGAAGCGGCCCCCGTCGGCGAACGAGTCGGGGGTCACGTTGACGACGCCCATCAGCACCGTCCGCGGCCGGGAGCCCTCCCAGCCGAAGACGTGGCCACGGACTCGCAGGATGCCGGGGTGCACTCTCATTCGCGTCCCGCTGCGTGCGAGCGGTCAACGACGACCCGGCGGAGGGACGGCCGCCCCGCCAGGACCCGACTCAGGCCGGCACTCCCTCCAGGGCCCCCTTGGGGGTCCCCGCCAGGATGCGGGCGATCTCCTCGCCGTCCAGCGACTCGTGCTCGAGCAGGGCCTGGGCCAGCCCGTGGAGCTTGGCCAGCTTCTCCTCGAGGATCCGGCGGGCCCGGGCGGCGCAGTCGATCACGATGCGCTTGACCTCGGAATCGATCTGGATCGCCGTGTCCTCGCTGTAGTCCTGGTGGCGCGCGAACTCCCGACCCAGGAAGATGTGCTCCTCGCGCTTCCCGAAGGTCAGCGGTCCGAGCTTCTCGGACATGCCCCACTCGCAGACCATCTTGCGCGCCATCTCCGTCGCCTTCTCGAGATCGTCGCCGGCGCCGGTCGTCTGCTGGTTGAGCACCATCTCCTCGGCCGCCCGGCCCCCGAGCAGGATCGTGATCCGGTTGAGGAGATAGTCCTTCGAGTAGTTGTACTTGTCGTCGGTCGGGAGCTGCTGGGTCAGCCCGAGCGCCCGTCCGCGCGGGATGATCGTGACCTTGTGGACCGGATCGGCGCCCGGCAGCAGCTGGGCGACCAGGGCGTGCCCCGCCTCGTGGTAGGCGATGGTCCGCTTCTCTTCCTCGCTGATGATCATGCTCCGCCGCTCGACGCCCATCAGGACCTTGTCCTTGGCGTTCTCGAAGTCGAGCATCTCGACCAGCTTCTTCCCCTGGCGGGCGGCCAGGAGCGCCGCCTCGTTGACCAGGTTCGCCAGGTCGGCGCCGGAGAAGCCCGGCGTGCCGCGGGCCAGGACCTTCAGGTCGACCTCCGGCGCCAGGGGGATGCGCCGGGAGTGCACTCGCAGGATCTCCTCGCGGCCCTTCACGTCGGGCCGGGCCACCACCACCTGACGGTCGAAGCGGCCGGGCCGCAGGAGCGCCGGATCGAGGACGTCGGGCCGGTTGGTGGCGGCGATCAGGATGACGCCCTCGTTGGTCTCGAAGCCGTCCATCTCGACCAGGAGCTGGTTCAGCGTCTGCTCCCGCTCGTCGTGGCCGCCGCCGAGCCCGGCGCCGCGATGACGGCCGACCGCGTCGATCTCGTCGATGAAGATGATGCAGGGGGCGTGCTTCTTCCCCTGCTCGAAGAGATCACGCACCCGGGACGCGCCGACCCCGACGAACATCTCCACGAAGTCCGAGCCCGAGATCGAGAAGAACGGGACATTGGCCTCGCCGGCGATGGCCTTGGCCAGGAGCGTCTTGCCGGTGCCGGGGGGGCCGACCAGCAGCACGCCCTTGGGGATCTTCCCGCCCAGCTTCTGGAACCTCTGGGGGTCCTTGAGGAACTCGATGATCTCACGCAGCTCTTCCTTGGCCTCGTCGACACCCGCCACGTCGACGAAGGTGATCTTGTTGTGCTTCTCGGAGATCAGCCGGGCCCGGGCCTTCCCGAACGAGAGCGCCTTGGCGCCGCCGCCCTGCATCTGGCGCATGAAGAAGATCCACACCCCGATGAAGAGCAGCATCGGGGCCCACGAGAAGAGCGCAGTCAGGTACCACGGGTTCTGGTCGGGCGGCTTCACGCTGATCTTCACCCCCCGATCCCGCAGGAGCTTGACCAGATCCGCCGACTCGACGATGTGGGTGCGGAACTCCGTCCCGTCCTTGAGCCGCCCCGTCACCAGGTTCCCGCGCATGGTCACCGAGTCGACCCGACCGGTCTCGACGTTCTTCACGAAGTCGGAGTAGCTCGGCTCGGGCCCGCCCTTCTCCGACAGTCCGCTGAAGACGTTGAACAGCAGGAGCACGACGAGGCCGATCACCATCCAGAGGGCGAGGTTCTTGTAGAAGGGATTCATCGGGGAGCCGCGGCCCTCCTTCCGCCCCACGTCGACCTGCTCGGGACTCTCTTCCTCAAATCGCTCGCGCACATACAAAACGCATCGACATTATAGCACACGGTTCGAACGGCCCCGGCGACGGCCCGCCCCCGGCACGGGCGAGACACCTCCGGTCCGGCACCCGGCGACGGGCCCGGGCGGGCTTCCGGACCGGGACGACGTTCGGACGGGACCCGGCCCGGTTTCCCTCACCCCTCGTCGCGGCGCGCGAGATCCAGCGCCGCGAGGTAGGGGAGGTTCCGGTGGAGCCCGGCGTGGTCGAGGCCGTAGCCGACGACGAACTCGTTCGGGATGGTGAAGCCCACGTAGTCGAGGTCGACCGGCACCTCGCGGCGCTCGATCTTGTCGAGGAGCGTGCAGATGCGCAGGGTCCGCGGATGGCGGGTCTCCAGGTTGCGCTTCAAATAGTTGATCGTCCGGCCGGTGTCGATGATGTCCTCGACGATGAGGACGTGGCGGCCCTCGATGGAGACGGGCAGGTCGGCGGTGATCTTCACGATCCCGGACGACTGGGAGGAGCTGCCGTACGAGGAGACGCCCATCAGCTCGCACTGGAGCGGCACCTCGATCGCGCGCATCAGGTCGGCCAGGAACACCACGGCGCCGGTCAGGACGCCGACCAGGACCGGCTCCCGGTCGGTGTAGTCGGCGCTGATCTGCCGACCCAGCTCGCCGACCCGGGACGCCAGCTCGTCCGCGGTGATCAGGACCCGCCTGACGCCGGGGGGCTCGTGGGAAGCCCGAGTCACGCTTTTCTGCTGCACGAACCCTCGGCTCCTTTAGGCGCCAACCGTGACGGCAGATGAGTCTCGTGGGCAGGGCCGAGGAGCGAGCAGCGCTAGGACGCAGGGAGTCGCCGACCGCAGGCGTACTCCGAGTACGCCGAGGATCGGCGACGACCGAGGACGACGCGATGCGACGCTCATCGGCCCTGCCCTAGCTCCGGGAACGAGTGGTGACGAATGGGTTCAAGTTGCGCTCCCCCCGCAGCTCACCGGCCACGCGCTCGGCCTCGGCGCGGGTGGTGAACCCGCCGACCCGGACCCGGTGGCGCACCCGGCCCTCTTCGGTGGTGACCGAGACCATGTAGGCGTCGAACCCCTTGGCCGCGAGCTGGCCCCGCAGCTCGTCGGCCAGGGCCCGGCTGCGGAAGGAGCTGACCTGGACGGTCCAGGGCCTGGCGGCCGCAGGGTCGGCGGCCGGGGCCGCGGGGACCGGGGGGGCCGCGGGGGCCGGGGGTGGCGGTGCCGCCCGCCGCTCCGGGGTCGGGGCGACGGCTGGCTCGCGGACCGGCTTCCGCGCGCTGGGCGCGGGGCTCTTGACCACCGGCGCGGGAGCGGGCGGGGCGCTGGGGCGGGGCTCCACGGCAGCGGCGACCGCGGGCGGCGCCTCGTGGGGCACCATCCGCTCCTCGATCTTCGGGGGATGCGCCGCGGTCGCGGGCAGATCGAGCGTCGGTGCCGTGAGGGTCTTGTAGAACGTCAACTGGTCCTCCGACCCGCTCCGCTCCGGCGACCCGCTCCGCTCCGGGGACCCACCCCGCTCCGGCTTCCGGGCCGGCGTTCCCGGCGGCAGCCGCTCGGCGTCGGGCGCCGTGGCGGCCAGGGCCGACTTCGGCTCGCTCCCTCCGGCGCGTCCCCGGGTGGATCCGGACAGCTCCCGACCCACCAGCAAGCCGAAGACGAACGTGAGGGCCCAGATCAGCAGGAACGCCGCGACACACGTCACCAGCTCCTGGGTTCCGAACCGGTACTCGTGGCGCGGCGGGACCGGCCGGCGGGCGCTCAGCATGAGTGGTCGCGCGCGGTCACATGGCCTCCGGCGCGGAGATCCCCAGCAGGCCTAGCCCATTCCGGACCACCTGGCCGACCGCGCGGACCAGGGCCAGCCGGGCGTGGCTCGCGGGGACGTCGTCCGGTCGCACGACGCGGTAGGCCGGCGTCTGGGCGCCGAGGTGATGGTAGCCGTGGAACTCCGCCGCGAGGTCGTAGAGATACACGGCGACCCGGTGGGGCTCGAAGGCGCGGGCGGCGCCGGCCACCAGCGCCGGGTAGCGGAGGAGCGCCTTGATCAACGCCAGCTCCTCGCGGGCCGTCAGAGGGCTCAGGTCCACCTCGGCCCATTCCGCGTTCGATGCCAAGAGCGGCACCCCCCGCTCGCGCGCGTGCTTCTCGATGCTCGCCACCCGGGCGTGGGCGTACTGGATGTAGAAGACCGGGTTCTTCTGCCAGTCGGTCTCGGTGGCGGCGTCCAGGTCGAAGTTGAGGTGGCTCTCGGGGCTGCGCGTCACCATGAAGTAGCGGAAGATGTCCGCATTGCCGACCTGGTCGAGCAGGTCGTCGACCGTGACGTAGGTCGCCCGACGCGTGGACATCTTCACCTCGACGCCCCCGCGGGTGATCGTCACGAACTGGTGGATGAGGTAGCGGATCCGCTCGGCCGGCAGGCCGAGGGCCGCGATGGCCGCCACCACGTCCTTGGCCTCCTCGATGTGATCCGCCCCCTGCACGTTCAGTATCAGGTCGAAGTCGCGGCGAAGCTTCTCCCGGTGATACGCGATGTCCGGCAGCCGGTAGGTCGGCTCCCCGCTCGACTTCACCAGGACCCGATCCTGGGGCCGGCCGATGCGCGAGAAGGCCAGCCACACGGCGCCGTCCTTCTCGTACACGAGGTCCCGCTCCCGGAGGGCGGCCAGCGTCGCGTCGACCTTCCCCTCGCTGTAGAGCAAGGCCTCGTTGGAGTAGACATCGAAGTGGATGCCGAGCCGGTCCAGGGTCCGCCGGATGTCGAGGAAGATCGACTCCTCCGCGGCCTGACGGAACACCGTCTCGGACCCGTCGCCGGCGAGCCGGTCCCCCTGACGGTCGCGGAGCCCCTGGGCGATCTCGCGGATGTAGTCGCCCTGGTAGCCGTCCTCGGGAAACGCCGACGGGCGACCGAGCAGCTCGAGGTAACGCGCCCGCACCGAGTCACCGAGCACCCGCATCTGGCGCCCGGCGTTGTTGAAGTAGTACTCGCGGGTGACGTCGTACCCGGCCGCCTGGAAGAGACGCGCCACGCAGTCGCCGAGCACCGCCTGGCGCCCGTGACCGAGCGTCAGGGGCCCGGTCGGGTTCGCGCTCACGAACTCGACCTGGGCGCGCTGCCCGGCGCCCTCGGCGCCGATTCCGTAGCGCGCTCCGGCGGCGAGGATCCGCGCGAGCGCGGCGTGGCAGAACTTGGGCGAGAGGAAGACGTTGAGGAATCCGGGACCCGCGACCTCCGCCCGCTCCACCGCCTCGATCGGAGGGAGATGCGCGAGGATCGCCTCCGCGACCTGGCGCGGCGGGCGTCGCGCCGTCTTGGCGAGGAGCATCGCGACGTTCGTCGCGTAGTCGCCGTGGCTCGGGTCCCGGGGCACGTCCCAGACGATCTGCGTCCGGTCCACCGATGGCAGCCCGGCGCGCTCCAGCGCCTCGCGGACCGCCTCGGAGAGCCCGAGCGTCACGTCGTCGGGCGTGTCGGGAACGCCGCTGGGCGCGGGCTCACGCATTTCGATCACTATAGCCCAGCGGAAGAGTCGCCGGGCAGGAAAAACCGGATCAGCGCTGGCGAAGCTCGAATACGATCGGGAGCCGGATCGTGAGCGCGCGCGCCGCCAGTCCCGGCGGAAACGGAAACGGGGTGGCGTCCTGGACCGCCCGGATCGCCGCCTCGCGCAAGAGGCCGCCATCGCGCCCGACCTCGAGGACCGCCGTCAGCCGCCCGGCGGGGTCGAGCTGCAGCTCGAGCTCGACGGTTCCCTGCACACCACGCCGCACCGCGAGCGCCGGGTACGCGAGCCGCTCCTCGATCCGCCGGCGCAGAGCGCGAACGTAGGCGTCGTACTCCGGCGGAATCGCGCCGGAGCGCCCCCCCGTCAACGCCGCCACCGGCCCCGCGGCGTCGACCACCCTATCTGCCCCCCCGCTGCTCCCCCCGGCCTCCGGCGCGCCGCCGGGAGCCGGCGCGGTGCCTCGGCCGTGGCTCGCCACCGCCCCACCCGCTCCGCCGGGGCGCACCGACGGAGCGACCGACGCCATCCCCGGCGCGCCGCCGGGTAACACCGCCCCAACTGAGACCTCGCGGCCAGGTTCCACCCCCACTCCCGGAGACGGCGACGCGAACGCGGAAGCGCGCGCGGAGGGCGACCGGCCCGCCGACGCGGTCTCCGGCCGTGGATCAGACCCCGCCGCCACCGGCGGCGCGACGGCCGGCGCCGGCAGGATCGGGACGGCTGCCGGCCCCGGAGGCGACGCTGGCGGCGGCGCCGTGGCGACGAGCGGGACCGATAGGGCCGGCGCGGCGGGTGGAGCCGGGGGCGCGGCGAGCGGCGCCGCCGGCGGCGGAGCCATCGGTGGGACCAGAGGCGCGGCGACCGGAGCCGGCGCGACCGGCACCGACAACGGGACGGGAGGCGCCGGCGGTGCCGGGGGCGCGGCCGGCGCCGGGGGCGCAGCCGGCTCGGCGACCGCGCGCGGCGCCTCCGCGGCGGCGGCCGGCGGGGCCGCCGGGCCCCCGGTCTCACGGGCGGGCGCGGTCGCCGGCGTGGGGACCGACGCCACCACCGAGGGCAGCTCCGGTCGGCGCGGGCGAACGGGAAGAGGCGGGGGCAGCTCGCGCACGCGCGGCGCCGGCACGGCTGGCGTGGCGACCACCAGCTCCACGAGGTGGACGTAGAGCGGCGGCAGCGACTCGGAGATTCCGGGGTGGAAGCCCAGTCCGCGAAGGGCGAGGGCCACGCCGCCGTGGAGGCCGAGCGAGAGCACGAGGGCGGCGACGATGGCCCGGGCGTCGGTCATCCGTCTCGCCGCGACGCCTCGGGCCTCCGGCCCTCGGGACGTCGCGCCCTTCCGGTGGCGGGGACGAGGCGCAGGAGCGCGGTCAGGTCGACGTGGGCGCGCAGATGCTCCGCCAGCTGACACGCTCTCATCCGCGTCGCCCCCACACCAGCGTCAGGGCCAGGGCGGCGCCGACGACCAGGGCCGAGGCGGCTCCGAAGACTCGGACCGCGCGGACGATGGCCGCCCGGTCGCGGGGCAGCGGCCCGTCACCGAGCCGGTATGCGCCGGGCTTCGCGAGGCCCACCCCCAGCGCGCCGGCCATCGCCGCCATCGGCCAGCCCGCGTTCGGGCTCGCTGTCCGCGCGTGGTCCCGCCAGGCGAGTCGCGCCGCCCCGACGCCGTCCTCCCCGGCCATCGCCGCGCCGGCGGCGAGCGCCACCGCGGCCACGCGCGCGGGCACGAGGTTGGCGGCATCGTCCAGGCGCGCAGCCGCCTTGCCGAAGCGCTCGTAGCGGGCATCGCGGTAGCCCCACATGGAATCCGCGGTGTTGACCGCCCGGTAGGCCCACGCGCCCGCCAGGCCGCCGAGCGCGTACGCGAGAAGCGGGCCGGCCACGCTATCGGTCAGGTTCTCCGCCACCGACTCCACCGCCGCCGAGGTCACTCCCGGCTCGTCGAGCATCGCGGTCGGCCGGCTCACGAGATGCCGTCCGCAGAGCCGCCGGGCGTCGTCGAGTCCTCCCCGATCCAGCGCCGCCCCCACCTCGCCCGCCGCCGTCGCGAGGCGACGGACCGCGAAGGTCGGCTTGAGCGCCAGCGCTTCCAGGACGGCGCCGGCGCGGCCGAGCCGGCGGGCCAGCGCCGCCACCAGCGTGGCCGCGGCCGCGGCGCCGGCGGCGACCGCGAGGACGCCGGCGGCGCCCATCCCGACCGTCCGCACGGTCGCCCGCCGCTCGATCCCGTCGAGCGCCCGGCCGACCCACGCGACCGGGTGCCAGCGACCCGGCGGCTCACCGGCCAGCAGGTCGAGGCCGACGGCGAGCAGGAGCGGCGCCGACCGTCCTCTCACGGGCGCCCCACCCGAGGCTGCCCCGTTCCCTCCGCCGGTGGGACCAGCGAGCGCTCGATCCCCTCGGCCACCGCGCGCCTCACCGCTCGCGCGACCAGCCAGCCACCCGGAGCGGCCGGCCCCAGGTAGTCGAGCGCCGGCCCCCGATCGCTCCAGGCGACCACGACGGCATCGGTGACCGTCCCGGTGGCGGGGGCGCCCTCGGCCGTCCGGATGCCGGCGGCGGCGAGCGCCCCGACCTTGGCCTCCGTCGCGGTGATGACCGCGTTGACGGCGGCCGCCACCGGCACGCGCGCGTCGAGGAGCACGATCGTGTTGATCGTCCCCGGGCGCCACGGCGCCGGCAGGCTCACGCCGGCGGTGATCGGATGGCCCAGCCCGACGGTGACCACGGCGGTGACCGCGATTCCGCCGTCCACCTCGCTCACCGGCGCCGCCTGGTGAGTCCAGGCCGCGGTCATCAGCCCGACGAAGGGCTCCTCGATCCGAAGGCCTCGCGCGAAGGCGCGGAGGTCGTCGGCCGGCCGGTCGCACCGGGAGCCCGGGCGGACGTGCATGTTCACGATGTGGCGGGTCGCCGTCAGGTCACCGCCCACGACGGCGGAGGCGACCACGCGGAGCGGCGGCGCGCTCCGTACCCAGACCGCCGCCGGACCGATCTCGATCGCCACGCCGGGGATCATTCGTGACCTCCCCCACCCCCGACCCCTCCCGATCGAATCGCCGGGACTCGGCCGGCCGAAGGCCGGCCGAGAGCCCCGCCCCTCCGGTGGCCACCGGGGGGATGGGGGCCGGCCCCTGCACTCTCGGCGCGAGCCGCGCGCGGTCCCCGCCTCCCCGTCGCTCGATCGTACCCTCCGACACTTCGGCTCCCGGGCGATCCGATCCGAACCCAGCCTGTCACAGCGTCACCGTCAGACCATCCTCGGCGCACTCGACGCCGTCGAGGGGGAGCCGCCGGAGCATGTCCTCGCTCATGTGCGTCAGGATCAGGCGGCGGCAGTCCAGTCGATGGCGATGCTCCATCACCGTCCGCCAGTCGAGGTGGTACTTCACGCGCTTCTCGAAGAAGTACGCCTCGCAGACGAACACGTCGGCCCCCCGCGCCACCTCCACCAGCGATTCCGTCCATTCGGTGTCGCCGGAGTAGCCGATCACCTTGCCGCCGGCGGCGACCCGGAGCGCGAAGGCTGGCGCCCCGCTGGCGTGGACCACGGGGTAGGCGGTCACCGCCAGAGACTGGACCCGCGTCTCCCATCGCTCGGGCAGCTCGAGGAACTCCAGCGGCGAAGGCCCGCGTCACCCGCGAGGAGCCCGGGAACAGGACCTCCATCGCCTCGCGGACCCGAGTCTCCACGCCCGGAGGTCCGGCGACGTGGAGGGGCCGGGCCCGGCGGCGGAACTGCCCGTCGAGCACCAGGAAGGGCAGGCCGCCGAAGTGATCGCCGTGGAGGTGCGAGAGGAGGACGACCTCCACCGCCGAGGTGAACGCCGAGCCGCTTCATCGCCACCAGCGACGAGGCCCCGCAGTCGAACCAGGAACCGGGTCGGGCCGGCTCGCACGTGGACGCACGCCTGGAACCGCCCCCCGCTGCCGAAGGCGTCGCCCGAGCCCAGGAACGTGAGCTCGACCGGCTCCGGCTCCATCAGAATCCCGCCCGGACGCCGGCCACCACGTGGGTTCCGAGGGCCGGGAAGCCGAGGACCTCGCTGTAGTCCTCGTTGAAGAGGTTGGTGACCTTCAGGTGGAAGGCTCACGTCGGAGAGCCACCCCCAGCGCCATGGCAGCCGGTAGCTGGCGGCGCCGCGTTCACCACCGTGTAGCCGGGGTTCCGGGGCACGCCGGTGCCCTGGAACTGGCTCGACACGATGAGGATCTCGCCGCCCACGCTGAGCCCGGGGAGCGGCTCCCAGGTGCCGGTGAACGCCCAGCGGTCCGGCGCGAAGCGGGGCAGCGGCTCCCCGGTCTCGAGGTTCTCCGTGTGGGTGTAAGTGTAGGCGAGCGGTCAGGGTCAGGGTCGTCGATCGGCGTTACGCTCGCCTCCACCTCCACGCCCTGGCTCCGCGCGCGGCCGACGTTCGGGCCTGGAAGCAGAAGTTCACCGGATCGATGATCGTCGACTGGATGAGGTCGTCGAAATCGTTCCGGAAGTCCGGTGGCGGCCAGACGGATTCGCCGCCGCCAGAGGTACTGCTCGACCCCGGCATCGTAGCTCTCGCTCGCGCTCGGGCTTCAGGTTCGGGTTGCCGAACGCGGGACACGGCCCGGGGAACGCCGGGAAGAACAGCTCGTTGAACGTGGGCGCCCGGAAGCCCTCCGCCCAGCTCGCCTTGAGCCGGGAGTCGGTGGCGCGGATCACGTACGAGACGGCAGCGCGGCCGGTCGTCGCGTCGCCGAAGGCGCTGTTGTGGTCGTAGCGGACGCCACCGGTCAGGAAGAGGCTCTGGAACAGGCGGAGCTCGTCCTGGGCGAACAGGCCAACCGTGTCGGTGCTCTCCGAGAAGGTGCCCTTGTTGACGCCCTTCTCGTTCCGGTACTCGAAGCCGGCGGTCAGCGTGTTGATGGCGCCCAGGTAGAAGTGGTGAAGCCAGTCCACATCGCTGCGCTCGGTCGAGATGTCGGAGCGCGTCGTGAACGCGCTGTCGGGATCGCGGAAGGTCAGATCGCTCCGGACGTAGGCCAGCCGCAGCACGTGGTCGTACCAGGCCGTCCACGGCTGGCTCCACTGCAGGCTCGCCAGCAGGAAGCGGTCGTCCTGCTCCCGGCGCGGCGAGAAGTCCGGGAAGATCGTGACGAACGGGATACCGCGGTGACCGTCGGAGTAGCGCCCGATCAGCGCCAGCTCGCCGCGATTGGGCAAGGCGTAGCCCACCCGGCCGTTCACCGACGTCAGGTTCTGCTCGTCGTTGTCGAACTGGCCGGCGAAGTCGCAGACGTGATACGCCGAGCGAGTAGTCCCACGGCCCGGCCGCCCCCGAGACACCGCCCCGCTCCCGGAACGTCTCGTAGTTGCCGGTCTCGAAGTCGAGGTAGGCCGACAGTGGGCCCCGGCCCCGCTTGGTGATGATGTTGATGACGCCGCCGATGGCGTCGGCGCCGTAGAGCGTGGACTGCGGGCCCCGCACCACCTCGATCCGCTCGACGTCGTCGAGGGTCAGGTCGGCGAAGTCGAAGTCGCCGCTCGTCACGCTCTTGACCCGCACCCCGTCGATGAGCACCTGCACCTGGGTGGGGTTGGCGCCGCGGATCCGCACCGTCGAGAGCTTGCCGAGGCTCCCCGAGCGCTGGATCTCCACGCCCGGCACGGTGCGCAGGGCCTCCTCCACCGTCCGGTACTCCTGGGCACGGAAGGTCTCCTCGTCGATCACCGTCACCGACGCCCCGATCTGCTCCAGCGGCTCGTCCACGCGGGTCGCGGTCTTCACGATCGGCTCCGCCCGCTCCGGCGACGGCGGCACGTCCGCCTGCTGCGCGGCCACCTCACTCGCGCCCACGATCAGTCCCAGCCCGATCAGCGTCCTCACGCATCCTCGCCAGCCCATCGCCCACTCCTCTCCGTCGAAAGAGTGCCGGCTCGCCTCGGATCCCCGATCGGTCTCCTGACTCGTGGCTCATCGCGACGCCGCGCCTTCCCAGGGCCTCCTTGACCCCAGTGGCATGGTTCATCTGGTCGCGGCGCCTCCGGCCTTCGGCCTTCGGGACGCCGCTCCTCTGCATCTGGTCGCGGCGCCTCCGGCCTCCGGCCTTCGGCGCCGCCTCACAGTTGCGGGACAGTGCCGGACTCGGCGCGCCGCTCGAAGGGCCACGCCTCACCGGCTTCCCGGCATCGGGGACGTCATCCACTCACACCGCCTGGCTCTCACCCCCTTCGATTGGTTTGGGACCTCCCGCCCACCCGATCCTTCGACGGCTTCGGCCTTTGGCTGAGGGGGGGGGCCGGAGCCGCCCGCTCCTTCACGCGCTCTCGTCAACTGGGCCATTCGATCGAGCATCACTCCTGGTCCGGCCAGCGCACGGTGACCACGGGACGCCCTGACACCGGGTTCTTCTCCACCCGCACCGGGCAGCCGTAGGCCGCCTCGAGGGCCGCCTCCTCCAGCACCTCGGCCGGCGGGCCGAGGCGGGCGACGCGCCCGCACGAGAGGAGCATCAGCCGGTCGGCCACCTCCCCCGCCAGGTTCAGGTCGTGGCTCACCAGCACGATCGCGGTGCCCCGGTCGCGGTTCAGCCGGCGGAGCAGGCCGACGATCTCCCGCTGGTGGCGGAGGTCGAGGTGGCTGGTCGGCTCGTCCAGCAGGAGGAGCCGCGGCTCCTGGGCCAGCGCCCGGGCCAGCGCCGCCCGCTGGCGCTCCCCCCCGGAGAGGGTGTCGAGCGGCTGCTCCGCGAGCTCCAGCACGCCGGCCAGCGCCATCGCCTCGCGGGCACGGGCGAGGTCGGCGGGAGCCTCGAAGAACCGCCCCTGGGCGTGCGGGTAGCGCCCCATGAGGGTGAGCTCCTCGACCGTCAGTGGGAAGGCCACCGCCAGCTCCTGCGGGACGACCGCGACCTGGCGCGCCAGCTGCCGCCGACCGATGCGCGCGACCGGCGTGCCGGCGAGCCGGATCTCCCCGGCCTGGGGCGCCAGGACCTTGGACAGGAGTCGGATCAAGGTCGTCTTCCCGGAGGCATTCGGCCCGATCACGCCGAGGATCTCCCCCGCCCCCAGCTCGAAGCTGACGCCCTCCAGCCGGAAGACCCCGCCGTAGCCGAACGCCACCGCCTCCGCGCTCAGGAGCGGCGTCATCCCAGGCCCCGGCGGAAGCGCGTCCGCAGCAGATAGATGAAGAACGGCGCGCCGCAGAACGCCGTGATGACACCCACCGGCAGCTCGGCCGGTCGCAGCGCGACGCGGGCCAGGGTATCGGCCAGGACCAGGAAGGCCGCCCCGGCGCCGGCGGCGGCCGGGATCAGCGCGCGGTTGTCGGAGCCCAGCACCATCCGCACCGCGTGCGGCACGATGAGGCCGACGAACCCGATCGGGCCCGTGTGGGCGACGACGACGCCGGTCAGCAGCGAGGCCGCGATGAAGCTCACCCGCTTCACGCGCTCCGCCTCCACCCCGAGCTGGAGCGCGGACTCCTCCCCCAGCGCGAGGAGGTTGAGCGCGCGCGCCTGGCTGTAGAGGAGCGCCCCGCCGATCAGGCAGCCGAGCGCCATGACGGCGACGGGCCGGTAGCCGAGAGCGCCCAGGCTGCCCATCAGCCAGTGGAGGATGCCGCCCAGCCGCGCGAAGTCGACGAGCGAGATGATCAACGTGATCGCGGCTGAGAAGAAGAGGCCGACGATGACGCCGGCCAGGAGCAGCGTCTGGACGGGGAGTCGGCCCCCGACCGAGGCGATCAGGTACACCGCGGTGGCGGCGACCAGGGCGCCCACGAATGAGGCCGCCGCCAGCCCCAGCGCGGCCAGGAGCGATCCTTCGAGCCCGGCGATCTGGGCGAGCACGGCGCCGAGCGCCGCGCCGCTGGCCACGCCGAGGACGGCCGGGTCGGCCAGCGGGTTCCGGGTCAGGGCCTGGAAGGCCACGCCGGCCACCGCGAGCCCGCCCCCGGCCAGGGCGGCCAGCAGCACGCGTGGGAGGCGGAGGCCCAGGACGACGGTCGCCGCCAGCCCGGGCACCTCCCGGCCAAGGAGGGCCCCCGCCACCTCGGCCAGCGGCAGCCGGGCCGCGCCGATGGTGAGCGCGACCGCCGAGACCGCGACCAGTCCGGCCGCGACCGCCGCGGATGCGCCGAGGACGCGGCGCCGCGTGATCATGTTGGTACCTCCCGCCTACCCGATCCTTCGACGGCCTTCGGCCTTTGGCCCCCCTCCCCCACCTGATGGACGGCCTTCGGCCTTTGGCGGGGGGAGGGGGGAGCCGGAGGATTGCCGTCCCTTCGCGCGCCCTCAACTCGGAGCAGCCGCGCCGCTATCCGGAAGCACCGCTGCTTCGTCATGTGATCACCAGGACACGTCGGGGTGGAGCAGCCGCGCGAGGCGCCGCAGGCCGTCGATGATCCGCGGCCCCGGCCGGTGCATCAGGTCGCCGTCGATCCCGTGAACGCGGCCCTCGCGGACGGCCGGGAGGAGCGTCAGGTGCCGCCACTCGCGGATGCGGTCGTCCACCGAGGCCAGGCCGTGCTGGGCCAGCACGACCCGCTCGGGCTGGCGGGCCAGGGCCTCCTCGACCGAGAACCGGGGATACGCGAGCGGCTCCCCGCCGGTCACGCTGTCGCCGCCGGCCCGCCGGATCATGTCCGTGATGAGCGTGTCCCGGCCGGGCACGATCAGCGGGTTTCCCCACAGGACGTAGAGGACCCGCGGGCGGCGGGATCCTTCCAGCGCCCGGGCGATCCCGTCCGCCTCGCGCTGCATCCGGCCCACGAGCTGTCGCGCCTCGGCGTCGCGGCCCAGCAGCCGACCGACACGGGCAATCGAGTCGAGGACCGAGGCGAAGTCCACCGGGTGGACCACGTACACCGGGAGGCCGAGGCTTCCCAGCTCCCGGATGTGCTCCTCGCGGTTGCCTTCCGTCGTGGCCAGGATCAGGTCCGGCCTGAGGCGTGAGAATCGCCTCGAAGTTCGGAGTGTAGATGCCGCCGATCCGGGGTTTCTGGCGGGCCTCCGGGGGGAAGTCACAGAAGTCGGTCACCCCGGCGATCTGCTCCGCGGCTCCCAGGGCGAACGCGATCTCGGTGAGGCTCGGCGCCAGGGACACCACGCGGCGCGGACCCTCCGGGACCGTGACCCGGCGCCCGATCATGTCGCGGGTCTCCCCCGGCCAGGCCACCGTGCCCGTGCTGAGGACGAGACTGAAGAAGAACGTCGTAAGCAGTCGCCGGATCATGCCTGAGCCGACGTCCGGGATGGCAGGCGCTCCGACACCCCGGCCTCCTTGAACGTGGCCATCTCGGCGTAGCAGGCGAGGGCCGCCCGCAGGAGGCCGATGCCAAGGGCAGCCCCCGTCCCCTCCCCCAGGCGCATGCCGAGGTCCAGGTACGGGGCGAGGCCGAGCGTTTCCAGGAGCACCCGATGGCCGGGCTCGGCGCTCCGGTGGGCGGCCAGCAGGTACTCGCGTGCGTCGGGCTGAAGCCGGACGGCGACAAGGGCGGCGGCGGTCGCGATGAAGCCGTCGAGGACGACCGGAACGCGCCGGGCGGCCCCGGCCAGGATGACCCCCACCAGGCCGGCGATCTCGAAGCCGCCGAGCGCGGCCAGCACCCCCAGCGGGTCGCGAGGGTCTGGGCGGTTCACCGCCAGGGCCGTCCGGATCGCGACGACCTTCCGCGCCCGGCCGGCGTCGTCGACGCCAGTCCCGCGCCCGGTCACCGCATCCGGGTCGGCGCCGGTCAGCGCCGCCGTCAGCGCGCTGGCGGCCGTGGTGTTGCCGATCCCCATCTCACCGGTGCCGACGCAGTCGGGCGCCGCCTCTTCGACGAGGCTCGCGCCGATCTCGATCGCGGCCGCCGCGTGCTCCCGCGCCATCGCCGGGCCACGGGCCAGGTTCGCGGTGCCACGTCCAAGCTTGCGGACGACGAGCCGGGGACGCGGCGCCAGATCCAGGGCCACCCCGAGATCGGCGACGACGACACGGGCGCCGACCTGGCGGGCGAGGACGTTCACGCCAGCGCCGCCATCCAGGAAGTTCTCGAGCATCTGAGCCGTGACCGCCTGGGGATACGCGCTCACGCCCTCGGCGACGACACCGTGGTCGGCGGCCAGCGTGAAGATCACCGGGGCCGTGAGCCGCGGCGTGACCGAGCCCGTGATGAGCGCCGCCCGCACGGCCAGCTCCTCCAGCCGCCCGAGGCTGCCGGCCGGCTTGGTGAGCCGGTCCAGACGGCACTGGGCGGCCAGCGCCGGGCGCGGGTCCGGCGCGACGATCCGGCCCAGGAGCGCGCTCAGTTCGGGACCGCCCGCCCACCCCCCCAACCCCCCTCCCCCACCCAGACGGCCTTCGGCCTTGGCGGGGGGACGGGGGAGCCGGAGGACCCATGCCTTCACACATTCTCAGGGCACCTTCAGCCATAGGGGGCAGCCGGCCACCAGCAGCACGACCTCGTCGGCGGCGCGCGCCACCGCCTGGTTGACGAGGCCGAGGGCGTCGCGGAAGCGCCGCCCGATGGGGGTCTCCGGATGAACGCCCCAGCCGACCTCGTTGGAGACGAAGACCAGGCTGGCGAACCGGCGGAGCGCGAGCTCGACCAGGCGGCTGGTTTCGGCCCGGAGAGGTTCGTCGGCGAGTTCCGGGGCCTGGCCGAGGAGGTTGGCGACCCAGAGGTTCAGGCAGTCGACGAGGACGACGTCGGCCTTCCCCTCGAGCCTGGCGACGGCGTCGGCCAGCGCGACGGGCGCCTCGATCGTCGTCCAGCCGGGGGGGCGGGCCGCGCGGTGCCGCGCGATGCGCGCCGCCATCTCGTCGTCGAGCGGCTCGGCCGTGGCGACGAAGGCGACGCGCTCGCCCAGCTCGGCGGCCCGCTCGACTGCGTACGCGCTCTTCCCGGCGCGGACGCCGCCCAGGACGAGCAGGGTCCGGGCCCGGCTCACCTGGCGGTGGGCTGAAGGTGAGGACTCGGCGAGAGAGCTGCGGGCACCCGGGCCTCCCCTCGAAGACCGGTCAGGAGTACTCGGGTCCCGGGCAGGTTTCCTGGCTCTCGGATCGTCCTACTCGCCGCCGCCTTCCCAGCGCCGGTACCCGGCGCCAGTGGCCGCTTCGCGGCTTTCGTCCCCGATCACAGTGACGGGGTCGCGGCGGTCTCGCACCGCCTTCCCTCTTGGCCCCGCGAGGGGCTCACCCGGGACCCCGTTGACGACTGGCGCTACGCTACCAGCGGGTCCCCGTGCCGTCAAGCGGGCAGGGCCGAGCCGAGCCGATGAGCGTCGCAACGTTCATCTCGGCCGGGACGCGCTCGGCCGACGTCGATTGGACGGCCTTCGGCCTGGGGCGGACGGCCTTCGGCCTGGGGGCGTCGGTCCGACCTATGGTCGTCCTCGGCTCGGCCCCGAGAACGTGACTCATCCACCATGACTTTGAGGCTTCAACGAGTCAGCTAGCGGCGCGAGACTCCGAGGACGATCGCCGCGCCGTCGTGCTCGAAGGTCTCGGTGTGGGCACCCGGCGGGGGTTCGGCCAGCGCCACCTCGTCGGCCAGCGTCTCCGTGCGGATATAGTCGCCCCACTCGCGGACCGCCGCCGCGACCGGATCGGCCCCGCCGGAGAGGTAGACCGCGATGCGATCGGCGATCTGGAAGCCCGCGTTCTTGCGCGCGTCCTGGATGTGCCGCACCAGCTCGCGGGCGAGCCCCTCTGTCCGGAGCTCGGGGCTGAGCGTCGTGTCGAGGGCGACGAGCACGCCTCGCTCCTCGGCGACCGCGTAGCCGGTGGGCGACGAGACCTCGACGAGCAGCTCGCCCGGCGCCAGCTCCAGGACTTGGCCGTTCACCGCGACCCGCACCGGCTTACCGGCCTCGACCGCTCGGGCGGCGTCCCGGGCCGCGTCACCCGCCAGCCCGGCCAGGGCGGCGGTCAGCGCGGGAACCAGCTTGCCGTACTTCCGCCCGACGACGCGGAAGTTCGGCTTGAAGCGGTACTCCACGAAGTCGGCGGCGCTGTCGAGGTAGTGCACACCCTTCACGTTCAGCTCGTCCCGCAGCTCCGCCTCGAAGCGCCGGAGCGCCTCGGCCTCGGCCGGAGCGCGCGTCCGCACCAGCATCTCGCGCAGCGGCTGCCGTACCTTCAGCCGGGCGCTCTCGCGGGCCGCCCGACCCAGGCTGACCGTCTCGAGCACGAGCGCCGTGTCAGCCAGTAGGCGGTCGTCGATCAGGTTCTCGCGCACCGCCGGCCAGGGGGCCAGGTGCACGCTCTCCGGAGCGGCCGGGTCCTGGCCCGCCGCCAGGTTCCGGTAGAGCGCCTCGCTCACGAACGGCATGAACGGCGCGAGAAGCCGCGCCAGCGTCGTCAGGCAGGTGTAGAGGGTCAGGTAGGCGGCGTGCTTGTCGGCGTCGTCCTCCGCCTTCCAGAAGCGCCGCCGGTTGCGCCGGACGTACCAGTTCGACAGCTCCTCGACGAAGGCCTCGATCGCCCGGGCCGGCCCGTGGATGTCGTAATCCTCGAACATCGCGGTGACGTCGCGCACGAGGGCGTTCAGGCGTGCCAGCGCCCAGCGGTCGATCGGGGGCAGCTCGACGCCGGCCAGTGGATCGGCGCCAGCCGGCGGCCGCCAGCCGTCCAGCTTGGCGTAGGTCACGAAGAAAGCGTACGTGTTCCAGAGGGTCAGGACGAACTGGCGCAGGACCTCGCCGACCTGCTGGGGCGCGAAGCGGCGCGGGTTGTAGGGCGGCGCCGACGCGTACATGTACCAGCGGGTGGCGTCGGCGCCGTAGCTCGTCCAGGAGCTCCCACGGATCGACGACGTTGCCCCGGGACTTCGACATCTTCTCGCCGTTGATGTCGAGGATGTGGCCGAGGCAGATCGCGTTCTGGAACGCCGGCCGGTCGAAGAGCAGGGTCGCGACGGCGTGGAGCGTGTAGAACCAGCCGCGGGTCTGGTCGATCGCCTCGGAGATGTAGTCGGCCTGGCCGGCGATCGCGAACACGTCCTCGGTTCTCGAAGGGGTAGTGCCACTGGGCGACCGGCATCGAGCCCGAGTCGAACCAGCAGTCGGCGACGTCGGGGACGCGCCGCTTGGTCCCGCCCGGGCAGCCTTCGGGCAGCGCCAGGTGATCGCGTCGACGTACGGCCGGTGGAGGTCCAGCCCCGTCAGGTCGCGACCGGCCCGCTCGGCCAGCTCGGCCACCGACCCGATGCACCTCCACCCGCCCGCAGCCGTCGCAGACCCAGATCGGCAGCGGCGTGCCCCAGTAGCGCTCGCGGGAGAGCGCCCAGTCGATGTTGTTCTCGAGCCAGTTGCCGAAGCGGCCGCGGCGGATGTGGTCGGGCACCCAGTGGATCTGCTCGTTGTTCGCGAGCAGCCGATCCTTCCGAGCGGTCGTGCGGATGTACCAGGAGGGCTTGGCGTAGAAGAGGAGCGGGGTCCGGCAGCGCCAGCAGAACGGGTAGGCGTGACGCACCCGGCCCTCCCGGAAGAGGAGACCGCGCTCGCGGAGGTGGCGCGTGATCAGCGGGTCGGCCTCCTTGAAGAACCGGCCGGCGAAGCCGAGAGCGTCGAAGCGCGGGAGCGTCATCCCGGCCAGGTCCACCGAGAACCGGGTGGGCAGGCCGTGCTTCTTCCCGATCTCGAGGTCGCCGTAGGCGGGAGCGATGTGGACGATGCCGGTCCCGTCCTCCAGCGAGACGAAGTCGTCCGCGACGACGCGGTCGCCCTCGCCGGTCTCCTCGTCTTCCGGGCCGCCCTCGAAGAGGCGCTCGTACCGGACCTCGCGGAGGGCGTCGGCCTCGAAAGTGTCCAGGACCCGGAAGGTCCCCTCCCCCAGCACCGCCGCCACCAGCGCCTCGGCCAGGACGAGCCGCTCGGGCGCCGCGCCCGCCGTGTACTCGACCAGGACGTAGGGGTGGCCCGGCTTGACGGCCAGCCCTGCGTTGGCCGGCAGGGTCCAGGGGGTCGTGGTCCAGGCCAGGAAGCTCGACCCGGTGAGCCGATCGTCCAGCGGGTGGCCGCTCGGGCGGTGGCGGAAGCGCACCCAGACCGACGGGTCGTCGACGTCGTCCTCGTAGCCGAGCGCCACCTCGTGGTCGGAGAGCGTGGTGCCGCAGCGCGGACAGTGCATGGTGACCTTGTAGTCACGGAAGAGCAGCTCCCGGTCCCACAGGCTCTTCAGGATCCACCAGAGCGACTCGATGTAGTCGTTGTCGAAGGTCGAGTACGGGCGCTCCATGTCGATCCAGAACGCGATGCGCTCCGTCATCCGCTCCCAGTCGTGGATGTACCGGAGGACGCTCTCCTTGCACGCGCGGTTGAACTCGGCGATCCCGTACTTCTCGATGTCCGGCTTGCCCCGGAAGCCCAGCTCCCGCTCGACCTCGATCTCGACCGGCAGCCCGTGGGTGTCCCAGCCGCCGCGGGCGCCGATGACGTGCTCCCCCCGCATCCGGTGATAGCGGATCACGATGTCCTTGACCGCGCGGGCTTCGACGTGGTGGACACCGGGCCGGCCGTTGGCGGTCGGCGGTCCCTCGAAGAACACGAACGGCCGGGCCCGGTCCCCGCTCTCGAGCGCCCGGCGGACGATCTCCCGCTCGCGCCACCACCGGGCGATCTCCTGCTCCAGCGCCGGGAACGACTGCTTCGGGTTGACGTCGGTGAAGGCCATGCTCTCAGTCGGGCCGGGGGGGAGCTGCGCGCTCCATCTCTATCGCCGCGGCGCCTCGGGCCTGCGGCCCTCGGGACGCCGCGTCCCTCCGGCGGCCCGGTCCCCCCCTCCGGAGCTCCGGTAGCTCACACGTCCTCGGCGATCGCTTCACAGCCTCAGCGCCTCTCAGCGAGCCGGCACGAGATGGTACAGCATCCAGTAGATCACGACCCCGGTGATCGAGACGTAGAGCCAGATGGGAAGCGCGAAACGCGCGATGCGCCGGTGGCGATCGAAGCGCTCGGTCCACGCCCGATGGATCGTGGTCAGCGCGAGCGGCACGACGGTCGCCGCCAGTACGATGTGGGAGAGGAGCAGCGTGAAGTAGATCGGCCGGACGAGGCCCCGGCCCTGGAACGGTACCGAGCCCGACTGGGCGTGGTAGACGACGTACGAGATCAGGAAGAGGGCCGACACCCCGAAGGCGGCCAGCATGCACGCCCGGTGGGCGGCGACGTTCCGCCGCCGGATGAAGACGAAGCCGGCGGTCAGCAGGACCGCGCTGGTGCCGTTGAGGACCGCGTTCAGCACCGGCAGGCCGGAGACGTCGGCACCGTCGCTCGCCGGGACCGCCGGGACCGGACGTCCCAGCAGGAGAAAGCCGACGACGAGAAGGACCAGCCCCGACGTGAGCCCGATGACGAGCGTCGCGGTGCGCACGAGCTACTCCCCTCCCCCGCGCACGCGGTCGAGCAGCCGGCGCTCGCGCTTCGTCGGTCGGCCGAGCCCGGTGGTCCGCAGCACCGCCGGGGGCGGGCGCCGCGCCCGGGGAGGCGGCGGGGGCGAGAGATCCTCGTAGAGGGTCCGGGCCTCGGGCGCGGGCCCGCGCCGCTCGCCGAGGGCCCGGACGACCAGCTCGCGCCGCCACTCGCCAAGGGTCACGCGCAGCCGGTCCCCGGTCCGGATCGACCGGGAGGGCTTCGCCGCCTGGCCGTTGACGTCAACCTTGCCGCCCTCGCAAGCGGCGTGGGCCAGGCTCCGCGTCTTGTAGAAGCGCGCCGCCCACAGCCAGCGGTCCAGCCGGACAGATTCCTCGGTCGGGGCGCCTTCTCGATCAGCCATGAGCCCCGTCATTTTACGTTGCGCGAATGGCGAAATCCAGGATCGCCGACTCCCCTGCCTGTTGTGATCGTCGCACGCGAAGGGCTCCAACTCATGCGGGCGACGGCTGTGGGCCGTGATGGACGCGACCCAGCGTCCCAGCAAGCCTCAGCAAGACCTCGCCGACATCGCCCGGCTGCTCGAAGCAGACCCCGCGCTGCGCGCTCGGGTTCCCGCCGAAGTGCTGGCGCGACTCCTGTAGCGCGGCTCAGGGCCCGTAGAGAAATACCGGCGGCTCCCAGTCCGACCGCCCACCGGCTTCTCGCAGCCCCCTGGCGCCGGCCGCGCGGCCGTGGCGTTCCGCTCAGGGCGCAGCGGTGCGCTCGACCGGCGCCGCGGCGGCGATACCGGCCACGCGCTGGTTCAGCGTGTGGAGGACCGCGACGTCGGTCCGATACTCGACGACGCTCCAGCACGCGTAGTCCTGCGCCAGCCGGAGCAGGTGGCCCAGCGGCAGGCCGAGCGCTTCCGCCAGGATGACGCGGTTCGGGCCGCCATGCGCAACCACGGCGACACGGCCCCCGGCGTGGCGGGCCAGGATCTCGCCGAGCGCCGGCATCACGCGGGTCCGGAGGCCCTCGAGGTTCTCGCCACCCGGAAACGGAAACGTCGTGAGGTTGGCGAGCCACTGGGCGAGCGCGTCCGGCTCCTGCTCCCGGATCTCGCGAAAGGTAAGGCCTTCCCACCGGCCCATCGCCATCTCCCGGAGTGCCGGGACGACGACCGGCATCAGGCCGCGGGCGCCGGCCAGCGGGCCCGCGGATTGCCGGGCGCGAGTGAGGTCGCTGGTGTAGACCGCGTCGATCGGCTCGAGCGCGAGCTGGCGGCCGAGGGCCTCGACCTGGGCGAGGCCGGTCGCCGAGAGGCTCACATCGGTGTGGCCGAAGAACCGGCCCTCGGCGGCGTGCTCGATCTCACCGTGACGGATCAGGTAGAGCCAGGTCGAGACTCGAGAGCCGATGGGTGGAGGAATGCGATCCTCCGGCTCCCCCCTCCCCCCAGCCACAGGCCGAAGGCCGTCCAACGGTGGGGGAGGGGGGTTGGGGGGTAGGTGGGAGGTCCCGATCGGATCAGAGGAGTCCCCGGTGGGCCAGCACGGCCCCCGCGACCAGGCAGAGCGCCTCGGTCACCTCGACGAGGGCGCCCAGGCAGTCGCCGGTGAGCCCGCCGAGTCGCCGGGAGAGGTACGCTGCGGAGCCCACCGCTGCGGTCACGGTCACCGCCAGCGGCACTGCCCCCCATGGGCCGAGCAGTCCCAGCGCGACTACCAGCGCGACCAGGCTGCCCCCCGCCACGCCGCGGTTCCCGACCCTCGAGGCGAACGCGTGGCCGGCGCCGTCGCCGCGCGCCGGCGGGCAGAGCCGGGCGAGCAGGAGGGGCCCCAGGCGGCCGAGGACCGCCGCCATTCCGACCGCGCGCCAGCTCAGGTTCGGCGGGAGACCCGACAGCGCGGCCCACTTGAGGCCCAGCACCAGCACGATCGCGGTCACGCCGTAGGCTCCGATCCGGGCGTCCCGCATGATGGCCAGGGCCTCGTCGCGGCTGAAGCCGCCGCCCAGGCCGTCCGCGGCGTCGGCGAGCCCGTCGAGGTGAAGCCCTCCGGTCAGCAGAGCCCAGAGACCGATCACGGTCACCGCGCCCAGGAGCGGCGGCATCAGGCGGCCGAGGGCGACGTCCCAGACCGCGAGGATGCCACCCAGGATCGCGCCGACGAGCGGGAACCACCCGGCGGCCTGCCCGAGATCGCCCGCCGTCTGGCTCGAGGGCAGCGGCAGCACCGTCAGGTAGCGACAGGCCACCAGCAGCTCGCGCATGGTCGAGCCTACGCGTCCGACCGACTCAGACGGGGGAGATCCCGTTCCGGCGGGGCGGGAACCGATGTTCCTTCGTCTCGGCATACGCGAGCCGCTTGATCAGCTCGGCCCGGAGCTGGGACGCCGGCACCACGTCGTCCACCAGCATCTCGGAGGCCAGCCGGTAGACGTCGATGTCCCGCTGGTATTCCTCGCGCTTCTGGCGCACGAACTCGGCCCGCGCCTCGCCCTCCAGCTCCATGATCCGGTTGTAGTACACGGCATTCACCGCCGGCTCGGGGCCCATGATCGCGATCTGACCCTGGGGCAACGCCAGCACGGCGTCCGGCTCGAAGGCCTGCCCGCACATCGCGTAGAGGCCGGCCCCGTAGCACTTCCGCACGATGACCGAGATCTTCGGCACCGTGGCCTGGGCGGTGGCGAAGATCATCTTGGCGCCGTGGCGGATGATCCCGGCCCGCTCGACCTTGCTCCCGACCATGAATCCCGAGACATCGGCCAGGTAGACGAGCGGCACGTTGTAAGCGCTGCAGAGCCAGATGAAGCGCGCGGCCTTGTCCGACGAGTCGACGAAGAGGACTCCGCCCTTGACCTTCGGCTGGTTGGCGACGATGCCGACCGCGCGGCCGCCGAGCCGGGCGAAGCCGGTGATGATCTCGCGAGCGAAGAGCGACTTGAGCTCCAGCCACGAGCCGGCGTCGATCACCCGATCGATCAGCTCGTACATGTCGAAGTACTTGCGCTGGTCGTGCGGGACGATCTCGTCGATCGGCCGGCCGGGCCGGGGCTCGATCGCCTCGATCGGAGGAACCCGCCCGCGGTGGCTTTGCGGCATGTACGCGAGATAGCGCTTGGCCGTCTCGATCGCCTCCTCGTCGGAGCCGACCAGGACGTCCCCGCAGCCCGAGACCTCGCAGTGCATGCGGGCCCCACCCAGGGTCTCCTGGTCGATCTTCTCGCCGATGGCCATCTCGACCATGCGCGGCGAGCCGACGTACATCGACGCCTTGCCGTCCACCATGATCACCACGTCGGTGAGCGCCGGCAGATACGCCGAGCCCGCCGGCGACGGGCCGAACAGGAGGCAAAGCTGCGGCACCACGCCCGAGAGCTGGACCTCGTTGTAGAAGATCCGACCGGCGTGGTACCGCCCGGGAAAGATCCGGACCTGCTCGGAGATGCGACCGCCGGCGGCGTCCACCAGGTAGAGGAGGGGGATCTGGAGCCGGGCCGCCTTCTCCTGGATCCGCACGATCTTCTGCACGGTCTTCTCGCCCCAGGAGCCGGCCTTGACCGTGTAGTCGTTGGCCATGATGCAGACGGGCCGGCCCCGCACGGTCCCGATGCCGGTCACCACGCCATCGGCCGGCGTCTCCGGCTCCTGGGAACGCGCCAGGATCCAGTCCTCCTGGAAATCGGTCCCCGGGTCGAGCAGGAGCTTCAGGCGATCGCGGACAAAGAGCTTCCCCTCCTCGCGGAGCTTCTCCCGGTACCGCGGGTTCCCCTGCTGGATGCGGGCGATCTCGCGAAGGAGGTGCTCTTCGCTCACGGCGGCCATGGTAGCAGACGCGCCCGACGCCGAAAAGACGCGCGGCCCCCTGGAGGCGCTCAGAAGAGCGCGAGCGGATTCGCGGGCGAGCCCGTTCCCCCGACGACGGGAAGCGGAGCGATGACCAGCATGAACTCCCAGCGGCGCTCCTCGGCGCAGGCGCGGGCCAGCGGCTCCAGCAGCGCGTTGTCGAGGAGCGCCACCCCGTAGGCGAAGATCGCCCCGTGCACCGCCCACGGGAGGTCGTAGCCGTTCGGCACCAGGTCCATCATGTCCCAGACGAGGACCGCCACGTCGTGGTCGCGCAGGAAGGGCAGGCACGAGACGTGGAGGCCTGGGCGTGGCTCGGGGCCGTAGGCGCGATCGGGATGCGCCGCCTGCCAGGCCTCGCGCCCGCTGTGGACGGCCACGGCGTCCCCCGGCTCGATCACGAGGCCCTGGGCCTTCGCGATCTCCGTGAGCTCCCAGCCGTGGACCGGCCGCTCCTGCCGGACGTACGGCTCGCCACGGTGGCGGGGGACGTCGAGCAGCACACCCCGCGTGATGATCCCGTGCCGCCAGTGCTCGACCCCGCCGAACGTCGCCCCGTCGAAGGTGATCTCCCGCGCCGGATCCCGGCCGTTCCACATCCCTTGCTCGTCCCAGGTGTGGCAGAGGGCGTCGAGGTGGGTGAAGGACCAGCCGTGATAGTAGGTGCCGTAGAAATCGGCGGCGAAGCCGCCCGTGCCCCGCGGCATGGTCTTCATGAAGTGCTGGGCGGGGGTGGGATTGCCGGGACCGGGCGTCTTGGGGAGATCCCGGCTCAGCGACACGGCGCGGCCGCTGCGGACGAGGCCGGCCGCCGCCGCCCGCTTCCGCGCGCTGATCAGGTTGACCGCGCCGACCTCGTCATCGGCGCCCCACCGCCCCCAGTTCCGTCGCTCGCGCAGGTACGACAGGACCTCCTGCCGATCGGGCACGGCTCGCTCCGCCATATCTCTCCTCTTGTCGACGTTCCGGTCCGGATCCTCTGGATTCTCGCAACGCGCTGACCAATGGCCTCGCCGCCAGGGAGTTCCGCTCCGAGCCGCGGCTCAGCCGCGGCCTCCGAGGGGGGGCCTCGGGGGGGTCTTCCGAGACCCCCCCGATGTTCTTAGGGCCGGGCTCGGATCGCGATGATCAGCACCCCGGTCCCGTGGGGCGGCCCGCCGATCAGCGCGGGCCGTCGCGGGGGCACGTCCATCACGGTGGCGATCTCGATCATGGGGCCCCGGAGGATCCTCACGGCGATGCGGACCACCGGGACCCGGATGGCCAAGGGCTGGATCTGGAGCTCGCGGCCTCCGGGCAGGGCGAAGCGCTGGAGCGTGCCGAGCGGCATGGTGGTCTCGAAGGCGCTTATCGGCTCGTAGCTCGAGTAGCCGAACACCTCCCGCAGCCGCGGCATCCACGGCTGGAGGCGGACCGCCCGCCCGCACCCGCCGCCGAGCACCGGAGACTCGCCCCAGTCGTCGGGGGCCGGCGGCGCGGCCGGGCCGGGCGGCGCGCCCTGGGATCCCGGGGGCCGCAGCGGCGGCGTCGGGGTGAGCACGCTGCCCGGCGGCGGCGGGTTCGAGGCCAGGAGCACGAGCGCGTACACGCAAACCGGTCCCGCGGGAGCCGGCCCGGGCGGGGGCGGCGGCAGCGGCACCTGCGCCTGCGTCGGCCAGCCGAGGCCCGCGATCAGGAGGACGCCGAGCAGAAGGCCGAGAAAGGCGGGACCCAGAGCCTCGCGGAGCCGCTTCCGTGCGTTGTGCAGTCGTGACATCACCGTCCCCATGGGGATGGCGAGCACCTCCGCGATCTCCCGGTAGGAAAGCCCTTCGATGTCACTCAAGATGATAATGGACCGGTGGTGCTCTGGCAAGGATTCGAGGGCGTGCCCGATCCGCGCCCGCCGCTCGGCCGAGGCCGCCTCGTCGTCCGGGCTGATGTCGGTAGCCACCGCGGTGCGCTCCCACTCCTCCGGTGGCACGTCCTCGGTGCCGAGCGACCTGGCGCGGGAGGTGCGTTGGCGCTTCCGGTCGAGAGCGACGTTCATCGTGATGCGAAAGAGCCAGGTGTAGAAGGCGGACTCCCCCTTGAACTTCGGCAGCGACCGGAACGCCTTCACGAAGGCCTCCTGGGACACGTCCAACGCCTCCTCCTGGTCCCGCAGCACCCCGTAGGCGAGCCGGAACGTCTTCCGCTTGTACTTCTCGACGAGCACCTCGAAGGCTTCGGTCTCACCCGCCTGGACCCGGCGGACGACCTCGCGGTCTTCTTCGCTCACGGACCGCGCCGGCCCTCGTCCCACCTTCGCCGCGCGGCCCCCGGGCGCGGACGGACCACGACCATCGCGCCGACCCGCGCCCTTTTCTCCTCAGACCACCGCCGGGGCGCGGCCATTCAGCCCCGGGCGAGGCCAGCCAACAGGGCGTCCAGGCCAAGGAGGTAGCTCTGGGGACCGAATCCCGAGATCTGACCGCGGCAGACGGCGGCCGTCACCGACCGGTGACGGAAAGGCTCACGGGCGTAAAGGTTGGACAGGTGCACCTCGACCACCGGGATGGAGACGCCGGCGATCGCGTCGCGAAGGGCGTAGGAGTAGTGAGTGAAGGCGCCGGGGTTCAGGACGACCCCGGCGAAGCCCTGCCCGGCGGCCTGCTGGATCGCCTCGACCAGCACGCCTTCGTGGTTGGACTGGCGGCACTCGACCTTGGCGCCACGAGCCGCCCCGTGCTGGACGATCGCCGCATCGACCTCAGCCAGCGTGACCTGGCCGTACACCCCGGGCTCGCGCTGACCGAGCAGGTTCAGGTTCGGGCCGTGGAGCACCAGGATGGCCGGCATCGTGCCTCCTTCCCTCCGATCAGCCACGCACCTCCGGACGCTCTACCACTCACGACGTCTGCAGAGTGTAGCAAAGTCCCCGGGCGGATCGGGCCTCGCCGGCCTCCACGCGCGGGCGGTCAGTCGCGAAAGTCCTCCCGCCAGGGTACGAGGTGGGCTTCGACGATTCTCAGTGGGTGTGCAGACCGGCCATCTCCAGCGCCGATTCGGCGGCCCAGAACAGCACGAGGCCCCCGAACACGGCCAGCGCCACCCCCCAGCTCCGCTCCTTGTTGACTTCGGGGATCAGGTCGGAGGCGGCCACGTAGATCGTGACCCCGGCGGAGACCGCCAGCGCCTCGCCGACCACTCCAGTGAACGCCCGCATGAGAAGCACGCCGGCGACGGTCGCCAGCCCGAGCAACCCCGCCGCCACCAGCGCCGTGCGGCGGGAGCCGCCGGAGGCCAGCATGAGCGAGCCGACCGCGAACCCCTCCGGCAGCTTGTGGAGCAGGACGGCGAGGAAGAGCACGACCCCGAGGGGCCGGCTGATGAGGAAGCCCGAGGCGATGGCGACCCCGTCGAAGAACGTATGGATCGCGAGGCCAGCCAGCCCGAGGTACCCGACCGCCGGGTGGACCAGGGCCTCGGCGTGGACCTCCTCGCCGAAGTGGAAGTGCGGCGTGAGCGTGTGCTCGGTGAGGTGCACCGCGAAGTATCCGATGAGGACGTAGAGATAGGGATGCGAGACCTTCTCCAGGCTCTCGGGGACCATGCGCAGGAAGGCGACGGCGAGCATGAACCCGGCGCCGAGGGCCAGGAAGTACTGGAGGAACGTCCGGTTCCACTGGCGGCGCGCGGTGACGAGGGCGCCGCCGAGGAAGTCGGCCAGCCCGGCCACGGCGCCCAGCACGATTGCCAGCTCAAACCCGGACATGGTCCTCCGCCCCGCCCGCGCAGTCGCCGCACAGGCCGAACAGCTCCAGGTGGTGCCGTCGGACGCCGGCGCCGAGGTCGGCGCCCTCGAGTGGGCAGCGCCGGACGTCCTCGATGCGTCCGCACGCCTCGCAGACGAAGTGATGGTGATGGCCACGGAAGTCCTCGGCCAGCTCGTACCGCTGGGGTCCATCGCCGAGCTGGACGCGCCACACCATGCCGAGGCTGTGGAGAAGGTTCACCGTACGATACACCGAGGACAGGTTGATGCCGCGACCGCCCGGCCACTGGCCGAGACGGCCGTGGATCTCCTCCACCTTCACCGGGGTGGGCGCGGCGACCAGCACGTGGAGGACGGCCGCCCGGGGGCGGGTCCAGGCGTGTCCGGCCGTGGCCAGCAACCCCCGGAGCCGGTCCACCTCGCCCAGAAGCCCGGTTGACATGATTGCAAATACCTTGCAAAAGCGCGCAGACCCCTGTCAAGGGAAACTTTACTTGCGGCCGCCCACCAGACTCCGGTAACGTATGGGCGCCTGAGGCTGCCCCCCGCAGCGTCACGTATTGAACATGGCAGTGACCCCGGACACCCCCTTCGGCCAATGGCTGACGGCCGCCGGCATTCTGTCCGAGCCGGACCTGGCACGAGCGGAAGAGCGCCACCGGGCTACCGGCGAGCGGCTGGCCGACGCCATCGTTCGCCTGGGGTACTGCACGCCCGAGGAGATCGCCCAGGCCCTGGCCCGGCGCCTGTCGGTCGGCTACGTGAGCCGGGAGGAGTTCCCCTCGAGCCCGCCGTTCATCAAGAACCTCTCCCCGCACTACATGCGGCAGTACCGCTTCTGCCCGCTCTCGGTCGAGAACGGGACCCTCCTGATCGCCTGCGCGGACCCCCTGGATCCGGTGCCCCCTGACGAGCTGCGCACGGTGCTCGGGCTGGAGGTCCGCCTGGCCGTCGCCACCGAGCCCGCCATCCTGGAGGCGATCGAGCGCTACTTCGGCAGCGGGACCACGGCGGTCCAGAAAGTCATCGAGACGATCCGTGACGACGACTGGGCCGGCGAGGAGGCCAGCGGCGAGGACGTCAACTCGCTGCGCGACATGGCCTTCGACGCTCCCGTCGTCCGCCTGGTCAACCTGCTCATCGAGAACGCCGTCACCTCGGATGCTTCGGACATCCACATCGAGCCCTTCGAGGACAACCTGCGGGTCCGCTACCGGATCGATGGGGTGCTGTTCGACGCCGAGACCCCGCCCAAGCGGCTGAAGGCCGCCGTCACTTCGCGCATCAAGATCATGGCCGAGCTGAACATCGCGGAGCGGCGGCTCCCCCAGGACGGTCGGATCCGGATGAACCTCCAGGGGCGGAAGCTCGACATCCGCGTGTCGACCATCCCGACCATCCACGGCGAGAGCGTGGTGATGCGGATCCTCGACCGCGCCACCGTGCTCATGCCCTTCGAGCGGCTCGGCTTCGACCCCCGGACCCAGCGCTACATCGAGCGCCTGATTCAGCTCCCGCACGGCATGCTCCTCGTCACCGGGCCCACGGGGTCCGGCAAGACGACGACCCTCTACGCCGCGCTGGACAAGATCAACTCCCCCGGGAAGAAGATCATCACGATCGAGGACCCGGTGGAATACCAGCTCCGAGGCGTCAACCAGATCCACGTGAAGCCCAAGATCGGGCTGACCTTCGCGTCCGGGCTCCGTCACATCGTCCGCCAGGACCCGGACGTGATCATGGTCGGTGAGATCCGGGACCTGGAGACGGCCGACATCAGCATTCACGCGGCGCTGACCGGCCACCTCGTCTTCTCCACGCTCCACACGAACGACGCGCCGGGCGCCCTCACCCGCCTCCTCGACATGGGCGCCGAGCCGTTCCTGGTCTCGTCGGTCCTCGAGGGCGTCCTGGCCCAGCGCCTCGTCCGGATCATCTGCGCCGCCTGCCGTCTGGCGTACGAACCGGAGGGCAAGGATCTGCGAACGGTGGGGATCGAGGCCCTGCCCCGCGGCGTCACCCTCTTCCGCGGCAAGGGCTGCGCCGACTGCCGCGGCACCGGTTACCGCGGGCGGACCGGCATCTACGAATTCCTTCCCATGACCGAGGAGCTCCGCTCCCTGACCCTGCGGAAGTCCCCCGGCCACGAGATCCGTCAGCGAGCGATCGCCGCCGGGATGCAGACGCTGCGACAAGACGGCTGGGCGAAGTGCTGCGCGGGGGTCACCACGATCGACGAGGTCCAGCGGGTCACCCACGAGGAGTCCGAGGAGTGAGCGGCACCGGGCCGAGACCCGTCGCATCCCGTCGTCCTCGGTCGTCGGCGGGCCTCAACGTATGAGGCATACGCCTCGGCCCGCCTCCTCCCTGCGTCCTAGGGCTGCTCGGGTCTCGGCCCGGTGCAATGCACGGACACGTCTGGCGAACCGGAGGGAGCCTGAGTGAGCGTGCCGGCCGAGGCCCGCGGAATCGGCCCGGCTGGCGGTTGATGCCGGTCTACAGCTACCGTGCCGCCGACCGCGCCGGCCGGACCATCGACGGCGTCATGGAGGCGCACGATCCGCAGGCGGTCATCGAGCGCCTCCATCGTGAGGAGTACTTCCCGGTCCGCGTCGAGGCGGCCGACGGCCGGCCCCGGCTGGCCGGGCTCAGCCTGGGACTGGGCGGGAGCCAGCGGGTCCCCGCCCGGGATCTCCTCACCTTCACCCAGCAGCTCTCCACCCTCGTCGACGCCGGCATCCCGCTCGACCGGGCCCTGACGATCCTGGCCGACCTCTCGGTCAGCCCCCGGCTCCGGCAGATCGTCCAGGACGTGGCCCAGAGCGTCCGGACCGGCTCCACCCTGGCCGATGCCCTGAGCCGGCACCACCCCCGGCCGTTCTCCCGCCTCTACATCAACACGGTCCGGGCGGGCGAGAAGGGCGGGGTGCTCGAGGCCGCGCTGCGGCGGCTGGGCGAGCACCTCGAGCAGACCCGCGAGCTGCGGGAGGCCCTGACCTCGGCCACGATCTATCCGGCCCTGCTCATCTCGGTGGGCGTGGGCGCGGTGATCTTCCTGATGACCTTCGTGCTGCCCCGCTTCGCCGTCATCTTCGGCGATCTCGGCCAGGCACTGCCGCTGCCCACCCGGATCCTGCTCGGGATCAGCCACGTCCTCACGAGCTACTGGTGGGTGCTGGCCCTGGCCGCTCTGGCGGCGCTCCTGTCCTGGCAGATCGTGACCCGCTCCGACGCCGGACGCCTGGGCGTCGATCGCTGGATGCTCGGACTGCCGGCCCTCGGTGACCTCCTCCGCAAGATCGAGGTCGGCCGATTCGCCCGTACTCTCGGCACCTTGCTGCGCTCCGGCGTTCCCCTGCTGGCGGCCCTCGGGGTGGCCCGGGAGGTAGCCGGCAACCGCGTGATCGCCCAGGCCCTGGGCGCCGTCCAGGAAGGCGCGAAGAGAGGGGATGGTCTGGCCCGTCCAATGGCCGAGACCGGCGACTTCCCGGCGCTGGCTATCCACATGGTCCGCGTGGGGGAGGAGACCGGCCGGATCGAAGACATGCTGGAGCGCGTGGCGGCCACGTACGAGGCCGAAATCCGGGTCGCGGTCCGCCGGTTCATCGCGCTGCTCGAGCCGGTGATCATCCTGGGCCTCGGGTTGCTCGTCCTCGGCATCGTGCTGTCGATACTGCTGGCGATCCTGAGCATCAATGACCTTCCCCTGTAGCCCGCGGGGTGACATGAAACCGACTTTCGTGACGAGGCGTCGTCGGACCCGCCGGGATCAGCGCGGCTTCACGCTGATCGAGCTGCTCGTCGTCGTCATCATCCTCGGCCTGCTGGCGGCACTGGTCGGTCCCCGCTTTTTCGGTCGGGTCGGTCAGTCGAAGCAGGCGGCCGCCCGCGTCCAGATCGAGCTTCTGGGAACCGCCCTCGACCAGTTCAAGCTGGACACCGGCCGCTACCCCTCCGGCCAGGAAGGGCTGCAGGCCCTCCAGGTGAACCCCGGCAACGTCGGCGGCTGGGAGGGCCCCTATCTGAAGAAGGACGTCCCGCGTGATCCCTGGGGCGAGCCGTACCAGTACAAGAGTCCCGGTGACCACGGCGAGTACGATCTGTGGACCTACGGCGCGGACAAGGCCCCCGGCGGCGATGGCGAGTCCGGCGACGTGACGAGCTGGGGCGGCGACGGGAAGCAGCGATGAGGCAGCGTGTGTCAACCCTCTCGTTCCGCCGTCCTCGTACCGCGTCGGGACTGCGGGGCGCCCCCCCTCCCCCCGGCGGGTGGGGAGGGGTCGGGGGTGGGGGTGGACCCCAATGACCCGGCTGCCGGGGCGTGGTCGCCGGGGCAGCCCGGGCTTCACGCTGATCGAGATCGTGGTCGTCCTCGCGATCCTGGCGGTGGCAACCGCGCTGGTCCTCCCCTCGGTCGGCCGTGGCACCGAGGCGCTCCGGCTCCGCAGCGAGACCGGACGGGTCGCCGCCCTGCTCCGGGAAGCCCGGCTCAAGGCGGTGTCCCAGCGACGCGCCACCCGGGTGACCCTGGATCGCGGCCGCAACATCCTCGCGTTGATCGCCGGGGATGCCGAGCACCCGGTGCGCGAGCTTTCGATGCCCGCCGGCCT
This sequence comes from uncultured Candidatus Rokubacteria bacterium, assembly GCA_963708025.1. Taxonomy (GTDB): domain Bacteria; phylum Methylomirabilota; class Methylomirabilia; order Rokubacteriales; family DASRDR01; genus CAVPSB01. Next base: position 25,776 of record CAVPSB010000003.1, on the reverse strand, counting down.
CCGGGTGACCGTCGCGACCGGCGGTGAGAGCGTGGGCTTCTCCTCTCGTGGACTGGCCCGCCGGACCCGCTGGCTGGTGGAGGCGAGTGGCGGCCGCCGGCTCGCCATCGACGTTGACGCCCTGACCGGCCGCGTGACGGTGGGACCCGAGGACCGGAAGACGCGATCATGAGACGGGCGGGCCGCGGCCAGTCCGGGTTCACGCTCATGGAGACCGTGGTCGCCCTGGTCGTGACGGCGGTGGCAGTGGTCGCCGTCCTCGAACTCTTCGGCGGCGGCCTTCGCCTGGCCCGCGCCTCGGCCGATCACCTGGGAGCCACCCTGCTGGCGAGCGCGAAGCTCTCCGAGCTGACCCTGGAACCCCTCGAAGAGGGGACGACCGAGGGGACCGAGGGCGAGTACCACTGGACCCGCCGCGTGACCGCGGATCCGACGCTCCTCCCCCAGGAGGTGGACGCGGCGACGCCGGGACCCATCCGGCTGGCGCGGGTGAGCGTGGACGTCCGCTGGGGCCGGAACCGGCACGTCGAGCTGGTGACCCTGCGGTCGCTGGGGGGCGAGAAATGAGCCGCCGCCGCGACCCCCTCGCCGACGCCCGGGGCATGACGCTCCTCGAGATCCTGCTCGCCTTCACCATCCTCGCCGTGATCGTGGTCGTCCTGGTGGCGAGCCTGCGGGTCGGCGTCCGGGCGTGGGAGACGGGGGAGCGCCGCGCCGCCGGGCACCAGGAAGTGCGCGCGATGGTCGAGATGCTCACCGAGGCCCTCGCCACGGCCTTTCCCTACAAGGGGCGACTGGGTGACGGCCTGAGCCGCATGGTGCTCTTCGAGGGCGAAGCCGACGAGGTGCGCTGGGTGACGACGACGGCGCCGCTCCTGCTCGACGCCCCCGCGGCGCCGTTCCACGCGATCACCCTCCGCTACACCAGCGAAGGGGAGCTGCGCCTCACCGAGCGACTGGTCCCGGCCGACGAGCCCTTCGGCGACGAGCCGCACGTCGTCCTCTCACGGTTCGTCTCGGCCCTGCGCCTGGAGTACCGGGACGACCAGGGAGCGTGGCAATCCCGCTGGGACAAGGCCAACAACGCCCTCCCCACCGCGGTCCGCGTCGAGCTGACCGTGCGGGAGCCCGGCCGCGGCACCGAGCGGGCGGCCGCCTTCGTCGTCCCTCTCGCCCTCGCCAAGGGTGCGTCCTGATGGGAACCCGACCTGCTCCCGGCACCGGCGAGCGCGGGCTCGCCCTGGTGATCGTGCTGCTGGTACTGTCGCTCCTCCTGGCCATCGTCGGCGAGTTCGCGACGGCCATGCGCCTGGAAGGCACCACGACCCTCAACTTCCGCGCCAACGTCGCGGCCGCACATCTGGCCGAGGCCGGTTACCAGCGTGCACTGGTCGAGCTGGCCGTCAATCCGATCGCGGTTCACCTCGACCAGCAGACCGGACTCCTCGTCCTGCGGCGCTCGGCGGTCGAGGTGGTCAAGCCGCCGAGCCGGGAGGACATCCCGCTCGGCCCCGGCCGGTTCTCCTACCGGATCACCGACGAGGGGGCCCGGATCAACGTCGCCAACCTCGATCGGTTCGAGGGCCTGCTCCGGGAGCTGGGAGTGGAGAAGGAGAACCGCGACCTGATCCTGGACTCCGTCCAGGACTGGCGCGATCCGAACGAGGAGCACCGCCTGAACGGCGCGGAAAGCGACTACTACCTCGCCCTTCCCGTCCCGTACAAGTCGAAGAACGCTCCGCTCGACAGCGTCGAGGAGCTGCGGCAGGTCCGCGGCGTCACGCCTCGGATCTTCTACGGGACGCCGGAGAACCCCGGACTGGTCGAGTACCTCACCGTGTCGAGCACGCGCCTGAACGCCAACACGGTCAGCGACGTGGTGCTGCGGGCCCTCAACTTCCAGCCGGCTCAGATCGATCGGCTCAAGGTGGGGCGGCCCTATCTCCCCGGCAATCCGATCCCGACGGACCTCCCGCGCGTCGGCCTGGGCTTCCAGTCGTCGGTCTTCCGCATCGAGGCGACCGGCGAGATCATCGGCCAGGGCCGCCGGACGCTCCGGGCCATCGTCTCGACCCAGGCAGGAGCGGGCAGCGCACCCCGCGTCACGCTCCTGGCCTGGCAGTGGATGCAGGACGAGGCGTCCCCCCATGAGTGACGTCATCGGCCTCGCGCTCCACGAGGATCGGATCGACGGCGTCGTGGTGCGATGCCGGCTCCGGAGCGCCCGGGTGCTCTCCAGCTTCAGCCTGGGCATGGGAGACGAGATCGCCGTGGCGCTCCGGGCCAAGCTCCGGGAGCTGGGCGTCCGCACGCGGCGGGTCCACGTCGGCATCCCGCGCCGCCGCGCCGTCGTCAAGGCGATCGAGCTGCCGGCCGTCGCCGGCGCCGACCTCCGCCGGATGGTCGGCTTCGAGCTCGAGCGGCACCTTCCCTTCCCGGCCGGTGACGCCCTGTTCGATTTCCACGTGCTGGACGCCAGGCCGGACCGGCCGGTCCGCGTGCTGCTGATCGCCGTCGAGCGACGGATGGTCGAGCGGGTCAACCAGCTCCTCCGCGACGCCGGCCTCGTGCCCCGGCTCGTCGACGTCGCCATCCACAACCTCGCGCGCCTGGCCGTCGGCGAGGGGGGCCGCGGCGGCGAGGGTGCCGTCGTCATCCAGGTGGAGGAGGCCGAGGCCGAGCTGGCCGTCGTCCGGAATGGCCGCCCGGTGCTCAGCCGCGTGTTCCCGCTGCCTCCGAACGGCAGGGAGCGGGGCCACGCGCTCACGGAGGAGCTGAGGCGGAGTCTCGACTCCCTGCGCCCCGAAGACCGGGAGGCGGTGACCGACGTGACGGCGCTGGGGGCCGCCGCCGTCGCCGGGACCGACTGGGCCGAGCTGCCCCTCCATACCTCGATCGCCGCCCCGGCCGGCGTCTCGGGCATCCCGGACGACGCGCGCCTGCTACCCGCCCTGGCCATGGCGGTCCGCCGTCCGGCTCACGGAGAGATGCGCACCAACCTGATGCCCGACGACCTGCGGCCGCGCCCGTTCCCGTGGCGGGTGGCGGTGACCGCGGGTCTGGCCGCCGCCACCCTGCTCCTGGCCCTGGCGATTCCCGCCGTCACGATGATCCGCGACGAGCGCCGTCTGGATGCCCTCAACGCGGCGCTGGCCCGGCTCGCGCCCCAGGTGCGCGAGGTCGAGCAGGTAGCCGGCGCGGCGGAGCGAGCCCGGCGCGAGGTCGAGACGCTTCGCAGCTTCGAGGCGCAACACGTGCGGGCCCTCCCCCTGCTCCGCGAGCTCACCGAGCTGCTCCCCCAGGACGTCTGGCTCACGAACCTGTCGCTGGACAAGAAGGGGCTCGAGCTGGCCGGCTTCGCCAACGCGGCGGCCCAGCTCATCCCGATCCTGGAGGCCTCCCCGACCTTCGATCGCGTCGAGTTCACCTCGCCGGTGACGAAGGGTCGCGACCGGGAGCAGTTCCGGCTCAAGGCCGGCTGGGAGCGGCCGCCGGCCCCGGCCGAGAGCGGCCGCCCGGGCGGGGCGCCTCTCGCGTCGACCCCGCCGGCCGCCGGGGCCCCCCCGCTCCGGGCGCCGAGAGGGCGCTGAGCGTGGCTACCCTTCAGGGTCGGGAGCGTCGCCTCCTGGTGATCGGCGCCGTCGTCGCCGCCGGCGTGCTCGGCTACATGTACGTGGTCGAGCCGCTGCAGGACCGCCACGAGCGGGTCCAGACCTTGATCACCGGGCGGGAGGAGCTCCTGGCCAGACAGCAGCGCCTGGTGGCCCGGCGCGATCGGTACGCCCAGGAGCGGGAGGGGCTGCAGGGCGAGGTCGCCCAGCGGCGGGGTCGCCTCCTGCCTGGCGACAAGCCGCCGCTGGCCGCCTCCGAGCTGCAGAAGCTGGTGAAGACCACGGCCCAGGACACCGGGGTGGAGGTCCGGAGCGAGCGCATTCTGCCGGTGGTCGAGCGGGGCGCCTACATCGAGGTCCCGGTGGAGGTCACCCTGTCGGGCCCCATCCGGTCCATGGTCCAGTTCCTCCAGCGCCTCGAGGTCGTCCCCGTCCAGGTTAGCATCCAGGACTTCAAGCTCCGGGTTGTCTCGGTCGCGGCGCCGCGAGAACTCTTGGCGACTCTCGCGGTAACCGGTTACATTGCTACCAGCGGTGGTGATCTCGAGCAGCGTGGCCGAGGGGACTCCAAGCGAGCGCCGGGAGCGTAGCCGGGCGGTGGTGACGCCGTCCGGGCAGGCCCAGAAGCGCGAGCGATCGTCAACATGCTGAAGCGCTTGCTCCTCGTCCTCGACGTGGTCCTGGTGGTGGCCGCGGGGGCGCTCGGTGTCCACCTCTACCAGATCTGGGCGGCCGCCCCGGCGGCCGCCGCCGCGCCGGCCGCCCCCGCACCCGTCGTGGCCGCCCCCGAGGCGCCCGCCGGTTCGCCGCGATCCCCGGCCACGCCCCCGGCGGCGTTCGGGGTCATCGCCGACCGCAACCTCTTCAGCCCCACGCGGGCCGAGGTGGTGCCGGAACCCCCGAAGCCGACGACGGCGGCAGCCCCGCTGATCCCCCCCCGCCCCGTCGAGAAGCCGCGCCTCTACGGCGTCGTCATCGGCACCGAAGGCGGCGCGCGCGCGTACCTCTGGGACCCGCAGAGCAAGAAGGTGTTCGGCTACAAGGTGGGCGACTCGGTGGCGGAGAGCCGGGTCGAGCAGATCGGCCCTGATCGCGTTCTTCTGCGGCGGAGCGCCGAGACGTTCGAGGTGCTCCTGCGCGATCCGAGCAAGCCGAGGCCGCCGGCGCCCCCGGCGGCCGTGCCGCCGGCCGCCGGGCCCGGCCAGTTCCCCGGTCAGGTTCCCGGCTTCCCGCCAGGCGGGCCCCAGGTCCCGGGCGCCCCCACCGACGTCGAAGGGGCGCCACCAGTCGCGCCGGGAGTACTCCCGACGTTCCCGGGCCAGGGGCCCACGGTCGGCGTTCCCGGCTCCACGCCGCCCAGGCTGCCTCCGACGCGCCCGGGCCTTCCCGGCTTCATCCCCGGCCGGCCACCGCTCCGAGTCCCGCAGGGCACCCCGGGTGGGCAGCCGCCGACGCCCGCCCAGCCCCCACGGTCCGGGGACGCGGGGTCGTGAGGGGTCCCCGCCGCCGGATCGGCCTCCTGCTCGTCGCCGGGCTCGCCGCCGCCTGCGCGGGGCGCGAGGCGCGGGTCGTCACTCCTCCTCCCCTCCGGCCCCGGCCGCCCGTCACGGCGCCGACCCCCGCGACGCCGGCGCCGGCGGGGCAGCCGGCCTCCCCGGACGTCGCCGCCCAGGCGCCGGGGACCGGCGCCGCCCCGTCGCTGGTCCGGGCGGCCCCCCGACCACGGCGCCCGCCCCGCCTCCCGGCGTCCGGCCGCCCGGCCCGCCCGGGCGCGGCCGCCAGATCGTCCTGAACTTCGACAACGCGGACATCGAGGCCGTGATCCAGGCCGCCAGCGAGATCGCCGGGTTCAACTACACCATCGGTCCTGGCGTCGCGGGCAAGAAGGTCACCGTGCAGACCTCCGGCCGGATCCCCGAGGACGAGGTCTTCAACATCCTGCTCGCGGTCCTGGAGGTCAACGGCGTCACCGCGGTCCGCTCCGGCAACCTCTACAAGATCGTCCCCCTGGCGACCGCCCGCGAGCGGCCGGTGCCGACGATCATCGGCGCCCAGCCCGATCCGGGTCGGTCCGACGACCAGGTCATCACCCAGATCGTGCCGCTCACCTACGCCCCGGCCGACCGCATCGCGGCCACCATCCGGGCGTTCGTCCAGGGCGGGAACGTGGTCGTCCACGGCAGCCTGCTGATCGTCACCGACACCGTGGGGAACATCGCCCGCCTGCTCCAGATCGTCCGGGCCCTCGACGTCGAGGTCACGACCGACGAGTTGCGCATCATCCAGGTGCGGTACGCCGACGCGGTGGAGCTGGCCAAGATCCTGAGCGACTTCTTCGCGGGACGCCGGGCTCGCACGCCGACTGCGGCAATTGCGCCCCGCCCGGCCACGCCGACCGCCCCCGCTGTCCCAGGCGCCGCCGCCGGCGAGGGCGCGGAGCGGCCTCCCCTGATCCTCGCCGACAAGCGGACGAACGCCCTGATCGTCTCCGCCCGGCGCGCCGACCTCGACATCGTCACCCAGCTCCTCACCCAGCTCGACGTGGACACCCAGGCCAACAAGCGGGTCTTCGTCTACTACGTCGAGAACGTGAAGTCCAAGGACCTGGCCGCCACCCTGACCGAGATCTTCGGGCGGCCGAGTCGGGAGGCCGAGACGGGCGCCGCCGCCCGCGAGCGGGGAGGGCTGCCGCCCGCGTTCCCCGGGGCGCCGCCCGGCCTCGTGATCCAGCCCGCCATCGCGCCGTCCGGGCCCACCGGCCCGGCGTCCGGCGGCGAGAGCGAGCCGGGGGTGGTCGAGGGACAGGTGAAGGTGGTCGCCGACGAGCCGAACAACGCGCTGGTCATCACGACCTTCCCCCGCAACTGGCCGCTCATCGAGGACACGATCCGGAAGCTGGACCGGACGCCGAAGCAGGTCCTCATCGAGGTGCTGGTCGCCGAGATCCAGCTCACCGACGAGAACGACCTCGGCCTGGAGTGGACGCTCCGCAACCAGCGGAACGTCAACGTCGGCGGCCAGACCTACAACGTCGGCACCGTCTCCCGGGTGGACGTCGGTGGGCCGGGGCCCACTCTACCGGGCGGCACGCCGACGCTGCCCGGTCTCCCGGTGCTGGTGCCGCCCTTCCAGGGCTTCAGCTTCTTCGTCTTCGAGACGGATCGGTTCCTGGGACTCCTCAATCTCTACGCCAACTACGGCAAGGTGAACGTCCTGTCGAGCCCGCACATCCTGACCTCCGAGAACAAGAAGGCGATCATCAACGTCAGTCAGTCGGTTCCCATCGTCACCCAGTTCACGGGCGCCCAGCCGGGGACGGTGGTGAGCACGGCCCAGACGCCCCCGACCACGATCCAGAGCAGCAACGTCGAGTACCGGGACGCCGGGATCATCCTCACGGTCACCCCGCGGATCAGCGACAAGCGGGTGGTCGCGCTCGACCTCAAGCAGACCGTCAACGACATCGGCCCCCAGCAGCCGCCCAGCGGCTCGCCGATCATCAACAAGCGAGAGGCGGAGACGTCGGTGGTCCTCCACGACAACCAGACCCTGGTCCTGGGCGGCCTGATCCGGACCCGCCGGGCGAACTCCCAGGCGGGAATCCCCGGCCTGTCGAGGATCCCGGTCGTGGGCTTCCTGTTCGGGAAGACGACCGACACCTTCGAGCGGAACGAGCTGTTGCTGCTGATCACCCCCCGGGTCATCGGGGACCCGACCGAGGCCCGCGAGCTCTACGAGCAGATCCGGGCCCAGCGTCCGGAGCTCCAGAGGAACATGCGGACGCACCCCAGCGTCCTGAAGCCCGAACCGGTCGAGCCAGTCGTGCCGGGAGACCAGGCGCCGCGGGCCCGGCCCGCGCCCGTCCCGGCTCAAGGAGGCGCCTCAGGTGACCGTTGATCGGATCCGCTCCGGGGCGGCGCGCCTGCCATGGCCAGCCCTCACGCTCCTCCTGCTCGCCGCCTGCGGCGGCGGCGGCTCGGGGCAGAGCGGCAGCGCCTTCGTCTTCCTGAGCGTCGCCCAGATCACGGGGAATAACGGCCAAGGCTCGGCGAACTCGTCGCTGGACGATCCCGGCGCCTCGACGGCGGTCTGCGTCGCGGTCACGAACACCCTGAAGAACCCCACCGTGAGCGCGCCCACCGTTCTCGACAACGTGACGATCACGTCCTACACGGTCAGCTTCAGCCGCTTCGACGGCGGTCCGCCACCCGGACCCTTCACCCTCAACACGTCGTTCAGCGTTCCGGCGGGGACGCCGGGCAGCGCCACCGCCACGATCGTGATCGTGCCGGCCAACGTCAAGCGCGAGCCGCCGCTCAACCCGCGGCCTGGCCTGCCCCTCGGGACGACGGCCACCATCGTCCTCCAGGGACGTGATGGGCGCGGGAACCGCCTCTCGACGCAGGGCGCGCTCACGGTGACCTTCGTCGCGGGGGTAACGCAGGAGGCCCAGCCGACCGGCTGTGCGGCGCCGGCACCCTCGCCCTCGCCGACACCGACGCCGACCGGCACGCCCACTCTGACGCCGACGCCGACTGCCACACCGACCGGGACGCCGGTGATCTAAGGACGTTCGTCGGAAGAGGCTGCGTCGCCTTCAGCGCGACGTGAGCCGTGGAGAGCGTCAGAGCGCCTACCCACGCGGAGGCGCTACGCGCCGCCTCAAGGCGTGGGTGCCCGGCGGGCGCAACCGGAGGGGGAAATCCGGGGGTCTTCCGAGACCCCCCGCGCCCTCTGGCCTACCAGCGGAGGAGCGTCGCCCCCCAGGCGAATCCCGTCCCGAAGGCCGCGGTGAGGACGAGGTCGCCCTCCTTGATGCGCCCCTCGGTGAAGGCCTCGTGGATGCAGATGGGCACCGACGCCGCCGAGGTGTTCCCGTACTTGTGCACGTTGGTGAACATCTTGGCGGCCGGGATCTTGGCGTGCTCGGCGATGGCGTCCAGGATTCTGAGATTCGCCTGGTGGAAGAGGTAGAGGTCCACGTCGGCCGGGGTGAGCGCGTTGGCGCTCAGGCACTCGTGCATGACCTCCTTGAAGCGCCGGACGGCCTGGACGAACACCGCCCGCCCGTTCATCCGGGGGCGGGCCCGCCCGTCGTCGATCTTCTTCTTGGAGACCAGCGGGTAGGTCGAGTTGCCGTAGATCTCCCCGTAGAGCTTGTCGAGGATCGTGCCGTCGGTGTGGAGATGGTGGGAGATGAGCCCGCTGGGCGAGCGGGGGTCCACCGCCTGCAGCACGAGCGCGCCGGCGCCGTCCGCGAAGAGAACGGCCATGTCGCGGCCCCGATCCGAGTACTCCATCATCGTGGACAGCATCTCGGCCCCGACCACCAGCACGCGCTCGTACATCCCCATCCGGATGAAGGCGTCGGCGGTGGCGAGCGCGTACACGAATCCCGCGCACCCCTGCTGGAGATTCAGGACCGGCGTGGTCGTGAGGCCGAACTTGGAGGACAGCACGCAACCCGTGTGCGGGTAGGCGTACTCGGGGATCGTCGTCGTGTCGACGATCAGGTCGATGTCGTCGATCTGGAGGCCGGCGTTCTTCAGCGCCATCTGGCAGGCCTCGTACCCGAGATCGGCCGGCGTCAGCTCGGAGTCGAGCTTGCCGTCGATTCCGCGCTCGTAGACGTCGCGCAGGCAGGCGTCCTTGTCGGGGGCCTCGGCCAGCCGGCAGAGGAAGCGGTAGGTGCTGGGCGACACCCGACGCTCCTTGATGCCGGTGCGCTGGGTGATCCACTCGTCGGACGTCGCGAAGCACCGCGCCAGCAGGTGGTTGTCCACCACGCAGTCGGGCACCGCCATCCCGGTCCCGATGATCTTCGACTTCTTCATGTTCGCCTCTCGGAGCGCCGCCGCCCCGCTTACCGTACTATTGGCTTCCGAGCAGTGTCAAGGAAAGGAATCGCCCGTCCGGCGCGCGGTTTCACTCAACCGCGCTCAAGGGTCCTAGTGCCGTTCCAACTACATGAGGCAAAATGGGCAAGATTCTTGAAGCACGGACTTGCCGCATTCCTCGAACGCATTGGCTGGAACAGGTTGGAACGGCACTAGCGGCCGGTGAACCTGGGCGAGCGCTTCTCGAAGAAGGCCGTCAGCCCTTCGCGGTGATCCTCCGACTCGATCATCATGCCCTGGGCCAGCCCCTCCCAGGCCAGGCTGGTCTCGAGGTCGAGAGCGAACGACCGGTTGAGCAGCGACTTGGCCATCGCATGAGCCCGGGGCGGTCCGGCGGCGATCCGCCGGGCGAGCGCCTGGGTCTGGGCCGTGAGCTCGCCGGTCGGGACGACGCGATTGACCAGGCCGATCCGCTCGGCGTCGGCGGCTTCGATGATCTCCGCCGTGAAGACCAGCTCCTTCGCCCGGGCCAGGCCCACCCGCCGCGGCAGCAGGTAGATGCCGCCTCCGTCCGGAATGAGCCCGATGCGGGCGAAGACCTCGCCGAACCGCGCGCGATCCGATGCGACCACCAGGTCGCAGGCCAGGGCCAGGTTGCAGCCCGCGCCGACGGCGTACCCGTCCACCATGGCGATGGTCGGCGTGCGGAAGCGCGCCAGCGCCAGGATCGCCCGGTTCATCGCCTCGACCCGCTGCTGGCCCTCGCTGGCCGACATCCGGCTGGCCTGCATGAACTTGACGTCGCCGCCGGCGCAGAAGTGCTCGCCGGCCCCCCGCAGCACCAGCACTCGCACCGTCGGCTCGGCCTCCAGGCCGGCCAGGGTCGCCTCCAGCTCTTCCCGCATCACGAGGTCGAGCGCGTTCCGCGCGTCGGGTCGGTTCAGCGTCACCGTCGCGATGCCGTCCGCCTGCTCCACCAGCACGGTCCCGCCACCCATGGCTCCCCCTTTCACCCCGGGGTGTCCCCTCGGAGGCCGGGTCCCCCACGAGCCTCGAGACCCCCCGAAGGCAAAGATTGACAAGAAATTGACCAGGCGCGTATTTTAGCTCGGTCCGATGGATAGCGTCCTGGTCATCGACGACGAGAAGAACGTCCGCGCCCTCCTGACCCGGGTCCTGGGTCAGGATCAGGTTGAGGTCCACGGAGCCGGCACCGGCGCCGAGGGGCTCCAGCTCGCCGACGATGTGGACCCCGACGTCATCCTGCTCGACCTGCGCCTCCCCGACGCCGACGGCATCGACATCCTCAAGGCCCTCAAGGCGCGTCGGCCGGACGCCGCGGTGGTCATGATCACGGCCTTCGGACAGATTCCGAGTGCCGTGGAGGCCATGAAGTACGGGGCCAGCGACTACCTGGAAAAGCCCTTCGAGCCCCTGGACAAGCTCCGCCTGGCGGTCGCGCGCGCACTCGACGAGGTCAAGGCCCGGCGGGAGATCAACCGGCTTCACGGGATCCAGGCCCGGCAGTACGGGGTCAACCGGCTGGTCGGCGACTCGGAGGCCACCCGCCACCTCCGCCAGATCGTCCGCCAGCTGGCCCAGAGCGAGGCCCAGACGATCCTCATCCTGGGCGAGAGCGGCACCGGGAAGGAGCTGGTGGCGAAGGGCCTCCACTACGAAGGGCCGCGGCGGGACTCCCCCTTCATGGAGGTCAACTGCGCCGCCATCACGGACACCCTGTTCGAGAGCGAGCTGTTCGGCCACGAGAAGGGCTCGTTCACCGACGCCAAGGCCACCAAGAAGGGACTGATGGAGCTGGCGGACCGGGGCACCCTGTTCCTCGACGAGGTGAGCGAGATGTCGGCCGGGAGCCAGGCCAAGCTCCTGCGATCGCTCCAGGAGCGGGTAGTGCGCCGGGTGGGCGGCACCCGGGACATCAAGGTCAACGTGCGGATCGTCGCGGCCACCAACCGACCACTGGAGGCCATGGTCAAGGACGGGAAGTTCCGGGAAGACCTGTTCTACCGCCTCAACGTCATCCCGGTGACCATCCCACCCCTGCGCTCCCGCAAGGAGGACCTCCTCCCCCTGGCCCGGCACTTCCTGACGGAGCTGAACACCACGTTCCACAAGAGTATCCGGGGGCTCGCCCCCGAGACCGAGAAGCTCCTGATGGGCTACGGCTGGCCGGGCAACGTGCGCGAGCTGAAGAACCTGATCGAGCGGCTGGTCATCCTGAGCGCGTCGGACTGGATCCAGCCCCAGCACCTGCCGCCGCCGTTCGTGGTGCCGGTCACCGACGAGACGGCGCTCCCCGTCACGGCGTCGGCCGAGATGGGGACCCTGGCCGACATGGAGCGCGCCTACATCCTCCAGGCGGTGCAGCGGGCCAAGGGGAACAAGAGCCTGGCCGCCAAGAACCTGGGAATCTCCCGCCAGACCCTCCGGAAGAAGCTCGAGGGGGGCTGATCGGCTACTGATCGGCTACTGGCGGGCCTCGCCGTCGAGCCCGAACCACTGCAGCAGTCGGGCCACCCGGCCCTGGGCGCCGGCGAACGCGACCCGGCCGCCCCGATCCTCGCAGGCCCGGCGGAACGCCAGGAAGATCTGCAGCGCCGAGCTGTCCAGGTCCTCGCAGCCGGCGAGGTCAACGTGGCAGGGCCGGCCCGCGTGGGCGAGCTCGATCAGCGCCTGGTGCAGCGGCGCCGCCTCGAAGATGTCGAGCTGCCCGCTCACCGTCACGCGGCTCCGGCCGGGGTCCACTTCCCAGGGCATCGAGGGGTCCTCCTTCTCCGCCTCAGCTCACCGGACCCGAGCCCGACGCGTCGGCTAGCTCGAGGGACATGCGACAGATCTTCGACATGGGCAGAACGTGATCGGCTGCCCCCAGCGCGATGGCTTCCCGCGGCATGCCGAACACCACGCACGTCGCCTCGTCCTGGGCGATCGTCCGGGCGCCGGTCCGCTTCATCTCCAGCAGGCCCCGGGCGCCGTCAGCGCCGATCCCGGTGAGGATCACACCGACGGCGTTGCCACCCACCGCCTCGGCGGCGGACTGGAACAGCACGTCCACGGAGGGCCGATGCCGGTTGACCGGCGGGCTCTGGTCCACGCTGACGGCGTAACCCACCCCGTTCCGGTGGAGCCTCATGTGGTAGTTGCCAGGCGCGATGAGCACGTGGCCCTGCAGCACCCGATCCCCATCCTCGGCCTCCTTGACCCGCATGGCTCCGAGCGCATCGCAGCGGTCGGCGAAGATCTTCGTGAACTTCTCCGGCATGTGCTGGACGATCACGATGCCCGGCCCGTCCGGTGGCATCTCCATGAGGAACTCGCGGATCGCTTCGGTGCCGCCGGTGGAGGCTCCCAGCACGATGACGCGGGCCGCCCCGTCGGCCATCGGCCGGCGCCGGATCACCGGACGGGGAGGCCGGACCGTGGCCGGGGCGGGCCGGGCCGCCAGTCGGGGCCGGGCCTCGCCGGCCGCCTTGATCTTCTCCAGGATCTCGGGGATCACCTCCGGCATCCGCGCGATCACGTCCGGCGAGGGCTTGGGCACGAAATCGACCGCCCCCAGCTCCAGCGCCCGGAGGGTGGTCTCCCCGCCCCGCTGGGTCAGCGACGACACCATCACCACCGGCATCGGTCGCGCCCGCATCAGCTTTTCCAGGAAGGTCAGCCCGTCCATGCGCGGCATCTCGACGTCCAGGGTCAGCACGTCGGGCTCGAGCTTGACGATCTTGCTGCGCGCGATGTACGCGTCGGGGGCGGTGCCGACGATCTCGATCTGCGGATCGCGCGAGAGCAGGTCGGTGAGCATCTGGCGCATGACCGCCGAATCGTCCACCACCAGCACCCGGATCTTCCGCTTCATGCCGGCCTCACGCTCCCGATGAGTCCCCGAACAGGGTGATCTCGCCGAAGCTGGGAGCGACCTGGGCGGTCGCGCGAATGTGCTCCTTCTCCTCGGTCTGGGTCTGGCGCAGCATGTGCTGGCCCAGACGCTTCACCAGCACCTTGCCGGTGTCGGTGTAGAAGTGAATCCGCCGGGGCAGGTACCCGCCCAGGTCGCGACTCGCCACCGAGATCCCCTCGGTCCTCACGAACTCCTCGATGAACTGGATGTTCCGCTCCGGCACGCTGTTGCCGGTGGCCCCCATCCGGAGCACGTGTCCCCCCCCGAACAGCTTGGCCTGGATCCGTCGCCGGTCGCCGCCGGCCTTCTGCACGGCACCGATGAGGAGGTCCATCGCGTGAATCCCGAAGGTGGAGCCGTCCCCGGTTCCGGAGCCGTTGGCGGGAGCCGGCAGCATGAAGTGGTTCATCCCTCCCACCCGAGCCACCGGATCCAGCAGGCAGGCGGCGATGCAGGAGCCGAGGATGGTCTTGATGATGGTCGGCTCCCGCGTCGCGTACACCTGCCCGATGTGAATCGTCACCTCGGGCCGCTCAACCACGATGCCCTCCCTGTCCGGCAGGCGCGTCGCCGCTCGCCTTCTGATAGACGGTGTTGCCCACGTACCTGAGGCCCAGGCGCATCCCGAGCAGCGACTCCGAGTGTCCGAGGAACAGGTAGCCCCCCGGCTTGAGCAGCTCGACGAAGCGGCTGACGAGGCCTTCTTGCAGAGCCCGGTCGAAGTAGATGATGACGTTGCGGCAGAAGATGCAGTCGAAAACGGTCCGGATCGGCCAGCTCTCATCTCGCAGGTTGATCCGGCGAAACGCCACCAGGTCCTTCAGCTCGGGGCGCACGCACACCAGTCCTTCCCGGCTCCCCCGGCCCCGCAGGAAGTGGCGCTCCCGTAGCTCGACCGGGATGGTGCTCATCCGGTCCTCGGTGTACACGCCCTCGCGCCCCCTCGCCAGCATCTCGGTGTCGATGTCCGAGGCGAGGATCTTGGCGTCCCACGCCCAGGGCCGGGGCAGCCCCTCGAGGACCGTGAGGGCGATGCTGTACGGCTCCTCTCCGCTCGAGCAGCCGGCGCTCCAGATCCGGAGGCGCCGGGCGCCGCCGGTCCCGGCCTCGGTCAGCATCGCCGGCAGGACGGCGGACCGGAGGAAGTCGAAGTGGTGGGCCTCCCGGAAGAAGTCGGTCTTGTTGGTCGTGATCGCATTGATCATCCGGAGCAGCTCCTGGCCCTCGGGATCCCGCTCGGCCAGGTGCTCGTAGTACTGGCTGAAGGTCGAGTAGCCGTAGTGCCGCAGCCGCTTCCCCAGCCGGGAGCACACGAGCTGGCGCTTGCTGTCCCCGAGCGCGATCCCCGTCTGCTGCAGGACGAGCGCGCGGAACTGCTGGAACTCCCGCTCGGTGATCACGAACTGTCCGGGCACCACCGGCAGCTCGATGCCGACGGTCCCGGCTGCGGACGCGGGGCGGGGGCGATCCATGCCGCGCTCAGCTCGACCGGCCGCGGCGGCCCGGCTCGTCGCCCAGGAAGACCCGCGGGCTCCGCACAGCCACCGGTCAGAACTCCTCGAAGCCGCCGTCACCGGCGCCCCCGCCACTGACGGCCGCCCCGGCCAGGGCCCTGGCCGGTCGCGGGGAGGGCTCGACGGCCGGGATCGGCCGCCGGGGCCCGGTCGTCCGGCTTCGGGCCGATGGCGGCGATGCCACCAGCTCCGTCGCCAGCCGGAACCGCCCCACCACTCCCCGCAGCTCCTCGGCCTGAGCTGCCAGCGCCCGCGCCGTCGACGACAGCTCCTCCGTCTGCGCCGCGGTGGTCTGCACGACCTGGTCCATCTGGCTCACCGCGCGGTTGACCTGGTCGATCCCCTGCGACTGCTCCTTGCTCGCGTTCGCGATCTCCCGGATGATGTCGGTCACCCGCCTGACCGAGCCGACGATCTCGTCGAGCGTCTGACCCGACCGGGTCACCAGGCCGGAGCCCTGCTCCACCTTGGCCACCGAGTCCCGGATCAGCGCCTTGATCTCCTTGGCGGCGACCGCCGACCGCTGGGCGAGGCTGCGCACCTCCGCCGCGACGACCGCGAAGCCTCGTCCCTGCTCACCGGCCCGCGCCGCCTCGACGGCGGCGTTCAGGGCCAGCAGGTTCGTCTGGAACGCGATCTCGTCGATCACCGTGATGATCTCGGTGATCTGACCGGACGCGCGAGTGATCTCGGTCATCGACTGCACCGCCGCCGACACGACCTCCTGGCCCTTCTCGGCCGTCTCGCGGGAGCCGTGCGCCAGCTCGTTCGCCTCCCGCGCGTTGTCCGCGTTCTGCTTCACGGTCCCGGTGATCTCCTCCAGGCTGGCCGCGCTCTCCTCGAGGCTCGAGGCCTGCTCCTGGCTGCCGTTGGAGAGGTGCCCGCTGGCGGCCGAAAGCTGCCGAGCCGCGCCGGCGACCTGAAGGGCGAGCACGTTCACCTGGCCGATGATCGCGTTGAGCTGCTCCATGAAGACGTTGAACCACCGCCTGAGCTCGGCGATCTCGTCTCGGCCGGACACGTGCAGCCGCTTGGTCAGGTCTCCCGCTCCCTCGGCGATGTCCCGGACCAGGTCCACCGTCTCGCCCAGGGGTCGCGCGATCGACCGCGCCATCGCGAGGCTGGCGCCGGCGGCGACCACGAAGGCGCCGATGACGACGCCGAGGATCCACCAGCCCATGCGCGTCACCCGCGCCGCCTCGGCGGCCGCCTGGCTCCGCACCAGATCGAGGCGCCGGTCGATCAGCCCGGCCAGGATCCGGCGGGTCTTCTCGACCTTCACCGCTCCCTCCCCCATCGAGAGGTCGATCGCGTCACGCCGGGCCCCCGGAGTGTCCTGGGCGAGGACCTTGAGCACCTCCCGGGAGGCCTCGGCCCACTCCAGCCGGGCCCCCTCGAAGGCGGCCCAGCGATTCCTCTCCTCGTCGTCGGGAGCCAGCTCCGTGTAGCTCTTCCAGCGCTGGCCGAGCGAGCTCAGCCGCTCGGCGTGACTCTTGACCTGGCTCTTCGCCTCGGGCGTGTCACCCTTCATGAACATCAGGCTGCGTTCGGCGATCACGGCCTGCTGGATGTCGCCATCGGCCAGCAGAAGCTCGTTGAGGGCCGGGAGACTCTGAGTCATCGCGATCTGGAGGGTGGCGTTCACGGTCCAGAACGCCCACACTCCCAGCGCGCCCACCACGCCGGTGAGGAGCGCCAGGCCGGCGCAGATGGTCGCCAGCCTGACCCGGATCGAGAGCCGGTTGCCGATCACGGCCATCACCCCCTACGAAGGTTCCCCGGAGCTCCCGCCACTCATTTCTTGGCGAGCTTTTCCAGATAGGATAGGTTCACCCCGACCACCAGCGCCCCGATCGGCTTGCCCTCGGCCAGCACCGGCACCGAGACCTGGATGGCATAGGTCTGGGACGACTCGTCGAACTCGGCCGGCCCTTGCCACGCCTTCCCGGTGCCGAACGGCACGTCGAACTTCGCGGCGCCCCGGTGGATGTAGCTCGTGGTCTTTTCCACGAAGGCGACCTTCTCACCCTGGGCCGCGTTCAGGAACGCTTCGCTGACCGCCCCCTGGCTCTCGGTGAGCTTGGTCTTGAGGAGCTGCCCGGCCGGGCTCGTCTGGAAGCCCGCCACCACCGGATCGCTTCGCCGCGTCACCTTCCACTTGGCGTTGTCCATGCCGCCGATCGGACCCTTTCGGTTCTGCTCCAGGACGGCGTTGACGATGACGGGGTTGGCCGCCCACGAGGCGATGACCGTCTTCTGCTTGTCGAGCTCGGCCTGGACGGCCGCCGTCATCTCGAAGCTCGCCGCGCCGGCGACGGCCGTCAGGAACGTGACCAGAATCGTGAGGCTGACTCGGGCCCGGCGTCGCATGTGCTCCTCCCTTCGGCTCCTGGCAGTTGAACTCGCGCTCGGTCAGAACTCTTCGAACCCGTCCGTCTTGCTCGGCCCCCGGCCGTTCCCCGAGCCACCGGTCACCAGGACGGGCTCCAGTGCCGCCCGCCGCCCGTTCCCAGCCGGCGTCGCGAGGCCGGCCGGCGGCACCGAGGCCGGCGCCACCGCCGGGGGCGAGCCGCGCCCGTGCTCGAGGGTGAAGCGCCCGACCAGCGACTGCAGCTCCCCCGCCTGGACGGCCAGCGTCCGGGCGGTCGACGACAGCTCCAGGGTGTTGGCCGCGTTCGACTGCACCACCTGGTCCATCTGTGACACGGCCCGGTTCACCTGGTCGATCCCCTGGGACTGCTCCCCGCTGGCCGCCGCGATCTCCGCGATGATGTCCGTCACCCGCTTCACGGAGGCCACGATCTCCTCGAGGTTCTGTCCCGACCGGTTCACCAGGGACGACCCGTCCCCGACCTTCTGCACCGAATCCTGGATGAGGGTCTTGATCTCCCGGGCCGCCAGCGCGCTCCGCTGGGCCAGGCTCCGTACCTCGGCCGCCACCACGGCGAACCCCCGCCCCTGCTCCCCGGCCCGGGCCGCCTCCACCGCTGCGTTCAGCGCGAGCAGGTTCGTCTGGAAGGCGATCTCGTCGATCGTCGTGATGATGTCGGCGATCTTCTTGGACGCCCGATTGATCTCGCTCATGGCCGTCACCGCCGTCGTGACCACCTGCCCGCCCGTCTCGGCGGCTTCCCGAGATCCCACCGCCAGCTGGCTGGCC
This sequence comes from uncultured Candidatus Rokubacteria bacterium, assembly GCA_963708025.1. Lineage (GTDB taxonomy): Bacteria > Methylomirabilota > Methylomirabilia > Rokubacteriales > DASRDR01 > CAVPSB01. Next base: position 7,738 of record CAVPSB010000003.1, on the reverse strand, counting down.
TGCCGGGCATTGTCCGCGGTCTGCTTGATCGTCCCCGTGATCTCCTCCAGGGAAGCCGCGGTCTGCTCCAGCGCCGATGCCTGCTCCTGGGCGCGGCTGGAGAGCTGCGTCGAGGCCTCGGAGAGCTGCCGGGACGCCCCCCCACCTGATACGCGGTCGCCCGGATCTGCCCGACCAGCCGGTGCAGGTTGTCCAGGAACGTGTTCAGGGCCCGGCAGAGGTGCCCGACCTCGTCGAGCGATCGGACCTCCAGGCGGAGGGTCAGGTCCGCGTCGCCGGCGGCCAGCTGATCGAGCCGCGTGACCACCTCCCGCAGTGGGCGGGCGACCAGCCGGGCCACGTAGAAGTAGACCGCCCCGCCGACCCCCAGCCCGATCAGCGCTACCACGGCCACGCTCCAGGCGCCCTTCCGGGCCAGCGTCTGCAGCTGATGCGTGGAGACCCCGATCCGCAGCACGCCCAGGCGCGCCCCCTGACGGCTGATGGGCATCGCGACCTCGAACACGTCCGGGTCGCTCGTCCCCTGCCGCAAGAAGTCGCTCGCCCTCAGGGCGCCGGCCTCCAGCTCGGTCCGGGCCAGCGTCTGGTTGCGCAGCGACCCGTCGGTGCTGGCCAGCACCCGCCCGTCCGGCCTCAGGGCGATGGCGTAGACGGTGTCCTCGTCCGACCGCTTGGCGGCGTCCAGGAGCTGCTGGGCGAGGCCGGCGTCGCCGGCGGCGAAGGGCTCCCCGAGCGCGGTGGCGAGGTTCCGGGCCAGGATCTCGGCCTTCTTGGCGAGGGCGTCGGACAGGGCGCCGCCCTGGCGCTCGACGAAGATCATGCCGAGCCCGGCGACGGCCAGCCCGAAGATCGCGATGAACGGCACGATCAGCTTCGTGGTGATCCCGAGACCCCGGAGCGCGTGCAAGAACCACATGAACGGTCGTCTCCTCTGCCTCTGGCCGGGCCCTAGCCGGCCGCCCCGGCGGCGCCGACCGCCGCCACCGCGTGGCCGACGGCGCTCCCCAGGACCTTCTCGATGTCCAGCAGCACCACCAGGCGGTCCCCCGCCTTGGCCATGCCGCTGATGAACCCGGCGTCCACCTGGGCGCCGAAGTCCGGGGTCTCCTGGATGTCGGTCTTCGGGATGCTCAGCACGTCGGAGACCGCGTCCACGACCAGCCCGATCGTCTTGGCGCCGACCGTCACGACCACGATCACCGTGAACTGGTTGTAAGGCGCCTCGGCCATCGCCAGCTTCGATCGCAGGTCAACCACCGGGATGATGTTCCCCCGGAGGTTCATCACGCCCTTCAGGTAGACGGGCGTGTTGGGGATCGGGGTGATCGCCGAGTATCCCTTGATCTCCTGGACCTTCAGGATCTCGACCCCGTACTCCTCCTGCCCCAGGGAGAACGTGAGGTACTGGCTCCCGTCGGTGGTGAAGCCGATCTGTGTACCGAGCGCGTCGAACTGTTGCATGGCTATCTCCTTTCCCCGCATCCCGTCACGACTGGCCAGGGCGGCATCGGCCGGCGCCGCTCATCCCGGCGACCCGGCCAGGGCCTCCGCTTCCACCCTCGTCCCGGCCGGAGCCGGCCGCGGCTGACGGGCGGCCGACCGGCCCAGGGCCGCCAGCCCGGGCACGTCCAGGATGAGCGCGACTCTCCCGTCACCGAGGATGGTCGCGCCGGCCAGCCCGGGGAGCTTCTGGAAGTTCGTCTCCAGGCTCTTGATCACCACCTGCTGCTGGCCCAGCAGATCGTCCACGAGCAGCGCGACCTTGCGGCCGTCGTGCTCGACGATGACCACCAGCCCCCGGGTTGGATCCTCGGACCGCGGCGCGATGGCGAAGAGCCGGTGGAGTCGCAGCATGGGCAGGACCTGCCCGCGCACCGTGACGGTCTCGCCGGACCCGAACACGGCGTTGAGGTCGCCGCGCCTGGGCTGGACCGACTCGACGATCGACACCAGCGGCAGGATGTAGGTCTCGCCGCCGACCTGGACGGATTGGCCGTCGAGGATGGCCAGGGTCAGCGGCAGCTTCACCCGGAACGTGGTGCCGTGCCCCGGCTCGCTCCGGATGGAGACCGATCCGCCGAGAGCCTCCAGGTTCCGCTTGACGACGTCCATGCCGACCCCGCGGCCGGAGACCTCGTCGATCTGCTCGGCCGTCGAGAAGCCGGGCAGGAAGATCAGGGCGAAGACCTGCTCGTCGTCGAGCGGCTCGTCGGGCGAGACGAGCTGCCCCTCGATGGCCTTGGCCAGGATTCGCTCCCGGTTCAGCCCGGCGCCGTCGTCCCCGACCTCGATGTAGATGTTCCCACCGAGCTGGTACGCCCGCAGCTTGATGCAACCGACCTCGTCCTTGCCGGCCTGCCGCCGGACCTCGGGCCGCTCGATTCCGTGGTCCACCGCGTTCCGCACCAGGTGGGTCAGCGGATCGCTGATCAGCTCGATGATGCTCTTGTCCAGCTCCGTCTCCTCGCCGGCCGCCTCGATGCGGACCTGCTTGCCGCGCGCCTGGGCCAGGTCCCGGACCACCCGCGGGAAGCGGTTGAACACCGTCCGGATGGGCAGCATTCGGACCGCCATCACCCGCTCCTGAAGATCACGGGCGTGTCGGTCCATCTGCCCGACGGCGTCTCGCAGCGCCCCCAGGGACTCCGGCGTGAAGTCGGTGACGATGCGGGCCACCATGGACTGGGTGATCACCAGCTCGCCCACCAGGTTGATCAGGCGGTCCACCTTCTCGGTGGGAACCCGGATGGTTGCGCTCAACCGCAGGGCATCCGTGCCATCGCCTTCCGCCGCCCGGGCCCCGCCGCCCCCCGCTTCCCCCGACCGCGCCGGGGCAGGCCGCTCCGCCTCCCCTGGCTCGGGACCCCGACCCGAGTGGGTCGCGATCCGGACGGCGTCGGCGGCGGCGACGAACTCGAAGCACGCCTCGATCCGCTCCCGGGGCTCGCGGCTCCGAAGCCAGCCGGTGAACCCGAGGTAGGCGTCCTCGGGATCCATGTCCTCTAGCGGCGGCAGCCCGGGGACGTGGGGCTCCACCCGATCCAGCGTGCCCAGCTCACCGAGCGCGTCGAGGATTCGAACCGGGTCGAGTCCCCGGCGTAGCAGGTCGCGAGGCGGTGCGAGCTGGATCTCGTACCAGACCTCGGCCGCGGGCTCCGCCCGACCGGGCGCCTCCACCCGGGGTGGGCCGACCGCTTCCCCCGTCCGCGCGAATGTCTGGAGCGCCTCCAGCACCTCGTCGAACCGGGGCACCTCGCCGCTCTCGTTCTCCCGGGCCTGGCGGAGGAGGTCGCGGAGGACGTCGGCGGAGGCCAGGAGCGTGTCGGCGGCCGGCCGCGTGACCGCGATCTCGCCCGCCCGGAGCCGCATGAGGACGTTCTCGAGGGCGTGGGTGAACCGGGCGATGGCGGTGAAGCCGAGCATCGCGCTGTTGCCCTTGAGCGTGTGGGCGCTGCGGAAGACCCGGTTGAGGACCTCGCGGTCGCCTTCCGTCTGCTCGAGCCGGAGCAGCCCGTCCTCGAAGTCGCGCAGGAGCTCGGCGGCCTCCTCGAAGAACAGCTCCCGGGTCGGGTCGAGGTTCACGCCGCGCTGCCTTTCGTTCGGAGGAATCGAGCCACGACCTGGCGAAGCTGCTCGTCGTTGAACGGCTTCACGATCCAGCCCGTCGCTCCCGCCGCCCGGCCGCTCTGCTTCATGGTGTCACCCGACTCGGTGGTGATGATGAGGATCGGCAGGAAGCGGAAGGCGCGGAGCGCCCGGATGGACCGGACCAGGCTCAACCCGTCCATGCCCGGCATGTAGACGTCGGTGATCACCAGGTCGGGCGGCGCCTCCTGCAGCCCCGCCAGACCCGACTCGCCGTCGCCCCGCTCCATCACCTCGTAGCCATCGCTCTCCAGCGCCGCCCGGATCAGCCGGCGGATGCTCTGCGAGTCCTCCACGACCAGGATCCTGGCGCTCATACGCCCTCCGCCCCGAGCGCTATCGCTCTCTCATCTCGGCCCAGAGCTGGTCGGCGAGCGCCTGGCGCGATCCGTCGGTCGGAGGGACCGGGGCCCCCATCTTGGCGCGGCCGGGGGCCAGCTCCTGCTCCTCCGTCGGCAGGTCGAGCATCGCCAGCACCTCGGTCAGCCGCTCCCGGACCTCCTCCACGGACTTGATCGCGCTGGCCAGGTGCTGGGACGTGAGGTCCTGGAACGCCATGGCCGACATGATGGACATCACCCGCTTGCCGATCTGCTGGCTGCACTCCGTCACTTCCGCCCACGCCTTCCTCGCCGTCGGGTCGCCACCGTTCAGGAAAGGTTCCAGCCGAGCCAGCGCCTTCCCCAGCCGATCCCGATCGCTGCCGAGCCCTTCGGCCTCGTCGAGCACCTTGTTGGCCGCCATCTCGGTGGCGTGAATCAGCCCGGTCAGCGTGAACGTCATCGACGGCAGCGTCTGCTTGGAGATGGGAATGAGGCCGGCCACGGCCGCATGGAGTAGGCTCCGGATCGCCCGCTGGCACTGCCCGAGATTGACCAGCAGGTCGGTGGCGCTCACCGAGTCGGCGTTCCGGCCAGGCTCGCCCTTGGCGGCAGAGAGGAGCTCCTTGTTCATGTCAGGTACTCTTTCGTCCGGCTTCATCGCACTGGCCCTTTCTCGGTTCGACAGCCGTTCTTCCCAAGACCGACCACGCATGGCTCAGGCCTTCGCCGCGCCGTTGAGGATCTGCTGGATCTTCGTCGTCAGGACCTCGGGCTCGAATGGCTTGACGATGTACCCGTTCACGTTGGCCTGGATGGCCTGGACGATGTGATCCTCCTGATCGGCCGCGGTGATCATGAGCACCGGTAACTTCGCGTGCTTCGGGCTGGAACGGATCGCCTTGACCAGCTCGAGGCCGTCCATCACCGGCATGGACCAGTCGGCGATCACGAACTCGATCGCGTCGGAGGCGATCTTCGCCAGGGCGGACTGGCCGTTGTCAGCCTCGACCACCGTCTCGTAGCCCATCGCCTTGAGGTTGTTCCGGATGATCCGGCGCATGGTGGCCGAGTCGTTGACGATCAGGATTCGCATGTGCATTCCTCCTCTGTGCGGGCCGTTGCTTGAGCAGCTTCCGTGCCAGAGCGGAAAAGCGCCACGGTGCCATGTGGGAATCGGCCAAGTGACGGGAATCACGGCTTTCTGTCAGAGCGGCACTCGAAGTGCGCTTTTCGCGAATTGCCAAATCTCGGTTATTGCCAATGTCGAAAAGGCACAAAACGAGCCAGGTCCACTTCGCGAGCGGTGAGGTTTTGGCCAGCTGGCATTCCGTCGTCGCGGCGACGCGGTGAAACAACGCGTGAAGCGCGCGGTCCTCGTGTGATCATCGAGAGTGCGCCCCTTTCGTGGAAAGCCCAAGACCCATGAGCTCCGGAACCGTGGATCCGACGGTAACGACGCGAGCCCAGCCGGCGGCGGCGCCCGGGCGGGGCGGTCTCGCCCCGCTGGGGGCGAAGGAGCGCCGATCGGCTACGCGGCAGCCGCTCCTTTCTGGCCACTGGACAATTCCGGCTCCCCCACCTGACACAGCCGGGCACCGCCGGCCGTCGCCGGGCCGCCTGCCCCTCGAATGGCGCCCGATTCGCCACCCCGCGAAACCCGGCGCGAAGTCGAGGCTCTGCCGGCTCGTTACCGGCGTCGCGGTGGAAAACCGGGCCCGGCCGGCGCGTCCCCTCCCGCCTGGTCCTCCTGTTGCATCTCGTGACCGGCCCTCGTCCGACCGGGCTCGGTCTCGAGTGGGACAACCAGCCGCAGGAAAGGATCTCGGCGCATGACCGACAACCAGGGCGTTGGGCCGCGAGGCCTCCAGGAATTACGCGTCCTGCTGATCGACCCTCACTCCCTGGTCCTCCGCTTCATGGCCTTCGCGTTCACCTCGAACGGCTGCGTGGCGGCCACGGCCTCCACCGCCGAGGACACCCTGCAGCTCCTCGCGACCCCCGGCCAGCCATTCGACCTCGTCGTCGCCGACGTCGAGCTACCGGGACTCGGAGCGGCCGAGCTGCTGCGCGCCGTCAAGGCCAAGCAGCTGGGGGCGCCGGTCGTGCTCACGGGGGCGGCCGCCGCCGAGCCGCTCGTCGTCGGCCTCCGGAACCAGGCCTACGACTACCTGAAGAAGCCGTTCACCGTCGACGAGGTCCAGCGGCTCATCCAGCGGGTCCAGGACGATCGCCTGCGGCGAAGCGCGCCGGCGAGCCCACCGGAGGAGCCGGCCCGCCCCCGGACCGCGGCCTCGCCCCCGGGGCGCGTGGTTGACCCCGCCCTCGCCGACATCCAGGCTCTCTCGCTGGACAAGGCGCTGGATCAGGTGCAGCAGCTTCTCCGCCGCCTCCAGGAGGACCGCCGCCAGCCGGTGCCGGGGACCCAGCAGGCCCAACCGGACCTGGTCGGTCGCGCGCCGTTCGGCCTCGAGGCCCTCTTCCGGATCGGGGACATCGCGCTCCAGGGCTTCGACACCGGGACGTTCCTGGAGCAGGCCCTGGAGCAGACCGTTCGCGGTCTCACCGGCGACGCCGGCGTGGCCCTGCTTCACGACCAGGATGGCAACCCGACCGCCACCCAGTTCGGCGACCGGGCGCTCGCCGCCGAGCTGCTGACCACCGTCAATGGCGCCGGCGAGGAGCTGTACCGGACCGGCGACATCGAGGCCGCGATCCTCAACGGGAACGCCCGAGGCTTCGCGGCGGTCGTCACGGTGATCCCGGGGACCGAGAAGCCCATGGGCCTCCTGTGCGTGGGCCGGAAGGCCGGCACCGCCTTCCAGCCCGACGAGAAGGCGCTGCTGCCCGGCTATGCCCGGACCATCGCGGTCGCGCTCCAGAAGGTCCTGCTCGGCGAAAGCCTGGAGAGCAACGTCATCGATACGATCTCGTCGTTCGTCATCGCCCTGGAAGCCAAGGACCTGTACCTCAAGGGCCATTCGGCCCGGGTGTCGCTCTACGCGGGCGAGATCGCCAAGGCCATGGGTCTCTCGGCGAACCAGGTGGCGATGGCGCGACGGGCCGGCGTCCTGCACGACCTCGGAAAGCTGGTGATCAACGACTCGGTGTACCGGCAGCCGGGGGCGTTGACCTACGAGGGATCGGCCCTCATGCGTGCGCACCCGGTGAACGGAGCGCGGATCCTCAGGCCGCTGCGCTTCCTCGCCCAGGAAGCCGAGGTCATCAAGGCGCACCACGAGCGCTACGACGGCCAGGGCTACCCCGACGGGCTGAAGGGCGACAAGATCCCGCTGGCCGCCCGCGTCATCGCGGTCGCCGACGCCTTCGACGCCATGACCTCGAACCGGCCCTACCGCAGCGCCATGTCGATCGACACTGCCGTCGCCGAGGTCCTCCGGCTCGCGGGGACCCAGTTCGACCCCACGGTCACCCAGGCGTTCGGCCAGATCCCGGTGGCCCGGCTGGCCGAGATCGCCCGCTTCTACGACAGTCGCGCGGAGCCGGCGGCCACCAGCCCACGCCCGGGGACGGAAGCGCTCGTGCAGGCGTCCAAGCGTCTGACCGGCACCGGAGGCTGGCCGGTGGCGCACGCGGCCGACGGCGAGAGCCGGCGGGCGCGCCGGAACGGCAAGATCGTCGGAATCTCGCGGGCACCGCGACGCCGCCAAGCCGACCTCGGGTAGCGCGGGACCGATGAGCTTCGCATCGCGTCGTCCTCGGTCGTCGCCCATCCTCGGCGTATGCGGCATACGCCTGCGGTGGGCGACTCC
>CAVPSB010000002.1:0-419929 GCA_963708025.1 uncultured Candidatus Rokubacteria bacterium | reverse complement strand
TTTTTTCGCCCGCCGAACGCCGAAATCCCGCGCTGGGCCTGGCGATTCGTCACTTCGGGTCCGCGAGCGCCTTTGGGATGCGGTGTGACCCGTTGGGATGGGTTTTGACCGCGGAGTGGGTCCCCGTTTGGGTCCCCGTTTTCGGGCGGCGATCAGGCTCGCGTTGGCGGGGGGCGACGCCGAACCGCGATGCGCCATGGCGTCCTTGACCCGAGACGCTTGCCCGAACGGACCACCGCGCACGGCCGTCCCAGCTCTGCTCCCGACTCCTGGGACACAGTCACCGCTGCCGCAAGCGCGGGCTCGTCAGTCGTTCAGGACCGCCAGGTCGAGCTAGCGGAGCCGCCCGGGGTCGGCGACCACGTCGATCTCGACGATCCTCCCGCCCGTGATCGTGAAGCTGAGTGCCCGGAACAGCCGTCCACGCGGAGCCACGACGAGTCCCACCGCCCCGGCCCCCCCCGGCCCTCACCGTGCTCGGCGACGCGGAGGACCTCGCCCGGCGGCGGGGGCCCCTCCCGCTCCGGTGGGCTGAGGCCGAGGTGGTCGAGGATGCGGCCGATCGTGAGAGAGTCGGTCACGAACGCAACGAGGGCGCATGCGCTGGCCGCAGCGGGCGCCCAGGAGTGGATCCACCTGGTAAGACCCTGGCGACGAGTCTCGCCCAGCTTGCAGAGCAACGACGCCTGAGCGCCGGGTCCCCTTGAGGCAGGGTCGAGTCGGACGGAGGCGGCCCTTGTCCCCGGACGCGATTGGCGTACTCGGCGTAGAACAGCGTCCGGTGCTGTCCGGCGTCGGGGATGTGGTCGCTCAGGCGCGCGAGCCACTCCAGGAGGTCCATTGCCTCGAATTTCCGGCCCGGGAAGGGACTCCGCTTCGAGCGGTAGAGCACGGCCTGCTGGCCGTCGAGGTAGAGGGGGTCCGTGTTCCCACCAGGCGGTCTTCGAGGTATGCTCCGGGACGTCGCGCGGTCGAGAAGGGCCTGAACGGGCCTCAGCCGGGCTGACAGAACTCGTTACCGGACCTTCGGGGCAATCGGATACCGCGAGGTCGGGGCGAAAACGGCGTTCATGCGGACTATCCGCCGATCATCAGGTGGCAACGGAGATCCATCGGCCATCCAATTCGCGGCCGCGTGTCGAAATCGCGGATCCCCGGCCGTCATCTCCCTGGAAGCGATCGCGGTCCGCGCCAGGCCGCACGCCCATAGGAGGATCACGATGCGCTACATCATGCTCGTCTATGAACCCCCCGCCGACGTCAACAGGCGGGACGGCCCCGCGGGCGACCCGTACATCGCCGCATGGCACGCGTACCACAAGGCCCTCGTCGAGGCGGGCGTCCATGTCGGCGGGGCGCCTCTGAAGCAGGCGGCGACGGCCACGACCGTGCGCCTGAGGGAGGGCAGGCGGCTGGTGCAGGACGGTCCGTTCGCCGAAGCCAAGGAGGAACTGGGCGGGTTCATCATTCTCGATTTGCCGTCCCTGGACGCGGCCCTCGACTGGGCCGCGCGCTGCCCCGCGGCCGCCGTCGGCGCCCTGGAGATTCGGCCGGTGGACGTTGACTATCACGAGACGTTCGTTCGTCCCTGAGCGCAATGGGCGATGCCCAGCACGCAGTCGAGGCCGTGGCGCGCGCGTCCTACGGGCGCCTGCTCGCCTATCTCTCCTCCGAGACGCGGGACGTGGCCGGCGCGGAGGACGCGCTGGGAGAGGCGCTGCTCGCTGCCCTCAACTCCTGGCCGCGCGACGGCGTGCCGCAGCAGCCCGAGGCGTGGCTCCTCACCGCCGCGCGGCATCGTCTGATCGACCAGGCCCGCCGGAGGCGCGTGCGCAGCGATCACCTGGACACGATTCGACGTCTCACGGAGGGGACCGCGGGGCCGCCGGCTTTCGTCAACTCGTTTCCCGACCGGCGCGTCGAACTGTTGTTCGTCTGCGCCCACCCGGCGATCGACCCCGCCTTGCACACACCGCTCATGCTGCAGACGGTCCTCGGCCTCAACGCGGCGCGCATCGCGCAGGCCTTCCTCGTTCCCCCCGCGGCCATGGGGCAGCGGCTGGTGCGGGCGAAGCGCAAGATCCGCGAGGCGGGCGTCCCTTTCCAGGTCCCCGAAGCTCACGAGCTGGCGCGCCGTCTCGACACGGTTCTCGAGGCCGTCTACGCCGCGTATGGTCTCGGCCGTGACGAGACGGCGGGCGCCGACGCGCGCGGGCAGGATCTGGCCGACGAGGCGATCTGGCTGGCGCGCGTGGTCCGCACGCGCATGCCCGAAGAGCCCGAAGTGCGCGGGCTCCTCGCCTTGATGCTCTTCTGCGATGCGCGCCGCGCGGCGAGGCGTACCCCCGAGGGAAGCTACGTCCCGCTCTCGGAGCAGAACCCGGCGGCGTGGTCAACGGAGTCGATCGTCGAGGCTGAGCGCGAGCTCCAAGCGGCCGCGGGGCTCGGGCGGATCGGCCGGTTCCAGCTCGAGGCCGCCATCCAGTCGGTCCATTCCGAGCGCGCGCGCAGCGGCCGCACCGACTGGGACGCCATCGTCGTGTTCTACGAACACCTCATCCGCATCGCGCCGACGCTCGGCGCCCGGGTGGCGCAGGCCGCGGCGGTGTCCGAGACGCGCGGAGCCGCCAAGGCACTGACGCTTCTGGACGGGCTGGACCGCGCCGCGGTGGCGGCTTATCAGCCTTATTGGGCCGTACGCGCCCACCTTCTCAGCCATCTCGGCCAGGCGAAAGAGGCCCTGGAGTCCTACGATCGCGCCATCGGGCTGACCGAGAATCCCGCCATCCGGCGGTTCCTGCTCGACCGTCGCAGCTGAAATTTTCGGAATCCCTGTCGAAATCTCCCCCCCTCGAACGCCATGGGAGTGAAGGCCGGAATCAGCACACCCCCGGCCGAGGAGGTGAGCGATGTGTCCTGCCTGTCTGACGACCCTGGCGTTGATTTCCGTCGGAGCGGGATCGGCGGGCGGCCTTGGCGCCGTGATCGTGAAGAAGGTCCGTACGAAGCCTGCAGCGCAGGCCCCCACCAATAGCGCGCCGGCCGAGACGCCGGCGAACGAGGAGGAAGTTCGATGACCGTCCAGACGAAGACGAAGCACATGACCGGGACACGTGAAGAGTGGCTTGCAGCCCGGCTCGAGCTGCTCGGGGCCGAGAAGGAGCTGACCCGGCGCAGCGACGAACTGGCGCGGCGACGGCAGGAGCTACCGTGGGTCCGGATCGACAAGGAGTACCGATTCGAGTCCGACGAGGGGAGCGCCTCGCTGGCAGACCTCTTCCGAGGGCGCTCGCAGCTCCTCGTCTACCACTTCATGTTCGGGCCCGACTACGCAGCGGGGTGTCCGTCCTGCTCGGCGATCGCGGACGGGTTCGACGGCTTCGTCGTCCACCTGGCCAACCACGACGTCACGCTGTCGGCGGTGTCGCGGGCGCCGCTCGCGACGCTGCAGGCGTACAAGCGGCGGATGGGGTGGTCGTTTCCCTGGGCGTCCTCGTTCGGCAGCGACTTCAACTTCGACTTCAACGTCCGGTTCACCGAGGAGCAACAGCGCGCGGGGGGTATCGAGTACAACTACCGGCGCGAGGCGGCGTGGCAGCTGAACGCGCTGGTCCGGAAAGCCGGCGACGAGGGGCCTGTCGCCGAGATCGCGGCCATGACCGGAACCGACGCGGCCACGTACACGCGCGAGAGGCCGGGCATGAGCGCGTTCGCGCTCGAGGACGGAGTCGTCTACCACGCCTATTCCACCTATGCACGCGGACTGGACGGCCTCTGGGGCATGTACCAGTGGCTCGACCGCGCCCCCAAGGGGCGCAACGAGACGGGCGTCTGGTGGCGCCGCCACGACGAGTACAACAAGGGCTGAGCGAAGTCGTGGTCGTCATAGCGCAACCGCGGGACTGGAGATCTCACGACGCATGGTTTCCGAGCGAGCTTCCCAGCGAGCCTTCTTCGGCGTCTCGGCGCTGCTCTTCGCGGCCAGCGCGGCGGGAACGATCGTCTGGTGCGCGTCCATGTCGGCGATGGGCGAGATGCCGATGCCCGGCGGCTGGACGATGTCGATGGCGTGGATGCGGATGCCCGGACAGACGTGGCCCGGCGCCGCGGCGTCGTTCCTTGGCATATGGGTCGTGATGATGGTGGCGATGATGCTGCCGTCCTTGGTCCCGATGCTGTGGCGCTACCGCCAGGCCGTTGGCAGGCCAGGCGCGACGCGCCTCGGTCGGCTGACCGCGCTCGTGAGCGTGGGTACTTCCTCGTGTGGACCGTGTTCGGAATGGCCGCCTTTCCGCTGGGCGTCGCGCTGGCGGCGGTCGAGATGGAGGAGCCGGCGCTGGCGCGCGCCGTACCGATCGCGGTCGGTGTGGTCGTCCGCCCCTAGCCGAGCGCCCGGACGGTGGCGGCCGCGGCCGTCCCCCGATGCCCCAACCGCTCCGGCAGATCGGCCACCACGTACGCCATCACCGCCACGGCACCCACGTTGAGCGACACCTCCTCCGGATCGAGGCGGTCGATCGTGTCCGCCGGCGTGTGGTGACACAGGAAGTAGCGGTCGTCTTGGACCTCCAGGGACATGGCGGGAATGCCCCCCGCCTCCACGATCGGGGCGATGTCCACGCCGTGGCCCGAGGGACCGACGTGGCCGGCACCGATGGAGGCGAGCAGCGACGCGATCTCGCGGACGGTCGCCCGCGCCCGGTCGTTGCCGCTGAAACCGAAGCCTGTGGGGCGAAACACCCCTGGGACACTGCCCCTCGATATCTCCTGCGCGACCGCGGCGGGGTCTACGGCGTCGAGTTCTCGAGTCGAGTGAAAGGCATGGGAATCTGCGAAGTCAAGACGGCGCCTCGATCGCCTTGGCAGAATCAGCAGGCGACGTAGATGGGTTTCGTTCAGCACCACGACGTGGTCGAGACGCAAGGCGCATCGTCGAGACGCCCATGGCATCATCGCTATACCCGCCAGGCGGCGTAAGATCCTTCGGGCCTGCGGGGGGTGCCGTCAGGCGAAAGCTGCCGGTCGGCCGGTCAGGGCGATTCTGACACTCCACACGGAACACGTTGGTCCACGCGGGATGTTGTTCGGAGCCATGGCCCAGGCGCTTGACGAACGGCCGCAGCTCTTCCAAACACCTGGATGGGTCAAACAGAAGGGACAGGCGGATTCCTTCTGTCGGCGGCTGCTGTCGGAGTACTCGGTGACGGCTCGAAAAGGCGGCTTCATGAGGACGACGGCGACGGATGGACACTAACCGGGACTCGAGGACGCCGGACTCGTGTCGTGTGTCCGAATGCCCATCCGTTCGATGAGACTCCTGTGAATGACGTAGACATGCTGGACGATCTCGTCAGCGAGGATGTGGCCGGCCAGGTCCCGGACGCCTGGTGGACATGAACCACCGTTCGACCGAGCTCATCGTCTTCGAAGCGCCGACACATCACCCTGAATGTCCCCCTGCGGGCGAGGCACCGACGGCGCGTGGCGGAACTGATCGCCGGGGTAAGACCGCCGGGTGTACGCCACGAGCCGATCGATGAAGCTCGCCGCGCTCGGTGGCAGGAACCGTCGAGGATCCCAGACGGCGGCCGCCCAGAAGCCGAGCGAACCCTCTCCATGGCGGACCGCAGCCGCGGCGACCCCGCTGCGGGGTAATCGAGCGAGAGAGCCCACGATCGCGGTGCCGTGACCGGCTCGCGCCAGCGCGACCAGCGAGTGCGCCTCATCACTCTCGAACACGACTCGCGGTCGCAGGTGCGTCAGCTGACAGGCGGCGTCGAAGAGCTCGCGGATCGCGAAGCCTCGCCGCGGGAGCAGCAGGGGCCGGTTCGCCAGGGCCGCGAGGTCAACGGTGCGCCGCCGAGCCCCCTGCGAGGCCGCCGTCACCGCGAGAACTCGCACCGGGAAGAGCATCTGACTCCGAAGCGAGCCGGCCCCTGGCAGGGTCACCGCCACGTGAAGGTCTCCCCGCTCCACCTTCTCGAGGAGGCGAACACCGGCGTCTTGCGTCACACGAATGTCGATGCCGCGGTGGGCGCGCTGGTAGTGAAGGAGAAAGCTCGCCAGGAGACTCTCGATCGTCTGCGGCGAGGCGCCGATGCGGAGAATTCCCGTCGCGCCTCGCGTGAGCGCCGTGGCGCGCTCGCCAAATGACTGAGCATCGGCGAGCAAGGTGCGCGCGTGGATCAGCAACTCGTCGCCCTCGCCCGTCAGCCTAATGCGCCGCCCGACGCGGTCGAAGAGCCGGACACCGAGCTCTCGTTCGAGATCGCGCACTTGCCGCGACAGGGCGGGCTGGCTGATGTGCAGTTGGGTCGCCGCCTTCGAGAACCCGCCGGCCTCGGCGACGGTGACGAAGTACCGGAGGTGTCTCAAGTCCATAACGGCAAGCCGGGTGATGCCTTGTCGTTATGGATTCTAGAGATCGAATGCATTGGACGCAACCCCATTTCGCCGGTACGCTCCGAGCTGGATCGCTCACCAGAGAGAATGGCGAGATACCGATCCGGAGGTGGCTGGCGATGAACAGTGTCCTCGACGACGCACTCGAACGTCTGCGCGGGACGGGACCCGAAGTGGGGGGCGACGGCGGGCCCAATCATGGACCGATGGCGGCGGAGGCCCTCATGGCTCTCGGCTGCTCCGACGAAGTGCCACAGTGGGTGGATCGCTACCGCCAGGAGCTTGGTCCCATGCCCGAGGCGGTCTCGCCCGTGACCGCGGGGACCTGGCAGGAGGCACTGGGCGCCATCGGCCGAATCGGCGACTGGCAGGCCTTCCTCCGCACAGAGCTGGCCGAGGCCCCGTGGCCGGCCGTCTTCGCGCGGTGGCTGCCGCGGCTGATCCCAGGCACCATGGCGGCTGGCACCCACGGTCTGATTCGCACGGCACATGCCGTTCGCGCCGTCGCTGAGGCGGAGACGCCGCTCCGAGTCGAGGAGTTCGGCACGGCACTCGCATACTGGGCGGCCTACTACCTGACGTTGCCCGGCGTTCCCCACCTCCAGGGCTCCCTCGACCTGATCCAGGCGATCGATCGGATTCCCCGGATCGGCCGTAATCGAGAGCGGCTGGGAATGCGACGAGAGGGCGTCCCACGGGAGTTCGTGCGCGTGGTCGAAGGGTACCCCGAGTTTCCCGAAGCGGTGAACACCTTCGGGGCGCACGGGATGGTGGAAACGACCCTCAGCGCGCTCACGGAGATGGGAGCCCGGCTGTACCTGGCACATGCCTCGGCACACCCGCTGGTGTTTGTCCATGCGGTCACGGGGCCCGCCGCGCTGCGGATCCTCCTGCCACACCTGCCGGCAGGGATGCGCGAGGTCGCACTTGCGTATACCTGGCAGGCGCTCGCAGCCTGGGTCGCCGCGTTTGGCGGGGACACGCCCGTCGCGCCAGACGATTCGACGCCGCCCTCGGAACCGGAGATCGTCGAGCGCGCGGTAGACACGGGCGACCCTCATGCCATCAAGTTCGCCGAGGCCTGCGTCCGTGAATACCGGCTAACCCGGCAGCCCGTCTATTTGACCGCGGCGCTCGACTGGCCGAACCGGCTTCTCACCTCGCGCCACTGGAGCGCGGCAGAACGGGTGGCGGCTGGCATGGCGGTCGGCTGGGACCCGATCGACCGGACAGCCATCGCCCCTAAGTGGCGCTAGGGTGGGTCTGTCAGTGCATGACGAGCCTGCCGCCTGCCGATGGGAGGGGCGCGCCTCTTCCGCTCCTACCACGCGGATGAGGGGCGGAAGGGTGGCCCCTCGCTGAGCGACCGGCGCGAGGGCCGATGGAGCCGCCAGCGGCCATGGGGCGGTAGAATCATCGGGGGCCTGGGCGCCCCCCGGGGAGGCTCGTGCATGGACGCTGAGCATCATCATCACGACCCAGGCGAGGCAGGCCGACCGCATGCGCACGAACGGCCCGGAGTACGCACCCGCGCTTTCCACCATAGCTACTCCCATGGCATGGCGGACCCGTCGATCGTTGCCACCGGCCGGGGGCTCTGGGCGCTGAAGTGGTCCGTCGCCGGCCTGCTCGGGACCGCCCTGATCCAGCTCGTGATCGTGCTGCTCTCGGGCAGCGTGGCGCTTCTGGCGGACACGATCCATAACTTTGCCGACGCGGCCACTGCGATCCCCCTGGGGGTGGCCTTCGCCTTCGCCCGGCTCGGGTCAACGCGGCGCTTCCCCTACGGCTATGGTCGCGTGGAGGACCTGGCCGGCGTGGTCATCGTCCTGACGATTCTCTTCACGGCACTGGTCGCGGGGTACGAAGTGGTGCAGCGCTTCCTGCATCCCGCACCGGTCGAGCATCTCTGGGCGGTGGCCGGCGCCTCCGTGATCGGCTTTCTCGGCAACGAGGCCGTGGCGATCTTCCGGATCAAGGTGGGCCGGGAGATCGGCAGCGCCGCGCTCCTGGCGGACGGGTATCACGCGCGGGCCGACGGCGTCACCAGCTTGGCCGTCCTGGTCGGTGTGGCGGGCGTATGGGCCGGCTATCCCCTGGCCGATCCGATCGTCGGACTCCTCATCACCCTGGTGATCCTGGTGCTCGTGGGGCAGGCGGCCCGCGCCGTCTTCACGCGGATGCTCGACGGGATCGAACCCGACGTCTTGGATGCCGCCACGCTCGCCGCCCGCCACGTCCCAGGTGTGTGTGACGTCGGGGAGGTCCGGGCACGCTGGATCGGGCATCGGCTCACGCTTGAGCTGAGCGTCGCGGTGGACGGAGATCGGACCGTCGCGGAGGGCCATACAATGGCCAAGGAGGTCCGGCACCAGATCCTCCACCATCTGCCCCATGTCTCGGGGGTCACGGTCCACATCGATCCGAGCAACGAGTGCGGGGAATCCCACCACCGCATTGACGCTCACACGCATGACGGGCTTGAGTCCCACTCACACCCCTGAGGTACCCTGAACCCAGACCGAGGGCGGGACGCGGCCAGACGTCCCAGCCGCAGAGATACCTTCCCGATGCCGACGCCGACGCGCCTGTCGCCACCCAAGCTGATCCTGGCCACGCTGTCCCTGGTCTTGTGGCCGGCGCTGATCCTGTTCCTCGCCAGCGACTGGCGCTGGCCCGAGGGCTGGATCTTCGGCGGTTGGTTCCTCGCCATGTGCGTCAGCACCATTGTCTGGCTGTATCGCAACGATCCGGCGCTGCTCGCCGAGCGCTCCCGCCTGCCCGGCAGCGGCGGGCAGAGCCGCCGTGACACGATCATCGTCTACCTCGTGATGCTCGGCTTCATCGCCTGGATCGTGCTCATGCCGCTCGACGCGCGGCGCTTCCACTGGACGCCACCGCTGCCTCTCGCCCTCAAGGTCGTCGGCGGCGCGCTCTTGGCGGTGTCGTGGTTCTTCTTGTTTCGCTCGCTCACCGACAACCCGTTCGCGTCGGCGCTGGTGCGCATCCAGACCGAGCGCGAGCACCGCGTGGTCTCGACCGGCGTGTACAGCCTGGTGCGCCACCCCATGTATCTCGGCGGAATCCTCATGTTCGTGGGCGGGCCGCTCGTCACCGGCGCGGCCTCGGCACTCGCCGCCAGCATGGCGCTGTCGCCGCTGCTCGTCGTGCGCATCATCGAAGAAGAGGCCCTCTTGGCGGCCGAGCTCCCCGGCTACGACGACTATCGCCGCCGGGTCCGCTATCGCCTCGTCCCCTTCGTCTGGTGATCGCCGACGTGCGGTGATCGCCCGCAAGAATCCCGACACGACGGACGGTTTAGCCGCTCTGATACGAGCGGCGTCGAGAACCTAGCGGGATGGCTAACGACAGTCGTCGCGCGCGTGTGCCTGGACATGCTGCGCTCGCGCAAGTCGCGGCGCGAGGAGCCCCTGGACGCGCACGCGCCCGAGCCGATCGTGAGCCGCGAGGACGGGACCGACCCCGAGCACGAAGCGCTCCTGGCCGACTCGGTCGGTCTCGCGCTGCTCGTCGTGCTCGACACGCTGGCGCCCGCCGAGCGGGTCGCGTTCGTGCTGCACGACCTGTTCGACCTGCCGTTCGACGAGATCGCTCCCATCGTGGGACGCTCCCCGACCGCGGCACGGCAGCTCGCGAGCCGCGCACGCCATCGCGTGCAGGGATCGGCCGCGGTTCCCGACGCCGATCGCACCCGCCAGCGAGAAGTGGTCGACGCGTTCCGTGCCGCCTCGCGCGGCGGCGACTTCGCTGCGCTGCTCGCGGTGCTGGACCCAGAGGTCGTGCTCCGAGCCGACCCCGCCGCCGTGCGGGCGGGCGCTTCGAGCGAGGTCCGCGGGGCGGCGGCCGTGGCCAAGACCTTCTCGGGGCGCGCCCAGGCCGCACAACCGGCGCTCGTGAATGGCGCCGCGGGACTCGTGTGGGCTCCGGGCGGACAGCCGCGTGTCGTCTTCGCCTTCACGATTGTGCGCGGCAGGATCGTCGAGATCGACCTGGTTGCCGACCCCGAGCGCCTTCGCCAGCTCGACCTGACGGTCCTCGACGACTGACGAGCCACCCTCCGTGGCGGCGCGCGTTAGCTTCGGGAAGTCCCGGGCCGATGAGGTACTGCGCGGCCGGCCCTGGCTCGGATATCGGCCAAGTTCTGCGCCGCGAGTGCCTGCCGCCGTGCGAGTTCGGCTGAAGACCTCGGCTGAAGTGAGCGCGGTGCTCGCATGAAGCCCCATTTGGCCTTTCGGCCGAGAGGAGCCTTCGCCTTGCTGCTCATTCCACACACGCCGCCGGTCATTGCCGCCAGTTTCAGTGGTAACCTGCAGGAGACACGATGAAACGTCTCGAGAAGCAGCTGAAGGTCCTCCAAGACCACCTGACGAACCTCAGTGCTCGGGCCGACAAGGCACGCGGCCAGACGCGCCGTCGCCTCAAGCGACTCGAGCGGCGGACACGCGTGAAGGTCGAGCGCACCGTGCGCGCACTCGAGCCCAAAGTGCGTCAGGCGGTCGCCGAGGCAGCAGTGATCGCCCGCGGCGTGCGTGCGGGTGTCCGCGCGGGGGTCGCCGCCTACCGCGAGGGTCGCCGCCCGCGCAAGCGCTGACTCTTCATGCTGCCGCCGCGTGCAGGTGATGCCGGTTTTGGCGCCGGTTGGGCATCGAATTGGGGCATGCTCGGTCACGGTACGTCAACGCCGCGGCCTCGGCTAAGGGCCCGCTACGAAATAAGTGGACCAGATTCTATCGCGTTGCCGATGGGGTGGGAAGGATGGTGTAGTTCCAGTCCCCGTGAAACGAATCGGGTCGGAGCCGGACGGCAGCCAAGGCGTCGCGACTGACCGTGAGGCCCGAGGGATAGCGGTTCGTGTCCACCCGGGCTCGCACGCGAAGGCCCGTTGGGGTCGTCGTCGCTGCGATCAGGTTCACGATGACGGCGTGACTGAACCTCTCTTCCTGCGTCTCGGGATGGTGGATGAGAGCGGCTGGCCCCTCGTGCATCCCGTCTGGCACCTGTTCGAGGGCGGGGTATTCCGCCTCGTCGTCGCGAAGACGTCCCATAAGGCGAGGGTGCTGCGCGCCAACCAGCGCGCCTACTTCACCGTGGACACCGGGTCGGGGGGGCACGCGCGTGGCGTGCGGGGGCGCGCCAAAGTTCGGGTCATCGACGGCGATGTCGACCTCGCCATTGACGTGTGCCGCAAGGACCTGCTCAAGTACACGGGCACGGACAGCGGCGCGTTCGCGGAGGACATGCTGAACTGGGCACGCTCCGGCGATCTGTCAGTCGTCGAGTTGACGCCGCCAGGGTTTGGTGCCTTTTCGTACGACGCGACCCCCCACGGAGAGGTCCCCACGGTCGCCGAGGCTTGATGGGCGCATTTCGCACGACCAGGATCAGACCGGGCGCGAAGCAGAGGTAGAGGGAGGGGCCGACCAGTGGTCAGCGGGGTTTCCGGAGTAGTCCGCAGGTTCGTGGAGAATCTGGCGCAGGCGGCCGCCAAGCCGGACTCCCTCAAAGGGCGAGTTCCCGTGTTGTCACTGGTGGGGACGGCAGCTTTCGCTTGACGCCGCAATCCCCCGACCGTATGGTTACGATCACATTGCGTCAGCCGACGAAATTGTTGCGCAACGCTTGTCCAGACTGGCGGGAGGTGCACGATGACAAGGAAGGCAATGCCGGCCAAGCCGGCGACGACTCGGGCGGACGAGGCCGGCCCGGTGACACGAGTGGCCCAGGACGTGGCCGGTGCGGCCGAGGCCCTGACTGTTGGCGCGGTACACCTGGCCCGGAACACCCTGACGGCCGCTGTGGAGAGCGTCGAAGACGTAGGGGGCCGGATGGGCTCACTGGCGGTCACGACCGTCCGAGGCGCCGCGAAGGCCGTGTCCGCCATCGGCAAGGACCTTGGGGAGTTTGCCAGGGGTACGGTCCAGGGCTCGCTCAGGGCAACACAGGAGATCGGTGGCCAACTCTCGGATGCCGTCGAGCGGTCGGCCGCCGCGACGATCGGCATCGTCGAGGAGGTCGGTGGGAGTGTCGGCTCACTGTCGCGGCGAACCGTCACGGCCACCGTCCAGACCACTCGAGAGGTCGGCGGCGAGGTCGGATCGCCGGCCGTCGATGCGGTTGAGGGAGCCGTCCTCGCTGTTGACCGCGTCGGGTTGGCAGCGGGGCGGAGTCTGCGCGACGCCGTCGCGAGCACCATCGCTGGAGTCAAGATGGTCCTCGCGGAAGTCGGGGTGGCGGGCGGGGTGCCGCGGCGGCCGCTCGCCCGCGTGCCGGAGCCTGATCGACGCCCCCTCGCTCGCGCCAGGAGATCGAAGCGTTCCGCCGCGGGGCGGAAGTCGGCCAAGACGGCCTGAACGCACCCAGCGGATAACCCATCGCCGGGGAAGAGTGACATGGAGCAGCCGGCGGTGCTGCTCGTGCATGGGTTGCCGCTATGGCGAGACCCAGTCCGGGGGTGGATCACCTCGTGCGGAGCGGCGGTTCTCGAGGCCCAGGCCAAGCCGGTGTCCTTCACGTACTCACGCTGGACCGGGCTGGTCGCGCTCCTGCGACCTCATGGCACGACCGCCACTCGGGTGACGCGCGAGTTCCTCGAGACGTACGCGCGCGTTCGAGATGCGCATGGCGTCCCTGCTGTCATCGCGCATAGTCTCGGATCCTACCTCGTCACCCGGGCACTCGCCGAGCACGAAGGCGAGGTCGCCTTCCGCGGCGTCATTTTCTTCGGATCGATCGTCCGCCCCGAGTACGACTGGGGGCGCGTTGTCCGGCGAGGTCAGGTCCCCGGCCGATACCTGCGGAACGAGGTGGGTCTCCACGACTGGCCGGTGCGCTGGGCACGGCTCCTCGGGAGCGCCGGATACCCATATGGTTCGGCCGGCATCGAGGGGTTTAGGTGCAGGCCGCGACGGACGGCTATCAACCACCCATACGTCGGGGCGGCCGACCCGGAGGGGCTCGGCCGCTACTGCCGAGAGGTCTGGTTGCCGTTTCTCGGACTCACCGCAGCGCGTCCTGAGCCCGACGCCACGCGGCGCTGGATACCGTCACCCCCGCGCCTCCTTCCGCCCCGGCCCGATCTCCCAACAGTCCGTCCTCCGGCTGGTCCGCCTACTCGCACCGTCACGCCTCCTCGTCCCGACGCCCCCGCTCGACCAGCTCGCACCGGAAGACCGCGAAGGGCTCGGCTCTCTTCGGCATCCTGGGGGCGAAGAGGGATCAGGCCATCACCACCTGCGCCGGGGAGCCCCGGCAGTCACCCGCCCCGAGCCGGGTGATGAAGGGCACTCCGGCGCGTGCTGCGGATCGCGCCGTCGCCATCGGTCCCCGGGAGCCGGGGTGTCAGGGATCATCGGTCGCGCGCTTCGCCGTCGCGATCGCCTGGTCAGCCTTCGCCCGCCGGACCATCGCCTCGTCGTAGATCAGGTTGCAGAGGTCGCCCCAGAGCCTCGCGGGCGTCGGTCTCGAGCTGGCCGCGGGGTCCTGCGAGGCGTCCTTGTCGAGACCGACCGTCCGCTCCGCTCCCCACACCTTGCGGGTATCCAGTTTCGCGGGGGGATTGCCACGGGAACCACCGGAACGGCGGGTCCGTCGAGCCTACGGGTGCGCGACGGTGGAACCCGCAGAAGGCCTCGACGCCGTGGTGCGGCAGATGACGCGGTACCACGTCCGGAGCGTTCCGGTCGAAGGACCTCCAGGTCCCAGCTCCCGATAAGCCACCCGTAGGCGTCCATCGAGTCGGGGATCGCGGGCGAGCGACCCGGCGCCCCGAGGACAGTATGGAAGCCCGCCTGCTCTTCCGCTTGGAGGTGTGTCATCGTCAGACCTCCCAGCGTGATCCCGATGAACGTCAGCCAGACTGTCGCGGCCCCGTTTCATTGGTGACCCTCGAGCACCTTCTTCAACGGTCAGATCTGCCCGGCGCAGTGGCGTCACGTTCCGGAGGCTCTTTGGCATGACCACACTCCCTGAACCCAGTGGCCTTCGATCGGGCGGTGCAGCATCATGCTTCGAAGGTACCTCCCGGATCAGCCCGTGGCTTGAAGGATCTTGCGCGCCGGCTTGTCAGCGACCGATGGCGGCAACTCCTGGCTCGCCGGAGCCCCCGGGGACTGCGGCTCCGGATTCGTCGCTCGGCATCGGGGGACCCTTGCCTGACCGCACCGGTCACTCGGCGCACAGCCGCCCGAACTCTACTGGAGCTTCGCCACGGCGGCGAGAAAGCGGTCCAGGTCGGCCGGCCGCCGATACGGCAGACGCTGCCGGAGCTGTGCGGGAGAAGCGCCGGGGCTCAGCCGCCGCGCCTGGTCCCACGCCTCCTGTGCTCGCTTCGCCTGGCCCATCTCGGTGAGCATCTCCTATTTCTTCTATTTTGCCTCGTTCTTCTTCATTCGCGCCTTGATCAGTCTCTTTATGAGCGGATGGGAAGCGGCTTGTCGATTGGAAGGCGGACAGTTCCCCTAGCGACTTCGTAACCCTCAAGTTCATGCTTGTGCTCCTCCACGACGGGCGGCGGGACAAACAGTCCTATGTGGTTCTTGAACGCGGCGAACCCCACAAGCGCGCCGTGATATCTGTAGTAGGGCATCTGGTAGCTAATACCCTCATCGGCTTTGGGCACCGAGGCTTTGATAATCTTGCGAAGCTGTGTGAGCTTAGCTCGTACCTCGCTTGGGGCAGCTGCAATATAGGCGCTTACATCTTTTCGTCTCTCTGTCATGGTGTTTCTCTGGCGACGATCATCGCTGGTGCCCCGTTTGATGTGGAAAATCGAGGGCGCGGCTTCCGATTCAACACTGGACGTGACCACGCAACACAATCCGGTGGGCCGGATCGTCTAGAGCAACTTGGCCGCAGCCAGCACCTCCTCATCGCTCGGGAATTTGTCGATCCCCGCAAGACCCTCCCTGGCGCATTCGATGCTCGACCATCGGACAACACCCTCGCGGTCAATGAGGAACTGCCCGGTGAACTGCGCCTGGTGTCGTTCCATTTCTTCGCGCTCACTGTCCGTCGTTTCGAAGCCATCCAGTCGACCGATAGCCTCCGTCGCCCCTGATTCAGGCACCCGTATTCCAAGCCCGCCGGCCAGACTCCTGGCGGCAGACTCGACGGCACCCCAGACTTCCGTCGTCAGCAAACTCTGAGGCAAGCCGTAGGCGTGGTGGGTGGTCAGGTCTGGATCGGCACCCAGCACGCAACGGCTTGGACGGAACCGCAAATAGAAGCGCACACGCTCCACCGCCGACCCGACGATCCCCAACGTCTCAACGCCTACCTGCCGAAGCTTCTCTGCCGTGGTCTGTAGCTGCACAACGTGCCGCCGGCAGAATGGTCAGTACAGCCCACGATAGAGGGCGAGGAAAAGCGGACGCTTGCCACGGTAGTCGGCGAGCGATACGGCCCCCTCGTGGTGCACGGCCGACACCTCGAAGTTCGGGGCCGGCTCTCCTGGCTGGACGGCCCGCCGCGATCCCACAAAGGCCACCTCTCATCTCCTCCTTCCCCACACAGTGCAACCTAATCAACCCCCGTGCAGGGATCACTGGTTCCCGGAACACTCCCTGAGACGCTCCCAAGGAACACAGATGAATACGGCTGCCACTTGAGGAACGCGAGGATGGCCGGGACCACCTGGTCGGCGTTTCCGCGGGTGGGTGCCCACGCTACGGCGGCCGGATGATGACTCCAGACGCCAGGTCGGCCGCCGCTCCCTGCCCTGACCGCTCGATCCCTCGAGAGGACCCTGGTGCTACTTCTTGGTGTAGGTGATCTCCATCATCTTCATCTCTTTGCCGTCCTTGCCCGGCCCGTACATCTCGAAGACCTCGGTCGTCGGGCTCGTCCAGCGGGTGGTCATGCGCGCCGTCACTGGGCCCTTTTTGAGGGCATCGTTCCAACTCCCGGTGAAGGTACAGGTCTTCTTCTGGGAGTCGCACGTGCCCTCGCTCACCATGATGCCGGTGGACATACTGTCACTCCACGTGGACCAGTACTTACCGGTCACGTTGTCGAAGCCCATCATCCCGTGACCCGTGAAGGGCATGCCCATCATCGAGCTGTTGACTTCCTCGACCAGCACACGGCCGCCGAGCGCCATGGCGCGTGTCGCGGTGCCGGTGTCTTCCATCGCTGGCGCACCGGGCTCGTGCCAGCTCTTGATCTGGAGGTCGTAGTTGCCGGCCGACGATGCCAACGCTTGGTGAGGCCCGCCCGGTGTGCCGGCTTTCATGTACGCTTCCATTTCGGCCTTCTGCGCGGGGGTCATCTCCGGCTGCTTTTGCCCCTGTTGCGCCACGGCGAGCGTGGCGAGCGCGACGACAACGGTGGCCGCCAACAAAGGTCGGGCGAGGCTACGGCTCATAGTCTCTCCTTCTGCGATGATATGTCTCATGTTTGCCGTCGGTGATGGACACCCTGCCGCTCCGGCATCTCAGTGTGGTGGCGTTCCGGGGGCTTTGGAGCGCCTCCCCCCGACGAAGTGCCCGCCCTTGAGAAGCACGTCGTCGTAGGCGAAACACTTGTCCATCAGGGCGTTGCCCTCGCTTTCGGACAGGGTCTCCCACTTCTTCTCATCCAAGTATCCAGGCACATTGGCTTCGTGGCTTCCTCCCAGGAACGGCAGGGGCTGTTGTCACCTATAGTCGTTCGGGAGGCTCAAAATCGACACGGGGCTTCAGCCCCGCCGCTCGGCCAGGCGTCGCCCAGAAGGGTGACCCTGGAGCCGAGAGCTTCTCCGGATCCGCCCTGAGATATCAACGGCTTGTCCGCCGGCCGAAGTCTTGGGCCACAGAGCGGGTCTCCGGCAGAGTGCGGTAAGCGCCGCGGCCATCGGCGCGCCCTGGGAGCCGCCGTGGGGGCGGCGGCCGGCGATCCGGGTATCGGGACCGCCGTCGGAGCAGGAACCGACTTGCTTGGCGGGACCGTCGTGGGCGTCACCCGGGCCGACGCGGCGACCATCACCTGCAACCGGTACGACGTCGCGCACATGCAGGGCATGTACGCGAAGGGCAACAGATGGTGACGCGGGGCTCGGTGCCGGCGTATCAGTCGCAGCCGGGACTGCCCCCGCACCCAGCGCCCCCCTGCCTCCGGCCGCCCCTCCGGGCTCGATCCCACCACCACCGGCGGGAGTGCCGCCCCCACCGCCACCAACCTGCCGAGCGCACGGCTGACCGGCGGGCCTCGTTCCCCAAATCAGCGTCTCCGTAGATCGAGCGGTCGAGCGATGGCTCGCGACCGTAATCGGAATACACCGGGCGTCCATCCCGAGGGGCCTCCGGGCCGACAGGTGACGGGGTCGCGGCCTCGAGACCATCGGCGGTTCACCCCCCACTCTGACACGGCCGAGGCCCTCGACGGGGCACGCTCGGCGAGGCCAGCGGTCCTTGAGCCCGTCGCACGCCGGCAAGCCGGGGAGGACGGGGGCGGGAGAACCCGTGGCGACGCCTTCGACCCTTGCGCACCTGGGGGACACGACCATGTCGATCTGGGGCCGGCCCGCTCGACTATCCAGCAAGAGGAGGCGCCCAGAGGGGTTGCGAGCCCGGATGCATACCGACCAGTACGAATCTAACCTCTCGCCGCTTCGAGGCGGGATAGGAGGAGAGACCATGACCGACACCGCCAGAGGTATCGCTCCATTGCACCGCGTCATCTCGCGCGAGGAATGGCTCGATGCGCGCACGGCGCTCCTGGCGAAGGAGAAGGAGCTCACGCGGCTTCGCGACCGATTGGCTGCCGAGCGCCGGGCATTACCCTGGGTGAAGGTGGAGAAGCCGTACGTCTTCGACGCACCGCAGGGCACGGTGACGCTGGCCGATCTCTTCGACGGCCGCAGCCAGCTCTTCGTCAAGCACTTCATGATGGGGCCCGGCCAAGTCGGCCAGTGCGTCGGGTGCTCCCTCGAGGTCGACCATATCGAGGGCGCGCTCGTGCATCTGCAGAACCATGACGTGTCGTACGCCGTCGTGGCGCGCGCGCCGATCGGGGAGATCGAAGGCGTCCGCCAGCAGATGGGGTGGCGCTTCACGTGGGTCTCGTCGTACCACTCCGACTTCAACTATGACTTCCACGTCTCATTCAGGCCCGACGAGATCGCGGCAGGCCGCGCCTTCTACAACTACGAATACGCGAATCCCGGACTCGAGGACCTGTCCGGCGACAGCGTCTTCTTCAAGGACGACGGCGGCCATATCTTCCACACCTACTCGACCTATGGGCGCGGCGGCGAGGAGTTCCTGGGCGTCTACCGGTATCTCGACGTGACGCCGAAGGGGCGGAGTGAGGATGGGCCCTACAACAGTCTCGCCGACTGGGTGCGGCCGAAGAACATGTACGGAAGGGGTGGCACGGTGGAAGGCAGCGGGCGGTACCACCAGCCGGCCTGCGCGTGCACCGTGCATCAGTCAGCAGCGGGGTGAGCGGAAGTCGATTCGGGGATCGATCCGGACCGCCTTCGTTCGATCCAGTGATGAAAGACTCTGGAGGGCACCGCCAGGCTCGTTCGTCCCCAGAGGCCGAAGGGAGAACCGACATGGCCGATCGCGAGCGGCTTCCCGGAAAGTTCGTGTGGTTCGAGCTCGTGTCCAGGGACGCCAAAAAAGCGCAGGCGTTCTATGGCGAGGCGCTCGGGTGGAAGGTGCAACCATTTCCGATGGGCGCCTTCATCTACGAGATGATCCTGACTGGCGACACGCTGGATACGATGATCGGCGGCTACGCGGCGCCCACGAACGATCGCCTGCCATCGCATTGGATCTCGTACCTCTCGGTCGAGGACGTCGACGCGACCGCGAAGGCCGTCACCGCCAACGGCGGGAGGATCGTCGAGGCACCCTCCGACCTCCCGGGCGTCGGCCGGAAGGCGCGGATCGCCGACCCGCAGGGGGCCGAGTTGTGCCTGGTCAAGAACGCCACCGGCGATCCGGCTGACGCGCCGATGGCGCATGGCGGCTTCCCGTCGGTGACCGCCGGCCGCTTCCTCTGGAACGAGCTGCACACCAGCGACCGGACGAAGGCGCTCGCGTTCTACGAAACGATCCTCGGGTTCTCCCATCGCTCGATGGACATGGGCCCCGGCGGCACCTATCACATCCTCTCCAAGGGCGGAGTCGACCGCGGCGGCGTGACGATCGATCTGCCAGATGGTATGCCGCCGCACTGGCTGCCCTACGTCGCCGTCGACGACGCCGACGCGACGATCACGCGCGCCAGGAAGCTCGGCGCGACGATCGCGTTTGGCCCCGAGGACATCCCGGGTGTCGGTCGCTTCGGTGTGCTGGAGGATCCGACCGGCGCGGTACTCGCGATCATGAAGCCACGACCAATGGCGAAACCGGGCTAGCGAGCGCGCCGCGATGGCCAACCTGACGTGTGCCTCACTCGTAGACTATCAATCGTCCCTAGGCGCCGGGAGACAGGGTCATCTGCCACCTGGGCAATCGCGACCCGCGTCGTTCGTCGCCTCCATGAGGGCGCGCGGATTGCCCGCGGCCAAGACCCCCACCCCGAGAGGAGATTTGCCATGACGATTCAGAAGATCACGCCGTTCCTCTGGTATTCGAAGGAAGCGGAGGAGGCCGCGGCGTTCTATGCCAGCATCTTTCCGGATTCGCGCATCACGCGGGTCGCCACGATGCCCAGCGAATCGCCGAGCGGCCCGCCCGGATCCGTCAAGGTCGTCGAGTTCGTCCTCTGCGGACAGACCTTCGTCGCGATGAGCGCCGGGCCGCTCGACCCGTTCAACCACGCGGTGTCCTTCGTCGTGAACTGCGAGACCCAGGCCGAGCTCGACCGCTACTGGAACGCGCTTCTCCAGGGCGGCTCGGCCGAGCAGTGCGGCTGGCTGAAAGACCGCTTCGGCCTCTCGTGGCAAATCGTGCCCACCACTCTGGGCGAGATGATGGCCGACCCCGACCCGGTCAAGGCCAAGCGCGCCTGCGACGCCATGCTGAAGATGGTCAAGCTCGACATGGCCGCGCTGCAGGCCGCGTACGCCGGCACGGCGAAGTGACCCCATCCAGCTAGCAGAGAAACCACCTGCCCGGGCTTGGCTACCAGTGCACCGAGCGTGTCTCGACACCGGATGCCACGCACGTCGTCCTGACGAATCGAAAGGCGCCCCACCCATGAGCTTCGACCCCGACGATGGCGGAGCCGCCACATGACCGAAGAGCACACGGGCGCCCAGACTCGCACATCGGCGATCGTCAAGGCGCGGCCGGAGGAGGTCTACGCGGCCTTCATGGACCCGGACGCGCTCATCGCCTGGCTCCCTCCGGCGCAGATGACCGGCAAGATTCACGCGTTCGACGCGCGGGTCGGCGGCGGGTACCGGATGTCGCTGTTCTACCCGTCGAACGAGCCGACGTTCCGCGGCAAGACGTCCGACAGGGAGGACAGGTTCAGCGTGCGGTTCGTGGAGCTCGTCTCCGGGCGCAAGATCGTCGAGGCGGTCAACTTCGACACCACCGATCCGGCCTTCCTCGGCGAGATGACGATCGTGGTGACCTTCGAAGAGGTGTCGGCCGGAACGGAGGTCACCTTCCTGTGCGAGAACCTACCGCCAGGCGTGCGGCCCGAGGACAACGAGGCCGGCTCGCGCTTGTCACTGGAACAGCTGGCTCGCCGGTTCGAATGACAGGGGAAGGCCCGCGTTTGGGGGCTCAACGCGGCGGCCGAGCCGCCGTGGCGTTCGACAGGACTTGCAGTTGCGAGGAGGAGACCCAGCGGCACGGTTACCGAAGAGCGGCTGTACCAGTTGATCCGACAGCCGAAGCCCATCACTGATCGACAGCTCGAGATCGAGGTTCTCGATTCGGGCGTGGAACGTCGTCAGCCCGGGACCGATTGCGACTCCCATCCTCGACCGCATGGGCCTGCCAGAGGAGCAGACCCGACAAACAAGGAGTGAATGACTCGGCAGGTCCCGCTCAAGCGCTTCGGCCACCCGGATGAGATCGCCGCCGCGGTCCTGTACCGTTCTCCAGCGAGTCCGCGTTCGTGGTGGGCACGGAGCTGGTCGTTGACGGCAGGATGATCCAGCTCTAAGCCCGGGGTAAACTCGATCCAGGAGGTCCAATCGGTCATACATCTGCGGGGAGTTCCGACCAGACTCGAAGGAGACAGGACAATGAGCAGCTCAACAGAGGGCGACGCGGCGATCGCCGTAGTGCGCCGGAACACCGAGGAAGTACAAGGCAAGGGCAACTGGGACCTGTACGAGGAGCTGTTCGCCGATGACTTTGTCGACCACACGCCGCAGCCGGGCACCACACCCGACAAGGACGGGGTGCGGATGCTGTACAAGGGCTTGCGCGCCGCGTTCCCCGACTTCCGCCCCGAGATCCACTGGCAGGTGGCCGCCGGCGACCTCGTGACGACCTACAAGACCTATCACGGCACCCACAAGGGAGCGTTTCTCGGCATCCCGGCCACCGGAAGGAAGGTCAGTTTCTACACCGTCGACGCCATGCGGGTCGTCAACGGCAAGATCACCGAGCACTGGGGCGTCGCGACACTGCTCGGCCTGATGCAGCAGCTCGGCGTCGTCCCTCCGCTGGGGGGTCAGCGATGACGACACCGATCGCTGAACGGGCCGCTGGGCAGAGCGCTGAGCTCGCGCAGCTGTACCGGCATTTCGAGAGCGAGAACCTGGTCCCGTTCTGGACCTAGATCGCGGCCTTGATGCCGGCCCAGCTGCCGGTTACCAACCAGACTTTGGGCACGACCATTCTCCATTCTGCTTCTTCGCGATTGAGTCCCGCTTGTGACCTGGGGGCAGCGGGCAACGAGAGGGCGAGCGCCCCGAGGGCACCGACGAGAATCCTGAACATCCTTCAGCTCTTCCGATCGAGGGCCGGCCGGCCGTCCACAGTACCGATGGTCGAATGAGAGGCTCGCCGAGCCGAGCGGCGCCACGAGTGCAACGCACGACTGCAGGCGTGAGCTGCCCGCGGTGCTCCCACGCTGGGTGAGCATCGCGGCGCACGGTCCGTTCATGACCGCTCGTCAGCGCGCTAGCGTCGCCGTCTCCGCGAGCACCGCGTGAAGCTGCGGCACCACCGCGGCGCCCTCACCGATCGCTCCGCCCACCCGCTTGACGGATCCGGACCGAACATCGCCCACCGCGAACACGCCCGGGAGATTCGACTCCAGGGGCAGCGGCCGTGGCTGGTGGTCGCCGGGTCCCGTTCGCACGAACCCCTCGGCGTCAAGTGCGATCCCGCAGTCTTGGAGCCACCCGGTCGCCGGCTCGACGCCCACGAACAGAAAGACGTTGCGGATGGGCAGCTCCGTCTCCTCCCCCGTCGTGGCGCGGCGCCATCGCACGCGCGCGAGATGCGATCCGGGCCCGCCGCTCAGCGTGGTGATCTCCGTCCGCGGCAGGACCTCGATGTTGGCGGTCGCCTCGACGCGGTCGATGAGGTAGCGCGACATGCTCATGTCGAGCCCCTCGTCGCGCACCAGGATCGACACTTTCGCGGCGAAGCCCGACAGGAACACGGCGGCCTGGCCCGCCGAGTTGCCGCCCCCCACCAGCGCGACGTGCTCCTGGCGGCAGAGACGCGCCTCGATGGGCGAGGCCCAGTACCAGACGCCGCGGCCTTCGAACGCCTCGAGGTTCGGGATGGGCGGCCGCCGATAGCGGGCCCCACAGGCCACGACGATCGTCCGCGCCGTCGTGCGTCGGCCGTCGGCCATTTCGAGCCTGAAGGGGAGCGTCGCGCAGTCGAGTCGCACGACGGGGCTCGGAATCACGATCTCGGCCCCGAACTTCTGCGCCTGCACGAAGGCACGACTGGTGAGGGCCTGACCGGAAATGCCCTCCGGGAAGCCGAGATAGTTCTCGATGCGAGCGCTCGCCCCCGCTTGCCCGCCGAACGACCGCGCATCGAACACGATCACCGACAGCCCTTCGGATGCGGCGTACACCGCGGTGGCCAGCCCGGCCGGGCCCGCGCCGACGATCGCGACGTCGTACGTGCGGTCAGGATGATCGATCCGCACCATGCCGAGGGCGCGGGCGAGGTCGAGCTCGGTCGGATTCTTGAGCACCGACCCGTTCGGGCAGACGACGAGGGGCAGATCGGCGGCACTCGTCGCGTATTGCTCGAGAAGGGCCGCCGCCTCGTGATCGCCGGCCGGATCGAGCACCCGATGCGGACCAGCATTGCGAGCGAGAAAGCCTTGCAGTCGGACCAGGTCGGGATGGACGGCGGAACCGATCAGGACGGGACCGCCAGCCCCGATCTCGATCAAGCCCACCCGGCGCAGGAGGAGCGCCCCCATGATCCGTTCGCCGAGTTCGGCCTCGGCGATCAGCACGGTCTGCAGCCGATCGGCGGGGACGACGAGCACCGTCGATGTCGCTGACGGCCCGAGCATCCGCGAGCCTGGGTTGACCGGCCAGCATGCCGGCTTCGGCCAGGAAACCGCCGGGGCCAAGCTCCACGATCGGGATGACGTGCCCGAGGCCGTCCCGTGCGGTGAGGGCCACGGAGCCGGAGATGAGGACGAACATGCCGGTGCCGATGTCGCCGGTCGTGAACAGCTGATCGCCGGCGGCATAGTGCCGAATCGTGCCGAACCGGCGGAGACGGTCGATCTCCCCTGGGCTGAGGCTCGGGAACATCGGTTCACGGCTGGCATCGATCGTTGGCATCTCAGGACCCCTGCCGCCTGACCGGCGCAGATGACGTCGGCGGCTCCGGCCGGGATGGCGCCGTCGTGGCTGCGTCCAGACTTGTCGTCTCGGCGCCCGTTGGTCGGCGCACGCGCTTGGTCCCCCGGAATGCCGACGTGTGACCCCTCATGCCTTGACGAATTCAAGCAGGGCTGCATTGATCACGTCATGGTGCGTCGTGCACATGCCGTGAGGCAGGCCTGTGTAGACCTTGAGCTGGGCATTCTGGACCAGTCTGCTCGAGAGCATCGCGCTGGCGCCAATGGGGACAATCTGGTCGTCGTCGCCGTGCATGATCAACGTGGGGACGTCGATCTTCTTGAGATCATCCGTGAAGTCGGTCTCGCTGAAGGCCTTGATGCAGTCGTAGGCGGCCTTGACCCCGCACATCATCCCCTGCCGCCACCAGTTGTCGATGACGCCCCGCGAGACCTTCGCGCCGGGTCGGTTGAAGCCGTAAAACGGTCCGGCGGGGATGTCCTTGAAGAACTGGGCCCGATCGGCCAGCAGCGTGGCGCGAAACCCGTCGAAGACGTCGAGCGGCAGCCCGCCGGGATTGCCAGCCGTCTTGACCATCAGCGGGGGAACGGCGCCGACGAGGACCGCCTTGGCGACGCGGCCCTTCGCCCGACCGGCGCCGTGGCGGCCGATGTAATGCGCGACCTCGCCGCCGCCCGTCGAATGACCGACGTGAATCGCATGCTTCAGATCGAGCGTCTCGGTGAGAGTCACGAGATCGTCGGCATACGTGTTCATCTCGTTGCCATCCCACGTCTGGGTCGATCGCCCGTGCCCGCGGCGGTCGTGCGCGATGCAACGAAACCCGCGGGAGGCGAAGAAGATCATCTGCGCGTCCCAGTCGTCGGCGCTGAGCGGCCAGCCGTGACTGAACACGATGGGCTGCCCGCTGCCCCAGTCCTTGTAGTAGATCTGCGCCCCGTCCTTGCTCGTGATCATCGGCATGGTCCGTGCTCCTTCAATCCGGTGGAGCGTGCGTCAAGACACGCCCCTGCGTGGGGTACTGTCCCGCTCGGTTGCGCCGCGGCGATGGCCATGGCCGCGCCGCCTCGCGCCTGGGCGATGTCGCGAGGGAACCGCGGTACGGTTGCCCGTCCCCGGCCCGTTCCGTGTCGCTCAGAGGGTCGTGTCGGGGGCGCGCCTCCCGTCCATCTTCCTCTCGGCCTCGATGGCGTGAGCGCGCTCCTCGCCATTCTGCGGACCATGATGCGGAGCATACACCCACGACGTGCCGACGGCGTCTGGACGCCGGCGGGCGGCAGTGCGCGCGACGATGGCTCGCCCCCGTCAGATCGTCGGGATCGTGCCGCCGTCGATGACATACTCGCTCCCGGTGATCGACGCGGCGCGATCAGAGGCGAGGAAGGCGACCAGCTCGGCGACCTCGGCCGGCCAGCCCGGGCGGCCAAGCGGGATGCCGCCGAGCGATTTCATCAATTCCTCGCGCGCCGTATTCGGGTCGGTGCCCGAGCTGGCCGCCAGTCGGTCGATCAGTGCCGTGGCCGCGCTGGTCTGGATGAAGCCCGGCGCCACGCTGACGACCCGGATGCCCTTGGGTCCGACCTCGTTCGACAAACCTTTGCTGTAGTTGCTGAGCGCCGCCTTCGCGGCGGCATACGCCAGCGTGGCCTCGAACAGCGGGAGGCGCCGCTGGATCGACGAGATGTGGATGATGACGCCGGATCCCTGCTTCAGCATCGATGGAAGCAGCCCGCGATCGAGACGAACGGCGGCCAGCAGGTTCTGGTTCAACGCATGCTGCCAATCGTCGTCCGTGAGTGCGGCGAAGCCTCCGCCCGGTGCCGACGACCCTCCGACGTTGTTGACCAGGATATCGAGGCCGCCGAGGCGATCGAGCACGTAGCGGATGACCTTCTCCGTCCCCACGGCCGAGCTGAGGTCGGCTCCGACGAAGAGATCCGGCTGGGGCAGGTGAGACGGCGCGGACCGAGCCGTGGTGACGACGGTGGCTCCAGAACCTCTCAGGCGTCGGACGATGGCTTCGCCCATGCCCTTGGTGCCGCCGGTCACGAGCGCGCGCTTGCCGGTGAATTCGGTGTCGGAGGAGAGGGTCATCGCATGCCTCCACTCGAGGGACTACCGGGTCGGATCCGAGGACACCCGCACGATGAGCTTGCCGAGGTTCTGGCCGCGCAGCAGCCCGATAAACGCGTCCGGGGCGCGCTCGAGGCCGTCGACGATGTCCTCGTGATACTTCAGACGGCCTGTTCGCACCCACTCCCCGCAGTCGCGGAGGAATTCGGGCATGCGTTCGACGTGATCCGAGATGATGAATCCCTGGATCAGCGCCCGATTCACCAGCACGGGCGCGAGGTTCGGACCGGCTGGCAGCTCGGTCGCATTGTACTGCGAGATGATGCCACAGAGCGGGATGCGTGCGTTGACGTTGATCTGCCGCAGCACCGCCTTCAGGATGTCGCCGCCCACGTTGTCGAAGTAGACGTCGATCCCGTTCGGGCACGCCTGCTTGAGCGCCGTGAAGAGATCTCCGGTCCGGTAGTCGACCGCGGCGTCGAAGCCGAGCTCCTTGACGACGTGGTCGCACTTGACCGGGCCGCCCGCGATGCCGACGGCCCGGCAGCCCTTGATCCGGGCGATCTGCCCGACGGCCGACCCGACGGCGCCAGCCGCGGCAGAGACCACGACCGTCTCCCCCGGCTTCGGGCGACCCATGTCGAGCAACCCCACGTAGGCCGTCATGCCGGGCATCCCGAGCACGCCGAGCGCCGTGGAGATCGGCGCCGCGCGCGGATCGAGCGTTCGGAGACTCCGGCCTGTGGAGACCGCGATCCTGCCAGCCGTCATAGCCCAGCACCAGGTCGCCCTTGGCCACCCCAGCGTACCTCGACTCGACGACCTCGCTCACCGTCGCTCCGACCATCACCTGGCCGAGGTCCAATGACGCCGCGTAGGACCGCGCTTCGTTCATCCTCCCGCGCATGTACGGATCGAGCGAGAGGTAGATCGTCCGCGACAGGACCTGCCCATCCCCGGGCTGGGGATCGGTGCCTCGGCGAGCTGGAAATCATCGGGCTTCGGCTCGCCGACCGGACGGCTCTTGAGACGGACCTGGCGGTTCCCCGAAGAAGGCATGGCAATCCTCCTCATGATGGGGCCTCTTCCTTCAGAATTCGATCTCCGGACCTCTGGTGCGTTACGGCGCGACGTTCGACCCGTGCGCATCGCCGACCCTGGACGCTCCCCTAGCGAGTTCAGGTGGTCAGAGTGGCGGTGAGCTCGGTCGTCGTGGTGATGGCGTGAGCGTAGGTGGGGCCGTTGAGGTCGTGGGCGGCGCGGAGCATGTCCCTGGTGAGGGCGGCGGCGGCGGCGCGGACGAGGGTGACGTGGTAGCCCAGCTCCATCGCGAAGCGGCTGGTGGATTCGACGCAGGTGTTGGCCAGGACCCCGATGACGATGACGTGGGTGATGCGGTGTCGTTTGAGTTGGACGTCCAGGTCGGTGTTGGCGAACCCGCTTTGGGCCCAGTGCTCTTTGATCACCACGTCGCCGTCACGGGGGGTGAAGTCGGGGTGGAACTCGCCGCCCCAGGTGCCTTTGGCGAACGTGTGGCTCTCTCGGATGCGGACCTGGGTGGGATTCGGGTAGGCCCAGTCGTCGTAGTCGCCGGGCTGCCAGCGGCGATGCGGCACGATGACGACCTGGATCCCCGCCGCGCGCGCCGCCGCGGTGACCGCTCGCAGATTGTCGAGCAGCCCGACCTCCGTGGCCACCGGCTTCAACCGCGGCCAGATCTGCCCACCCTCGGACAAGAAATCGTTGTACGGATCCACCAGCAGGAGGCCGGTGCGGTCGGCGTCATACGGTCGGTCGCTCATGTCCGTCCCTTCGGTCTTCGGAATGACGTGAATCATAGGCTCGGCTCAGGTGGTATTGAGCCCAACCTTGCCGTCAAGCCGACCCATGTCTCTCTCCTTGGCCCGACGTGGTCGCCCGAGCCGATGCTCGGACACCGATCCGATATCGAGGCGCGGGCTCGGAATTGCCGAACTGCTTCGAGAGGGCGCGGCGGGCAGCCTCGAAACGGGTCCATTCGTCTCCATCGTGGAGGCTGGGAAGCGTGACCCGCTCGCCCTGGTCGAGCCCGGCCAGCGCCGCATCGACCACGTCGTCCGGCGACATCACGATCGACGCGAGCAAGCTCTCGTACGGGAGACCAGCCTTCTCCCAGAGCTCGGTTGCGGTCGCGGCCGGCAGCACCGCCTGGATGCGGATCCCCTTATCGGAGAGCTCATGCTGCAGCGAATGGCTGAGAGCAATGGCATAGGCTTTGGTCGCGCCGTACACCCCGTTGAGCGTCTCGGGCGAGATGCCCACCACCGAGGCGATGGTAATGATCGTGCCGGCGCCCCGCGCGACGAATGCCGGGGCCGCCGCATAGGCGAGGCGGGTCAGCGCGGTGATGTTGAGCGCGATCATGTCGTCGACCGTGTCAAGTTCGGTCTTCAGCAGCGGCGTGATCGAGCCGATGCCGGCATTGTTGACAAGCATGGTGATGGCCTGGTCATCGCGCAGCACGCGCTCGACCTCGGCGAGATCCGTCCGGTCGCCGAGGTCCGCCCGCAGCGAGGTGGCCAGGCGTCCGGTTTCCTTCGTCAGGCGGGCGGCGAGGGCCTCGAGCCGCGCCTGGTTACGGGCCACCAGGATGAGGTCGTAGCCACGCCTGGCAAGACGGTCGGCATAGACGGCACCGATCCCTGTGGAGGCGCCGGTGATGAGCGCGGTGCCGTTCGAGGGGGACTTGCTCATACTTTTTCTCCCCATGACCGAGGGTTAACGTACGCTGCCCGTGAGAGCCGTGTCCGAGAGCTGGGCCCGTTGGGCCAGACCGCGGCCGAACGAAATGTTCTCGCCCGGCGTCTCGTAGAGCGTGATCACGAGATCATCTGGAGACATCACGGCCGCCGCGGTGACGCCGTCGTTCAAGGTCTTCAACAGCTCCAGTCGCTTCTCCTTGGGGCGGCCAGCGATGAACGTGATCTCCAGCAGGATCAGGTCATCCGAATATTTCAGCCCCAGGAACGACGACGTATGAAGGAACTGCCTCCGAGGCAGCACGTGAACGATCTGGAAGAAGTCCTCGGGCGGAATGCCCAGCGCACGGATGAGGCCATCCTGAACGGCGCTCGATACCTTTCCGAGACGGCCTTCGTCGTACCGCCCCTCGAGGACATGGATCTTGGCGACGGGCATCGTGGTCTCCTCTCTCCGGCCCACGCTTCCACACGTGGTGCCGGTTGCGAGCCGGCCTGCGAGGAGGCCGCCTACGTGGCCCCCCGACTCAGAGCCAGCCTGTATCCGATCTCGAACCTCACCGGCCACGCGCCTCCTCCCCGCGGAGGGTCATGCAGGTCGACGACGCTCGGGCCACGAGGCTCTGTTGCTCATCGGTGATGTCACACTCGAGGAGACCCACGGTCTTCCCGCGCTTGACGAGGCGCCCGATGGCCCGGAGCTTGGCGGTCCACACCGGCTTCAGGAAATTGATCTTCAACTCGAGCGTCGCGAAGGTCTCGCCCTCGGCCAGCGTGCTGGCGTAGGCGATCCCCATGGCGGCGTCGGCGATGTCGCAGAGAACGCCCCCGTGGAGGGTTCCCATCGGGTTCGCGTGTCGGGGACCCGCCGTGAGCTCGATGACCGCCTCTCCGGGCGCGACCGCGCTCAAGGTGCATCCGATGAGGGCCGCGATCGGGGGCGGCGGGCGCGTCCCGTCCCGGATTTGCTGGAGCTCGGCGAGCTTCGTCGGCATGGTTCCGTCCTCCAGGGCAGGTTGGATCTCTCAGACGTCTCCGGCTCGCGGGGTCGCCCGTCGCCACGCGCCGGATCGCACGGCCAACGCCAGGGTGATCCCGAACACAACGAAGGCGAGGGCCATCACGGCGAAGAGCGCGGTCAGTCCGCCGCCGAACCAGTGGATCGCCATCCATCCGCCCACGGTCGCGACGATGAGCCGGCTGAACCCGGCCAGGACGGGCCAGAGCAGTCGTCCCGCCCCCTGGGACGCGAAGTACAGGGCGAGGCCGAGACCGAAGAAGGCGTAGGCGGGGCCCACGATCCGGAGGTACGTCGCGCCCGCCTCGAGCACCTCGGGATCGGCGCTGAAGAGGCCCAACCATGCGCGGGGCGCCAGCGCGGCGCCGAGCCCGATCGCGCCCGTGAGGACCGCGGCCATGCCGGCGCCGGTCCAGGCGATCCGCTCCGCTCGTGCGTGGTCTCCGGCGCCGATGTTCGTTCCGACCATCGTCACCAGGGCGGAGCCGAAGCCGAAGACCAGCGGGATCTGGAGATACTCGAGCCGGGCGCCCATGCCATAGCCGGCCAGGGCCGTCGTGCCGAACGGTCCGACGAGCCCCGTGAGCAGGACGACGGTCAGGTTGGTCTGGACATTGTTCACGAGGCTCGGCGCTCCGACTCGCAGGATCTCTCCGAACAACCGCCAGCGGAGCCGGACGCGGGAGAGCGAGACTCGGACAAGGCTCCGGCCGGAGAGCAGGTAGGCGAGCAGGACCAGGCTACCGGCCACGTAGTAGGCGACGAGGCCCGCGGCGGCGCCCGCGATCCCCAGCGGAGGCACCGGTCCCCAACCGAAGATCAGCGCCGGCGAGAGACCCAGCGTGAGGGCCGCGCCCCCGACGACGACGGTGGCCGGGAGCAGCATGTTGCCGGTCCCGCGGACGGCGCTGGCCAGCGTGTTGAAGAGCCAGACGGCGATCGCGCCCCCGAACACGATGTTGGAGTACGAGAGCGCCGCGCGCAGCGCCCCGCCAGTGCCACCCATGGCCCGGTAGAGCGTGGGACCTCCGACGAGAAGCGCGCCGGTGAAGCCTGTCCCCATGACGGCTGCGATCACCAGCGCGTGGAGCACCAGGGCACTGGCGTCGCCCCGCCGGCCGGCGCCCAGTGCGCGCGCCACGGCCGAGCTGACGCCGCCGCCCATCCCGCCCGCCGACATGGTCTGCATCAGCATGATGAGCGGAAAGGCGAGGGACACCCCAGCCAGCGCGTCAGCGCCGAGCCAGCCCAGGAAGTAGGCTTCGCCGGCGCTCACCGCCGCCTGGACGGCCATGACGACGACGTTGGGCGCGGCCAGGCGCAGTAAGGTCGGGGCGATCGGGCCCTCCAGGAGCAGTCGGGTGCGGTCGGCCACGGGGCGCGCGACAGACGTGCCGACGGGGGGCGCGACGGCGGCGGACCCGGCGGCCCTACGCTCCACCGGAGGGCCCGCCGAAACGTCCGCACCGCGCACGCCGATCAGCCCATCGTCTTCGATTCATGGTGGCCTCACTCCTGCCCCTTCAGATGCCGGCCCGGGCCCTCGGGATTCGCAGCTCGATGTATATACATTCAATGATCATGTATCTACATGCAAGCCGCTTGCCGGCCAAGGCGGGGGCTGGTAGGATGACCCCATGACTCTGCGCGGGACCATCCGGACGACCGGCCGAGATCCCGAACGTCTGTCCCCCTGTGTTTGCAGCACTCTTCGGATGGTCACCCGGGCCGTGACCCAGCTGTACGACGACATCTTGCGGCCGAGCGGCCTGCGGGCGACCCAGTTCAGCATCCTCGCGACTCTCGCGCACCTGGGCGAGGCCAATCTGCGGCAACTCGAGGATAGACTCGCGGTCAACCAGACGACCCTGACGCGGAGCATCAATCTGCTCGAGCGGGATGGCGTGATCGAGCGTGCTCCCCACCCCGACGGGCGCGTCAAGGCGCTGAGACCCACCGCCAAAGGGCGAAGAGTCCTGGCGGTCGCGTGGCCGCTCTGGGCCGTGGCGCAAGACACGGTCCTCCGCGAATTGGGGACGAAGGCCTGGGCGGATGCCAAGCGCCGGCTGACCCATTTGCGTGATGTGGCCGTCGAGAGTCGGGGACGGAGGTGGATGCAGCCGAGCCGCGCACTTCGAAGAGGAAGGCGGAAGCCCGGTTGACGCCAGTCCTGCTGGCGGGTCGAGGGAGGCGGTCAGATGTCCCCGGCCGCAGTCTCGTTAACTCTGGACCCCTTGGCCTGCCGATCCTCCTTCGTCAGCCCTTCCTCGACAGCCGGGGCATCAACGGCGCCGAACCACTCGGTCGCTCCTGACACTTCCGCACGTGCCGCTTCGAGTCACATCCGAGGCGCTTGCCCGAGGTGCGGCTCCGGCCGACGGGCGCCCCCGCCTGCAAGGGCCGCGACCACCAGCGTCGTCACGATCCCGTAGGGCGTGTTCGCGATGAGGGCATGCACCATGATGCCCGGCCCGCCGTTGAGCCCGAGAAGGCCCATCCCGCCCAGCGGCATGAACACGAGAAGCAGGGCCGCGACGGGGGCGAGGAAATAACCGAAACCCACGGCCGTGTGATGGCCTTTCAGCCCCCTGAGGATGAAGCCGAGCGGGATGCCCCAAAGACCGCCCCATACGAGCGGTCGGTATACGTCCGGCGGCGCAAGCGACAGCGGCGTCGTCACCCCGAGCGCCGGGCCTATCCCGATGTAGAACAGACGCCTCACGGCGAGCAGCACGGCCGCGGCCCCGATGAAGCCCGCGGTGAACCCTATGGCAACGACCTCTCCGCTTCCTTTTCCGTTTGGCACAAATCCTCCTTCCAGCCGGTCGCCAGCGAGCGGCGTCGCTACGAGGCGACACTCAGCCGGGCTGTGTCGGGCCGAGATAGGACGCCCGTTCGCGGGGGAGTCCTTGCTTCAGCACTCGGGCGAGCGACGGCGGCCTCGAGTGCTGGTGGGTGGTCGCGACCCCGTCACGGAATCACGAACGTAACGACCCCCTTGTCCAGGGTCTGGTGGTTGGCGTTGACGAGCTCGATGAGGACCTTGTGCGGTCCCGCTGGCAGACCATTGATGATGAGTGGCTCGCCACTCGCGTCGGCCCAGCGCCACGGCGCATCATCCACGGTCACGTGGATGTGCCCGATGCGTGGCGACACATCGAGGGCCTTCGGGCCGAACACCGGCACGATGTGGAGGTTCTCGGCACGGTACTGGATGACGACCCGCCCATGGGCGAGCGAGTCCGCCAGCGGGGGATCGATGACGATCTTCGCCAGCGGTTCCTCACCGGTCAGCGGGACGACGGGAGCAGGCCCACGGATGTCCCTGGCGGTCTGCGCCATCGCGGTGGACGCGCACAGAACGGCTGCGATTCCGATCAGGCCGACGAAGACAGGCTTCATGACGCTCCTCCTGACAGAGGCTGGAAGGACGTTCATGCCCGATCATCTCGGACGCGAGAAGGTCAGACATCGGGACGCCAGGAGCCGCGGCGAGACCGCCCACCTGTGCGGCAGTCGCTGCCGTGAGGCCGAGCGGCTTCCCGCACAGGACGGGGATGCCCTCCCGAAGGAGCGAGGAGACGATCTCGCCGTGGAGCCGTGTCGGCACCGCGACGAGCACAGCGTCCGGCCGCTGCCCGCGAGGAGCTCGCCGATGTCGCCGATAAGACCTTCTCGGTCGAACCATCAGCGTGCCACGGAGTGTCACAGACCCGCTCTGGCGAAGCCATGGATGAGCCAGCCAACGGTCACATTCTAGACCCCACCGCAACTCCGCGCCTTCATACCGCAGCTGGGCAACATCCGGGGGTAGTCAACGAGATGACGATGCAAAGACGCAACTGCTCGAGCATCTCCACTCGGCTTTGACCTCCGTCGGCTCGCGACTACGTTTCGCATTCCGGCCCCCCTCGCGTACCCAACGTGCGGCTCGGACGTCCGCGTGTCTGATTGCCGACGCGCACGGCGTGGGCGTGATATGGTCATTCTGTGATCCGGGCCAGAATCGGCGTTCTCGTTCCCGCCGGCAACCCCACGGTGGAGCCAGAGTTCTACCGCATGGCTCCGACGGGCGTGACGATCCACTTCGCTCGGCTCGATTCGGGTGCTGGGGCGCCCGGCACGCCCGAGGCGATGGAACAGCGGACGCTCGGCTACCTCGACGCGCTGCCCGGCGCCGTCCGCTCCTTGGCCGCGCTCAGGCCGGATGTGATTGTGCTCGCTCACACAGCCGTGAGCTATCTCAACCGCGCCGTCGGAGAAGCGGCCCTCGCGGCGCGGCTCACCGACCTCGGGGGCACACCGGCGACGACCGCCGCCGGAGCGGTCAGCGCCGGCCTCCGGCGGCTCGGCGTCAAGCGACTAGCGCTCGCCACACCCTACCCCGAGTCGATCAGTGCGGCTGGCCGTGCCTTCTGGGAAGCGTCGGGGTTCGAGGTCGTCGGCTATCATCGGCTCCGCGACGTGGCCAACATCTATGACGAGACCGAGGAGCGAGCATACGCGCTCGGACGTGCCGCCGACGTGCCGGCGGCCGAGGCGGTCATGATCAGCGGCACCGGGTTGCCGACGATCGGGATCATCGAGCGTCTCGAGCGCGAGCTCGGCAAGCCGGTCGTGACGAGTCAGCAAGCCTCGCTGTGGCGCGCGCTCCGACTTGCCCGCATCGCCGATCCGGTGACCGGGTTTGGTCGTCTCCTCCGCGAGCCCGGATAGCCGGGAAGCGCTCGGAGGGAG
Organism: uncultured Candidatus Rokubacteria bacterium; assembly: GCA_963708025.1. Lineage (GTDB taxonomy): Bacteria > Methylomirabilota > Methylomirabilia > Rokubacteriales > DASRDR01 > CAVPSB01. The sequence goes on along the minus strand of CAVPSB010000002.1, from coordinate 385,257 downwards.
CCCGGCCGCCTCTGGCGTAGCGCCCAGGTCTCGTTCGGACATCGAAGCCGTGATAGTCCCTGGTGCACTCCGCCCATCAACGAAGCTGCCACCAGTCGCACTCCCCCCCTATCCCTGTTCATGGCGAAGGCGATCCTGGTCCTTTCGACGCGCGGCTGCCTCGAGTACCGTCGGCGTACCCCTGACCCGTGGTAGCGTGTGGCCTCGACGGTGCCCAGCCGCTCCTCACGGCGCGAGGACCCGCTTTGTCGCCTTTTGACCGTCACCAGCGGGCGCCCGGCGCCGCGCTCTCTGCAGCGGCCTCCCGGCGACCGGAGTGAAGCAGACTGCGTCGTCCTTCCTCTACATGCCGGAGGCGGGGGGCTCGGAGCTGTTCCACCTGCCGTCCGACCCCGGGCAGGAGTCCAGCGTCCTGTCCCGGCACCCCGACGTGGGTCGGGATCACCACCGGATGCTGGTGGAGTTCATGCGGCAGATCCGCGTGCCACCCGCGCTGGCGGCGCCGCGCCAGGAGCTCCGCCTGTGAGCGAGGCCCCGGGATCGTCGGGCGTGGGCGGCGGCCCTCGTCGCCGCCGAGCCGGCCCCGGGTCTAGCGCGGCCGGGTCGAGGCGACCGTCACCGGGTCGTCGCGCCAGACCTCGAGCATGATCCGCTTCAGGTTCGCGATCTTGGGGAGGTCGTTGTAGACGATGTAGGGCTGCCGCGGGTTCAGCACCAGATAGTCCTGGTGGTAGTCCTCGGCCGGATAGAACCGGGGCAGGGGATCCACCCGGGTGACGATGGGCTTCTTGAACTTCTTCGCCGCGGTGAGCTGGGCGATGTAGGCCTCCGCCACCTTCTTCTGCTCCGGATCGGCGTAGAAGATCGCCGAGCGGTATTGCGGGCCCACGTCCGGACCCTGGCGGTCGAGCTGGGTCGGGTCGTGGACGACCGAGAAGAAGATGCGCAGGATCTCGCCGTAGGAGATCCGCGTGCGGGTCGAAGACGACCTCCACCGACTCCGCGTGGCCCGTGCGGCCGCTGCCGATCATGTCGTAGTGGGCGGTCGCCGCGTCGCCCCCGGCATAGCCGGAGAGCGCCCGCTGCACCCCCTTCACGTGCTGGTACACGCCCTGCACGCCCCAGAAGCAGCCGCCGGCCACCACCGCCACCTGGGGCGTCTTGTCGGACGGCCTGGGCAGGTCGGTCGCGGGCCGGGGAAGCGGAATGCCTTCCTCCCCGTGGGCGGCGCGGAAGAGGCCCGGCCCCAGGACGGGGACCAGCAGCGCGGCGCACACCGCGAGGGCGGCGCCGGCCAGGATGCGGGACGAGAGCACATCGTTCGGACGCGACATGGTGGGCTCCTCTCGTTGCTCGGCGGCGCCGCCCCTCGAAGCCCGCGATGGTCTCCGTGACGGAGCTCGAACCGACCGAGGCCGAAATGTATTCTAGCCCACGAGTAACCCAGCCCGTCCTCGATGCGAATGACCGGTCTGACCACAATAGACGCTTGACTGCTCGCCCAGCACGGTTCACATAGTGGCGGCGTCGCTCGTCGGTGGAGTTCGGGAGCTGGGAGACCCACGAAGAGGGCCCGTCGCGTTGGCATCCTCGTGTCCCTGGAGTGCTGAAGCATCCCGCCTTCTCCAGTGAGCCCCATGGGAGGCCGCCATGGAATTCATCGTCGTGCGGTATCGACGGAAGCGCAATGTGTTCATCGACGGGGAGGAGACCGGCGAGACGGGTGAGCGCCTTCGCGTCGAGGAGGGAACCCACACGATCAATCTGGGCGACCCGCGCGACTACAGGCCGAAGTGGCGGCGGCCCACCGTGACGGGTACGACGTCCATCGAGCCGATGGAGATCGAGTTCGATGAAGCCTAGGCCGTTCATGCGCCCAGCCGGAGTGGCGCTGGTGGCTCTCGGCCTGCTGGCGGGATGCGCTCACTACCCCGTGAACAAACAGCTCGCGCGCTATGACCGCCAGTACGGGTATCGCTTCTCGGAGATCCCGGCGGAAACGGACGAGGACGAGACCTTCGTCGTCCTCTCGTTCTCCGGAGGCGGCACTCGTGCCGCTGCACTCGCGTACGGCGTGCTCCAGCATCTGGCCAGGACCCCGATCGACGGTGGCCGTCGCACCCTCATCGACGAGGTGGACGTGATCTCCTCCGTCTCCGGGGGCAGCTTCACGGCCGCATTCTACGCGCTCAACGGCGCCGGGGCGCTGCCGCGCTTCGAGGAGCGCTTCCTGCGTCGCAACGTGGAGGCGGATCTCCTGAAGGCGGCGGTGCTCAATCCGTACAACTGGTGGCGGCTCCTGTCGCCCCGGTTCAGCCGGATCGACCTCGCCGCCGAGTACTACGACAGGCAGCTGTTCGATGGTCGGACGTACGCGGATCTCGCGGGCCGGCGTCGCCGGCCTTACCTCGTCGTCAGCGCCAGCGAGATGGACCTCGGGGCGCGCTTCGAGTTCACGCAGGAGCAGCTGAACCCGATCTGCTCCGATCTGCAGTCGCTCACCATCGGACGGGCGGTTGCCGCCTCGTCGGCATTTCCGGTGCTCCTGAGCCCCATCACGCTGCGAAGCTACGCCGGGACGTGCGGTTTCCAGGAGCCCGAGTGGGTGAGCGGAGCGCTCGAGGACTTTGCGGTCAACCAGCGACGATACCGGTCCGCCCTGGAGCTCCGTGCCTACGTCGCCGGGAATCGGCCCTACCTGCACCTCATGGATGGCGGGATCGCCGACAACATCGGCCTGCGCGGCATTCTCCACGCGCTGTCGTCTCTGGACGGCGAGCTTAGCGTGCTCCGGCGGGTGAACCAGAAACGGGTGAAGCGGATCGTGGTGATCGCGGTGAACGCGAGGACCGAGGGCGAGGCACGCCTCGATCGTCGAGAGGACACGCCCGGTGTCGTGGACGTGCTGCTGACGGTGAGCACGGCGCCCATGGGCAACTACTCGTTCGAGACGGTGGAGCTGCTCCGGAGCACCATCAAGGAGTGGAACCGCGACGCGAAGGCACTCGAGCAATGTGCGCAGCTCTTGCGCGACGCGTGCCCGGGCGCGAGGCTGCCCGACGGTGAGCTGGCGCCGGTCGAGTTCTATCCGGTGGAGGTGACCTTCGCCGCCATCGCGGACGATGCGGAGCGGCGCTTCTTCAACGACATGGGGACGAATTACTCGCTCACGGACGAGCAGGTGACGCGGCTGATCGAGCTCGGCCCGAGGCTGCTCGATGCCTCGCCGGTCTTTCGACAGCTGGTGGAGCGGTTGAGGTAGGTGCAGGCTCGGCGGAGGGGACCGGGTCGGGTAATGGGGGGTACGGGGAGCCACGGGCATGTACACGAGCGAGCGGTTCGGTGCGTGGGCAAGGTAGTCTCGCAGCAGCCGACGCAGGATGAGCGCTCGGACCTCCGGGGCGACGGCCGGGCGGCCTGGCCCGTTCCGGATGACGGTCTCGGGTTGGACGATGGAGAGGGCGTCGGCCCAGCCGCTCCACAGTCGGCAGAGGAAGACCCAGAAGAGGCGGTCGCGGTGACGCAGGCGTGGACGCGGCGCGGTGCGCTGGAGGACGGCCAGCTGGTGCCGCAACGCCAGGTTTTCGAGTACCAGGGCGCGGCGGGTTCTGAGCACGCGGAGGAGGCCTCTGAGGATGAGGGTGATCATGCCGGCCATCATCGATCAGGCCGGCCGACAGTTCAACGTTGACGAGACGGACGGAGTAAGTAGAAGGCACACCCTCTACGTCAGCATGGGGAGCTACGGCTTTGCCGTCAGGATGCTTTCCCAGCGGGTCAACATCACCCCGTTGCTCGCCTGCACCGCCACCTCGCGCACCATGCCGATGCCGGGGACGTAGTGTCGCTCCACGGAGACCGCGATCGGACTCGACGCCTGCTCCATCAGCACCACGTACCCGGGTGTCTCCCCCGCTGGCCCCTTCACCGGGAGCGGCCCCCACATCCGGAACGCTTGACCGACCGACCCGTCGGGCAGCTTGTAGGTCCAGCGCCGCGGCGTCTCGAGCGGCCACGGCCAGATCTGGCCGGGGGGGTCGAACGTCTCCTCGTCACCGCCACTCCTGGTCTTGGTGACGACCAGCCCGGCGTCGGTCAGCTTCCACCACTCCTCTTCGACCACGTCCTTCCCGCGCCGGGCCTCGATGTGCAGCCCCATGCTGTCCTCGGCGACCGCCGTCTTCGTGAGCGTCGCTCTCAGGCGGCCGTCGGCGTCGAGCTTCGTGCCGGGAGGAAGCTCCGGCTTCACGCCCGGGGCGAACTGCTGCTCGAACGCGTACCGCCAGACCATGCCCGGCTTGAGCGGCAGCAAGTCGCCGGGCTGCCTCACCACCGGCGCCGTCACGGGCACGATCGAGAACTCGACGGAGCGCCAGGGCTTGCTGTCGGCGGTGACATCGAGCCGATACTTGCCCGGCGGCAACGCCCCGGCCCGCGACTTGAGGTGGATCGCGGCGCGGTCCTTGCCCTGCATGGGAATCGTCGTCTTGCTGATGACGGGGTTGCGCGGAGCCGCCTTGCCGACGTCGACCGCCACCCAGGTCGCGCCCAGCGTCCGGTACGACTGACCCTTCCCGAGCCTGACGACGGCCGACACCGCCTCGGTGGAGCCGGCCGGGAAGCTCTGGCTGGGATAGACCGGCGAGTAGTCCGCAGCTCCGGCGAGACAGAGCTGGAGCTCGACGGCGGGCTGCGCCGCGGCGACGCCGGCGGCGCCGAGCAGACCGATGAGCCACAAGTGCATCGCGTGTTTCATCATTGACCTCCGAGAAGGATCGTCATCCGGATACCCGGTACGGCAGGGTGAGCACCAGCTCGTCGTTCAGGTAGAGGTCCACCCGGTATTCCCCGACCGGCCACGGCGCGGGGCCGCGGCGCAGCCGGAAGGTTCCGGGCGCAGGACCCGGCAGGACGAGCAGCGCCTCGTCCACCTCCGTGTTCGGCGGGGTCGCCTCGCCCACGTCGATCGCGGTCCAGACCGCCTTCAGCCGCGATCCTGGCGAAGCGTGCGTCACGTCGAACGCGACGGCGATCGCGGCGGCGTCGGGCGCGAAGACCGTGGTCGGGTCGATGGGCCGGTGATCCGCCGTCACGCTCTTCGCCAACACGGCGGTCACGGGCCGGGCGGATCGCGCGGTGTCCGAACCTCCCGCCGGCGCGGACGCGCGCTTGACGGCCACGCCGCCGGCGATCCCGCCGGCCCCCAGCCCGAGCGCGACCAGCAATGCCGCCGCGCGCGCCGCCCGGCCCCGAGGGCGCCGGGTCACGATCGTGCCGGCGGCCAGATCACCCAGCCGGAGCTGGCGGCTGGTCAGGATGACGCTGAACGCGGCGACCAGGTAGCCGACGATGCCGTCGACCAGCCGCATCAGGTTGCGGACCACCGCGGCCCGCATCCCGATCCGCAGGCCGTCGCGCGACCTCACCTCCGTCTCGGCCACGATCTTCCCGAGGGTCACGCCGAACAGCGCCTCCGACACGATGAAGTAGCCCAGGGCCACGACGGTCAGCACCCCGAGGAGGATGAGCGCCGGCAGACCTTCCAGCGCGAAGCCCTGGTCAGTGAAGCCGCCGAACCTGACCGCCAGGAGCATGCCGAGCAGAAAGAAGACCCCGAGAAGCGGCAGGCCATCCACCAGCTGACCCAGCGCGCGGTCACCGAGCGAGGCGTACGCCGGCGGAGGGCCTAGCGGCTCAGGCATAGTACGCCTCGACGACGCGGCTACGCGATGACCGGCGACGTGTAACGGCGGGACGTGCCCGGCGGCCTGCCGCAAGAATACTACCAGGGCCGCGGCCTGAACCGAGGATTGTGCACCCTTCAGGGTAAACGCCTGGCGAAACCGGCGCGCCGGCCAAGCTGGCTCGACTCGGGCGCGGCACGAGTGTTACGAGGCGCGTGATTGGAAGAGGGTGGCGAGGACGTCGGAGAGATGATCGGCAGACACCGGCTTCGTCAGGTGCGCGTCGAAGCCGGCCTCGAGCGAGCGCCGCCGGTCGTCGGCCTGGCCGTACCCGCTGATCGCGACGAGGATCGGCGCGGTGCCGCGCTCTGACCGGATGCGGCGGGCCACCTCGTAGCCGTCGATCCCGGGCAGCCCGATGTCGATGAGGACGATGTCGGGCCGGGTGACTTCGGCACGCACGAGACCGCTCGCGCCGTTGGCGGCCTCCTCGACGCGATGGCCCTCGTGCTCGAGGAGCGTGCGCAGCGTCTGCCGTGCGTCCGCGTTGTCCTCGATGAGCAGCACAGCGGCGGCCGGCCAGCGAGCCGGTGCGCTGGCGACGGCGGCCGCGGCCGGCTGCACGGGCGTAAGGCTCAGCGGCAGGCGGATCGTGAACGTGCTCCCAAGGCCCGGTCCCTCACTCTCGGCCCACACACGGCCACCGTGGAGCTCGACCAGCCGGCGCACGAGCGTCAGACCGACGCCCAGGCCGCCGGAGGTGTGCGCGAGGGACTGGTCGCCCTGCGTGAACGGCTCGAAGATGCGGGGCAACATCTCTGCGGAGATCCCCATGCCCGTGTCGAGGACCCGGAGCACGGCATGGCCGCCGTCCTCGTATGCGGTCACACTGATGCGGCCCTCGGGAGGTGTGTATTTGGCGGCGTTGTTGAGGACGTTGACGACGATCTGCTCGAGCCGCATGGGGTCGGCCTCGACGTAGAGGGGCGCCGGCGGCAGGATCAGCGACACGGTCTGCCGTCGCTCGTCGACGAGCGGCCGCATGGTCTCCAGGGCCTTGCAGACGGCATCGGCGAGCGACACGGTTTCCTGCCGCAGCTCGATCCTGCCTCGAGTGATGCGCGAGACGTCGAGGAGATCATCCAGCAGCCGCCCGAGGTTCTTGGCCTGACGCTCGACGATGGAGGCCGACTTCTCGACGGCTGCGGCCGTGGCGCCGGGCCTGCGGATCAAGGCCGCTGCGGTCACGATCGGCGCCAGCGGGTTTCGCAGCTCGTGCGCGAGGAGCGCCAGGAACTCGTCCTTCGCGCGGTTGGCGGCCTCGGCTTCGGCGCGGGCAGCCTGCTCTCGCGTGAAGAGCTGCACGTTGCGCATCGCGAGGGCCGCCTGGTCGCCGAAGGCCTGGAGGAGATCGATCTCGGCCTTGGAGAACGTCCGAATCTCGCTGTGCGCCGTCGAGATCGCTCCGATGATCTCGCCCTTGACCTGGAGCGGGACGGCTAGGACGGCGTGGTGTCCTGCGCCCGCGAGGCCGCGCCGGAAGTCGTCCGGGAGCACGACGCTCGGCTCGTTAAGGACGTCCGGAGTCCATAGCGCCCGGCGCTCGGCGACGGCGCGCCCGACGAGGCCGACGCCGGGGGGCAAGAGGTAGCCGGGCTTGAAGTTCTCCAGCCACTTGCCGGCGATGGCCACGCAAACGAGGGAACCGTCGGGCTGCAGCAACCGCACCACCGAGGACTGCGCGCGGAGGAGCGGCAGGATGCTCTCGGCGATCCGCTCCGCCACCTCGGTAATGTCGAGTGACTCCGTCAGCGTCCGCGCGACGCGGGCCAGCTCGTCGGCGTTCCGGCGGAGCTGCTCACGCTCTTCCTCGACCCGCTTGAGATCGGTGATGTCGGTGACGTGCGCCACGAAGCCGCTGACACGGCCGTCCTCTCCGACGTCCGGAACGTAGGTCGCCCGCACGTAGCGGGTCTTGCCGTCGCGATACGCCAACGAGCTTTCGAAGGTGACGAGACGGCCGGAGAGCGCCGACCGAACGTGCGGGGCGATGACCGCGTACACCGCGTCGCCGAGGACCTCGCGGACATGGCGGCCCACGACGTCGCTGACGGGACGACCGAACCACTGCTCGTAGGCGTGGTTGTTGAAGCGGTAGCGTTCCTCCGTATCGACGTACCCGATGAGGGCGGGCACCGCCTCGATGATGAACTCGAGCCGCGTGTTGCTTTGCATCCTCATGGCGCGCGCTCAGCTCGTGGTCCGGTCGCCTCGGAGCCGATCGACGCGACCCGGAGATCTTACCGTCGGTCGAGCCGGGTGTCGATCATCACTTTCAGCGGGAGTCCCACTCCGGCGCCGTGAGCCTGGTACCGACGTCGACGACGAGGACCTGGCCGGCGATATGACGCGCGTCGTCGGAGAGCGCACAAGAACGATTAACGCCACCCCCGTGGGAGCCTCCGGCCGGTCCGGCCTCGCCCTGAAGCCTGCCCGGTCGCCGTTCAACACTGCCGTCCTCGGGCAGCCGGCCCGCCGCGCCAGGAGCAGCCGACCCGGCGGTACAGCCGCGTGAGTAGCGCGCCGATGTCAAGCAGCAGCTGGCTCTCGAACCGCTCGGCCAGCCCGCGGACGCGGGGCCACCGCAGGGTTGGGAAGGTCCGGCCGACGGGGTTCTTGACCTGGACACCCCACCAGGTCGCCGCACTCGCGCACTGCCCGCCACGTCGCCAAGTGGGACGAGTACAGTCCCTCGCGGCGCAGCAGCGCCCCCACCGTCCCCGGGCCTTACACCCGTCGGCCTCCCGGACGATCTTCCGCTTGTACTCCACCGTGAACCGCCGCCGCGTCGCCTTCGCCACGACCTCGATCTCCGGCCCACCGAAAGCCCGCTCCACGGTGCTCATCGGCGCTTGGTCAGGAGGAGTGAACGGAAGTGGTCGCCGGTGCGCTCCGAAAGATCCGGCGGCCCTCCCTCGGCACACCCAATAGCGTCCTTCCACATCTCGAAGGCCATTTGCCCTTGCCCCGTCTCCGATTCCGCGGCGGCGAGGCGGTGAATGGCGTCACGGATGACCTGCGATCTGGTCCGCCCCGTGCGGCGCGCCCGGGAGCGGACCACGGCGCTCCGTCTTGGGATCGAGTCTCACACTGGTCGGCATGGCCGATGCCGACGGCTCAAGCCAGGTCGAATACCAGAACTTCGGCCGGCTGTTGCCCGAGGAAGGCCAGGCGGTCCTCGCCGCTGACCGCCCCGCCGTCGCCCTCTCCCAGCTCGGTCCCGTTCACCGAGACCGATCCACGGGCGACGTGAACCCACGCGTGACGACGCGATGGGCGCAGCCGGAGCTCCCGGCTCTCCCCCGCGCCGATGAGGGTGACCCAGAGGTCCACGTCCTGGTGGACGTCGAGGCTGCCGTCTCGCCCCCCCCTCGAGGCGAGGAGCACGAACGCCCGGCTAGCCACCGCCTGATCGAAGGCCTGCTGCCCATAGCCCGGCTTCAGACCGCGCGCGTCCGGCACGATCCAGATCTGCAGGAAGTGCACGGGGTTGACCTTCGAGTGGTTGGCCTCGCTGTGGGTGACGCCCGTACCCGCCCGCATCAGCTGGATCTCCCCGGGGCGGATCACGCCGCCACCCCCCGAGCTGTCCTGGTGCTCGAGCGCGCCATCGAGCACGTAGGACAGGATCTCCATGTCCCGGTGGCCGTGGGTGCCGAACCCCGCGCCGGCCTTCACGCGATCATCGTTGATCACGCGCAAGGTTCTGAAACCCATGTGCGCGGGGTCATGGTACTCGCCGAACGAAAAGGTGTGCCGGCTGTCGAGCCAGCCCCAGTCGGTGCGGCCGCGCGCCTCGGCGGATCGAACCTGGATCATCGCGTCATCTCCTCCCAAGTCAGTCCCAGCTCGGTAGTCATCCCAGGGCTCACTGCCGCGAGCTCTCGAGAGCGGGAATCGCGGGCGCGGGCAGATCGTGGACCGGGAAGCTCAATGCCATCCACCCCGCCATCCCCCCTTCGAGGGGACGGACACGGGTGATCCCACGGCGCTCGAGCTGAAGCGCCACCCGGGCGCTCGTGGCTTCGTTGGGTCAGGAGCAGTAGAGAACCAGCTCGCGGTCCCGGGGGATGTCCGACAGGTGCTCGTCGAGCGCCTCGGCCGTGATCCAGCGGCTGCCGGGAATGGCATACGGGGTGGCCGCCACGTCCAGCGCGGAGCGGAGGTCGAGGATCTCGACGTCCTCCCCGGCGTCGAGCTTCCGCTTGAGGTCCTCCGGGGAGATCCGGGCGATCCGGAGACGCCGGAGAAAGAGCCTTCGACGCAGGTACTTGAGCAGGACATAGCCGACGAGTGCCCCCGCCACCAACAGGCCCGCCGTTCGTCCCAGGGCACTGACACGCAGGGCCACTGCCTCGATGGTGTCGCTGAAGACGTAGCCGAGCCCCGCCCAGAGACCCGCCCACAGAACGACCCCGACCAGGTCGTAGATGGCGAACCGGAGGCGCGGGACCCCGAAAATCCCCGCCAGGGGCGGCATGACGGTCGTCAGACCCGGAAGGAACTTCGCCACCAGCAGCGCCCGGACGCCGTGGCGGAGGAAGAGGTTACCGGTCCGGCGCACGCACAGATCGGGTTCGAGCGACAGCCGGCACAGACTCGAGAGCACGCGCGCCCCGCGCCGTCGGCCCAGCTCGTGCCAGACGAGATCGACGGGCAGGGCCACCGCCGCGATCGCGCCGATCACGAGCAGGAGGCTCACGCGTCCCTTCGCCGCGAGGGCGCCGACCGCGAGAAGGGCCGGGACCGCCGGCAGCGGGATCCCGACCTGCTCGGTGACGACCAGGACCGGCAGGATGACCACGCTGTACCGCTCGAGCAGCTGCACGCTGTCAGTCAGGTTCATGCCGGGGGTCTATCCGCTGCCCACGATACGAGGTCGATTGAATTCTGGCACGCGGGACGAGGTGGGTCAATGACGCGGGTCTGTGTGTGCTCTCGTCACGGATTGACCCCCGGGGGGGGATGGGTATCATGGGCCAACGCATGGTGCCTCGGGGCGAGACCGATGATTTGGAGGGAACGATGAAATACCTGTGCCTGGTCTACCATGAGGAGACGAAGGTTGACGCGCTGCCCGAGCGCGAGTACGACACCATCGTGGACGAGGTTCTCGACTACCGCGAGGAGCTGCGGAAGAGCGGCCACTACATCACCTCGTCCCCCCTGGAACCCGTTCGGACGGCCACGACCATACGGGTCCGGAACGGCAAGGTCTCGATCACCGACGGTCCCTTCGCCGAGACGAAGGAGCAGCTGGGCGGGTTCTACCTCATCGAGGCCCCGGACTTGAACGACGCCATCCGGGTGGCTTCGAAGATGCCACCGGCGCGCCTGGGATGCATCGAGGTGCGGCCACTCAAGGAGTTCAAACCCAGGTAACCGCGCCGGGAAGGGAGGGCTGAACATGACGGAACGCATCGTCCTGCGATTCGGCGAGGCACTGGTGACCGGCGGACCGCCGGGGACGGCGGCCGAGCCCGAGATCGCGATCGGCGCCCTCGACGGCCCGATCGGCGCCGCGATGGCCACCCTGCTCGGCGATCAGGTCAAGGGACACTCGCGCGTCTTCGCGCTCCTCAACACCGACGTCCAGGTGCGCCCGGCCACCCTGATGGTCAGCAAGGTCACCGTGGGAGGCGAGAAGGCCACCAAGTACACGAACATCCTCCTCGGCACCGTGCAGGCGGCGATCGCGCACGGGGTCCTGGACGCGGTGCGGGCGGGCGACCTGCCGAAGAGCCAGGTCAACGAGCTCGGCATCATCTGCGCGGTATGGCTCGCGCCCGGCATCGTGGACGTCCCGAACCTCGACCATCGGGTGCTGTTCGACATCCACCGGAAGGGCATGGCCAAGGCGATCAACAAGGCCATGCACCACGAGCCATCCATCGACTGGCTCCTGGAGAACCAGGACAAGATCGTGCACCGGTACTTCCAGATGGGACTGGAGGGCAAGATCTGAGAGCGTGTGAAGGAGTGGGGTTCTCCGGCTCCCCCCTGCCCCCAGCCACAGGCCGAAGGCCGTCGAACGGTGGGGGAGGGGGGCCAAAGGCCGAAGGCCGTCGAAGGATCGGGTGGGCGGGAGGTCCCGAACTGAGGCCCCTCGAGGACAGACGCCCACGCCTCAGTGCGGGCCGACGATGTCCGTCAGCCGGACGCTGGTCTGCGATGTATCCCCGCTGACCACCGGCAAGCCGGCCTGGTGCCAGCCCGCGGTGCCGCCGGCCAGGCTGTAGACCAGGGGGAAGTCGGTCTGCTTGAGGAACTGAGCCGCGCGGTGCGAGCGCACGCCGCTGTGGCAGATTACCAGCGGCACGCAACTGCTGGGAATCTCCGACAGCCGCGAGGCCAGCTGTGACTGCGGGATGTGATGGGCCCCGGGGATGTGCAAGCGCTGCCACTCCTCGTCCTCCCGCACGTCCAGCGGCCACCATTCGCCGCGATCCATCTTGGGCCGGGCCTGATCGATCGTCACGTCCGGCACGTGGGCCAGCGGGTGGCGCAGCATCGCCCAGCTCATCGGCGCCGCGCCCCGGTTCGTGGCGATGATGGCCTCCATGTTCAGGGGCTTCGGCGGACGAGACGAGGTCAGCTCGCGCACGAACGCTTCCTTGGTGGGGAGGAGCAGCATCGGGTTGAAGCGGCGCTCGAAGCCGATGGTCGAGCTCGGCCGGCCACACATGCCGCGCCCGCACGACCCCTCGAAGTGGGCCGGGAACACCTCCACGTAGTCCTCGAGCCCGAGCAACCGCCGGTTGCTGTCGAATTGCTGGGCGGCGGCCTCCGGCCCGCCGAAGTCCGGCCGCCCCACGTCGCCCACGAAGAGGCAGTCACCGGTCAGCACCATCGACGGCTGCGGGCTGCGCGGCGGGTTGGTGATGAGCAGAGACAGCGACTCGGGACGGTGGCCTGGCGTGTGCCACACTTCCAGCACCACCGGACCGAGCTCGAGCTTCTGCCGATCGCGGAGCTTTTCGAAGGGGAACAGCACGTCGGCCGCCTCGTGCAGCGAGACGGGCACCCCCGTCTCGCCCGCCAGGCGACGGCTACCGGACACGTGGTCCGCGTGGAGGTGCGTGTCGATGACGTAACGGAGCGTCATGCTGCGGTCTCTCATGACGTCCAGGTAGGCTTGGATGTCCAGCGCCGGATCGATCACGGCACACTCGTGGGAGCTGCGCGAGGCGACGATGTAGGACGCGCAACCACAGTCCTCGTTCAAGATCTGCTTGAAGTACATGGCTTCCTCGCCTCCCTTGTCCCGGATCAGTCACCTCAGCTTATCAAACGGCGGGGTCGCTTGACACGCCGTCGGGTCGGGGCCTAAAGTCGCGCGCATCGAGTCGAGCCCACGTTCGGACGTCCACCCCCGACGGAGAGGAGCATCATGGCAGCGAGCATCGAGCGCTACAACGCGCCGGGCGTCTTCGATCCCCCGACCTACACGCAGGCGATCAAGGTCTCCGGCGCCCAGAGTGTGCTGTTCATCTCGGGGCAGGTGGCCTACGACAAGGACGGCGGCGTGGCACACCGTGGCGACGTCAAGGGCCAGGCCCGGGAGGCCTTCAAGGCCATCCAGGCGCTGGTGGAGGCCCAGGGCGGCACGCTGGCGAACGTCGTCAAGCTCAACACCTACGTGCTCGACGTGCGGTACCGCCCCGACCTCGCCTCTGTTCGCGAGGAGTTCTTCGGAAAGAAGGGGCCGGCGTCCACGCTGATCCAGGTGCCGGCGCTCGCGCACCCGGACTGGCTGATCGAGATCGAGGCGATCGCGGTGGTGTAGCGGGCTCGGCCGGGCCGGTTCTGCCTCAGGCGCTGCGGGCGCTCGGGATATCCCTCGGCGCGGTCACGCCGCGCCGTTGAGTCTCTCGAGATACCGGGTGAGCCTCGTGACCTCCACGTACTCGTCCGGTCGACCGGCGAACGTCAAGCGGTACCCACGCTCGGCATCGCGCTTCCATGCCACGATCAGACCGGCCTTGTAGGCGCCGATCAGTCCAGCCCGATCAGCTGGCGCGCATTCTACCGGATCCACGGGTTTGGGAAGTACGGCCTTCTTGCGCTTCGCTCTCAACATTTGCTCTCCCCCGCCAGCCTGCCGGCCATTCGCCGGACGACGAGCGCGACGAAAGGCTAACCCCGCGAGAACTCTTCGGATACCGAGGACCCAGGCGGACAACGGACACTCGGAAGGTCGTCTGCAGACGAGGCCCCGAGCCCTCATCTGCGGATTCCAGTATACTCGATGCCGGCCGCGCATGGGGCCTGATTCCGCGATCTCGAGCGGATCAGATCAGGTGGGCTCGAGGCTGGGCAACGTCCAGCGGCATCCTCGGATCGGGGGATCGGGCGATTCTCGGGGGCTGGCTCGACCCCGTACCGACACACTCGATCGATGGCCCCCTGGATCAGACTCCTCGATGACGGGAAGTCTGCCTGCCGGCATTCTCAGCATAGAATGGGGACCGTGACGTACCACTGCGCGTTCTGCGGTGAGGAGAACGACATCGTCGTCGACCGGAGCGCGGGCCGTCGCCAGACCTTCACCGAGGATTGCTCGGTCTGCTGCCGGCCCAACCTCATCGCCCTGGTCATCGACGAGGATGACGTGCGGCTCCAGATCACCCAGGAGTACGAGGCGTGAACCCGGCTCTCGCTGGAATGAGGTGGTGAACTCGATTGTCGTGAGCGAGACCGTGCGGGTGCCGGCGAGAGCCATCACCCTCCGTGCTGCACGCGCCTCCGGTCCCGGCGGCCAGAACGTGAACAAGGTTGCCACGAAGGTTGATCTTCGCGTGGACCTGGGCGCGATCGAGGGGTTGAGCGAAGCGCCGCGCCGCCGCCTCCTCGCTCTCGCCTCTCATCGCCTCGACGGCGACGGCCGTCTCGTCGTGACGAGCCAGGTGGCTCGTACCCAATCTCAGAACCTCGACGACTGCCGCGCCAAGGTGCGGGAGCTGATCGCCGCCGCGCTGATCCGGCCCAAGCCCCGCCGCGCCACCCGTCCGACCCGCAGTTCACGCGAGCAGCGGATCGCCGGCAAGAAGCAACGAAGCGTGGTGAAGCGCCTTCGCACCAGGCCCGGCGACTGGTCGTGACCCCGGCCAGCGCGGCCTACCGGAGCATCGGCGCCAGGTGGGCGGCCACGCAGGCCCCTAGCGCATCGAGGCTGTACCCGCCCTCGAGCGTAGAGACGACCCGGCCGGGCGGCGCCACCGCGACCACCACCTCCATCAGCCGGCGATAGTCGTCGACCTCGTACCCCAGTCCCCCGATGGGGTCGTCCCGGTAGGCGTCGAATCCCGCGGAGACCAGGACGAAGTCGGGTCCGAACTCCCGCCCGACCCGGCGCACGGCGGTCTCGTAGGCGCCCAGGATCTCGGCCCGGGGCGTGCCCAGGGGGAACGGCAGGTTGAGGGTCGTCCCACTACCCCGCTCGGACGCGGCGCCGGTCCCCGGGTAGAACGGCGCCCGGTGGACCGACAGGTAGAACACCGAGTCGTCACGATAGAAGATGTCCTGGGTCCCGTTGCCGTGGTGGACGTCGAAGTCGACGATCAGGATCTTCTTCCAGGGGGTCCGCGCCTGGACGTACCGGGCGGCCGCCGCGACCTGGTTGAAGATGCAGAACCCCATCGCGCGATCGCGCGTCGCGTGGTGCCCGGGCGGACGCACCGCGCAGAACGCGTTCCGTGCACGCCCGGCCGCGATCTCGTCGACGGCGGCGAGTAGCGCGCCGACCGCGTGCCGGGCCGCCTCGAAGGTGCGCGGCGTCACGTAGGTATCGGCGTCCACCGGGCCGCCCCCGGACGCCGACAGCGCCCGCATGCGCTCGACGTGGGCCGCGGTGTGGACCAGCTCCAGCTCGGCCGGCGTCGCGGCCCGCGGTGCGAGCCGTCGCAGGCCCGGCAGCGTCGCCAGCGCCCGCATGATGGCGGTCAGGCGCTCCGGGCGCTCGGGGTGCCCCTCGGCGCGGTGCTCGAGGAAGATCGGGTCGTACACGACCAGGACGGGGAGCATCGCCGCCGACCCGCCACGGGCGACCACCCCGCCGACCAGCGCGGCCGCGGCCCGACTCAGGAACGCTCGCCTGGGTTGCATGGATGGCCTCCATGTCACCGGTCCGCCCCGGGCTATGGCTTCGGCAGCGACGTCGCCAGCAGCTCCAGCGCGGCGCGCGTGAACGTCCACATGTTCTTCTCCCGATCGGAATGCCCGGTCTCCAGCGTGATCGCGCGCTCGACCGGTCCCGCCACCGCGAGGCAGGCGTGGCCCGCCGCGTCGCCGTACCGGTTGCCCGCCGGCCCGCTCGCACCCGTCTCGGCCAATCCCCACGTCGCGCCCAGCAGCTCGCGAATCCGCCGCGCTTTCAGGAGCGCGTACGCCTCGGTGCTCGCCCGGATCCCCGCCAGCGACTCGTCCTCTAGCCGCAGCAGCGCGCGCCGCGCCGCCTGCGTGTAGATCACCCCTCCGCCGAGGAAGTAGGCGGAGGCGCCGGGGACGGCCAGGAGCGCCGCCGAGATCAATCCGCCCGCCGACGACTCCGCGACGGCCAGGGTCTCCTGCCTCCGCTTGAGCAGCGCCCCCAGCGACGCGGCCATCGTCGCCAGCTCGGTCATGGCGCGGGCTTCAGCGCGAATTTCTGGAACGTGTGGCAGCCCTCCGGGACGTGCCCTCGGCTCACGGCGAACGTCCAGGTCACCTCGCTCACGTAGACGTCGCCTCGCGAGTCCACGGCCAGACCATGCGGCGCGGCGAAGCTGCCCGGCGCGCAGGCATCCGCGCTGCCCCAGCGCACCAGGACCCGACCCTCCTTGTCGTACACGCTGACCCGGCCGGGCCTCGCTTCCTGGATGGGTCCGTGGCGTCGCGACGTCTGGCCCTTGTGCCACCACAGCTCGGAGACGTAGGCCCGACCTTCCGCGTCGAACACGAGGTGCGTGGGCCGCTGGGTGTCGGTCCACTCGCCGAGGTACTCGCCGTCCGGGCTGAAGATCTGGATCCGGTCGTTCTCGCGGTCACAGACGAAGACGCGCCCGTCCGCCGCGGCGGCGATGCCGTGCGGCACGTGAAACTGGCCGGGGCCGGTGCCCGGGGCGCCCCAGGACCGCCTCAGCTCACCGGTCGGGGAGAACTGGTGGACCCGGCAGTTGCCGTAGCCGTCGGAGACGTAGAGGTCCCCCGTCGGCCCGACCGCGAGGTTCGTCGGCCGATTGAACGGCCCGGCGGGCCGCGCGATGGTCAGGTAGTCCTTGCCGTCGTAGCCGGTGGCCGCCGGCGTGTTCATGGTCCCCAGGGTCATCAGCAGCTTGCCGCCCGGCGTGAACTTCCGCACGGTGTGGTTGCCGTCGTCCGTGCAGTAGAGCATGCCGTCCGGGCCGACCGTGATGCCATGGGTCCGGTAGGTGAACTCGCCCTCGCCCCAGGAGCCCACGAAGCTGCCCTTCTGGTCGTAGACGATGATCGGGTGATCGCCGCGGCAGATCAGGAAGACCCGATCCTCGGCGTTGACCGCCACCCCCGCGACATCGCGGTGCGCGTATCCGCCGGGAAGCTGCTCCCAGCCCTCGACGACCTCGTAGCTCATCGCGCGGGCCTGCGCCATCGCCCACCCCCTTGCTCGATCCTTCGGGCGTTCACCGCTCCCACACGTCCCCGGCTCACGCTACTGTGCGGCGAGCGGCGGCCCCGGGTCAACCCTGTCGCCGCCGTAGTGAGCGAGTCGAGGGACAGGCGCGTCGTCTTCCGGCCCGCAACCACCACGGACACCCTTAAGGGCTTGACGGCTCGCCCGAGGCGGTCCAGGATTAAAATGGGGCCGGGAGGGCGTGCATTCCTCGCCGACTGGAGCGGAGACGATGGACCTGAAGGCCTCGAGATCGCTCACCGCGATGTTTCTCTGTGGGCTGGCGCTGGCCCTGCTGTGGGTCGGATCCGCCGCCGCCCAGTCTCAGGCCGGACAGACCCCGCCGGCGGTCGCGGCGCAAGAGGCGCCTCCCATCGAGCCGGCGGCGCTGGACACGCTCAAGCGGATGAGCGACCTCCTCAAGAATGCCAAGAGCTTCACCTTCACGTACCGCACGGTGCACGAGCAGGTGGCGCAGACCGGTCAGATCGTGGACTTCTTCCATCACGTCAAGGTGGCGCTCACCCGACCCAACAAGCTGCGACTCGACGTGGCGGGAGACGTCCGGAACACGATCTTGCGATACGACGGCAAGGTGGTATCGCTCTTCGACCCAACCCAGGGCTTCTTCTCACAGATCGACGCTCCGGCCACCACGGACGAGACGCTCATGCTGCTGATGGAGAAGTTCCAAACCTCCTTCCCGGTGGCGGGGGTCTTGCTGGCCGATCCCTACGACAAGATGCGGGACGGCCTCAACACCGCCGTCGATCTCGGGGTGGTGAAGGTGGACGGCGTCGATTGCCGACACCTGCTCTTCGGCGAGGACGACGCCGACTGGCAGCTATGGGTCGAGGCCGGCAAGCGCCCGCTGCCCCGCCGGCTCGCGATCGTCTACAAGAAGGCGCCGGGGGCCCCGCGGATGCTCGCGATCTTCTCGGACTGGAAGCTGAACGTCAGCGTTCCCGCGGGTCAATTCGTCTTCGTCAAGCCGCCCAAGGCGACGCAGGTGGAGCTGAAGACCGCCGCGCCGGGCAACTAGACGACGGGAGAGGTCTCATCATGAAGCGATTCACGCTCCTCGCAGTCACCGTGGCGTCTCCTGGGAGCGATCGCGGCGCCGGCCCACGCCTGGGTCGCCGCGCGCGGCTATCACGGCGCCGTCGCCGTCGGAGGCAACCGCTGCTGCTATCACAGCCGCTGTTGCTACGGCGGCGCGGCGGTGGCCGGCGCCGCGGTCGCCGGCGTGGCGGTGGGGGCGGTGGCCGGCGCCGCGGTGGCGTCGGCCGCCCAGCCGGCGGTCGTGTATGCCCCGCCGCCGGTCGTCTATGCGCCGCCGCCCGTGGTCTACGCCGCTCCGCCTCCGGTCATGGTGGGCACGGTGGTCTATGCCCTCCCGGCCGGCTGCCCCCCTGTCGTCGTCAACGGCGTCCAGTACTTCAGCTGCGGGGGCGGCTTCTATCGGCCGGTCTACATGGGCGGGGGAGTCGCCTATCAGGTCGTCCCCGACCCTGATTCTCGGTTCACCATCCCCCTCCGGACTCGCCGAGCATCGCCGCGCCTGACGCGGGACTCCGCTGGTGGCCACCCGGCCGCCGCCCGGATGGGGCGGCCGAGCGCGGCCACGTCAGGGCCGACATGAGGGCGCAATGAAGCTGGACTCGTTCGACCGCTATCCCCTGCTGTTCGGGCCCTCGCCCCTGCACCCGCTGGAGCGGCTCGGCTCGCACCTCGGCGGGGCTCGCATCTGGGCGAAGCGCGACGACTGCAACAGCGGGCTCGCCTTCGGGGGCAACAAGGCCCGCAAGCTCGAGTACCTCGTGGCCGAAGCGATCCGGCAGCGGTGTGACACGCTCGTCTCGATCGGCGGCGTCCAGTCCAACCACACCCGCCAGGTGGCGGCCGCGGCCGCCCGCGTGGGAATGAAGTGCGTGCTGATCCAGGAGAGCTGGGTGGACTGGCCCGACGCGGTCTACGATCGCGTGGGCAACATCCTCCTCAGCCGGATCCTCGGCGCGGACGTCCGGCTCGTCTCGGCCGCGTTCGGGATCGGGTTCAAGGAGAGCTGGGAGCGTGCCATCGCCGAGATCGAAGCGGCCGGGGGAAAGCCGTACGCGATCCCGGCTGGCGCGTCGGACCACCGGCTCGGCGGCCTCGGCTTCGCGCGCTGGGCCCAGGAGGTCGCGCAGCAGGAGCGCGACCTGGGCGTCTTCTTCGACACCGTCGTCGTCTGCTCGGTGACGGGGAGCACGCAGGCCGGGATGATCGCCGGCTTCGCGGCGCAGGACCGGCCGCGCCGCGTCGTCGGGATCGACGCCTCCGCCAAGGCCAAGGAGACCCACGAGCAGGTGGCGCGCATCGCCCGCCAGACCGCCGCCCTCATCGGCATCGGCCGTGACCTCCGGGACGACGAGATCCTCCTCGACGACCGGTACCACGCCGGCACCTACGGGATCCCGGACGACCGGACCCTGGCGGCGATCCGGCTGGCCGCGCGACTCGAGGGCATGATCACGGATCCGGTCTACGAGGGCAAGTCGATGGCCGGTCTGATCGACCTCGTGTCCAGCGGCGAGATCGAGAAGGGCTCGACGGTGCTCTACGCCCACCTCGGCGGCCAGCCGGCGCTCAACGCGTACAGCGCGCTCTTCCGGTAACACCCAACGGAGCCAAACGTCACCGGCGCCAGCCTGACCATCGACGGCGGCTTCGCCGCCTGACACCGGGAGCGCGGCCGGGGATCCGGGGCCCGCGACGCCCGGCTACGCGGCGCGCCGGAGGACCCGCCCGGCCCGCGCTCCGGTATGGTCGCCGCCCCGGACCGTCCACGCCCCGTTGACGAAGACGTGGTGGATCCCCTCCGGGAACGCGATCGGCTGCTCGAACGTGGCCCGGTCGGCGGCCCGGGCCGGGTCGAGCACGACGAGGTCGGCCTTCTGGCCGGGTGCGATCGTACCGCGGTCGGCGAGCCCCATCCGCCGGGCCGGGAGCCCGGACATCTTGTGGACCGCGTCCTCCAGGCTCAGGACTCGGCGCTCCCGCACGTAGCGGCGGAGCACGTGGGTCGACCAGCCGTAGGCGTAGATGTGGCGGACGTTCCGGCAGGGGCCGTAGGGGGCGACCGTCGAGCCGTCGGACATGATCGCGCTCCGGGAGTCGCGGAAGGTCGCGTTGACGTCCTCCTGGCGGTGGATCGGGGCCGACCAGAACAGCGACCCCGGATGGTCGCCCTCGGCCAGCAGCAAATCGAACACGACGTCCCACGGGTCCTGGCGCCCGGCGGCGGCGATGTCGGCCACCGTCTGGCCCTCGACCGCGCGCGTGGACGGCGCGTCGTAGATGCGGATCAGGTCCCATCGCCCCTGGTGGACGTGCTTCCACTGGGGACTCTCGTTCCGTCGCAG
Organism: uncultured Candidatus Rokubacteria bacterium; assembly: GCA_963708025.1. Lineage (GTDB taxonomy): Bacteria > Methylomirabilota > Methylomirabilia > Rokubacteriales > DASRDR01 > CAVPSB01. The sequence continues at coordinate 364,480 of CAVPSB010000002.1, read as the reverse complement.
GCGGGCCCGCTCCGCCGGGTCGCGGAGGCGCGCGTGGAGTCGCTGGATCCCGCCCTCGAACGCCCAGGGCGGCAGCGCCGCCATCACCAGGCCCCGCCCGAAGACGTACGGGTGGTTGTCGAAGGCGACGTCGAGACCCGACTCGCGGACGCGCTCGATCCGCCGGAGCGCCTCCTCGGCCGCGCCGTCCCCGACACCCCAGCGGGGCGACACGTGCGAGACCTGGAGCCGCGCCCCGGCAGCCGTCCCGGTGTCGAGGGCCTCCTGGACCGCGTCCAGGTACTGGTAGTCGCGGTTGCGGATGTGCGTGGCGTAGAGCCCACCGCGCCGCCCGACGACCGTGGCCAGCGCCACGAGCTCCTCGCTCGTCGCCGGCCGACCCGCCGGGTACTCGAGCCCCGAGGACAGGCCGAAGGCCCCCTCGTCCAGGCAGGCGTCCAGGCGCCGGGCCATCGCCTCGGTCTCCGCCGCCGACGCCGGACGGGGCGCGGGCCCCAGCGTCGCCAGGCGCAGGGCGCCGTGTCCCACGAGCGCGGCCACGTTCACCGACACGCCGCCGTCCGCCAGGGCGTCCAGCCACTCGCCGAAGCTCCGCCAGCGCGCCTCCACGCCGGGGATGTGATCCGCCAGCACGAGGGCGAGGTGGGCCGGGTCGGCCAGGGGCGCGCAGGACATGCCGCAGTTGCCGACCAGCTCCGTCGTCACGCCTTGCCGGACCGCGCTCTCGGCGTTGCGGTTCAGGAGAAGCGTGTAGTCGGAGTGGCTGTGGAGGTCGACGAAGCCCGGGGCCACCACCAGCCCGGTGGCGTCCAGCGTGGCGGCGGCCTCCGACATGGCGCCGCCGACGGCGACGATCGTGTCCCCGGCCACGCCGAGGTCGGCGCGGAACGCCGGCCGCCCGGTGCCGTTGACCACCATCCCGCCGCGAATGACCAGGTCCAGCAATTCGGCCCCCCGGCTACTCCAGGCGGATCCGCGGGTCGAGGACCGCGTAGAGGAGATCCGTCAGGAGGTTGATCAGCACGAACATCACCGCGATGAACAGGACCGCCCCCTGGATCACGGGGTAGTCACGCTTCTGGATCGCGTCGTACACGAGCCGCCCGACGCCGGGCCAGGCGTAGACGACCTCCACCAGGACGGCCCCGGCGAGCTGCATGCCGAAGCGGGTGGCGGCCACGGTGACGACCGGGATCAGGGCGTTCTTCAGGGCGTGGCGCCCGACGACGGCGGGCTCTCCCAGCCCCTTGGCCCGGGCGACGGCCACGTAGTCCTGGCGCAGGATGTCGAGCATGCCGGCCCGCGTCATCCGGGAGAGCGTGGCGATGGGAATGACCGCGAGCGAGAACGCGGGGAGCAGGAGGTGTTTGAGCCCGTCGGCCCACACGCTCCAGCGACCCTGGAGCGCGCTGTCCACCAGGACGAGGCCGGTCAGGCGCGGCAGGCTGGTGCCGACGTCCAGCCGGCCGGAGATCGGCAGGAGCGCCAAGCCACACGCCGAAGACGTAGAGCAGCATCAGCCCGAACCAGAAGATCGGCGTCGACATCCCCAGGACGCTCACGATCGTCAGGCCGAGGTCGAGCCGCGTGTTGTGCGCGGCGGCGGAGACGACCCCCAGGGTGACGCCCACCACCACCGCGAACCCCGTCGCGCAGAGCGTCAGCTCGAGAGTCGCCGGGAAGCGACTCCAGATCTCCTCCGCCACCGGCCGCCGCGTCATGATCGACCGGCCCAGGTCCCCCTGGACGAGCCCACCGAGCCACCAGCCGAACTGGACGACGACGGGCCGGTCGAGCCCCAGCTGCCGCCGCATCTCCACGGTCCGCTCGGGGGTCGCGAATCCCCCGAGCATCACCTCGGCGGGGTCCCCCGGGATCAGCCGGATGAGGACGAACACCACCACCGCGACGCCGAGGAGCGTCGGTGGAACGCTGCCCAGCCGCGCGAGGACGTGGCGGCGCATCCCGTCGCCGGACGCCTACAGGTAGCCGGTGAACGGTTGTCGCACGGCGCCGGCCTGGGCCCAGGACAGGAGCGTCACCACGTCGAACACCGGGAGCCCGGTCGCCCGCTGCATCGTGGCCGCGAACGGCGGGAGGTTCGTGCACTCCAGCACCAGGGCGCCGACGTCCGGGGTCGCCTCGACGAACCGGCGGACGAGCCGGCCCATGGCCTGGTGCATGCGGCGGACCTCGTCCTCCTCGACGTCAGGATGGAACAGGAGCTCGATGAACTCCGTCTCGTGCTCGATCCCGACGATCGCCACCGGCACCGTGCGGCTCGTCCAGCCGAGCGGCTCGAAGTACGCGTCGCCGAGCGCCCGGCTGTCGGCGGTCACGATGCCCACGCGGCGCCCGGGGCCGAGCGTCCGCGCCACCCAGGGCACCTGGAGGAGGCTGCTGCTGAGAACCGGGACGCGGACCGCCGCCTGGATCTCGTCCTGGAGGATCGACAGGTAGCCGCATCCGGTCCCGATGACCCGGGCGCCGGCCGCCTCCAGCGCCCGGGCGGCCCGGGCGAAGGCCGGGGCCGCCGCCCGGGCCCGGTCCGGCGACTTGAGCTCCGCGGGGTCCACGCCCTCCACCAGCTCGTACCGCACCGGGAACGGGAACGTCGTCGCGTTGCCGACGTCCCCGGGCAGCCGCACGATGCGGTCCTGCTGCATCACGACCCCCACCGCCTGGCCGTAGATCGCGCGCGGGATCATGGATCGGGTCCTCCCGCCTACCCCGATCCTTCGACGGCCTTCGGCCTTTGGCCCCCTCCCCCACCGATGTCGACGGCCTTCGGCCTTTGGCCGGGGGGAGGGGGAGCCGGAGAACCGCAATCCTTCACACACTCTCATGTGCGGAGCCGGGGATCGAGCGTGTCGCGCAGCCCGTCGCCGAGGAGGACGAAGCCGAGCGCCGCCAGCATGATCGACAGCCCCGGGAAAGCGGACGGCCACCACTGGCCCAGGATCAGGTGATCCTTGCCGGTGCTGATCATGGCGCCCCACTCCGGCGTGGGCGGGGCGATCCCGAGGCCCAGGAAGCCGAGCGCCGCGATGTACAGGATCGTCTCCCCCAGCGACAGCGCCGAGAACACGATGACCTGGGGCACGGCGTTGGGCAGCACGTGCCGCCCGAGCACGCGTGCGGTCCCGCCCCCCAGGGCGCGGGCGGCCTCGACGAACTGCCGCTCCCGCAGCTGGAGCGCCACGCTCCGCACGATCCGCGCCAGCGTCGGCGTGTAGACGACGCTGATCGCGATCACGGCGTTGACGACCCCCTGCCCGAGCACGGCCATGATCGCGATCGCCAGGATGATGTAGGGGAAGGCCAGGAGCACGTCCATCACGCGCATCACCACGGCGTCCACCCGGCCGCCCAGGTAGCCGGCGGTGGCCCCCAGCGTGATCCCGAACACGTTCATGATGACCAGCGCGATGAAGCCGACCACCAGCGACACCCGCGCCCCGTAGACGATCCGGCTCAGGATGTCCCGCCCGAGCTCGTCGGTCCCGAGCGGGTGCGCCGTCTCGCCCGCCCACAGCCCCGGGGCCACCCGGCGGTCGAGATCCTGCCGGAGCGGGTCGTGGGGCGCGAGGACAGGCGCCAGGAGCCCGACGAGCAGGAAGGTCCCGACCAGGACCCCCCCGACCAGGGCATGCCGGCTCTTCCGGAGGCGGCCGGCGAACCCCGATCGGCCCGCCGCCGGAACGGGTCCCGCGTCGGGCTCGCCCCCGGCGCCGCGGGCGGCCGTCAGGTCGGGACCTCCCGCCTACCCCCCCAACCCCCCTCCCCCACCCACCGGGGGGAGGGGGGAGTCAGAGGACCCATTGCTTCACGCGCCCTCACTTGCGGCGGACGCCGTGGAACCGGGTCAGCCCGTCCGGGGAGATCTCCACCCCCTCGAAGGCGCTCACGTGCACCCAGGCGTACGCCGGGTGCATCAGCGGGACGGTGGGGGCGTCCTCCGCGTAGATCTGCTGAACCTGCTGGTAGAGACGGCTCCGCCCTTCCAGGTCGAAGGCCTGAGCGGCGCGACCGGCCAGGTCACGGAGCTGCGCCCCGCGCGGCGTGTTCGGATAGTAGGTCGCCGACTCCAGGCCCAGGAGGGCCACCCGGATCAGGAAGTCGGGCTGGGGCGGCGTGTACCAGCCCTTCATGGCCAGCTCGCCCTGGAGCGTGTTGATGCTCCGCCAGTACACGGCGGAGTCCATCACGGAGAGCTTGGCCTCGATCCCGACCGCGGCCAGGTCACTCCGCACCTTCTCCGCCACCTGGAGCACGTTGGGGATGAAGGGGCGCTCGACGTTGAACGTCCAGAGCTGGGTCGAAAATCCGTTGGGCAGCCCCGCCTGGGCCAGGAGCTCCTTCGCCTTGGCGGGATCGTACGCGTACCGCGCGGCCCCCGCGTTGTAGCCGGGCATCCACGGCGGGATCATGCTCTCGGCGACGATGCCGAGGTTGGCCTCGATCGTCCGCATGATCGTGGGCCGGTCGATGGCGTGGTTCAAGGCGCGCCGGACGAGCACGTTGTCGAACGGCTTCTTCTGGTCGTTGATCGCCAGGTAGCCGATGCACGAGCATGGCCGGGTCAGGAGCACCAGGCTCTTGTCGGACTCCACGACCTGTCGCTGGTCGGGGGCCATCCCCTTGAGGAAGTGGCCGGAGCCGCGCTTCAGCTCGAGGAACCGGCTGCTCGGGTCCGGCACCACCTTGAAGATCACCTGCTCCAGCCTCGGCGCCCCGCCCCAGTAGTCCTTGTTCGCCACCAGGGTGATGTGGTCGTCCTTGACCCACTCCCCGAGCTTGAACGGGCCGGAGCCGACCGGCTTCTGCGCGAAGCTCTCACCGAGCCGCTTCACCGCGGTCGGGCTGACGATCGGCGCGGGCCAGGCGCCGAGCATGTGGGCGAGGAGCGCGTACGGCTCCTTGAGCGAGACGCGGACGGTGCCGCTGTCGACGGCCTCCGCGCTGACGATCAGGTCCCGGAGCCAGATGCGGAGCGAGGAGGTGCGGCCCTTGACGGAGAAGGGCGAGTCCGGGTTCAGGCGGTTCAGGCTGAACGCGACCGCCTCGGCGTCCACGGGCGTGCCGTCGTGGAACTTCGCATCGCGGCGCAGCTTGAACGTCCACACCTTGCCCTGGCTGTGCTCCCACGACGTGGCCAGCCCGGGCACCACGTTGCCCGTCGCGTCCATGCGCAGGAGGCTGTCGAAGACGTTCACGGCGACGTCGGCATCCTCGGTGATCGTCGTGAAGCCCGTGTTCGACGAAGTTCGAGTCCGCCGAGCGGACGAACACGAGCGTCCCGGCCGGCTGGCCGTGGCCGGGCCCCGGCGCCGACGCGACAGCCACGAGGGCGAGCAGCAGGACGAGCCACGCGGGCCAGGATCTCCGTCTCATGTCACCCTCCCGGTCGCCCCAGGCGGCGAGCGGTCGTCGTGTCGGAGTGGATCGAGCGCGAACGTCCCGATGGTAGACGATCTCGCGGGGTCATCTCAAGCGGGGGGCTCACCTACCGCCGGTCACCCTCGGTTCCGTCCTCCCGCAGCAGCTTCTCCACCCGGACGCCGATGAGGCGGATCTTCTTCCCCTTCGGGTTCTCCCGCGCGTCGAAGAACGGCTCCAGCAGTCGATGCACCTCGCCCTGCAGCTCGTCCTCGCTCCGGAACGGCGTGCGGCCCGTGTGAGACCGGCTCCGGGTCACGAACCCGGCGAACCGGACCGTCACCGTCACCGTCCGGAACGCCCCGAGCCCCTCGGCGACGAACCGCCGATACACGTCGCCGCCCATGAGGCGCGCGCGCTCGAAGACGAAGGCCGGATCCAGCGAGTCCTCCTCGAACGTCTCCTGCTCGCCCACCGACTTGCGCTCCCACTCGTTCGACACGGCATCCTCGGAGATCCCGCGGGCCCTCTGCCCCAGATCCCCTCCCCACTTGCCGAACCACTCCGTGAGCCGGCCGACCTCCACGTCACGCAGCTCGGCGACGGTCCGGATGCCCTTCCCGTGGAGAAACGCCTCGGTCTTCGGGCCGATCCCGGGAATGACCCGGATCCGCAGTGGATCGAGAAACGCCTGGACCTCGTCCGGCCGCACGACCGTGAGCCCGTCCGGCTTGCGGAAGTCCGACGCGATCTTCGCCACCAGCTTGTTCGGCGCGAGGCCGATCGAGCAGGTCAGTCCCTCGCGCGCCAGGATCTCGGCCTTGAGCGCCCGCGCGTGCGCCTCGCCGCGGACCATGTCCCCGAGGAACGAGACGTCCACGTAGGCCTCGTCGATGCTTGCCTCCTCGAAGGCGTCCACGCCCTGGGCGATGATCCCCATGATGCGGCCCGACACCTCGCGATAGAGCGACCGGTCGCCCCGGACGAAGACGGCTTCCGCCTCGCCCCGTCGTCGGGCCCGCTCGGCCAGCCGCCAGGCTCGGGAGATCGGAAGCGCCGATCGGATGCCGTACGTCCGGGCGGCGTAGTTCGCGGCGGTGACGACGCCCCGGCCCTTCCCGTCCTTCGGATCGGCGCCCACGACGACCGGCCGGCCGCGAAGCTCGGGGTGGTGCCGCTCCTCCACCGCGGCATAGAAGGCGTCCATGTCGACGTGGGCGATGATTCTCATCCGGCGCAACGACCCGCGGCCGCCTGGCCGAGTGACGTCACCTCCGTCCACCTGGTTCCAGGGGCGCCCCCGGAGCGGCTCCTGATGTACGATATTCCACCAGCACCGCTCGCCGCCAGTACGAGGGAGAAGCCCCGTGAACCAGACTCGCTATCTGAAGCCCGGCTGGCTCGTCTCTCGAGTGGTCAATCCACTGCTCATGCGACTCGGCATCGTTCCCACCCTGGCCGTGCGCGGTCGCACGAGCGGAGAGTGGCGCACCGTTCCCGTCAACGTGCTCGAGCTCGATGGCCGGCGGTACCTGGTGGCGCCACGAGGTGACACCCAGTGGGTGCGCAACCTGCGAGCGACCGGCGGTGGGGAGCTCCGCCGGCGCTCGCGCATCGAGCCCTTTCGAGCGACCGAGGTCCCCGACGACGAGAAGCCCCGCATCGTCGATGCCTATCTGGCCCGCTGGGGCTACCAGGTGAAAGGTGCCTTCGAGACCCTGCCGAATCCCGCCGACCACCCCGTGTTCCGTCTCGAGTAACCGGTGAGAGGCAGGCATCGCCGGTGAGCGAGGGGCACGCCCCGGTGGACCGGGACACCCGGCCCGACCGGGCGGCGGGTGGTCTCACTTCCCACCTCCTGGAGGTGCTTCGGGTCGCGACGCGGCTGGGGCTGACCTCCTTCGGCGGACCGGTGGCCCACCTCGGCTACTTCCGGGAGGAATACGTGGTCCGCCGCCGGTGGGTGGACGAGGCCACGTACGCCGATCTGGTGGCGCTGTGCCAGTTCCTCCCGGGCCCGGCCAGCAGCCAGGTCGGCATCGCCATCGGCATCACGCGCGCCGGCCTGCTGGGCGGCGTGGCGGCCTGGCTGGGGTTCACCCTGCCCTCGGCGCTCGCGCTCGTCGCCTTCGCGTACAGCCTCCGCGTGGTCGAGGTCGCCGGCGCCGGCTGGCTGCACGGACTGAAGGTGGCCGCGGTGGCCGTGGTCGCCCTGGCCGTCTGGGGGATGGCCCGGTCGCTCGCGCCCGATCGCCAGCGGGCCACCATTGCGCTCCTGTCCGCCGTCATCGCGATCCTGTGGCCGACGGGCATCGGCCAGGTCACCCTCATCGCCGCCGCCGGCCTGGTGGGGTGGCGGCTCCTGCCCGGGGCCACCGCGCCGGCGACCTCCCGGCGGCCGGTGCCCGTCGGGCGCCGGCTCGGCGCCTCCATGCTCGGGCTCTTCTTCGGTCTCCTGGTCGCCCTGCCGATCGCTCGCCAGCTTACCGGCAGTCACGCGCTCGCCGTCTTCGACAGCTTCTTCCGGGCGGGGTCGCTGGTCTTCGGCGGCGGCCACGTCGTTCTTCCCTTGCTCCAGGCGGAGGTGGTCCCGCCCGGCTGGGTGACCCCCGAGCACTTCGTCGCCGGCTACGGCGCCGCCCAGGCGGTGCCGGGGCCGCTCTTCACCTTCGCCGCCTACCTGGGGGCGGTGATGGGCCCCCGGCCCAACGGCGTCACGGGCGCCGCTCTCGCGCTGGTGGCGATCTTCCTGCCGTCCTACCTCTTGATCGTCGGGGCCCTCCCGTTCTGGGATGCGCTCCGCGCGCGATCGGGCTTCCAGGCCGCGCTGCGGGGGATCAACGCCGCGGTCGTCGGCCTGCTCCTGGCCGCGCTGTATCAGCCGGTGTGGACGAGCGCGATCCGGGCGCCGGCCGATGTCGCGCTGGCGCTGGTGGCCTTCGGTCTCCTCGCGCTCTGGAAGGCGCCGGCGTGGCTCGTCGTCGCGCTCATGGCCGGCGGGGGAGCTCTGGTGCCCCTGGTCGTCCGGTAAGCGCCGCCTCCGTCTCGAGGATGCGGAGCGTGGTCTTCATCACGGCGTCCGGGTTGAGGGAGATGCTGTCGATGCCCTGCTCGACGAGGAACTGCGCGAACTCCGGGTAGTCGCTGGGGGCCTGCCCGCAGATGCCGATCTTCCGACCCCGCGCCTTGGCGGCCTGGATCACGCTCGCGATCAGGGCCTTCACGGCGGGATCGCGCTCGTCGAAGAGGTGGGCCACGATCCGGGAGTCGCGGTCGACGCCGAGCGTCAGCTGCGTGAGGTCGTTCGACCCGATCGAGAAGCCGTCGAAGATCTCGGCGAAGTCGTCGGCCCGGATCACGTTGCTCGGGATCTCGCACATCACGTAGAGCTCCAGGCCGTCCTCCCCGCGCCGGAGCCCGTGCCGCGCCATCTCCGCCTGGACGCGCCGTCCCTCCTCGACGGTGCGGCAGAAGGGCACCATGAGCTTCACGTTCCGGAGGCCCATCTCGTCGCGCACCTTCCGCATGGCCCGGCACTCGAGCGCGAACCCGTCGCGATAGCGCGGCGTCGTAGTAGCGCGACGCGCCGCGGAAGCCGAGCATCGGGTTCTCCTCCGCCGGCTCGTAGCGTCGGCCGCCGATCAGGTTGGCGTACTCGTTCGTCTTGAAGTCGCTCAGCCGGACGATCACGTCCTTGGGGTAGAACGCCGCCGCGATCATGCTCACGCCCTGGGCGAGCTTGTCGACGAAGAACTGCGGCCTTGTCCGCGTACCCGGCCGTGAGCCGGTCGATCTCCGCCTTGACGGCCGGATCGTCGAGGTGGGCGTAGTCGAGCAGCGCCAGCGGATGGATCTTGATGTACGTGCTGATGATGAACTCCTCGCGGGCGAGGCCCACGCCGTCGTTGGGAATGAAGGAGAGCGCGAAGGCCTCCTCGGGGTTGCCGACGTTCATCATGATCCGGGTCTTCGGGCGCGCCAGGTCCTTCAGCTCGATCCGATCGACGGCGAACGCCAGCCGCCCGTCGTAGACGACGCCGATGTCGCCCTCGGCGCACGAGACGGTGACGGGCTGGCCGTCGAGCAGGACGTCGGTGGCGGTCCCGGCGCCCACGATGGCCGGCAGCCCGAGCTCGCGGCTCACGATCGCCGCGTGGCACGTCCGGCCGCCGCGGTTGGTCACGATGGCGGCGGCCTTCTTCATGATCGGCTCCCAGTCGGGGTCGGTCTTGTCGGTCACCAGCACCTCCCCGTCGCGGAACGCGTCGAGGTGCTGCGGCGCTCGGGATGACGCGGACGGGGCCCGCGCCGATCTTCTCGCCGACGCTCCGCCCGTGGACGCAGCGCCCGGCCCGTCTCCTTCAGCCGGTAGGTCTCGAGCACGTCCCGCCGCCGGCGCGACTGCACCGTCTCGGGGCGGGCCTGCACGATGAACAGCTCGCCCGGTTTGCCCGTCCTTGGCCCACTCCATGTCCATCGGGGTCGAGCGCCCGCGCTTGGCGCTGTAGTGGTCCTCGATCGCACAGGCCCAGCGGGCGAGCGCCAGGATCTCGTCGTCGTCGATCGCGAAGCGCGCCCGGTCCCCCGGGGACACCGGGACGTTCTTCACGCCTTTCGCCGCCGCCCACGTCGTAGACGAGCTTGAACTCCTTCGTCCCCAGCCGCCTTCTGGAGGATCGGGCCGGTAGCCCTGCCCGCAGCGTCGGCTTGAAGACGCAGTACTCGTCCGGGTTCACCGCGCCCTGGACGACGTTCTCGCCGAGCCCGTACGCCGCGTTGATCAGCACGGCGTCGCGGAACCCGGTCTCGGTGTCGATCGAGAACATGACGCCGGACGCCGCCAGGTCGGACCGGACCATCCGCTGGACGCCGATCGACAGCGCGACCTTGAAGTGATCGAATCCGTTGTCCGCGCGGTACGAGATCGCCCGGTCCGTGAAGAGCGAGGCGAAGCAGCGCCGGCAGGCGTCGAGCAGCGCCGGCGACCCCGCGCACGTTGAGGTAGGTCTCCTGCTGGCCGGCGAAGCTCGCCTCCGGGAGATCCTCGGCGGTCGCGCTGCTGCGGACCGCCACGTCGACGCCTTCGGGAGTCCCCGCGCTCAGGCGGTCGTAGGCGGCGACGATCGCCTGCTCGAGCTCCGCCGGCAGGCTCGTGGCCAGGATCGCCTGGCGCGCCTGCCGCCCGCAGCGCTGGAGGTCGGCGACGTCGCGCGTGTCGAGCCCGGCCAGGGTCTCCTGGAGCCGCTGCTCCAGCCCGCCTTCCGCGAGGACCGCCCGGTACGCGTCCGCGGTCACCGCGAACCCGTCGGGCACCTTCACGCCGTGGGGCGCGAGCTCGCGATACAGCTCGCCCAGCGAGGCGTTCTTCCCGCCCACCAGCGCGATGTCGTCGATGCCGACGTCGGCAAACCAGCGGATCAGCGCTCCCCGGGCCGACATGTCGGCTCTCCCTTCGGTGTCGTGACGTGCCCGCCCCATGAGTGCAACGACAGTGCCACCCGACGGCCTACGCCGAGGGCTCGTCCGGCCCCCCTCCCCCAGTGGGTGGGGGAGGGGCTGGGGGGTGGGCGGGAGGTCCCGAAAACTGGGGACGCGGCGCCCCAGTGGGGCGGACGCGCCACACGGCAACCGCGACGGCCGGGCCACGTTTCCCCAGGTTCGCCCCGCCGGCCGGCTGGCGGGCGACGTGGCGCGCTCCTCGCATGATCCCGACCGGGCACGAACGCGACCGCTGCGCCAGAGGGGCGCCTGACGGAGGAGGGTCGAGATGAGCCTGGCCGCGACGAATCTCGAATCGATGGCGCGGACCCTGGTCGCCCGTGGCAAGGGCATCCTGGCCGCCGACGAGAGCCACCCGACCATGGCCAGGCGCCTGGCGGCCCTCGGCATCGAGGACACCGAAGAGAGCCGGCGCCTCTATCGCCAGATGCTGTTCACCACCCCCGGCCTCGGCGCCTTCATCAGCGGCGTGATCCTGTTCGACGAGACCATCCGGCAAAGGGCCGACGACGGGACGCTCTTCCCCGACGTCCTCACCCGGCAGGGGATCGTTCCCGGCATCAAGGTCGACAAGGGGACGAAGCCGCTCGCCGGCGCGCCCGGCGAGCTGATCACCGAAGGTCTCGACGGGCTGCGCGAGCGCCTCGCCGACTACAAGGCGCTCGGGGCGCGCTTCGCCAAGTGGCGCGCGGTGATCACGATCGGCTCGGGAATCCCGAGCCACTACGGCATCGAGACGAACGCCCACGCCCTCGCCCGGTACGCCGTGCTGTGCCAGGAAGCCGGCCTGGTGCCGATCGTGGAGCCCGAGGTGCTGATGGACGGCGACCACTCGATCGCGCGGTGCTTCGCGGTGACCGAGGCGACGCTGCAGGCGGTCTTCGCGGCGCTGCGCCATCAAGGCGTCGCGCTGGAGGCGCTGCTCCTCAAGCCGAACATGGTGCTCGCCGGGAAGGACTGTCCCCATCCGGCCGACGTCCAGGAGGTGGCGGAGGCGACCGTCCGCTGCCTGCGCCGGACCGTCCCCGCCGCCGTGCCGGGGATCGTCTTCCTCTCGGGCGGCCAGGACGAGCTCCAGGCCACCGCCCACCTCAACGCGATGAACGCGATGGACGGGGCCCAGCCGTGGGCCCTCAGCTTCTCCTATGCCCGGGCGCTCCAGGCGTCGGCGATGCGGACCTGGCAGGGCCGGGCGAGCAACGTCCGGGCGGCCCAGGACGTCCTCGCCCACCGGGCCCGGTGCAACAGCGAGGCCCGCGACGGGCGCTACACGCGCGAGCTGGAAAACGCCAGGCGCGAGCTCGGCGATGGGCCGGCCGTGAAGGCCGGGGCGACGACGTAGCCTCGTGCTCTCGATCGTGACCCTCACGATGAACCCGGCCCTCGACGAGAGCACGAGCGTCGCCTACGTCCTGCCGGACCGGAAGCTCCGCTGCCAGGCGCCGACGTACGAGCCCGGGGGCGGCGGGATCAACGTCGCGCGAGCGATCCGGAAGCTCGGCGGAGACGCGCTCGCCTGCTTCCCGGTCGCGGGGCCGGCCGGCGAGCTGCTCCAGCGGCTGCTCGACGCCGAGGGCGTGCGCCAGATGCCGGTCCCCGTCGCCGGGTGGACCCGCGAGAACCTCAACGTCCTGGAGGAGGTCAGCGGCCGCCAGTTCCGCTTCTGCATGCCCGGCCCGACGCTCCAGGAGACCGAGTGGCCGGTCTTCCTGGACTGGCTCCGTCAGCTCGGGCCCCCACCCGCCTTCATCGTGGCGAGCGGGAGCCTGCCGCCCGGGGTCCCGGTGGACTTCTATGCCCGCGTGGCGTCGGTCGCGCGTGACATGGGGAGCCGGCTCGTCCTGGACACCTCCGGGGCGCCCCTGGCCCGGGCGGTCGACCAGGGCGTCCACCTGTTGAAGCCGAGCCTCCACGAGTTCCAGGCGTTGATGGGCGAGCCCGAGGTGGACGAGTCCCGGCTCGCGAGCCTCGGCACCACCGTGGTCAAGCGCGGGTGGTGCGACATCCTGGTCCTCTCGCTCGGAGCGGGCGGGGCCCTGTGGGTGACGGGCTCGGAGTGGGAGCGGCTGGCTGCCCCCGCGGTTCCCATCAAGAGCAGCGTCGGAGCCGGAGACAGCCTGGTGGCGGGCATCGTGCTCTCGCTCGCCCGCGGCCGCCCGCTGGGCGAGGCCGTCCGCTTCGGCGTCGCGGCCGGCGCCGCCGCGGTGATGAATCCGGGAACCGCCCTCTGCCGCCGGGAGGACGTCGAGCGGCTGTACCCGCAGGTGATGAGCTCCCCCCGCTAGATCATTCGGGGGGTGTCGGAACACCCCCCCGATGCCCCCCTCGCCGTTGCGCCGGCAACGCCGCCGCTCGGAGGCTCTTCGCGGCTTACGGCGCACGACCCGCGACTCGACGGGGGCTGTGAAGCAACACCGCGACTCCGACTTCTCCGCCCGTCGGCTTCTCGCGACCCTCTGACGCTCGCCCCGCGGCCAAGGCGTTCCGCTTCGAGCCGCGGCCCCCGCCCAGCGCGGCCTCCGCCGGGGGGACCCGGGGGGTCTTCCGAGACCACCCCGACTGTCCTTAGGACGGCCGCCGCAGCAGGCTGAGGGCGAACGCGCCGGCCGCCACCGTGACGATGAGCGGGCCGGTCTCGCGATGGAGCCAGACCGCCATCCCGGCGCCGCCCGCGGTGGCGATCACCGCGACCGCCACCGCCACGCTCAGCATCCCGTTCAGGTTCCGCGCCAGGCGCTTCGCCGTCGCGGCCGGAATGATGATCAGCGCGCCCATGAGGAGCACGCCCAGATACCGCAGCCCCAGGGCGATCGTGAGCGCGAACACCTGAAGGTACAGGAGATTGAGCCGCCGGACGTCGATCCCCGCCGTGCGGGCCACGTCGGGCGAGACGAGCATCACGATCAGGCTGTTCCGGCGTGTGACCATGAACCACACGATGGCGCCGGCGGCCACGAAGCCGAACACGACCTCCGGCCAGCTCAGGGTGCCGGCGCCGCCGAAGAGGGCCTCGATGAGATCCTCGCCCGAGGTCATGAGGCTGCCGAGCGCGAGCGCGGCGGAAAAGACGACGCCGATCACGGTCTCGGTGGTGGTCCGGGCTCGCGCCTCGAGCGCCCACACGAGCAGCGCGCCGAAGAAGAGCATCGCGACGGCCCCGAAGATCGGGTGCACGTGAAGCGCGAGCGCCACCCCGATGCCCGGCAATGCCACGTGGGAGAGGGCATCGGCGGCGAGCGCCATCCGCCGCATCAGGGCGAAGCAGCCCACGAGGCCGGCGGCGACGGCCATGGCCACCGAGAGCACGAACGCTTCACTGCTCATGGACGTGGTGGTTCATCGGCGTCCCGTACATCTCGTGGAGGAGGTCGGGCGTCAGGACCGTTCGCGGCGGCCCCATGCACCCCTGGCCCCGGCTCAGACAGAGCACGTTGGTCGCGTACCGGTAGACGACGGTGAGCTCGTGCGAGATGAAGAGGACCGTGAGACCCTGGTCTTGCTGGAGGCGACGCGCGAGCTCGTTCAATCGCTCCTGCCCGGGCTCGTCGACTCCGGCCGTCGGCTCGTCGAGCAGGAGGACGTTCGGATCGCCGACGAGGGCGAAGGCGACGAGCAGGCGCTGGAACTGGCCGCCCGACAGCGTTCCGATCGGCTGCTCGGCGACGTCCGGCGAGACCCCGACGAGGGCCAGGCAGCGCGCGATGTCCGCCGCCGAGCCCCGAGCCAGCGCCGCCCGCGCCCGGAGAAAGTCGACGCCCGTGACCGGGACGTCGCGCTCGAGGTCGAGCTTCTGCGGGACGTAGCCGATCCGGACCCCGGGCGCCCAGCGGACGGTGCCCTCGAACGGGATCGATCCGATGAGGGCCTTGAACAGGACCGTCTTGCCGGCACCGTTCGGTCCGATGATCGCCAGCGAGGTCCCGCGAGGGACCCGGAAGCTGAGGTCCTCCAGGACCCGGCTCTGGCCGAAGCGGATCGAGAGGTGGCTGACCTCGATGACGCTGTCCACGCGGTTTCCTCGATCTCCGGGACCGATCAAGCGTCTCCGTACGATCGCGGCGCCGCAGGGCGTGGGGACGGCGCGCCACCGCCGGGAGTGTCTCTCAAGACGGTGCGGGCCAGCAGCACGCTGACGGTGACGCTGAAGGCGACATATCCCCCCAGGAGGGCGATGGCGGCGCCGGTCGCCCCCTGACCCGGAACCAGGACGAGCAGCGCTACGTTGACGAGAACCCCGCAGGCCAACGCGGTGGTCGCGATGCCTGGCCGCCCGCTGCCCAGCGCGGCGGGGGTCGCCCAGAACGTGGCAACGGCGAGCCCCATCCCCAGCATGACGATCCGGAACGGGACGACCGCCGGCGCATACTGCACCCCGACCCACGCCCGGATCACCTGCGGCGCGAACAGGAGTCCCAGCATCACGCCAGGCAGCGCGCCCACCATGGCCACCACCGCCGTCCGGCCCACCAGCCCCACGAAGCGCCGGCGCGAGCTCGCCCACGCCCGCGCGAAGTCGGGGAGGATGGCGAAGTAGAAGGGGTCCGTCAACTGTTGCAACGATGCGCCCAGGCGCCGTGCCACCCGATAGTAGCCTACCTCGGTGGGCGGGCGAAAATAGCCGAGCACCAGGATGTCGAGCTGCCGGTTGACCTTGAGCTTCGTGCGGAGGGCCGTCTGGGCCGTGAACCAGAGCATGTCCTTGAGATAGGGGCGCAGGGCGGTCAGGCGCGCCTGGGGTCGGGCCCCCCAGAGCCGCTGGCGCACCTGCCGGGCCGCCAGGAATGCGAGGAGCGCCGCCCCCGCCAAGTCCGACACCAGGTACGCGAGGACGAGGCCGTGGACGCGCATGCCGAGCAGCAGGACCGCCGCCATCAGCCCGAGGTGCCACGCCGCCTGCGCTACCGCACGGATCGCCAGGTCGCGAAACCGATCGAAGACCCGCAGGACCGCCTCGGCGGTGCCGCTGAACATCGTGGCGAGGAGGGTCAGCGCGTACCAGGCAACCGGGCCCTGGAGGTCGGGCTGGCGGAGCACCCAGCCGCTGACGAGGCCGGCGCCCGCCACGGCGATCCCGAACGCCACCAGTCCCACGACGGCATCGGCGAGTAGCGCCACCTCGAGCGTCGCGAGCGCGAGCGCCGGCTGCCGGTTCTCGACGAACTCGGCGAGGTATCGGGTGACGCCTTCCCAGGCGCGGACGTCCACCAGCTGCTTGATCGAGACGATGGCCGCGATCACCAGGGCCACCCGGCCGTAGTCGGCGGGGCCCAGGAACCGGGCGGCCAGCATCGTCTCGGCGACGGTCAGGACCAGCTCGACCGCCGTCGACGCGATGCCCCAGCTGGAGTTGCGAGCCAGGCGACGCAGGAACGCGTCGAACCAGAGCGTCTTGAAGAACGCCACCGGTCGCAGCGGGGATGCGGCTGTCATCCCGCACGCCGGATGCGCCCGATCGGCCGCTCGCGATCCCCCCTTCGGGTCGGCCTGACAGCACGCGTCGTCACGGGGCTGTCTCGAACCGATTGCGACGCCATCGGGCTCTGTCCCCTCCTGGCGCCGGCGCCGTGATGTCCTCCGGTCAGCGAGCCGGCGCCGCGTCCCTCACGTCACCATGCGCGGGTACAGCCGGGCCGCCACCGCCACGACCCCGGCGAAGGCCGCCCCGAGGACCGCCAAGTCGACGCCCACGCCGAAGACGGCCGCGCCGCCGGACAGCATGAGCGCCCGCAGGGCATCGACCTGGTCGATCAACGGGTGGCCCGCGAGGCGATCGCCGTGGGACGACCCGGGTCCGTCACTGGGGCGAGACCGTCACGAGGACCCACGGCTCCGGGCAACTCGACACGTAGGGATAGTACGCCTGGGCGCTCGGGCAGTAGTACCAGTAGGCGGGCTGGGTGTACACCGGTGGCTGCGGCACGATCACCGGGGGCGCCGGGTAGCCCCAGTACGGCTCCCACCAGAATGGGGCCCAGCCGCCCCAGCCGCCGACGAAGCTCCGGCCGTGAATGGCGGGGCGGTGAGGCTCGAACCCGCGTGGTGGGGGCGGCGCCGGGTGTCCCGGCCCCCCCGGAGCCGCGCGCCCGGGGGCCGGGTGTCCCGGCCCCCTCGGGGAAGGGGGAGCGCCTGCACGCGCCGGGCTCGCAGCCGGGGCCGGAGGGTCGTCCGGGCTCTGAGGCCCGCCCGCCATCAGCGTCGCCAGCTTGGAGCGCTGGTCGGGCGTCAGCAGGGCCTTGCCGGCCTCGATGACGCGCAGGAGGGCGACTTGCAGATCGGTTCGGATCCGCTCCAGCTCCCGGAGCTTCGCTTCGACGCTGCCGAGGTCGACCGCCCGGCTCGGATCCGGCCCGAGCAGGCTGTCGAGGTCCACGCCCGCCACCATCAGATCGGCCTGGCGGCGGATCGTCTCGCGGATGAAGTCGATGCCGAGGCGCTCCAGAGCTTCGACCTGGGAAGCGGACAGCTCCAGATCTTCGCGGCGGTCGAGGATCGGCCCGATGACCGGCACGCCGAGGAGACCGAGGTCATCCGAGGCCCGAGGCGACTGCTGGTAGACCGCCGGGGGCGAGGCCGGCTGCTGGGCGGCGGCCGACAGAGCGAGCAACACGCTGGTGGCGAGCCCGGCCAGAACACCTTTCGCTCCCATGTGACTTCTCCTCCAGGCACGTCGGGAATGAGCCGCGGCGGGACTCGTCCGCGGGCGCGACCCGCGGCTCCATGGACTCTCCCCCTGGCAGCAATGTGGCTGCCACGCTCCAACCCACGGGAAACCGGGGCGGAGGGTGACAGGGGCCGGCGGATTGTGGGGCAGCCCCGCCCCACGTGCGGCGAGGGCGCCCCAGACGCGGGCCGCGGATCTCGCGGCGCCGCTCGAACTGCCTTCGCACCCGGGCACCGCGCCGCTGGCGAGCATCATGCAAGTTTCGTGACCTCACGTCGGAAGCGAGAGACGGGGAGTGGCGGAGGGGGCCGCCCCGGACCAGGTCAGGGCATCACATGAGCGCCCCGCTCATCGAGACCCGGCGGGTGGAGAAGGACTACCCGCTCGGAGCTCAGTTGGTCCACGTCCTGCGGGGCGTGTCCGTGACCATCGAGGCGGGGGAGCTGGTGGCCATCATGGGGCCCTCGGGCTCGGGCAAGACGACCTTCATGAACATCCTGGGCTGCCTGGACACCCCGACCGCCGGGCAGTACCTGCTGGAAGGGCAGGACGTCTCCCAGCTCAGCGACGACGAGCTGGCCCGGATTCGAAACGCGAAGATCGGCTTCGTGTTCCAGCTCTTCAACCTGCTGCCGCGCATGAGCGCCCTCGCCAACGTCGAGCTCCCGCTCTTCTACAGCGGCCTCGCGGCGGCCGAGCATCGACGGAAGGCTGCGGCCAAGATCGAGGCGGTGGGGCTGGGGGGCCGGGAACACCACCGGCCCGCCCAGCTCTCCGGTGGGCAGCAGCAGCGGGTGGCGATCGCCCGCGCCCTCGTCAACGACCCCGTCCTCCTCCTCGCAGACGAGCCGACGGGGAACCTCGATACGCGAGCCAGCCTGGAGATCATGGGGATCCTCCAGGCCTTGAACCGCGAGGGCATCACGATCGTGGTGGTCACGCACGAGGCCGACATCGCCCGACACGCGCGTCGCATCCTGTACTTCCGGGACGGCGAGCTGGTCGGGGACGACCCGGTCGTCGACCCGCTCGACGCGCGCACCGCGCTGGCGGGTCGCGCCCCACTCCTGGTGCGCCCATGAAAGCCCGCGCGACCGCGCAGCTCGCCCTCACGGCCCTCGCCGCCAACAAGGTGCGCACCGGGCTCACCATGCTGGGCGTCGTGATCGGGGTGGGCGCCGTCGTCACGATGGTCGCCGTCGGCACCGGCGCCCGGAGCCAGGTGGAGGAGCAGATCCGGAGCCTGGGCTCGAACCTCATCATCGTGATGTCGGGGTCGATCACCGCGAGCGGCGTGCGCCTCGGGACCGGCAGCCAGCTCACCATCACCGAGGACGACGCGAAGGCGATGGAGCGCGAGATCGACGCCGTCCAGATCGCGGCGCCGGTCGTCCGCGGAGGCGTCCAGGTGGTCACGAGTAACGCGAACTGGTTGACGGTCGTCTTCGGGGTGACTCCCGAATTTCTGGAGGCGCGGGACTGGCCCACGGCGGCGGGCCGCGCCGTGGTGCAGGACGACGTTGACGGCGCCACCAAGGTGGCCCTCCTCGGGCAGACCGTGGCCCAGAACCTCTTCGGCGACGCCGACCCCATCGGGCAGACGATCCGCATCAACAAGGTGCCCCTGACGGTGGTCGGTCTCCTCTCCCGGAAGGGCCAGTCGACACAGGGACAGGACCAGGACGACGCGATCCTGGTGCCCCTCTCGACGGCGAAGAAGAAGCTCTTGGGGACGAGTCAGGCCAACGCGCGGGCGGTCGGCGCCATCCTCGTCAGAGCCCGCGAAGCCAGCGCGATGAAGGGCTCGGAGGTCGAGATCCGGGCCCTGCTCCGCCAGCGCCATCACCTCCAGCCGGGCCAGGACGACGACTTCACGCTCCGGAACCTCTCGGAGCTCGTCGAGAGCCAGGCAGCCGCCTCGCGGGTCCTCAGCCTGCTCCTGGCCGCGATTGCCTCCGTGTCTCTCGCCGTCGGCGGCATCGGGATCATGAACATCATGCTGGTCTCGGTGACGGAGCGCACGCGGGAGATCGGCCTCCGCCGCGCCGTCGGGGCCCGGCGACGGGACATCCTGGTCCAGTTCCTCATCGAGGCGGTGACGGTCTCCCTCGCCGGCGGGGTGCTGGGCATCGCCCTCGGGATCCTGGCCTCCTGGTCCATCGCGTACTTCGTCGAATGGCCCGCCCCGGTCCAGGCCAGGGCGGTCCTCCCGGCGTTCCTGTTCTCCGGCGCGGTCGGAGTCTTCTTCGGCTTCTACCCGGCGCGACGGGCCTCCCGCCTGAACCCCATCGATGCCCTCCGGTACGAGTGACCTCCGCGTGTGCGTCGAGCCGGTCGAGCGCCGACTGATGGGCCGGCCGATCGGATAGGACGCCCGGGGCGGATCCCGGCCCGCAGCGCGATGGCCCGCGAAGCCGTCTCGCTCTACCTGGTGGACGAGCCGGCCCGGCTGGGGCCGGAGGTGCGGACACCGCCGATCTCGCCCGGGCGGCCGGCCTCGACGGCGTCCTACTGGGCTGGCTGCCCCTGGCGCCGGGGGTGGTGCCGGGCCACGCGGCCGCGGCTGACGCCGGCCGCCTCACCCTCCGCTGGCTTCGCCTCCCGCACGTGCCGGTCCTCGGCCCGGACATGGGCCCGGTGGACGTCGCCGTCGTGTTGACCGGGCCGATCGCCGAGAGCAGCCGGGCGGTGCGGCTGGTCGCCGCCCTCCGCGCGCGCTGCGCCGAGCCGGAGTTCCTCTCCCGCGCCCGGGTGGCGGAGACGCGCGACGAGCTGGTGCGAGACGCCGTTGACGACGATCCGCAACCGGGCGGTCATCTTCGGCATCGCGGCCGAGATCGCGATCCTGGTGGCGCTGATCCTGGTCCCGCCGCTGGCCCGCGTCTTCGGTCTCGCGCCCCTGCGGCCGGCCGAGTGGGCGCCCCTCGTCGGCTTCCCGCTCGTCGTCCTGTCGCTGGAGGAAGTCCGGAAGTGGGGGATGCGGCGGTGGCGGACCCGGGTCTCGTCGGTCCGGCCCGTGACCCGCTGACATGGGCGCATCCCCGAGGCCCGCGCCCGGACGAGGGGACGCGCGGGTGACCCCGTGCCAATCCGGTGGCCTCCTGCCGCCCGGCGGGTCCCCGGCGGGACAGTGGGGCGGCGCCGCCCCAGCGGCGGACCGGTCACCGGCCGGCACGTCGTGGCAAGCTGCCGGAATCCCTATCCGCCGTCGTGGTACCGCCGTTGCACCCCCGTCCCTGCGGCCCTGATCGCCGAGGATTTCCAGGAAGGGTGGGCGCCGGCCCGCCGAGCGACAGGAGGGAGCGCATGTACACGCGGATTCTGGTGGCGACGGACGGAAGCAAGACGGCGGCCCGGGCCCTCGAGGAGGCATGCAAGCTCGCGCGCGGCGCCGATGCCCGGGTGCGCATCGTCCACGTCGTCGATTCCCCGTACGCGTATCCGGAGGCCTGGTATCCCGCCGGTGGCGTGGACGTGGAGGCGGTCGACCGGACCTGGCGGCGCGCGGGACAGACTATCCTGGATCAAGCGGCCGCGCAGGCGCGCGGGGCCGGGGTCGCCGTCGAGACGGCGCTGCTGCAGCGCGAAAGCCAGCGGGTGAGCCGCGCCATCGTGGACGAGGCCGCACGATGGCCGGCGGAGGTGATCGTGATCGGGAGCCACGGGCGGCAGGGCCCCGAGCAGCTCCTGATCGGCAGCGTCGCCGACGGCGTCGCTCGCCTCGCGGGCGTCCCGGTGCTGCTGGTTCGCGCCGGGTGACCGCCACGTGGCGCCGGCAACCCCCAGGGACGGCGACCGGGCGGCGCCGACCGAGATGACTCGCGGGGTGACGCTGTTCCGGGTCGCCGGGATCCCCGTCCGCGTCCACGCGAGTTGGCTGGTCATCTTCGGGCTCATCGCCTGGAGCCTCTCGGTCGGCTACTTCCCCCACGTGCTCCCCGGCGTGCCGGCCGCCGCCTACTGGGTCCAGGGTCTCGTCGCCGCCCTGCTCCTGTTCGTCTCGGTGTTCCTGCACGAGCTGTCCCACTCCATCGTGGCGCGCGCCCACGGCCTGCCGGTCTCCGCCATCACACTCCACGTCTTCGGGGGCGTCTCCCAGCTCCAGCGGGAGCCGGAGAGTCCCGGCGTGGAATTCTGGATGGCCGTCGCCGGCCCGCTCACGAGCTTCGGGCTGGCCGCCGTCGCGGCCGGCGGGGCGGCCGCCACCCCGGGCACCCCCGCGGTCGCGGCGATCCTCCGCTACCTGGCCACGGTCAACACCATCGTCGGCGCCTTCAACCTGGTGCCGGGCTTCCCGCTCGACGGCGGGCGCATCCTCCGGGCCGCGCTCTGGCACGCCCGGGGCGACCTGAGCTGGGCCACCCGGGTGGCCAGCCGGGCCGGCACCATCGTCGCCTCGGTGCTGATCGGTCTCGGCATCCTCCGCGGTCTGACCGGCGAGTTCCTAGGTGGACTCTGGCTGGTCCTGATCGGGCTGTTTCTCCGCCAGGCCGCGGAAGGCAGCTACCAGCAGCTCGTGGTGCGGCGCGCGCTCGCCCCGCTCCGGGTGCGCGACGTGATGACGCGCACGGTCGTGTCCGTGGCCCCGGATCGCAGCCTCGCCGACGTCGTCGACGAGACGTTCTGGCGCCATCACGTCTCCAGCTTCCCGGTGGTCGCCGGCGGCCGCGTCCTCGGGATCCTCGGCGTCCAGCAGGTCCGCCACGTGCCCCGGGAGCGATGGGCCGCGACGCCGGTCCGGGAGGCCATGCTGCCGTTGACCCCGCCCCTGACCGTGGCGCCCGGAGACGCCCTGGCCGACGCGCTGGAGAAGCTCACGCAGAACGGGCTGGGCCGGGCCGCGGTGGTCGAGGACGGCGCCCTCGCGGGATACCTGAGCCTCAGGGATGTCGTCCACGTGCTGACGATCTCCGCCCCCGAGGCCGCCGGGAGCACACCCGGCCCGTAGAGTCCTTGGGCCACGAAACCCATGGCAGATCAGTCACATTCTTGCGGGCGGGGCCGAGGAGCGAGCAGCGCCCACAGGCCGAAGGCCGTCCGAGAGACGCAGGGAGTCGCCGACCGCAGGCGTACTCCGAGTACGCCGAGGATGGGCGACGACCCCACAGGCCGAAGGCCGTCCGAAGGACGACCATAGGTCGGGACGGACGTGAGGCCGCAGGCCGAGCGCGTCCCGACCGGGATGAACGTGGCGACGCTCATCGGCCCCGCCCGCTAGCTCGAGAGCGACGGGATGCCGGCCAGCACCTCCTCGAAGGAGCCACCCCCCGCTTCCTCGACGTCGTAACGGACCCGCAGGACCGGGGGCCGGACCGCGAGAACCCGGCGAAGGTCGACCGGGGTCCCGATGAGGACGAGGTCGCAGGGGACCGCGTCGATCGTCGCCTGGAGGTCGGCGAGCTGCGCGGGCCCGTAGCCGATGGCCGGGAGAACACGACCGAGGGCCGGGTACTCGGCGAAGACGTCGCGGAGCGAGCCGCGGGCGTACGGGCGCGGATCGACGAGCACGGCGCCGGAGCGACGGGCGGCCAGCTCGGCGGCCCCGGCCGGCATGCCGCCGTGGGTGAGGGTGGGGCCGTCGTCGACCGCGAGCACCCGCCGACCCCGCAGCACCGGGTCGCCCTCGACGCGGATGGGCAGCCGCGTGTCGAGGATCCGCGCCCGGGGATTCAGGGCGCGGATGGCCGCCCGAACGGCCTCGACGTCGGCGACGGCGGCGGTGTCCTCCTTCACGATCACCGCGACGTCCGCCATTCTCAGGTTCGCCTCGCCCGGGTGATAGCGCGACTCGTGGCCGGCCCGGTGGGGGTCGACGAGGCAGAGGTGGAGGACGGGCGCGAAGAAGGGGAGGTCGTTGTTGCCCCCGTCCCACACCAGCACGTCGGCCTCCGCCTCCGCCTGGACCAGGATCTCCGCGTAGTCGACGCCGGCGAAGACCACGCTCCCCGCCTCGAGGTGCGGCTCGTACTCCTCGCGCTCCTCGAGCGTGACCTGGGCCCGGTCGAGATCGGCGAAGGTGGCGAAGCGCTGCGCCCGCTGGGCGGCGAGATCGCCGTAGGGCATGGGGTGGCGGACGACCGCGACGCGGCGGCCGCGCGCCCGGAGGATCCCGACGATGCGCCGGGTGACCGCGCCCTTGCCGCAGCCGGTCCGGACGGCGCACACGGCGACGACGGGCCGCCGGGGTCGGAGCATCGTCCGCCGGGGCCCGAGCAGCTCGAAGTCGGCGCCAGCGGCCAGGGCGCGGCTGGCGAGATGCATCACGTGCTCGTGGCTCACGTCGCTGTACGCGAAGACGACCCGATCCACCGCGCGCTCCCGGATCAGCCGCTCCAGCTCCGCCTCGGCCTCGATCGGGATGCCGGCCGGGTAGCGGGGGCCCGCGAGCGCCGGCGGGTAACGGCGCCCGGCGATCCCCGGAATCTGGGTAGCCGTGAACGCGACGACCTCGGTGCCCGGATCGTTCCGGAACGCCACGTTGAAGTCGTGGAAGTCCCGGCCGGCGGCGCCCAGGATCAGCACGCGGGTCGGCATGTCCCCTCCGTCACGCCGGGGTCAGCCAATGCCGGCGGCCGCCCATTCCCCACCCATCGGCTTCTCGCAGCGCTCCGGCGCTGGCCACGCGGCCGGGGCGTTCCGCTTCGAGCCGCGGCCCAAAGGCCGAAGGCCGTCCCACGACCGCGGCCTCCGAAAGGGGGGCATCGGGGGGGTCTTCCGAGACCCCCCCGAAAGTCTCTAGACCTTCGCTCGCCCCAGCTCGTTGGCCAGCGCGGAGGCGATGTGGCCCATCTCGCTGCCCAGGAGCATCAGGAGGTCGTCGAGCGAGACGATTCCGACGAGCTTCCCGCCCTTGCCGACCACCGGGAGCCGTCGGACGCCCCGCCGGCTCAGGAGCTTGGTCGCGTCCAGGATGCCCTGGTCTTCGCGGATCACCGCGGGGCTCCGCCGGATGATGGAGCCCACCTGCACCTTGGCCGGGTCCTTTCCCGCGGCCACCACCTTCACCACGATGTCCCGGTCGGTGACGATCCCGACCGGCTTCTCGGCCTCGTCAACCGCGACGAGCGCGCCGACCTTCCGCGTCCACATCCGGTGGGCCGCCTCGTGAATCGTCGCCTCGAGCGAGACCGTCATCACCGGCTTCGTGCACATATCGCCGATCATCGCGCACCTCCTGTGCATGGAATGTCCCTCGTCAGCGAGCAAGAATCGCGCCGCCCGGCCAGGTGGCCGCGGGCCCGCGCCGCGGGCCGCCTACTGGCAAAGCTGGCGGCTGCCGCCGGGCACCCACACGGTCGCGGCCTGCCCGCTCGGCCCGACGTGCGTCTCGTAGTGACCTTCCACCCACACCGTCTCGCACTGCGACGGCGTTCCGCTGCCCGTCCCCGCCGATGGGGCCGGCGTCGGGGCGGCCGGCGGTGACGGCGTGAGTGGGGACGGGGTGGGGGTGGTCGGGGTCGCCGGCGCCGCCGGAGGTGCGGCGGAGCCTCCCGGCGGAGCCGGGTAGGCGTACCCGGGATACGGCTGGTAAGAGGGATACTGCTGGTAGTAAGGATACTGGTAGTAAGGATAGTAGGAGGGATACGAGGGATACGAGGGGTACGCGGGATAAGCGGGATAGCCGTACGGATACGGCCACCACAGCGGAGCCGTCAACAGCGCCCCCGTCCCCAGTCCGACCCAGAACCCCGCCCGCCAGTGCGCCTCGACCGGCGCCGCGACCAGCAGCACGAGCAACACGGCGAGCCCGATCGCGAGCGCTCGCTTCTCCACGGTCCAGGCTCGATATATGCGGTTCACTCGATTCCTCGGTTTCCGATCGTCCGGTTCGGAGAATGCAATGACCCTGCCACGCGCGACCGGCCGCGCGCCGCGGCCAAGGGGCGCCACGCTGGCCGTCGCCAGGCGCCCGGCACCCCGGCGCCGGGCGTGAGCGCGCCGGGCCGCCGGATGCGGCTGGGGCAGCGCCACCTCACCTGGGGCGGCGACGTCCGCCTCCGGCCCGGCGGATGCGCCCGCCCCGGCTCGACCGGCGTCTCGGGCACGCCGCTTGCGCGTCGGGTCGCGATCGGGCGCGAGCGAGACGGCGGGAGTCCGGTCGAGGTCGAGAGGTAATCGCGCGGTGGGACGAACCGATGTCGGGATGGTGTCGTGGGAGGTCGCCCCCCCATGACCGTTGCCGGGCTCGGGACCGGGGCGCGGGCCGAGCCGGTCCCCCCGGCCGCCGTCGGCGCCCGACGCCCGACCGCCCGAGACCGGTGCTGGCGGGCGCTCGTTCCAGCGCTCCTCGGCCTGACGATCTGGCTGGTGCCGCCCCCACCGGGCCTCGCCGCCCCCGCGTGGCGCTACCTGGGCGTCTTCGTGGCGACGATCGCGGCCCTGATCGTGGAGCCCCTGCCCGGGCCCGTCGTCGGTCTCCTCGCGGTGACCGCCGCCGCGGCGCTGCGCCTGGTGGCCCCGGCGCCGGCCGAGTCCATCCGGTGGGCACTCTCCGGGTTCTCCCACGGCACCGTGTGGCTGATCTTCGTCGCCTTCATGCTCGGCCTGGGCTACGAGAAGAGCGGCCTCGGCCGACGGATCGCCCTCGTGCTGGTTCGGCGGCTGGGGCGGCGGACACTCGGGCTGGGCTATGCCGTGGCGCTGGCCGACCTCGTGCTGGCGCCGTTCATCCCGTCGAACACGGCGCGGAGCGGGGGGACGATCTTCCCGATCATCAAGGGCATCCCGGCGCTCTACGGCTCGTCGCCGGACCACGACCCGCGCCGCGTGGGATCGTACGTGATGTGGACCGCGTTCGCGGCCACCGGGATCACGAGTTCCATGTTCCTGACCGCCAACGCCGCCAATCTCTTCGCCGTGGCCCTGCTCGAGAGCACCGCCGGCATCCGGGTCGGCTGGGGGGACTGGGCCATCGGATTCCTGCCCGTCGGCGTCCTGCTGTTCCTGTCGCTGCCGGCCCTGGTCTACGTGATCTACCCGCCGGGATTGAAGACGAGCGAGGAGGTCCCGGTCTGGGCCGGGCTCGAGCTCGCCCGCATGGGCGGCATGACGGCGAAGGAGGTGACGATGGCCGCCATCGCGATCCTCGCCCTCGGGCTCTGGGTCTTCGCCGGGCCGTGGCTGGACCCGACAGCCGTCGCCCTGATCGCCGTGTGTCTGATGCTGCTGACGCACGTCCTCGACTGGTCGGACATCCTCGCCCACCGGGACGCCTGGCAAGTGCTGGTGTGGTTCGCGACCCTGGTGACGCTGGCCGACGGACTGAACCGGGTCGGCTTTCTCCACTGGTTCGCCGAGCGGACGTCCGGCGCCCTGTCGGCGATCCCGGTGACCGGCATCGTGTTCCTCTTCGTCGCCACGTTCTTCGTCGCGCACTACATGTTCGCGAGCCTCACGGCGCACGCCACGACGCTGCTGCCCGTGTTCCTGGCCACCGGGGCGGCCATCCCCGGGATGCCGATGCGCCCGCTGGCGCTGGCCCTCTGCTACGCGATCGGCCTGATGGGGATCCTGACCCCGTACGCGACCGGTCCCGCGCCCATCTATTTCGGGAGCGGGTACGTCGGTCGCAAGGACTTCTGGATCCTCGGGTCGGTCTTCGGGGCCATCTACCTCGCTTCGCTCCTCGCGGTCGGCGTTCCCTTCCTGCTCGCCCGGGGCGCCCCGTGACGATCCAAGGGCGTCGAGTCATCCGGCGCCGCTTCCTCGCGCGCCAGCGGCGGAGGGCCAGCCCTGCGCCCCGATCAGGGGCACGAACGCGACGGCCTCCAGCGCTTCCTCGGATACCGTGCCATCGGCGCCGCGCCGAACCCGCACCAGCCGCTGGACGCGCGGATCGTCGCCCACCGGCATGACCAGCCGGCCGCCCGGCGCCAGCTGATCGAGCAGCGCCGGTGGGACCCGGGGGCCGCCCGCCGTGACGATGATGACGTCGTACGGCGCGTGCTCCGGCCAGCCGAGGGTCCCGTCGCCGCACCGGACGTGCACGGTCCGGGAGCCGAGCTCGGCCAGGCGCGCGGCGGCCGCGTCGGCGAGCGCCGGGATCCGCTCCACCGTGTAGACCTCGGCCACGATCGAGGCCAGCACGGCCGCCGAGTAGCCGGAGCCGGTTCCGATCTCGAGCGCGCGGTCCCCCGCCGCCGGCGCCACCGCCTCGATCATGAAGGCGACCACGTACGGCTGGGAGATCGTCTGCCCCTCCCCGATCGGCAGCGGGCCGTCGTCGTAGGCGTACGCCGCTTGCCGTGAAGCGACAAACGCTTCCCGCGGGACCACCCGCATGGCGTCCAGGACGCGCGGATCGTGGATGCCCCGCGCCACCAGCTGGTGCTCCACCATGCGCTGGCGGGCGGCGGTCATCTCCGGTCGGACCCGAGGGTCGCGGCCGGTCGTCGCATCCGGATCAGCAGACCGCATGGTCCCCCCGGACGAGCTCCTGCCGGAACTCGGCAAGCCGGGCCACCTCGGCCGCCACCACCTCGCG
Organism: uncultured Candidatus Rokubacteria bacterium; assembly: GCA_963708025.1. Classification (GTDB taxonomy): domain Bacteria; phylum Methylomirabilota; class Methylomirabilia; order Rokubacteriales; family DASRDR01; genus CAVPSB01. The sequence continues at coordinate 336,458 of CAVPSB010000002.1, read as the reverse complement.
CACCGACGCCTCGACGTCGCTCAGCGCGGCACCCTTGGCCAGGACGAGCTCCACCGCCACCCGGGGTGCGTCGACGGGGTCGCCGATCCGCGCGGCCAGGTGCACGTAGACCTCGTCGAGCCCGGGACAGCGGGCGTGCAGGCAGCGCGCCAGGTGGTGGCTGAACACGCTGTAGATCTTGCCGGCGTGGGCGACGGGGTTCTTGCCGGCCGCCGCCTCGCCGCCGGTGGGGCGAGCGAACGCGATCAGGCCGTTGGCGCGGTTCCCCCGTCCCACCTGCCCCGAGTCCGCGTCCTCGGCGGAGGTGCCCGTCACGCTCAGGTAGGCACCGGCGGCACCGTGGCCGGGGCGGTCCAGGGCGTTGAGCGCCCAGTCGAGCGCGAAGGGCTCGCCGGCGAAGTGGGTCGCCAGCTCCGCGATGATCGCCTCCTTCCGCTGGAAGTAGGCGACCTCGGACCCGGTGAGCGCCGCCAGCAGCGGCATGGCGATGGTGAGGTCGACCTCCTCGCCCTCGCGAAACGCGAACACCTTGACGTCTTGCCCCGTGTCCGGGAAGCGCCGCTTGAAGGACGGGCCGTTGAGATGGCCCTCGATCGCCAGCACCAGTTTCTCGGTCGGACTGAGCGGCGCATAGCCCGAGGCCCCGCACGTGTCGTTCGAGGTCACGGGCCCCCCGGGCGCGTAGATCGCGCGCAGCTCCTCCGACCCCGGCGCCAGCGCCAGCCGGACCCGGAGATCCTGGCCCGCCCGGACATGCGGCAGGTGCGTGGTCACCCAGGCGCCGACCGCCGCTTCCACCGTCCCGGCGATGGGGAGGACCGTGCCGTTCACCGTGAAGGTGGCCCGGTCCCCGATCACGAGCTCCATCGGCTCGCGGACGTGCCCCCAGCCGAAGCCCTTGTTGCACTGCCCGGCGACCAGCAGGGCCTTGTTGACGTTGTAGTGCGGGATCGTGCCGAGGCGCTCGAGGTACAGGCGGTTGAGCGCGAGGGAGACGGCCTCCACCAGGGAGTCGCAGAGCGTGTCCGGGTGTCCGAGGCCCTTGCGCTCGACCAGCTCCACGCGCCGTCCGCCCACCGGCTCGCTCCCGAGTAGGCCGATCGCAATGGGGTTCATCGCTCAGGCTACTCGGCGCCCACCCACGCGCGGAAGTCCATCAGGTGATCCTCGACACCCCGGACCCCCGGCACGGTCTCCGCCGCGACGCGCATGGCCGCCCGCTCGGCCACCGAGCGCGCCATCCCCCACAGGTGCACCACGCCGTCGACCACCACGACGGTCTGGTAGGTGCCGATCCACCACGGCTGCCCCCGCAGAGCCGCCAGGACGCCCTCCCGGATCGCCCGATCGTCCGCGACCGTGGCGGGCTGCGGCTCGATCGACCGGACCGCCAGTCCCCGGACCAGGTCGGCCCGGCTCACGATCCCGACGATCCGGCCCTCCCGCACGACGGGGACGCGCTTGATGCGGCGCCCCTCCAGCAGTCGCGCGACGTCGGCCAGTGACGCATCCTCCTCGACCGTCACCACCGTCCGGGTCATCACGTCCGCGGCCCGGCGCCCATGGGTCTTGACGTACTCGAGCGCGAGCGTCGCCGGGTCGGCCAGCAGCTCCAGCCACCAGGCGCGGGACCCGGCGGTTCCGGTCTCGACCCGCCGCACCAGATCGCCCTCGCTGACGATCCCGGCCAGCCGTCCCCCCGCGTCCACGACCGGCACCGCGCTGATGTGGTGCTCCAGCAGGAGACGGGCGATTTCTTCCACGCGCGCCCCCGGTGACACCGTCACCACGTCGGCCGTCATCACGTCTCCGGCCCGCATCGTCCGCCTCCCTCCATGAATGCCCTCGGCGGCGCCCGGCGCAGCCGCGAGCGGGTCGTCCGTGCCCCACCTGGGTCGGCGCTGCCCCATCGTCCGGTCCTGCCGACCTACGGGTAGGAGACGATGATGTCGAGCTCCGGCCCCGGTGGCGTCTCGGCGCCCACGAGATGCCGGAGGAGATCCGTCTCCGTCAGGATGCCGACGACCTTGTCGCCATCCAGCACCGGCACCGAGCCGACCCGGTGACGCCGCATGATGCCGACCGCTTCCTCGAGGTCGGCCGACGCCTCGAGGCAGATGGGGGGGGCCGACATGATCGCGTGGACCGACTGCTGCTCCAGCAGGCGCTTCGCCGGGGTCCGGCCGAGCCGCTCCAGCACTCCCGGGGCAAAGAGGTGGTGGCGAAGGTCCCGATCCGTCACGATGCCCCTCAGCTTTCCGCCGGCGTCCAGGACGGGGAGGTGGCGGACCTTCCACTGCAGCATCCGGGCGAGCGCCCCGGCACAGGTCTCCTCCGGGCCGATCGTGACGACGTTCCGGCTCATCACCTCGTCGATTCGCATCGCCGCCTCCACGGATGTCCGCTGCAACCGAAGTGCCTGGCCTCCATCCCCGACACGGCGCTGGCCATGGCACCGTGGCACTCTCGTTGCAACCCCCGAACGACTCCGCCCATCGAGAGCGGGTCCCCGACTCGCCGGGAGGACGAGATGCGCAACCGTGTGCCGCGAGCCGGCCGCATCATCGCCTCGAAGAAGGGTTGACGGTGGCGCGTCGGCTCCGGGCCGAAGAGCTGCGGGCGATCTCCGACCCCGCCACCCTCCCCTTCGCCACGACGGCCGAGCTGACGCCGCTCGATCGCCTCATCGGCCAGGATCGGGCGCTCGGCGCGACGACCTTCGGGATCGGGATGAAGCAGGCCGGCTACAACCTCTTCGTCCTCGGGCCGGCGGCGACGGGGAAGACGACGACGATCCGGGCCATGCTCGCCGCCGCCGCGGCGGCGGAGCCCGTGCCCGACGACTACTGCTACGTCTACAACTTCACCGACCCCTACCGGCCGACCGCGCTCGCAGTGCCGGCCGGACGGGGGCGCGAGCTCCGGGCGGAGATGGCGCGCCTGGTGGACGAGTGCAAGGCCCGGCTGCCCCGGGCGTTCGAGAGCGAGGAGTTCGAGCGGCGGAAGTCGGCCATCTTCGAGGACCTCCACCGGCGCCAGCACGCGGAGATGGAACGCCTGGACGAGGCGGCCCGGGCCGAGCGGTTCGTCGTCCTCCGCTCCCACGGCGGCCTCGCGCTGGCCTTCGCTCCCCAGGGGGAGCCGCTGACGGGCGAGGCCTTCGGCGCGCTCCCGGACAGCGAGCGCCAGACGATCGAGGCCCGGGCCCGGGTCCTCGACGAGCGGGTGGAGGCGACCCTTCGCCAGATCCGCCAGCTGGAGCGCGAGGCTCGCCTCGCTCACGAGAAGGCGGTGAGCGAGGCGGCCGCGACGGTGACCCGGCGCCTCGTCCAGGACCTGCGGGAGCGCTTCGCGGGCCTCGACGGCGTGCAGCGCCACCTGGACCGCGTCGAGGCCGACCTCGTCGCGCACGCCGAGGAGTTCCGGGGCCTGGAGGAGGGCAAGACACCCGTCCTGCCCTTCCTGCCCCCGGCCGGCGCCTTTCTCGAGCGCTACCGGGTCAACGTCTTCGTCGACCGCAGCGGCGCGACCGGGGCGCCGGTGGTCCTCGAGGAGAATCCCACGCACGGGAACCTACTGGGCCGCATCGAGCACCGCGTTCACCTCGGCAGCCTCGTCACCGACTTCACGCTCGTCCAGGCCGGGGCGGTCCACCGGGCGAACGGCGGCTACCTGGTCCTGGACGCGCGGGACGTCCTCCGGAGCTTCCTCGCCTGGGAGGCCCTCAAGAAGGCGCTGAAGTTCCGGTCCGTGCGGATCGAGGAGCCGCTGGAGGAGTACCGCCTGGTGGCGGCGGCCGGCCTCGCTCCCGAGCCGATCGCGCTCTCGGTGAAGGTCGTTCTCATCGGGACCCCGCTCCTCTACTACCTGCTCCACGCGCTGGACGAGGACTTCCGCGAGCTGTTCAAGGTCAAGGTCGACTTCGAGGACTCGGTCCCGCGGACGCCGGACTTCGAGGTGTTCTACGCGCGCTTCGTCGCCGGGGTCTGCCGGGAAGAGGCGCTTGCGCCCTTCGGCCCCGACGCGGTGGCGTCGCTGATCGAGCACGGCGCCCGCCTAGTCGCCCACCAGCAGCGCCTCACCTCGCGCTTGGGCGAGCTCCGCGACCTCGTGCGGGAAGCCGCCTTCTGGGCCGGCCGGAACGGACACCCGGTCGTCACCGCGGCCGACGTCCGTGAAGCGATCGATCAGCGGCGCTACCGGGCGAACCTCGTGGAGGAGCGTCTCGGCCGGGCGATCTCGGAGGGCACGCTCCTGATCGCGACCGACGGCGCCGAGGTCGGCCAGGTCAACGGCATCTCGGTCCTCGCGCTCGGGGACCACGCCTTCGGCCGGCCGGCCCGGATCACCGCCCGCACGTACTCGGGGGAGCCCGGGGTCCTCGACATCGAGCGCGAGGCGAAGCTCGGCGGCCCGATCCACTCGAAGGGCGTCCTGATCCTGACCGGCTTCCTGGCCGGCCGCTACGCGCGCGAGCACCCGCTCGCGCTGTCCGCCTCGATCGCCTTCGAGCAGCAGTACGAGGAGGTCGAGGGCGACAGCGCCTCCTCGGCCGAGCTCTACGCGCTCCTCTCGAGCCTCGCCGGCATCCCGCTCACGCAGGCCCTGGCGGTGACGGGCTCGGTCAACCAGCACGGCGGGATCCAGCCGGTGGGCGGCATCAACGAGAAGATCGAGGGCTTCTTCGACGCCTGTGTCCGTCAGGGCCTCACGGGCCGCCAGGGCGTGCTGATCCCCGCGGCCAACGTCCGCCACCTGATGCTCCGGGAAGACGTCGTTCGGGCGGTCCGGGAGGAGCGCTTCCAGGTCCACGCCGTCTCCACCGTGGACGAGGGCCTCGCCCTCCTGTCCGGCCGGCCCGCCGGCGAGCGGTCGGCGGACGGGCGCTTCCCCCCCGACAGCTTCAACGGGGCGGTCGAGCTGGCCCTGGCCGCCCACGTGCGGCGATTCCGCGAGCTGCGCGCCGCGCCGGGTTCGCCCGCGGCGCCGACAGGAGGTCCACCGTGACCCAGACCAGGCGCTCTCTGGAACCCGCCGTGCGAGAGGAGTGTCGGCAGCGCCTCCTCGAGTCCCGAACGGCGCTGTTGCGCACCGTGGCGGCCACCGATGAGGAGCTGGCCACGCTGGAGGCCCACCAGCCCGGCGCCCCCATCGAGGACGTGGCCCACGACCAGGTGCTCGCCATCCTCTCCCGGCTCGAGGGGCGCGAGCGGCATGCGCTCGACGAGATCTCCATCGCCCTCGCCAAGCTCGGCGCCGGGACGTACGGGCTCTGCGAGGGCTGCGGCGGGGAGCTCCCGCTCGCCCGGCTCCGGGCGATCCCGGCCGCCCGCCACTGTCTGAGCTGCCAGACCCAGCGGGAGAAAGGGACCCGGTGAGAACTTCGGGGGGGTCTCGGAAGACCCCCCGAGGCCCCCCCTCGGAGGCCGCGACTGTGGGACGGCCTTCGGCCTTTTGGGCCGCGGCTCGAAGCGGAACGCCCCGACCGCGTGGCCGGAGCCGGAGGGTTGCGACCGCCGATGGGCGGTGGAATGGGAGCCGTTGGCACCGCACAGGCCTCATCAGGATCCACCATGGGGATGGGTCCCCTGAGGCTGTGCCCCTCCGGGGCGAGCCGGCTGCCACGCAGCCCCGGGCGAGCGGCGGGAGGAGCCACGGCTCGGGCTCGATGGGGCGCGGCCGCCTCACCTGGGGCGGCAACGCGCCACCCGGGCGCCGCCAGACGACGTTCCCCCCGGCTCGGGATCTCCCGCTAGCCACACCCACCGGGGGGAGGGGACTGCCTGAGGACGGATTCCTTCCTGCCATCTCAGCCGATGCGGGTGGGCACGTCCCTTGCGAGTGAGGGACGGGCAGTCTACCGAGAGCTGCGGGACGACCGCGCGAGGGAGAGCATGACCAACGACGCAACGATTGACGTGGCGACGCGACTCCGCCGGCTGGCCAGGATCTCCGGGCCGGCCAGCCCGGTGGTGAGCGTGTACCTGAGCACCCGGTGGGCGGACGAGCACCAGCGCGACCGGGTCCGCCTCTTCCTGGCGAACGAGCTCCGGAAGGCGCGGAGCGCCGCGACCGATCCGGGCCTGGCGAGTGACCTCGGCTGGATCGAGGCGCAAGGCGCCGCCCTGGTCAACCAGCGGATCCTCCCGGAGGCCGTCGGGGTCGCGCTCTTCGCGTGCCACGCCCTCGGCCTCCGGGAGACGCTGCCCGTCCGGATCCCGGTGGAGAACGCCTTCGTGGTGGACGGGACAGCGCACCTCACGCCCCTGGCGGCCCTCCTCGAGGAGGCGCCTCCGGCCCTGGTCGTCTTCGTCGACGCCGACCACGCGCGGCTGATCCCGCTCGTTCCCGGCGGCCTGGGCGAGGAAGTCGATCTCCGGAGCGAGGTGCCGGGGCATCACAGCCGTGGCGGCTGGGCGCAGCTTGCCCAGTCGCGATACCAGCGGCACACCCAAGTCCATCGCGATCAGCATCTCCAGGCGGTGGCGCACGCGCTCGCACGCCTCGCCGAGGAGGGTGGCGTCCGGCAGATCGTCCTGGCCGGCGACGAGCGCCTCGCCGCCACGCTCCGGTCCCATCTGCCGACGTCGCTCGCCGAACGGGTCATCGGCGGCGTCTCGGCCGCGCGATACGAGCCCGCCAGCGCGCTGGCCGGCCGAGCCACCGAGCTACTCGCCCGGATCCACGCCGAGGCGACGCGGGCGGCGGTGGACGCCGTCCTCACGGAGGCCGCCAAGGGCGGGCGCGCGGTGGCCGGGCCCGAGGCCACGCTCGAAGCCGGGCTGCGCGGAGCCGTCCACCGTCTCTACGTGCTCCGGGGGTTCGGGGAGCCGGCGCGCCGCTGCGCGGCGTGCGGGACGATCCAGCGCGGGGCGACCGAGCGCTGCCGGCTCTGCCGTGGCGAGACCCGAGCGGTGGAGCTGAGCGACGCGCTGGTGGACCGGGTGCTGGCCGCCGGCGGCGAGGTGGACGTCGTCGAGGGTCACGAGGGTCTCCGGGAGGTCGGCGGCCTCGCCGCCCGCCTCCGCTACCCGCTCTGAGCGGGCACCTCCGACCCGCATGCGCGAATCGTATCCGCGCATCGCCAAGCCGCCCCGAGACTGGCGGGTCACCCCCACCCTGGTCGACTACGAGGCGGCCCGTGCGGGCTTCTCCTGGGCGGAGGCTCGCCGGGAGCTGAGCGGCCTGCCGGGCGGGCGAGGCCTGAACATCGCCCACGAGGCCGTGGACCGCCACGCGGCCGGGCCCCGGGCCGGGCACCTGGCCCTCCGGTGGCTCGGCAAGAGCGGCGCGGTGCAGGATTACACGTACCGGGACCTCTACGCCCTCACCAATCGCTTCGCCAACGTCCTCTCGGGCCTCGGCGTGGGAAAGGGCGACCGGGTCTACGCGCTCGCCGGGCGGATCCCGGAGCTCTACGTCGCCGCGCTCGGGACGCTCAAGCACGGCAGCGCCTTCTGCCCGCTGTTCTCCGCGTTCGGCCCCGAGCCGATCCGCGCCCGGCTGGCGATCGGCGAGGCCCGCGTCCTGGTGACCACGGCGGCGCTGTACGAGCGGAAGGTCGCCGGCCTGCGCGCCGCCCTGCCCCGGCTGGAGCACGTCCTCGTGGTCGGCGATCCCGGCCGGACGGGTGCCGCCCCCGGCACGCTCGACTTTCACGCGCTCCTGGCCCAGGCCCGTGACCGGTTCGAGATCGCGCCGACCGACCCCGGAGACCTGGCCCTCCTCCACTTCACCAGCGGGACGACGGGCACCCCGAAGGGCGCCGTCCACGTCCACGAGGCCGTCGTCGCCCACCACGTCACCGGCCGGCTCGCCCTCGACCTCCACCCGGACGACGTGTTCTGGTGCACGGCGGACCCCGGCTGGGTCACCGGGACCTCGTACGGCATCATCGCTCCCCTGACGAACGGCGTGACCAGCATCGTGGACGAAGCCGACTTCGACGCCGAGCGCTGGTACCGGACCCTGCAGGATCAGCGCGTGACGGTCTGGTACACGGCGCCCACGGCCGTCCGGATGCTCATGAAGGTCGGCGCCGAGCTGCCCCGCAAGCACGACCTCGGAGCCCTCCGGTTCCTGTCGAGCGTGGGCGAGCCGCTGAACCCCGAGGCCGTCGTGTGGGGCCGGGACGCCCTCGGCCTCCCGTTCCACGACAACTGGTGGCAAACCGAGACCGGCGGCATCATGATCGCGAACTTCGCCGCGATGGAGATCCGCCCGGGCTCGATGGGCCGGCCGCTCCCGGGTGTGGAGGCGGCCATCGTCCGCAAGGCCGGCGACGGCATCGAGATCGTCGACTCCCCGGACGTCCAGGGCGAGCTGGCCCTGCGCCCGGGCTGGCCGTCGATGTTCCGCGCCTACTGGGGCGAGCCCGAGCGCTACCGCAAGTGCTTCGCGGGCGGCTGGTACCTCACCGGGGACCTCGCCCGCCGGGATCCCGACGGGTACTTCTGGTTCGTCGGCCGGGCCGACGACGTGATCAAGACCTCGGGCCACCTGGTCGGCCCGTTCGAGGTCGAGAGCGTCCTCCTGCAGCACCCGGCGGTCGCCGAGGCGGGCGTCATCGGCAAGCCCGACCCGGTCGCCCTGGAGGTGGTCAAGGCGTTCGTCTCCCTGAAGGCCGGCCACGAGCCGACCCCGGCGCTCAGGCGGGAGCTGCTCGCCTTCGCGCGCACGCGGCTCGGCGCGGTCGTCGCCCCGAAAGAGCTCGACTTCCAGCCCGGCCTGCCCCGGACGCGGAGCGGGAAGATCATGCGCCGGCTCCTGAAGGCGCGCGAGCTGGGGCTGCCGGAGGGCGACACCTCGACACTCGAGGACGGCGGGAAGGAGGCGTGATGGCCGCCACCAGCACCACCGGGTCCACGCCTCCGATCCGTGACCACGGGCTGGACCTCCTGCGGCAGATGCTCCGCATCCGCCGGTTCGAGGAGAAAGCCGCCGAGCTGTACAGCCTGGGAAAGATCCGGGGCTTCCTGCACCTCTACATCGGGGAGGAGGCGGTGGCCGTCGGCGCGATGCAGGCGCTCACCGAGGAGGACGCGGTGGTGGCCACCTACCGGGAGCACGGGCAGGCCCTCGCCCGCGGCCTCCCGGCCGGTAGCCTGATGGCGGAGATGTACGGCAAGGCCAACGGCTGCAGCCGCGGCCGCGGCGGCTCCATGCACTTCTTCGACGTGAGCCGTCGCTTCTACGGCGGCTACGCCATCGTGGGCGGGGGCCTCCCCATCGCGGTCGGCCTGGCGCTCGCCGACACCCTCCTCGCGCGCCGGCGCGTGACCGCCTGCTTCTTCGGGGACGGGGCCGTGGCCGAGGGCGAGTTCCACGAGTCCCTGAACCTGGCGGCCCTGTGGCGGCTGCCCGTGCTCTTCCTCTGCGAGAACAACCTCTACGCGATGGGGACCGCCCTCGCCCGCCACCAGGCCCAGCCGGACCTGTGCCGGAAGGCCGAGTCGTACGGGATGCCCGCCGAAGCCGTCGAGGGCATGGACGTCTGGGCGGTCGAGACGGCGGCCCGCCGGGCCGCGGAGTTCGTGCGGGCGGGGAACGGCCCCTGCTTGCTCGAGGCCCGGACCTACCGCTTCCGCGCCCACTCGATGGCGGACCCCGAACTGTACCGAGGCAAGGACGAGGTCGAGCAGTGGAAGGCCCGGGATCCCATCGCCACGTTCGAGGCCCGGCTCCGCGCCGGGGGCCTCCTCGCGGACAGCGACCTCGCGGCGCTGGAGAGCGCGGTCGCGGCCGAGATCGAGGGGGCGGTGGCGATCGCCGAGGCCGGACCTTGGGAGCCGGTCGAGGACCTGCTCCGGGACGTCCACACGGAGCCGGCGGCGCGATGAAGACGACGTACCGGGAGGCGCTCCGAGCCGCCCACCGCGAGGCCCTGCGGCGCGACCCGCGCGTGTTCGTGATGGGCGAGGACGTCGGGCGCTACGGCGGGGCGTTCGCGGTGACCCACGGCCTTCTCGAGGAGTTCGGGCCCGACCGGATCCGGGACACCCCGCTCTCGGAGTCGGCGTTCGTGGGGGCCGGCATCGGCGCGGCGCTCGGCGGCCTCCGCCCCATCGTCGAGGTGATGACCGTCAACTTCAGCCTGCTGGCGCTGGACCAGGTCGTGAACAACGCGGCCACGCTCCGCCACATGTCCGGCGGGCAGCTCAGCGTCCCGCTCGTGGTCCGCATGGCGACCGGCGGCGGCCGCCAGCTCGCCGCCCAGCACTCTCACAGCCTCGAGGGCTGGTACGCCCACATTCCCGGCATCACGGTGCTCGCCCCGGCGACGGTCGGCGACGCCTACGGCATGCTGCTGGGAGCGCTCCAGGAGCCGGATCCCGTGTTCCTCTTCGAGCACGCCACGCTCTACCCGACGGAGGGGGAGCTCGACGAGACGGCGCCGCCCGGGGATCTCCGCCGGGCGGCGGTCCGGCGGCCCGGCGACGCCGTGACGCTGGTGACCTACGGCGGCTCCCTGCGCAAGTGCCTGGAGGCCGCCGACGGACTGGCCACCGAGGGGATCGCGGCCGAGGTGATCGACCTGCGGGCGCTCCGCCCGATCGACACGGACACCATCCTCGGCTCGGTGGCGAAGACCCATCGCGCCGTGGTGGTGGACGAGGGCTGGCGAACCGGCAGCCTGGCAGCCGAGATCTCGGCCCGCATCATGGAAGGCGGCTTCTACGACCTCGACGCGCCGGTCGCCCGGGTCTGCAGCGCGGAGGTCCCGATGCCGTACGCCAAGCACATGGAGGAGGCCGCTCTCCCCCGGGCGGCGGCGATCGCCGCCGCCGTACGGGACCTGATGAGGCGCCGTGGCTGAGTTCGTGATGCCGATCCTGGGCGCCGACATGCAGGCCGGCACGCTCGTGGCCTGGCGCAAGCGGCCGGGAGATCGGGTCCGACGGGGCGAGATCGTCGCGGAGGTCGAGACCGAGAAGGGGCTGATCGAGGTCGAGATCTTCGTGACGGGCGTGCTCGAGCGGATCCTGGTCGAGCCCGGCCGGACCGTGCCCGTGGGCACGGTCCTCGCGATGATCCTGGAGGAGGGACCGCCCGCCGCCGCGGCGCCCCCGACCGTCCCGCCGCTCGCCGTCGTTCCCGGTGTCGCCGCCCCGGGCCCGATCGCGCCCCCGGCGCCGGGTCGGGACGCGCCTCCGGATCTCCCCGGCGGCGCGGGCCCTGGCGGCCCGCCTCGGCATCGACCCCGCCGCGCTGCGGGGCACGGGCCCGGACGGCGCGATCACCCGGGAGGACGTCGAGCGAGCGGCCGCCACCGCGCAACCGTCGGTCCCGGACCGCCCGGCTCAGCTCCGCCAGACCATCGCCGCCGCGATGACGCGCGCCAAGCGCGAGATCCCGCACTACTACCTCGCGAGCTCCATCGACATGCACGCCGCCCTGGCCTGGCTCGCCGACGAGAACCTCCGGCGCCCGGTGCCGGAGCGCCTGCTGTGCGCCGCGCTGCTGCTCAAGGCCGTCGCGCTGGCGCTCCGGGAGGTGCCCGAGCTGAACGCCGTCTGGATGGGCGACCGCGTGGTCCCGAGCCCGGCGATCCACCTCGGTGTCGCGATCGCGCTCCGCGAGGGCGGGCTGGTGGCACCCGCCCTCCACGACGCCGACGGCCTCCGCCTCGACGAGCTCATGCGCCGGCTCCGGGACCTGGTCCGGCGGGCCCGCGCCGGCGGCCTCCGCAGCTCCGAGCTCTCCGATCCCACGATCACCGTGACGAACCTCGGCGAGCAGGGCGTCGATACGGTCTTCGGGATCATCTACCCGCCGCAGGTCGCGATCGTCGGATTCGGGCGGGTGGTGGAGCGTCCCTGGTCCGTGGCCGGGCAGATCGCGTCGCGTCCCGTGGTCACGGCCTCGCTGTCGGCCGACCACCGCGTGACCGACGGGCACCGGGGCGGTCGCTTCCTGGCCGCCGTGGAGCGGCTCCTCCAGGAGCCGGCCCGCCTGTGACCCGGGACGAGCTCCGGGCCACCGTGCTGCATTGCCTGGGGGAGGTCGCCCCGGAGGCCGACCCCGCGCGTGTCGAGCCGGACGTGAGCTTCCGCGACCAGCTCGATCTGGACTCGATGGATTTCCTCAATTTCATGATCGCCCTCCACCAGGCGCTCGGCGTCGACGTGCCGGAGGTCGACTACCCGAAGCTCGCGACGCTGGACGGCTGCGTCGAGTACCTGGCGGAAGCGGCGGCGAGGAGGCCCTGATGGCCGCGATCCGACGCATCCTGCACGCCACGGACTTCTCGCCGGCGTCCCGGCCGGCGTTCGCCCGGGCCCTCGAGCTCGCGCGGGCCAACCGCGCGCAGCTGATCGCGCTGCACGTGCTGACGCCGCCGGTTGTCTACACGCCGGATGGCTACGCCTGGCCCCAGACCTACGACCGCCTGCTGGCCGACATGCGGGCCGCGGCGAAGAAGCAGCTCGATCGGCTGGTGGCGCGGGCGAAGGCCGGCGGGGTCCGGGCGCGCGGCCTCATCCTGGAAGGCATCCCCCACGATCGGATCGCCCGGGCCGCTCGCTCGGCTCGCGCCGACGTGCTCGTCATCGGCACCCACGGGCGGACCGGGCTGGCGCGGCTCTTTCTGGGGAGCGTGGCCAGCCGGGTCATCGCGACCGCCACCTGCCCGGTCCTCAGCGTGCGAAGCGGGACGCGGAGCGCCACCCGCGGCCGCCGCAGCCGTCGTCCCGCTCGCTCCCGACGGCGGGCGGCCACGAGGCAGCGCGGCGCCTGACCGCGCGCCAGGGCGCGGAGCCCAGGCGCTTCGCCATCAGGATGCCCGACTTCCCCCAGCCGCTGGCGTCGGGCAGGAGGCCGTAGACCACGTATCCGCAGCGCTCGTAGAAGCGGAACGGGTGCTCCGCGAGCGCGGCGAGGTCGCGGATGTGGCGCCAGATGTCCGGCCAGATGTCCGGATAGTTCCCGCCCTCGCCCGGATCAGGCTCCCTCGAGCGACGGCATCCGCTCCTCCCCCTTCTTCTCCGGGACCTCGGTGAGCGTGGCCTCGGTCAAGAGGAGCACGCTCGCCACCGACACCGCGTTCTCGAGCGCGATCCGCACGACCTTGGTCGGATCGACGATGCCCGCCTCGACCAGGTCCACGTACTGCTTCCGCGCGGCATCGAAGCCCACGTTGCCGGTGCCGGCCCGCATCTGGTTGACCACCACGCCGCCGTCCACCGCGGAGTTCTCGGCGATCTGGCGGGTGGGCATCTCGAGCGCGCGCCGCAGGATCGCGAGCCCGGTCCGCTCGTCGCCCTCGCACTTCCCTTCCTCGCGCTCCAGGGCCGCCGTCGCCCGGAGCAGCGCCAGCCCGCCACCCGGGACGATCCCCTCGGCCACCGCGGCCTTGGTGGCGCTAATGGCGTCCTCGAGGGCCTCCTTCTTGCTTTTCATCTCCGCCTCCGAGGGCGCCCCTACCCGGATCACGGCCACTCCGCCCGAGAGCTTGGCCAGCCGCTCCTGGAGCTTCTCCTTGTCGTACTCGCTGGTGGCCTTCTCGATCTGCTGGCGCAGCTGCACCTTCCGCCCCTCGATGGCCTTCTTGTCGCCGGCCCCGCCGATGATCGTGGTGGTGTCCTTGTCCACGACGACGCGCTGGGCCCGCCCCAGCTCCCGCAGCTCCAGGCTCTCGAACTTGATCCCCAGCTCCTCCGCGACCACCTGCCCACCGGTGAGGATGGCCATGTCCGCCAGCATCTCCTTGCGGCGATCGCCGAAGCCGGGGGCCTTGACGGCCACGCACTTGAGCGCGCCCCGGATCTTGTTCACGACGACCGTCGCCAGCGCCTCCCCCTCCACGTCGTCGGCGATGATCAGGACGGCGGTGCCGGCCTGCGCGACCCGCTCCAGGACCGGGAGCAGGTCCTTCATCACGGCGAGCTTCTTGTCGGTGAGGAGGATGAGCGGATCCTCGAGCACCGCCTCCATCTTCTCCGGATCCGTGATGAAGTAGGGCGAGAGGTACCCGCGGTCGAACTGGAGCCCCTCGACGACCTCCAGCTGGGTCTCGGTCGTCTTCGACTCTTCCAGCGAGATGACGCCCTCGTCGCCGACCTTCTCCATGGCCTCGGCCACCAGCTCGCCGATGGCCGGGTCGTTGTGGCCGGAGATGGTCGCGACCTGCGCCTTCTCCAGCCGGCTCTTCACCGGCCGGGACAGCTCGCGCAGGCTCGCGACGGTGACCGAGAGGCCCCGGTCGAGCCCCCGCTTCAGGTCGACGGCGCTGGCCCCCGCCACCACGTTCCGCACGCCGTCGGCGAAGATGGCGTGGGCGAGCAGCGTCGCGGTGCTGGTGCCGTCGCCGACCGCGTCCCCGGTCCGCTCGGCCGCCTGGCGGATCATCTGGGCACCGAGGTTCTCGACGGGGTCCTTCATCTCCATCTCCTTGGCGATCGTGACCCCGTCGTTGCACACCACCGGCGGGCCGAACTTCTTCTCGATGAGGACGCACTTGGACTTCGGCCCCAGCGTCACCCGCACGGCATCGGCCAGCGCGCTCACGCCGCGAAGCACCCGCTCGCGCGCTTCCGACCGGAACAGCACCTGCTTGTATGGCATGACGGTCCTCCTTGTGGGACGGCTCACTCATCCTCGAGGAGATCTTGGACGGCCCCCAGCACGTCGACGTAACTCACGATGCCCTCGACCTGGCGGCTCCCCGGTGTGACCACGGGAACCGCGCCGATCCGGTGCTCCAGCATGAGCCCGATCACGTCGCTCAGCGCCGTTTCCGGCTCGACGAAGACGACGTCCGAGCTCATGACGTTGATGACGGGCGTGGCCAGCTGGCGCTGGAGGGCATCGGCCCCCTCGATGGCCAGGAAACGGGCCACGTCCAGATAGGCCACGTCACGATCGCTCATCATGCCGACGAGCGCGCCGTCTTGCAGGACCGGGACGTGTCGGATGTCGAACTCGCGCATGAGATCCCAGACCTCCGCGACGCTGGCTTGCGGGGTCACGGTCACGGGGTTCGGGGTCATCACGTCACGAGCGATCACGCCGGTACTCCTCGGCCTCCGGGCCCGCCGATCAGTCTCCAGGTCATCTGATGCAAGGGGCGTCTCACCAGCTGGAGCCCCCGAGTCGGGGCTGATGTCCGTTCTCAGGGCCTCGAGCACGTCGTGCTCGGTCAGGATGCCCACCAGCCGGTCCCCCTCGACAACCGGCAAGCTCCCGATGTGACGCTCGACCATCACGAGGCCCGCCTCGACGAGCGTGGCGTCGGGTCGCGTCGTCACGACCGCCCACGTCATCGCGTCGCGGACGCGCGGCAACCTGACGCGACGCGCGTCCCAGGGCATCTGGTCGGCGAGAGCGGGCAGGAGGGCCGCATGCATCAGGTCGCGGTCCGTGATGATCCCGATGAGGCGTCCGCCTTCCCCGACCACGGGCAGGTGGTGGACCCCCCTGCTCCGCATGACCTCCGACGCCTCCCGGAGCGCCGCGTCGGGCCGGATCGTCAGGGGGTCGCGGGACATCACGGTCTCGACGGTCATCCGCCGGTTCACTCGAAGGCCTCGCCGATCACTTGACGGTGACCACGGGGCACTCGGCGAGGCTGCTCACCTTCACCGACACGCTGCCCATGAGCAGGCCCCGCATCGGCCCGAGGCCGCGGCGCCCCATGACGATCAGTTCGATCCCGTGATCGTGGGCATAGCCGAGCAGCCGCTCGGCCGGATCACCGGTCACCGCCTGGGTGCGCACGTCCTCGACGCCCTTCGCCGTCGCATCGGCTCGGGCGACCCCGAGAACCGCCTCACCCACTCGCTCCATCCTGACCCTGGCGGGGTTGTCAACACGCTCGACCCGTGCGAACTCCTCGAATCCCTCGGGCACGGTCGCCTCGGTGACGACGTGCACCAGGTGCAGCGCCGCCCCGTACCGCCTGGCGAGATCGACTCCCAACGCCACCGCCCTGGCGGCGGGTGGCGACCCATCCACCGCTACCATGACGTTCTTCATAACGGATCTCCCCCCGGTCAAGCCCCACGTCGCCGCCAGGGTCGCCCACCGGCCGGGCCTCTGGGAGCGACCGGGCCAGGTCCCCTCGAGCGTCGCCGGCCGGGGTAGTTCCGCCCCACTGGGGCGGGCATGGGGCACCAGGCCCGGTGAACGGCGAGCGCGACAGCGGCCGGGAGCGCGTTACCCCTTCTTGATCTTGGGCTGGGTGCGCCCCCAGAGGATGCGCGGCCCCACTGGAGCTTCGCTTACCATCGTGTCCTTCCGCACCGCGACCCGTGCCGTCTTCTGGCGGCGACGGACCCTGGCCGGAACCGCGCTCTCCTGCGGCGGACGTCCGGCCTTCGGGGACCGGGGCTGCTGGCGAGGTGCTGCTGCCATACGCGTCCTCCTCCGGGGGCGCCCGCGCGCCGCCCTCGAGATGGACGGCTTTGCATCGGTCTTGCCAGGTCCCGGGTGGTGGCTGATCCACGCCGGTCCGCTACCCGAGGAGGCCTCGCCCCAGCCGGGGAGGTCGCCGGGACAGCGACGGCGGGGCCTTCCCTGGCCAACCGGCTGGAATCCCGAGGTCCCACCTGGCAGACCGCTTGCTGGTAGATTGGAACGGCCGGACGCGGCCGGTCCGGGCGATCGTCCGGCCCCGGGCGCCTCGGGTTCGAGGCCGTGGCGGCCGACGCGCCGCCCGGCGGCCAGCCGGCAGGAGGTACGTCATGGTCGAGGCCATTCGGGACCAGTGGGTCATCGTGGCGGGCGTGGTCGTCCTCGTCGCCGCTTTCGTCGTCTGGCTCTACACCGGTCGCTGACGCGCGGCCCGGCCGCCTGAAGCGGAGAGAATCCTGATGCGACATCCCAAGCGTGCCATCACCCGCGACATCCGGACCCGCCAGCCCAAGCGCCAGGGGCGGGAGCGCGCCGAGCTCGAAGCCCAGACGTGGCCCGAGCGCCTGCGCGTCAGCGAGCTGATGAGCCGGGGGCCGGTGACGATCCGCCAGGACGCGACCATCGGCGCCGGCTGGAAGGTCATGAAGGCGCGCAAGGTCCGCCACCTGCCCGTGCTCGGGGCCGGCGGCCGGCTGGTCGGCATCGTGACCGACCGGGACCTCCGGCAGGTGATCCTCGATCCGGACCTCCAGGCGCAGCTCGGCAACGCCCCTCGGGCGTTGAACGTCTTGACGATCAAGGACGTCATGACGTGGGGCGCCATCACCGTCCGCCCCGATTCGGACCTGCGCGAGGCGGCGCGCGTCATGCACACGCACAAGGTGGGCGCGCTGCCGGTGGTGGAGCGGGGTCGGGTCGTTGGTATCCTCACCGAGACCGACCTGGTGAAGACCTTGATCGGGGTGCTCGGGGAAGGCGTGCTGTCCCGCCCGGAGCGCTGGGGCCTCGAGCAATGAAGGAGCCGACCGCCAGGGACATAGCACCATGAGCCCGATCAGCCGGCTCCGCGTTCGCGACCTCATGAGCCGCGACCCCGTCACGATCACGCCGGACGCGCCCTTGGGAGCGGCCCTCACCGCCATGCGGGCGCGGGAGATCCGCCACCTGCCCGTCGTGGAGCCGGACGGCCGCCTCGTCGGCATCGTGACGGATCGGGACCTGCGCCAGGCCGTGCTCGCCCGCTGCCACGCCCTGCGCGAGGCAGACCACGACCTGCAGGTCCAGGACGTGATGACCTGCGGTGTCGTCACGGTCGAGCCCGACGCCGCCGTGGCCCGCGCCGCCGCGCTCATGTACGAGCGGCGGATCGGCAGCGTGCCCGTCGTCGAGAACGGCCGACTCACCGGCATCGTCACCGAGCGCGACCTCCTCCGGGCCGTGATTCGCGAGTCCCCGGCCCGGGCCGCGGCCGTCGAGCCATTCCTGTGGTAGAGGGGCCGGCGGCGCCCCCGCCCGCCCGAGCGGCGCGGCGGCGTCGGCCGGCCCGGGTCTTCCAGCGTGGCGCCGGTGTCGCCCGGCGCGGTGAGCATGGGCCGCTACGTCTTCCTCGAAGAGATCGCACTGGCTGACTGCGCCGTGCGGATCGAGGCCGACGACCTCGACGACCTCTTCGAGACCGGGGCCGCCGCACTCGTGGACCTGATGGTGGACCCGGCGACCGTCCCGCGGTCAGTCGAGCGGCGGATCGACCTGACGGCGCCGCGAGTGGACCTGCTCTTCTACGACTGGCTCTCGGAGCTGATCTTCCGGAAGGACCGTGACCGCGAGGTGTACCCGGAAACGCGGGTGCGCGTGACGGGTCCGGGGCCGGCGAGTCTGCAGGCGCGTGTTCGGGGCGATATCATCGACCCCTCACGGACCGGCCTCCGGGCCGACGCGAAGGCGGTCACGTTCCACCGCTTCAGCGTCGAGCCGGCCGGCGCCGGGTGGCGGGCAGAGGTCGTCATCGACATCTGAGATTTTCGGGACCTCCCTCCCACCCCCCCAGCCCCCCTCCCCCACCCACCGGGGGGAGGGGGGGCCGGAGGCCCCGATCCCCTTCACATGCTCTGAGATCCTCCGGGGGGGTAGGCGGGAGGTTCCGATGAAGATCCGGCCGGCCGGCGAGTGCATCTGGGAGATCCCGACGAGCGAGAAGCCCGGGATGCGGGTGCCGGCCCGCATCTATGCCTCCGAGACGCTCCTGGGCCAGATGGACGCGGGCGTCTTCGAGCAGGTGACCAACGTGGCGTGCCTGCCCGGCATCGTGCGCGCTGCGCTCTGCATGCCGGACGGCCACTGGGGCTACGGGTTCCCGATCGGCGGGGTCGCCGCCTTCCGGGCCGAGGACGGCGTGATCTCGCCCGGGGGCATCGGCTTCGACATCAACTGCGGGATGCGCCTCCTCCGGACGAGCCTTACCGAGGCCGAGGTGCGGCCGAAGCTCCGGGAGCTGGTCGACGGTCTCTTCGCCGCCGTGCCGAGCGGCGTCGGCGCGCACGGGCTCGTGCGTCTCACCGAGGCCGAGTTCCGCGACGTCATGGTCCAGGGCGCCGGCTGGTGCGTCGCCCGCGGTTACGGCTGGCCGGAAGACCTCGAGCGGATCGAGGGGGGCGGCTGCCTCGCCGGAGCGGACCCGGCGCACGTCAGCGAGCGGGCGACCGAGCGGGGACTGAACCAGCTCGGGACCCTGGGCTCCGGCAACCACTATCTCGAGATCCAGGTCGTCCGGCCCGCCGACATCCACGATCCCGGCGTGGCGGCGGTGCTGGGGGTGGACCGGCCGGGCCAGGTCGTGGTCATGCTCCACTGCGGCTCCCGCGGATTCGGCCACCAGATCGGCACCGACTACCTGCGGCGCTTCGACGAGGCGATGCCGCGCTACGGCATCACCGTCAACGACCGGGAGCTCGCCTGCGCGCCGTTCCGCTCCCCCGAGGGCCAGGCCTACTTCGCCGCCATGACGGCCGCCGCCAACACCGCCTTCGCCAACCGGCAGGTCATCACCCACCGGGTGCGCGAGGTGATGGGGCGGATCTTCGGCCGCGACCCCCGCGACCTCGGGCTGTCGGTCGTCTACGACGTGTGCCACAACACCGCGAAGCTCGAGCGCCACCGGGTGGACGGCGAGATGGCCGAGCTGGTCGTGCACCGAAAGGGCGCCACCCGCGCCTTCGGCCCGGGCGCCCCGGACGTGCCGGCGCCCTACCGGGCGGTGGGTCAGCCGGTGATCATCGGGGGCTCGATGGAGACCGGCTCCGCGCTCCTCGTCGGCACCGCCCACGCGATGGTCGAGACCTTCGGCTCGACGGCCCACGGGGCCGGCCGCACGATGTCGCGCACGCAGGCCAGGCGCCAGGTGCGCGGTGATGCGCTGATCCGCGAGATGGCCGAGCGCGGCATCGTGGTGCGCGCCGCCTCCACGGTCGGGGTCGCCGAGGAGGCCGGCTTCGCCTACAAGGACCTGGCCGCGGTGGTGGACGTGCTCCATCGCCTCGACGTCTCCCGCAAGGTGGTCTTTCTCAGCCCGATCGGCAATGTCAAAGGGTGACGTGCCGCCGTCCGGGTCCGAGCCGGTGGGGCCGAGCCCGCCGCTGGTCGAGGCCCTGCTGCGTCCCGACGCCTATCCGCCGCCGACCCCGACCCGGGTCGACCTGGTGGCGACCCACATCTCGTGGGTCTTCCTCACCGACCACGACGTCTGGAAGGTGAAGCGGCCCGTCGACTACGGCTTCCTCGACTACACGACGCTGGAGCGGCGACGGCACTTCTGTGACGAGGAGGTGCGCCTGAACCGCCGGCTCGCTCCCGACGTCTACCTCGGCGTCGTCCCCATCCGCCGCGGACCCGCCGGGCCGACGCTCACCGGCGACGGCCCGATCGTCGACTACGCCGTCCAGATGCGCCGGCTTCCCGACGCCGCCAGCGCCGACGCGCTTCTCCGGTCGGGGGCGCTCACCCACGATCACCTGTGGCTCGTCGCGGCCACGCTGGCCCGCTTCTACGCCGCGTCCCCCGCGACGCCCCACTACGGGGCGGTCGCCGTGATCGGAGCCAACGTCAGGGAGAACTTCGACCAGGTCCGCCCCTTCGTGGGGCGGTTCCTGTCCGCGGCCACCTTCGACGCCGTCCGCGACTGGCAGGTCGGATTCCTCGGGCGCCACGCCGACCGGTTCCAGGCCCGGGTCGACCGGGGTCGCGTCCGCGACGGTCACGGCGACCTCCGCCTGGAGCACGTCTACTTCGAGGGGCCGGCGCCGCTGATCCTCGACTGCATCGAGTTCAACGAGCGCTTCCGGATGGGGGACGTGGCCTCCGATGCCGGCTTCCTCGTGATGGAGCTGGAGGCGCGGGCCCGCCCGGACCTGGCGGCGAGCTTCCTCGGCCGCTTCGCCCTGGAATCGAACGACTACGACCTCTACGACGTCGTCGACTTCTACGTGTCGTACCGTGCCTGGGTGCGGGCCAAGGTCGCCGCCTTCCTGGCCGCCGACCCCTCGACGCCCGGGGACAAGGCCGCGCGCAAGGCCGGGGAGGCCCGCCAGCTCTTCACCCTCGCGGAGCGCCGGGCCCGCAGCTCCGCCGAGCCGGGGCCGGTCGTCGCGGTGGGCGGCGTCATCGGGACGGGCAAGACGGCGATGGCCGAGGCCCTGGCCCGGGCCCTCGCCCTGCCGGTCGTGGCCTCCGACCGGACGCGCAAGTGGCTGGCCGGGATCGGGCCGACCGAGCGCGCGCCCGCCGAGGCGTACGCGACCGACTTCTCGCGTCGCACCTTCGACGAGCTCTTCCGCCGCGCCGACGTCGTCCTGGGATCCGGCCGGGGGGTGATCCTCGACGCGACCTTCCGCGACCGCGACCTGCGCCGCCGGGCCCGGGAGCTGGCCGAGCGGCACCGCCGCCGCTTCCTCTTCGTGGAGACCACCTGCGACGACGCCACGCTGCGCGAGCGGCTGCGGCGACGCGCCGCCGGGCCCTCGGTGTCCGACGCGACGGAGCCGCTCCTCGCGCGCATGCGCGCGGAGTTCGAGCCGGTCACCGAGCTGCCGGGGGCGGAGCACCTCGCCGTGGACACGACGGGGCCGGTGGCGGCCCGGGTGGAGGCGGTCCGCCGGGCCCTCGCGCCCTGAGCCGCGCCGGCCGCGGCCCGCTCGCCGGGCACCGGCACCAGGCCCGTCCGGTCCGCTTCGATGGCCCCCGGTCAGCCCTCGAGGTCGAGCGGGAGGCCGACCCCTCGCGCGACGGCCTTCCGGTAGACGAGCAGGGCAGCCGCGGCATCCTCGGTGGCCATGCCGGTGCTGTCGAAGACCGTGATCTCGGCGTCGTCCTCCCGGCCGGGCCGCCGTCCGGCGACGACGTCCGGGAGCTCGGCGTGGACGTCGGCTCGACCCAGGAGGCCCCGGGCGAGCGCGTGGTGGAGCTCGCCGATGGTCGCCGATTGCTCGAGGCTGTCCACGACCAGCTTGGCGCCGGTCAGGATCTCCGGCTCGAGCTCCTGCTTGGAGGCGCTGTCGGCCCCGACGGCGGCCACGAAAAGGCCCGGGGCCAGCGCCGCGCGGGTCAGCACCGGGGACCGGGACGGCGTGCACGTCACGCAGACATCGCTCGTCCGGACGGCGGCCGCGAGGTCCGTGACCCGCTCGACCCGGAGCCCGGGGACCGAGGAGAGCTCGGCCGCCAGCCGCTCCGCCTGCGCCGCGTCGGCGTCGAACAGGCGAACGTCCCGGAGCGGCAGGACATGGGCCAGTGCGCGGACGTGGGCGCCGCCCTGGACGCCACAGCCGCACAGGGTGAGCGTCGTCGCGGCCGCCCGGGCCAGGTGCCGAGCGGCGATCGCCGTGGTCGCGGCCGTCCGCGTCACGGTCACCTCGCTGGAGTCCATCAGCGCGAGGAGCCGACCATTCTCGCCGTCCACCAGCAGGATGACGCCCTGGATCGCCGGGAGGCCGTGCCGGCTCCGATTGCCCGGGAAGTTGGCGTTGGCCTTCGCGACGAGGTAGGGTCGGGCTTCGCTGAACACCGCCGCCTTGACGTGGAGACCTCCCAGCGCGGTGTGGAGGCTCAGGATGGCCGGCGGCGGGTCGGCCCCCTCGGCTTGCCGGATGAAGGCCTCCTCCAGGGCCGCGATGCACTCCTCCATCCCGAGCAGGGCGGCCACGTCCCGCCGGGTCAGCACCAGGGTCGGCGCCGGCTTCACGACGCGCCCATCGCCAGGAGTCCCGGGAGCCGCGCGACGATCGCGTCGCGCGCCGCGTGGTAGCCGTCGCTGACCGCCGGCACGTCGTCCCACCGCTCCGGGCGGACGCCCGGCGCCAGCGCCTCCAGATCGCACCCGAACGAGACGACGCGCCAGGCCTTCGCGATCTCCTCCGGCGTCACCCGGCGCGGCCGCTGGCCGCCGACGTCGATGCCGTCGGCCCGCAGCCCGGCGGCGGCCGCCGGGGCGATCTCGGCATCCGGCTCGGTGCCGGCGAACGTGGCGCGAATCGCGAGACCGGCTTCGCGCGCCAGCCGCTGGCAGTGGGTCGCGGCGACCACGCTCTTGGCCGCCCCGTGCAGACAGACGAACAGGATCGTGCGCTCGCTCATGGCAGAACCCTCCCGGTGGGGCCTACCGCCCGCGGGACCGGCAGTAGGCGTACAGGGCGTCGTACATCGGGAACTGCCGGGCCATGTTGTCGAAGTCGTCCCGGGCGATCTCCCGGAACCCCGAGGCGGCGGCGTAGAGCCCCGAGGACTCCGGCGTCAGGGCCCGGGCCTCGGTGTCGGCGCCGCGCACGATGCGCGCCAGGGCGCGGAGCGCGGGATCCTCGAGCTTGTACTCGTCGAGGAAGGCATCGAACGAGCACTGCTCCCCGTGGTGTCCGAGGCGGACGCCCGGCACGTCGAACGGCGTCGCCGCCTCCCGCCGGGCCACCTCCAGCACCTGGTCGGCGGGCACGAACAGGAACACCGGCTCCGTGTCGATGAATCGCGTGATCAGCCACGGGCACGCGATCCGATCGACGCGTGCCTTCTCGCGAGTAACCCATTTCATGATGGTGTCCTTTCGCCGCCGTGTTCTTAGTGCCGAGCCCAGACGATGAGCAGCCCCGCCACCGCGCTGCCGGCGATCAGCACCGGCTCCGGCACCTTGAACCGCCAGAGGAGCGCCAGGGCGACCAGGGCCATGAGCAGCGTCGGGATGTCGACGATGGCCCGCCGGGCCAGCACGTAGCAGGCCCCGGCGATCGCCCCCGACGCGGCCGCGGTGACGCCGCCGACGAACGCCTTGACCTGCGGGTTGCCGCTGAACCGGTCGAACCAGGGAAAGGGGATCACGACGAAGAGATACACGGGCAGGAACACGCCGATGGCCGCGGCCACCGCGCCCGGGAAGCTCGGCGACGAGGTAGCCGATGAAGGCGACCGTGATCACGATCGGCCCCGGCGTCAGCATGGCGACCGCCACCGCGTCCACGAACTGCTTGTCGGTGAGCCATCCGTACTCCTGGACGACGCCCCCGTAGAGGAACGGCACGATGGCCAGGCCGCTCCCGAAGACGAACGCGCCGGCCTTCGTGAAGAACCACAGGATCTGTCCCAGGACCTCGGGCGTGACCGCCAGCGCCAGGCAGGCCGAGCGGGGCCGACGCAGAAACGCCGGCGGGGCCTGCGCGACCAGGGCGACGCACGCCGCACAGGAGGAACAGCCAGGCGATCTCCGACTCGGTCCACGCCGGTCACGACGGCCATGAGCGCGAAGATCGCCCACTGCAGGCGGTCCCTGGCCATCGTCAGCTTCGCCAGCCTGTAGGCGGCGAGCGTGATGATGCCGATGACCGCCGCCCCCACCCCGTAGAAGGCCGCCTGCATCCACGGAAGCCCGCCGAACCGCACGTAGAGCCAGCCGATGGCCACGGTCATGACGAAGGACGGCAGGACGAACGCGAGCGCGACGAGCGTCGCGCCGCGGATCCGGGAGTGCACGTAGCCGAGGCAGATCGCGAGCTGAGCCGCCAGGGGGCCCGGCGCCAGCTGGGAGAGGGCGAGGGACTTCGTGTACTCGTCCCGGGTGAACCAGCCGCGATGCTCGACGAGATCCCGCTGCATGTAGCCCACCAGCGCGACCGGGCCGCCGAACCCGAGGCTGCCCAGGTAGAGGAAGTAGCGGAGGAGCTGGCCGGTGCGGGGCCGCGCGAGCAGCGTCTCGTCCGCCGCCGGTCTGCGATCCGGACTGGCGCGTCATTCGGCGTCGCTCTCGGTGTACGCGGCATAGAGGAAGTCGAAGAGCGCGAGCGCGTGCTTCAGGAGCTGGTCGTCGTCGCGGCTCTTCTGCTTGGCGCCGGCCAGGATCGTCGCCACCCCGGGGGCATCGCTGACGGGGATCCCGCCGACGTCGAGGTAGTGGACGACGTCGGCGAGCTTCCGGAGCGCGGCGTCCGCCTCCAGCCCGAAGCTCTGCAGGAGCACCTCGAAGGTCACCCGGCTCTCGACGTGGGTGAACGGCGCGCCGTCGAAATCGAATCCCACCGCCTTCTTGGGCAGGGCGGTGGGGCTGCTCGAGCCACACGAACGACGCGGCCGGGTCGATGTGCCGCTTGATCAGCCAGGCGCAGGCGAGACGGTCCACCCAGGGCGCCTGGCGCGTCGCCCAGACCCGGCCCCGGTAGTGGGCGGGATCCAGCCGAGGGATGGGTCCGCTCCGCCCGTGGGGCTCGCCCGGGCTCAGGATCTCCATGGCGGCCGCCTCGGCCTCGATCAGCGCGGCCTCGGCCTGCCCCTTCGCCTCACCCGGAAAGAAGTCGATGGCGGCGATCGCGTCGAATTGCCGGCGCAGGGCCTTGCCCTGGCGCCGGACGGCGCCGGGCTCCCGGCGGGAGAAGCTGGCTCGGGCCCGGCCGATCTCGTCGGCCAGCGCGGCGTAGTCCTTCGTCCGATCGAACAGCGCGCGCAGCGCCTCGGCCTGGTCCTCGCCGCGGGGCTCCACCCGCAGCACGTGGGCAGCTGCCGCCCGCCTCGCGCGATCTCCCCGGCGAGCCGCCGGAGGACCTCGTCGAGGTCCGGCCGCTCGGGCAGCACGTAGACCCCGTCGCGCAGCACCGCCGCGCCCGTGGCCTTCAGGGTGCGCCAGACGCGCATGCGCTCGGTGGCGTTCTCCGTCGGGAGGCTGATGACCAGCTCCATCCAGCCCGGCGCCGACTTCATGATGTCGTGAACTCTACAGTTATGTAGAGATCGTGTCAAGCTGCTTCTCTCGGCCCGGTTGGCGGTGGGTTTCACGAGAGACCGGGCCGGCGGGGGCCTCGCGCGCGGACCCTTCAGAGCAGAAACTCGTACTTGCGCTTCAGGTACCCGCGCAGGGGCTCCTCCTGGACCCTGATCCGCTGACCGGCCTGGGTCTCGCGGTGTCCTACCGCATCGTGGCCGAGCACGGGGGAACCGTCACGGTGGAGTCGGCCGCCGGGCGGGGAACGCGCTTCATCCTCGGCTTCCCGTCCGGGGCCGGCCCGGCCGGGCCATGACCGGCGCCGGGACCGCCCGGGGCACGCGTCTTGCATGATAGCCGGTCATGGCTGACGCGACGATCCTCATCGTCGACGACGAGCCCGACATGACGGAGAACTGCATGCGGATGCTCGCGCCGGACGGCTACACCTGTTGGGCGGCGCAGACCCTGGAGGATGCGGTCGCGATCCTCGCGGCGGGCGGGGGACGGCCCGACCTCGTCATCACGGACCTCCGCCTTCCGCGGCTCGATGGCCTGGTCGTGACCCGACGGGCGCGCGAGATGACCCCGGCGATTCCCGTGATCCTGATGACCGCCTACGACAGCTCGGCGGCGGAGGCCGACGCCTACGCCGCCGGGGCCAGCGTGTACCTGCCGAAGCCGTTCGCCAATGCCCGACTCCGGGAGGCCGTCCGGCGGCTGGTCGGAGGCCCCGCGCCCGCGCTGGCGTCGCCGTCCCGGCCGTGACCCGCCTGGGGCGCGGCCGCCTCACCGGGACCCCGGGCCGGACGGGCGCGAGGCGCGACTCAGGCCGGGAGCCGGCGCTCGAGGCGGTCCAGCTGGTCGAGCACGCTCTCGCGAAACTGGCCGCCGAAGCCGTTCATCTCCAGCTCGCCGTAGCGCCGCGCCAGCGCCGCCTGCTCGTCGGGCGTGAACAGCCGGTCGGCGACCGGAAAGATCGTCCGGTCCTCCGCCTCGATGTGCTTGCGCATGACCCCGACGTACAGGAGGGCGGCGGCCGCCCGCTCGGCCCCCGACGCGTACCCGGACAGCGTGCCCAGGTAGTCGTGCTCTTCGCTGTGCGCGGCCAGCAGGCGGCCGATCTCCCCTTCGGCCGCGATGCCCTTCGCCCTCATGGACGGGAAGAGGTGAGTCTCTTCCTTGCCGTGGTGACACTGCTCGGCGAACCGGCGAAGCAGCGCCACGAGGTCCGTCAGCACCGCGTCGTCCACGGGCTGCCGGGCCACCCACCGCCGGCCGGCCCGCTCGAGGACGGCCAGGGCGCGGAGGAGGACCTGGTGCTCGCGGCGGAGGTCCGCGGTGGCCAGACCCGGAGCACCCGGCGCCTCTCCCTCCGGCGACCGAACCGAGATCGGCGCCTCCTCTCGATCCACGCCGACACAGTACCCGGCGGCCCTCGCCGCGGTCAAGGGAGCCCGGCCCCGATCCGACGGGCGGCCCGTCCCGGGCGACGCCCGACCCTACTAGAAGCGGTACGCCAGCGCCAGCGTGATGATGTGCGCGGTGTAGTCCTTGAGGTCGTTGCCGAGGTAGATGGAGGACGTCTGGGTCTGGAAGGGCTTCAGCGCGTCGGTCCGGAAGTTCGTCTCGTCGAACTGCTCGAAGAGGTAGCTGAGCGCGAAGCTCCAGGCCTTCGCGAAGCGGTAGCGGAAGGTCGTCCCCACCTGGACGAGGGTGTTCTCCAGGTCGGGGAACGGCTTGGCGGTCGCGTTGGAGTTCTGGGACGCGTTGCCGCTCCGGGGCGGGATCGGGTTCGAGGTCTTGATCTCCCCGTCGCCCATCGAGAAGTTCACGTACAGGTACCAGTCCAGGACCTCGGGGATCAGCGTGGCCTTCAGGCTCGCGTGCACGGTGTTGTACGTATCGACGTTGTCGGATTTCCAGATGAAGTCCGGGGGCTCGAACGTCACCCCCCCGACCACCTCCCGGCTCTGCGAGCGCTGCTGCTGGTCGAGCCGCTCGTAGACGTACCCGGCGGTCAGGGCCAGCCAGGGGAAGGGGCTCCAGGTCACGTCGATCCCGACCGAGTAGTTCTCCGAGCTCTGGAGCCCGAGCGGCGAGTTGTAGTAGTCGTCGTACCAGTAGCTGAAGGTCGGCGTGATCGCGATGACGTCGGTCGGCGTGAACTGGAGCAGGAGGTCGACCCGCTGGCGGTCGCGGTCCGCCTCGTCGAACTTCCGGAGCAGCACGGACTGGCTGACCGGCGCCTCGGTCGCGGCGTCCTCCTCGGTCGCGGCGTGGATCAGGTGGGCGAAGGTGTTGTAATCGCCGATCCGGCGGAAGGACGGCCGGTAGGTCAGCCGTCCGAGCAGCCAGTCGAGCGGCGTGGT
Organism: uncultured Candidatus Rokubacteria bacterium; assembly: GCA_963708025.1. GTDB lineage: Bacteria > Methylomirabilota > Methylomirabilia > Rokubacteriales > DASRDR01 > CAVPSB01. Next base: position 308,513 of record CAVPSB010000002.1, on the reverse strand, counting down.
GTCAACCGCCAGCTTCGCGGTGTACTCGTCGCTCCGCTGCGCCTCGCGGTTCGCGTTGCGGTCCCAGCGTTGCCAGGCGAAACCAAGGGTGCCGGCCACCTGCGGGTTGAAGCGCCAGCGGCCGTCCAGCCCCGCCTCGTACGTCGTGTAGTCGTAGCGGACGGCCGTGAACGGGTCGGTGTTCAGGGAGCGGTTGTCCACGACCCGGCCAGGGAAGAGGATCTCGTCGGTCATGTCGTCGAAATCGTACAGGCGGAAGCGTCCCGTCAGCGTGAGCGGCGGCAGCGGCCGGCTCGTCGCGTTCAGGTTCAGGAGGAAGATGCCCACCATGCCATCCAGGCTCTGCTTGGGCAGGGCGAGGAGCGGTGACCTGATCGCCGGGTTGATCGTGTGGGGCAGGAAGTCTTCGTCCTGGAGGCGAAGGCTGTACGAGACGTTCCCGTTCACCCGGGTCCGCATCGGCAGGTTGACGCCGCCGGCGATGCTGAACGTGTGGGCGACGTTGTCGGGAGGCTGCGCGCTCTGCCCCCGCTGGGGGCCGGCGCCGTCGCCGGCGCAGCCGCCGGCCGTCACCGCCGCCGACAGGCGGAAGCAGGGATTGTCGAAGGTCACGGAATCGAGGGCGTTCTCGAAGAGCGAGAGCTGGTAGGCTGCCTGGACCTGCCAGCCCTCGCCGACCCACGAGGCCTTGGCCCGGACGTCGTGGATGGTCTGGTCGATCGGCTGGAGGAACTCGACGAAGTTACTCCCGGGGCTGCCCATCGTCATCCCGAACGGGATGTTCCCGTCCTTCTTGATCCGCGTGTACTCGACCAGGATGTCGATGTCCGGCGTCGGGCGTCAGCGTGAACCCGAAGGTCCCGACGTCCCACTCCTGCTTGATCTCGTCCAGCCGGGGGGCCGCGTTGTACAGGTTCAGGTTGGGCCGCGGCGTCGGCAGCGTGAAGACGCCGGACGACGGCTCGGTCGCCAGGAGCCGGGCGTTCGTCGAGTAGACGTGCGGGATCTGGTTCCAGTCGAAGTCGAACCGCCAGAGGCCGGGCTTTCCGACACCCAGGAAGAACTCCTGGTCGTCCTGGCCGATCTTCGAGCCGCCCAGGTCGATCGCCAGGCTCTCGTCCGGGCGGAAGAGCCGGACGCCGAAGGCCCCGAAGGGCTGCTGGGAGAGGTCACGGTACTCCTCCAGCTTCGCCTTCTCCTGGTCGGACGGCTCGTCGATGTAGACACGGCCGCCCAGCTCCACGTACCCGTCGACCTGGAGGCCGAAGATCGACGTCTGCGCCGACGCGACATCCGACATGGCCGAGAGCGCCAGCGCCCCCGCCGCCGCCACGATGAGCCGTGCCGTCCCCGACGCGCGCATGACGGCCTCCTATCGGGTGTAGTACGTGCCGGACGGGTGGTTGGAGCCGTGGATGTTGGCGTGGCAGTTCAAGCACGATCGTCCCATGACGAACTTGAAGGACGCCGCGTCCGTCCCGTAGGGGCGCGTCGGGTGCCGCGTCTCGATGTGGCACTGCTGGCAGAGCCGCGGCTTGGAGACCTTCAGCATCTTCTCGTTGTTCGACCCGTGGGGATCGTGGCAGTTGACGCAGTTCTCCGTCACCGGCGGGTGCTCCCACAGGAACGGGCCCCGCTTCTCGGCGTGGCAGACGTAGCAGGTCTCGTTGACCGAGTTCTCCTTCAGGAGGGTCTGGCTGAGCGTCCCGTGGGGGTTGTGGCACGAGCTGCAGGTCATCTTCCCTTCCCGCAGCGGCATGTGCGAGGAGCGCATCTGGGCGGCCCGCTTCTCGAGGTGGCACTGCCCGCACGTCTCCAGCTCGGTGCTCTTGACGAGCTGGAACTTCGGGCTGACGTCCTCCATCACCCGGTGGCAGTTCGTGCAGGCGAGGTCGCGCGACTCGTGAGCGCTGCCGTCCCAGAACAGCCGGGCCAGCCGCTCGTGGCACTGGAGGCAGACCGCGTTGCGGACCTCGACGGTCTCCTTCCCCTTCTTGGTGAAGGCGACCGGCATGGGCTGGGTCCCGCCCGCCTCCACATGGGCCTTGCCGGGGCCGTGGCAATTCTCGCAGCCCATGCGCTCCTTGTCGTTCCGCGGCTGGTGCAGGAAGAGCCGGCCCATCTTGGTGTGCCCGAAGCGATTGAACGCCGGCTCGTGGCAAGCCTTGCACAGCTCCGCCCCGACGTAGGCCTCGGGAGGGCCGGTCGGCACGAGCGCCGCCCGGTCGGGACGCGTGGTACGCGCGCACGACCCCAGCGCGACCACCACGAGGAAGACCGCTGTGAAGAGAAGGCCGGCCCGGAGAAGTGACCTGCCTGGTCGCCGCATGCTCGGGGTCCTCCCTGGTTCCGTCGGAGGAACGACTGCGCTGGATTGGTGCCGATACTAGGACCGGGGTCCCGGCGCGTCAATGAGGAAAATGCACTATCCCGGGACCCCCAGGCCCGGGAGCCGCGGAGCCGGGAGTTGCCAGACCGGCCGCCGCTCCGCCATAATCCCCGGGACCGATCGAACTTCCGGAGGAGCGCGTATGAACGGGACCGCCCTGGCCGCCCCCTTCCTAGTGCTGCTGGCGCCCCTCGCCGCGGTCGCGGCCGAGGACGCCGTTCCCCTCCCCCGCGGCTGGATCGGGACGACCGACCAGTGGCTCCAGGGGCTGGGGATCGTCTTCGCACTCTTCAACCTGGCGCTGCTCGCGGTGGCCTGGCGCACCCTGCGCCGGTCCGGGCTGACCCCCACCGCGCGCGGGTGGCTCCTGGTGGCCGTCGGCCTGGTTCCCATGATGGTGGCCTTCCTGTCGTTCGCCTCCGGCCTGGAGAGCTCGTCCACCGTCAACTCGTGTGGCGGCTGCCACGTCATGACCCCCTTCGTCGCGGACCTCCGGAACCCTCAGAGCGCCACCCTGGCGGCCACGCACTTCAAGAACCGGTACATCCAGGACAAGCACTGCTACACGTGTCATTCCGACTACGGGCTCACGGGGACGCTCGGTGCGAAGCTGGCGGGCCTCGGTCACGTGTGGCGGTCCCTGATCGGCTCGTACACGCTGCCGATCAAGATCGCGCACCCCTACCCGAGCCTGCGCTGCCTGGGCTGCCACGGGGCCTCGCAGAAGTTCCTCAACTCGCCGGGACACCCAACAGAGCTGGTGCCCAACATGGTGAACGACACGATCCCCTGTCTGAGCTGTCATGCCCCGGCCCATCCGGAGCCGAAGCAGGCGGCCTCCCGATGACCGGACAGCCACGCCGCGTCCGCGCGCTGCAGCTCGCGATCCTCTTGACCGCCGTCTTCGACGTGATGGCGCTCGTCGTGCTCGTGCGGAACATGCCGACCGCCTTCACGATCTTCATGTTCCTGGGCCAGGCGCTCTTCCTGGTCGCGCTCGCGCTCCTGGCGGGTGCGGTGCTGGCGGACCTCCGCGCCAAGGAACTGCTGTAGCCGAGGGCGGACGCCCCCGCTGGTCGGACTGCGAGCGCGTCTCCGGAAACCCCGGATAGGCGGCTCGTGGGCCGGTTGCGGGCGGCCCGGCTCGCCGCGGCGGGCGCGGGGGTGAACGCGGCCTCGGCCCGCTGACCCCCCCGCGCCCGCGCCGGCCTGCGCCGAGCCTCCGCTCAGGACTTCTTCAGCGACTTGACGTAGGCGACGAGATTCCAGACCTCGGTGTCCGACAGGGTCGGGAAGGCGATCATCGTCTTCCCCCGCCCGACCGCCGCGCCCCCCTTCTTGATCGAGTCGAAGAGCTGCTGGTCGGTGAGGTCGAGCCCGTCGCCCTTCGTCCAGTCCCGCGGCTTCGGGTTCAGCGCCTTCCCGGCCGGGGTGTCGCCGTTGCCGGCCGCGCCGTGACAGGTGACGCACTTCGCCTTGTACACGGGCTCGCCGGCCTTCGCGTCCCCCTTGGCCTGGCCGGCCGCGAACCCGACGGTCAGGGACACCACGCCAACGGCGGCGGCCACGACGACTCCCGCACGGATTCCTCGTGTCATCCCGATGCTCCTCCTTCGAAAGCGTCGAGCTCGGCGCGCGGCCGGGAGGCCGATCCTCCCGGTCGCTGCCGTCCTAGCTTACACCAAGAAGAGCTTCCGGCCCCCCGGGGTCAGTGACCCGCGGGGGGCTGGTAGCGGGAGAGCTCGGCCAGGCGATCGAGGGACAGGACGCCTTCGAGGCGCTCCCCGCCGACCGTCCAGGTCGGATAGCCGCGGACGCCGACGCGCTGGCACAGGTCGGGCCGCGCCCCGGATCCGCGCGGGTCGCACTCGACGTAGGGGAGGAGGTCGGCGGCAGGCCCGAACCGGGCCTTTTGCTCCTTGCAGGCGGGTCACCAGAAGGCGCCGTACATGACCGCGCCGCTCTGGGCGAGGTGGCGGGCGAGGGCTTCCTGGTAGCCGGGGGCGCCGCCGGGGGCGGTCGCGGCGAAGACCGCGATGCCGAGCACCACGGCGCCCAGCGCCGACGCCCCTCCCACCCCCACGACCCGGGCCGGCGCGGTCGGGCCGTGCCGCCCGCTCGGCGGCCGGCGCCCGAGCAGCACGCCCAGGACCGCCGTGGCCGTCGCCGCCGACACCACGCAGTACCAGCAGACCGCCCCGATGACGAACAGCTCCAGGTAGGTCAGGTAGCCGGAGAAGGCGACGGCCGCCGCCGCCAGCGCGAAGGCCGCGAGCCAGCGCCAGGGGGCGAGGCCGGCGAGGGCCAGGCCCCCGACGGCCGCGTAGACGAAGGCGCCCCAGGCCGCGGTGGGCAGCCCCAGGAAGGTCGCGTAGCGGCTCTGCTGCACCACCTCGCAGCCGCCGACGCCCCGGCAGAACAGGGCGCCGCCGCCCGCGAGCTTCGTCACCGCCAGGTACCCGGCGACCGCCAGCCCGACCGCGCTCAGCGCGGCGACCAGCCACTGCGGGCGCCCCGCCTGGAGGAGGGCTGCCTCCTGCCGCGCGCGCTCCTCGCGGCGCCGGCGGCTCACTTCCGTCCCACCATCGCCAGCGCCGCCTCGGCCTTCTGCCGGGCGCCCTCGAGCAGCGCGTCGGCGGCCAGCGGGTTGTGGGCGCCCCGGGCGCCGCGGACGAGGGCCAGCGCCCGCCGGGCCTCCTTCACGAGCGCCTCCCCCTCGCCGGTCGGCCGGCCGGCCTTCCGGGCGCTCGCGAGCGCCGCCTCCGCCCGCTGGAGCGCCGCGGTCGCCCGCCCGGCGTCCCGGTCGAACCCGACCGTCCACTCGCCGAGCAGCGCCAGGTAGGGCGGCTCGTGGCAAGCCCGGCACCTCTCCCCGACCGCCGCTCGCGAGTGCTTGCGCGCGAGATCGTGACAGCCGGTGCACGGCACGGCCTCCGCCATCAGGTTCGGCGCGACGGGCCCGTGGTCGGTGCGCGCCTGGCCCCGGTAGAAGGCGCTCTGGGCGCGGTGGCAGCCCTCGCACCGGTCGTTCTGCGGGCCGTGGTGACAGGCGGTACAGGCCGCGGGGGTGGCGGTCACCGCCTTGTGGACCTCGGCCGAGTGACAGCTCGTGCACACCGCGCCGAACTCCGTCGTGTGCCGGGCGTGCGGCAGCTTCCGGTCGGCGAAGGTGACCGTGTCCTTCAGCTTCACGCCGGCCTGCTCGTGGCAGAGGACGGCGCAGTAGCCCCCGCGGATGAGCGTGTCGTCGCCCCGGACGACCGGCTTGCCCGCCAGCACGGCCGCTTCCTCGACCCAGCCGTTCGCGAGCTTCAGCAGGTCGGCGGCATAGAAGACGTTGTGCACGCCTCTGGCCAGCGCGACGAAGCGGCTGTTGAACTCGGCGTCGTCCAGGAGCCGGCCCGCGCGCACCCGCTTCGGGTCCTTCGGGTCGCCGGCGCCGACCGCGCCCCGGGCCGCCGCCAGCTTGGGGGCCAGGAGCTCCTGCATCCGGACCAGCGTGCTCGCCCACCGCCCCAGCATTCCGCGATACTTCTCCCCGTGGCAGCCGATGCACGCCTGCTCGCTCGGCCGGAACGTCTGGCCGACGATGCCGGCCCAGAGCTCCTCTTCCTTCGGCGCGATGTGACAGGCCGCGCACTCGACCCGCACCTGGACCATGTGGCTCGGGATCATGGGCGTTCCCCGCCCGCCCATCCCGAGGTACATCCGCACCACGCCCTGGTGCTTGCCCTGATGACAGTTCTGGCAGTCGAGCTCGCCGGGGCGGTGGACCGCCGCCGGAGGCGCCGGCGCCGGGGCCCCGGTCCGGGCCCCCGGCGGCTCGGGCGGGCGCACGCCCTGGGCGCCGATCGAGCTGGCGGCGGCGAGCAGGATCAGGATGAGGAGCGCGGGGGCGGGCCTCATGACGCCGGGAGCCCGATGGGGGGTGGCAGCCGATGCCGGATCTCGCCGTGACAGCGGCTGCAGTCGATCGTGTGGCGCGCGACGTGGACGGCGTGGACGAGCGCCCGGTCCTCGAAGCGCTGGAGCTTCTCGGGCTGGTTGTGGCAGGAGAGGCACCGCTCGCGGGGCGCCTCCCCGTCCCCCTCGACGACGCGCAGGTGGCACTTCTCGCAGGCGACGCCGCGGCCCACGACCTCCTGGTGGTTGAACCGGATTGACCCGACGAGGATGTCACCCGACGGCGGCTGGTGACAGCCAGTGCAGCCGGCGATCGGGGTCAGCTCCCGTCCGTGCTTCGTGCCCTTGAAGTGGCAGAGGAAGCAGCTCCGCTGGTCCACCTCGAAGTGCTTCTCCACCACGATCTGCGAGTGGCAGCTCGTGCACCGGAGCGCGCGACCCATCTTCTCCGCGGCCAGATGCGGGCGGTGGTCGAACCGCACGCCGCGCTTGAACTCGGCGGGGCCCTTGCTCTCGAGCCGGGCCAGGGCGTGGCAGCCCGAGCGGAGGCAGCTCGCGTCCTCGACCTCCGCGAAGGGCTTGGAGCTGTACGTCCGGGTCGCCCACTTCGCGACCTGGCTGATCGCCTGGTACTTCACCCACAGCGTGTCCCGGAGGCCGGGGGGATAGTGGCAGTCGACGCAGGCGACGGCGGCGTGCTTGGAGACCTTCCAGGCCTGGACGTAGGGCTCCATGATGTGGCACGAATTGCAGAACTGCGGGCTCGCGCTCACCTGCCAGAGTCCGGCCAGCCCGACGGCTCCCACGACGAGGAGCCCGCCCAGGACGACGAGGACGAGCCGGCGGCGGCGGTGGTCAGCATGGGGCCGGCGGCGGACCTGGCCCTCCTCGGGCTCGGTCATGCCGGCTCACCCGGGGCGACGGGCGCGCTCACGAGGGATGGCACCGGTCGCACGCGTCGATCGGGAAGACGACGCTCCCCGCCATCGTCGTCTTCCCGTCGTGGCAGGCTCCGCAGAACTTGCCCTGCATCAGCGCCTCCAGCGTGATCGGCCCCGACTGGCCGAGCCCGAGCTTGAAGCCGCGCATGTGGCACCGGGTGCACTTCTCCACCTTCGGGAGGTGCTTCGCGTGACTGAAGGGAACCGGGCCCGGGCTGCTCTCGGCCTTGGGGAGCACGAAGTCGGGCGGGATCGTCACCGGCGGCACCGCCGGGGCGGCGGCCAGGACACCGGCCGCGACCCCGGACGCCAGGGCGAGGCCGGCAGCGAGGACGAGGCGGACCCGGCGAGCCGTTGCCACGTCTAGATCCCTCGGGGGGGTCGCGGAAGACCCCCCCGATCCGCCCCCGCCGTGGCGGCGGCGCTCTGCAGGAAGCGGAAGAGGTGCGCCATCTCGTCTCCGGAGAAGCGCGGATAGAGCACGCTCGAGCCGGGAGGCGACGGCCGCCATGCGGGGGGCGTGGTTCCAGACGGTCGTGGCCCAGGTCACGGGCGACTCGTAGCGCCCATGATACGTCGACAGCTCGATCGCCGCCGAGCCGCCCTCCCCCCGGAGGGTGTGACACTTGAGACAGCCCTTGCGGACCAGCGTGACGCGGCCCTGGAAGAGATCCGGCCTGGGATCGCGGGTCGGATCGGCCTGGAGGTAGGCGGCCAGGTCGGCCATCTCCTCGCGCGTCATCCCGGGCCACGGGAGCCCCTGCTGTCTCGAACGCCGCGAACATGGCCGGCGCGTGATTCCACAGCCGGCCGGTCAGCTCCAGCATCCCCTGGGGTCGCCGGACCTCGCCGAGGGCCGGCCCCATCCCGGCCCCCGGTCGCTCGGGAGATGGCAGCGCCCGCAGCCCTTCGCCGTGAAGACCGCGGCCCCGCGCCCGGCGTCCCCCGGCGGCTCGGCGGCCCGGGCGGCGGCGGCGAGCACGGCGGCGCCCAGGGTCGCGCCCAGCAGGAGCGCGCCGAGCGGTCCTCGCGTGGTCACTTCGTCGGGCTCGCCACGTAGCCGAGGTAGGTCAGCACGAGCATGTAGGCGATGATCGCGAGGCCGATCGCGATGAACAGCCGATTGGGCTCGCCGCGCCCGGCCCGTCGATCCAGGAACGGCACCAGCAGGAGGAAGAGGCCCCCGAGGCCGAAGCCGACGACCCCGACGATCTCGCCCTCGACGCCGAGGATGTAGCTCGGGAGGTACTTCAGCGTCTGGAACATGAACATGAAGTACCACTCCGGCTTGATGCCCGCCGGGGCCGCGGCGAACGGATCGGCCTTCCGGCCCAGCTCGGCCGGGAGGTACGCCGCCAGGGCGGCCAGGACCGCCAGGGCCGAGAGCCAGCCCACGAGGTCCCGCAGCAGGAAGTTGGGGAAGAACGGCATGCTCCGCCCGGCCCCGCCCCGCCGCGCCACGCCGGGTGGGACGCTCATCCCGTGCTTCTGGACCAGGAAGAGGTGGAGGCCGAGGAGCAGTGTGGTCAGCGCCGGAAGGACGGCGACGTGGATCCCGTAGAATCGCGTCAGGGTGGCGCCGGTCACCTCGTCCCCGCCCCGCAGCAGGCGTCGGAGGAACCCCCCCACCAGGGGGACGGCGCCCGTGATCTCCGTGCCCACCTTGGTCGCGAAGTACGACAGCTCGTTCCACGGGAGGAGGTATCCCGTGAACCCGAAGCCGAGGGCGAGGCCCATCAGGCCGACGCCCGAGGCCCACGTGAGCTCGCGGGGCCGGCGGTACACGGCCAGCAGCAGCACGCTGAAGAGATGGACGAAGAGGGTGAGGACCATGAGGTTTGCCGCCCACGCGTGGATGGACCGGACGAGCCAGCCGAACTGCACCTCCGTCATCAGGAACTGCACCGACTCGTATGCCTCCTCGGCGCTGGGCCGGTAGTAGAGGAGGAGCAGGATGCCGGTCGTCACCTGGACCAGGAACAGGAAGAGGGTCATCCCGCCGAAGTAGTACCAGATGGTGTGCCGGTGAACCGGGACCTGCTTCTTCCGGGCGAGCTTCTCCATCTCGGCCAGCCCGACGCGCTCGTCGAGCCAGCGCCAGAGGCGGCCGTGCTTCGCTCCAACCACGCCGGCGCTCATGGGGCTCAGGCGCCCTTGCTCACCACGATCTGCTTGCCCCGCGCGTTGACGACCAGCGCGTCGAGCGGTCGCGGGGGCGGGCCCGCGATGTTCCGGCCGCTCAGGTCGAAGTGGCCGTTGTGGCAGGCGCACCAGATGTGGCTGAGGTCCGGCCGGTACTGGACGGTGCAGTTCAGATGCGTGCACACGGCCGAGAAGGCCCGCAGCTCCCCGGCCGGCGTCCGGACGAGAATGGCCGGCCGGCTGCCGAACTTGAAGATCTGCCCGGTGTTCGGCTTCACCTGGTCGGCCTCGATCGCGAGGGTCACGCTGCCGGCCGTGGACTCCGCGACCTGGGGCGGGACCAGGTACCGGGTCAGGGGATAGGCGACCGCCAGCAGGAAGGCCCCCGCGCTGGTGCCGAGGAACCAGTTGACGAAGCTCCGCCGGCTCGGCTCGACCGCGACCGTCGGGTCACAACACATCGGGCCGCTCCCCTCCCCCGGAGCCGGGCTCCGGCCGGCCGCGCTCGAGCTGCCGGATCTTCAGCACGAGGCCCCCGATCAGGGCCAGGATGATCACGACCGAGACCGCCAGTCCCTTCCGGCGGAAGGCGAGCTCCTCGAGGGCCCGAACGCCGCGCGCATACGCCTTGCTGCCGATCGCCAGCCCGGGCTCCGTCTCCCGCGTCACCGCCTCCGGCCTGAACGCGTGCACGGCGGCCCGGGCCTTGACCAGCGCGTCCTTGGCGCCGTTGAGGTCGAACTGCGCCTGGCTCACCTCCATGCCGGACTGCTCCGCCTTCGCCAGGATCGCGCGGGCCCGCTCGTGCTCGCCGGCGAGCGAGTCGATCTGCCGGCGCATCTCGGTCGCCGCCTTCCCGCCGGGGTCCTCGGCGGTGTGACAGCCGGCGCAGACCGCCTTGTCCCCGGTCCCCAGCCGCTCGTCGCTGGCCGCCTCGATCGCGTGGTTCTCGTGGCAGGTCGCGCAGCCGGGGACCCCCATCTGGGCGAAGACCGTCGCGTGGGCGCTCCGGGCGTACAGGTCCGCCATCACGGTGTGGCACTGGCCGCAGACGTTGCCCACCCACGACATCCCCGGGGGCGCCGCCCCGTGGTTCCCGTGACAGTCGTTGCACGTCGGCGCCGAGAGGTCGCCCTTCACCGACATCGCCGCCCAGTGGACGCTCGCCTTGTACTTCTGGACCTGGTCGGTCGGGATCTTGTAGCCGGCCATGTGCTTCGGGTCCGCGTGACAGCGCCCGCACGTCTCCGCGACCTGGACCGGATGAACGCTCGACTTCGGGTCCGACGGGGGCCGGATCGAGTGGGCCGGGTGGCAGCTCGTGCAGACCGCGACCCTGGGATCACCGAGCTCCCGCAGCCGGCGCCCGTGGACGGAGGTCGCATACTCGGCCACCTGGTCCACGCGGAGCGCCGGGTTGTATTGCTTCATGAACCGGGCATCGGCGTGACACCGGCCGCAGACCTGGACGATCTGCCGGCGATCCGGCTTGCCGATGTACCCCTTCGCCCGATCCATCGCCTCCATGCCCGGGTCCTTGCCGTCGCCCCCGTGGCAGGCGACGCAGCCGAACCCCTTCGCGGCATGGATGTCCTCGGCGAAGGCCTTGACCGGAGCCGTCAGCCGCTCGTCGCCGATCGCCAGGTGACAGGCGGGGCACGTCTCGGCCGGCGGCGCGGCGGCCGCGGGCGCCGCGACCGACAGGGCCAGCGCCGACAGGAGCCCGCTCAGGGCGGCGAGCCAGCGGGGCCGCCTCATGGCGAAGGCCGGAGCGACCGCAGAAAGGCCAGCAGGTCGGCCATCTCGTCGGGACGGAGCGCGGACCAGCCACGCTTGCGGGCCGCGGGCTCGGCGAGGAACGAATGGTTCCACAGCGCCCCGATGACCCCCGCCGGGGACTCCAGGCCGGCGACCCGGCTCAGCTCCGCCGGCGCCGTCCCGTCCCGGGCCAGCACGGTGTGGCAGCCGAGGCAGCCCTTGTCCTTCGCCACCCTCGCCCCCCGCTGCCGGTCCCCGGGCACGGCGAAGTACTGCACGGCGTAGAGGTAGGCGACGATGTCGGCCATCTCCTCGGCCCGGAGCTGCGGCACCGGGATGCCCCGGGCCGTCATCGCGGCCAGCATGGCCGGCGCCTTGTCCCACATCCCGGCCGCGAACTGGGTCAGGCTCCGGTGCACGCCGCGCTCGGCCAGGTCGGGGCCGACCCCGCCGCCCTTCCCGGCGACCCCGTGGCAGTCGCTGCAGCGCTTCTCGACGAAGAGCCGGTGGCCCTCGGCGGCGCGGCCCGGCAGGACGTACAGCGGGCCCGCCACCGGGAGCGGCGAGGCCGACTTGATGTAGGCGATCAGGTCGATCAGCTCGGCGTCCTTGAAGACGGGCCGCTCGATCCCCCGGGCCCGCATCGTCTCCGTCATCGCCGGCCCGTGGTTCCACATGGCGGCGGCCACGAAGATCGGCGAGCCGTATTGCTTGAGGTGGTCGAGGCTCGGCCCGACCACGCCGCCGACGTCGCCCACCTGGTGACAGACGACGCACTTCTTCTGCTGGAAGAGGCGGCGACCCACCTGCGGGTTGCCGGGCGGGTCGAAGTAGTCGAGGGTGAAGAGGAAGGCGATGAGGTCCCCGGCCTCGCGCGGGTCGAGCCGCGGGCGCGCGACGCCGAGCGCCCGCATGCGCTCCGTCATCCGGGGGAGGTGATTCCACATGCCGGCCGCGAGGTCGAAGAACGAGCGCGGACGCGGCGGCCGCCCCAGGTCGGGGCCGACCTTCCCGCCCACCCCGTTCACCGCGTGGCACTTGACGCAGCCCTTGTCGCCGAAGACCCGGGAGCCGGCGACCGGGTCCTGGGCCGGGCCGAACAGCGGCTGGGCGGCGGCGGTGGCCGCCGCCCCCGCCAGCAGGAGTGCCGCGACCAGGGCGGTCGCCGGATGCCGGGTCATGCCGGTCGCGTCACGACTTGGTCAGGGTCTTGACGTAGGCGATCACGTTCTGGATCTCGGCGTCGGAGAGACTGGGGAACGCGATCATCGCCGGCGACTTGCCGATCGCCTTGCCGCCCTTCTTGATGGCGTCGAAGAGCTGCTGGTCCGAGAGATCCTTGAGGCCCTCGCCCTTGGTCCAGTCCTTGGGCTTGTCCTTGAGCACCTTCCCGGCCGGGCCGTCGCCGGCGCCGGCCGCGCCGTGACAGGTGACGCACCGGGCCTTGTACAGGGCCTCGCCCTTGGCCGGATCACCCTTCGGCTGGGCAACCACCTCCTGGGAGACGAGCCCGCCAACCAGCAGGGCGACGACTGCCGCGACACCGAGCCATCGAGTCATGCCAGACCTCCGGCCGGCCCGGAGGCGAACTCCCCCGGGCCGGCGCCCGACCGTGCTATTCCAGGACCATCTTCAGGACGCCCGGGGTGTAGGCGTGGCGCACCTGGGCGTTGTCGAAGACCGCGACGCCGAAGGCGTACTCCTTCTTCGTCGTTGAACTGCACGTCGAACTCGCTGTTGGTGACGAGCTTCCGCGCCATCTCGACCGTCCGGACCCCGTCCTTCCAGGTGGACTTCGCCGCGATGTCGCCGCGGTCGCCGGTGAAGGGCGCCACGATCGATGCCCGGGCACCTCGTCGCCCGCCTTGTACTTGCGAGTCGTCGAACGGCTCCTTCTCGGCGTCGACGATCCAGTAGGGCGGCGCCGGCTTGTTGCCGGCTTCAGCGCGAACTTCGGGCCCTTCTTGTCGTCGCTGACGTTGTTCTTGTAGCCGCCGCCGGTGCTTGGGGTCGCTCTTGCGGCCGGCCTCGGGCGCCTTGTCCTTGTCGTACTTCGTGTTGTCCACGTACTGGTCGTCGACCTGCCCGATGGTGCCGGTGCGCACGCCCTTCCAGTGCCACATGTCGAGCCGCTCGCCCGCGCCGGCGGTGTACTTGTTGCCGTACGGCTTGCCCTCGCCGGTGTGGCAGGCGGACAGGCAGCCCTTCTGCTCGAAGGCCGGCGAGCTGATGTTCCAGAGGATCGCCAGCTTGTCCTCGTAGTACTTGTTGTTGTCCCCGCCCTTGTCGTCGGGGTCCTTCAGCTGCTTCCAGGAGCCGTCGGCCTGCTTCTGCCACGGCTCGCGCTGGACGCTCTCGGTCGGGTCCTTGTACTGGACGAGGAAGTACACGGTCTCCTCGGTGTACACCGAGCGGATCGTGATCTCGGTCGTGCCGCCGGGCAGGTTCTTCCCGCCGAGGGCCTTGACCGTGAGGGGCGCGGCGTCCTTCCAGGCGTCCTTCATGGTCCCGTCGAGGGTCGGCCCGGCGGCCACCTTCTTCGAGACGAGGAGGTTCTTCTGCTGCGCCTCGGGCTGCCCGACGAGGACGCCGAGGCCGATGCCCGCGGTGAGCACCAGGGTGGGGATCGTCCATTTCCAGCTTTTCACTGACTGTCTCCCTTTCTGCGGTCCGGCCTACATCGCGTGACGCATCCCCATGGGCTGCATCAGCAGGAGGATGCCGGCCAGGGTGAAGAGCAGGGCCAACCCGGCCATCGGGATCCACGCGCGGCTCGCCACCCGCGCGTCGGGGTAGAGGCGGAGCGACAGGCGGTGCCCCGCCTGGAGCGAGAGGACGAAGAAGCCGACCAGGAAGGCCACCTGGAGCAGGGCGACCACCGGCTCGGGCGCCAGCGGCGTGACATCCCAGTCGGGCACGCCGAGCGAGAACGGCGTGTACCGGGCGACCACCCGCTGGACGACCGGCACGATGCCGCCGCCCTCGAGGAGCAGGTGCGCGAGGTTGTGGGCGAGGTGCATGGCGAGGCCGACCGGGACGAACATGTAGCCGAAGGCGACGAACGTCCGCCGCAAGCCGAGCCGCCGCTCGCCGGCGAGCCGATCGGCGACGGCGGCGCCCCCCAGCACCAGCGCCGGGACGACGACCAGGCTCCCCCCGAGGAGGACGGCGGACTCGACCAGCCCGAGATACGTCACCGGCTTGAGGGACGCCCGAACCCAGCCGGGCAGGCCACCGGCGAGGGCGGAGATCCAGCCCGGCCACGCGGTGAGCATCTGGGCGGTCACCAGGAGCGTGAGGCCGACGAGCACCACCGCGAGGTACGACTCGTCGAGCAGCCGCCGCCGCGTCGCCCAGAGGTCCTGGCCGAAGGCGCGCAGCCGGAGCACCAGGTTGTGGCGGGCGCACCCGCTGACGCACTCGGCGCACAGCGTGCAGTAGTTGTTCCGGTCCATGCTCCCGGGGAACTCGAACATCGGGCACCCGCGCGCCGTCTCGCCGCCTCGATAGCAGGCCTTGTCGTGGTCCGCCGCGCACACCGCGCCGTCCCTGGCACGCAGCTCGACCGGAGCGGTCATCGAGTAGACGCCGATGAGGCCGCCGATCGGACAGAGGTGCCGGCAGAAGCTCCGTCGCTCGTAGAAGAGGCCGATTGCGACGGCGAGCGCGGCGAAGAAGAGGACGATCCCGGCCGTGACCTGGGGTGACCGCACGACCCCGAGCTGCTCGTCGGCCCAGGTCAGGAGGACGAACGCGGCCGTCGCCCACCAGATGTTGCGGAACGCGGCCGGCAGTCGCCGGAGCGGCCGGACCAGCCGCGAGGTCCACTCGTTGAGGGCGCCGAACGGGCAGGCGAGACACCAGACCCGCCCGGCCAGGAAGAACGTGAAGATGATCCCGGCCCACCAGATGGTCCACGTCAGCTTGGTCGCCAGGTTCCGTCCGCCGTCCTGGACGTCGGTGAGGCCGACGAAGACCACGACGCCCATCAGGGCGAGCAACGGGACCTGCAGCGCCGGCTGCAGGGCGCGAGCGGTCAGGAGCCGGCGAATCCAGCCGACCTCGAGGAGGTTCAGGGCGGCTCCCGGTCGAGCCAGCTTCGCCCGCAGCGCGACCCCGTACACGCCGAGGAGCCCGAGGCCGGCGACGAACGCCAGCAGCGCCCAGACGCCGGCGCCGAGTCCCGGCGCCGGCTCCACGGTCAGCGGGAAGTCAACGACGATCGGCGGGTGCAGGTGCCGGCCGTCCAGCTCCTCCACGACGACCCGCGCCTGATAGACGCCCCGCCGGCTCGGCGTCACCGGGACGGCGTAGCTCCCGGCCCACGTCGCCTCAGGGGCCGGCGCCGGATCCGGAATCGCTCCGGCCGCGGCCAGGCCGACGAGCACGCGCCCGCCGGACACCGGAGCGGGCGGCGCCTCGCGTGAGATCCGGGCGATCAGGTGCGCGGCCTGCCCGGCGGCGAGGCCGCCGTGGCTCTGGAGCTCGATGCGGTAGCCCTGGACCACCACGCCCCCCGTGCTCCCGGCGGGCGTCGCCTCGCGGTGCTCGTCGCCGTGGGCGGCGGCCGCGACGGGGAGGACCAGGACGGCCAGGGCCAGTCCGAGCGCCCGGGCGATCATCGGCCGTACGTCCGGTCGATCTCGGAACGGATCCGCTCCACCGGGTACCCCGCCTTCACCATGCGAGACGCATCCAGCGCCTCGTCCATGCAGATGCCTCAGGTGGCGGCATGGCCGTCGGTGTAGCAGGAGAGCAGGCTCCGGTGACCGAGGTTCCGGTCGCACTCGCAGTAGCAGTAGAGCCGGTCCAGCACGTCGGGAATCTCCCGCGCCACCTGGTGGGCGCGGGCGGCCTTCCCGACGAAGCGGGCCGGGTCGAGCGTCGGTCGCGTCTCGCGACGCGCGACCGCATTCCCGGGGCCGCCGGCGGAGACGGTCGGGCCCCCGGCGGCGGTGGGCGCCGGCTCGGGCGTCCGGATCCACAGGAGCCCGGCCCCCAGCGCGAGGAACGCGGTGAGGGCCGCGAGCGACCAGAACGTCCAGGCCCTCGAACTGCGCGACACGTTCCGCTGACGGCTCATCAAGTCCCCTCCGTTGGCGTCGATCCAGCGTCGGAGGTGCAGGTCAGCAACGGTCGTGCCACCGGTGGCCGAGCGGAGCAACCGGCAGCAATCACGGGGGAAATGCTCCGGGAAGCGCGCGCGCGAGGCGGCACGCGGCCAAGCCGGGTGGGGTGGCGGCGCCCCACCCGGCACGGCGCCGGGACTACGGGCCCTTCGGCCGGGGAGTCGCGCCCTTCGGCCCGGGCGTCGCTCCCTTCGGCAGTCCGCTCACGTAGGCGGCGACGTCGGACAGCTCCTGCCCGGTCAACAGCGGCCAGGGAACCTCCCGCTGCTGCGCCGCGAGGTACCGCGGGTGATTCCACAGCGCGGCGACCAGGCCGGCCGTGGAGCGGAGCGCGGAATAGGAGGCCAGATCCGCCCCGACCTTCGGCCCGGTGCCCCGGATCGCGTGGCAGCTCGCGCAACCCTTGACCTGGAGCAGCTGCTGCCCGCGGCCGGCATCGCCCGGCTGGTCGAAGTAATGGGACGCGTACAGGTAGGCCACGATGTCCGCCATCTCCTGACCGGTCATGCGGGGCACCTGGACCCCGCGCGCCGCCATCTGGGCCCACATTCCCGGGGCGTGGTTCCACATCAGCGCCGCGAACTGCGTGAGGCTGACGTGCTGGCGCCGGCCCAGCTCGGGACCGACCTTGCCGCCCTTGCCCGCGATGGAGTGGCAGGCCAGGCAACGCTTCTCGGCGACGAGCTTCTCACCACGCTCTGGGGTTCCAGCCACGACCCGGGCCGTCTCGGCGCCGGGCTCCCGGGGCGAGCTCTGGACGAAGGCGATGATGTCGGCCAGCTCCCGGCCGGCGAAGGTCGGGCGCTCGATCCCGACGGCCTTCAGCGTCTCCACCATCTCGGGGCCGTGGTTCCACAGGGCGGCCGCGATCAGAACCGGCGAGTTGGCGCGCTTGAGGAAGTCCAGGCTCGGACCCAGCCGGCCGCCCTTGCCCCCGACCTCGTGACACTGGACGCAGCCCTTTGCGGTGAAGAGCTGCTCTCCGGCCTGGGGGTCGCCCGGCTGGTCCGCGTACTGGAGGGTGAACAGGAACGCGATCAGGCTGGTGACCTGCTCGGCGGTCAAGGTGGGGCGCTGGATGGCGACACCGCGGAGGTGGTTCGAGAGCGCGGCGCCCAGGTCGAAGAAGCTCTTCTGCTCGATCCGGCTGAGGTCGGGCCCGGCGGTCGCCCCGAATCCCCGGATGGCGTGGCACCGCCCGCACCCCTTGCTGGCGAAGACGGTGGCGCCGGCCAGGTTGGCCCACGTGGGGGCGAACGGCTGCGGCGGTCGCTCCTGGCCCACGGCGGCCGGCGTCGCGTGAACGACCAGGGCCAGCCCGAACGCCCAGGCGGCCAGTCGATGCAGTCTCATGAGCGCCCCTCTTTCCGGCGAGAGTCGGTACACCGGCCGGTGCTCCAGCCCCCTGGCCGAGCGCCACATTCGGGCCGAACCGCCAGGCGGCCCGCGTCCGGCTGGTTCCCCGGGTGCAGCGACCATGCCACGCTAGCCGTCTTTCCCCCGCAGCGCAACACGGCCGGTCGGTGAGGCGTTCCTGTCCCACTTGCGGCGCGACCGCCCCTCCCCGTCGAAGCGTCGGTGGCCGAGCCCCGATGCAACGCCCGATTCCAGCGTCTCGGTCCGGCGCTGCCGAGATGGCATCCCGGATGCTGTACGAGGGGTGGAGAGGAAGGTGAGCCAAGATGAAGCGATTGGTCAGCGTTGTCGTGGCTGCGATGGTGCTCGCCGGCCTCGCCGGTGGCGCGCTGGCGGGGATGGGCCCTGCCGTGATGGGCATGGGCCCGGGCGTGATGGGCATGGGCCCCGGCATGATGGGCGGGGGCGGCTGCCCCGGGATGGTCGCGACCGGCACCGGGACGCCGGTCACGGAGGAAAGGGCCAAGGCGTTGGCGCAGGAGTATGCCGACACGTACCTCAAGGGGTACACCGTCGAGAAGGTGCTGCCCTGGACCGGGCGGCACGGCACGATGTACTCCGTCGAGCTGAAGGGCCCAGGTGACGAGGTGCGGGTCCTCCACATCAACCCGTTCGGCGCCGTGATGCCGTTCGGCGGCCCGTGGCGGCGCGGCACGTAGCCTCGCCCAGGCCGGTCCACGGCGACCCCCGGGAGCGCATTCCCGGGGGTCGTCCAGCTTTCGGCCCCCGGAGCGGGGGCCCACGGAGCGGGAGGTCGTCATGCTGGTTCGCGACGTCATGCAGTCCAAGCTCATCACGATCGATCCGGAGACGACCCTCCCGCAGGCCATGCGGCTGGCGGCCGAGCGCAGGGTGCGCCACCTGCCGGTGGTCCGGGACGGTGACCTGATCGGCATCGTCTCCGACCGCGACCTCAAGCAGGCGATGGCCTCGCCCGCGACGAGCCTCGAGGCACACGAGCTGAACTACCTGCTGAACCGGCTCACCGTCGCCGAGATCATGACTCGAGCCGTCATCACCATCGGGCCGATGTTCCCGATCGAGGAGGCGGCCCGGCTCATGGTGCAGGAGAAGATCAGCGCCCTGCCGGTGACCGCCGCCGGGCAGCTGATCGGGATCGTCACCGAGACCGACCTGCTGGAGCTGCTGGTCCGGGCCATGGGCGCCGGGACCCCGTTGACCCGGCTCGACCTGTTGCTCGACGATCGGCCCTCGGGACTGGCCGAGATCGTGGCCGCGATCGAGCAGACCGGCGCCCCCATCGCGAGCATCATGACGCTGACCAACCGCGCGGGCGTTCGGGACGTCGCCGTCCGGATCACCACCACCGACCCGGCGCCGGCGATGGCGGCTCTGCAGGCGCGAGGCTTCGACGTTCGACAGCCCTGGCGTGGCTGATCGCCCCCGACGGGCCCCGCGAAATCGCCCCCCGGTCCCCGGCGGCCGGCCGGTACAATCGGGGCATGCCGTTCCGCTCCCACCTGACCGACGAGGTCGTCCGCAACCTGATGGACGCGGCCCCCGATGCCGTCGTCGTCACCCGCGACGGCCGGATCGAGCTGATCAACGCCGCCACCGAGCGGCTCTTCGGCTACACCCCGGGGCAGCTCCTCGGCCAGGCGGTGGAGCTCCTCCTGCCCGAGCGCTACCGGGCCGCTCACGTCGCCCACCGCGCCCACTACTCCGCCGAGCCCCGCGCCCGGCCGATGGGCGCCGCCCTGGTGGTCTTCGGGCGTCGCCAGGACGGGAGCGAGTTCCCGGCCGAGATCACCATCAGCCCCCTGGCGACCGGCGAGGGGCTCCTGATCACCGAGGTCATCCGGGATCTCACCGAGCGCCAGCGGGCGGAGGCGAAGTTCCGAAACCTCCTCGAAGGGGCCCCCGACGCGCTCGTGATCATCGGCCCCGACGGCCGGATCGTCCTGGTCAACGCGCGAGCGGAGAGCCTCTTCGGCTACCCACGGCAGGATCTCCTCGGGCAGTCGATCGAGGTCCTCCTCCCGGCGCGGCTTCGCGCGGGACACGTCGCCCGCCGCGCCGACTACGCCGCCCGGCCCCAAGTCCGCCCCATGGGGGAGGGTCTCGAGCTGTTCGCCCGCCGCCGGGACGGCGCCGAGTTCCGGGTGGAGATCAGCCTGAGCCCGATGGAGACGGAGGACGGCCCCTGGGTGATCAGCGCGATCCGCGACGTCACCGACCGGGTGCGGATGGCCGAGGAGCTGCGCACCCATCGCGACCACCTCGAGGAGCTGGTCCAGGCGCGGACCCGAGAGCTGCGGGAGCAAGCCGCGCTCCTGGCCCGCGAGCGCCGGGAGATCCTGGCCCTGAATCTCAACCTGGAGACGAAGGAGCGCTTCATCCGGAGTGTCATCGAGAGCCTCCGCGACGGCATCGCGATCCTGGACCTCGATCGGCGGATTGTGGGGTGGAACCAGGCCCTCGCCGTCCACTCGGGCGTCCCGCTCGACGAGATCCGCGGTCGGCATTTCTTCGACGTCTTCCCGGGCTTCCGTCCGGCCGGAGTGGAGGCGCACCTGGATCGGCTGTACAGGGGCGTGGAGGAGGCCTTCGCGCTGTCGCGCTTTCCTCACGTCCTTCGGAGCGGGGGGCCGACGATCCTCGAGCTCAAGGGCAGCGTCATCCGCGGCTCGAGCGGCGGGATCGAGGGCGTGGTCCTCCATCTCGAGAACATCACCGACCGCGTCAAGCTCGAGCAGTCCGTCCAGGAATCCGAGAAGCTCGCGGCCATCGGGACGCTGGCGGCCGGCGTGGCCCACGAGATCAACAACCCGATCGGCATCATGACGTCCCGGATCGAGCTGATGCTGGAGGAAGCCGAGGAGTCCGGCCTGCCGGGCCCGGTGCGAGACGATCTGGCCGTGCTCCAGCGGAACGCCCAGCGCGTGGGCCGGATCACCCAGGCCCTGACCTCCTTCGCCCGGCGCGGGCCCGCCGTCAAGCGGCCCACGGACATCAACGCGGTGGCCGAGGAGACGCTCCTCCTCTTCGAGAAGCACGCGACGAAGACGGGCATCGTCGTCGAGCGACGGCTCACGCCCGGGCTCCCGCTGGTGGAGGCCGACGCCAACGAGCTCGAGCAGGTGCTGCTCAACCTGCTGAACAACGCGCGCGACGTGCTCGGCAATCAGGGGTTGATCCGCGTGGAGACCGGGCTGGCCGGCGACCGGCCGGGCTGGGTGCGCATGACGGTCTCCGATACCGGCCCCGGCATACCGCCCGAGGTCCGGGAGCAGATCTTCCTGCCGTTCTTCACGACGAAGCCCGGCGGCACCGGGCTCGGTCTCGCCATCAGCTACCGCATCGTGAAGGACCACCACGGGGACCTGGAGGTCGTGAGCGCGCCGGGGGCGGGAACGACCTTCGTGATCCTCCTGCCCGCGCTGGCGCGGCCGAGGTGATCATCGGGCTGGCCGGCGGCTGGGGCGGCCGCGCCCGACCGGGACAGCCCTGCCCCACCCGCAGGCGCCGTGGGGTAGGCCAGTGCGGCCCCAAACCTCCCGGAGGAACGGCGAATTCGCCGTGCCCGGCCCCGGCACTGACGTTGCAGTGGTGGTCTCCCGCGCGCCACGGCGGACGCGCGCCGAAAGGAGTCGCGATGGACGAGCGCGTGTCGATGACGGCACCGACCCCGGCCCCGACGGAGGCGACCGAGCGATGACCCCGATCCGGAAGATCCTCTGCGCGACCGACCTGTCGCCGGCATCCGAGCCGGCGTGGGAGGAGGCTCAGCTCCTCGCCCGGGCGCTCGGCGCCGAGCTGCTACTCCTCCACGTCGTGCCGCCGGTGTTCGTCCCGATGGAGGGCTACTTCCCGCCCCAGATGTACCAGGAGCTGGTGGAGGGCGCGGAGCAGGAGGCGCAGGCGCGCCTCGACGCGGTGCTCGCGAAGCTCGGCGATCCCCCTCTCAAGGCGCGGAGCCGGATCGTCGAGGGCTCGGCGGCCCTGCGGATCCTCGACGTGGCGCGCGAGGAGGGCAGCGACCTCCTCGTGGTCGGCACCCACGGCCGGGCCGGCGTGGGCCGCGTCCTTCTCGGCAGCGTCGCCGACCGGATCGTCCGCAGCGCGCCCCGGCCGGTCGTGACCGTGCGGCCGCAGCTCTCCGGCACCCGGCCGGCGCGGATGGGACGGATCCTCTACTCGACCGATTTCTCGCCCACCGCGAAGATGGCGTGGCCGTGGGTCCAGGCCCTCGCCGGGGCGACCGGAGCGACGGTTGACTTCCTGCACGTCACCGCGCAGCCCGTCCCGGACCGGCACCTCTCGCCGGAGCTCATCGGGCGGATGGCCGCGCTGCTCGACGAGCAGGGGCAGTCGGAGGCCGAGCGGTTCCTGCAGCAGTCCGAGCGCGACCAGCCCGGACGGCTTCCCCGCGAGCGCGTCCAGGTCCTGATCGGTCGCGGCGTGGTCGAGGAGCAGGTCGTGCACTGGGCCCAGGCGCGCGGCGCCGACCTGATCGTCATCGGCACGCAGGGGCGGTCGGGCCTGGTGCGCTGGATGCTCGGCTCGGTGGCACATCACCTCCTGCAGACCGCCCCCTGCCCGGTCCTCACGGTGGGCCCCGAAGGCCAGTGAGAGGAGCATCCCCATGCCCCCTGATGTCGCGATGGTCGAGAACGCGCTGAGTGTCGACGAGATCCGCCGGCACCTGTCCGCTCCCACGGTGGGGCAGGGGTTCTGGCTCTGTCTCTACGAGGCCGTCCCCTCCACCAACCAGATCCTCCGCGAGCTGGCCCGGGCCGGCGCCGCCGAGGGAACCACCGTGCTCGCCGAGAGCCAGACGGCCGGCCGGGGCCGGGCCGGGAAGGCCTGGTTCTCGCCGCCCGGCGTGAACCTCTACGCCTCGGTGTTGTGTCGGCCCGGAATCACGCCGGCGGCGGCGCCGGTGTTCTCGTTCGTGGCCCCCCTGGCGCTGGCCGACGCGATCCGGGAGCTGGGCCTCCACCCGGCGATCAAGTGGCCCAATGACGTCCTGGTGAAGCACCGGAAGGTGGCGGGAATCCTGACCGAGCTGTCGATCGCCGGCGACCGGCTGGAGCACGTCATCCTCGGCGTGGGGGTGAACGTCAACGTCGCGTGCGAGTTGCTCCGGGCAGCCCTCGGCCCGGCGGCCCAGCACGCCATCTCGCTCCGGGAGGCGCTCGGACGGCCGGTCGAGCGAAACGCCTTCACCGGAGCCTTCCTCTCGTACCTCGACGAGTGGCTGATCATGTATCGTGATCAGGGCCCGGAGCGGATCCTCCGCGCCTGGCGCGACCTCGACATCGTCACCGGGCGCCGAGTCGAGGTCCGGGACGACCGCGGCGCCCTGGAGGGCCGGGCGCGCAGCGTCGCCGCCGACGGACACCTCGAGATCGAGGACGCCCACGGCGTCGTCCACCGGGTCCTCGCCGGCGACGTGCGCCTCCTCGAGTGAGATCTTCGGGACCTCCCTCCACCCCCCCAGCCCCCCTCCCCCACCCACCGGGGGGAGGGGGGAGCCGGAGGCCCCGATTCCTTCACGCGCTCTGTGATTCTCCGGGGGGGTCTCGGAAGACCCCCCCTTCCCCCCCTCGGAGGCTGCGGCCGTTGGACGGCCTTCGGCCCGAGACGGAGGGTTGCGACGCCGACGGGCGGTGGAATGGGAGCCGCTGGCATTCTTGACGGGCTCTGAGACGTGGGGCGGCGAGGCCCCGGCCGGGAACTCCGTGCCCCACCTGCCGGCGAGCGACGGAGCGCAAGTACCCGCCGTCGCGTGAAGCCCGCGTGGCACTGGGGTTGCTACCTCGTCTCGATGGCGCGCCAAGGCGCGCCACCAAGGAGGATGCCATGAAAGCGCTGACGCCCTGGACCGGAGTGACCGCGCTGAGGAAGGAGATGGATCGGCTCTTCGATCGGTTCTGGGAGACCGACTGGCCGGCGTGGCCCGCCCTCGGCGACTGGATGCCGAAGGTGGACGTGGCCGACACCAAGGACGCCTTCATGGTGACGGCTGAGATCCCGGGCATCGACCCGAAGGAGATCACGCTGACCCTGGACGGCGACGCCCTCACGATCAAGGGCGAGAAGAAGCACGAGAAGGAGGAGAAGGAGGAGACCTTTTTCCGGATGGAGCGCACCTACGGCGCCTTCGCCCGGACCATCCCGCTGCCGGCGCCCGTCGAGGCGGGCAAGGTGACGGCCACCTTCAAGAACGGCACCCTGATGGTGAAGCTGCCCAAGGGGGCGGCGGCGAAAGGCACCCTGATCCCCATCAAGCCCGAGTAGCCGCGAGGGCCGCAAGACGCGCGACCGAGGCAAGCCACCGCCGCGGCCGGGCGACCTGCCCGACCGCGGCCAGGTCGCGGGTCTGGCCAGAAAGTACCACGTGGCCAAGCGCCTCGGGACCGGCCGCGAAGGGGTCCCGAAGCCGGGGACCCGGGCCAGTTGAAGGAGATGGACGATGGCGAAGCGCATCCTGGTCCCGCTCGACGGATCTCCCGCCGCGGAGCGCATCGTGCCGCTCGTCGCCGACCTGGCGCGGGGAAGCGGCGCCTCGCTACGCCTCCTCCACGTCGCCCCCGAGCCGGGTCCGACGGAGGAGAGCGGCTACCTCCACGCCCTGGAGGCCCGGCTGCAGAGCGTCCCCGTCGACAGCGTCGTCCGCTTCGGCGACCCGGTGGCCGAGATCTTGAAGGAGGCCAACGCCTTCGGCGCGGACCTGATCGCCGTGACCACCGCCGGCCAGGGTGGCCTCCGCCGGGTGGCCCTGGGCAGCGTGGCCGAGCAGGTGTTCCTCCGCTCGGCCGCGAGCGTGCTCCTCTTCCACGCAACCCCGCGCGGTCCCGAGTAGCGGAGGACCTCTGGTAGGCGAAGTCCTCCGGCCCCCCTCCCAGTGGGTGGGGGAGGGGGGTTGGGGGGGGGGCGGGAGGTCCCGAATTAGTGCGATCGGCGGAGGTGAAATGGTGCCGCCGGCTCATTGCCTGCCGACGCCGATCGGCGTACTCATGGGAGTAGGGGGTGCCGGCGAGAGGAACATCGGAACGCAGGGGATCAGGCGCGGAGGTGGTGTGCACGCCCGGGGCGCCGGGAAGCCTGAAGCCTCTCCACGATCCCCACCCTGACTCACGCCCTTTCCAGCCGGGCACCCCCTCCCCCGGCTCTCGTTCCTACGCCATTGGCTTCACGCAACCCTCTCAGTTGCGGCCGCGCGGCCGTGGCGTTCCACTTCGAGCCGCGGCTTCGCCGCGGCCTCCGAAGGGGGGGCATCGGGGGGTCTTCCGAGACCTCCCGATGGTCTTCAGAGCAGGCCGTGGCGGGTGGCCCAGGCGACGGCCTCGAGCCGGCTGTGCACCTCGAGCTTGCCGAAGATGTTCTGCACGTGGTTCCGGATCGTCGCCGGGCTCACGCGGAGCCGCGCGGCCATCGCCCGCGTGTTGGCGCCCCCGGCGAGCAGCCGCAGGATCTCGAGCTCGCGCCGCGTCAGCCCGCCTCCGTTCCCGGCCCCGTTCGAGGGAGGGAGGGCGGTCTCGGCGAGGCGCTGCCGGACCAGCGCCTCGACCTCGTGGACGACGGTGGCGTCGCGGAAGAGGTGCACCGTGGTCGCCAGGTCGCGATGGCTCCCCGGCACCACCAGGATGCTGATGTCGAGCCAGACCGGCTTCCCCTGCTTCGTGCGGGTCGACATCTGGAAGTGCTGAACCGGCTCGCCCCGCCGGACCAGCGTGAGGACCTGACAGCCCTGGAAGCAGAGCCGGTTGCCGCCGACGTCGCGCCCAGCGAACACGTCGCAGCAGGGCCGCCCGAGCACCTCACGGGCGGTGTGACCGAGGATCCTCTCCGCCGCCCGGTTCCACATGACGATCTTGCCGTCCTGGCCGACCGCGCAGACGCCGTCCGCGGTGTCGCTCAGGAGCCCGTCGAGGTCCATGTCTACCTCCCCCCGGCTGGCTGGTACGCGCACAGCGGGTCCTCGCCGAGCGGATCGCCGGCCGTCGCATAGGCGCGGGCCCGCGAGCCGCCGCACACCTCCCGGAACTCACAGCGGCCGCACCGGCCGTGAAAGCCGGCCGCGGCGCGCAGGGCCCGGAAGAGCGGCGCATCCCGGTAGATCACGCCGGGATGCGCACGCCGCACGTTGCCGGCGACGATGGGCAGGAAGCCCGAGGGCTGGACGTCCCCGACGTTCGAGACGAACATGATCCCGTTCCCGTCGCGGATCCCGAACCCGTGGCGGAGCGCCCGGTGAGCCGCTCCACCCTCGCCCGTCCGGCGGCGCTGGAGCGCCACCCGGCGGTAGTGCGGCGCCTCGGTGGCGCTGACGATGGGACCGCCCGGCCCGGCGCAGGCCCACAGCCACGCCAGCAGGGCCTCGCCGGCGGCCGGCGTGAGCTGCTGGAGGCCGCGACCGCGGCCGACCTGGATCAGGAAGAACAGGCTCCACCGCGCGGCGCCGAGGTCGCACACGCGCTCGTAGACGGCCGGGAGGTCGCCCAGCGTGCCGGCCGTGACCAGCGTGTTGACCTGGAGCGAGAGGCCGGCGGCGACCGCGGCTCGCGCCGCCTCCATCGTCTGGTCGAAGCAGCCCGGCACGCCGCGGAAGCCGTCGTGGCGAGCCGCGTCCGGGCCGTCCAGGCTGAGGGACATCGCCCGCGCGCCCGCCCGGGCGAGCCGCCCGACCACCTCGGGTGTCAGCAAGGGAGTGCCGCTCGGGGCCACGTCCATCGGGAGGCCGAGCCGGACGCCGTGGTCCAGCAGGTCCCATAAGTCCGGCCGCGCGAGCGGATCGCCCCCGGTGAGGACCACCGCCGGACCGGGGTCGCCGAGCTCGCGGAGCGCCTCGAGGAGGCGCCGGCCCTCGTCCGTCGTCAGCTCCCGCGGGTCGCGGCTCGCGATCGCCTCGGCCCGGCAGTGCCGGCAGGCGAGGTCGCAGGCCCGCGTCAGCTCCCAGTAGACTCGCCGCGGCACCCGATCGTAGACGAAGTCGGAGGCCACCCACCCACCTCTCGCCTAGGGGAGGTCCGTCTCGTCCGGCTCGCGCTTCTCGAGCGGGACGAAGTCCCGCAGCGCGGTGCCGAGGTAGAGCTGACGGGGTCGGGCGATCTTCTGCTCGGGGTCTCGGCTCATCTCGAGCCACTGAGCCAGCCACCCCGAGGTCCGGGGGATGGCGAAGAGCACGGGGAACATGTCGACCGGGAACCCCATCGCCTGGTAGATGAGCCCTGAGTAGAAGTTGACGTTCGGGTAGAGCTGCCGCTTCACGAAGTAATCGTCCTCGAGGGCGATCCGCTCGAGCTCGAGCGCGATCGGCAGGAGGGGGTTCGGCTGGGTCACCGCGAAGACCTGGTCGGCCAGGACCTTGATGATCCGGGCTCGGGGGTCGTAGCTCTTGTAGACCCGGTGGCCGAAGCCCATCAGCCGCCCCTCGCCCGCCTTGACCTTCCGGATGAAGGCGGGCACCGCGCCCACCGACCCGATCTCCTGGAGCATCCGGAGCACCGCCTCGTTCGCCCCGCCGTGGAGCGGGCCATAGAGGGCCGCCACCCCGGCGGCCACCGCGCAGTACGGGTTGACGCGGGAGGACCCGACGCTCCGAACGGCGTTCGTGGAGCAGTTCTGCTCGTGATCGGCGTGGAGGATGAACAGGACGTCGATCGCGCGCTCCAGGATCGGGCTCGGCGCGTACTTCACCTCGGTTGCCTTGAAGAGCATGTTGAGGAAGTTGCCGGCGTACGAGAGGTCGTTGTCGGGGTACGCGTACGGCATCCCGAGGCTGTGCCGGTAGGCGAAGGCGGCCAGCGTCGGCATCTTGGCGATGAGCCGGACCATCTGCAGGCGGCCGTCGCCGGGCTGCTTGGCCTCGGGATAGAACGTGGAGAGCGCCGCCACCGCCGAGACGAGCATCGCCATCGGGTGGGCGTCGTGGTGGAAGCCGTCCAGGAACTTCTTGAGGTTCTCGTGGATCCAGGTGTGGTGGGTGATCTCCCACCGCCAGGCCTCCAGCTCGGCCCCCGTCGGCAGCTCGCCGTGAACCAGGAGGTACGCCGTCTCGAGATAGCTCGATTGCTCGGCGAGCTGCTCGATGGGGTACCCGCGGTACCGGAGGATCCCGCGGTCCCCATCGATGAAGGTGATCGTGCTCGTGCACGAGGCCGTGTTCATGAAGGCGGGGTCGTACGAGAGGAGCCCGAAGTCGTCCGGGTCCGTCTTGATCCGCCGCAGGTCGGTCGCCCGGATGGCCCCGTGCTCGATCGCCACCTCGTAACGCTTCCCCGTCCGGTTGTCGATGATGGTCAGCCCCGGCTCACCCATGATCGCTCCTCCTTCGTCCCGCTCCCTCAGCCCGGTCGGCCCGCCGCCGGCGCCTTCCACAGGAGCACCGGCGCCGGTGCGGTGCGGAGCACCCGCTCGGCGACGCTCCCCAGCAGGAGCCGGCCGATCCCGCTCCGGCCGTGCGTGGTCATGGCGATGAGCCCGACCCGGCCTTCCTGCGCGGCGCGGAGGATCGCGTCCACCGCCGGTGCCAGTGCCACCATCGACTTCACCCGGCAGCCCTTCGCCTCCAGCGGCGCCGCGACCTTCGCGAGGTACGTCTCGGCGTCCTCCCGCTCGACCCGCCCGATGTCCTCGGTGATGCTGCTGGTCAGCTCGGCCGCGGCGTAGGGGGGGATCGGCTCGATGGCGCGCAGCAGCTCGACGGCGAAGTCGAAGGGCCCGGCCAGGCGCTCGACGATGGGCAGCACGGCCTCCGACAGCTCCGATCCGTCGAGGGGGACCAGGATCTTCCCCAGGTCCCCGGGCTGCCACGACAGCTCGCCGCGGACGAGGAGCACGGGCACCGGCGCCTG
Source organism: uncultured Candidatus Rokubacteria bacterium (assembly GCA_963708025.1). GTDB lineage: Bacteria > Methylomirabilota > Methylomirabilia > Rokubacteriales > DASRDR01 > CAVPSB01. Next base: position 280,012 of record CAVPSB010000002.1, on the reverse strand, counting down.
GCGGACCAGCGTCTCGGCGACGCTGCCGAAGAGCAGGCGGTTGACGCCGCCGCGCCCGTGCGTGCTCATGACGATCAGGCCGACGTCGTTGTAGCGCGCGGCGTCCGCGATCGCCCGCGCCGGCTCGTCGTACCAGACCTTCCACGTGACCGGCAGGCCGCGCGCGTGCAGCCGGCCGGCCACCGCGCGCAGATACGCCTCGGCGTCTTCCTGGGCCTCGACCTCGGCCTCGGCCGACCCGAGGGGACGGAGCACCCGTACCAGCAGGAGATCAGCCTTGTAGTCGCGGGCCAGCGCCCTGGCCATGGGCAGGATCGCTTCTGCGAGGCGGGAGCCGTCGAGCGGAACCAGGATTCGATTCACCGTCGTGCCTCCTCCCATGCCGTCGGAGTGGTCCCGGGCCGCCATCGCGAGGAGGAGGAGCAAGGCCAGTGCCAAGGGGAACCTCGCGAAACGGTGGGTGTCTTCGGCCAGGAGCCCCTCTCGGCTGCGGCACCGCGGGGACAAGCGGGGCGCCAATGCCCCACCCCTGGCTCTGACGCGGGGAGGCCTCCGGGGGGCTGAGACCCCCCCGATGTTCTCAGGCGGCCAGGCGTGCGCCGTGGCGGATGAGGAGGACCGGGATGCGGGTCGCCCGCTTGACGCGGGCGGCGACGCTGCGCTCGAGCAGGCGCTTCAGGCCGGTCCGCCGGCGAGTCGCCATCGCGACCAGTCCGATCCCGCCGCTCCCGGCCTCGCGGACGATCTCCTCGACCGGGTCGCCGAACCGGACCCGGACCTCCACGTTGACACCCAGCGCCGCCGCTACGCCCATCAGGTACGTCTGGGCCTGGTGCCGGATCCGCGCGACCTCCTGATCGGCGTAGCGGACCACGTGCCCGTCCACGAGCAGCGCCTCGACCGGCGAGGCGACCTGGAGCAGCCGCACCGTCGCGCCCTCCGCCCGCGCGATCCGCTCCACGGCGGCGAGGACCGCTTCACTGCCGGCCGATCCATCCAGCGGGACCAGGATCGTTCTCGCCATGGTCACCCCTCCCGATTCACGGTGGAGCGGGGGCCGTGCGGGCGACCGAGGAGGCGTCCGGAGAGGGTGCCCCGGTCACGACGCGCGGCCCGCTCAGGTTGTTGACCGCCCGCCCACCAGCGGCCACCTGGGCCTTGCCTTTCTCGCTGATGCAGGGGGCGCCGCAGGTCACGACGCTGGGGTCCGCGAAGGCCGTGCACGACACCACCGCGACCGGGTGCTCGCCGTCGTGGGTGACGTACCGCATCGTCACGTCCCGGCGCCTCCACGGGCAGTAAAAGCGCGCCATCCGGATCCCCATCGCGCGGGGCAGCAGCACCACGGCGATGATCAGCATGAGCACGACGCTGAGCCCGATCAGGAAGGCCGTGAACCAGCCGAGCAGTAGCCCATTCATCTGACTCGCCTCCCGTTCAGAATCTTGACGACGAACGATGCATCCGAGGTGCCAGCCGGCGAGCCGCGCGACTTCCACCGGTGGCCGGCTCGGACGGGGACGTGGGCCGGGCCGGCCCGCCCCAGCTCGGGACCTCTTCGGGACCTCCCGCCCACCCCCCCAACCCCCCTCCCGCTTGATCGTATCGCCGGGACGGCTCGGGCCTACGGCCCTCGCGACGTCCCGTCCCTCCGGCCGGCACCGGGGGAGGGGGGAGCCGGACCGCCTCCCGCCCACCCCCTCCATTCGGCCGGATCGCTCGGACGGCTAGCCGCGGAGCACGTACGAGCCGAGCACCTTCAGGTAGTTGGCCCGCTCGAACTCGGCCGGCTCGGCCACCGACCGGTAGCTCATGCTCCCCTGCATCTGGCGGATGGACTCGTACTCGTGCGCTTCCATCCAGGCCACCAGGTTCGCCCGCACCACCCGCAAGAGGTCGACCCCGTGCTTGAGGAGCGCCGACGTCATCATCGCCACCCGGGCCCCCGCCATCATGGCCTTCAGCACGTCCTGCGCCGTGTGCACGCCTCCGGTCACGGCGAGGTCGGCCCGGACGTGGCCGTAGAGGATCGCGACCCAGTGCACGCGCAACAGCAGCTCGTACGGGCTGCTCAGGGTCAGGCGAGGCACCACCTGCAGCTGCTCGAGGTCGAAGTCGGGCTGGTAGAAGCGATTGAACAGGACGAGCCCGCGGGCCCCGGCCTCCTCGAGCTGCCGCGCGAGGTTGGCCATCGCGCTGAAGGCGTGGCCGAGCTTGACCGCCACCGGGATCCGGACGCTGGCGGCCACGTCGCGCACGAGCTCGACGTACATCCGCTCGACGTCGGCGCCGGTCATCTCCGGATCGGTGGGGATGTAGTAGACGTTCAGCTCCAGCGCGTCGGCGCCGGCCTCTTCGATCTTCCGGGCGTAGCGGATCCAGCCGCCGGTCGAGACGCCGTTGAGGCTCCCGATGATCGGGATGCCGACCGCGGCCTTGGCCCGGCGAACGTGCTCCAGATACCCGTCCGGTCCCAGGTTGTAGGCCGTCATGTCGGGGAAGTAGGTCAGCGACTCGGCGAAGCTCTCCGCCCCTTGCGAGAGATACCGGTCCAGGTGGTGGCTCTCCAGCGTGATCTGCTCCTCGAACAAGGAGTGGAGAACGACCGCGCCGGCCCCCGCATCCTCCATTCGCCGGATGTTGTCGACGTCTTCACAGAGCGGGGACGCGGAGGCGACCACGGGACTCCTGAGCGCGAGCCCCAGATACGACGTGGAGAGGTCAACCATGGGTCGTCTCCTCCTCGGGCCGATCCGCGGGGGCCGCCACCGGCAGGGCCGCCCAGTGCTGGTAGAGGCGCCAGCGCGCGACCACGTCCGCCTGCGCCCGCGCCAGCAGCGCCGCCGCCGCTGCCGGGTCGCTGTGGGCCAGCATCGTGTAGCGCGTCTCGTTGTAGGCGTACTTCTCGAGTGGCAGGCTCGGCGGCTTGGAGTCGAGCTGGAGCGGATTCTTCCCCTCGGCCGCCAGGGCCGGATCGTAACGGAAGAGCGGCCAGTGGCCGGCGAGCACGGCCGCCTTCTGCTGGTCCATCCCGAACCGCAGGTCGTAGCCGTGCGCGATGCACGGGCTGTAGGCGAGGATGAGCGCCGGGCCCGGGAAGGCCTCGGCCTCCCGGAAGGCCTTCAGGGTCTGGGCGTCGCCGCCGCCCATCGCCACCCGCGCCACGTACACCGTTCCGTAGCTCATGGCCATGAGCGCCAGGTCCTTCTTGGCGGTCGGCTTGCCGCCGGCGGCGAACTTGGCCACCGCGCCCCGCGGCGTCGCCTTCGACATCTGGCCGCCGGTGTTGGAGTAGACCTCGGTGTCGAGCACCAGGACGTTCACCTTCCGGCCGGAGGCCAGGACGTGGTCCAGCCCCCCGAAGCCGATGTCGTAGGCCCAGCCGTCGCCTCCGATGATCCACACGCTCTTCTGGACCAGCGCGTCGGCCAGGGCCCAAAGGTCCCGGGCCTCGGGGCGATCCAGCCCGGCCAGCCGCTGCTTCAGCCGGGCCACGCGCTCGCGCTGCGCCTCGATGCCGGCCTCGCCCGACTGGTCGGCCTCCAGCACGGCTCGCGGCCAGCTCGTCGCCGATCGCTCCCGAGAGCCGCCCGACCAGCTCCGCCGCGTAGGCGCGCTGCTGGTCGAGGGCCACCCGCATGCCGAGGCCGAACTCGGCGTTGTCCTCGAACAGCGAGTTGGACCAGGCCGGCCCCCGGCCCTCGCGGTTCGCCGTCCACGGCGTGGTCGGCTGGTTGCCGCCGTAGATCGAGGAGCACCCGGTGGCGTTGGCGACGATCGCGCGGTCGCCGAAGAGCTGGCTCACCAGCTTGACGTACGGGGTCTCGCCGCAGCCCGCGCAGGCCCCGGAGAACTCGAAGAGGGGCTGCAGGAGCTGCACGTCCTTGACCTGGGCGAGGTTGAGGGCGTGCCGGTCCCCCTCCGGCAGCTCCAGGAAAAAGCGCCAGTTCTCCGCCTCGCGCTCCAGGATCGGAGCCTGGGGTCGCATGTCGATCGCCTTGTGCCGGACCTCGCTCTTGCTCTTGGCCGGGCACACCTCGACGCAGAGGCCGCAGCCCGTGCAGTCCTCGGGGGCGACCTGGAGGACGTAGCGCCGGTCCGCGAACTCGCGCCACCGGGCGGGGGCCGAGGCGAACCCGGCGGGGGCGGAGGCCAGCGCGGCGGGCGGGCAGACCTTCGCCCGGATCACCGCGTGCGGGCAGACCAGCACGCACTTGCCGCACTGGATGCAGAGCTCGGGGTCCCACACCGGGACCTCGAGCGCGATGTTGCGCTTCTCCCAGCGCGCCGTCCCGGTCGGATAGGTCCCGTCGGCCGGCAGCGCGCTGACCGGCAGGCGGTCCCCCTCCCCGGCCAGCATCGCCGCCGTGACCGTCCGCACGAACTCCGGCGCCTCGGCCGGCACCGTCGGCCGGCGCCCGCCGGCGCCCGTCACCTGCCGCGGCACGACCACCTCGTGGAGGTGGTCGAGCGTCCGGTCCACGGCGGCGAAGTTCTTCTCCACCACCGCCTCTCCGCGCTTGCCGTAGGTCTTCCGGATCGCGCGCTTGATGGCGGCGATCGCCTCGGCCCGGGGCAGCACCCCGCTGATCGCGAAGAAGCAGGTCTGCATGACCGTGTTGATGCGGCCGCCCATGCCCGTCTCCCGGGCGACCCGGTAGGCATCGATGACGAAGAGCCGGAGCCGTTTGGCGACGATCTCTTCCTGCACCGGTCGCGGGAGGTGCCCCCAGACCTCCTCCGGTCCGTGGGGGCTGTTGAGCAGGAAGACCGCCCCGGGCTCGGCCGCCCCCAGCACGTCGAGCCGCTCGAGGAACGAGGACTGGTGGCACGCCACGAAGGTGGCGCGGCTGACGAGGTAGCTCGCCCGGATGGGCCGGGGACCGAAGCGGAGGTGGGAGATCGTCACCGAGCCGGCCTTCTTCGAGTCGTAGACGAAGTAGCCCTGGGCGTAGTGGTCCGTCCCTTCCCCGATGATCTTGATCGAGTTCTTGTTGGCGCCCACCGTCCCGTCCGCCCCCAGTCCGTAGAACAGCGCGCGCACCGTGTCGGGGGCCTCGGTCGTGAAGCCGGGGTCGTAGTCCAGGCTGGTGTGGGTGACGTCGTCCCGGATCCCGATGGTGAAGTGGTTCCGGGGCCGGGGGGCGGCCAGCTCGGCGAAGATGGCCGCGATCATGGCCGGCGTGAACTCCTTGGAGGAGAGGCCGTACCGCCCGCCGACGACACGGGGCGGGGCCGGGAACGGCGCCGTCCCCGCGGCCATCGCCTCGCTCACCGCCGCCACCACGTCCAGGTACAGCGGCTCGCCGGCGCTTCCCGGCTCCTTGGTCCGGTCCAGCACGGCGATGGCCCTGACGGTCGGCGGCAGCGCCGCCACGAAACGGTCGACGGCGAACGGCCGATACAGCCGGACCTTCACCACCCCGACCTTCTCGCCGCGCCCGGCCAGGGCCTCGACCGTCTCCTCGGCGGCCTCCGCCCCCGAACCCATGAGGACGATCACGCGCTCGGCATCGGGCGCGCCGACATAGTCGAAGAGGTGATACGGGCGCCCGACGAGCCGCGCGAGCCGGTCCATCGCGTGCTGGACGATGGCCGGGCAGGCGAGGTAGTAGGGATTGGCCGCTTCCCGTCCCTGGAAATAGGTGTCCGGGTTCTGGGCGGTGCCGCGGACGACCGGCCGGTCGGGCGACAGCCCCCGGGCCCGATGGGCGCGCACCAGGTCGTCGTCGATCATCGCCCGCAGGTCGTCCGGCCCGAGCTGCTCGACCTTCGCCACCTCGTGCGAGGTGCGGAAGCCGTCGAAGAAGTGCAGGAACGGCACCCGGGCCTCCAGCGTGGCGGCCTGGGCGATGAGGGCGAAGTCCATCGCCTCCTGGACCGAGCTCGAGGCCAGGAGGGCGAACCCGGTGGCTCGGGCCGCCATCACGTCCGCGTGATCGCAGAAGATCGACAGCGCCTGGGCCGCCAGCGACCGGGCCGCCACGTGGAAGACCGTCGCGGTCAGCTCGCCGGCGATCTTGTACATGTTGGGCAGCATCAGCAGCAGGCCCTGAGAGGCGGTGAACGTCGTCGCCAGCGAGCCGGCCTGGAGCGCCCCGTGGAGCGCCCCGGCGGCGCCGCCCTCGCTCTGCATCTCGATCACGGTCGGCACCGTGCCCCACAGGTTCGGCCGGCCGTGGGCCGACCACTGGTCCGCCCACTCCCCCATCGGGGACGACGGCGTGATCGGATAGATGGCGATCACCTCGTTGAGCTGGTAGGCCACGTGGCCGACCGCTTCGTTCCCGTCGATGGTGACCTTCGGTCGAATCATCAAATGCAGTGGACAGCAAGCGGCACGCCAGAAGGCCACGCACCGGTGTCGGCGACGGATGGGACCGCTCCTCGTCCCCCGGGCCGACACCTCGGCGCCAGGAAGCCGCCGACGGAGCGCTGAGACCTGTTAAGGAATGGGTCGTCCGACTCCCCCCTCCCCCGGCCAAAGGCCGAAGGCCGTCAATGGGTGGGGGAGGGGGGGCTGGGGGGGGGAGATACCGAACTGAGTTCGGCGACCCGGTCGGCCCGGGAGCCGCTATCCGACCGGCTCGTGTGAGGCGATCTTGCCCCAGCGAGGCGATGGCGCCCCACCTGGAGGGGCCCGATTCTCGGGAAACAGGCGCGCGGCCGGTGGCACTACCGTTGCACACTCCAGCCTCACGCCATGCGGGACCACGGAACCATCGAGCACTGGATGACGCGACAGCCGCTGAGCGTGACCGTCGACTGCCCGATCAGGCAGGCGCTCGGGCTCATGCAAGGCGCGGACGTGCGCCATCTCCTCGTCATGGACGGCGACCGCCTGGCCGGCATCCTGTCCAACCGGGATGTCCGGCGGCTCCTCGAGGACCCGGCGCACCCGGCGCGCCTCACGGACCCGGTCAGTCAGATCATGACCGAAGGTCCGGTCACGGTCGCTCCCGAGACGCCGGTGACCATCGCCGCCCGCCTCCTCCTCGAGGGCAAGATCGGCGCCCTCCCGGTGCGCGACGGCGACGCGATCGTCGGGATCTTCACGACGGCCGACGCGCTGGACGCCCTCCTGACCCTGCTCGAGGGCCCCGCCCGGTGACCCCCGGCGCGCTCGCGTCGCTCCTCGATCCTCCCGCGTGAGCACGGACCCCCGGGCACCGCGGCGGCTCTCGTCTGGCATCGTGGCTGCACCGGTGAAGACCGGCGGCCCGGTGAAGCGCCGCGCGGGAGGATCGAGATGATTCCTGGATGGCTGGACGCGATCGAAGCGGAAGTGACGGCCTGCCTCGAGCCGCACGGCAGCCTCTCGGCGTGCCAGCTGGCTCACTCGCTGGGCGTGTCCGAGGCCTGCGCGCTCGGCTACATCACGCTGCTGGCCGGCGCCGGCCGCGTGCGGATCGACGCGGTGTCGCTGCCCCGCGAGGGCGGCCCACCCCCGGGCGACGACCGGGCGCTCTCAGGATCGGTGACCCAGCGCCGGCGGCTCCCGTTGCAACCGACCGCCGGCTTGTCGTAACCCCCCCGGCTCCGGCCGCGCGGCCCCCGGGGGGGTCTTCCGGGCCCCGGAGGATCTCCCAGGGCCCGTGAAGAGATGCCGGCGGCTCCCATTCCTACCGCCCGCCGGCATCTCGCCCCCCTCTGGCTCTCGCCGAGCGCCCGGGGCGAGCCGCGGCCCCAAGGCCGAAGGCCGTCCAATAGTCGCGGCCTTCGCTGGGGGGAGCCTCGGGGGGTGTTCCGACACCCCCGAGGTTTCTCAGGTCTTGATGTCGAACCGGGACAGGAGCCGGTGCAGCGTCTTCCGGTCGACGCCGGCGGTCTTGGCCGCCTGCGAGATGTTGCCGCCGTGGTCCCGCAGGAGATCCAACAGGTACTCCTGGGTGAAGACCCGGAGCCACCTCTCCCGGGCCTGCCGCAGGGGCAGCCGCTTGCCCGGCACCGCCGGGCCCGGCCGGCCCCGGCCGCGGATGTGGTCCGGGAGATCGCGCAGGCGGAGCGTCGGCCCGTCGGCCAGCGCGCAGGCCCGCTCGATCACGTTCTGCAGCTCGCGGATGTTCCCCGGCCACGTGTAGGCTTCCAGCAGCGCGAGGGCGTCGGCGTCGAGCCCCTCGAGCGGCCGCTCGCGGTTCCGGCCGTAGCGGCCCAGGAAGTGGTAAGCGAGGAGCGGCACGTCGCCGGTCCGGTCACGGAGGGGCGGCAGCGCGATGAGGATCACGTTGACCCGGTAGAAGAGGTCCTCCCGGAACTCCCGCTTGCTCACCGACTCGCCCAGGTCGCGGTTCGTCGCCGAGACCAGGCGGACGTCGACCGGGATGAGCTTGGTGCCGCCCACCCGCCGGATCTCGCGCTCCTGGAGCGCGCGGAGCAGCTTGGCCTGGAGTCCGAGGGGCAGCTCGCCCACCTCGTCGAGAAGCAGCGTGCCGCGGTCGGCCACCTCGAACATCCCGGGCTTCGTGCGCTCGGCTCCGGTGAAGGCGCCCCGCTCGTGCCCGAACAGCTCGGACTCCAGGAGCTGCTCCGGGAGGGCGGCGCAGTCGACGGGGACGAAGACCTCCGCCGCCCGGGGGCTGTTGGCGTGGATGGCCCGGGCCACCAGCTCCTTCCCGGTGCCCGACTCTCCCTGGATCAGGATGTTGGCATCCGAGCGGGCCGCCTTGCGGACCAGCTCCAGCACGCTCTGCATGGCCGAGCTCTTGCCGACCAGCGTGTCGAAGCGGACCTGCGGCGAGAGCGACTCGCGCAGGCGCCGGTTCTCCTCGACGAGCCGCCGCCGGGCCACCGCGCGCTCGACGACGAGCCGGAGCGTGTCGTTGGACGGCAGGGGCTTGAGGAGATAGTCGAAGGCGCCTTCCCGCATGGCCTGCACCGCCGACTCCACGGTCCCGTGGCCCGTGATGACGATGACGACCACGTCGGGATCGAGCTCGAGAGCCCGCCGCAGCAGGGTGAGCCCGTCAACACCCGGCATCTGAAGGTCGGTCAGGACCACGTCGGGCCGCTCGGTCTCGAGGAGCGCGAGCGCGCGCTGACCCTCGGTGGCCGTGGTGCAGGCATGCGCATCCCGCTCCAGGACGCGCGTCCAGTTGGCCACCACCTCCGGCTCGTCGTCCACGATCAGGACCCGGGCGCTGCGCTTCATGGCTCCTCTACGCTCGTGCTCGTGATGATCATGCCGGCCGGCTCCCAGCCGGCTCGAAGTCGGGAGCCGGCCCGGCCCGCGGGGCCGTCACCGCCCGCCAGCATACACCCAGCACAAAGTGCTAGCCTGTAGCAATCGGGGTCGGCAGTTCAACCAGCGCGAGCGGCGGCGACGCCGGGGGCGGAGGGAGCAGATGAGCGGGCCCGAGTTCGGACTGGACGGCCGGGTGGCGATCGTGACCGGGGCGAGCCGTGGGATCGGTCGCGCCATCGCGCTCGGCCTCGCCCGGGCCGGCGCCAACCTCGCGCTCACCGCGCGCAAGGCCCCCGATCTCGAGGCCGTCGCCCACGAGGTCAGCGGGCTGGGGCGCCGGGCCCTGCCGATCCCGGGCCACATGGGCCGCCGGCCGGACATCGACCGGCTCTTCGAGGCCGTCCAGAAGGAGTTCGGCCGCCTCGACATCCTGGTCAACAACGCGGCCACCAATCCGGTCTTCGGTCCCCTCATCGAGATCGAGGAGGAGGCCTGGGACAAGATCATGGCGCTGAACGTGAAGGGTTACCTCTTCGCGGCCCAGCGCGCCGCGAAGCAGATGCTGGCCGCCGGCAAGGGGGCGATCGTCAACGTCTCCTCGACCGGCGGCCTCCGGGCCAGCCCCGGCCTCGGCGCCTACTCGGTCTCGAAGGCCGCGGTGATCATGCTCACCCGCGTGCTCGCCAAGGAGCTGGCCCCCTTCGGCGTGCGGGTGAACGCCATCGCGCCGGCGCTGGTGGAGACTCGCTTCAGCGAGGTCCTGTGGACCACGCCGGAGCTCCTGGAGCAGTACCTGAAGACGACGCCGATGGGCCGCACCGCCCAGCCGGAGGAGATGGCCGGGGCCGTGGTCTATCTCTGCTCGGACTCCGCCAGCTACGTCACCGGGCAGGTGCTCGTGCTCGACGGCGGCCACCTGGCGTGAAGCCCGGCACTCGTGGTTGATTCGGGGCGCTGACGAGCGGAGGCTCGGGCGCCGACCAGGGAGGCCTTGCATGGAATTCGAGCTCTCCAAGAAGACCAGGATGTACCTGGAACAGATCACCGATTTCATGGGCAAGTACATCCACCCCAACGAGCAGACCTTCCAGGAGCAGCTCGACGCCGGGCCGACCCGCTGGCAGGTTCCGCCCATCGTCGAGGAGCTGAAGCTCAAGGCGCGCGAGCGCGGGCTCTGGAACCTCTTCCTGCCCGAGAGCGAGCTGGGGGCCGGCCTCACCAACCTGGAGTACGCGCCCCTCTGCGAGCTCATGGGACGCTCACCCATCGCACCCGAGGTGTTCAACTGCGCGGCGCCCGACACCGGCAACATGGAGGTGCTGGTGCGCTACGGCACCCCCGAGCAGAAGAAGCAGTGGCTGGAGCCGCTGCTGGAGGGCAGGATCCGATCGGCCTTCGCGATGACCGAGCCCAGGGTCGCCTCGTCGGACGCGACCAACATCGAGTCCAGCATCGTCCGGGACGGCGACGCCTACGTCATCAACGGGCACAAGTGGTGGACCTCGGGGATCGGCGACCCCCGGTGCCAGATCCTCATCTTCATGGGCAAGACCGACCCCCGGAATCCGGAGCGCCACAAGCAGCAGTCGATGATCCTGGTGCCGCGCGACAGTCCCGGGATCAAGATCCTCCGCATGCTCACCGTGTTCGGCTACGACGACGCGCCCCACGGGCACGGCGAGGTGCTGTTCGAGAACGTGCGGGTGCCGGCGTCGAACATGCTGCTGGGCGAGGGCCGCGGGTTCGAGATCGCCCAGGGGCGCCTGGGGCCGGGGCGGATCCACCACTGCATGCGCCAGATCGGCGTGGCCGAGCACGCGCTGGAGCTGATGTGCAAGCGGTCCGTGGAGCGGGTGGCGTTCGGCAAGCGGCTGGCCGAGAGCGACATCACGGTGGAGCGGATCGCCCAGGCCCGGATCGAGATCGACCAGGCCCGGCTGCTCGTGCTGCACGCCGCCTGGCTGATGGACACGGTCGGCAACAAGGCGGCTCGGCAGGCCATCGCCGAGATCAAGGTGGCGGTGCCCAGCATGACCGGCCGGGTGGTGGACTTGGCGATGCAGGTCCACGGCGGCGGCGGGGTGAGCCAGGCCTTCCCCCTGGCGCACATGTGGGCCCACTCGCGCACGCTCCGGTTCGCCGACGGACCCGACGAGGTGCACCGGCGCCAGATCGGCCGGCTCGAGCTCCGCAAGCACGCCTGAGATGAACGGGAGGGGGGCTGCGCCCCCCTCCCGTACCTCCCCCCGGAGGGAGGCGCGAGCGAAGCCCGCGCCAGGAGTGGAACACCCCGCCGCGAGCCGGGGGTCCAGTGCGTTGCGAGAAGCCGGTGGGCGGAAGGACTGGGAGCCGCCGGCATTTCTTCACACCGTCTGAGGTCTCACCACCGGCACGGGGAGCTGCCGCCGACCGAGGCGGCCGGCGCCTCCTCGCCGATCGGGCGTACGCGTGGACGCCACACGTCTAGCCTCGACTCGCGATCTCCCAGAGCTGCGCCATCCGGGCGACGATGTCCTGCACGGTCTCGACGCCCGGGGAGAACTGCACATCCAACACGAGCTCGGCCGCACCGAGCTTGCGCGTCGCCGCCACGTCCTGGGCAATCTGATCGAGCGTGCCCGTGAAGTCGGCGCGGTCCTGGCCGAGCGGCGTGTCGGAGATCTCGACGTTGGCCCTGACGATCAAGGCCAACCCCGCGGGATCGCGGCCAGCTTCCCGGGCCATCCCCTGGATGCCCGCGAACATCTGGACGACCCGCGCCAGCGGGATCCCGGCCGGAAACCAGCCATCCGCCTCCTTCGCGACGCGCCTCATGGCGGCTCGTGTATACGCCGCCATGTAGATCGGCGGGTACGGCTTCTGGACGGGCTTGGGGCCGATGAAGGATCTCGGGATCCGGTAGTACTCGCCCTGGAGCTCCACCGGATCGGCCGTCCAGATCGTCTTCAAGGCACGAACGAGCTCATCCGCGCGCTTGCCGCGCTCGGGCCATGGGGTCCCGGCGGCCTCGTACTCATCGGGCGACCATCCGATCCCGAGTCCAACCCGGAGTCGCCCGCCGGACAGGACGTCGAGGGTGGTCAGCTGCCGGGCGAGCAGCACCGGGTTGTACCAGGGGAGGTTCAGGACGCTCGTGCCCAGCGCCACCCGGCGAGTCTGCGCGGCGGCAAAGGTCAAGGTCTCCAGCGGATCCAGCGTGCGCCTGGCCTTGACGGGCAGAGCCGGATAGGGCGCCCGGGGATTGACGGGAGACAGTGTCCGGTCGAATACCCAGAGGCTGTCGAACCCCACCGATTCGGCGCGCTGGGCCACCGCGGTGATGGAATCGGGTCCGGCGGCGGTGCCGCATTGTGGTAGCGCGAATCCGAGCCGCATCACGGTCTCCTCTTTTCGACGCAGTGACCGTCCGCGGTGTCCGGCCCTTGGAGCAACGCACGTTCCACGGGACTGGCCCGAGCCGCTCAGCCAAGGCGGCCCTCACGCGTTCCCCCGCTCGATTCAGCCCCCGGCGAGCTCAGCCGCCGCCGCCAGGCGCCTTTCGCTTCTGCCGATCAGCCCGCCGGGCAATGTTGTCCTGCGCGACGTCTTCCAGGCGATAGCCCAGGAAGTCAGCCAGCGCGGCGACGTACCACAGCGTGTCGCCGAGCTCGGCAGCCAGGATTTGCCTGTCCAGCCTGGCCAGGTCACCATTGTGATCGCGTAACCATCTCTTGACCTTGTCGGCGATCTCCCCGCTCTCCCCGGCCAGACCCAGGACCCGCTGGATCAGCTCCGAGCCTCCGTCCGAGGCCGTGGCGAGAGCCTTTTCCTGGTACTCATTGAGTGTCACGGAGCAATCTCCTTCTCAGCCTCGGCTGGGAGTCCAGCCGTCCACCGTAGGGTCATCGCACCAACAGGTCAGGGCTCGGGGTACAGGTCGGTGCGGAACTCTCGTTCCATGTCCACGTAGCGTACTGGGTCGTCTGCGAGTGCGGTATTGGCTGCACGCTCGTCCTCCATTGTGGCTGCCAGCAGGCCCGGGCCGATAGTCTCACCGGCATGGACGGGCACGACCGTTCCCCGGCCGTCGGGGTGACGAAGGAAGTGGTGGCTGCCCTTGACTCTCGCGACCTCGAACCCAGCCTTCCTCATGGCGGAGATGACTTCTCTCCCGGTGATCCGCGGAAGCCGGGTCACGCCAGGGTGATCTTCTGGACGCCGATGAAGTCGAGCGGCTCAACGCTTTCACCTTGGACTTCGAGGCAGAGCTCGACGGCCTCGCGCACCCTGGCCATCAGCTCGTCGAGAGACCTGGCCTGCGTATGGCAGCCCCGAAGGGTGGGGACGGAAGCCACGTAGTAACCGTCGGCATCCCGCTCGATAATCACGCTGAACTCCCTTGCCATCGGATCCCCCTCTGGAACGATTCTACGCCGAGGAGCTCGCCCCCGCTTTGTTGGTCGAACTCGAATTCGGCCACAGGATACGCAGAACCTGCGTGTGACGCCAAACGCCGCGAGGCCCACACGGCCTGTCCCGATGTGCCACCGGTTCCCTGGACCCGACCTCAGGTCCTTTCGATTCGCGACCTTGCGTCCATTGACGGGGCGTTCTCGTGCCAGGTGAGCTTCTCGGCCAGACGCGGCGCTTCGGCCGGTGTGTCCGGCTCCGTCAAGGCTCCGACCCCGAAGATGTGAGCGGCCAACTCCATCGCCGTCGTCTGACCCGTCGGAGGTGAGGCGCGGGCGGCGGGCGGGATCAGCCGCCGGCGCGCTGCTCGATCAGGGCCCAGGCGGCCTCGGCCAGGGGACGGACGCGGGCGCCCCGCTCGCGGGCGTTGGGGTCGTTAGCGGTGCCGGCGAGCACGCGGCCCATGATGCCCTGGACGATGGCGGCCAGCCGGAACATCGCGAACGCGACGTAGAAGTCCCAGTTCTCGATCCCCGGACGGCCGGTCCGCCTGCAGTAGGCGGCGACGAACTCCTGCTCGGACGGCATCCCCGGCGTCGCCGGGTGCGCGCCCAGCAAGCCGTCACCATGCAGGTGTAGGCCAGGTCCGAGAGCGGATTGCCGAGCGTCGCCAGCTCCCAGTCCAGCACGGCCAGGATGCGCGGCTCGGTCGGATGGACCACCGTGTTCCCGAGCCGGAAGTCGCCGTGCACGATCGTGGTGTCCTCCTCGGCCGGCACGTGGCCGGGGAGCCAGGCGATCAGCCCCTCCATCGCCTCGATCGTCTCGGTCTCGGAGGCGCGGGCGACCGCTTCACCGCAACACGGGAGAGCAGCGCGCACAGTAGTAGCCCTTGCCCTTCATGCTGTAGGCGTCCTCGGCGAGGCGAATGGCCTTGCCGCACTTTTTGCAGAGCGTCGGCTCGTAACTTGGGGGATTCTCCAGCTTGACGAAGTTGTACTCGTTGGTGCCGTAGTAGACGTACATCTCCGCCTGGATCTCCTTGCGGCACTGCTGACATTCGCGCCAGTCGCCAGAGTGTTCTTCTGAGGAATGGTAGCCGCAGAGTGTATAGCGCCGGTGGTTGCGGAAACAGCTATTCCGGGCATAGGAAAAGAGGACGTACGAGTCCTCGTCGTCGCAGATCCAGCGACCGCAGCATTCGGTTCGTGTCAGCTTGCGCGTCTTGCCACACAGCCCACAACGGCGACTGGACGCCCCGCGAATCGTCGGGGCCTCGGCATCACGCTTCTTCTTTCCCGCTCGAGTCGCATGGGGCTCCCGGCCAGCTGTCACTGATGGACCTCCTGAAGCTGAGCCTTCACGGTGTCCGCACAACGCGCAGGCTGACCCGCGGCCCAGCGCGCCGCCAGGCGAATAATAGCGCCGAAATGCGCAACCTGCCAGGCCGGCGGGTCCAGCCTGAAGTCAGACACGGCCGTGGCGCCGCGAAACACGAATGCGATCTGAGGCATCCGGGCGTCCGACGGTCGGCGGCTCTAACTTCTCTGGTTTCGAGCGACAGCGGGCGAAGCCCGTCGGGTGCATGCCGTTGTTCGACGCCCGTTACGGTTCGCCATCTTCAATGGATGCCCGCGCTGCGCAGAATCCTGACGACCGCGTCGATGAGCTAGATCCGAGAATGGAAACGGAACGAGAACTATCCCGCCGGCTGAAGGTGTGACCACGCCACGTCTTCCTCTGGCCGGCTCCAATCTGCGAGTGCCCCCTCGCTCAGGAGCGCGGTCTCCTCGCTCCGCGGCGCATCGTCGAGGATGGTCACGAGCGCACGACGCGGTCCGGGAAGTTGGACGTCCTCCAGGAGGCGAACATTGCCACTCGGGTCGACCACAGCTTCAACCGTGCGAATCATCATAATCCTCCCGACCGGATGTTGCCGCAGCGCCTGGCTGGTCGTGGTGCGTCGAACGTGGATGGTGAGCGGCCGGCCGCCCTGGGCCGAGCCGCTCGATGATGCGGATCACCTGAGAAGTCGGCGCTTCGCCTCGGCGTGGTCGATGCCCTGTCCAGCATCCAGCGCAGCCAACCCGCGCTCGATCTTCGCCAGGAGAACCAGGCGCTCGATAGCATCCTCCAGCGTGGCATCTGGTGGTAACGTCTCTATCGCCTCGAGGACTTTCTGCTTGGTGCTGCCGCTCGACATCGGCGCCTCCTTGGCCGCACTGATGCAGCAGGCTCAGGATAACCGAATCCGCTCGCCCCCGTAAGGCGAGAGCGTGAGCATGGACCGATCTCCTCCCCTCGGACAGGGTCAGGATAGCCGACCCCTCGAGCTCCGCGCAACACGAGGCCGCACGGTGACTTGCCCCGAGGTGAGGCGCGGCCCGGGCCCGGGCGGGGGGCTCAGCCGCCGGGGCGCTGCTCGATCAGAGCCCAGGCGGCCTCGGCTAGGGGGCGGACGCGGGCGCCCCGCTCGCGGGCGTTGGGGTCGCTGGCGGTGCCGGCGAGGACGCGGCCCATGATGCCCTGGACGATGGCGGCCAGCCGGAACATCGCGAACGCGACGTAGAAGTCCCAGTGCTCGATCCCCGGACGGCCGATCCGGCGGCAGTAGGCGGCGACGAACTCCTGCCCGGACGGCATCCCCGGCGCCGCCGGGGCCGCGCCCAGCAAGCCGTCCACCATGCAGGTGTAGGCCAGGTCCGAGAGGGGATTGCCGAGCGTCGCCAGCTCCCAGTCCAGCACGGCCAGGATGCGCGGCTCGGTCGGATGGACCACCGTGTTGCCGAGCCGGAAGTCGCCGTGCACGATCGTGGTGTCCTCCTCGGCCGGCACGTGGCCGGGGAGCCACGCGATGAGCCGCTCCATCGCCTCGATCGTCTCGGTCTCGGAGGCGCGGTACTGCTGCGTCCAGCGGTGGATCTGCCGCGCGATGTAGTTGCCCGGCCGGCCGAAGTCGGCGAGCCCGACCGCCTTCCAGTCCACCCGGTGCAAGCGCGCCAGGACGTCGTTCAGGGCGTCGCAGAGCGCGGCGCGCTCGGCGGGGGCGACGTCGGCCAGGCGCGGGTCGGGAAGCACGCGCCCGCTGACGCAGTCCATGACGTAGAAGATCGTGCCGATCACCTCCGGGTCCTCGCACAGGGCGTGGGTGCGCGGCACCGGGACGTCGGTCCCGGCCAGGGCGGTGATCACCCGGTACTCCCGGTCCACCGCGTGGGCCGAGGGCAGGAGCTTGCCCGGGGGCTTGCGCCGGAGGACGTAGTCCCGCTCCGGCGTGTCCAGGTAGTAGGTCGGGTTGGACTGGCCCCCGCGGAACTGGCGGACCGTCAGCGGCCCCGCGAAGCCCGGCGCGTGGGCGCGCAGGTAGCGCTCCAGCGCCGCCACGTCGAACCGGTGGACGTCCCGGACTTCCATCGTTCCCTGCAGGGGCTCGCGAGCCACCGTGTGCTCCTCATCCCGCTCGTTCCGAGCGATCAGCGAGAAATAGGCCTCCGCCCAGTCGGGGATCTACGCGCGTCAACCCCGCCCGACCAGCGCGTGGTAGACGGCCTCGGTCTCCGGCGAGGGTCCCACCCCCAGCTCGGCGAGCAGCAGCCGCCGGCACTGCTCGTAGGCGCGGAGCGCATCGGCCCGATCGCCGGCGGCGGCGTGAGCCCGCATCAGGAGCTGGTAGGCGCTCTCGCGGTAGGGCTCGAGCCGCACGATCTCGGCAGCGAGCTGGGCCGTCAGGCGGGGCTCGCGGTTGACGAGCGCGACCTCCCCGAGGCAGTCGAGCGCGCGCACGAGCACGTGGCCGAGGGCCTCGCGTCGGACCCGGATCCAGTCGGCGTCGAGCCCGGCCAGGAGCGGTCGCCGGGCGATGGACACGGCAACGCTCGCGTGGCCACCCGCCGCGCCCGGCCTCCCCGCGCGGAGCGCGCCCTCCGCCTGGTCCAGGCTCTCCCGGGCCGCCTCCACGTCCACCCACGCCCCGGCGGGAAGACGGAGGTGATAGGCGCCGGCCCCGGTCTCGAGCATCGAGCGGCCCGACGAGACGCCGGGTCCCAGGAGGCCACGGAGCTTGCTGGCCAGGGCGCTGAGCGCGGAGTCCCAGGCCGGCGGCAACGCCTCACCCCAGAGCGCGTCCGCCAGCTCGTCACGGGGCACCGGCCGAGCACGCTCGAAGACCAGGTACGCCAGGGCCAGCCGGCCCTGGCGCCCGGGGAGCTGGCGCTCGTCGAGCAGCCGGCCGCGCAGCTCGACAGCCACCCGGCCGGTGAGGTACACCCGAAGGGGAAACGGGACGCTCTTCGCCAAGGTTTCTCCAAGCAAGCACCCAGGTGCGCCGTCTAGAGTCTCGCACAAGGGGGACGAGCCATGAAGAAGGTGGTCCGGAAAGCGATCCATTGCCCCTGCGGCTTCGTCATCCGCGCCGATGACGAGGCCGCCCTGGTCGCCCGGGCCCAGCAGCATGCGCGGGACGTCCACCAGTTGGATCTCTCCCGCGAGCAAGCGCTAGCCATGGCTCGACCGGAATGACATCGGCGGCGCACAGGACGAGAGGAGACTCACCATGGAGAAGGTGCTGAAGTGCGGCGACCTGTTCCCCGGCTGCCAGGCGGAGGCCCGCGGCGAGACCGACGAGGAGGTCCTGCGCCAGGCGGGCGAGCACGCCCGCGCGGCTCACGGCATCGAGCGCGTCGACGAGGCGACGGCGGCCAAGGTCCGCGCGGCCATTCGTCCGCGCGGCTGATCCGCGCGACGCCGGCCCGGGCGCGGTGGGACCACCCACCGCCCCGGGCCGCCCGACGCCCGAGAGCTCGTGAATGAATCGGTAGCTCCGGCCCCCCCTCCCCCCCGGTGCCGGCCGGAGGGACGGGACGTCGCGAGGGCCGTAGGCCCGAGCCGTCCCGGCGATACGATCAAACGGGAGGGGGGTTGCGGGGGTGGGCGGGAGGTCTCGATAGGAGAGGAGTGACATGCTGGTCGCCGAGCTCTGGAGGTATCCGGTGAAGTCGATGGCGGGGGAGCCGCTCCAGGCCATCGAGATCCGCGAGGACGGGATGGTCGGGGACCGTCTGGTGCACGTCGCCGACGCCCGAGGGCGCCCGCTCACCGCCCGCACGGTGCCGGGGCTGCTCGGTCTGCGGGCGACCTGGGACGCCGAGCGGGCCGAGCCCCTCGTCGATGGCAACCCCTGGCACTCGCCGGACGTGGCCCGGGCGGTCCAGCGCGTGGCCGGCGCGGGAGCGCGGCTGCGGCGCCACGAGGGCCCGGAGCGGTTCGACGTCCTTCCCCTGCTGGTCGCGACGGACGGGGCCGTCGAGGCGCTCGGCGTCGATCGCCGCCGGCTGCGACCCAACATCCTCGTGGGCGGCGTCGACGGGCTGACCGAGCGCACCTGGCCCGGCCACCGGCTGCGCGTGGGCAAGGCCCTGCTGGCAGTCGAGCAGGTCCGCCCGCGCTGCGTGATGACGACCTTCGACCCGGACACGCTGGAGCAGGATCACCGCGTCCTCCGGCGCATCGTCAAGGAGTTCGGCGGCGTCATGGCCCTCGACTGCTCCGTTCTCCGCGGAGGCCGGGTCACCCTGGGCGATCCGGTCGAGCTCGAGCCTGTCTAGCCCGGCGCGCCGCCGGCGGCGGCCCCCGGGGACGCCTCGCCCGAACGCTTTCTCCACACGGCGAGGACCGACTTCCCCACCGCCCGACCCAGGACCGGGTCGATCGCCCGGGAGGCCGGGACCATCACCCGGTCCCACACGGCGATCTGCCGTGGCGTCGGCATCGGGCGGCGCAGCAGGACGCGGTTCGCCAGCGACGCCAGCAGCCCCACCGAGTCGAGATAGATCAGCTTCACCAGCTCCAGCGATCCCGGACCGATCGCCGCCAGGCTCCGTCGGGTGTACCGGCGATGATGGCCGATGCTGCGGTCGAAGGCCGAGAACAGCCACTGATGCGCCGGGGCCAGGACCAGGAGGTGTCCCCCGCCTTCGAGCAGGCCCGCTGCTCGGCGGAGCTCCGCCCGATCGTCCGCGATGTGCTCCAGCGTATCCACGTACAGGACCGTGTCGAAGGCCCCTTCATCGCGGAGCTCGGCCAGGGTGCCGACCCGGGCCTCGCAGCACCGGGGCAGCGTCCCGTGGCTCACGAGCACGCGCACCTGCTCGGCCAGCGCCGCGTCGGGCTCGACGCACAGCCATCGCGCCTCGCTCCCTCGGCACAGGACCCTGGTGGTCCCGCCGATGCCGGCGCCCACTTCCAGCACCCTCGATCCCAGGTACGGTCGCATCTCGTCCGCAAAGTAGCGCTTCCAGCGGATGGCTTCCGCGAAGATCTCGAGCTCGGATCCGACGTAGTCGAAGTCGCTCACGATCGTGGACGGGTCCCGTCCCGGACCGCCGACCACGCGACGAGGGCGACAACGCGGCGGTCGTTGGCGAGCACGTCGTCGAGGTCCAGCCGGAACGTCCCGCCGGTCAGCTCCATCGCCCTGGCGATCATGGTCAGGACCGCCTCGCGACCGCGGAGCTCGCCGGTGTAGGGCGGGGACTGGCCGGCTTCGTGCCAGACCACGTCAGCACGGATTGGACGGCGTCGAGGTCGCGCCGGCCGCGGGCGGCGTACAGGGCCCGGATCAGGGTCTCGCCGGGTGTCATCGGTGGCAGGGGATCATCGCACCAGGTGGCGCCCCCGCGCAATGGATGAACCTGGCGGATGACCCTCCGGCGCCGCGGGGCTGAGGACAAGAACCGGAAGTCCGAGACCGGTGACGGGAGGCGCGCGTGAAGCTCGTGGGGGAGGGCGTCGGGTACGAGACGCTACCTGTCCCTGGCGAGAAAGCCGGAGAGGCGGGGGGTCAGAATGGTTACACGCAGCCCGCCTGCTCAGACCGGCAGCTCTCCAAGGCCGCCAACGCGCTCGGCCTGACCATCCCGCCGTCAGTAGCGAATGGTCATCGCGCGCTCGCTGCTCGAGGCGTGGTAGTGGGCCCGGGTGACGTCCGCCCGGCGGGCGCCGCGGTTACCGTGGTGCGTCTCGCGGACCGTCCTCCGGCCTCGATCCGGCGGTCCTGAGGTAGTCCTGACCCGCGCGCAGCCCTGTCACGATGCGGCCCTTGGCTCGGTCCATGGCACTCTCGGTCTTGTGCTGCAAGGTCTCGAGCGTGTCGGCGGCCTTCGTCCGCACGCCGGAGCTTTGATCACCCAGCATGTCCTGGATCTGGTGCCGGTACATCCACACGGCCACCCCCCCTGCCACCACTCCGACCAGAAATCCCACCATCACCGCCTCCTGTCTCGGCGCCGGTGTCCTCAGCGGGCACCCCGCCGTGGCCCAGCCCCTCGCACCGAATTGTACAGGGAACCGAACGCGTGGGAGGTTGAAACGTCCTATCGCCGTCACCGACCCCGCCTGAAGGGTGTCTACGCCCAGAACTGGTTGACTGGTCGCGGGTGTCGTCCACGTAGCACCGGGCCTCGGTGACCTGGCCGTCCCGGACGCGATAGACGGCGACTGGGGGAAGGGCGGAGCCGGAGAATCTCAATCCTTCCCTCCCCGGGATGCTCAGTCGTTGGCTAGGCCGATGCGGACGCGCCGGTTGTGGCGGCCCTTGTTGTTGACCTTGAGGATCCGGATCGGTCGCGAGAGTCCGGTAGAGGCGAGGTGGGTCCCCCCGCACGCCTGCCGATCGAGTCCCACGATCTCGACGATCCGGATGAGACCCTCGTCGTCGGGCGGCGGCGCCACCGACCGGCTGCGGAGCAGCCCGGGCTCGTGCGCGGCCTCCTCGGCCGGCACGTAGCCGAACCGGAGCGGCAGATCCTGGCGGATCGCGTCGTTGACGGCCGGCTCGAGGGCTCGCAGGCGGTCGTTGTCGGCATCCGGGAGATCGAAGTCCATCCGGGCCGTCCCGTCGTCGTTCAGCTGGGCGCCGGTCACCAGCGCCCCCTGGAACTGCTGATAGACGAGGGCGTTCAGCACGTGGGTGTCGGTGTGGAGCGCGCTCATCAGCGCGCGGAAGGTCGGGTCCACGCGCACCTCGACGATCCCCGAGACCTCGACCGGCTCGGCCAGCACGTGCCAGAGCCGGCCGCCGGCCAGCTCGAAGCCGGTGACGCGGGCCTCTCCCCCGCTCCAGCGCAGGAGCACGCGGTCGGCGAGCTGGCCCCCGCCACCGGGATGGGCCGGGGTCTCGTCCAGGACGACGGCGCCAGCCCGAGCGTCGAGGACCCGCGTCTCGACGGTCAAGACGTCGGGATGCGCGTGACAGAAGTACCGGGACATGCCTCACCTCCCATCGAATCCCCCCTGAACGATCTGGTCCCCCGGGCGGGGCCGAGGAGCGAGCAGCGCCCGCAGGCCGAAGGCCGTCCAATGGACGCAGGGAGTCGCCGACCGCAGGCGTACTCCGAGTACGCCGAGGATCGGCGACGACCCCAAAGGCCGAAGGCCGTCCGAACGACGACGCGATGCGACACTCATCGGCCCCGCCCGCTACTTGGCCAGGGCGGCGGCCCGGCGTACCATCTCGTCGGACGGCACGTCCTCCGTGTGGGTGGCGACGTTCCAGTGGTGTCCGAACGGGTCCTCGATGGTGCCAGACCGGTCGCCGTAGAACTTGTCCTCCACGGGCCGGATGACCTTGGCCCCCGCGGCCACCGCGGTCTTCACGGTGGCGTTGACGTCCTGGACATAGACGTGGAGGCTCACCGGCGAGCCCCCGAACGCCCGGGGTCCCCGCGCCCCCATCTCCGGGTGCTCGTCGGCCAGCATGATCACCGAGTCGCCGATGCTGATCTCGGCGTGGCCCACCTTTCCGCCGGGACCCGGCATCCGCATCCGCTCGGTGGCGCCGAACACGCGCTGGTAGAAGTCCAGCGCCTTGGCCGCGCCGTCGACGATGAGGTACGGCGTCACGCACAGGTATCCGTCCGGGACTGGCTTCGTCCTGCCCTTGCTCATCTCGTCTCCTTCCGCGCCCCGCCGGGGACGCTCGATCACTCGCGAGCCCTCCCGCCGGATCGTGCTCTCGCCCTCCTCCAGTCATACTACGCCCGTCCCGGGGGCGTCGAGCGTCGGTGCCGGGACCCCGCCGCCGCACCCCTCCGCCCGCTCCTTGACCCCGAGTCCGCGCCGGCGCAGGATAGCTCGGGGTCAGCGGGCGATCGCGAGCCCGATGCTCGCCTTCCTTCCCCACGAGGCTGGCCGTCCCGGGTGCCGCGTCAGGGAGGCCGGACCTGGTCGGAGGTCCGCTGGCCCGAGGTGTCGTCAATCGTTCCTATGCGCCTGGTCGCGTCGGGTGCGCGGCAGGACGCGCGGCGTCCCGATCGCTCACTAGCGCGGAAAGGAAGAGAGCATCATGGACATCGGGCGTCGATCCTTCCTGAAGACGGCCGCGGCCACCGCCCTCGCGGCGGGGTTCGGCGCTCCCGCCGTCCTGAAGGCGCAAGGCAACACCATCAAGATCGGCCACCTGGCGCCGCGGACGGGCTTCCTGGGGCCGATCGGCGACTACGCGGTGATGGGCGTCACGCTCGCCGTCGAGGAGGTCAACGCCTCGGGGGGGATCCTCGGGCGTCAGATCGAGCTGATCGCCGAGGACAGCGTCAACCCGGCCACCGCCTCGGCCAAGGCCGAACGGCTGATCGAGCGCGACAAGGTCAACCTGCTGCTGGGCGAGATCAGCTCCGCCTCCGGCCTTGCGATCGCCCAGGTGGCCGGCCGCGCGAAGATGCTGTTCCTCCAGACTGGCTGTAACTCGGACGAGTTGCGCGGCAAGGCCTGCAACCGCTTCATGTTCCACGTGGAGGCGGCCAACTCCATGTACGTGAAGACGGTGGGTCGCGCTCTCGTGCGTGACAAGATGGTGGCGGGGAAGCGCTGGATGGCCCTGACCGCCGACTACGCCTTCGGGCACGACCTCCTGCGCGTCACCCAGCGGTACCTGGGGGAGAATGGTGGCACCTTCATCGGAAACGAGCTGGTGCCGACCGACGTGACGGAGTTCAGCCCGTACATCCTGAAGATCCGGCAGGCGCGGCCCGATCTCGTCGTGATCAACCTGGCCGGCAACCAGACGACCAACTTCATGAAGCAGTACAACGAGTTCAACCTGCCGTTCCCGCTCGCCGGCGGCGGGTTCGACACGGTCATGGCCTGGGGCGCCGGGCGTGACAGCTTCAGCGGCATCTGGCCAATCGTCTGGCACCACGCGCTCAACACGCCGAAGTCGAAGGCGTTCACGGCCGCCTTCACGAAGCGCTGGGGGAAGCCGCCCGAGAACCAGGCGGTCGGCGACTATCTCGGCGTCCGGGTGGTCGCCCAGGCGATGACGGAGACGAAGTCGACCGACCCCGTCAAGCTCGTCGAGTATCTGGAGAAGGGGGCGAAGTTCGACGTGCTCCGGACGCGCGAGGGCTACTTCCGCGACTGGGACCACCAGATGCTCTTCGAGATGTACACGCTGACGCCCAAGCCCAAAGACAAGATGATCGACAAGTGGGACATGGCGGAGGTGAGCTCGCCCGTACCCGCCTCGACCGAGCCGCTGGAGGTCATCGCCCCCACCCGCCAAGAGAATCCTTGCAGCTTCGCCTGAGCTGCCGGCACCGGTCGGACCCCGACGGTCCGACCGGTGGTCTCCGTCCCGCGCTCGCCTGAGCCGCGCCGGCGATGGCGTGGGTCTTCGTCCTCGAGCAGGTCGTCAACGGCTTGCTCCTGGGCGTCTACTACCTCCTCATCGCGCTCGGCCTGTCGCTGATCTTCAGCCTCGGCGGGGTCGTCAACCTGGCCCACGGCGCCTTCTACGCGATCGGGGCCTACCTGACCGTCGAGCTCAGCCGGGTGGCTGGCTTCGGCGTCGCCTTCGTCGCCTCGCCCCTCCTGGTGGCCCTGCTCGGCGTGGCGATCGAGCGGTTGTTCCTGCGTCGCTTCTACCGGGCGGACCCCACGCTGAGCCTGCTCTTCACCTTCGGCCTCTCGATGATCGTCGAGCAGACCCTGCGCATGATCTGGGGGGCGGCCCCCATCGCCTACTCGATCCCCCCCTTCCTGCGCGGCCAGCTCCTGCTCGGCGACTTCATCTACCCCTACTACCGGCTCGGGATGCTCGCCGTCGCCGTCGTGGCGGTCGGCGGGACGTGGTATCTCCTCAACCGGACCTGGTTCGGCAAGATCGTGCGCGCGGGCATCGCCGATCCCGACATGGTGCGTGCCGTTGGCATCCCGCTGGCGCCCGTCCTGACCGCGGTCAGCGCCCTCGGCATCGGGTTAGCCGGACTCGCGGGGGTGCTGCTGGCGCCCATCTCGGGTGTCCATCCGGCGATGGGGAGCGAGATCATGACCGCTGCCTTCGTCGTCGTGGTGATCGGCGGGCTCGGGAGCTTCTGGGGCGTGGTCTACGCCGCCCTCCTGGTCGGGGTCGTGCGGGGTCTCACCGTCTACTTCATCCCGCCCGCCTCCGAGGCCTCCATGTATCTCCTGATGCTGCTGGTCCTGCTCGTCCGGCCCCGGGGCTTGATGGGCGAGCGCATGGAGCGGCTGGAGTGACCGGACCGCCGTCGATCGCCGCCTGGCGGCCACTCCTCGTGATCGGGGTCGGCCTCGTCGTCCTGCCGTATGCGCTCTTGGCCATGGGCTTGACCCTGATCTCGGCCACCGACTGCGTGCTCTACGGGCTGGTCGGGCTCGGCCTCAACCTCCTGCTCGGCTACACCGGCCTCGTCTCGTTCGGGCACGGCGCCTGGTTCGGTGTCGGCGCTTACGCCGCCGGGCTGATCCAGCTGCGCCTCTGGCCCGACCGGTTCGTCCTCCCCGTGCTGCTCGCCACCGCTCTCGTCGCCGTCGCCGCCTTCGTGTTCGGCGCCCTGATCCTCCGCCGCCGCGGGGTGTACTTTTCGCTGCTGACGCTCGCTCTGACCGCGCTCCTGTTCTCGGTCGCCTACCGGTGGACCGCGCTCACCGGGGGGGAGAGCGGGCTCGGCGGCATCACGCGCCCGATCGTCCTCGGCGTCGACCTGGGCCGGCCCGGCGCCTATTACATGGTCGTCGCCGGCCTCGCCTTCGCGACCGTCTGGTTCCTCTGGAGTGTCACGGGCTCGCCGTTCGGCCGGGTGCTGGTGGCCATCCGGGAGAACGAGCAGCGCGCCGCCTTCCAGGGCTATCCAACGAGCCGGTACAAGCTGATCGCCTTCGTCATCTCCGCCACCGTGCCCGGGCTGGCGGGGGCGCTCCTCGTCTTCAACCACCGCTTCGCTTCGGCTGACCCCCTGGCGGTGGCCTTCTCCGGTGAGCTCGTGGCGATGGTCATCATCGGCGGGGCCCGGAGCTTCCTCGGCCCCGTGCTGGGAGCTCTGTTCTTCATCCTCTTTCGCGAGTTCCTGTCGATCTGGACGGGCTATTGGCTCCTCTACTTCGGCCTCCTCTTCGTCGTCTTCGTGCTCTTCTCGCCGACCGGGCTCGTCGGTGTCGCCCGCCGGCTCCTCGAGCTCCTGCGGCCGGGGCCGGCGACGGCGGCGGCCATGGCCGGCCGGGTGACGCCGGCGGGGGCGGCGCCGGTGCCCGGGTTCCTCGCCGGCGCTGCCATCGGGGACGCGTCGGTGCTCGAGTGCCGGGGGGTGGTCAGGACCTTCGGCGGCATCGTGGCCGTGGCCGACGCCGATCTCGCCGTGCGTGGCCGCGGCGTCCACGCCCTGATCGGACCGAACGGCGCCGGCAAGACGACGCTGTTCAACCTGGTCTCCGGCCTGTTCTCGCCCGATCGCGGCCAGATCGCCTATCGCGGGACCCGCATCGAGGGGCGGTCGCCGCATGTCGTCGCGCGGGCCGGGCTGACGCGGTCGTTCCAGATCACCAACCTGTTCATGGGCCTCACGGTGGCCGAAAACCTCCGCCTCGGCGTGCAGGCGCGTCATCCCCGGCGCTTCGCGCTTCTCCTACGCGCGGACCGGCTCGCCGACGTCGAGCGCGAGACAGCCGCGCTCATCGGGTTCCTGGGGCTCGGCGGACTCGAGGAGGTGCCGGCCGAGAACCTCTCCTACGGCGGGCAACGTCTCCTCGACCTCGGCATCGCGCTCGCCGGAAGGCCGGCCCTCGTGCTCCTCGACGAACCGCTCGCCGGCCTCGCCGCCGCCGAGCGGGACCGCGTCGGCCGGCTGGTGCGGCGGCTGGGCGACGCCATCGGAGTGCTGCTGGTCGAGCACGATATCGACCGCGTCTTCGAGATCGCCGACCGGGTCACGGTCATGAACCAGGGCCGCATCCTGGTCGAGGGCCCGGTCGACATGGTCAGGAGCGACCCGCGGGTGCACGAGGTGTACATCGGCTCCGGCGCCGCCGCCCTCGCCGCACGCCCGCGGGCCGCCGTCACGCCCGGGGCGCCGGTGCTCGCCGCCGAAGGGCTCAACAGCTACTACGGCAAGAGCCACATCCTGACCGACGTCACGCTCGACCTGCGCGAGCGCGAGGTGGTCGCGGTGCTCGGCCGCAACGGGGCTGGCAAGTCGACGCTGCTCAAGAGCCTCATCGGCCTCGTCCCGCCGCGGTCCGGCACGGTGCGGCTCTCGGGGATGGAGCTGGCCCGGCAGTCTCCCGAGGCCATCGCCCAGGCCGGGATCGGCTACGTGCCCCAGGGACGGCGGCTCTTTCCCGGCCTCACGGTGGCGGACAACCTGGGGCTCGGTCGGCTCCGGCGGCGGGGGACCATGACGGACGGCACCCACTGGGACGACGAGCGCATCTTCCAGTACTTCCCCCGCATCCGCGAGCGACTTTCGGTGGCGGCCGATCTCCTGTCCGGGGGGGAGCAGCAGATGGTCGCGATCGCCCGCGCGCTCGCGGGCGACGTGCGCCTGCTGCTCCTGGACGAGCCATTCGAGGGGCTGGCGCCGACCGTCATCGAGGAGGTGTTCGCGGCGGTCGAGCGGCTCCGGCGCGATATCGCGGTGATCATCGTCGACCACAACCTCGATCTCGTCCTCGCCCTGGCCGACCGCGTCGTCGTGCTGGACCGCGGGCGTGTCGTTCACCAGGGGCCGGCCCGCCCGCTGCTCGAGGACCTCGATCTGCGTCGCCGGGTGCTCTGGGTCTGATCCTTCATCGATCCGCGGCCTGACAGTCCCGACCCCTGCAACTGATCCGGCCGGGCCGTGCTCCGACCGGTCTGTGTGATCCGAACGTGGCGGGCCCGGGTCGGTGAGACGCGTCGCAGTGTCGCGGGGGGTCGATTGACAGGCTTCGGGAAAGACCCTACCCTCGTCAGCGGCAGTTCGAGGCACGACGGTGCTCACATGGCCCTGACCTTCCGCAAGCTCCATCCGCACTTCGTCGCCGAGGTGAGCCGGGTGGATCTGCGCCAGGTTCACGATCGGGAGACGCTGGCCGAGATCCGGGCGGGGATGGACGAGTACGCGGTGCTGGTGTTCCGCGACCAGCCCTTCACCGACGACGAGCACCTGGCGTTCGCCCAGCGACTCGACGGCCAGCTCCACACGAAGACGGGCAGCAGCGCCCTCTACAAGAGTCGCCTGGGGAACGAGGCCCTGGCCGACGTCTCGAACGTCGATGCGGACGGCGAGATCCTGACCAGCCGACAATCGCCGTCGCATGTACGGCCTCGGCAATCGCCTGTGGCACACCGACGCGTCGTTCCAGGATCCGCCGGGTCGCTACTCGATGCTCTCGGCGAAGGTCGTCCCGCCCGTCGCCGCCGACACCGAGTATGCCGACATGCGGGCCGCCTACGACGCGCTCCCCTCCGAGACGAAAGCCCGGCTGGAGGGGCTGCGCGTCCATCACTCGATCGCGCACTCGCGCCAGACGCTCGGGTTCGAGTTCTCCCCGGACGAGGCGGACGCCCTGAAAGGGCGCGGTCCACCCGCTCGTCCGGACGATCCCGCGCTCCAATCGCAAGTCGCTCTACGTCGCGTCGCACGCGTCCCGGATCATCGACTGGCCGGTCCCCGAGGGGCGGCTCCTCCTCCGCGACCTGATCGAGCACGCGACCCAGCCGGAGTTCGTCTACCGCCACTCGTGGCGCGTCGGCGACCTGGTGATCTGGGACAATCGCGCCACCATGCACCGCGCCCGACCCTTCGACGACGCGACGTACCGGCGCGAGCTCCGTCGGGTGACGACCCTCGACGTCGAGCAGCCTACGCCCGCCCCGCGCTCCTGACCGCACGCGGCCCCATTCCGATCACCCGTCGGCTTCTCGCAACCCCTTAGCTTCGGCCGCGCGGCCGTGGCGTTCCACTCCGAGCCGCGGCCCAAAGGCCGAAGGCCGTCCAACAGCCGCGGCCTCCGAGGGGGGGCATCGGGGGGGTCTCGGAAGACCCTCCCGATGTTCTCAAAGCCTGTGAAGGAATCGGGGCCTCCGGCTCCCCCCTCCCCCCGGCCACAGGCCGAAGGCCGTCCATGGGTGGGGGAGGGGGGCTGGGGGGGTGGAGGAAGTTCCCGAAAATCTCAGTCGACGAAGCGGGCGATCACCTCCGGCGGGATCGGGATCGCCCGCAGGCCCTTGGGCGCCTGCGGATCGGGAACCGCCCACACCCGCCGCTCGAAGCCCTCGAGCGCGGGACGCCCGTCGGCGTGCCGGACCCGGTGCTTGACGACGAAGCTCCGGCCCGCCCACTCGTCCACCCAGCTCTGCAGCTCGAGCTCGTCGCCCAGCTTGCAGGCGTTCTCGTAGCGGGCCCCCGTCTCCAGGAGCGGCATCCCGGCGACCCCGAAGTCGCGCCTCAGCTCGAGATAGGAGAGATGGTTCGCCTTGAACAGCCGCTCGGTCCCCTGGTCGAACCAGCCGTAGAAGTACGGGTAGAAGACGATCCCGGCGGCGTCGCAGTGCGCCCACTCCACCGAGAACCGGGAAACCCAGACTTTCATCCGTAACCTCCCGCCTACCCCCCCAGCCCCCCTCCCCCACCCACCGGGGGGGAGGGGGGAGCCGGACGACCCGCTTGCCTTCTCAAGATCGGAACCTTCCTTCCGCGCTCTCAGGTCCAGACCCGGCGGGCGACCTCGACGACCAGCTCGAGCTTGCGCCGCTGGTCGGCCCCGGTCAGCGGGTTGCCGGGGGCCGTGCTCGCGAAGCCGCACTGCGGGCTGAGCGCCAGTCGCTCGAGGGGCACGAACCTGGCCGCCGCGTCGATCCGCCGGGCGAGGTCGTCGGGATCCTCGATCTCGGGCCCCTTGGTCGACACCAGGCCGAGGACCACCCACCGCCCCGGGGGCACGTGGCGGAGGGCCTCGAAGCCCCCGGCCCGGGGCGAATCGTACTCGAGGAAGAAGGCATCCACTCCGAGTTGGGCGAAGCCACTGGCGGCCACGTACCCGTAGTCCCCTTCCCCGAGCCATTTCCCCTGGTTGTTGCCCCGGCAGAGGTGGAGGCCGACGGTCAGTCCGGCCGGGCGGCCGTCCAGCGCCGCGTTCACGAGGGAGACGTAGCGGTCGACCATCCGGGCGGGGTCGTAGCCCTTCGCCGTGAACCCCTCCCGGTGGCGCGGGTCGCACAGGAGCGGGAGCGACACGTCGTCGAGCTGGACGTACGTCGCGCCGAGCCCCGCCAGGTCGCGCAGTTCGGCCCGGTAGATCGCGGCCACGTCGGCGAAGAACTCGTCGAGGTCCGGGTACGCCCGGTCGGAGACCCCGGGGCGCCAGCGGAAGAAGTGCTGCGAGCACGGGCTGGGCAGCGTGACCTTCGGCGTGCGGCGCGTGAGCTCCCGGACGAAGCGGAGCTCGTCGGTGGCGATGCCGCGGTGGCGGACGAGCCGGCCGGTCACGACGGGCGTCCGGTAGCGAAGCGTGTCGCCCCCGGCGCCGCGGAAGTCGAGCTCGGCGTCCATCTCCGTGAACCCGCTCACGGCCGCCGGGAAGTGGCCGAAGTAGATGCCGCGCCGGTACTCGCCGTCGGTGATGGCCTGGAGGCCCACGTCCTCCTGGAGGCGGACGGCCTCCCGGATGCACGCGTCCTCCTCGGCCCGGAGCGCCTCCGCGGGCAGCCGGCCCTCCGCCGCCGCTTGCCGGGCCGCCAGCAGCGCCGGTGGGCGCAGGAGGCTCCCGATGTGCTCGGCTCGGAAGGGAGGCGTGGCTGTCACTGGGTCTTCCCCCGCCCCGAGATCGGCCAGGTCGCCTCGACCCGGCCGGCGCGCACGCCGTGGAGCTCGTCGTTCAGGAAGATGGTCGAGTCGGTGTACCCGGGGACGAACTCGACCCGGTCGCCCACCCGGGGGACCTCGGCCTGCTCCGCCAGCTCGACCGTCGCGTGCTCGGCCGAGAGGGCCACGCGGGTGACCGCGCCCATGTTCAGGGGCTCGGGCATCGTCGGGTAGACCGACATGCTCTTCCATCCGGCGTCACACACGAGGCGCGTCGGGGTGGGCCGGCTCACGACCGTGGTCAGGATCGTCAGGGCGTACTCGTGCTCGACGCCGTAGTCCTTCCGGTAGTGGATATCGCCGAAGATCCCGCCCCCCGCCTGGACCTCGGTGACCCCCGGCAGGCGGGCCGTGATCCAGTAGGTCCCGGTCCCCCCGCAGCTGACGATGTCGACCGGGAGCCCGGCGGCCCGGCACGACGCCGCGCTGGCCGTGAGTCGCCCGACTGCCGCCTCGATCGCCTGTCGCTTCTGGCCCGGGTCGGCGATACCGGCCAGTCGCCCGCCTTCCCACCCCATCAGCCCGGCGAACCGCAAGCCTTTCCGGTCCATGACCCGGCGGCCCAGCTCGACGACGGGCTCGCCGGGCTCCACGCCGGCCCGGTTCATGGCGATGTTGACCTCGATCACTACCCGCAGGGTGACCCCGGTCGAACCGGGTCGCCGCCTCCAGGGCCTCCAGATGCGCGTCGCAGTCCACGGCCACGATGGGGTCCGCCAACTCCCGGAGGGCCGCCAGCCGCCGCATCTTCGCCGGCCCCACGATCTCGTTGGCGATGAGGATGTCCCGGATGCCGGCGGCCGCCAGCACCTCCGCTTCCCCGAGCTTGGCGCAGGTGACCCCGAAGGCGCCGGCGTCGAGGAGTCGCCGGGCCAGCGCCGGCGTCTTGATCGCCTTGGTGTGGGGGCGCCACCCGACGCCGGCCTCGCTCACGATGATCCGGCGCATCGTGGCGATGTTGCGCGCGAGCTTGTCGAGGTCCACGAGCAAGGCCGGCGTGTCGAGGTCCGCCACCGGCCGCCCCGCTCCGGCCGGCCCCGTCACGCCCGGCCCTCCCGCGTCCCGCGCGTCACGGCTGCCCTACTTCAGCACGCCCGCGGTCATGCCGCGGATCAGCTTCTCGGAGAACAGGACGTAGATCCCGATGATCGGGAGGATGGAGATCATCATGCCGGTCGCGATCATCCCGATGTCCTGGAGCTGGTCGCCCATGAACTTCATGATGCCGAGCGGCAGCGTGCGCTTCTCGTCCTCGGTGAGCAGCACCACCGCGTACAGGAACTCGTTCCACAGCTCGATCAGGTTCAGCACCACCGTGGTCGCGACGGCCGGCAGGCCGATCGGCATGGTCAAGCGCCAGAAGATCCCGTAGTCCGAGCACCCGTCGATCCGGGCGGCGTCGAAGTAGTCCTGGGGGATCTGCGCGAAGAAGCTCTCCAGGACGTAGAACGTCAGCGGCAGCTGGATCGCGGCGTAGACCAGGACGAGGCCGGCATGCGTGTTGAAGAGGTGGTAGTCCACCAGGACCTGGAAGAGGGAGATGATCGTCAGCTGCGGCGGGAAGATGATCGCGCTGAAGAGACCGAAGTAGACGAGCCGGTTCCCCCGGAACCGATAGCGGGCCAGGCAGTGGGCGGCCATCGCCCCCACCAGCGTCACCAGAGCGACCGCGGTCAGGACGACCACCGCGCTGTTCCAGAAGTAGGTGCCGTAGTTCGAGGTGGTCCAGGCCGCCACGTACTTCTCGGGGTGGATCGGGACCGGGAGCGCGTACGGGTTCGCGCTGATCTCGGACGTCGTCCGCAGCGACATCATCCCGAGCCACAGGACCGGACCCCCCGCCAGCGTCGTGTACAGGGACACGGCGACCAGGAGCAGCAGGCGACCGAGGAGGCCGGGTCGGCGCACCGCCTCAGTACTCCAACCGGTCGCGCCGGCGGAAGAGCCACGTCAACCCCAGGACGGACGTCAGCACCACCAGGAACCAGAGGGCGGCGACCGCCGACGGGTAGCCGAGGTCGAACGTGTTCCACTCGAAGGCCCGCTTGTAGACGTACGTCGAGACGGTCTCCGTCGACCACAGCGGCCCTCCCTGGGTCATGATCCACACGAGGTCGAAGACCTTCATCTTGCCGATGAAGGAGAGGATCAGGAGGTTCAGCAGGGTCGGCCAGATCATCGGGATCATGACGAAGAAGAGCTTCCGCCCCCAGCCGCAGTGGTCCAGCTCGGCCGCCTCCAGCACCTCGAGCGGGAGCGCGTAGAGCGCGGCCAGGCACACGACCATGCTGAAGCCCGCCCACTTCCAGGCATGGGTGGCCATGACCGCCCACAGCGCGGTCGAGGGATCCCCGAGCCAGGAGTGGGCCCACTGCCCGAGCCCCAGCGCGCGGAGCCCGAGATTCACCGCGCCCCAGTCGAAGTTGTAGATCCACGTCCACAGGATGCCGACCACGACGTACGACAGCAGCACCGGCGTGAACCACGTCACGCGGAAGAACCGCGCCAGGGGCACCCGCGCGTAGAGACAGAGGGCCAGCAGCAGGCCCGTCACCACGTCCACGATCGGCGCGATCCCGGCCCAGATCATGGTGTTGCCGACCGCCTTCCAGAACACCGGGTCCCGGGTCAGCAGCGTGGTGACGTTGTCGAGCCCGACGAACTCCACCACGCCACGGGGCTTGATGGTGTGGACGCTGTTGTAGAACGTCCGGGCGGCCGGATACACCGTGAAGCCCAGGAACAGGAGCAGGGCCGGCGCCAGGAAGACCGGGATGACGACCCCGCGCGCGTGGACGATTCGCCCGAAGCGCGGGACCGTCCGGCGGTCCACTCGGACCGGGGCGAGGACGGCCATCAGGGGCACCCGGGGGCCCGCCGGCGAGCCCCGCCCTCCGCGGCCGGTCGGGCACCGCGGTGGGCCGCGCTCCGGACGGCGGCTTCGCCGCCGCCGCGACGGGGGGCATCGGGGGGGCTTCCGGAACCCCCCCGAGTGACCTAGCCGGCGAAGCAGGCCTGATTCATCATGTCCACGGCCTTGTCGACGGCGAGGAGGCCGCCCGGGAAGGCGGTGTTCATGACCTGCACGAACGTGTCACGGCACTGCCCCTTCAGATGGTCGATCGGGATCCCGATGAAGTACTCGGCCCCCTTGTTGCGCTCGCCCAGCTCCTGGAAGTAGGAGGCGTACTTTCCGCTGATCTTGCTCATGTCGGTCTTGATCGCCGTCTGGAGCAGGATCGTGCTCAGCCAGGATGCGCCCATCTCGGGGGTCGCCATCTCGTTCAGCATCCCGGCGGCGAGCTTCGGGTGCTTGGTGGCCGCGTTGATCGAGAAGCTGGCGCCGACGGCGAGCGTCTTGCACTGGTTGCATGCGGCGCCGTCCACGGCCGGCACGCTCATGATCCCGAGCGGGAAGTTGTCCGGCTGGCCGCCCTTGTCGGGCGGCACGAAGGCGCGTGCCGTGTACCAGCTCCCCATGGGGAACATCAACCCGGCGGGCTTCGTGTGGAAGTAGTAGTGGGACTCGCCCAGCTTCAGCGTCGCGAAGCTCTTCGGGTAGGCGCCGGCGTCGACCAGGGTCTTGACGTACGTGAAGACCTGCACGACCCGGGGGTCCTTGTAGGAGAGCTTCCCGGCCAGCAGCTTCCCGTAGTCGTCCCGGCCGAGCTTCTTGAGAAGGAGCTCCTCCAGCATGTAGGCGCCGGGGTACGGCCGATCGCCGACGCCCTGAACGATCGGTGTGATGCCGGCGGCCGCCGACTTCTTCACGATGTCGAGGAACTGGCTCTGGCTGACCTGGCCGCTGGGGGGCAGGTCCACGCCCACCTTCTTCATGAGCTCCTTGTTGTAGTAGAGCTCGACCGTGTAGACCTCCTGGGGCAACGCGTACGTCTTGCCGCCGTGGGTCCAGACCTGCCGGGCCCACTCGTGAATGTTGCCCCAGTTGACCAGCTCGTCGAGCGGGAGCAGGAATCCGTTGGTGATGTACTCGGTCTGGTCCGGCTCGTCGTAGAAGATGTCGGGCGCTTGCCCGGCCCGAAGGGCCGTCTTCAGCGCGGCGTACAGGGCGGGCTTGTCGTACCACGTGATCTTGACCTTGACGTCCGGGTTCTTCTTCTCGAGGGCCCGGGCGGCCGCCTCCCGCCAGGCCACCTTGGACGGCTGGTCGGCCTCGTGGCTCCACATCGTGATGACCGTCTCGGCAGCCGCCGGCACCACGGTGAGGAGCCCGATCGCGACAGCCAGGGCCGCGCTCCCGAGCCACCGTCGCCGGCTCGGCTCTCCCGGTGAAGGCTGGCCGGCATGAACGCCGCTGGTCTCCATGGTGTCCTCCCTTCCGAGGTCGGTGATTCCGGAGGTCGTCGAAGGTAAAAGAGCTCGTCGGGGCCCACACTAGAACGGGACCCGAGGAAGCGTCAAGGTGCCTCCTCCCGGGTCTCCGGCGGCGCCACCAGCCCGGCGAGACGCGATTGCGTCGGCCCGGGGCCTCCACGTATCGTACGACTGCGCGCCAGCCGGCGGCGTCGGCCGACGGGCGGCGGCGAAGACCAACTCGTCCTCGAACCCCGGGGGATCATCGATGGCCGTGCCCACGTCGCGAGTGGCTCCGATCCGGGTGGCCCTGGCCGGGGCCGGCATGATCAGCTGGTACCACCTCGTCGCCTGGCGAGCCCTCGCGCCCCGGGTCCGGGTGGTGGCGGTGTGCGACCCCGATCCGCGGCGAGCCGGCGCCCGCGCGGAAGAGTTCGGGATCCCCGCCGTCTATCGGGACGCCGCCTCCATGTTCGCGGCCGAGACCATCGACGCCCTCGACGTGGCCTCGCCCCGGGAGACCCACGCGGCCTGGGTCCAGGCGGCCGCCGCCCGCGGGATCGACGTGCTCTGCCAGAAGCCGCTCACGCCGACCCTCGCCGAGGCCGAGGCCCTGGTCCGGCGCGTCGAGGGGCGGATGCGCCTCATGGTGCACGAGAACTGGCGCTTCCGGCCCTGGTATCGCGAGCTCGCGCGCTGGATCGCCGCCGGCGAGCTGGGAGACCTCGCGCTCGCGCAGCTCTCGGCGAGCTCCTCGGGCCTCCTGCCCGACGCCGCCGGCCGCCGGCCCGCGCTCGAGCGCCAGCCGTTCATGGCCCGCGAGCGGCGGCTCATGATCTCCGAGTCCCTGATCCACCAGCTCGACGTCGTGCGCTTCCTGTGCGGCCCGCTCCGCGTCGTGAGCGCCCGCGCCAGCCGCACGCTCCCGGACGTGGTGGGGGAGACGCTCGCCGCCATCTTCCTGGAGACCGCCGCCGGGGTGCCAGTCACCGTGACCGGCACCATGGCCGCCCCCGGTTACCCGTCCCGGTCCTCGGACCGGCTCGAGCTGATCGGCAGCCGGGCGAGTGCCGTGTTCGCCGACTGGGAGCTCACGCTACTCGGGCCGGAGCCGCGCCGCATCCGCTACGACGGCGACCAGGGCTACCAGGCCAGCTTCGACGGCGTGATCGCGCACTTCGTGGACTGTCTCGAGACCGGCACGCCATTCGAGACCGACCCGACGGACAACCTCGAGACGCTGCGCCTCGTGGAGCACGCCTACTGGGCCGCCGGGCTCCACGGGCGTCCTCCCGCCCCCGGTTAGCCCCGCTCAGCGCTACTTCTTGACCTGATCGGCGAAGTAGTTGTGGACGAGGAAGGTGTAGTCGGTGGCCTCGAAGCGCTTGTGGCAGGGCATGCACGCCTGCTCCGTGTTGATCGGGATCGGCTTGCCGTCGGCCGTGAACAGACCGTACTCCCACTCGCCGTTGCGGATCGCCTCGGGATGGGTCGTGCCCCATCCCTTCTCCTTCCGGCGCCGAACTTGCGGCCGTCGATCGTCAAGGCGACGTCGCCGGCGCCGGTCGCGACCGGCGCCCCGACCAGGGCCAGCGCCAGGAGTGGTCCCAGCATCCTCATGTCATCCTCCGACGGCCGGGCGTCGCCGATGTCAGGACGGACTCGGTCGTGATGCGACCACGCGACACCGGTCAGGCCGTCGCTGCGGATCCGACTCCAGCGCTGCCGGAGAATCGCTGTCAATCGTCGGGCGGCCGGGAACTCGCCCGCAGGATTGTGGCATACTAGGCCGTCGCACGAGGCCCGCGCCGAAGAGCCGGAGGAACCCGTGACCCAGCCCCACCACCCGATCGACGTCCACGCCCACTACTACCCGGAGCGCTACCTGGGGCTCATCCGGGACCAGGGCGCCGAGTTCGGCGCCGAGTACTCACTGGTCGAGGGCCAGCCGTTCGTGAAGGTGCGCGAGGTGGTGGCCGGACCGCTCGGACCGCGCTTCATCGATCTCGACGCCCGCCTGGCGGCGATGGACGAGCAGGGCGTGGCCGTCCACGTGCTCTCGCTCACCCAGCCCATGGTCTACTGGGCCGGGCGCGCCCTCGCCCACGGGCTGGCCGAGGCGTTCAACGACGCGCTGGCCGAGGCACACGGCAAGCACCCGCAGCGGCTCTACGGCCTGGCCATGCTGCCGATGAGCGAGCCGGACCTGGCCGCCCGGGAGCTCGAGCGGGCGGCCCGGCTGCCGGGGATCCGGGGCGTGTACATGGCCACCGCGGTGCGCGACAAGGAGCTGTCCGACGAGGGCTTCTTCCCGGTCTACGAGCGCCTCGACGCGCTGGGGCTGCCGATCTTCCTGCATCCGGTGAGCGTCATCGGCCACCAGCGACTGACGAAGTACTACCTCACCAACCTGCTCGGCAACCCGTTCGAGTCGGCGATCGCCGCCGCTCACCTCGTCTTCGGCGGGGTGCTCGACCGCTTCCCGAACCTGGTGGTGGTGCTGCCCCACGCGGGCGGCGCCTTCCCCTACCTGGTCGGGCGGCTCCAGCGCGGCTGGCAGAAGCGTCCCGAGCTGCGGGGGCGCGAGCGCGGGCCCATGGACTATCTTCGGCGCTTCTACTACGACACCATCGGCTACGCCGAGCAGCCCCTCGACTATCTCGAGCGGCTGGTGGGGGCCGACCGCGTCATGATGGGGAGCGACTACTGCTTCCCCATCGCCTACGAGCGGCCGGTCGAGGTCGTCACCGGCCACCCGGCCTGGACCGTCGAGGACAAGGCGCTGATCCTGGAAGGCAACGCCCGCCGGCTGCTGAGGCTCTGATCCCCCAAGGACGCCCAAGGACGCCCAAGGACGAAGGACGAGACGCGGACCCGCGCCGGCCGACGATCGCCCGGCGCCCACAGGGAGAGACCGAGGATGAAGGCCGCCGTGTGCTTCGAGCCGAACAGCCGTCTGGACGTGGTCGAGGTGGAGCAGGAGGGCCCGCGGTCGGGCGAGGCCCGGGTCAAGGTCAGGGGGGCCGGGATCTGCCACAGCGACTGGCACATCATGAACGGCGACTGGCCGACCCCGCTGCCCATGGTGCTCGGCCACGAGGCGGCCGGCGTCGTGGAGGAGGTCGGGGCCGGGGTGTCCGGTGTGGGACCGG
The DNA here is from genome assembly GCA_963708025.1 of uncultured Candidatus Rokubacteria bacterium. Taxonomy (GTDB): domain Bacteria; phylum Methylomirabilota; class Methylomirabilia; order Rokubacteriales; family DASRDR01; genus CAVPSB01. The sequence goes on along the minus strand of CAVPSB010000002.1, from coordinate 241,844 downwards.
GCGATCACGTGATCTTCTCGTTCCGCCCCCACTGCGGGCGCTGCCTCTACTGCTCGATGGGGCGCTCGATCCTCTGCGACGGTCACACCGCGACGCGGGGGCTCATGCTGGACGGGACCTACCGCGTGTGGTGGAAGGGCCAGGGCATCAGCCAGATGGCCCGCATCGGCACCTTCTCGGAATCGGTGGTGTGTCCGGCCGAGATGCTGGTGCCGATCCGCAAGGAGATGCCGTGGCCCCAGGCCGCGCTGATCGGCTGCTGCGTGCCCACCGGCTGGGGCGCGGTCAACCGCTGCGCCCAGGTGGAGGCGGGGGCCTCGGTGGTCGTGATCGGCTGCGGCGGCGTCGGCCTGAACGTCGTCCAGGGCGCGCGCCTGGCCGGCGCGGGCCGGATCATCGCGTGCGACCTGCTGCCCAACAAGCTCGAGTTCGCGCGCGAGTTCGGGGCCACCCACACCGTCAACGCGCAGCGCGAGAATGTCGTCGAGCGGGTGCGGGCGCTCACCGGCGGCCGGGGCGCGGACTACGCCTTCGACGCCATCGGCAGCGAGAAAACGACCCTCCAGATCCTCGAGGCCGTCCGCCCCGGGGGCACCGCCGTGGTCGTCGGGATGGCGCCCCAGGCGGTCACCGCCCCCATCGCGCCGTACTGGATGGCGGTGCAGGAGAAGGTGCTCAAGGGCACCATGTACGGCTCCGTCCGCCCCAACCTCGACTTCCCGATCCTGGTGGACCTCTACCTCGACGGGCGCCTCAAGCTCGATCCCCTGGTCAGCCGCACCTACCCGATCGACGACATCAACGAGGGCTTCGCCGCCATGCGCGGCGGCCAGGTCGCCCGCGGCGTCGTGGTGTTCGACTGACTATCGCCCCAGGCCCGGGGAGAGGGTCGGGGTGAGGGGGCCGCCGCCGAGCGTCAGGGCAGCCCGCGCAGCAACTCGAGCGCCGGCGCGACGCGGATGCCCTCGGGGCTCACGAAGTCTTTCGTCCCCACGGCGGAGACCTGCCACGCCTCGCACGAGGGGAAGCGCGCCTTGAGGTAGCGCAGGCCGCGGTCCACGGGCGCGTCCGCCCACTTGCACTCGACGAGGTGGGTCGGCCGGCGGCCCTCGACGACCACGAAGTCCACCTCGCGCCCGTCCACGTCGCGGAAGTAGCGCAGCTCCACGTCGCGGCCCTCCGTGTCCTCCCGGAAGTGCACCCACTTGAGGAGGTGCGCCCCGACCAGGTTCTCGAAGCGCTGTGGGTCGCCGGGCACCAGCGTCCAGTCGAGGTGGTAGTGCTTCTGCTCCTTTCGCACCGCCCGGAGGCGCGGCGCCCCGAACGGGGCCACGCGGAAGACGGCGTAGAGGCGCTCCAGGATGGCCACCCAGTTGGCCACCGTCTCGTGGCTGACCTGGAGGTCCTCCCGGAGCGCGTTCAGCGACAGCGGGGAGCCGACCAGCTCGGGCAGGCGCACCATCAGCAGCTCGATCCGCCCGAGGTCCGTCACCCGCTCCAGGCTGGCCAGCTCCTCGCGCACGAGGCGCACGCGGTACTCGCGCGACCAGCGCCGGGCCTCCCGCTCGGTCGCCGCCGAAGTAGGGCTCGGGGAAGCCGCCGAGGGTGAGCAGGTCCGCCAGCTCACCCGGCCGGCGCAGCCCCAGCTCGCCCGCCGAGAGGGGATGCAGGCGGAGCAGGTGATAGCGGCCCTGGAGCGAGTCGCCCCCGTGGCGGTAGAAGTCCAGCCGGGCGCTGCCGGTGACCAGGATGCGCTGCCGGGCGCGGCGGGCGTCGTACAGCCCCTTGAGGAAGCCGCGCCACAGCCGGTACTTGTGGATCTCGTCGAAGACCCAGAAGTCCGAGGGCGGCAGCTCGCCCCGGAGGATGCGCTCGCGATCTGCGGCCACGTCCCAGTTGAGGTAGCCGGGGCGCGCGCCAAGCAGCCGGCGGGCGAGGGTGGTCTTGCCGACCTGGCGTGGCCCCGCCACGAAGACCATCTTGCGCCCGAGGTCCCGGCGGACCTGCGCCTCGAGATAGCGAGCCCGGGCACGCATGCGCCCAGGCTACGGGCGTTTTCCACCTCTGTCAAGAACGCACGCGAGTGTTTTCCAGTATGGGTGAATATTCCATCTCTCCACAGGGGAGAGGGAACAGGCCTCGAACCTCCCTCTCCCCACCGGGGAGAGGGCAGGGTGAGGGGGGGGGAGTCAACACAATGCCCATTCTCGGCCACCCTGGGGGGATTCCGTTCCGCTCCTCCGCCCGCTCAGGACCCGCCGGGGCCCGAGCCGGCCGCGGCCCCGGGCTTCACCGCCTGGTACTCGGCGAAGAGGCTCAGGAGCGGCGTTTCGATGTGCCGCCGTACCCCGGTGAAGCCGGCGGCCTCGAGCGCGCCGATCACCTGCGCCGGCGGCGCGGCGGCTTCCATGGTGTCCCAGTAGTAGTGCCACATCTCGCTCGTGGCCGACGAGCGCGTGACCAGCCGGACGACGGCCGGCATCACCCGGCGCATGTAGCCCCGGAGCAGGGCCCGGCTGAGACGCCCCTCGGGCCTCGTGATCTCCAGCAGACAGAGCCGGCCGCCCGGCTTGAGGACGCGCCGGAATTCGCGGAAGGCCGTCGCGAGGTCGCTGACGTGGCGCAATGCGTAGCCCATGCTCAAGAAGTCACAGCTCCCGTCCGCCAGGGGAATCGCCTCCGCCCGCCCGCCCAGTCGCCGCACCCCGGCGGGCAGCCTGGCACAGGCCAGCATCCCGATGCTCGGATCGACCCCGGTGACCAGCACCGGATCGGCGACCAGCCGCGCGGCTTCGCGCGCCACCAGGCCCGTGCCGGCGCCAACGTCGACCACCCGCATCCCGGGCGTCAGGCCCGCCCGCGCCAGCGCCTGCCGGCGGTACCAGGAGCCGGTCCCGATCGTGAACAGCTGCTCCATGCGGTCGTAGTCCGGCGCGACCCCGTCGAACATCCGGCGCAGGAAGCCGGCCCGCTCCTCTTCGCTCGCGTGGTAGGCGGTGAGCGGCGGCCTCGGCGGCGTTTCGGCCTTCGCCATGGGGATCTCCGAGTCAATGTACCTCCTGCTCCACGCCTGCGCCAGCCCGCGGTTCGGGCCCCGGGCGAGTGGCGGGTGAGATCGTCCAGTCGAAATTGAGGTGGCTCAGCATAGCTCGCGGTGTGACTGCCAGGAAGACGCGATTTCTGGCGTACCCCGGCATTAGGCACGCCCCTCGAAGACGATTCTTCTGGCGCCAGTGCGCGGCGCGTCATGCCGCACTTCGCCCTCGCTGACTGAGCACCGCCGGGATATAGCGCCACCGCCGAGTTTGCCAGCGCTCCCCGCAGGCGGATCTGCCCGCTGGCCACGAGGCGTAGATAAACGTATCCGAGTGTAGGGGGTGGAATCCCGACCACCCCGAACCGCGGCAACCCGTCGCGCCGTGAGAACGGCCCTAGCGACTCTTACGCCGCCTCCGAGCCGCCCGAGCCACGAGCGGAGTGAACGCCCGGCTCATCCGGTCCAGGAACGGCACGATCGGCCGGAACACCCTTGCCACCGGTACCAGCCATCCGCGCGGCCCGCCGGGTCGGATCATCGGCTTCGCTTCTTCCCGACATCCTTCACCGTAGGCAAGTCGAAGTTGGACCGGCGGCCCGCCGGGGTCCAGGCCCCCCAGCGCGGCCTCGAACCGGTCCAGGAAGTGCTGTCGTGCCACGTCCTTGATCCGGTCCAGCGCCTCGGGAAGGGGGCGGAAGTCGGGACGCCGTCCTCGTCGGATGGTGGGATTCAGATTGATCTCCCACGTTTCCACCCGCCCATCCTTGATCGCATAGTCGATCCGGCCATACTCGACCCCGGCCAGCTCGAAGATCCGGCGAAGGCTCTGTTCGTGGGGATTGCCCAAAACGTAGACTCGTTCCTCCAGAAGCCTGGCCTCGCTCTGCTCGCTCTGCTCAGCCTTGAGCATCCACTCCCGCCCCCGCTCCCAACCGTCCGCGAAGATCTCCGAGCCGATCTTGAATGCGGCGTACTTGCAGTATCGTCCTTCGGCATCGGCGGTCTCGCAGAACTCGACCACCAGGAGCTCCGGGAGCCGAAATCCTTGCAGCACCGCGCGGCCCAGCGCCCGGTCCAGCTCGGCGCGGGTCTGGAGCAGCGGGGTGAGCGTCCCGCTGTGTTGGAACTCCTCACGGAGGAAGACCGGGAACCGGAGGGTCGAGAGATCTCCGTTGGCGCGGGCGGCCCGATGCTGGTTGAGCCCCTCGCGGTGGAGCGTCTCGAGCAGCTCGAGTCGAAGCAGCGCCCGGGCGGGATGATTGATCACCCGACAGCCGGCGCCCGGCTGCTCGAGCTGATCGGCCAGCTCCGCGGCCAGGCGCCTCCCCCCGACACTCAGCTGATCCAGCGCCGAGAAGATGTAGGTGCCCGAGGCTGCGCTGGTCCGCTCCGGTAGATCCTCGTAGTGGAGCACGTTGACCCGTGGGGCGAGCGCCGGAGCGTAGAGGTTGAGGTAGTCGCGGATCCCCCATTCCTGCGCGCCGGGAACGATGAAGTGAATCACCCGGCGGCAGCCGGAGCGGATCGAGCGGAGAGAATCGTCGCCGCCCTGAGGTCCGCGATCACGTTGAGAAGCGTCTTGAAGATGTCCAGGATCGGCTCGATGGCGGCGTGGTCGTCTTCGACTGACTATCGCCCGAGGTACAGACGGCGGATGCGCTCGTCGTTCCGGATCTGCTCGCCGGTGCCCTCGAAGCGGTTCAGCCCCAGCTCGAGCACGTAGGCGTAGTCGGAGATCTCGAGGGCCTTGGCCGCGTTCTGCTCGACCATGAGGATGGTCTGCCCGAGCCGCCGCAGCTCCCCGATGATCCGGAAGATCTCCCGGAAGACGAGCGGCGCCAGCCCGAGGGTCGGCTCGTCGAGCAGCATCAGCCGCGGCCGGAGCAGCAGGGCGCGGCCCATCTCCAGCATCTGCTGCTGGCCACCCGAGAGGTCGGCGGCCCGCTTCCGGCGGGCCTCGCGGAGCGCCGGGAAGGTCTCGTACACGCGCTCGACCTCGCCCTCGAGCTCCCGCGAGCGCGGCCGGGTGTAGGCCCCCAGCCGCAGGTTCTCCTCGACCGACATCAGGGGGAAGACGTTCCGCCCCTGGGGGACGTAGGCGATCCCGCGGCGCAGCAGCTCGGCCGGGGGGCGGCTGGTGACGTCCTCGCCGTCGAAGCGGACGCGCCCCTGGCGGACCGGCAGGAGCCCGAAGAGCGTCTTGAAGACCGTGGACTTGCCCGCCCCGTTGGGGCCGATGATCGAGACGACCTGCCCGGCCTCGACCGAGAGCGACACGCCCTTCAGGATCTCGATCTTCCCGTACCCGGCGTGGAGGTCCCGGACCTCGAGCAGGGCCACCGCTCACCTCCCGAAGTACGCGTCGAGCACCAGGGGGTTGTCGGCGACCTCGGCCGGCGTGCCCTCCGCGATGCGCTCGCCCTGGCTGAGGACGACGATGCGCCGGCAGAGCGACATGACGACCTCCATGTTGTGCTCGATGACGACGAACGTGTGCCCCCGGGCGTTCAGCTCCCGGATGTGGCCCACCAGGGTGTTGATCATCGTCGGGTTCACGCCGGCCAGCGGCTCGTCGAGCAGGACCACCTCGGGCTCGGGCATGAGCGCCATGCCGAAGTCGAGGAGCTTCTGCTGCCCGTAGGACAGGTTCGAGGCGAGGTTGTCCTTCACCGCCGCGATGTTGAGGTACTCCAGTAGCCCCCTCGCCCGATCGGTCTCCGCGGTCTCTTCCCGCCGCAGCAGCCGCCCGAGCAGACTGCCCTTCCGCTCCTGGGCCGCCATCAGCATGTTCTCGAGCACGGTCATCTCGGGAAAGATCTGGATGAGCTGGAACGTCCGGGCGATGCCCCGGCGGTAGACCTGGTCGGCGGTGAGCCCCGTGATGTCCTGGCCCTTGAATCGGACCTGCCCGCTCGACGGCCGCAGGACGCCGGTGACGCAGTTGAACAGCGTCGTCTTGCCGGAGCCGTTCGGCCCGATGATGCCCAGGAGCTCGCCGGGCTCCACGGCGAGGCTCACCGCGCTCAGGGCCGACATCCGGAAGAAGTTCTTCGTCAGGTCCCGAATTTCGAGGATGGGCGTGCTCCCAGCAGGGCCACCGCGCGATCCCACAGCCCGACCAGCCCCTTGGGCATGAACAGCATCAGGAGCATGACCGCCGCCGCGTAGATGACCAGGTACAGCCCCTCCGAGGCCCGCAGCACCTCGGGCAGGACCGTCACCAGCACCGCCCCGATGAAGGGACCCTCGAACCGCCCCAGCCCGCCGATCACGACCATCATCAGGAACTGGATCGAGCGGTCGAGCGTGAAGGCGCCGGGATCGATGTAGCCGAGCAGGGGCGCGAAGAGCGCCCCGCCGATCCCCGCGTAGGCGGCGCCGATGGCGAAGGCCATCAGCTTGTAGTTCCGCAGGCTCACCCCGACCACCTCGGCACGCATCTCGTTCTCCCGGATCGCCCGGAAGGCGCGCCCCCACCGGGAGGTCAGGATCCAGTACGCCGAGGCCACCACGACCGCCGCCCAGCCCAGGATGTAGACGTAATAGGCGCGGTCGGATGTGAAGCTGATCGGACCCCAGGCCGGCCGGGCGATCCCCGAGATCCCGAAGGAGCCGCCGGTCAGCGACTCCCAGTTCCGGAGCACGAGGAAGACGATGATGTTGAACCCGAGCGTGACCATGGCCAGGTAGTGATGCTTGACCTTCAGCGCCGGGAAGCCGACGACGAGGCCCCAGCCGAACCCGAGCCCGGCCCCGATGAGGAGGCCCAGCTCGATCGGCAGCCCCCGCTGGCCGAGGATCGCGACCGGGTAGGCCCCGAAGGACATGAACGCGGCGTGCGCGAGCGAGATCTGACCGGCGTAGCCCAGGGTGAGGTTGAGCCCGATGGCCATGATCAGGTACACGAGCGTCAGGCTCGCCACGTAGAGCTTGTACTGCTCGAACGCCAGGGGCAGCAGCGCGCCGAGCGCGAGCGCCACCAGCGGCAGGAGCCTCCCGACCGGCCACCTCCGCCAGCCGAGGACATTCACGACGACCACTCCTCCTTGACGCCCCACAGGCCCTCCGGCTTGAGCAGGAGCACCGTGATCAGGATCACCAGGGCGACGGCGTCCCGGAACTGGCCCGAGATGTACGCGGCCGACAGCGTCTCCACCACGCCCACCAGCAGCCCGCCGAGCAGCGCGCCCCGGACCTGGTTGAAGCCGCCGATGATGGCCGCGTAGAAGGCCTTGAGCCCCAGCCCGATCCCGATGTCGTACTTGACCAGGTACACGGGCGCGATGAGGATCGCGGCCACCGCGGTCAGCGCGGCGTTGAGCACGAAGGTGAGCGTCACCAGCCGGGACACGTCGATGCCGAGCACCGCCGCCAGCGTCCGGTTCTGGGCCACCGCCTGCATCGCCCACCCGAGCTTCGTGCGCTTGAGGAAGAGCTGGAGGGCGCCGATGGCCACGCCCGCGAACAGCACGTTCATCAGCTCCTCGCGCTGGAGGATGATCGTCCCCAGCCGGATCGGCTCCCGCGAGAAGAGCGGGGGGAAGGGCAGGGCCATCGGCGTCCAGAACTGCTGGAGCGAGTACCGGATGAGCAGGCTGAGCCCGATGGTGGTGATGACGAGGGGGAGGACGCCCGTCTCGAGCAGCCGCTCGACCAGCGCCTTCTTCACGAGCACGCCCAGCAGGAGCGTGGAGACCAGGATCGTCGCCAGCAGGGCGGCGACGAAGGGCAGCCGGAACACCATCCAGAACAGCACCATCGCGAACGCGGGCAGGACGACGAACTCGCCCTCGGCGAAGTTGATCGTGCCCGACGTCTGCCAGAGCAGCACGAACCCGATGGCGACCATGGCGTAGATCGAGCCGATCGAGACGCCGGCCACCAGGAGCTGGACGAAGTCGGTCAGGGCGTCGTCCTCGCCTGACTCGGAGGGGAAGGCGTCGGGGGGGTCTCGGACGACCCCCCCGGGAACGCTACCGACAAGCGCGCTTGGTGTACGGGCCGCCCAGCAAGGGCAGGACCTTGGTCACCTCCGACCGCTTGTTCTTCACCTCCACGATGAAGCTGGGCCGGTCGGCGTCGCCCTTGTCGTCCACGTAGGTGTCCATGAGGAGCCCGGGCTCGTCGGCCGTCGGTGAAGAAGTTGTTGTGGAGGCAGTCGCGGATCTTGGCCTGGTCGAAGGCCCCGACCCGCTCGACGGCCGCCTTCAGGAGGTGCACGCCGATGTACCCCTTGAAGGCGTTGTGATCCGGCACCCGCCCGAACCGCTCCTGCAGGCGCTTGCCCACCTCCATCATGCTCGGGATCGGCGAGAGCGCCGTCATCGGGACGTGGCACTTCGAGCCGTTCACCGCGTCGCCGCCGGCTTCCACGGTGGTCTGGGCGCACAGGTTGTCCCCCACCGTCTCCACACCGAGCCCCATCTTGCGCACCTGGATCATGATCCGCGCGTTCTCCTCCTCGTGGTTGTAGACCATGAGGTGGGTGGCCCCGGCGGCCCGCACCTGGGTCAGCTCCGGCGTGAAGTCGGCCTGCTGCACCTCGGTGGAGATGTCGGCCACCACCGACTTGCCGCGGTCCTTGAGGAACTTCAGGAACATCTCCCGCCCGCCCTTGCCGAAGGCGTTGTTCACGTAGATCAGGGCGATCTTCTCGGCCTTGAGGTCCTCCACCAGCCAGCGGACCAGCTTGGCGAACCCGACCTGCTGGCTGAAGGACGTCAGGAAGATGTTGGGGTTCCCCTTCTGGACGACCAGCACCGACTCGGAGCCGCTGATCTGGGGGATGCCGGCCTGCCGGGCGATGTCCATGTTGGCCACGGTGCTGGAGCTGTACACCGTCCCCATGACGGCGAACGGGCGCTCGTTGACCGCCCGCCGCATCACCGCGACGGAGGTCGGGGGGTCCGACTGGGTGTCCATGACGGACGTCTCCAGGCGGCGTCCCATGATCCCGCCCTTCTTGTTGAGGTCCTCGGCCGCCAGGATCACCCCGTCGCGCCACATGGTCCCCGAGGGGGCGCCGCCCCCGGTGATCTCGGCGACGATGGCGAGCCTGACGACGTCCTGGGCCGATGCCGGGACCGCCGCCGCCCCCAGGACGAGCAGCACCACCGCGAGCGCGAGCCGGATCCGTTGTCGTCGCATCGTATCCCTCCCGGTCCCGGTCAGGGACCCTCGAATTGCAGGATGTTGAGGCCGGCGTTGCTGTCGGTCACGTACATGAGCCCGCTGGGGTCCACGTAGCAATCGCAGGACTGGATCACCCGGGGCCGGTTCGGCCGCGGGTCGACCATCCGCTCGGGATCGGCCGGCACGTAGAAGCCGACCTCGCGCGGCTGGAACGGGTTCTCGATGTCGTAGACGCGCACCCCCGCGTTGTAGTAGGTGGCGAAGATCAGACGCGAGCTCTGGAGCGCCCCCGGCCGGTTCTCGTGGAGGTTGTGCGGGCCGAAGTTGCCGCCCTTGGCGCAGTAGTCCGCCTCGGCCGGCGTGGGACAGGTGGCGATGCTGACGGGGTTGGCCGGCTCGCGGACGTCGAAGACCCAGACGTAGCGCAGGCCCTGGCTGCAGTTGGCGCTGGTGGGCTCGTCGCCGACGACGAGCAGGTTGCGATCGGGCAGGGGCAGCGGCGAGTGGGTCCCACCGCCGAACGGCGGGTCCCAGTTGCGATGCACGATCAGCCGGGGTCGGGTCGGGTCGGCGACGTCGAGCACGGTGAGGCCGCCGTCGCGCCAGGCGCCATAGGCGAGGTTGCCGGCCACCAGGGCGTGGTGGAGGGCATAGCGCCGCCCCGTGCGCCAGGTCGGCGTCTCGGACCCGCCGCGCCACATGCCGGGGATCCACCAGCGGCCGGCGACCTCGGGCTTCCGGGGGTTGGACACGTCCACGACCGCGAGGATGTGGTCGGTGAAGTCCGCGAAGTGGATCGAGGCGTAGGCGTACCGGCCGCCCGTGTACCAGATCCGGTGCGGTCCGATGCCCTCCACCGGCATGAACCCGATCTCGGCCGGCTTCTCGGGCCGGGAGATGTCGTAGACCCGGATCCCCGCGGCGAAGCTGCCCGCCCGGTCCTTCAGCACGTCGGCCGGCGACGCGGCGAAGTAGCTCTGGAGGTTCTGGAACTCCTGCATGTGCCAGACGCTCGGCCCGTTGACCGCCAGCAGCAGATCCTCGTGCGTCTGGAGGTGGATGGCGCGGGTGTTGGGCGGACAGGCGATGAAGTCGACCACCCGCGGGTGCTTCGGGTCCCGCACGTCCACGACCGTGATGCCGTTGCTGAAGCCGTGGCCGACGTAGGCGTAGCCCCGGTGCACCATGACCTGGACGCCGTCGCTCCGGCCGCCCTGGTCCGAATGGCCCACGAACCGGATGTTGCGGGATGCCACGGCCGTCATCGGGATCTCCAGTCGGGGCCCACCTCCGCCCCTTGGTCGGTGGCCACGCTCGCGACGGCTACTCTAGATGATTCGGGGGGTCTCGGAAGCCCCCCCGATACCCCCCAGCGCCAGGGATCCTCACAGGCCCAGGTCCCGGAGCAGGCTCACCGACGCGTACGGCAGCGGCACCCTGAGCAGCCGCTCGAACACGTAGTGGATCCCGAAGCTCCCGGCGACGGCGACGACGAGCTTCAGGCCCGCGTACTCCCGGCCGAAGGCCAGCAAGAGAAAGACGAGGAACCCGAACATGGCCAGGTTGAAGCCGAGCGGCGTCAGCACCGCCGCGAAGGCGACCAGCGCGAGCACGACCGAGACGACGCGCAGCAGCCCGCTCCGTGGCGGCACGAAGTCCGGCGGCATCGCCTCCGCCGGTCCCAGCGTCGCCCGGCCGAGCCACACCAGGCTCAGGCCCGCCAGCCCGATGCCCACCCAGAACGCGAAGAATCCCGGCCCCGGGCCGAACTGCCCGGCCAGGCCCAGGGCCCGGCCCTGGAGGACCAGGAAGACCCCGAGGCCCAGGAAGCTCAGGCTGACGACCTGGTGGATGCGCCGCATTGGCCCGGAGCCGAAAGAGTCGGCCCCTCCCTCACCCCGACCCTCTCCCTCCCGCGGGAGGGAGAGGGAGCGGACAGGACATTCACTTCTTGCGGCGGCCGAGCTGCTCGACCATGGCGCGGTGCTCGGCCTGCACCTGCTTGACCGCCTCCCGGATCTGGGCGCCGGTCTTGAAGCCCACCAGCTCCCCGATCTTCTGCATCTGCTCCATCACGCCCCGGTCCTCCATGGCCTTCCGCAGCGCGTCCTCGAGGGTCTGCCGGATCTCCTCGGGCAGCCCGGGCGGTCCGGCCATCGACGACAGGTTCCGGACGGTGAAGCCGTACACGTCCTTGCTCAGCGGCACGCCCATCCGCTCCAGCTCGGGCCACGACGGGCTGAGGACGAGCAGGGCCCGCACGGCGCCGGACCGGATGTGGGGCAGCGACGGCGCCGCCGAGTTCTGCTCCGTCTGGGCGTCGCCGGCCAGCAGCTTCAGGATCTGTTCCGAGCCCCCGCCGGTCGGCAGGGTCCGGTACTCGAAGCCGCCGGCGGCCCGGGCCAGCTGGGCCATCCCGATGTCGTTGATGCCGAAGCCGCCCGAGGTGGCGTGAACCAGCTTGCCGGAGTTCGCCTTCGCCCAGGCGGCCAGCTCCTGGACGGTCTTCCACGGGCTGTCGGCGCGGACCAGCTGCGCGTGCAGCGACTCGTGGGTGGCGCCGATGAAGGCGAGCTCCAGCGGATCGAAGCCGAGGTCCACCACCCACGGCATGATGGTGAGGATCGAGCCCGACGTCATCACCAGCGTGTACCCGTCGGGGGTCGCCTTGGCCACCGCCCCGGTGCCGACCGCGCCGTTCCCGCCCGGTCGGTTCTCGACGGTCATCGGCTGACCGAGGGTCTTCTCCATGTGGGCGGCGACGGTCCGGGCCGCCAGGTCGGTCGACCCGCCGGGCGAGTAGCCCACGATCACCCGGATCGGCCGGGTCGGGTACTTCTCGGCGGCCTCGGTCCCGCCGGCCAGCCCGAGCAGCACGGTCAGCGCCAGAGCCAGCTTCAGATGCTCCATCGCTCCTCCTTCGTGTCTCCCGCCCGGCTACGCCGAGGCGCTCCGGTACCGGGCGCCGGCCCGCCGGAGCCACGACCAGAGCGGGACGGCCAGGGCGATCGCGGACACCACCAGCAGTCCGGTCGCGACGGCGCTCCGCAGGAGGATCGCCGGGTCGCCGCCGGACATCGACAGGGACTGCCGCAGCGCCTTCTCGGTCAGCGGACCGAGGATCAGGGTGAAGGCCATGGGCGTCACCGGGAAGTCGAGCTTCTTGAACAGGTAGCCCAGCACGCCGAAGACGATCAGCGTCCCGACGTCGAACAGGCTGTGGCTGACGCTGTACGAGCCGACCAGCGTGAAGCTCAGGATCAGCGGGAAGAGGATCGAGTACGGGACCTTCAAAACGCTCACCCACAGGCCCACCAGCGGCAGGTTCAGCACCAGCAGGATCACGTTGCCGACGTAGAGGCTGGCGATGACCGCCCACACGAAGTCCGGCCGCTCCTTGAAGAGGAAGGGGCCGGGGGTCAGCCCGTTCATCATGAAGGCGCCGAGCAGGACGGCGATCGTGGGCGAGGCGGGCACGCCCAGCGTGAACAGCGGGATCATGGCCCCGTTCGCGTAGGCGTTGTTCGCCGTCTCCGGTCCCGCCACCCCCGCGATCGCGCCGTGCCCGAACCGCTCCGGGTGCCGCGAGAGCTTCCGCTCCACGGCGTACGACGCCAGCGTGGGGATGATCGTCCCGATGCCGGGCACCAGGCCCAGGAAGAGCCCGATCCCCGTCCCCCGGAGGATGGGTCCCACCGACTCCCTCAGCTCGCCGGCCGTGAGCATCCGGGAGGTCACCCGGGCCTCGAAGACCCGGGGCGCCGTCCCCTCCGCGTTGAACAGGATCTCACCGATGCCGAACAGCCCCATGATCACCGGCACGAAGTTGATCCCGTCGAGAAGGTCGAGGACGCCGAAGGTCAGGCGCGGGGTGCCCTCGACGACGTCGGTCCCGGGGACCGAGAGGGCCAGCCCGAACAACGCGCTGATCAGCCCCATGAGCAGCGACCGTCCCGACAGTCCCACCAGCAGGCACAGCCCGAGGACCATGAGGCCGAAGAACTCCGGCGGCCCGAAGCGCAGCGCGACGGTGGCCAGGGGGGGCGCCGCCACGACCAGCGCCACCGTGGCCAGCGTCCCCCCCACGAAGGAGCCGATGGCGGCGACGGCCAGCGCCGCCCCCGCCCGCCCCTGCCGGGCCATCTGGTAGCCGTCGATGGCGGTGACGGCGGAGGCGCCCTCGCCCGGCACGTTCAGGAGGACGCTGGTGATCGTCCCCCCGTACATCGCGCCGTAGTAGATCGCCGACAGCATGATGATGGCGCCGGTCGCGTCCAGCTTGAACGTGAGCGGGAGCAGGATCGCCATGCCGGCGATCGGGCCGATCCCCGGCAGCACGCCGACCACCGTCCCGATGACGCAGCCGGCCAGCGCGAACAGGAGGTTCTCCGGTCGCAAGGCGACCGCGAAGCCGCTGATCAGGCTGTGAAAGGCCTCCACGAACCCTCGCCGTCGGGGGGGCGCCGCCGGGCCGTCCGGATGGACGGCGGCGCCGGCTCACGCCTCGCCGCGCAGGAACTTCGCCGCCTGGACGTGGAAGTCCTTCACCGAGATCTCCTGGCGCAGGGCCTGCTGCCAGTAGGGCGCGATCTTGTCCTGGTAGTTGGCCCAGTGCTTGTGGGAGAAGGGCGGCCTCCACCAGGTGGCGGCCGAGGCCGCCGCCACTTTGAAGAAGCGGTTCTGCTGGAAGACGGGCTCGGCCGCAATCGACTTCCGGACCGGCAGGAGGCCACGGCCCTGGGTGAAGACCCGGGCCGGCTGGCCGGACGACATGTGGACGACGAACTCCCAGGCGGCCTCCTTCTCCTTGCAGGCGCTGAGGATCATGAGGCCTTCCGGGTTCGCCAGCATGTAGGGCCGGTCCTTCACCCGCGGGGTCGGGACCGCCTGGATCCGGGCCCCCAGCGCGGCGTCGAGCTGGGGATTGGCGTGGGTGCCGTAGATCCACATGGCCGCCCGGCTGCCCTCCATGAGCGCGAACAGCTGCGGATAGCGGTCGTTGACGGCGGTCGCCTGGGCCGACTTGTCCGTGGTGTACATCCCGACCCACTTCTCGGTGACCGCGATCGCATCGGGCGAGTCGAAGTCCACCTTCCCGCTCTCGTCGACGAACTTCACCCCGGCGCTCGCCCAGATGGGCTCGATCACCTGGAGCCCGAAATAGTCGCCCCCCCGGATGGCGTAGCCGGCCCGCTCCGGCGGCTTGCTCAGCTTCCGCGCGGCCTCGATGAACTCGGGATACGTCACCGGCGGGCTGACCTTCGCCTCCTGGAACCAGTCCGCCCGGTAGTACAGGACGTAGGGGAGGATCGCGTTGGGCATGTACAGCACCGGCTGGCCCGGCTTCGATCGCATCGCGTCGACCACGTTCGGGAAGTAGTCGGCCCGCTCGGCCCACTTCCCGAAGAACTCGTCGGCCGGGTGGAGGATGCCGTTGTCGTACCAGTCCTGGACGTGGGTCTGGACCGTGCCCCCCACGTCCGGCGCCGACCCGGCGGCGGCGGCGACGACGATCTTCTTGCGCACCTCCATCACCGCCGCGGTGGCGTCCAGCTCGACCGTGACGAAGCCCTGGGCCTTGTTGAACGAGTCGACCGAGTCCACGATCATCTTCTGATGCACCGGGTTGTCGGCCCACGTCCAGTACGCGAGCTTCACCTTCTTGCGGACGGCCGGCGCCGCCGCCTGGGCCGCGGCCGGTCGCGGCCGCGCCAGGAGTGACGCCCCCCCGTTCGCCACCAGACCGGCACCGCCGATGACACGAAGGGCATCACGTCGCGAGATCGCGTTTGCCTTCACCGAGCACCTCCTCCGAGCCGAGGCTGTCCCCTCAGCGTCCGTCAACACCGGTCGCTCCCAGTCCTGCCGCCCACCGGCTTCTCGCAACCCCCAGGTCCCGGCCGCGCGGCCCTGGCGTTCCGCTCCGAGCCGCGGCCCACAGGCCGAAGGCCGTCCAGCAGTCGCGGCCTCCGAGGGGGGGCCTCGGGGGGCCTTCCGAGGCCCCCCCGATCTTCAGCCCTTGACCGCGCCCGCGGCCAGCCCGCTGATCAGCATGCGCTGGAAGAGCAGGAACAGCAGCACCACCGGCAGCGTGGTCAGGATCGCTCCCGCCGCGCTGATGCCCCAGACGGCCGGCTCGCCCAGGGCGAAGAGCCGCATGATCACCGGCAGCGTCTTCACACGGTCCGTGGTCGTGAAGAGAAAGGCGAACAGGAAGTTGTTCCAGGTCGCGATGAAGGCGAACGCGCCCCCGGCCACCAGGCCGGGGACCGACAACGGGATGACGATCCGGACCAGGGTCCCCAGCCGGCCGCACCCGTCCACCTGCGCCGCCTCCTCCAGGTCCCGCGGCAGGGTGGCGAAGTAGTTGATCATCAAGAGCAGCGCGAACGGCGCCGTGTTGGTCGCCTCGGCCAGGATCAGCCCCTGGTAGGTGTTGATCAGGCCGTAGCCCCGGAAGATCACCAGGAGCGGCACCAGCAGGACCACGCTCGGGATCATGTACGTCAGCAAGGCGGCCGCCAGCAGCGGGCCCCGGAACCGGAACCGGAACCGCACGAAGCCGTAGGCCCCCAGGCTGGCGACCGTCAGGGCCAGGACCATGGTGCCGCTGGCCACGATGGCGCTGTTCCGGAAGTAGACGGCGAAGGGCACGCTCCCGAACAGGTCGCGGTAGTTCTGCAGCGTCGGCTGGGCCGGGAAGTACTCCACGTGCCGGACGCTGAGCCACGGCTTCGAGAGGTCCGCCCTCACCTCCGGCGTGATGGACGCGATGAAGATCCACAGAAACGGCGCCAGGGAGAACACCAGGATGGCCGTGGAGCCGAGCGCCACCGACGCGCGCGCCACCACCCGACATCGCGTCATGCCAGGACGGTGCGGGTCAGGCGCCGGACGTACAGGGCGGAGCTGGCCACGAGGATGAGGGCCAGCACCACCGCCACCGCCGACGAGTAGCCGATCTCGAACTGGTTCGTCAGCATGAAGCTGTAGACCGCCTCGGTGTAGTTGCTGAAGCCCGGGCCCCCGCGGGTCATGATGAAGATCAGGTCGATGTGGTTGGACATCCAGATCGCCCGGATGAGCAGGAGGAACAGCATGGTCGGGACCAGCCGGGGCAGCGTGACGTGCCGGAAGCGCTGCCAGGGGTTGGCGCCGTCCACGCTGGCCGCCTCGTACAGCTCCCGGGGGATGGTCTGCAGCACCGCCAGCAGGATGATGACCATCAGCGGCTGGCCGGACCAGACCATCGCCGCCACCAGCACGGCGAAGCTGCCGCCGGGATCGCTCAGCCACGACACGTACTGCCCGAGGAGGCCCAGTCGCACCATGAGGTCGTTGGCGACGCCGAAGGTCCCGTCGAACATGTACACCCACAGGAGCGCCGTCACCGCCGGCGGGATGACGTAGGGGACCACCACCGCCGCCCGCACCACCCCCCGCCCCCGGAAGCCGAGGTTGAGGAACAGCGCGACCGGCAGCGCGATGGCCAGCTGGGTCAGGACGACCGCCGCGTCCCACCGCGCCGTGCGCCAGAGACCCTGGAGGAAGACCGGGTCGCCGGCCATGCGCGCGAAGTTCTGGAGCCCGACGAACCGGGCCTGGGCCGGCCTCAGCAGCGAGGCGTCGGTCAGGGCGAGCCGGATGGCGTACAGGCCGGGATAGAGGCTGACGGCCAGCAGCAGCACGAGGATCGGCGCGATGAGCGCGTAGGGCAGCAGATCGACCCGCCGCCGCCGGCCGACCCTCCCCGCTCCGCCGGGCGTCGCCCGGTCCCCGGCCCCGCCCGCCGGCTTCACCGCCGGGCGCTCGCTTCCACCCGGGCGTCCCCGTCCGTCACCTTCACCCCGTGCTGGTCCTCGCACCAGACGTCGAGGACGTACTGGGTGGCGCCGCCCGCCGTCCGCTCCACCGAGCGCACCCGTCCCCGGACCGAGACGACCGCGCCGAGGTAGATCGGCTTGATGAACTTGGTGCGGAGCTCCCCTCGCTCGAGGTAGCCCATGCCGAAGCGCGCGACGAGCATCTCCGACATCCAGTTCGTCGTGATCATCCCGTCGGCGATCACCGCCGGCAGGCCCTGAGAGCGCGCGTAGTCGTCGTCGGTGTGGATGTTGGCTCCGGCGCGGACGGACTGACCGCTGGCTGCCGACAGCATGGCGTCGTCGTACCAGCGGATCCGCTCGCGGGTCATGACCCGGACCGGTCCGGTCAGCTCGGCCCCCACCTCGAGGTCGCCGGCGGCGCCCGCCTTGGTCATCGCGTCGCCTCCTGAGCCGGCACGTAGCTGAGCAGCGTGCGGTCCGAGTACGTGGTGACGAGCCGGCCGTCACCGGTGCGCACCTCCATCTCGTACCAGAGGTAGGTCCGGCCGCGCTTCACGTATCGGTCGGCGATGCGACCGCTGACGATCAGGCGCTCCCCGACGAACGCCGGACTGTGGTGACGCGCGTGGTACTCGTAGTGGATGCGGGCGTGCGGCCCCTTGGCCCCCGCGATGCGCTGCTCCTTGAGGCAGTTCTTCTCGAGCAATCGCATCTTGTCCACGTGGATCATGGTCGGCGGCCGGATCTGCCGCCCGGATGGGGACTCCGGCGAGTGGAACCACTCGCAGTTCTCCTCGACGCCGTGGGCGTACTCGCTGGCCATGTACGGCGTCACGACGTACTCGACCGGCTCGAAGACGTCCCCCGCCTCCAGATCGCTGATGTACCCGCCAAGCATGCGTCTGTCCCCCTCGTCGATCGGTTTCGGTTGACCGGAGGTCGCGCGGCGCGGGCGGGCCGGGGTGTCGCGACGGCGCGCAGCCGACCGCCGGCCGCCTGCCGGCGACGCTACTTGGTTGCCACTTTCATGTCAATACCTGTACATCAAGATGAGCCACGGAATCCGAAGAGGCGCGCCGGGGTGTCCCACAGCACCACCTCCCGGTCCCCCGGATCCGGCAGCCAGCGCCGCAGGCAGGCGAGCCCCGGACCGTAGTCCATGCGCTCGTCCAGGCGGACGAAGGGCCAGTCGGAGCCCCACACGCAGCGGTCCAGCGTGAACGCCTCGATCGCCGCCGCCACGAAAGGATCCACGTCCCGGTACGGGTAGCCCTCCACCGACGACCGGAACGGCCCCGAGAGCTTCACCACCGCGTCCCCCGACCGGCCGAGCTCGAGCAGCGTCCGGAACCCCGGCTGGCCGGGGCCCCGCGCGACGTCCGGCCGGCCGAAGTGATCGATCATCACGCGCACCCCGGCCCGGCACAGGATGGGCGCCGCCTCGACCAGCTCGTCCCGCTCGCAGTGGACCTGGACGAGCCACTTCATCTCCCGCATCCGGGCGAGCAGTCGATCGGCCCCCGGCTCCGTGAGCTGGGAGAGGCCGTGCGTGGACAGGTTGATCCGGATGCCCACCACGCCTCCCTCGGCCAGGGACGCCAGCTCCCGGTCGCCGATGTCGGCCCGGACCAGCGCGATGCCTTTCAGGCGTCCCGGCGCGGTGGCCAGGCCGCGGAGCAAGCACCGGTTGTCGGGCCCGTAGGGCCCGGCGCCCACCAGCAGGCCGTGCGTGAAGCCGTGCGCGTCGAGCACGGCCAGGAACTTCTCCGTCGTGCCCGCCTGGCTCGGGTGCGGCACGTACACCGTGTCCGCCGAGTAGGCGTACTCCGCGCCGCAGAAGGCGTGGGCATGGCAGTCGGCGGCGAGCGATCCGCGCACGCTCAGAACTCCTCGATCACCAGGAGGCCGTCGACAGCGGTCGCGCCCTCCGGCGTCCACTTGACGGGGTTCACTTCCAGGACGAACCGGCGCCACGGTGCGGCCGAGGCCAGCCGGGAGAAGCGCGCGACGAACTCCGCCGCCGCCCGGGGGTCCAGTCGCGCGTCGGGCCGGCGCGTCACGCGCAGGCGGCCCAGTAGATCGCGCGCGAGACGGCCGTCGACCGGCGCCCGCTCCACGATCACGTCGTCGAGGACCTCCGTCAGGATCCCCCCGGCGCCGCAGGTGACCATGGTCCCGAACAGCGGGTCGCGAAAGGCCGACACCAGGAGCTCCACCCCGCCGGGCACCATGCGCTGGACGTAGACGCCGTCCACCTCCTGGCGCAGCGTGCGCGCGCGCGCCATCAGCCGCCGGTAGGCCGCGGCCAGCTCCGCGCCGGTGCGGACGTCGAGCGCGACGAGCCCGGCGGCGGCGCGATGGGTGACGGCGGAGGAGACGGCCTTGAGGGCCACCGGAAAGCCCAGGGCGGCCGCCGCGCGGGCGGCGCCCGCCGCCGAGGTCACCGCCCGCCCCGGCGCCACCGCCAGCCCGCCCGCCGCGAGGATCCGGTGGCACTGCGGCTCCGGGACGACCGTCGGGGTGCTCCCGGTCGGGACGAAGGCGGACCAGTCGAGGCTCGGCAGCCGGACCCGCGCCGGATGGCGGGGCCGCGCCAGGTTCGTCCGGTACCGGACCAGCCGGCTGAGCGCGCGCACGCCGCGCGCGGGCTCGGCGAAGGCGTAGATCCCCTCGCCCGCCAGCCGCTCGGTCACGCCCCGGGGAGCGCTCGGCCAGCTCACGCAGACCGGCTTGGGCGCGCGCTTCCGGAGCCCGACGATGACGTCCGAGATCTCGGTGGCGCGGGAAGCCAGCGATCCCACGATGACCAGCAGCGCCTGGATGTCCCGCTCGGCGGCCACGACGTCGAGGGCCTCCGGCAGCCGGGCCATCCACTCGGGCCGGAACGCGGTCTGGGGCGTGAGGTCCATGGGGTTCGCGGCCGAGGCGACGGGGACGAGCAGCTGCTTCAGGCGCCTGACCGATCGGCCCCGGAGGGTGGGGGTGGATAGCCCGTGCTGGGCGCACTGATCCGCGGCGAGGACCCCGTTGCCGCCGCCGAACGTCACGATGCCGACTCCGGGGCCGCTCGGCAGCCGGCCGTCATCGATCCCGCTGGCCATCAGGGCGACGTCCACCAGCTCCTCGATCGAGTACACGCGGATGACCGCCAGCTCGCGGAAGACGGCGTCGTACACCCGGTCTTCCCCGACCAGCGCGCCGGTGTGGGCCTGGGCGGCCTGGGCGCTGGCCCGGGTGGTGCCGGCCTTCATCAGGACCACCGGCTTCCGTCGGTCGCGCGCCTCCGCCAGCGCCGCCAGCAGCTTCTCGCCGTCGGCGACCCCTTCCAGGTACCCCGCGATGACGCGCGTGCCCTCGTCGTGGGCCAGCGCGTGGAGGTAGTCGGCGAAGTCGAGCCGGGCCTCGTTGCCGGTGCTGATCAGATGGCGGAAGCCGAATCCCGCCTGGTGGGCGAGGGCCAGGGTGCTGGTGGCGATCCCGCCGCTCTGGCTCACCATCGAGATCGCGCCGGGCAGGAGCCGGTCGACTTCCTGGAGCGCCGTGGCGAACGTCGCCGTCATCGGCATGGCGGCGTTGATCACGCCCACGCAGTTGGGCCCGCACAGCCGGAAGTCGGTCCGGCGGCAGAGGTCCACCAGCGCGTCCTGGAGGCCGACGCCGGCGCCGCCGGCCTCGGCGAAGCCCCCCGCGTAAACGATGCCGTTCCGGGTCCCGGCGGCGGCGCACTCGGCGATGGCGTCGAGGACAGCGCCGGCGGGAACGGCCAGCACCACCAGTTCGGCCACCCCCGGCAGCCGCGCGGGGCTCGGGTAACAGGGCAGCCCGCCGACCCGCTCGTGCTGCGGGTTGACCGGCCACACCGGCCCCGGGTACCCGAACCGCACCAGGTGGCGAACGGTATCGCCGCCCAGGTTGCCCGGCCGGTCGGACGCGCCGACGACCGCGATCGAGGCCGGCTGCAGGATGCCGGACACGTCGGCGAACGAGACCCGCGGGGGCGCCGCCGGCCCCGGCCCCGACTTGCCCTTTCTCACTGGAACACCAGCCGGGGCACGATCGTGCTCACCGAGGGGAAGAGGATCAGCACGGCCGTCACCAGCACCAGGGCCAGGACGAAGGGCCAGATGGCCCGCGACGCCTCGGCCAGCCCGATCCGCCCGATGCTGCACGCGACGAAGAGGAGCGAGCCGACCGGTGGGGTGATCCCGCCGATCGTGGCCGCCAGCGTGAACACGACGCCGAAGTGAATCGGGTCGTAGCCCAGGCGCGCCGCCACCTCGGCGAACGGCTGGGCGAACATGATGATCATGACCATGACGTTGACGAAGAAGCCGAGGGCGAGGATGAAGCCCATCATGAGGAAGATCGACAGCGTCGCGTCGCTGGTGAGCCGGGTGAGCACGGCCAGGACCTGCTCGGGGAAGTGGGCCCGGATCAGCAGCGAGCCGAACACGGTCGCCGGACCAAGGATGAGCATGACGATGCTCGTCACGATCGCCGAGTCGAGGAAGATGCGCCGCAGGTCCCGCGGCCGGACCGTGCGCTGGATCACCATCGCCACGAAGAGCGCGTAGACGACCGCGATCACCCCGGCTTCGGTGGGCGTGAAGAAGCCACCCACGATGCCGCCGATGATGATCACCGGGACGAGCAGCGCCCAGCCGGCGCCGCCGAGGGTCTGGAGCGCCCGCTCGCCCGAGAACTGCGGCGTGGGCCGGCGCGTACCCCCGCCGCCGCGCGATGACGTAGACGAAGGCCATCAGCATCAGCGCCATGAGCACGCCGGGAAGGAAGCCGGCCAGGAACAGCTGCCCGACCGACACCTGGGCCAGCGAGCCGTAGACGATGAACAGGATGCTGGGGGGGATGATCGGGCCCATGGTGCAGGCCGAGGCCACCAGCGCGACGGCGAAGTCGGCGTGGAAGCCGCGCTTCTTCATGGAAGGGATCATGATGGACCCGATCGCCGCCGTGTCGGCGGCGGCCGACCCCGAGACCCCCGAGAAGATGGCCGCGGCCACGATGGACACGTGGGCCAGCCCGCCCCGCACGTGGCCGACCAGGGCGTTCGCGAAGTTGACGATCTTCAGCGTGAGCCCGCCCTCGCTCATCAGGTTGCCGGCCAGGACGTAGAACGGGATGGCCATCAGCGGGAAGGAGTCCAGGCCGGCGAAGATCTTCGAGACGATGAAGGTGGGCGGCAGCCGCTCGCTCAGGAAGACGACGGCGCTCGACGACACCCCGATCGCGAAGGCGATCGGCATCTCGAGCGCCAGGAGCACGAGGAAGAGCCCGAAGAGGAGCAGGATCACTCGACGACCTCGTCCACCGGTGGCCGCGGCGGCGGCAAGCCGCGGAGCGCCCGGCCCAGGAGCCGGAGGGTCTCGACGATCATCAGGCCGGCGCCGATCGGGATGCAGAGATAGACGGCCCCCATCGGCCACTCGAGCGTCGGTGAAACCTGTCCCATGTTCTCGCGGGCCAGCCGGGCTCCCGCCACCAGCAGGAGCCCGGCGAAGGCGAGGACGAGGGCGTAGACGAGCACATAGACACCCCGCCGGACGCGGGGCGGGAGACGGCTGGTCACGAGGTCCACGCCCAGGTGGGCGCCGTGTCGGAGACCGAGGCCCGCGACGAGGAACACCGACCAGATCCCCGCGTACCGCGTGACCTCCTCGCCCCACGAGACGACGGGGAGAAAGGTGAGGTAGCGGGTCACGGTGCCGACCAGCGCGGCGCCGAGCATGACGCTGAAGGTCACGAAGGCGGCGGTCCGGACCACCTCGTCGTAGATGCGCAGTTTGGGACCTCCCTCCTACCCGATTCTTCGATGGCCTTCGGCCTTTGGCCCCCCTCCCCCATCGTTGGACGGCCTGCGGCCTTTGGCCGGGGGGAGGGGGGGGCCGGAAGAGCGCGATGTTGGGTCACGGGCGCTTCGTGAACTCCTTCACGCGCTGGTAGAGCTGCAGCGCCCGCGCGCCCCGGCTCTCGGCGAACTTCTCGTTGGCGTCCTTCACCGCCATCCGGAAGGGCGCCTTGTCCGGCGTGAAGGTCTGGACCCCCGAGGCCTTGAGCCGGTCGAGGTCCTCCTGGATCCCTTTCTTGGCCAGCTCCAGGTTGTACGCGCTGCTCTCGCGGCCCGCCTCGAGAATCGCCCGCTGGTGATCGGCCGGGAGCTTCTTGAAGAGCTCGGGGTTCATCGCCACGTAGGCGACGTAGAAGATGTGGTCCGTCCGGACCAGGTTCTTCGCCACCTCGTAGTACTTGCCGGTGTAGAGGGTGGTCGGAGAGCCCTCCAGCGCCTCGGCGATCTTCGTCTGGAGCGCCGTGTAGACCTCCGGGAACGCGACCGGGGTCGGGATGGCCCCGAACGCTTTCGCCATCGTCACGTAGAGCGGGGATTGCGGCACCCGGAACTTCAACCCCCGGAAGTCGTCGATCGAGCGCAGCGGCCGGGTCGCCAGCGTCATCCGCGGGCCGTCGAACACGTAGCCGACGAGCCGCAGCCCGCCCCCGGCCAGGAGCTGCTCCAGGTCGGGCGACAGCTTCTCGGCGACGGACCGGACCTCGTCCAGGTCCTCGTACAGGTAGGGCATCTCCAGGATCTGGAGCTCCGGCACGAAGCTCCCGTAGCCGGGCAGCCCGGAATAGCCCATGTCGATGCTCCCCGACCGGACACCCTCGGCGACCTCCCGCTCGCTGCCGAGGGACGCGCTGTGGAAGACCTCGACCTTCACCTTCCCGCCGTCTTCCGGGCGACCAGCTCGGCGAAGCGATCGGCGGCCCGCGAGGCGGAGTGATCCGGGTTGAAGAGGCTCGCGAACCTGATCGTCACCTCGGGGCGGGCCGGCTGGGCGGCGGCCCCGGCGGCCCCGAGCACGGCCAGGACCCCCGCCCCACCGACCAGCCCGATCGTCTGGAGGAATGTCCGCCGACGCATCGGCGACGCCGTCCGCTCGCGCGACTGTTCCATGGCTCTGCCTCCCCGGGGCGGATGCGCCCCGCTTCGAGCGTCACCTCGCACGGCCCGGACAGCGGCCGGGCCTCCGTTGCGGTCGAACACCGACGCGACGCCGTGCCCCGCGATCACGCGACGGGACCGTTGGGGGCGATCGCGATCTTCACGGCCGCGCGGCCGTCGAGCCGGTAGTCGCCGTTCAGCGCCGCCATGGCGTCGCCGACCCGCTCCAGCGGGAGCTGGTGCGTCACCATGCCCTCCAGCGGCAGCTCGCCGGCCTCCATCACGCGCAGCGCGGTGACCGAATCCTCGTCGAGCGCCCCGAGCGCGCCGATCAGCGTCAGGTTCCTGGCCACGAGCTGCGTGGCCGGGTTGAACGACACCGGCCCGTCGTCGCCGGCGAGCCCCACCTCGACGAAGCGTCCCTCGCCGTCGCGCAGGTAGTGGAGGCCTTCGGTCCAGGCGGCGGCCTTGCCGGCGCAGCCGTAGACGACGTCGGCGCCGAGCCCACCCGGCGTCTCGCCCACGACCGCGCGAATCCGATCCTCGGGGGCCCGGATCTCCCCGATGTCGATCGTGACGTGGGCGCCGAGCGCCCGGGCCAGGGCGAGGCGCTCCGCCGGGCCGCCGACGACGATGGCCCGCGTCGCCCCGGCCCGCCGCGCCAGGCCGAGCGTCAGCAGCCCGATCGTCCCGCTCCCCTGCACCACCACCGTGTGGCCCAGGCGGGGCGGGGCCCGCCGGATGGCGTGCGCCGCGACGCCCAGCGGCTCGTGCAGCGCCGCGATCGAGGGGCGCATGTCGATCTTCACCATGAAGGTCGTCCGGGGCGAGCCGAGGTAGAGATACTCGGCGAAGCCCCCGCCGAACGGGGCCCGCTCGGGGTTCGAGAAGCCGTAGCGGACCCCCAGGTTCCGGCAGCGGCGGGGCAGCCGGGCCACGCGGCACTCGTAGCAGGCGCCGCAGGAGCCGGTCCGGGCCACGATGCGGTCCCCGACCCGAAGCTCCCGGCCGAGGAGATCCGTCGCGCCGCCCGAGCCGATCGCCTCGACGATCCCGACGTTCTCGTGGCCGAGCAGGACGGGGAACTCGGCCTTCCACTGTCCCAGGTAGGTGTGGGCATCGGTGGCGCAGCAGCCCGCCAGCTCCTGGCGCAGCAGCACCGTCCCCGCCTCGGGCTCCGGCACGCGGAATTCCTGGACGCGGAACGTCCCCAGCGGGCGATCGAGCACCGCCGCCTTAGCCGTGGTCATTTGGGACCTCCCTCCTACCCCCCAACCCCCTCCCCCACCCACTGGGGGGAGGGGGAGCCGGAGGGAACGGACCCCCGCGCCCCGCCACCTTGCCCGTCATTCGGGACCTCCCTCCTCCCCCCCAACCCCCTCCCCCACCCACTGGGGGGAGGGGGAGCCGGAGGGAACGGACCCCCGCGCCCCGCCACCTTGCCCGTCATTCGGGACCTCCCTCCTCCCCCCAACCCCCTCCCCCACCCACTGGGGGGAGGGGGAGCCGGAGGGAACGGACCCCCGCGCCCCGCCACCTTGCCCGTCATTCGGGACCTCCCTCCTCCCCCCCAACCCCCTCCCCCACCCACTGGGGGGAGGGGGAGCCGGAGGGAACGGACCCCCGCGCCCCGCCACCTTGCCCGTCATTCGGGACCTCCCTCCTCCCCCCCAACCCCCTCCCCCACCCACTGGGGGGAGGGGGAGCCGGAGGGAACGGACCCCCGCGCCCCGCCACCTTGCCCGTCATTCGGGACCTCCCTCCTCCCCCCCAACCCCCTCCCCCACCCACTGGGGGGAGGGGGAGCCGGAGGGAACGGACCCCCGCGCCCCGCCACCTTGCCCGTCATTCGGGACCTCCCTCCTCCCCCCCAGCCCCCCTCATTTGATCGGATCGCCGGGACGGCTCAGGCCTTCGGCCCTCGCGGCGTCCCGCCCCTCCGGTGGCCACTGGGGGGAGGGGGGGGCCGGAGGATCCGATTGCTCAGGGCATTCTCCCAGCGAGGCGGGCGCCTTCGGCCAGGGCCCGCAGCTTCGCCCAGGCGATCCGGGCGTCCACGCTGTCGTTGTCGGCGAACGTGCCGAACCCGCAGTCGGTCCCCGCGATGACGTTCTCCCGGCCGACCGCGCTCGCGTAGCGGGCGATCCGCTCCGCCACCAGCTCCGGGTGCTCGATGAAGTTGGTCGTCGAGTCGATGACGCCGGGAATCAGCACCTTGCCGGGCGGCAGCTCGACCTCTTTCCAGATCTTCCACTCGTGCTCGTGCCGCGGGTTGGCGCCCTCGAACGAGATCCCGGCCGGCCGGGCCTGGAGGACGAGGTCGATGATGTCCCGGAGCGGCACGTCCAGGTGGTGCGGTCCCTCGTAGTTCCCCCAGCAGAGGTGGAGCCGCATGCGGTCCGGCGGGATCGCCCTGGTGGCCTCGTTGAGCACCTCGACGTGGAGCCCGACGAGCTTGCGGAACTCCGGGAGGCTCAGGTCCGGAAACCGGTTGTGCCGGCTCATCGCCAGGTCGGGGCAGTCGAGCTGGAGCACGAACCCGGCGGCGTGGATCGCCTCGTACTCGTCCTTCATCACGCGGGCGATGGCCTCCAGGTACTTCTCCCGGCTCGGGTAGTACTCGTTGGCCAGGAAGATCGAGACCACGCCCGGCGAGGCGGCGGTCATGAACACCTCGGCGGCCTCGACGCCCTTCACGGCGGCCTTCAGGGTGTCGATGTCCCGCTGGACGGCGGCGAAGTCCCGCCAGGCGATGGGGCCATCGCAGTAGGGCCGCGGGAAGCTCGACCGGGTGTTCCCGGTCCGCCGCGCCACGTACTCGGGGAAGTCGCGCCCCTCGGCCCACACGGTCGTCACCCGGCTCTGCCCCCCGAAGCCGGTCACGCGGTCCTTGACGTACGTGGCGTACCCCGGCTTTCCCTGCTCACCGTCGTTGACGACGTCCACGCCGGCCCCGACCTGCTTGCGGACGGTGTCGTCCACGGCCGCCCGGACCGCGGCGTCGAACGCCGCCCGGTCCCCAGGCTCGCCCGCCTCGGCCCGTCGCAGCATGTCCACCAGCTCGGCTGGCCGAGGCAGGCTGCCGGTGTGCGTCGTCAGGATCCGATCCGTGCTCCGCTTCATTCGCGACCTCCCGCCTACCCCCCCAGCCCCCCTCCCCCACCCACTGGGGGGAGGGGGGGGCCGGACGGCCCCGTTCCTTCACACGCTCTCCGTTCCTTCACTGCGCGGTGATGCCGCCGTCGATGACCAGCTCGGCCCCCGTGACGAACGACGCCTCGTCGGAGGCGAGATAGAGGGCCCCGTACGCGACGTCCTCGGCCCGCCCGATCCGTCGCAGCGGGATCCGGTTGCGCCGCTCCTCCCGCGTCGCCGGATCCCCGAACACGTCGCGCATCATCTCGGTGTCGATCGGGCCCGGATGGATCGAGTTGCACCGGATGTTCTCGCCGGCGTGCTGGATCGCGATCGACTTGGTGAAGAGCCGCACCGCGCCCTTCGTCGCGGTGTAGGCCGAGGAGCCGTACACGCTTCCCACCAGGCCGGCGATGGACGAGATGTTGACGATCGAGCCACCGCCGGCCTGTCGCAGGGCGGGGAGCGCGTGCTTGGTCCCGAAGAACACGCCGGTGACGTTGACGGCGAGAACGCGGTCCCACTCCTCGGCGGTGGTGTCCTCGGTGCGCTTGCGCAGGAGAATGCCGGCGTTATTGACCAAGACGTCCAGGCGCCCGTATCGATTCACCGCCGCGCCCACCGCGGCCCGCCAGTCGTCCTCGCGGGTGACGTCGAGGTGGAGGTACGTCGCCTCGCCACCGGCGCCGCGAATCTCGGCCTCGAGCTGCCGTCCCTCGGTGTCCAGGAGGTCGCCGAAGACCACCCGGGCCCCCTCGCGGGCGAAGAGCCGGACCTCGACCGCGCCCTGGCCCCGGGCGCCGCCGCTGATCAGCACCACCTTGCCGTCGAGGCGTCCCATCAGCCCCGCAGGCGAGGATCGAGGGCGTCGCGCACGGCGTCCCCCAGGAGGTTGAAGCCGAAGACCCCCAGGCTGATCGCCACGCCGGGGGCGAGCGGCAGCCAGGGCGCGCTCTCGGCGTAGGACCCCGCGAAATCCCGCAGCATCAGCCCCCACGCCGGGGTCGGCTCGACGACGCCCAGCCCCAGGAAGCTCAGGCTGGCCTCCAGCACGATCACCTCGGCCAGGAACGCGGTCAGCAGGACGAGGTACGGGGCGACCACGTTCGGCAGGAGATGGCGAAAGATGACCCGCAGGTCGCCCACGCCCGTGCCGTGGGCGGCCTCGATGTACGGCATCTGCCGGATCGCCAGCGCGCTCGCCCGCACCACCCGCGTGGCTCGGGGCACCATGGGGACGACGATGGCCGCGATGACCTGGGCGGTCCCGGCCCCGAGCGCGGCGACCACGGCGATGGCCAGGATCACCAGCGGGAAGGAGAGGAGGATGTCGGTGAACCGCTGGACGATCAGGTCCACCCTCCCGCCGAAGTACGCCGTCGTCGCCCCGACCAGGGAGCCGAGCGTCGCGCTGACGAACGACGAGACGAGGCCGACCAGCAACGCCGTCCGGGCGCCGAAGATCAGGCGGCTCAGCACGTCCCGCCCGAAGTGATCGGTCCCCAGCCAGTGGCTCGCGCTCGGGGGCCGGACCACCATGGCATAGTTGGTCTCCAGCGGATCGTAGGGCGCGAGCCAGGTCGCGAAGACCGCGGCTAGCGTCATCGTGACGAGGACCACCGCCCCGAACACGCCCAGCGGATACGCTCGGAGCAGCCGCCCGACCCGCCGCCGACCGAGACCCGCCGGAAGCGCTACTGGTATCGGATACGCGGATCCAGCCATGCGTAGCAGAGGTCGACGAGGAGGTTCATGACCACGAAGGCGGAGGCGGAGAGCATGATCAGCGCCTGGGTCAGCGTGTAGTCGCGCCGGGTGACGGCCTCCAGCAGGAGCTTGCCGAGGCCGTTCAGGTTGAAGACCTGCTCCGTGACCACCAGCCCCCCCAGGATCACGGCCGACTCCAGGCCGATCACGGTGATCACCGGCAGCAGCGCGTTCCGGACGGCGTGCCGCCGCACGACCGCGCGCTCGGGGAGCCCCTTGGCCCGCGCCGTCCGGACGTAGTCGTCCCCCAGCACCTCGAGCAGCGCCGACCGCATCATCCGCGCGGTGAGGGCCACGCTCCGCAATCCGACCACGAGGGCCGGCCACACCAGCTGGGCCAGGTTGGCCACCGGATCGTCCCAGAAGGAGGTGAACGTGACCGGGGGGCTCCAGCGAAACAGGAGCAGGAGCGCCAGGACGAGCATGACCCCGACCCAGAACGACGGCATGGACAGGCCGGCGAGCGTGAGCACGCGCAGCAGGTAGTCGATCCAGGTCGCGCGGTGGAGCGCGGCCAGGGTGCCGAGAGGGATCGCCACCAGGACGGCCACCAGCGTGGCCAGGAGCGTCAGCTCGAGGCTCAGCGGCAGCCGGATCCGGATCTCCTGCGTGACGGGGCGGCCGGTCCACATCGAGAGCCCGAGCTCGCCGTGACCGAGGCCCCAGATCCAGCCCACGTACTGCCGCCAGAGGGGCTGGTCCAGCCCGAGGCGGGCTCGCTCCGCGCGCAGCACCTCGTCGGCCACCTTCCCCCCTTCGCCGGCGAGGCGCAGCAGCACGACGTCGCCGGGAACCACCCGGAGCAGCACGAACACGATCGTGGCGACGCCCAGCAGCGTCGGCACCACCAGCAGCAGGCGCTTGAGCACGTACGTGCGCATCCAGTACCAGTTCCCTCTCCCCCACCGGGGGAGAGGGCCAGGATGAGGGGCGACCGGCGCCGCCATGAACCCTCACCCCGACCCTCTCCCTGGAAGAGGGAGCAGAAAGTTACTTCGCCAGCCAGACCGTTCCCAGGTCCTGGTTCAGGTAGTGGGACGGCGTCACCTTCCAGCCCTTCACGTAGTCCCAGAGCGTCACCGCCCGCACCTGCCCGAGGATGATCACCTGGTGGGCCATCTCGCCCAGGATCCGCCGCTCGAACTCCCACACGAGCTGCTTGCGCCGGTCGGGGTTCTGCTCCCGGCTCTGGCGCTCGAACAGCTCGTCGATGACCGGGTCCGAGTACCGGGCGTAGTTGATGGGGCTCTTGTCCGAAGAGATGTACTTGGTCAGCTGCAGGTCCGGCTCGTCGGCGAAGTCGCAGGAGAAGTCGACCGACACCTCGTAGTCCCCGGAGCGCAGCGCCGTGAAGTACGGCCCGGTCTCGAGCACCCGGTGGGTCGCCTGAACCCCGATCTTCCGCCACTGGTCGATCACGTACACCCCGACCCGCTGGGCGCCGGTGAGGCCGCGGTTGCTGAAGGCGAACGAGAAGTTGTCGGGGAGCCCCGCCTCCTTCAGCAGGCGGCGCGCCTCGGTGCGGCTCCGCTCGATGTCCCGCCAGTAGCCGGGCACCTTCTCCAGCTCCGCCTCGGGCATGGCGTACGGCGCCCCGGGCTGGCTGATCCCGGCCACCGTGCCGTACTCGCTGAACTCGTTCAGCACGCGGGCGGCCTCCCGGCGGTCGAGGGCCAGGCTGAGGGCGCGGCGCACCCGGGGGTCGTCGAACGGCTTCTTCTCGTGGTGGAACGCGATGGTCAGGACGCACGACCACGGGCTCCGCTGGATGACCAGCTTGTCTCCCAGCGCCTGCTTCAGGCTGGCCTGGTCGAGGAGCGGGGTGGCGCCAACGAAGTCGGCGGCGACGCGCCCGCCCCGGAACGCCGCCACCCGCGCGGCGCCGTCCACGATGAACAGCGCCCGGAAGCCGTCGAGATACGGCAGCCCCTTGACGAAGTAGTCGGGGTTCTTCTTGCCGGTGACGTGCGAGCCCGGCACGTACTCACCCAGCTTGAAGGGGCCGGTCCCCATGACGTTCTTCTTGTGCCAGCTCGGATCCTTCTCGAGCAGCTCGGCCTTGTAGATGTAGTTCCACGGCGAGGCGAGGAACGTGAGCATCCCCGGCTGGGCGCGCTTCAGCCGGACGCGCACCGTCCGGGGGTTGGGCGCCTCGATCGCCTCGATCTGCGAGTACACCGCCTTCCGCGGGCTGGTGACCCCCGCCGGCGGGGAGACGACGTGGTCCAGGCTCGCCTTGACGTCCCGGGCGGTGAGGAGGGCCCCGTCGTGGAACTTCACCCCGTCACGGAGCTTGAACTCGTACACCCGGCCGTCCGCCGAGATGGTCCACGACTCGGCCAGGTCGGGCACGACCTTGGGATACTCCACCGGGTCGATCTTCACCAGCAGGCTGTAGAACGGCGCGGTGGTGTGGGGCACCGCGAACGTCGCCTCCTGGTGGGCATCGAACGACGGCGGCTCGGCCAGGACCGAATACACCAGCTCGCCTCCCGCCTTCGGCGTCTCCTGCGCCGACACCGGAGCCACCAGGGCGGCGACCAACGCCAAGACCGCGAGAATTCGAATCCGTCTCATGCAGCACCTCCTGCCGTTTCGCGCGTGGAACGTGCACCTCATTGCCCCACCCTCTTCAACACACTGGGATATACCAGCATCGGACCGGGCCGAGACGCGAGCGCCCCCCAGGCTGAAGGCCGTCCGACCGACGACCCGGCGCGACGCGTATCGGCCCGGTCCGCTCACACCTGAGAATCCTGTCCCTTCACACGGGCGGCCACCTGCATCAGCGACGTGGTCACGAACAGGGCGGCGACGGCCAGCGTCACCGCCGAGATGGGCCGGGTGACGAAGATCGTCATGTCGCCCTGCGAGAGGTCGAGCGACTGCCGGAGAGCGCGCTCCATCAGCGGCCCCAGCACCATCGTCAGGATCATGGGCGCCGCCGGCACGTCCAGCTTGTTCAGGAGATAGCCGAACACCCCGAACACGGTCATCACGCCGACGTCGAAGACGCTGCCGCTGAGGCTGTACGCCCCCAGGACGCAGAAGCCGAGGATGGCCGTGAAGAGGATCGAGTAGGGGACCTTCAGGACGGCCACCCAGAGCGGGATGAACGGCAGGTTGAGGATCACCAGCATCAGGTTGCCGATGTACAGGCTGGCGATCACCGCCCACACGAAGTCGGGATGGTCCCGGAACAGGAACGGACCCGGGATCAGGCCGTTCATCATGAAGGCCCCCATGATGACGGCCACGGTGGGCGAGCCGGGGATCCCCAGCGTGAAGAGCGGGATGAGCGCGGCGTTGGCGTAGGCGTTGTTGGCCGACTCGGGGCCGGCCACCCCCTGGATCATCCCGGTCCCGAAGCGCTCGGGCGTCCGGGACAGACGCTTCTCGGCGACGTAGGAGATCATGGTCGGCACTACCGCCCCGATGCCCGGGATGAGGCCGATGAAGAAGCCGATCCCGGTGCCCCGCAGGATGGGCCGCCACGAGTCGCGGAGATCCCGGGCCGACGGGATCAGCGATCTGAGCGTCGTCTCGAAGACCCGGCCCACCCCGCGCTCGGCGTTGAGCAGGATCTCGCCGATGCCGAACAGTCCCATCGCTACCGGCACCACCCCCAGGCCGTCCTGCAGCTCGGTCCGCCCGAACGTGAAGCGGGGGGCGCCCATCACGGGATCGATCCCGATCATGGCGATCAAGAGGCCGAAGACCGCCGACATCAGCGCCCGCACCAGCGACCGGCCGGCCAGCCCGGTGACCAGCGACAACCCCAGCACCATCAGCGAGAAGAACTCCGGCGGACCGAACCGGAGCGCGAACTCGGTGAGCGGCAACGCCAGCAGGACCAGGCCCAGGGTGGCGACCGTCCCCCCGAAGAACGACCCGAGGGCGGCGACGGCCAGCGCCGGCCCCGCCCGGCCCTGCTTGGCCATCTCGTACCCGTCCAGGCAGGTGATGGCCGAGGCGGCCTCGCCCGGCACGTTGACCAGGATCGACGTCGTCGAGCCGCCGTACATGGCGCCGTAGTAGATCGCGGCCAGCATGATGATGGCCGGCGTCGGCTTGAGCGCGAAGGTGACGGGGATCAACATGGCCGTGCCCGCCACCGGTCCGATGCCCGGCAGGATCCCGACCAGCGTTCCCAGCACGCAGCCGATGAGCGCAAAGAGCAGGTTGGTGGGCTCGAGCGCGGTCGCGAAGCCGCCCAGCAGGAAGTGGAGACTCTCCACGCCGGTCCCTCACCAGCTCCGGACCTACACTCCGAGCAGGCCCACGGGCAGCGGGATCCTCAGGACTTCGGCGAAGACGTAGTAGACGCCGAAGCTCCCCGCGACAGCGATCACGAGGGTCACCAGCCAGCTCTGCCGGCTGAGGACGTTCAGCAGGACGAGGTAGAACGCCAGCGTGGTGAGGCGGAATCCCAGCGGGTCGAGCAGGAGGACGGTACCGACCAGCGAGCCGACGATGGTCGCGATGCGGAGGTAGCCGGTCCGGGTGGCGAAGAAATCCGCCGGCCTCGGGGTGGAGGGCGCGAGGGTGGCCTGCCCGAGCATGATCAGCGCGAGGCCGGCGAAGAGGATGGCGAGCCAGAACGGGAAGAAGCCGGGGCCGGGCCCCATCGAGGTGTAGAGCTTCAAGGCGAGCGACTGCCGCAGGACGAACGCCGCGAACAGGAGGCAGAGCACCGCGGTGACCTGGTAAGGCCGCTTCATTTCGGGACCGCCCGCCCACCCCCCCAACCCCCCTCCCCCACCCATGGACGGCCTTCGGCCTTTGGCCGGGGGGAGGGGGGAGTCGGAGGATCCATTCCTTCACACGACCTCACGGCTCCTCCACGACCAGGAGCCCGTCGACCGCCACCGCGGCGTCCCGGCCCGCCCGGATGGGGTTCACCTCCAGGACGAACCGCCGCCACGGCGCCGTGGCCGCCAGGCGCGAGAACCGCGCGACGAATCGCGCCGCCGCGCCCCCGTCCAGCTCCGGGTTCAGCCGGCGCGCGTGCCGGACGACCCGGAGTCGCTCCACCATGCGGAGCGCGGCGGCCTCACCGACGGGCGCGCGCTCCAAAACCACGTCGTCGATCACCTCGGTCAGGTTGCCGCCGGCGCCGCAGGAGACCATCACGCCGAACAGCGGATCGCGGAAGGCCGACACCAGCAGCTCCAGCCCGCCGGCCACCATGTGCTGGACGTAGATCCCCTCCAGGCGCAACCCCATCGCGGTCGCCCGGGCGGTGAGCCGCTCGAAGGCCTCACGCGTCTCCCCGTCGGAGCGGACCCCGAGGGCCACGAGACCCGCCGCCGCCCGATGCGTCACCGCCGGCGAGATGCCCTTGAGGGCCACCGGATAGCCCACCGCGGCCGCCGCCCGGATCGCCTCGTCCGGAGAGCCGGCGAGCCGGCCGGCCGCCGTCGGCAGACCGGCGGTGGCCAGGATGCGGTGGCACTGCGGCTCGGAGACCACCGTGCCGGCCGCCGGTGGTGCCGACAGAAAGGCGGACCAGTCGAACGCCGGCACCTCGCCGTCGTCGAGCCGGGGCGGCTCCGCGAGCGCGGCCCGGTAGCGGGCCACCTGGCCGATGGCCCGGAGGCCG
Source organism: uncultured Candidatus Rokubacteria bacterium (assembly GCA_963708025.1). Classification (GTDB taxonomy): domain Bacteria; phylum Methylomirabilota; class Methylomirabilia; order Rokubacteriales; family DASRDR01; genus CAVPSB01. The sequence goes on along the minus strand of CAVPSB010000002.1, from coordinate 207,384 downwards.
CGGGCGATCTCCGGGAACGGATAGACCCCCTCGGCCGGCAGCCGCTCCAGCACCGCCCGCGACGCCATCGGCCACGCCACGCAGACGGTCCGGGCGGTCCGGCTCCGGAGGGCGCCGACGGTGTCCATCATCTCCGTCGCCCGGTGAGCCATCGCCCCGAACTGGAAGAACACCGTGTGGATGCTGGGGTCGGCCGCGATGACGTCCAGCGCCTGCGGAAGCCGCGCGAGCCAGTCCGGCTGGTTGTAGGTGTCGGGCGTCAGGTCGATGGGATTGGCGATGGAGGCGAGCGGCGTGACCAGGGTCTTCAGGCGCTCCGCGGTGGCGGCCGCCAGCGGCGGCGTGGTCAGGCCGTGCTGCACGCACTGGTCGGCCGAGAGTACGCCGCTGCCGCCCCCGAACGTCACCGCCGCCACGCCGTTCCCCGCCGGCAGCTTGTCGGGGTCGGTGCCGCTCAGGAGCATCGCCACGTCCAGGAGCTCCTCCTGGGAGTGCACCCGGATCACGGCGTGCTCCCGGAGCAGGGCGCTCCAGACCCGGTCTTCCCCCGCCAGCGCCCCGGTGTGGGCGACCGCGGCCCGGGCGCTGGCCGCGGTGACGCCGCCCTTGAGGACGATGACCGGCTTGCGGGCCCGGCGAGCCTCCTCCAGCGCGGTCACGAACTTCGCGCCGTCGTCGACGCCCTCCAGGTACGTGGCGATGACCCGGGTCTCCGGATCCTTGACGAGCCCGTGGATGAAGTCGGCCGTGGTCAGCACCGCCTCGTTGCCGGTGCTGACGACGTACCGGAACCCGAAGCCGGCCCGCTGGGCGAGGGCCTGGGCGACCGTGGCCATCCCGCCGCTCTGGCTGATCATGGAGATGTTGCCCGGGAGCATCCGCTCCGCCTCGAGGAGCGACGAGGCGAAGCTGGCGGTCATCGGCAGCCGCGTGTTGACGATGCCGATGCAGTTGGGCCCGCACAGCTTGAAGCCGGTCCGGCGGCACATCTCGACGAGCGCCTGCTGGCGCCGGACCCCTTCCCCGCCGACCTCGGCGAAGCCGCCCGCCCACACGATGCCGTGCGCGATCCCGGCCTCGGCGCACTCGCGCACCATGTCCACGATCGCGTCGGCCGAGATGGCCAGGATGGCCAGGTCGGCGGGGCCCGGGAGACTCGCGACCTTCGGGAAGCACGGCAGCCCGGCCACCGTCTGCCGCCTCGGGTTCACGGGCCAGACGGGACCGGGGTAGGCGAACTTTTGCAGGTACCGGACCGCGGTCCCGCCGAGGTTCCCCGGCTGATCCGAGGCGCCGATCACCGCGATCGATCTCGGCTCGAGAAGACCGGACACGTCCGCGAAGGAGCTCACGGCGAGCGCGTCGTCTGGCAGGCGGTGCCGCCGTCCCTGTCGTAGGAGCCCGTCGAAGCACGTCGTGTAGTGAGCCGTGCGACGTGAGCCATGAAGAGCCGCCGAGCGGCGGCTTTGCCGCCGCAACCCTCTCCTGGAGGTCTCGGAGGGGGTCTTCCCAGACCCCCCGATATCCTAGCGGTCCGTGTACTTCGCTTCCCGCTTCTCGAGGAAGGCCCGGATGCCCTCCTTGGCGTCCTTGGTGACCGTCAGCTTCGCGCTGTACTGCTGGGTCATCTTGTAGCCGTCGTTCCAGGACAGGGACTCCGTGGCGTTGGTGCAGAGCTTGTTCGCCTTCAGCGCCGGCAGGCTCTTCTTGGCGATGGTCCGGGCGATCTCCATCGCCTTCGGCAGCACCTGGTCCCGGGGCACGATGTAGTTGAACATCCCGGTATGGCGGAGCTGCTCGGCCGTGAACCTCCCGCCGGTGTACATCATTTCCCGGATGATCCCGGGCGGCACGCCGATCCGCGAGAGGAAGGCGCCCCCACCCGCCAGCACGCCCCGGTCGATCTCCGGACAGGCGAAGAAGGCGTCGCTCCAGGCGACCCGGATGTCGCAGAAGCTCGCCAGCACCAGTCCCACCCCCACCGAATGACCGTTGATGGCGCCAACCACCGGCCGGTCCAGGTTGTAGAAGCGGGGCATGCACTGGTTGATGAGCTCGTACCGCTCCAGTCGGCTCTCGTAGTCGAGCGGGAGGAAGTTCCGCACGTCCGCCCCGCCGCACCACGCCCGGTTCCCCGGGGGAGCGGTCAGCACGACCACGCGGGTCTGGTCCGTCGCCTCGATGATCTCGCACACCGCCCGGATCTCGGGGTAGACGTCGAAGGAGACGGCGTTGACCGGCGGCCGGTCGAAGGTCACGACGGTGATGCCCTGACTGTCCGTCTCCATCCGGAAGTATTTCAGCGTGTCGCTGGCCATGTCCGACCGTGCCTCCTCTTGTCGCGTGTTGGCTCGGGGTTCCGTCGACATCCGGCGGCAAGCGATCCGGTCCCGCCCCGGCATCCGGCGGGCTTCGTCCCTACTGAGACGCCCTGAGCTCCTTCACGATCGGGGCGACCCGCGCCTCGGAGCTTGCCCAGAACGCCGCGTACTCGTCCGGATCGAGGTAGTGCGGCGAGACACCCAGGGCGTTCAGCTTCTTCCGGTGGTCGTCGCTCTCCACGATCTTCTTGATGGCCCGGGCCAGGGTCTCCACCACGTCCCGGGGGGTGCCGGCGCGCGCCAGGATGCCGGTCGCCGAGACCGACACCACGTTGAAGCCCTGCGACTTCATCGTGGGCACTCCCGGCAGGAACTCGTTCTCCTGGTCGGCGGCGATGCCCAGGACCCGGAACTTCCCGGACCTGACGTGGGGCACGGCGTCCGAGATCCCACCGGCCAGCCCGTTCACGTGCCCGCCGAGCAGCGCGGTGACCGACGGGGCGCCGCCGTCGAAGTGCACGGAGGCGAACCGGACCCCGGCCGCTTTCTGCAGCATCAGGACGGCCAGGTGAGGGTTGCCCATCAGGGCGCTGTCGCTGATGCTGATCTTGCCCGGATTGGCCCGCGCCGCCTCGACGAACTCCGCCAGCGTCTTGTAGGGGCTGTCCGCCGGCACCGCGACCATGGCCGGGATGAGGTGGTGGTGGGCCACTGGCTGGAAATCCTTGCGCCCGTAGGGGGCCTCGCGCCCCGGATCCGAGTAGTGGGTGATGATCGTCGGGATCACCGCGTACGACAGCGTGTACCCGTTCGGTGGCGCGTTGAGCAGGGACGAGATCCCCACCTGGGACGCCGCTCCGGGCCGGTTGACGACCTGGACCCTCGTCGCCAGCTCCTCCTCCAGACGGGCGGCCAGCAAGCGCGCGCCGGCGTCGGTGGTGCCCCCCGCCGCGTACGGCACGATCAGCGTGATCGGCTTGCCGGCGGGGAAGTCGCCGGCCCGGGGCTGCGCGTGCGCGCCACCCGCGATCATCAGGCTTCCGACCAGGACCGCCACTGCCAGCGTCAGCACCCGACGGATCATCGAGACGCCCTCACGTGCCTGCGCGTTCCAGGGAATCCGGCCGCCGTCGGCGGCGGCCTCGGCTCACTTGCGCTTCGGCCGGGCCGGGCGCCCGGCCCCGGGCCGTCGCTTCCCGGTCGCCAGCCTCAGCTCCGCCGGCGCGGCGTCAGGCGCGTACTCGGTGGCGAAATGGAACTTCACCCGGTCGATCCGGTAGCAGCGCTCACTTCTGGAGACGGGCGACCCGTCGTCCGCGTACGCCGTCGTCCGGCTGGCCACCACCAGGACCCCCGGCGTGATTCCCAGCGCGCTCGCCGCGTCCGGCCCCGCCGGCAGGATCTCGATCTCCCAGTCCAGCCGCCCGATGCGGATCCCCGCATGCTCGCGCAGCACCTCCAGCAGGGGGTGCTCGCCGACCTCCTCGGGCTGGAAGCGGCCGACCAGGGACGTCGGGATGTACGCGCGGTCGTACGCGATGATCCGGCCCTCGACGAGCCGGACCAGCGCCAGCACCGCCGCCTGTCGCCGGCGGCCCAGCCGGAGCCGCTCCCGGATGGGGCCCGGCGCCTCGACCGCCCGCTCGTAATTCAAGACTCGAGTCTCGAGCTTGAGGCCCTGCCGCCGGAAATCCTCCTCGAGCGTGTACAGTGGCGCGAGCAATCGGGTCACCTTGGGCGGACTGACGATGGTGCCCCGACCTCGCTGGCGCGACACGAGCCCGCTCCGCTCCAGCAACCCGAGCGACCGCCGCAGCGTCAGCCGGCTCACACCGAAGTGGCGGGCCAGCTCCTGCTCGGTGGGCAGGAGCGTGTTGGGCGCGGCGGCGGCGATCTGCGCGCGGAGCGCCTCGGTGACCGCGAGATAGCGCGGCGTCCGCCGGGCGCGGGGATCGGGAGGGTCGGTTGCCACCTCCCGGACCCTAGGGGATTCCCATTTTCTTGTCAAGACCTGATCATCAATACAAATCTTCTACTCCGACCCGGGGCGAGCACCAGTCCCGGTTCGGCGGCTACGGCGGCGTCGACTGACGGCCGGTCACGCCCGCGCCGGGAGGCCGGGATGCGCGCCGTCGAGTCCCCGGATCAGCCCTTCGGCGCGGCGGTGCCCGGCGGCGGGATCGGAGTGGCCGGGGCGAGCCCGGGGCCGCCGGGCCCGAGCGGCATCTCGTCGACGACGGTCACCCTGCTGACGAAGTGTCGGGTCTCGCCGAAGCAGGAGCTCGGGAGCCCCACCTTCTCCTCGTAGTGGAGCGTCACCCGCTTGCCCATCACCCGGTTGATCCGCTCGGCCACCGCGTCGTCCCTCACCGTGAAGTAGAACTTCTCCGGGATCGCGCCCGGCATCGACACCATCGCCAGCTCGCCCTCCCACGTCTTGCAGACCCAGCCCTTCCGCGAGAACTTCTGGACCCAGCCGGCGCGCTCGCCGCTCGAGTAGCTCCACTTCAGGACGGCCCAGAAGTAGCCGGCGACGATCAGCGCGATCGCGACGACCACCGCAACGATGCGCATTGGTTCGGGACCTCCTGTCGCCGGCTGGCTTCTCGCGACCTTGCCGCAGCCTCCGATGGGGGCTTTGGGGCGTCTCCCGAGACCCCCCCGAAACGGCCCGAGGTTCCTCGGCGCGCCAAAGTCATGGCAGATGTGTCAAGTTCCCGGGGGCGGGGGTCTCGCCCTTCTTCACCTCGTGCCACTGCGTGGCGTCCCACTGATCCTTCGGCTCCTCGGCCATTGTTCTCCTCCTTCCCGGCCTTCGTGCCGACCGTGGCGGCGGAATCCCCGGGCCGCCGCCTCCTGCGCCTAGAGCCGACGCTGCAGGTCGTCGACGCTGGCGACGAGCGAATCGAAGTCGGGCATCCGGCCCTGTGGCGTCACCCGGTCCACGACGTTCGGCAGCAGCTGTGACAGGCCCGCCGAGGCCTCGTCCTCGGTGACCCCGGCCTGCGCGGCGATCCGCGACAGGCCGTCCCGGCCGAACACCTGCGAGATGACGTCGGGGGAAATCGGCAGATTGTCGCCGGTGCCGACCCACGAATCGGCCTGCTCCGCGTACCCCGTGCGCCGGAGCTGATCGAGCAGCCCGCCCAGTCCGCCGAGCCCGCCCGCTCCCGCGCCGGGCGACCCGCCACCCTGCCGGCTGGCGAGCATCGACAGCACGACCGGCAGCAGCGCCATCAGCACGGTGGCCGTTCCGCCGCCCGCCGGCGACGGCGACCGTTCCACCCCTTGACCGAGGCCCCCTCGGGCCAGACCGCCGAGAAGCTCATCGAGCAGACCCATGATTCGCCTCCTTCTGCCCGCGGCGCATCGGATGGGTTCGCGCCGGCCGGGCGCCCGACGCAAGGATAACTCACCGCGGGGTCCCTCGCGAGGGGGGACCCGTCGGGCCACCCACGACCGCCGCCCGCGCCGGATTGACCCGACGGCGTTCGATGCGCACAATGAGAGGCACCGGCCATGCGCTACCGACGCTTGGGTTACCGCTACGCGATGGTGGTGCGCTCCGGCCACACGTGGCCGCTCGGCGACGTCTGGTCGAGCGATCGTCTGCGCCTCCTGGTCCAGCCTCGCTGGCGGCCCGATGCGGACGCGTACGAGACCCCGACCACGATCGAGATCATCGTGGACCTGGCCGGGGTCGGGGAGGAGGACTTCGAGGTCCAGCTCTTCGACGACGCGCTCGTCGTCGAGGGGCGCCGGCAGCTTCCCGCCTGCCAGGCCGGGACCGTCTACCAGGAGGCCGGCATCCGCCAGGGGCCCTTCCAGCTCGAGGTGCCCCTGTGGGCGTCCGTGGACCCCGAGCGGGTCGAGGTGCGCCACGAGCGGGGCCTGCTCCGCATCACGCTGCCGAAGCGGGGGGAGGCCGACTGATGGCCGTCCAGCCGGCTGCGGGCTCCGGCGACTTCGTCGTTCCCGATGCGCTCCCGATCCTGCCGCTCCGGGACGCGGTCGTCTTCCCGCTGACGGCCGTCCCGCTCGCGGTGGGACAGCCGCGCTCCGTCCGGCTCGTCGACGACGTCATGCGCGGCAACCGGCTCCTGGCGCTGGTGGCGCAGCGTGACCCGAAGGCGGAGCCGGCCACGCTGGCCGAGCTCCACCGGGTGGGCACCGTGGGCATGATCCACCAGCTCGCCCGGGTTCCCGACGGCAGCGTGCGCCTGATGGTCCAGGGCATCGAACGGGTCCGGCTGCTGGACCTGGTCGGGTACGGAGCCGTACCTGGTCGCGCGGGTCGAGGTGGCCCGGGAGCTGACGGCCCCGGCGACGGAAGTGGACGCGCTGCGGCGGGCGGTGGTGGACATCTTCCGCCGGCTGGTGGCGGTGTCCCCGGAGCTGCCCGACGAGCTGGCGGCCGCCGTGGAGAACGTCACCGATCCCCGCCACGTCGTCTACTTCGTCGCCTCGGTGGTCCCCCTCGACATGGCGGCGCGGCAGGAGCTCCTCGAGCTGGACCCGGTCCCGGCCAAGCTCCGCCGACTGATCGACCTGCTGCAGCGCGAGCTCGCCGTGCGCGAGCTGGGCCGGAAGATCACGACCGACACCGAGGAGCGGCTCTCCAAGAAGCAGCGCGAGTACTACCTGCGCGAGCAGCTCCGCTCCATCCAGCAGGAGCTCGGGGAGGACGGAGGGGGCGAGGGCGACGTCGCCGAGCTGCGGCGCCGGATCGAGGAGGCGGGCCTGCCCGACGAGGCCCGGCGGGAGGCGGAGCGCGAGCTGAGCCGGCTGGCGGGCATCCCCCCGTCCTCGCCGGAGCACGGCATGATCCACACGTATCTCGAGTGGATGGCGAGCCTGCCCTGGAGCAGGCTGAGCGGCGGGACCATCGACATCCGCCGGGCCCGCCAGGTGCTGGACGAGGACCACTTCGACCTGGAGAAGATCAAGGATCGCATCCTCGAGTACCTGGCCGTCAAGAAGCTCCGCCAGGAGCGCGCGGGCCAGGCGAAACCGTCCACCGCCGGCCAGGCCCCGGTGCCGGCCGAGCCGCCGCGCGTGACCGGCGACACGCCGGCCCGGGAGCCGATCCTGTGCTTCGTGGGCCCGCCCGGCGTGGGCAAGACCAGCCTCGGCCAGAGCATCGCCCGGGCCCTGGGCCGGCGGTTCGTCCGCATGTCGCTGGGCGGTGTGCGGGACGAGGCCGAGATCCGGGGGCACCGGCGGACCTACATCGGCGCGATGCCCGGCCGCATCGTCCAGGGGCTCCGGCGGGCCGAGACCCGGGATCCCGTCTTCATGCTCGACGAGATCGACAAGATCGGGGCGGACTGGCGGGGCGATCCCTCCTCCGCGCTCCTGGAGGTGCTGGATCCGGCCCAGAACCACACCTTCGTCGACAACTACCTCGGGGTGGCCTTCGACCTGTCGCAGGTGCTGTTCATCGCCACCGCCAACACGCTCGACACCATCCCGGGGCCGCTGCGTGACCGGATGGAGATCCTGACGCTGTCCGGGTACACCGACGAGGAGAAGATCGGGATCGCGCGAGAGTACCTGATCCCCAAGCAGCTCGCCGCCCACGGGCTGGCGACGGACGAGCTGTCCTTCGAGCCCGACGCCCTCCGCCAGATCGTGCGGGGGTACACCCGCGAGGCCGGCGTGCGGAACCTCGAGCGGGAGATCGCCGCCGTCGCCCGGAAGGTCGCCCGCCGGCTGGCCGAGGGCCAGCGCGGAGCCGGTCCGGATCACCGCCGACAACCTGGCCGAGTACCTCGGCCGGCCGCGGTTCTTCGACGAGGTGGCCGAGCGGACCACCCGCCCGGGTGTCGCCACCGGCCTGGCCTGGACGCCCACCGGCGGGCGACGTCCTGTTCGTCGAGGTCACCATGATGCCGAGCACCGAGGAGCGGCTCCTCCTCACCGGGATGCTCGGCGACGTCATGCGCGAGAGCGCGCAGGCCGCCGTCTCCTACGTCCGGTCCAACGCCGAGGCGCTCGACATCGATCCCAAGCTCTTCGAGGGCAAGACCATCCACGTGCACGTGCCGGCCGGAGCCATCCCCAAGGACGGGCCCTCGGCCGGGGTGACCATCATGACGGCGCTGGCCTCGCTCGCCACCGGGCGGCCGGTGCGGAGCGACGTGGCCATGACCGGGGAGATCACGCTCCGCGGCAAGGTGCTGCCGGTCGGGGGGATCAAGGAGAAGGTCCTGGCCGCGCACCGGGCCGGTATCCGGGCCGTGATCCTGCCGGGGCGGAACGAGCGGGACGTCGAGGACGTCCCGGAGGAGCTGCGCCGGCAGCTCGCCTTCGTCTTCGTGGACGACGCCGCCGAGGTCCTGCGCCACGCCCTCACCCCCGCCGCCGCCGAGGTGCGCCCGGTCGCGCGGTGAGGCGCGCGAGCCGCCCTGGGAGCTCATCGGAGCAGGTGGTGTCGCTGCAGTGCGACGTGAGCCACGAAGAGCGTCCGGGCGGCGGCCCAAAGGCCGAAGGCCGTCCAACAGCCGCCGCCACGACGGGGGGGCATCGGGGGGGTCTTCCGAGACCCCCCCGAAGGATCTACCGGGGCGCCGGCAGGTTCACCACGACCGACTTGACCTCCGTGTACTCGTGGATGCCCTCCCGCCCACCTTCCCGGCCGATGCCGGACTCCTTGAACCCGCCGAAGGGGATCTCGTGGGTGTACCCGGCGGCGTCATTGACCCCGATCAGCCCGTACTGGAGGGCCTCGGCCACGCGCGTGACCCGGCCGAGGTCGCGGGCGTAGAGGTACGCCGCCAGCCCGTACTGGGTGTCGTTGGCCCGGGCAATCAGCTCGGCCTCGCTCGCGAACGTCAGCACCGGCGCCACCGGGCCGAAGATCTCCTCCCGGCAGACCCGCATCTCGTCCCGGACGTCCAGGAGCACGGTGGGCGCGTAAAAGTAGCCCCGGGCCAGCGGCCCCTCGCTCAGCGCCCCGCCGCCCAGCGCCACCCGCGCCCCCCGGGCCACCGCGTCCTCGACGAGGCCGTGGACGTGCTTGCGCGTCTCTTCGTTGATGAGGGGGCCAACGACCACCCCGGGCTCGAACCCCGGCCCCACCCGGAGCGCCCGCACCGCCTCCACGAAGCGCGGGATGAAGCGCTCGGCGATGGTGTCCTGGACGAAGATCCGGTTCGCGCAGATACACGACTGGCCGCCGACCCGCAGATACTTGATGGCCACCGCGCCCTCGACGGCCGCGTCCAGGTCGGCGTCGTCGAAGACGACGAACGGCGCGTTGCCGCCCAGCTCGAACGACACGCGCTTGAGGGAGCGCGCCGCCGCCTGCATGAGCTGCTTCCCGACGTCGGTCGAGCCGGTGAAGGCGATCTTCCGGACCAGCGGGTGACCGACCAGGGCGTCGCCGATCGGACGGGACTTGGCGCCGGTCACGACGTTGAAGACGCCGGCCGGGAGCCCCGCCTCGGCGGTGATCTCGGCCAGGGCCAGGGCCGTCAGCGGCGTGGCCGAGGCCGGCTTGAGGACCACCGGGCAGCCCGCCGCGAGGGCGGGAGCGATCTTGCGGGTCACCATCGTCGCCGGGAAGTTCCACGGCGTGATGGCGGCCACCACGCCGACCGGCTGGTGGACGACCCAGAGCCGCTTGTCCCGGAACGGCGAGGGCACGAGGTCCCCGTACGCACGCCGCGCCTCCTCGGCGAACCAGCCGAAGTAGCCCAGGGCGAAGGCGACCTCCCGCCGCGCCTCCTCGAAGGGCTTGCCGTTCTCGCGCGTCACCAGGCGGGCCAGGTCGTCCCGCCGCGCCTCCATGAGGGCCTGGATCCGGTGGAGGACGGGGGCGCGCTCGCGGGCCGGCGTCGCCGCCCAGGCCGGGAGCGCCCGAGCGGCGGCCTCGACCGCCCGGGTCGCCTCGGCGGCGCCGCCGTCGGCCACCTCGGCGATCGCCTCGCCGGTGGCCGGATCCCTCACGGCGAAGGTCCGGCCGGACTGGCCTTCCACCCACTGCCCGTCGATGAACATGCGGTGCTGGTCGGCCATGGGATTCCTTCCCGCCCCTTCCCCGGGTGAGCCCCGGCCGGGGCGCCGTCGCCGGCGGTCGGTGAAGTCCCGGGGGGGGGGGCGACGCCCCCTCCCGGACCTCTCGTGGGCGGACCTGCGCCTAGCCCGGGGCCGCTCCCTGGGTGTTGAGGTACACCGCGTACAGCGACTGGCTGGCGGCCATGAACAGGCGGTTGCGCTTGGGGCCGCCGAAGCAGACGTTGCCGCAGATCTCCGGGAGCCGGATGCGCCCGACGAGCTTGCCCTCCGGCGTCCACACCGTCACGCCGCTGTAGCCGACGGCCCGGCCGGCGTTGCTCGAGCACCACAGGTTGCCGTCGACGTCGCTCCGCACGCCGTCCGGCCCGCACTTCACCCCGTCGACCATGAAGTCGCTGAAGAGCTTGTAGCCGGAGAGCTTGTTGTCGGACCCGACATCGAAGACGAACATCTCACCCTTGCCGCCCGGCCCGGTGTCGCCCGGCCCCTTGCCGGTGGTGACGACGTACAGCTTCTTGTAGTCGGGCGAGAACGTGAGCCCGTTCGGATCCGGGGTCTGGCTCTCGTCCGCGACCATGTCCACGCGACCACTCGGATCCACGCGATACACGGCCGTCGGCAGCTCCCGCTTGGCGCCGCCGATCTCGGCGGCCTGGCCCAGCCGCGGCTTGAGCCGGCCCGCCGCGTTGCTCGGCCCGCCGGCCGCGTCCGGCGCCCCCTCGTAGAGCTGCCCGCCGTAGGGCGGGTCGGTGAACCAGTAGCTCCCGTCCGGGTGGGGGACGACGTCGTTCGGGGAGTTGAGCCGCTTGCCGTTGTAGGCGTCCGCGATGACGGTGATCGAGCCGTCGTTCTCGTAGCGGACGACGCGCCGGGTGAGGTGCTCGCAGGAGAGCTGACGGCCCTGGAAGTCGAAGGTGTTGCCGTTGCTGTTGTTCGACGGCATGCGGAAGACGCTCACGCCGCCGTCGTCTTCCAGCCAGCGGAGCTGCCGGTTGTTGGGGATGTCGCTCCACACCAGGTAGCGGCCCTGGCTGCTCCAGGCCGGCCCCTCCGACCAGAGCGCGCCGGTCCACAGGCGCCTGATCGCGCTGTTGGGCTGGGCCAGGCCCTCGAACATCGGGTCGACGGCGATGATGTCCGGGTCCCAGAAGTAGGTGGTGGGCGCCCCGCCGGGGCCGAAGTCGCGCGGGGGGCTGGTGACGGTGCTCGGCGGCGCGACGGGTCCGCCCGGGGGCTGGGCGGCGGCGATACGGGGCGCGAGCACCGCGGCGCCGGCGATCGCCCCCATGGCCGTGATGACTGCCCGCCGCGACATGTGGCGGCCGTTCTCGGGATCGGACGCTTCTCGCGTCATGACTGGTCCTCCTCAGAAAGGGATGGGCGAGAACGAAGACGTGCGCTGCCAGGCGACCACAGCCCCCCCGCCGCCCGCGCCGCAAACGGTAGCAACGTTCGGCGAGGCCGTCAACCGGCGAGGCGGTTCGGGGTATGTGGAATGCCGTGGGTGGCCCGCCCCTCCTCTCTCGGGGGGGCGCGGAGATCTCGATTCGCACAGGTGGGGGGTGCCGGATCCCCGCCGACACCCTCCAGGCGGGCGGAGCCGCCGCCCGCCCGGCCCGCGGCGGCCATCACCCGGCTGGACGAGCGGAAGCGGGCGGCGGTCAGAAAGCGGCGGGGCGCGGGCTAGCCCAGCGGCGCCCGGCTCAGCCCAGTCGTGAGACATCACGGCCGTGCGCCTCGCCTCCGCCTGCGCAGGGCCTCGTCTCTATTCCATCCTCGCTCTGCCAGGTGTTCGGTTCCGCTGTGGGACCCGCCGATCCAAGACGGTGATCCACTCGTCCGGGACACGAAGAAAGTTCTCGATTACCCCGGGGAGCGCGAGGATCGCTTTATACGGCGGTCGCCGGGCATCGCCAGAGCGCGTGTAGGTGATGACGGTCCAGACCGTTCCGGCGTCGGCCCTCCATCCTCGCCTGCCGGATCCACGTCGGACGGCTGAAACGACTCGATCTCGTCCCACCTCACCCTTTCCGTGTGGAACAGAAACCCCAGGGTCAGGCCCGCCTCGTCCCATTCAACGGCAGGCGATCTGCGAAGGAACCAAACAGCGCCGACGGATGCGAAGAGCGAACAGAGAGATGGGACAACCGCGAGGCTCGTAAGGAACACCGTGAAGAACGACAACCAAAACTAGGCAGGAGTGCCCACCGCGCCGAAGACTGCCGAAACCAGCCGCAACGAACCGATAAAACAGCCGCAGGGCGTAGCCTCCAACGTTCCACCGCCCGCACCGCCCTTGCCGACGCCTCGAGCCTTGAGTCCGCCATTCCGCATCACCGGGCTCGCGACCTCCCGAACTCGCGTATGGCCTCCGGGCTCTGGCGCGCGACCTGGTTGATGCCACAGCCGCGGTGTCGGCTTCCTGGGCCGGTCGACCTCTCAACGCGGAGGGCCGGCTTGGCGTCGCGGCGATACTCGATGTAGTGGGCGGTGTCGTCGGCGACGTCGGGGCCGAACAGACTCTCGACGACGTAGAAGGCCATGTCGATCCCCGACGCCACCCCGGCCGAGGTGATGATGCCGTCGTCGACCACGCGATGCTCGCGCTCGACGGTCACGCCCTCCTGGAGCGAGGCGAGGGTGTCGAGCGCCCCCCAGTGGGTGGTCGCGTGCCGCCCCTGCAGTCGACCGGTCCGGGCCAGGAGGAGCGAGCCGGTGCACACGGAGGTGACCTTGCGGGCCCGGGCTGCCACCCGGTCGATCCACCCCAGCATCTCGGCATCCTGCATCAGCCGGCGGGTCCCCCACCCGCCCGGAACGACGAGCAGGTCGATCGGCGGCGCGTCGGCGAACCCGTGGTGGGGCTCGACCCGGAGGCCGCCGGTCGTGACGATCGGCGCCGCCGTCCGGGCCACGGTGAAGACGTGGAACGGCGCGCTGTCCTCCGAGCGCCGCGATTCCGGACCGGCCACGAGGCGGGTCCGCGAGAAGACCTCGTAGGGGCCGGCGAAGTCGAGGATCTCGACGTCGTCGAAGATCAGGATGCCGACGTTCCACTTGTCCATGGCGTTGTCCTCCTGCATCGATCGCGCGTGGAAGCCAGCATAGTGAGCGGGAGAGCGCGGGTCAAGCGGACCACGCCTTGACCCTCTGGTTCCCCGAGGCTACGCTGAGTCCACCTCCGGGCGAGCCGGAAGATGAGGGAGCCACCGATGTCCTCGAGCCTCTGGACCTATCTGCCGACGACTCCGGGTGGACCCCTGGAAGCGGACCGCGCGTTCTACGGACGCCTGGCCCGGGAGACCGACCAGCGCACGACGGTCGATCGGTTCGTCGTGCCGATCCGCTCGGGCCGGGCGTGGCCGGTCAGGGCCGGCCAGCTCTGCCGGATCGTCGTGGTGGAAGGCCCCCAGGTCGCCGACTTCAACTGCTGGAGCCTCCACAACCCCCGTGAGCGGTTCTGGGCCGCCCGGACCAAGCAGCTCCACCGCGCCCACGTGACGACGTTCGATCGATTGTGGTCGACGCTCCCGTACCTGCGTCCCCTGCTCACGATCACGAACGACACCGTCCAGTACGGGGTCGATGCGGACGGCGGGCGGTGCCACGATCTCCTGGGGACCCGCTGCGACCCCTACGTCAACAAGCTCCTGACCGGGCAGGACTTCGACCTCCACTGCCACTCGAACCTGACCCGCGCGATCCTCCCCTACGGCCTCACCGAGCTCGACGTCCACGACGTCCTCAACATCTTCCAGGTCACGGGCCTCGTGGACGACCGCTACTTCATGAAGGCCAGTCCGGCGCGGAAAGGCGACTTCTTCGAGTTCTTCGCCGAGATCGACCTGCTCTGCGCGATCTCGACCTGTCCGGGGGGCGATCTCTCCATTCCGATCTGGGGCCCGGATGCCGGAGACCCCATCTCGGTTTGCCGCCCGCTGGGCGTCGAGATCTACCAGCCGGCCGCCACCCTGCTGGACGGCTGGCGCTCCCCGTCGCCCTCCGACTACCGCGGGATGCACGGCCTGACCATGCCGGCATCGCCCTAGCCGGGGCCCGGGAGAAGGTATGCACGCCAGCGCGGTCGTGATCGGCGGCGGAGCCATCGGGACGAGCTGCTTCTATCATCTGGTTCAGCGGGGGCTCCGGGACGTCGTCCTCGTGGAGCAGGCCGGGCTCGCCGCCGGGTCCTCCGGCCGCTCGGCGGCGGTCGCGGAGACCCAGTATCTCGCCCCGGAAAAGATCGCGCTGTGCGGCCGGTCGATGGCGCTGTTCCGGCGCTTCGAGCGGGACCACGGCCTGCCGTTCGTGCACCACGGGTACATGCGGCTCGGCCACTCGGCGGAGGACCTCGGTCGCTTCCAGCGGAGCGTCGAGATACAGCGCGAGTACGGCGTCGCCGATGCCCTCGTCCTCGATCGCGCGGATGTCCGGCGGCAGGTGCCGGACCTCCATGTCGAGGATCTCGCCGGCGCCCTGTTCGGCCCCTCCGACGGGTACATCGACCCCGTCCGGCTGTGCGAGCTGTTCGTGCAGCTCGGCAGGGAGGGCGGCGGCCAGGCCTGGCTGGGACGCCGCGTGACCGGCATCCGGGTCCGGAGCGGCCGGGTCGCCGGCGTGGTCTGTGGCGACGAGGAGATCGCCTGCGAGACCGTGGTCAACGCGGCGGGGGCGTGGGCCCGGTCGATCGGCCGGCTGGCCGACGTCGAGCTGCCCGTGGACGGGTACCGGCGGCAGATCGTCATCTTCGAGCCCCCCGAGCCCTTCGCGCGGCCCGTCCCCATGACCATGGACTACGTGCCGGGGATCGAGCGCGAGGGCCTCTACTTCCGGGACGACACCCCGCGCCGCCTCATCGCGGGGCTCCACTGGGAAGGGCACGGCGACTGGGAGCGCCCGGAGATCGCGGACGCCTTCCGCCTGGATTCCGACTGGGACTACGCCGCCCGGGTGTCGGAGCTCCTGTCCGCTCGCTATCCGGCCGCCGGCCGCTTCACGGTCCAGGGCGGGTGGGCCGGCCTGTACCCCCTGACGCCCGACTCGGAGCCCATCATCGGGGAGACGCCCGGACTGCCGGGCTTCTACCAGGCGATCGGCGCCGGCGGGGTCGGCGTGCAGACCTCGCCGGCCATCGGCGCCATCGTCGCGGACCTGATCACGAGCGGCCGGACGACGCTGGTGCCCACGATCGAGGGCTACCGCCTCGACCGCTTCCCGGCGGCCCGCCTCCGCCCGGCCCCGGCCGACTGATTCCTGCGAGCCGCGGGTGGCGCCGGGGCCCGTTCCCGGCGCGGAGCATCCCGTGTCTGAAGTGCTCCGGGTTGCAGAAGCCCCGAGCCGCCTATTGCACCAACACCCGGGCCGGGGCGCAGCCGGCTGGCGCCGGGGACGTTCCCGCGGAAACGCCGACGCCGTCCTCGAGCGCAGACTGGCCCGGCTGGTCTAGTGCCGGGCCGCGTCAGGGCGCGACGTCGACCAGCGCCTCGCACACCTGGCCGAGGCGGCGGTCGCCGAGCGTCAGGTCGGCGCAGAGCACGGCCCGGCCAGCCGCGCCGGAAGGAACCGTGACGACGAAGCGGAGCCGTCCGGTCTCGGCGGGGCCGATCTCCGCCGTCGCTTCGGCGGGGAGCGCCGCCCAGCCCGGCGGCAGGGCCAGCGCCGCCCGCGCCTCGGCGGCGCGCGCGCCGTGGTTGGTGACGCGGAGCTCCAGGTCGAGGCGCTCGCCGGGCTTCCGCGCGCTCCGGTAGGGATAGAGCGTGGCGAAGTTGGGGTCGAGGGCGAAGTTGACCTCGGCGGGGACGGCGACCAGCCGGGTGAACACCCCCTCGAGCTGCCGGGCCCAGGCGTGGAAGTCCTCCAGCATCCGCCGATCGACGCGGAGCGCCCCGGTGTGGCCGGTCAGCAGGAGCTCCGGCTCGAACTCCATCAGGCGGCGGACTCCCACCGCGATCGAGTCGACCAGCATCTTGTTCCGGTAGACGGGCGCCGCCGCCCGGAGCGGGCTGACGGCGCCGGCGAGCAGGTTGTCGCCGGTGAACGCCACCCGGGTCCCGTCGACCTCGCCGAACAGCCCCAGCGCCCACCAGGTGTGGCCCGGCATGTGGAACACGTCGAAGCGCCAGCGGTCCCACGACACGCTGCCCCGGTCCGCCAGCGTCCGGTCGACGCGGATCGGATGGGGCAGGAGGCAGGGGACGTTGTACCCGGCGGGGTCCGCCACCATCTCGGCGAAGTTCTCGAAGATCCAGGCCTGCGTCCCCTGCGTCTGCTGGAGCCAGGGCAGGCCCGCCAGGTGGTCGTCGTGGTAGTGGCTCGGGATGACGGCCTCGACCGACCGGAGCCCGGCCAGCGCCTTCAGCTCGTCGAGCGAGTGCTCCACGAAGCGCAGGTCCGCCGCCATGTGGTCCCAGCTGGGGAACCCGTAGTCCAGGAGGAGGGCGCGCCCGTCGTCGGTCAGGAGCGCGTAGCAGTTGGCGACCGAGTGCGGGTTGGCCCAGAGGTGGGGGAGCACGTGGGCCTTGGGCTGGTCCACCGCGTGCGGCCAGATGGGCCACACCCGGTTCTTCCGCATCTCCGCCTGGAGGCCATACAGCTCCCGCAGCTTCGGCTCCAGGAGACGAAGCGCGGCCGGCGCGTCGTCCATGGGGTGGCCGTGGGAGGGGAGCAGGCGCTGGAGCGGGAGCGAGGCGAGCAGCGTGACCGAGTGGAGCGCGGCGCCGACGGCGTCGGGCAGCCCGTACTGCCACTGGAGGTCGTGGATCGAGGTGACGTGACCCGGCTCGGCGATCAGGTCGCCGCAGAACGCGGAGGGCACGCCGTCCACCTCGGCCAGGAGCGTGACGGAGCCCTTGGTGTGGCCAGGGGTCGGCAGGACGCGGATGTCGTGACCGCGCCAGGCGAAGGTCGCGTAGTCGCGGAGGACTCCGTCGATCCGGACCGGCCGGGCCAGCGTGTTGCCGATGCTGGAGACGTCGTAGTTGTCGTAGATGCGCTTGAGCCGCCAGAAGGCGTCGGCCTCGGCAAAGAGCGCGGCCTCGCGCTCGGGCACCGCGATGGGGATGCCGCGCTCGTTCAGGAGCGGATCCCCCTGGCACTGGTCGCGGTGGTGATGGGTGTGGAGCACCCACTCCACCTCGTCCACGCCGGCCTCGGCCAGGTGCTCGAGCACGGCCCCCGAGCCGAAGTCGACGAGGAGGCCGCGCGAGCCGTGCTTCAGCAGGTAGACGTTGCAGGTGTCCCGGTACCAGAAGAGGTTGGGCGAGAGGCGGATCAGCCGGTCCTGGTGCGACATGATCGCCGATGATAGACGACCGCTCGCGGGCGGGCAACCGGACATCCTGAAGGCCCGGGGACTGGGCTCGGCCCGACAGCTCGCCAGCGGGGTCTTCGATCGGACGGTGATGATTTCGCGGCCACAGTGACCCCTTCCCGCTATAATCACCTGCGGTCGGTCGGGATCGCCCACGTCGGGCCCCTTGGTGCGGGAGGTCCAGGATGGTCGATCAAGAGCTGGTCAGGGTGATCCGCTCGGTTCTCTGCCGGCGGCTCAACGCGACAGAGGCGGCGACGCTGGTCTCGGCGATGGTGCCCCGGAAGGTGCCGGCGGGGGGGCTCATCTGCCGGGAGGGCAACGAGACGGCCGGGCTCATGATCCTGCTCCGTGGCACGGCGGAAGTGTCGAAAGGCGGCCGTGATCCCGCCAGCGCCCAGCCGCTGGCGAAGGTCGAGGCGCCGACGGTGCTCGGGGAAGTGAGCCTCCTCCTGCTCCGGGGGAAATACACCGCGACCGTCCGCGCCGGGACCGACTGCGAGCTGTGGATCCTCCCGAAGACCGACTTCGTCCAGATGCTCGAGAGCGAGAATGTCGCCGTCTACAAGCTCGTCGCCACGCTCGCGGAGGTTCTCGCCCGCCGGCTGGTGCTGATGGACGGCAAGATGATCGAGCTGGCCCGCCGCGGCGACCACCCGGCGCCGGTCGAGGAGCTCGCCGCCTTCCGTCAGAAGCTCGCCTGGGAGTGGAGCTCCCAGGCGAAGGCCACCGAGTAGCACGCCGGGCCGCTGCGGCCGGCGCGTGCGACCGTACGGCCAGTCCGCCGCAGACGATCGCGCCGGATCCGAGCGGACATCCGGGGTCGGGTGGGGAGCCTCCCCGGGTGGATGAGGAAGATCGGATGATCCCCCCCCCCCGCAAGCCGCTAGCGTTTTCCTCACCGTCTGGTTCCGATCCGTCGAGGCACCCGTCGTCACCACCGTCAGCGGCGGGATTCTAACGTTCTGGATTTCCGGGCGTTCTCGGCCGCCTTCGACGTGCGCTTGGAAGACCCTCCGTCTGGCACCAGCGTTGCTTGAATTGCCGGTCAGGAGGGACCGATGCGGCGACCCTTGCTGATCGCTCTGACGTGCGCGGCGGTGGTGTCCAGCGAGTCCAACAGCCTGGCCCAGACCGACGCCGCCGGCGAGCCCGCCGATCTGAGGAAGGAGGTGCGCGTTCTGAGGGAGCGGGTCGAACGCCTCGAGGCGAGCCTGGCCGCCGCGCTCCAGGCGCTCCACGTCTACGTGTTGCCCGAGACGATGGCGTTCGCGAGCGAGCCCGTGCCGCTCGACCGCTGGGACGTGCGCGAGCGCCTGGAACGAGAATTCCTTCTCTCCCTGGGAAATCCCGCCCAGGTGGTCCTGTGGCTGAAGCGGAGCGCACGGTACTTTCCGTACATCGAGTACGAGCTGGAGAAGGCCGGGATGCCCGGCGACTTGAAGTACGTGTCCGTGATCGAGAGCGCCCTCCTGCCCACGGCCACTTCTTCGGCCAGTGCCCTGGGGATCTGGCAGTTCATCGCCTCGACCGGCCGCCGCTATGGCCTCACCGTGACCCCGTGGTGGGACGAGCGGCGAAACCCCGAGTCGTCCACGGCTGCGGCGCTCGCGTATCTCAAAGACCTCCACGCCCGGTTCCGGAGCTGGCCGCTGGCCCTGGCCGGGTACAACGCCGGGGAGGGCCGGGTCGAGGATGCGCTCCGACGCCAGGGGGTCTCGAGCTACTACCAGCTCGCCCTGCCGTCGGAGACCGAGCGATACGTCTTCCGGGCGCTCGCCGCCAAGCTGATCCTCTCCCACCCGGAGCGCTACGGGCTCCAGGTCCAGACGGAGCAGCTCTACCGGCCCCACGAGGCGGACACCGTCGAGGTCTCGGTGCAAAACCGGATCCTCGTGGCCGATCTCGCCAGAGCCGGCGGCTCGTTCTATCGAGAGATCCGGGAGCTGAACCCCGGGATCATCCAGGACTACCTCCCGAAGGGCCGCTATCTCATCCGGATTCCGAAGGGAGGCGCCACCCGGTTCGGCGCCAACGTCTCGGTGCTTCAGGCGCGCTGACGCCAGGCGCAGGCCCCTGCCTCGGTCCGCCGCTTATCACGCCGGCTCTGCTCTGCTATGCTCGACGGCGCCGCCACGGCCGATCGCGTGGCGAGGAAGGAAGCCGCCGGCATGACCACCCTCCAGCCGATCTCCGGCCCCTGTGCCTGGCGCGGCGAGGAGATGGCCCGCTCGACGCGCTGGGTCCGCACGCTCGATCGCGACGCCTGCGACGAGATCGACGCCGCCCTTCGCGCGGCCCGGTCGCAGGGGGTGGCGTGGCACGAGACCACGCGCGAGCGCTTCCCGCTCCGCACGCTCCCGGCGACGCTGGCCGAGGTCGCCGGCGAGCTGGAGGACGGCGGCGGGGTCGTCACCCTGCGCGGCCTCCCGGTCGAGCGCTACACCCCCGAGGACCTGCGCCGGATCTGGTTCGGCCTCGGCAGCCACCTCGGCCGGCCCGTGTTCCAGAACCGGCGGGGCGAGCTGATGCGCGAGATCCGCGACGAGGGGCGCGGCGTCGGCGAGCGCTATGGACAGATCCCGGCCCCGGGCGGCGGCAGCGGCGCGGTGCTCTCCTCCTACGCGCGCACGCTCTCGAACGGACCGCTCCGCTTCCACACCGACCGCTGCGACGTGGTCGGCCTCCTCTGCGTCGGCCAGGCGCGGGCGGGCGGGGTCAGCAAGCTGGCCAGCTCCGTCGCCGTCCACAACGAGATGATCCGGCGCCGGCCGGACCTGGCCGAGGCGCTCTACCGGGACGTCCATCGCAGCCGCTTCGGCGAGGAGGCGGAGCGCCCCGACGGCGTGTACCCGCTTCCCATCTTCGGGGTGCGCGACGGCAAGTTCACGAGCCACTACTCGCTCACCTTCATCGAGATCGCCCAGATGGTGCCGGGGGTGCCGCCGCTCAGCGCCGCCCAGCGGGAGGGCATCGAGCTGCTCATGGCGCTGGCCGACGAGCTGTCCTTCGAGATGCGGTTCGAGGCGGGCGACATGCAGCTCCTCAACAACCACGTCGTCTACCACGCCCGCACGGCCTTCGAGGACGACGCGGGAACGGGCGCGGTGCGCCTGCTCTACCGGCTCTGGCTCTCGATGCCGAACAGCCGGGCGCTGCCGGCCGGCCACGAGGTGCTGTGGGGCAGCATCGAGCCGGGCACCCTCCGGGGCGGGATCGGCCAGGTCACCACGGCCTAAGCTTCGGGGGGTCTCGGAAGACCCCCCGACTGCCTCCCCTTCGGAGGCCGCGGCGGAGCCGCGGCTCGAAGCGGAACGCCATGGCCGCCAGGCCGGTTCCCGCGGGTTGCGAGAAGCCAATGGACGGCAGGAGTGGAACGATGGTGGCCGCGGGTTCTCAGCGGAGCGACGCGAGGCCGATCAGCCCGCCGGCCACGACGACGAGGGCCGGGCTCCACCCCCGCCAGCCGACGGCGACGAGCGCGACGAGGGCGATCCCGGCGGTGAGGGGGCCGTGCACCCCCAGCCGGGCCAGCGTGTAGCACCCGGCCGCCAGGAGCCCGAGCGCGACCGGCGCCAGCGTGCCTCGCAGGAGCTCCATGAGCCCCCAGTCGCCCAGGCGCGCCCACCGGTCCGCCACGAACGCCGTGAGCAGCGAGGTCGGGCCGAACATGGCGAGCCCGGCCACGAGGGCGCCGGCGAGCCCCGCCGCCCGGAAGCCGATGACGACGACCATGAGCATGCCGGGGCCCGGCGTCACCTGCGAGAACGCGAAGGCGTCAACGAACTCGCGATGCGTGACCCAGCCGTGGATGTTCAACCGTTTGCCGCTCCATCTCGGGGAGGATCCCCAGGCCCCCGCCGAACGCGAGGAGGCCGAGCCGCCCGAAGACCCGCGCGAGGGCGCCGAGCTCCGTCACGGTCGTCGCCGCCAGGCCAGGACCAGGGCGGGCGGCAGGCACGCCAGCAGCACCCAGTGGATCGGCCAGTGGAGCGGGCCGAAGAGCACGAACGTGATCGCCACGATGGCGAACCCGCCGAGATCGCGAATGCCGGTCCGGAGGCGGACCACGGAGCCGAGGGCCAGCCCCACCGAGGCGGCGCTCACGCCCATCCCCACCGCGCCCGTCAGCGTGGCCGGCAGCCCACGGAAGTAGAGCCACGCCACGCCGAGGGTCATGGCCCCGCCGGGCAGCGTCAGGCACGCCACGGCCAGCAACGCCCCGCGCCAGCCGCCGAGGCGCTGGCC
Organism: uncultured Candidatus Rokubacteria bacterium; assembly: GCA_963708025.1. Taxonomy (GTDB): domain Bacteria; phylum Methylomirabilota; class Methylomirabilia; order Rokubacteriales; family DASRDR01; genus CAVPSB01. Next base: position 185,487 of record CAVPSB010000002.1, on the reverse strand, counting down.
GAGACAGGCGGCCAGGTTCCCGATCCCCGGTCCCGGCAGCATCTGGCTCAGCGCGATCGACTCGAGGAACTCCTCGTTGGTGAGCCAGCGGCGACGGGCCACCAGCTCGTCCTGGAAGTAAGCCGCCCGTCCCCCGCCGAAGCTGATGGCCCCGATCCACGCGAACGCCCGGACGAGCTCCGGGAGGGACGGACGCGGCGAGGCGGACACGGGCGGCGCCGCAGGCTCGGGCTACCGGATCATTCGGTGAGGTCTCTGAAGACCCTCCCGATGCCTCGGCTCGTCTCCCTGAACAACTCTCGGGCGAGCCATGGTGCCCGGGCAGGGCCGAGGAGCGAGCAGCGCCCCCAGGCCGAAGGCCGTCCGAACGACGCAGGGAGTCGCCCACCGCAGGCGTATGCCGCATACGCCGAGGATGGGCGACGACCCCAAAGGCCGAAGGCCGTCCGATCGACGACGCGATGCGACGCTCATCGGCCCTGCCCGGCCGTCGGGTCCAGCTCGCGGGTGCCCGGGAGGGGGCCGGTCGCCGTCCAGTACCGGGTGCCGGCCACGATCAGGGTCTCGGCCGGGAAGCGGGTCAGGATCTCGTGCCCCGTCTCGGTGACCAGCACCTCCTCCTCGATGCGCGCCGCCGACCAGCCGTCCGAGGCCGGCCAGAAGTTCTCGAGGGCGAAGACCATGCCGGGCTCGAGCGCCACCGGGTGCTCGAGCGACACCAGCCGGCTCATGACCGGCTGCTCCCAGATCGAGAGCCCGACGCCGTGGCCGTACTGGAGGCCGAAGCACGCCTCCTCGTCCGGGAAGCCGAACTCCTGGGCCCGCGGCCACGTGGCCACGATGTCCGCCGTCGTGATCCCGGGCTTGACCATCGAGATCGCGACGTCCAGCAGCTCCCGGCAGCGCTTGTAGGCGTCCACCATGGCGTGGGAGGCGCTGCCCACCGCGAAGGAGCGGTAGTAGCAGGTGCGGTAGCCCATGTAGGAGTGGAGGATGTCGAAGTAGGCCGGATCGCCCGGCCGCAGCACCCGGTCGGAGAAGACGTGGGGGTGCGGATTGCAGCGCTCGCCGGCGATCGCGTTGACCGCCTCCACGTCCTCGGAGCCCAGGTCGTAGAGCGTCTTGGCGGCGATGCCGACCAGCTCGTTCTCCCGGATCCCCGGGCGGAGGGCCCGGTAGAGCTCCTCGTAGGCCGCGTCCACCATCATGGCGGCGCTGTTGAGGAGGACGATCTCGTCCCAGGTCTTGATGCGGCGGACGGTCTGCATGAGCTGCTGGCCGTCCACGACCTGGAGCCCCTCCTTCTGGAGCGCGGCCAGGATCGGCAGCTCGATCACGTCCACGCCGAGCGGCGCCCGGTGGAGGCCCCGGGCCTCCAGCTCCCGCTTGATCTTGCGGGCGAGGTCCTCGGCCCGCCCCATCTCCGGCGTCATCGCCCCCCGCAGGAGGGAGATGCCGGCCCGCGACCGCTCGCCGAGCCAGGGACAGTAGAGCTGGTGGTGGCGGGCGGCGGAGCCGAAGTCCCACATGATCGGCTCGGCGCCGCGCGGCAGGAGGGCGAAGCGGGAGAGCTTGTCGCGGGCCCACTCCCCGATCGTCGTGTTCGTGATGTAGCGGATGTTGTACATGTCGAAGCAGAGGAGCGCCCCCAGCTCCGAGCGACCCAGCTCGGCCGTCACCCGCGCCAGGCGGTCCCGCCGGAGCCGATCGAAGTTGACCCGCTCCTCCCAGTCGACCCCCATGGTGCCGTACGTCGGTAGCGCCATCACGCGTCTCCCGCGCGGGGCCCCCCGGGCTTCAAGCTCGGGGGCAGCCCGCTCATCTCCGCCAGGACGTCGAACACGACCGCGAAGTCCTCGTGGGCGAGGCCGAGCCCCCGGGCGGCGGTCAGGAGCTGGTTCGTGAGCGCGGTGCTGGGCAAGACCACCCCCACCGCCCGCCCGAGGTCGAGGGCCAGCCTCAGGTCCTTCTGCATCATGCCCACGTCGAACCACGGCTCCGCCGGCATGCCGAGGACGAAGGGCCCCCGGTACTTCACCATCGGGGAGGCGGTCACGCTCCGGAGCAGCGCCTCGACCGCACGCTCGCGGGTGATGCCGGCCTTCTCGGCGAGCAGCACCGCCTCGCTGAAGGCGAGCATCTGGGTGGCCAGGCCGAGGTTGATGGCGATCTTCATCGTCACCGCCAGCCCCAGGGCGCCGACGTGCGTGATCGTGGGGCCGATGGCGAGGAGGTACGGCCGCACGCGCTCCAGCACCGCCGGGTCGCCGCCGACCATGAATGCGAGCTGGCCGGCCTCCAGCGTGGCGACGCTGCCCGACACCGGGGCGTCGATCATATCCGCACCCCGCGCCGCCACCTCCGCCCCGAGGGCGCGGGCCGCGGCCGGGCTGACCGTGCTCATCTCCACGTAGACGGCGCCGGGGCGCAGGCCGGCCAGGATCCCGTCGGGGCCGGCGGTCACGGCCCCGAGCGCCTCGGTGTCGCTCACCATGCTGAAGACCACCTCGGCCGCCTCGGCGACGGCGCGCGGGGAGGCCGCCGCCCGCATCCCGGCCCCGACCAGCCACTCGGCCCGGCTCCGCGTCCGGTTGTAGCCGACCACCGGGTGGCCGGCATCCAGCAGCCGCCTGGCCATCCGGCCGCCCATGGCCCCGAGCCCGACGAACCCGAGCGTGGGCATCGGCTCTCAGATCGTGGATCCGGACTCCGACGCATACCCGCGGAATCCGAGCCGCTGCCTCATCGCGCCATCCTCCCCGGCCGGCTCGCCGTGGGGTCCCACGGCGGCGCCGCGCATCCACGCGGTCCCGGGGCAGCGTGGCCGATCGCCCGACTGCCTGTCAAGCGGCTTCCCGCCCCGTGGCTTTCCGCCCGGCCTCGCGGCCAGCGGGGGATGGGGCCTCACGGACCCTCAGTCGGCGCCGGTCTCCGGGCCGTCCGCGTAGCCGAGGTAGGCGCTCCGGATGTGCGGCTGGGCGCGCAGCTCCGCCGGCGTGCCGGCCGAGACGATGCGGCCCTCCTCGAGCACGTAGGCGCGGGTCGCCAGGCCCAGCGCCTTGCCCACGTTCTGCTCGACGAGCAGCACGGCCACGCCGTCCCGGTGGACGGCGTCGATCACCCCGAACAGCGCGTCCACGATGGCGGGGGCCAGGCCCAGCGAGGGCTCGTCGAGCAGCAACAGGCGCGGGCCGGCCATGAGGGCGCGCCCGATGGCCGCCATCTGCTGCTCGCCGCCCGACAGGGTCCCGGCCAGCTGCCGCCGGCGCTCGTACAGCCGGGGGAAGATGCCGTAGACGCGCCCCAGGCGCTCGGGGCGCGCCGCCCGGGCCGACGGCACGTAGCAGCCGATCTCGAGGTTCTCCTCCACCGTCATGCCGGTGAACAGCCGGCGACCCTCGGGCACCACCGCGATGCCACGCCGGCAGATCTCGTGAGGGGCGACGCGCGTCAGCTCCTCCCCGCGGAAGCGGACCCGGCCGCTCCGGGCGGGCAGGAGGCCGGCGATCGCGTTGATCAGGGTGGTCTTGCCGCTGCCATTCGGCCCGACGACGCACACCAGCTCCCCCTCGCCTACGGTGAGCGAGACGTCCCACAGCGCGGGGGCGTCGCCGTAGGCGACCTCGAGCCGCTCGGTCTCAAGCATGGGCCTTCCCCAGATACGCCTGGACGACGTCGGCGGGCCGCATGACCTCCCCCGGCGCGCCGTGCGCGATGACCTGGCCAGGTCGCCGGATCCGCCGTTGCGAAGCCTGCCGCGCTACTCCTCGCCCCCGGGCTCGGGCACGCCGAGATTCCGGCAGATCTTCCGAGTCAGCAGGTTGGCGATCTCGGTGTGGCGGGGGATGGCCTCGACGGCTCCCGTGGCTGGGTTGGACCAGAGGGAGTGCGCCCGGCCCTCCCGCTTGAGGAAGCAGCCGTGCCTCCGGAGGTGCCGGAGCAGGCTGCTTCGCTTCACGTGACCGTGACGGTCTCCCGGATGGCATCGGGCGGGACGCCGCGCAGCCCTTCCTCGCGGCGGTCTTCGAGAATCAGGGCGATGGCCTCGGCCAGACTCTCCCGGGCCTCGTCCTTCGTCCGCCCCTGCCCGTTCGCGCCGGGAATCTCCAGACAGTAGGCGACGTACCACTCACCGTCGCGCTCGATCACCGCGGTGAACTCGTTCCGCATCGTCGCCCCTCCCACTCCGACCCTCGTCTGGCACACTACCAGAGGCCGCTCCGGCCGTCCAGCATCCGCGCCTCGGGTCCTCCTGGTCTCGGGGCTCGGCGAGCAGCGGCCCGGCGCACGCTCGACGGCCTGCCCCCGCGAGCTCGACGGGGAGCGCGGCTGCCGCTCGGTCTCAAGCATGGGCCTTCCCCAGGTACGCTTGGACGACGTCGGCGTGCCGCATGACCTCCCTTGGCGCGCCGCGCCCGATGACCTGGCCGTGGTCGAGCACGACCACCTGGTCGGCCAGGTCCATCACGACCCGCATGATGTGCTCGACGAACACGACGGTCGCCCCGCGATCCCGGATCTCACGGACCAGCCGGGTGGCGTCGCTCATCTCCGACGGCGTCAGCCCCGACAGCACCTCGTCGAGCAGGACGAGCCCGGGCTCGGAGGCCAGCGCTCGGGCCAGCTCCAGGAACTTCCGCTGGTGCAGGTTGAGCGCGGCCGGCAGCACGTCCGCCCGGCCGGCGAGGCCCGTGAACTCCAGCCAGCGAGCCGCCTCGCGCTCGGCGGTTCGCCGATCGTGGGCCGTGCGTCCGAACATGGCGGCCACCGCCACGTTGTCCCGGACCGTCAGGTGGGCGAAGGGCCGCGGGATCTGATAGGTGCGCGAGACGCCGAGCCGGGCGATCCGGTGCGCCTCGTGCCCGGCGATGTCAACGCCGCCGAGGAGGATGCGGCCGCCGTCGGGCCGGTAGTGGCCGCTCACGACGTTGATCAGCGTGGACTTGCCGGAGCCGTTCGGGCCGACGAGCCCGACGATCTCCCCGGAGCGGACCTCGAGGCTCACGCCGTCCAGCGCCTGCAGGCCGCGGAAGGCCTTCTGCACGTCGGCGCAGACGAGCAGCGGCCCCTCCGGCATTCGCCGTGGCGGTGACGCGGCTCGCCCGGCGGACGACGCCGGCTCGGCTGGCGGCTCCACTCGCGGTGCCGCCCGCCGCCGCCACCGGGTGGCGAGACCGGTCACGCCGCCGGGCAGGAACAGGATGACCAGGGTCAGGGTGAGCCCCACCACCGCTCGCCCGGCCACCGCCATCTGGCTCCCGGTGAACGCGTACATGAGGACCGTGATGAGCGTCGCCCCCACCGCCGGGCCCAGCCAGTGCCGCGCCCCACCCAGGACGCTCATCAGCACGACGTAAAGCGGCACGATGATCGAGAACGTCTCGGCCACCGTGACGTAGCTGACGAACATGGCGTGGATGCCGCCCGCCACGCCGGCCAGGCCGCAGGACAGCCCGACGGCGGCGAGCTTGTAGCGATAGGCGGGGACGCCCATGACCTCCGCCACGTCCTCGTCGTCGTGGATGGCGAAGAGCCCCACTCCCCAGCGCGCGTGGAAGACCGCGTAGGCGGTCGCCACCGTGCCCAGCGCGACGCCCAGCGCGAGCAGGTAGAGCGTCGTGGTGGCCGACCCGGCGACGCGCGGCAGCGGCACCCCGCTCAGGTACACGCCGGGGCCGCCGTCGATCCGCGTGTTGAGGACGATCGTCGCCAGGACGAACGTCACGGCGAGGGTGACGAGCGCGAACAGCTCGCCGCGGAGCCGCCGCACCCGGAAGACCACCGCGCCCACGCCCACGCCGAAGGCGGCGGCCGCGAGCCCGGCCAGCGGGAGGGTCGCGAGGAACGGCACGCTCCCGGCGGCGGCCAGCGTGGCGGTCGTGTACATCCCGGCCCCGAAGAACGCGCCGTGGCCGAAGCTGAAGTAGCCGGAGTACCCGCTCAGGATCGTCCAGCTCGTCGCCAGCGCCACCCAGTGGAACACGAGGTAGAGGAACGACTCGTAGAAGGCGGGCGGCTTCAGCACGGGCAGCAGGGCGAGTCCGAGGCCAGCGGCCGCGAACCCCGCCAGCGGACCAAGACGTCCCATGCGCTAGGTTCCTCGAATCGCCGAAGTCATGACAGAAGGGTCAAGTACTCGGGCGAGGCCGAGGAGCGAGCAGCGCCCACAGGCCGAAGGCCGTCCAATCGACGCAGGGAGTCGCCGACCGCAGGCGTACTCCGAGTACGCCGAGGATCGGCGACGACCGAGGACGACCATAGGTCGGGACGGACGCGAGGCCGTAGGCCGAGCGCGTCACGACCGAGATCGACGATGCGAAGCTCATCGGCCTCGCCCGCTACAGCCGCTCCGGGCGGAGTAGCAGCACCAGGATCAGCAGCGAGAACGAGACGAGGGGGGCCCAGGCGGGGGCGGTGACCGCCATCGTCACCGCCTCGCTGACGCCGATCACCACCCCGGCCACCAGGGGGCCGAGCGGGTTGCCCAGCCCGCCGATGATCACGGCCGCGAACACGACGCCGATCCACGTGTAGATCTGGGCCGGCGCCAGCGTGTAGATCAGCGCGACGAAGGCGCCGGCGACGCCGGCGTAGGCGGCGCCGATCCCCGACAGCAGCAAGGCCAGCCGGCGGTGATTCACCCCGAATGCGGCCGCGATCTGGGGATCCTCGGCGCTGGCCCGCATGGCCTTGCCCACCCAGGTGAAGCGAAGCCAGGCCCAGGTGAGTCCGGCCAGGGCCACCGCGGTCAGGAGCGCGAGCAGCTCGGCCACCGGAAGGAAGAGCCCGCCCACGCGCAGGGAGGTGGTGCCGTACGGGGTCTCCAGCCGTCGGAAGTCGGCCGTCCAGATCCACTGGATCAGGCTCTCGATGGCCACCGTGATCCCGAAGGTGACGAGCAGCGAGGTGAACTGGGTGACGCCGAAGCGGGCGAAGAGCGCCTGGAGGGCCACGCCGATCACGAAGAACGCGGGCACGATGAGCAGCAGGGTCAGGAGCGGGTCGAGGTGGAGGCCGGACGCCAGCGCGTACGTGAGGTAGGCGCCCAGAAAGGCCAGGGCGAAGTACGCGAGGTTGATGAGACGCAGCAGGCCCCAGGACAGGCTGAGCCCGAGCCCGAGGAGCCCGTAGAGCCCGCCGATGAAGATCCCGGACAGGACCGACTGCCCGAGGAGCGTCAGGCTCGGCACGGGCACGCGTCGCCGGTTAGCCGTCGGCTGCGTTCAACCGGTACCGGCGCGCTGGCCGGGCAGCGACCCGGGGCGTCCGACCGGGCCGAGGGCCGAGCACCGGTAGGACGCAGGCGCGAGCCGCGCCGAGGCGTATGCCGCATACGTCGAGGCGCGGCTCGCGCCGAGGACGACCCGGGGCGACGGCCATCGGCCCGGTCGGCTCAGGGGACGACGAGCTGGACGCCCGGCGCCGCATACTCCTTCGGCCACACCACCACCCACTTCCCGTCCTGCACCTGCTTCACCTTCGACAGGTCGTCGCCGTAGTTGTTCGGGCCGTCGAAGCGCAGCTTGCCGAGGATCGTGTCGACGCGGTTCGTCTTGAGCCACTGGGCCAGGACCTTGTCGTCCAGGCTCTTGGTGGCGGTCACCGAGGCCTCCAGGAGCTGCCAGGCGGTGTACGAGGCGGCGGCCTGGACGTCGACCGCCTGGTAGGGCAGCCCGGCCTTGGCCGCCCGCTCGCGGAAGAGCTTGACGAACTCGGCCGCGACCGGGTTGTTGGTGAACGGCGGATGCTCCTCGAACACCGTCGTCGCCAGGGCGAACTTGCCGTCGGGGGCCTTGGCCAGCGGCCCGGGGGCGGGGTAGAGGTAGAAGTGGCTGCGCGGCGTGTAGTCGATCTTCCGGAGCGCCTCCAGGATCATGTTGCCGTCGAGCCCGATGGCGCCCACCCACAGGAAGTCCGGGATTGGCGTCCTTGATCCGGGCCGCGATCGGCCCGAAGTCCCGGGTGCCGAACTCGAACTCGAGATAGAGCGCCTCGCGAAGGCCGCGCTTCTGGGCGACCTCGCGGGCCCCGGTTGACATGAAGTGCACCGACGGGAACTTGTCGGTCACGACGGCGATCGTCTTGGGGGGCTTGGCGCTGGCCGCCAGCGCGTCGAACAGCAGGTTCGGGAACGTCCGGCCCGGCTCGGGCCCGATCGCCCAGGTCGGGAACTGTCGCTCGTACTTGGCCAGGTGGGGGATGCCGAAGGTGTGGTGCACCAGCAGCTTGTCGTACCGCTGGGCCACCCCCATGGCGGAGAGGATCGCCCCGGTGGCGTACGGCCCGAGGAGGAGGTCCACCTTGTCGACCGTGATCAGCTTCTCGTACAGCGTGCGGGCGAGGTCCGGCTTGGACTGGTCGTCCAGCAGCACCCACTCCACCGGACGGCCCAGCAGGCCGTTCTTCTTGTTCAGCTCCTCGACGTAGATCTCGCCCACGATCTTGTGCACGAGGGCGGTCGCCGCCAGCGGCCCCGTGAGCGCCAGCGTGCTGCCCACGCGGACCGGCGGGCCGGCCGGCGCCGGCAGCACCGGCTGGGACACGGCCAGCGACAGCAGGAGGACGAGGGCGAGCGCGGTCAGGGCGGGGCGCGGTCGGCGTCATGAAGGGCCTCCTCTCCTGGGCCACGACTCTATACCAGCGCGGCCCGCGGGGGAAGGGCCCTTGCCTCCCCGTCCGGCTGTTGGTAGCGTTAGCCGCGTGCTGAACGCGACCCGCGACCTCGTGCTGCCGACGACGATCACCGGCTCCTACCCGCGACCGTCCTGGTTCACCGAGGGGCTGCGCGGCCGGCCGTTCAAGGAGGCGCTGGGCGACAGCGTCTTCCGCGAGCAGTACCTCGACGCCGTGCAGTGCCTGCATCGGCGAGCAGGTCCGGGCCGGCCTTGACATCGTGACCGACGGAGACTCCCGCTTCGACCTCACCGTCGGGGGGAAGTCCTGGTTCTACTACCCGATCGAGCGGCTCACCGGGATCACCGGTCACGTGGACCGGACCCGGGCCTCGGGGTGGACGCTCCAGCCGGGCCACATCCTCTACGAGGTGATGGAGGCCTACCAGCCGGCCCTGGTGGGCGAGAAGATCGGGGCCGGCCCCCTCCAGTACGCGGCGCTCTGGCGCATGGCCCAGCGGCTCACCGACCGGCCGGTGAAGTTCGGGGCCATCAGCGCCCAGACGCTGGCCAAGATGCTGGTGAACCGGCACTACGCCTCCGAGCGCGAGCTGATCCTCGACGTCGCCGACGTCTTCAACGCCGAGCTCCGGGCGGTGGCGGCGGCCGGATGCCGCGTCATCCAGGTCGAGGAGCCCCGCCACCACAGCGCCACCGTCGACGCGAGCACCACCGACGCCGATCTCCAGTTCTTCACCGACGCCGTCAACCGCGAGATCCGGGGCGTGGAGACCGAGGTCTGGCTCCACACCTGCTGGGGCAACCCGAACCAGCAGCCGCTCTACTGGGAGCGCCCGTCCTACGAGCGCGCGCTCCCGTATCTCCTGCAGACCACCGCCGACGTCCTCACGCTCGAGTGCGCCTCGACGGGCGGGCGCGACCTCCCGCTCCTCGGCCGGTACCGCACCGACAAGAAGATCGCGATCGGCGTGGTCAGCCACACCAGCGCGGCCGTGGAGCCGCCGGAGGTGGTGGCCGGCCTGATCCGGAAGGCGCTCGAGTACGTGCCGCCCGAGCGGCTCATCCTCTCCACCGACTGCGGGTTCGGCCGGGAGGGGCTCGCCCGGCGGATCGCCTTCTACAAGTGCGTGGCGATCAACCTCGGCGCCAACCTCGTCCGCCGTGAGTTGAAGCTCCCCGAGGTGCCGATCCCCGCCGCCGACCCCCGCTTCACCCTCGCCGGCTGAGAGCCGAGTCAAGTGAAGCCCCTTCCGACCCCCCCCTCCCCCCCGGCCAAAGGCCGAAGGCCGTCCATGGGTGGGGGAGGGGGGCCAAAGGCCGAAGGCCGTCGGACGATCGGGTAGGCGGGAGGTCCCAATCAAGCGCAGCACGGATCGGTTCCTCACCACGCACGCCGGGCAGCCTGCCGCGGCCCGACGACCTGGTCCGCATGATGTTCGCCCGGGAGGAGGGCGTGCCCGTCGACCGCGGGGCCCTGGCCGCGCGCATCCGCTCGGCCGTCGCCGAGGTCGTCCGCAAGCAGGCCGAGGCCGGCGTGGACATCGTCAGCGACGGCGAGCTCAGCAAGCCGAGCTATGCCACCTACGTCAAGGATCGCCTGGCCGGGTTCGGCGGCGCGAGCCAGTCGCTCCGGTACCGCGACCTGGTGGACTTCCCCGAGCTGGCCAAGCGGGTCTTCGGCGATCCCGGACGGTCGCGGCGCCGGACCCCGGCCTGCGACGGGCCGATCAGCGTGCGCGATCCGCAGGCCGCGGTCGCCGACGCGGAGAACCTGAGGGCGGCGCTGGCCGCCACCCGCGCCGAGGAGGCCTTCCTGACGGCGGCCTCGCCGGGCGTCATCTCCCTCTTCTTCCGCAACGACCACTACCCGAGCCACGAAGCCTACCTGGCCGGCATCGCGGACGCGATGCGTCACGAGTACGAGGCGGTGGTCGAGGCCGGCTTCGTGCTGCAGGTCGACTGCCCGGACCTCGCCATGGGCCGGCACATCCAGTTCGCCGACCTGAGCCTCGAGCAGTTCCGAAAGATGGCGCGACTGCACGTGGAGGCCCTCGACCACGCCCTGGCCAACGTCCCGCCCGACCGGGTCCGCATGCACGTGTGCTGGGGCAACTACGAGGGTCCGCACCACCACGACGTGCCGCTGGCGGACATCATCGACATCGTGCTCGCCGCCCGGCCGAGCGGCATCTCGTTCGAGGCCGCCAACCCCCGCCACGCCCACGAGTGGCGGCTGTTCGAGCGCGTCCGGCTGCCCGAGGGCAAGGTCCTCATCCCCGGGGTCCTGGAGTCGAAGAGCAACTTCATCGAGCACCCCGAGCTGGTGGCGCAGCGGATCGGGCGCTACGCGAAGCTGGTGGGCCGGGAGAACGTCATCGCGGGGACCGACTGCGGCTACGGCACCTGGGTCGGTCAGGCCGCCGTGGATCCCGGGGTGGTCTGGGCCAAGCTGGCGAGCATGGCCGAGGGCGCCCGGCTGGCCTCGCGCGAGTTCTGGTAGGTCCGTCCGGGGCGTCGGTGATGGGAACGGGGCGCGGCCGAGCGCGATTGCACCTCACGCACCTGGGCGCCGCCGGCTGGATCATCAGCGACGGGCGGAACACCGTGCTCCTCGATCCGTACCTATCGCGCATCCGCTTCAGTGGGCGAACGTTCGGTGCGCCGGATGCGGTCGCGGTTCCCGGCGACACCCGCCCGCTGCTCACCATGGACGACGTGCCGGCGACCGACGCGGCGACGATCGACGCCCGCGTCCCGCGGGCCGACTTCATCCTGCTGTCCCACTCCCACTTCAATCACTGCATGGACATGCCGTACATCGCCCGAAAGACCGGGGCAACCGTGATCGGCACCGAGAGCACGGCGAACGTCGCCCGAGCCGGTGGGGTTCCCGACGTGCAGATCCTGACGGTGCGCGGCGGCGAGGACTACGAGTTCGAACGCCTCTCGATCGCGGTAGTCCCGAGTCTCCACTCCGCCCTGAGCGCCAAGCACTATTCCAGCTCCGGCATCGTATCGCGCGACGTCGTGCCGCCCCTCAGGCTCCGCGACTACGTGGAGGGAGGCACCCTGGCGTACCTGATCCGCCTCGGCGGACACCAGATCCTCGTCTTCGGTTCGATGAACTACATCGAGCGCGAGGTCCAGGGGCTCCGACCGGGGATCGTCCTGATCGCGGCCGCGTGGCCGCGCCTGGAGATCCACGACTACACCGGACGGCTCCTGCGCGCCCTCGGTCGGCCCCGAGTCGTGATCGCGACGCACTGGGACGAGCAGGGGCTCCCGTTCGGGGCGTCCCAGGCCGAGGCCCGGGAGGGGACGCGGTCGTTCGTCGCCGAGGTCAAGGCGGTGGCACCGAGGAGCGAAGTGGCCGTGCCCGCGCACTTCGAGACGGTCGTCGTCTCGCCCTCGGGACGCCTCTCCCCGCCGCCGCGACGCGGGAAGCGTGGCTGACTGGGGGCCCTCAGTCCGAAGCCCGTTCCCGGCGGAGCCCGCGGACGCGCCGCTCGACCCAGGCCTCACGCTCGCGGTTGGCATCCTCGATCCGCCGGAACTTCCTGACGCCTCGCGGGATCCCGAGCGGCACCAGGCGCGACGCGATGCTCCACAGCCGGCGGATGCGGGCGGTCAGGTTCGGGTCGTCACGGGCCGCCCACAGCGCCCGTCGCGCCGCATCGAGGTCCCGGAAGCGCTCGACCGGCATCCTACCCGTCCCGCAGCCCGAACTTTTCCCTGAGCGCGGCGGCATCCGCCCGGTCGATCGGCCGCACGGTGTCCTTCTTCATCCGGTAGAGCGTCGAGGGGGTCGCCACGCGCACTCCGATCCCCTCGACCATCACGATCTCGGCCTCGAGATCGTCGAACCCGAACGCCGAGCCCAGGCGGGACAGAAGGTCGATGACGAAGTCTTCACCCGGCGGGCCATACCGGATCGTCGGGAACTCCCCGGCGAGGTCCTCCGTCCTGATCTGGTCGATGTCGGGGTCGTCCCAGACGGAGCGGAGCGCTCGCCGGAGGCGCTCGACGTTGTCGGCGGCCGGGCGGACGAACAGGTCCATGTCCTCCGTCGCGCGGATGATCCCGTGGAGGCCCAGCGCGGTCGCGCCGACGAGCACGTACTCGACCCCCTCGCGCTCGAGGGCCCGTAAGACCGCCAGGAACCGCTCGAATTCCATGCGGCGCTCGACCTGAAGGGTACCACGAAGGCCCGGTGGCAGCCCCAGAAGCGGGCACGGGGGCCGGCCGGCGTGAGGTCGGCGCCGGCCGGCGCTACTCGGTCACGCGCTCCCTCCGGTAGTCGTCGAAGTAGAGGACCATCGGCTGGCTCATCCGGTTCCGGTAGGGGCCCATCCCGAAGCGCACCAGCGGTGGGTCGTCCGGGTAGCCGAGCGGCCCCTTGTAGTCGACCACGCGCGCCCCGTTCACCCAGACCGTCACGGCGCCATCGGTCCATCCGAACCGGATGCGGTAGCGAAGATCGAGCCACCGTCCCTGGATCGTCTCGGGATGCCGGTAGATCGTGGAGCGGCCGTTCAGCGTCTCGATGGTCACGAGGAGCACCCCCCGACGGTAGCGCTGGGCCACGATCGGGCTCCGGTTCCTGGAGCAGACGTCGCAGTCCTGCTTCCACTGGCTGGTGACGAGCCGGGTGTCGACGATGGGGAAGTCGACCGGGACGTACATGCTGAACTGATACTCGTGAGTCTCGCCGAAGCGCGCCTCGAGTCCGCGCGCCTCCCGGATCTCCGCCCGCTCTGTCGCCTCGCTGTCACCGCCCACCTGGGCCATGTCGCCCTCGTTCACCTCGAGCCGTACCGCGGAGGCGCCCGAGCGGACGATGTCCCCCTGGATGGTGACGCGCCCCGGCACCGCGCGGGCCGTCCAGAGCGGTCCGAGCGCGGCCGCCTCGAAGGCGTCGAGGATCGGCTCGGCCGAGGCGGCCGCCGCCCCGGCCAGGAGGAGGAGCGTCAGGAGCAGACGACGCACCATCTCAGGTCAGCTCGGTGTTCTCGACGAACTCCGGGGGCAGCGGCGGGCCCCAGACGTAGAGCGAGTCCTCCTCCGGGAAGTCGCGCGGGGTCCAGGCGCACTGCTCGGGGATGAAGTCGAGGTCGTGGTAGTACTCGGCGAAGCTGCCCCAGGGGTCGCGCGTGTAGTAGAAGTAGTTCGACCCGATCACGTGGCGGCCCAGGCCCCACCCCATCTGCCAGCCGGCGTCCCGCATCCGGCCGGCGCCGAGCGCGATCTCGTCCACCGAGCCGACCTGGAACGAGGCGTGGTGGAACCCCGGCCCCTTCGATGTGAGGAATGCCAGGTTGTGGTGATCGGTGGTGCAGCGGAGGAACGCGATGAGGCTCTTCACCCGGTCGGAGAGCTTGAGGCCGAGGACGCGCATGTAGAAGTCGATCTGGCGGTCCACGTCCGGGGTGAAGAAGAGCACGTGGCCGAGCTTGCGGGGCGCCGGCTGGAGGCCCCGATCAGGGTAGCCGCGCACCACCTCGCGCAGGATGTGCCCCGGGGTGTTGACGGCCAGCGGCGGGTCGGCCGGCGGCTCCTGGCCCCCCTCCGGGCGGACGTTCACGAGGTTGCCGTCCGGGTCGCGGATCCACACGCCCCCCTCCGGCGCGCCCCGGGGCGGATCGACCTCGCGGACGCCGGCCCGGCGGATCGACTCCCGCACCGCCGCGAACTCGTCCCCGGGGGCGCCGAAGGCGAGGTGATGGAGGCGCTTGCGCGGGCCCGGGTAGAGGAGGGTGCACTCCCGCTCCGAGCGAGGCGGGGCGGAGGTGCACCGCGTCGTCCCGCGCGGACTCGCCGACGAGCCCGAACGTCCGGTAGAAGGTCTCGCCGACGGTCTGATCGGGAATCTCGAGCGCGTAATGGAGCAGGGCTCGGACTGGCATGATGGTCCTCCTACTGGCTCAACGAGGCCTGGATGCTCGCTCGTAGTACGAGAGGTCGACGTAGCGGGTCGGGTCGGTCAGCTCCTTCCGGGGCTGCCCGTACTCGCTCCGCAGCTTGAGGACAGTGCGCGCCCCCTCCAGGTCGAGCGCGGCGCTCCGCTCGAACCCGCCGGCGGGCGCCAGCAGGACCTCGTGGGTCTTGCCCGCCAGCTCGGGCGTCATCCCGCGCACGTTCTTCTGCAAGATCTGGAGCGCCTCGGCCCGGTTGGCGGGGTCGTAGAGCCAGGCCAGGGCCGCCCGATAGGCGCGGATGTAGCCGACCAGCCGGTCCGGGTTGTCCCGCGCCCACGACCGGCGCGCCGCGCCCACCAGGCCCTGGTAGCGGCCCAGGACGTCCACGGCGTTGCCGAGCCGGTGGAACCCGGCCGCCTCGGCCATGACCTCGAACGGCGTGATCAGCATCGTCCCCGCGTGCTTCTTCTCGCGGAGCGCCTCCCAGCGCTGCAGGACGCCGCCGGCGCGGACCAGGGCGTAGTCGCCCTGTTGCAGACCGCCCGCCTGGAGCATCCTCTGGAGCACGAAGGAGTACCCGGTGGTGAGCGCGTCGACCGAGAGCTCCCGGCCCCGGAGGTCGGCGTAGCTCTTCACCTCGGGCACGACCACGAGCCGGAGGAAGCCGTTGTCCCCGCCCATGAAGGCGAAGAGGTCGGGCGTCCCCGACACCGGGGCCTCGCCCTGGCCTTCCTGGTAGGCCACCACGTTGTCGAAGGCGGTGCTCCCGATGTCGAACTTGCCCTCGATCAGGTTCTGGAGCTGGAAGACGGACGAGGGCGTCGGCGTGAGCTTGACGTCGAGCCCCTCGCGGGCGAAGAGGCCCTTCTCCTGGGCCGCCCAGATGGGCCAGTTGAAGCCACCGGGGAACACGATCACCTGCAGCGTCGCCGGGGTCTGGGCGCCGGCGCCGATCGACGCCAGCAGCGCGAGCAATCCGACGAGGACGGCCGTCATCCCTCGCATGCGCGCCTCCGTGGCCACGGTCCTTTTCTCGATGGAAACCTTACCCTACCATACTCCCCACGGACCGGGCGGCCTCGCCCGTGGTCCGCTCACCATCCGTTCCGAACGTGGACCTCGCGATGGTGCGTCAAGGCAGAGGCCCGGCGGAGGCGACCGGCCGTCTCAGCCGGCGCAGGCGGGCGGCGGCCTCCACGATCCCGCCGGGCAGGAGCAGGACGATGGCGATGAAGAGCAGGCCGAAGATGAGCAGGTGGAAATCGACCCAGCGCACCGCCAGGTACTCCTTCACCAGCACGTAGAAGAGGGCGCCGAGCACGGGCCCGTGGACCGTCCCCACGCCGCCGATGAAGGTGATCAGCAGCGCGTCGAACGTCCACGCCGGGTTGAAGGCGTGCTGGGGGTAGTAGCTGATGTGGTAGTAGGCGAAGACCCCGCCGGCCAGCCCGGCCAGCCCGGTGGAGAGGGCGACGGCGCGGAGCTTCACCGCGAGCGCGCCGACCCCGGAGGCCTCGGCCGCCGCCTCGTCCTCGCGCACGGCCTGCATGCCGAGGCCGAGCCGCGAGGCGACGAGCGCCGTCACCACCAGGACCGAGCCGAGCGCGAGGGCCAGCGCCACGTAGTAGCGGGCGGTCAGCCGGTAGCCGGCGATCGTCGCCGCCGGCAGCGTCGAGATCTCGGGCAGCACGTTGCCGACGCTCACGCGGAGGATCTCGGCCAGGGCCAGGGTGCCGATCGCGAAGTAGGCGCCGCGCAGCCGGAAGGCCACCAGCCCGACCGCGACGCCGGCCGCGATCGCCACCGCCGCCCCGGCCGCCATCGCGAGCGCGATGGGCGTCCCCGCCACCCACAGGGTGCGGGCGACGAGGGCGCCCAGGCCGAAGAAGGCGGCGTGACCGAGGTTGACCTGGCCGGCGAGCCCCGCCACGATGTTCCAGCTCTGGGCGAGCGCCACCGAGAGGAGGAAGACGACCCCGACGTTCAGCACGTCCTCCCGCCGGACGAGGAGCGGCACCACGCCCAGGGCGGCCAGCCCGACCACGGTGGCAGCCGGCGCCCGCAGATCGACCCTCCGCCTCGCCCTCACTCTCCCCGCCTGCGGTCAGACACCGCAGCGCCGGCCCGGCACGGCCCCGGGCCCCGCCCCGGGCCGTTCATCCACGGTTGAAGAGGCCCTGCGGCCGGGCTATCAGCACGCAGAAGAAGAGCAGGAGCCCCACGACCTCGCGGTACGGCCCGCCGAACGTCATCGCGCTGGCCGCCTCCGCCACGCCGAGGACGAGGCCCCCCACGAAGGTCCCGAACAGGGAGCCGAGCCCGGCCAGCACGACCACGATGAGAGCCTTGAAGGTCCACTCGAACCCGATGGCGGGGCTGATCGAGTAGCCCACCGCGACCAGACAGCCGGCGGCGCCGGCCAGGGCCGTCCCCAGCGCGAACGCCAGCAGGTACGCGCGGCGCACGTCGATCCCCTGCAGACACGCCGCCTCCCAGTCCTCGGCCGCCGCCCGGATGGCGTGACCCCAGCGCGTCCGGACGAGGAACAGGTGCGTGAGCCCGATCAGCAGGAGGGCAATCGCCACGCTGGCCAGGCGGGCCAGCGGGATGACGAGCCCGCCCACCACGATCGGCTGGCCCCCGTAGGTGGTCGGGATCGCGCGCTCGTCGGCGGTCCAGAGCCGGACGGCGAGAGCGTGCAGCGCCAGCGCCAGCCCGAAGCCGACCAGCAGCGAGTTCTTGATCCGCGTCTCCTCGTCGAAGCGGACCACGAACGCGAAGAGACCCGCATAGAGCGCGAGGCCGAGGGCGGCCATCATCGGGATCACGCCCAGGAGGGCGACGAACGGGTCGAACCCCAGGCCGGCCGCCAGCCAGTAGGCCGCGTAGCCGCCGAGCATGATCAGCTCGCCGTGGGCGACGTTGAGGACCTTCAGGACGCCGAAGATCAGGGACAGTCCGGCGGCCGCCAGGCCGTAGAGGCCGCCCAGCAGGAGCCCGAGGATGAGCTGCTGGAGGAGGATCCTCACCGGGCCACCGCGAGGGGCCCCAGGTACGCCCGGCGCACCTGGGGATCGTCGAGGAGCGCCGCCGCCGGCCCTTCGCCCACGATCCGGCCGTGCTCGAGGAGGTAGGCGCGGTGGGCGAGGGCCAGCGCCGCCCGGACGTTCTGCTCCACCAGGAAGACCGCGACGCCGGCGCGGTTGATCTCGCCGAACACGCCGAAGATCGCCTCGACCATCCGGGGGGCCAGGCCGAGCGAGGGCTCGTCCAGCATCAGGAGTCGCGGCCGGGTCATGAGCGCGCGACCGATCGCCACCATCTGCTGCTCGCCGCCCGAGAGCGAGCCGGCGCGCTGCCGGTGCCGCTCCCGGAGGCGCGGGAACGTGCCGTACACCGCCTCCAGGGTCGCCTCGCGCTCCGCCCGGGCGCGGGCCGTGAAGGCGCCGAGCCCGAGGTTCTCCTCCACGGTCATCCGCCCGAAGAGCCGCCGGCCCTCGGGCACCATCGCGATGCCCCGCTCGACCAGCCAGTGGGCCATCCGGCCCGTGACGTCGTCGCCCTCCCACCGGGTCCGGCCGGCCCGCGGGCGCACCAGCCCCGCGATCGCGCGGAGGAGGGTCGTCTTGCCGGCGCCGTTCGAGCCGACGAGGGCGACGATCTCGCCGGGGCCGACGCGGACCGAGACGCCGGAGAGGGCGCGTAGCTCGCCATAGGTCACGTCGAGCCCTTCAACCTCGAGCACGCGGTCCGCTCTCCGAGCTGCCCCAGCTGCCGAGATACGCGTCCACGACCGCCGGGTCGGCCGCCACGGCGGCCGGCGGCCCGTCGGCGATCTTCTCGCCGGCGCTCAGCACGAGGATGCGGTCCGAGAGGTCGAGGAGCGCCCAGACGATGTGCTCCACGATCACGAGGGTCACGCCCGCGTCGTGGACCCGCCGGATCACGGCCATCGCCTCCGCGGTCTCGCTCGGGGTCAGGCCGGCCATGAACTCGTCGAGCAGGAGGAGCTCGGGGCCGGTGGCGAGGGCTCGGGCCAGCTCGAGGCGCCGCCGCTCCAGCAGGCTCAGCCGCGCGCACGGGACGTCGGCCTTGCCGGCCAGCCCCACCAGGGCCAGGAGGCGCTCGGCCTCGCCCGCCGCGGCGTCGCGCCCCCGCCGGCGGCCGTACAGCTGCCCGACGAGAACGTTGTCGAGCGCCGAGAGGCCGGGAAAGGGACGGACGTGCTGGAACGTCCGGGCGATCCCGTGGGCGCACACCCGGTGCGGCGGGAGGCCGGTGATCTCCGCGCCCCGGATGCGGATCCGGCCCCGGTCGGGCCGGATGGCGCCGCTGATCAGGTTGAAGAGGGTGGTCTTGCCGGAGCCGTTCGGCCCCATCACGCCGAGGACGGCCCCGGCCGGCACCTCGAGGCTGACGTCCCAGACCGCCCGGACCCCAGCGAAGGCCTTGGAAACGCCTTCCAGGCTGAGGAGCGGCGGCGGCTCAGCGCCCGTCAGCAACGGTCCCCGTAGCTTCTCGCAATCCCTCGGCTCCTGGTCTCGGGGGGTCTCGGCAGACCCTGGTGCTTAGCTCCGCCGCCCATCGGCTGCGCGCAACCTCCCGGGCGGCTCGAGGCTCGCGGCCCTGGCGTGCCGCTCCGAGCCGCGGCTTCGCCGCGGCCTCCGAGTACGCGGCGGCGACATCCGCAGGCCGAGGCCTTCCGAGACCGCCCCCGAGGCTCTAGCGCTTGGAGAACGGTGGTGCTGGGTAGGCCAGCGGCTTCGTCGCGAACTCCTTGGGCCAGACCAGCTCCTGCTTGCCGTTCTGCCACTGGATGAAGACCGACTGGACGATCCCGGTCCCGTCCGGCCGGAACTTGACCGGCCCGATCACCGTGCCGGTCAGGTCGGTGGCGGCGATGGCGTCGCGCACCTTCTCCCGGTCGGCGGCGCCGGCCTTGGTGAGGGCCGCCGCCAGGATCTGCACGCAGGCGTAGCTCGGGCCGGTCAGGGGGTCGGCCGGCCGGCCCACGCGCTTGGTGTACGCGGCGTTGAGCTCGGCGACCCCGGGGTACTTCACCCCGTTGTGCCAGCCCGGCGCCAGCATCACGTAGTCGCCGTCCTTGCCCAGGTTCTGGACCCACACCGGACCGTCCGGCGCCCGGATCAGGAGCGCCAGCTTCGGGTTGAAGTCCAGCTCCTTCATCTGCTTGATCATCGCCATCCCGTCGGGCGGTGTCGGGAGGCCATAGACCGAGTCGACCTGAGCCGCCTTGGCCTTGAGGATCAGGTCCGAGTAGTCCTTGGCGCCCGGCGCGTACTCGCCCTGCACCACCACCTCGAAGCCCGCCGCCTTGCCGGCGTCGGCATAGGCGGCGGCCATCTCCCGGCCCCAGTCCGTCTTCTCCTGGAAGATGGCCGCCCGCTTCGGCCGCTCGGCGGCGGGGATCGAGGAGAGGAGCGGGGCGAGCTGCTGGCCGATGTCGGGGGACTTCCAGAACGGCGAGAAGAGATAGCGGAAGCCCTGCTGGTGGATCTTGTTGAGGGCGAAGGCGATCCCGAGATAGGGGACCTTGTTCTTCTCGGCCACCGAGGCGGCCGCCGCGTGGAGATCGGAGCCGGCCCCCCCCAGGTAGGCCACGACGCCTTGCGCAGCCAGCGTCTCGAGGCGGGCGACGGTCTTGGTCGCGTCGGACTCGTCGTCCAGCAAGATCAGCTCGATCGGCATCTTCTTGCCGGCGACGGTCACCCCGCCGTCCTTGTTGATGTCCTCGATCGCGATCTCGTAGCCGGGCCGCACCTGGGCCCCCAGCGCCGCGTACCGCCCGGTCAGCGGCACCACCGCCCCGACCTTGATGGTCTGGGCGGCCGCCACCGCCGGCCAGGCGCCGAGCCCGACCGCGAGCAGCAGGACGATGACAGCCGCGAAACCCCCCCGTCGTCGCATCGCGTCCTCCTCCCTGGACTTCCGTCCGGGACGTGGTGAATGGCCGCAGCAGAAGAGGCTTGACACTGCCGGTCCGACCGCTCTAATTAAGCGCGTGAGTAGCGGTCTGTCAACGCCGTACGGTTCCGGCCGGGGATAGGCCGGCCCCGTGAGCGCCTACGCTCTCCAGCGCGCCATCTACGACTACCTCAACCCGCGGGGCCGGCCCGGCGCCCCGGCGCTCGACCCCAACGAGCTCCGGGCCCGCTACGAGCTGAGCGAGGCGGAGCTGCGGGCGATCCTCGAGGGCGACGTGGCCGCGCTCTACCGGCTGGGCGTCCACCCCGTGCTCCTCAACGGCTACTGCCGGGCCCACGTGCCGCGCGAGCGCTACCGGGCCGCGCTGGCCGAGCTGGAGCGGGAGGCCGGCCGTGGCTGAGCTGGTCGCGGCGGTCGCGGCCTCCCACGCGCCCCTGATCACCGCCGCCCCCGAGAGCGCCGACCCCGGCCAGCGGGAGCGGGTCTACGCCGGCATGGCCGCGCTCCGGCAGGAGCTCGAGCGCGCCCGGCCCGACGCCCTGATCATCTGCTCCAACGAGCATTTCACCAACTTCTTCCTCGACAACTTCCCGCCCTTCTGCATCGGCGTCGGCGAGCAGCACGTGGGCCCCGCCGAGGACTGGATCCGGATCCCCCGCGGCCGGCTCCCCGGCCACCCGGCGCTGGGCCGCTGGCTGGTCGAGCGGGCGTACGCCGAGGAGTTCGACCCGGCCTTCTCCGAGGACCTGTGCCTCGACCACGGCATCATGACCGTGCTCCATTTCCTGAGCCCCGGCTGGCGGGTCCCGGTGGTGCCCATCGTCCAGAACTGCGGGGTGGCGCCCATGCCGTCGCTCGGCCGCTGCTACCGGCTCGGCGGCGCGCTCCGCCGCGCCATCGAGGCGTGGCCGAGCCCCGCCCGCATCGCCCTGATCGGCGCCGGGGGCCTGTCCCACTGGGTCGGCATGCCGGGCATGGGCCGGATCGACGCCGACTTCGACCGCTGGTTCCTCGACCGGCTGGCCGCGGGACGCGTCGAGGAGGTGCTGGCCCTCAGCGACGCCGAGCTGGAGCGCGCCGGCAACGGCGCCCACGAGATCCGGAGCTGGCTCACCGTCGCCGGCGCCGTGCCCGGGAAGGCCGCCCGCGTCCTGGCCTACGAGCCCATCGCGCCCTGGGTGACCGGAATGGGCGTCGTCACCTACGGCGACAGCCTGTCCTAGCCTGATCAGTCACGAAGCCGGGTGAGGGCGCGGGTCCTGTCGCGGCCGGACCCTGGCCGGCGATCAGCCGGTGATAGTCGCCCCGCAGGTACCGGGCCATCAGCCTGAGCACCGCGATGCCGTACGGAATCGGCCTGAGGTGCGACACCTCCCCGGCGTATCGCGTGGGAATCGGCAGGTCAACGATGCGCAGGCCGAGGATCCGGGCCGCGACCATCATCTCCTGATCGAACACGAACCCGCCGGGATCGCTTCAGGCCGTGAGTCTACCGCGCCGTCCGCTGTCAGGAAAACCCTGACAGAGTCCGACCGGACCCGGCGCCCATGAGTTACAACACCCTGACGGGGGTTCTACCCGGGTGGTCGTCGCACCGGTCAGGCGGCGCCCGGGGGCCCGGCCGGCGCCCCCGGCGGGGCTACGACTCGAGGAAGCCCTTGCCGGCGTCGGCGAGGCGCTCGAGCAGCGGCGCCGGCTTCCAGAAGTCGCTGCCGGTGCGCCGGCCGAACTCGAGCATCCGGTCGCGCACCGCCATGAGGCCGATCGAGTCCGCCCAGAACATCGGCCCACCGCGATAGACCGGCCAGCCGTAGCCGTACACCCAGATCACGTCGATGTCGCTGGCCCGGATGGCGAGCCGCTCCTCCAGGATCTTGGCGCCCTCGTTCACCATCGGGTAGAGCAGCCGCTGGAGGATCTCCTCGTCGGCGATCGGCCGGCGCGTGATCCCGAGCTCGGTCGACACGTTGACGATGATCTTCTCCACCTCCGGATCGGGCCGCGGCGTGCGGTCGCCTTCGTAGCGGTAGTAGCCGGCCCCGGTCTTCTGGCCGAAGCGCCCCAGGTCGCACAGCCGGTCGGCCACCAGGGCCTTCTCGCCCCGGCCCTTGCGGATGCGCCAGCCGACGTCGAGGCCGGCCAGGTCGCTCATCGCGAACGGGCCCATCGGGAAGCCGAAGTCGTAGAGCACCCGGTCGACCTGCTGCGGCAGGGCGCCCTCCAGGATCAGCCGCTCCGACTCCTTGCCGCGCTGGTGGAGCATGCGGTTGCCGACGAACCCGTGACAGACGCCGACCAGCACCGGCACCTTGCCGATGCGGCGCCCGACGGCCATCGCGGTGGCGATCGTCGTCTTGGACGACTTCGCCCCCCGGACGTTCTCGAGCAGGCGCATGACGTTGGCCGGGCTGAAGAAATGCGTGCCGACCACGCTCTCCGGCCGCCGGGTGGCCGCGGCGATCTCGTTGACGTCGAGCGTCGAGGTGTTGGTGGCCAGCACCGCGTCGGGCTTGCAGATCGCGTCGAGCTTCGCGAACACCTCCTTCTTGATGGGCATCTCCTCGAACACCGCCTCGATCACGATGTCGGCGTCGGCCACCGCCCCGAAGTCGGTGGTCGGCGTGATGAGGCCCATCCGCTTCTCGACGTCGGCGCTCGTCAGCCGGCCCTTGGCCGCGGTCGCCTCGTAGTTCTTGCGGATGATGGCGAGGCCGCGGTCGAGGGCGTCCCGGTTGACCTCGACCACCGTGACCGGGATGCCGGCGTTGGCGAAGTTCATGGTGATGCCGCCGCCCATCGTCCCGGCCCCGATGACCGCCGCCGTGCGGATGTCGCGCGTCGGCGTGTCGGCCGGCACATCGGGGATCTTGGCGGCCTCGCGCTCGGCGAAGAAGAAGTAGCGCTGCGCCCTGGACTCCGGCGAGTCGAGGAGCTCCCGGAACAGCTCACGCTCGCGCTCGAGCCCCCTGGCGAACGGCAGGGTGACCGCCGCCTCCACCGCCTGGATGCAGCGCTCGGGCGCGCGGAATCCCCGCGTCTGGCGCGCCACCGACCGGCGAAACTCCGCGAAGATCTCGGGCCGGGCCCTGGCCGCCGCCACCTTCTCGGCCAGCTCGCTGATCTTGCGGAGCGGACGCCGCTCGCTCACCACCTTTTCGGCGAAGGCCACGCCGGCCGCGGTGAGGTCGCCGTCCACGATCTCGTCGATGAGCCCGTACTGGAGCGCCTCGGCGGCCCCGATGGGGTCACCGCTCACGATCATCTTGAGCGCTTTCTCCACACCGACCACGCGGGGCAGCCGCTGCGTTCCCCCGGCGCCGGGGAGGATCCCGAGCTTGACCTCCGGGAGCCCGAAGCGCGCCGCCGGCACGCCCACGCGGTAGTGGCAGGCCAGGGTGACCTCGAGGCCGCCGCCGAGCGCGGTCCCGTGGACGGCCGCCACCACCGGCTTCGGGCTCGACTCGATCGTCGCCAGCAGTTCGTGAAGCGAGGGATCCCGGGGGGGCTTGCCGAACTCCGTGATGTCGGCCCCGGCGATGAAGGTCCGGCCGGCACAGACGATGACGATCGCCTGGGCCGGGCCGTCGGCGATCGCCTGCCGGAGGCCGTCCTTCAGCCCCTGCCGGACGCCGTGGCTCAGCGCGTTGACGGGCGGGTTGTTGACCGTGAGGACCGCGACGCGCCCCCGGCGGTCCAGGGCGACGAGCTCGTTGCTGGCTGTCATGGGTCACTCCTCTCAAGGTGGGGTGCCGCTATCATACCCCGGCGGGCCGAAGACCTGGCGGCGCGATCGCGTTGCGCCGCATGCTAGGGTGCACGCATGCGCACCACCGTCAGGGGCGCGGAGGCCCGGTTCAGGCCCGGGCCGTCGGGCTGGCCTCGTTGCCGAGAAGACCGTGCTGCGCTCGCCGGCCTCCGCCGGGTTCTCCCTCGTTCATGAAGCGCGATCCGGTGCGGGAGGCCCTGCAGGCGCTGGCCGAGGCGGCGCGCCGGCCTCAGGACGGGCAGACCCTCGCGCTGGTCCGAGACTCGCTCGCCCACCGCAGCAACCACGTGGTCGCCCGGGCGGCCCGGGCCACCCGGGAGGCCCAGCTCACCGCGCTGGCCCCCGCCCTGATCGCGGCGTTTCCCCGCTTTCTCGAGGATCCGATCCAGCGCGATCCGGGCTGCGCGGCCAAGACGGAGATCGTCCACGCCCTGCTGTCGTTCACCCACCCCGCCCCCGACGTCTACTTGCGCGGGGGCACCCATGTCCAGCGGGAGCCGGCCTTCGGCCCGCCGGTTGACACGGCGGCGGAGCTGCGGGCGACCAGCGCCATGGCGCTGGTGTTGACCGAGCACCCCGCGGCGCTCACCACCTGCGTCGGCCTGCTCGTCGATCCCGAGCCGGCCGCCCGGGCGGGGGGCCTTCGCGCGCTGGCCGCCAGCGGTCGCCCCGACGTCGCCCTCCTCCTGCGGTTGTTCGCGCTCCGGGGTGACGCCGATCCCGACGTCCTCGGCGAGGCGTTCGTCGGATTGCTCACGCTCTCTCCCGACGACGCGGCGCCCTTCGTCGCCGAGCGTCTGGCTGCGGGCGACGTTGACGTCGCCCGGGCCGCGGCCATGGCGCTGGGGGAGGCCCGCCGGCGCGAGGCCATCGCCGCGCTCTGCGGGCGGCTGCCAGTCGAGCGCCGGCCCGACGTCCGGCACGCCATCGTCCTCGCGCTGGCCACGTCGCGCCACGACGAGGCATTCGCCGGCCTGCTCGAGCTGGTCGCCCGCGGAGAGGCGGACGATTCCAAGGCCGCCGTCGAGGCACTCCGGATGTTTCCCCACGACGAGACGCTGCAGAGCCGCGTCCAGGCCGCCCTCGACGGACGCCGGCCCGCTCCCCGCCGCCCGCGCCGCCGCCCGCGCCCTGGGGTCCGGGGAGACCCCGCAGCCTGAGCGCGTAGACCGCGTACATCGGCTACTGGAGGCCGAGCGAGCGCATCCGTCGAGTAACCAGGGGATCAGGGAGGATCAGAGCATGGCGAGAGGACGGCACGCAACTGACCGTGCCGGCCACGGTCAAGGAGAGCGCTCAGATCAAGGAAGGGTCGATGGTGAAGGCCAGCTACGAGGAGAAGGACGGCAAGAAGGTCATCTCCAAGATCGAGGTCGCTCCGTAGCGGAGCCCATGATGGACCGGGCGGCCGGTAGCCGGCCGCCCGGTCGTCCGCTCGGGTTTTTCCTCCGGTCCCCGGGCGTGAGCGACCCCCGATCAGTCCCTGAGGTTCTTGTTGAAGAAGTCGAGCGTCCGCTGCCACGCCAGCTTGGCGGCGGCTTCCTCGTAACGCGGCGTCGTGTCGTTGTGGAAGCCGTGCTGCGTGCCCTCGTACATGTACAGGGTGTACGCCTTGTTGTTGGCCTTGAGCGCCGCCTCGTATGCCGGGATTCCGGCGTTCACGCCCTGGTCGTTGCTGGCGTAATGGAGCATGAGAGGCGCCTTGATCTTGGCCGCGTCCTCGGCGCTGGGCTGGCGGCCGTAGAACGGAGCCCCTGCGGCGAGATCCGGTATTCGCACCGCCAGCTGGTTCACGATCCCGCCGCCGAAGCAGAAGCCGACGGCGCCGAGCTTGCCGTTCGACTCGGGGCGGGCTTTCAGCCACTTGGCCGACGCGACGAAATCCTCGGCCATCTTCGGGCCGTTCACGGTCCTGAACGCCACCGCGCCCTTCTCGTCGTCGCCGGGGTAGCCGCCGACCGACGTGAGGCCATCCGGGGCGAACGCGATGAAGTTGACGACAGCGAACCGGCGCGCCACGTCCTCGATGTACGGATTGAGACCGCGGTTCTCGTGGATGACGAGGACGGCGGGAAGTTTTCCGCCGGCGGTCGCCGGGCGAGCGAGGTAGCCCTTGATCGAGCCGTTGCCCTCCGGCGATTGGACCGTCTCGTACCCCACCGTGATCCGCTTGTCGTCCTTGGGCACCTGCTCCGCCCACGCGTAGTT
Organism: uncultured Candidatus Rokubacteria bacterium; assembly: GCA_963708025.1. GTDB lineage: Bacteria > Methylomirabilota > Methylomirabilia > Rokubacteriales > DASRDR01 > CAVPSB01. Next base: position 159,019 of record CAVPSB010000002.1, on the reverse strand, counting down.
CGGCTTGAGGCTTTCCCAGATCGCCAGCGTGGTCAGCCCGCCGACCGCGAACTTCTTGGCGCGATCGAGGAAGTCGCGACGGGTGATGTCGCCGTGCTGGTACTCGTGAAACAGATCCAGCAACTCCTGCGGGTAGTCGGACGCTTTGTTCCGCTCCATTGAGGTGACTCCCCTTTGCTCTGCGTGGTTCCGGGTGACGTTCTACGGCTTGACCTCCCCGAGCCTGCCGGGCCGCCCGGAGCCCCCCGGTCGGCGGATCGGCAGGTGGCCGGAGTGTAGCGTGCTCGGGCCGGAGGGGCAACGGCGCCCTGGCGCCGAGTGACCCCTGGCCGCGGCGGCGGCCGGCCCGTCCGTGAGTGGATCCCCCAGGCCTGACGGGCGCCGCCTGCTCAGCCGGTGGGCTTCCGAGCCACCAGATTGATCAGCGTTTCCTCGCGGTGCTTCGGCGGGGGGAAGCCGAGCCACTCGAGCGCGCCCAGGTCCCAGCGGCTCCACCACAGGTACGGGAACGACGTGTTCTCCGGCTGAAACACGAACCCCTGGGCGCGAATCATCGCCATGTACTCGTCGGCGCTGCGCTGCGCGTCCATCGGATGGCGGAACAGCAAGCGAATGATCCACGAATGGATGTAAGCGCGGGTCGACTCCGCGAACAAAAAGATCCCGCCCGGCTTCAGCACCCGATAGAACTCGCGCAAGGCTCGCTCCTGATGCGCCAGATGATGGAACGTCTGGTGACAGAAGAGGAGATCCACGCTGTCGTCGGGCAGATCGATCGTGCCGAGCGTGCCGAAGCGAACGTCAACCGGCAGCCGCTCTCGCGCCACCTCCGCGCGGGCCCGCTCCAGGCATCGCTCCTCAGCGTCGATCGCGATGATGCGCTCCGGGGCGAACCGCTCACACAGCAGCTTGAACGACCGGCCCTGTCCACATCCGGCGTCGAGCACGACGGGGTAGCTCGCCCGGCGATTCGGGAACAAGCGATCGAGATCGTCGAGGGCGACCCGGAGGACGCGGGTCACCCACGTGTGCGTGCCGAGGAACCAGAATCCGATGCGGGTCTCGGGGACGACTCTCTCGTCGCTGGTGTCGAAAATCCCCGGCCTCCCTCACCCCGGGATCATCCAACGACGTGGAGTGTACTGAAGAACGCTGGCGCGCAGCAACCGCGCAACGGTGGTTCCCCCAGGCCAGCCGAGCGCATCCGTGAGGCACGTGGGCGTCGGCACGTGAAAACAGCCCACCCACATCATGAAGTGGCCGAGCCCGTGGGGCGAGGGCTTCCCCGGCTGGCACATCGAGTGCTCCGCCATGAGCATGCGCTACCTGGGGGAGACGCTCGACATCCACACCGGCGGGATCGACCACGTCCCCGTGCACCACACCAACGAGATCGCCCAGTCGGAGGCGGCCACCGGCCGGCCGTTCGTCCGCTACTGGCTCCACTCCGCCTTCCTGCTCGTGGACGGCCAGAAGATGTCGAAGTCGCTCGGCAACCTCTACACCATCGAGGACGTCGTCGCCCGCGGCGTCAGCCCCTTCGCCTTGCGCTACCTCTTCCTCTCCAGCCTGTACCGCAACGAGCTGAACTTCACGTGGGAGGCGCTGGCGGCCGCCCAGGCCGGGCTGGAGCGGCTGTGGCAGCGCTGCCGGGAGCTGCCGGCGCCGGCAGAAGCGGCGCCGCTGGCCGCGCCCCTGGCGGCGTTCGAGGAGGCGATCGCCGCCGACGTCAACACGGCGCGGGGGCTGGCGGCCCTGTGGGACGCCGTGCGGTCGGACGCGCCGCCGGCCCAGGTGGCGCCAACCGTGCAGGCGATGGACCGCGTCTTCGGCCTCCAGCTCGGGCACGCGGCCCAGCGGCTGCGCGAGCTGGACACCCTCCGGGTGGCGGCGGGGGGGCGCGACCGCGACCGGGCGGCGGCGCTCGCCGACGAGCGCGAGCGGCTCCGGCGCGAGCGACGGTTCGCCGAGGCCGACGCGCTCCGCGCGGAGATCAAGGCGCTGGGCTTCGCGGTCGAGGACACGCCCCAGGGGCCGCAGCTGCGGCCCATCACCGCCGGTGCCGGCGGTCCGCGGCGCGGCCCCTGAGCGGCGCGCGGGGCGCGGCCGCGTCCCGTCTCAGCGACCGACCGGTCTCGCGTGACCCGCTACCGGCAGGGCCGGCAGAGACGCTGGGCCTTCGAGTCGCTCTCGAAGGCCCGACCGCAGTTCAGGCAGAGGAGATGGCGAACTCCCTCCGGCCAGGTATTGATGGAGCCGGGCGAGTCCAGACATTTCGCGTGAGCCGGCGCTCCGTGTCCAGGAACACGGGGTCCGCCGGGCAGGATCGGGCGCGAACACGCGGGGCACAGCAAGTGAGGCGTGGCCATGGCTCCCCCATTTCCGGCACCGGAAGGTTCCCTTCCATGCGGGGTGGCCGACGCCGATTGCGAGGGTCACCGTCGAACGGCGCGTCCTGCCGGGAGGAGCGGCCCCCCCGAAGGTCCTTAGCGGTCCCCGAGGTCGCGCCGGGCCGCCCGCGCTTCCTCGACGGCCGCGATCTCGTCGGTGAACATGCCAGCGTGCAGCGGACACGGCGGCTTGTTCTCGTCAACGTACTGGCACTCTTCCTGGTTGCACTGGACGAAGTACCCCGATGATCGCGACAGTCCACCCGGCCGCTTCAGCCGGATCAGCACCGATTCGGACACCACCGGGCACCAGAACTGGCGCGGCTGAGCTCGACTCATCGAACACCCCGAGTTCTTCGGTTGGCTGATCGGTCCCGCACTTCAGCTCACGCCCCGGACAAGCGGAGGGCTATCGGAGGCGAGGCCGGACCCGCTCCGCTCCGAGCGGGCGGTGAGCCGGCAATACCCGGTCACTATAGCACGAACGGCTGACCGGCAGCGGCGGGGAGTGACCCCGATCAGACCCAGCCGCCGTCCGCGATGTAGCTCTGGTTGGTGCAGGCCTCGCTGTCGTCGGCGGCGAAGAAGAGGACGACGCGGGCAATCTCCTCCGGCCCGAGCTTCCGCTTGAGGCACTGCCGGCGGAGCAGCTCCGCCTCCCCGTCCGGCGTGAGCCACATCCGGATCTGCCGCTCGGTCATGATCCAGCCGGGCAGGATGCAGTTCACCCGGATGTTCATCGGCCCCAGGTCGCGGGCGAGGGCGCGCGTCAGGCCGGCGACCGCCGACTTCGCGGTCGTGTACCCCGGCATGCCCCCCTGGCCGATCACCCACGACGTCGAGCCGAGGTTGACGATCGACCCGCCGCCCGCGGCGGCCATGTCCGGGTAGACCGCCTGGGCCGCGAAGAACTGGTGCCGCAGGTTCACGGCGAAGCGGTCGTCCCAGTACTCGGGCGTCACGCGGTCGATGGGGTGGCGCTCGTCGTTGGCGGCGTTGTTGACCAGGACGCGGATGGGGCCGAGCCGCGCCCGGGCCTCGGCCACCGCCGCCCGGAGCGCGGCGATGTCCCGCAGGTCGCAGGAGATGAACCACGGCGTGGGATGGCCGCGGGCGCCGACGGCGGCGACCAGCGCCTCCGACGCCGGCCGGTCGATGTCCACGAAGGCGACGCGGGCGCCCTGCGCGCAGAAGTGCTCGACGATGGATCCCCCGATGCCGCTGCCGCCCCCGGTGACGAACACGACGCGATCCATCAGGCTGGGATACGAGGCGTATCGTTGCATGACGTCCTCCTCGCCGCGCGACGCGGCCGCCGTCACGCTACCACAGCCGGACGGCGCGCGGCCGCGCGGCCGGTCGCGGGCCACGTCCGGGCCGCCGCGCCACCAGGGCTGCCGTCCACCCCCTTGGAGGGTGCGTTGACGGTTGCGCTCCCGTTGCCGGCGGGAGAAGGTCTGCCGCCAGGGGTGGGGGCGGGCGGGCCGCCGCAGGTGCTGGGCGAGCTCAGCCAGCGCGGTGAGCGGCGACGCGGGGCGTTTGGGGGTAAGGGGGAGATGGCGGCCCCCCTCCTCGGACGCGCTCCTGGAGGCGCGTAGGCGTTGCGCGCGGCGGGGCACCAGGACGAACTCGGTCGCGGGAGCGGGATCGGTGATGAGACAGGTCCCCTGGTAGTGGACGAGGAGCCGCCCATCCAGGCATTCGCGGAGCTCGACGCGGCAGCCCGCGTAGGACCGGCCGTGGGGGCCGGGCGGGATCACCACCACGCGCGGGCCGAGCCGGACGGTATTGTCGCGGGCGATGCGGCGGAGGTAGCGGCAGCACAGGCGCTCGGCGAAGTCGCGCGGCGGCCGGCGCCACGCGGGCACGGCCTGGGCGGGCGGCCGGGCGAAGCGCCGGTTATGGACGGCGAGGAAGCTCGGAAGGAAGGCTTCGGCCGCCGCGACGGTCTGGATCCCGCGGAGGCGGAGCTCGGCGACGAGCCGGTCCTGGAGGGTGGCCCAGAGGCGTTCGATGCGGCCCTTGGCCTGCGGGGAGTGGGCGGCAATGTAGCCGATCCCGAGCTCCCGGAGCACCTGCCCGAAGTGCGTCGGGTCCTGGGCCCCCTGGAGCTCTTCCGCCAGGCTCCAGTGGGCGTCGTTGCGAACAAAGACGCCGAGGCGGTCGCCGTAGAGGCTCACGGGGACGTTGTAAGCCTCGGCCAGCCGGCGAAGCAGGGTGAGATAGCCGTGCAGGTCCTCCGCGGGCCGGAAGTGCAGGGCGAGGACGGTCCCGGTGGCGTCGTCGATGGCGCCGAGCAGGACCAGCGGGGTCCCGGTGCTGAGCCAGTCGAACTGGCTGCCGTCGAACCAGGACGAGCGCCCCCATCGCGGGGCGCCGGGGGCGGCGCGCGCGGTGCTGTCGGGGCCGCCGGCGCCGCTTGGCCGGCAGGCCCAGGCCGAGGCGGAGCCGGCGGACGGTGCTGCGACTGAGCCCCAGGCCCTCCACCTCCCCGAGCTTCTCGGTGCAGTGCGTGTCATTGAGCTCCCGGTAGGTGGTCTGGATGAGCTCGAGCACCCGGTCCCGGACCTCGACCTCCAGCGCCCGCGGGGAAGCCTGCCCCCGCAACCCGTGCACCAGGCCCCGGACCCCCCGCTCCCGATAGCGGGCTTTGAGGCGGCGGAACTGCCGCACACTGATCTGGAGGGCGTGCGCCCCTTCGGCATTGCTGAACTGCCCGGCCAGGGCCGCCTTGACCAGCCCGGCCCGGGGGGCCTCCTTGCGACTCATCCTGACGGTCTCCCATGTCTCCATGGGAGGACATTTCTACTGAACAGTTCGGGAGGACATTTCTATAGACCATCAAGACGCGGCCGAAGCGCGCTTGCCGACCGGCGCGCCACCGGCTACTCTCCTCAGAGAGGATGCAACCGATCACGCTGCGCGCGGGCGACGCCGGACTCGTGCTGACCCCGGCCGTCGGCGGGTCGATCGCCCGGTACTGGCGCGAGACGGCCGCGACCCCGATCGAGTGGCTACGCCCCGCCGCGACCGACGCCGTCACCCGGCGCGACGCTTACGGCATGGCGGCCTTTCCGCTCGTCCCGTATTCCAACCGGATCCGGGAGGGACGCTTCAGCTTCCGCGGCCGGGCGGTCGCCCTGCCGCTGAACTGCCCGCCCCTGCCCCATTGCATGCACGGCCACGGGTGGCAGGCCGCATGGCACCCGGTGGCGGTGGACGCCGCGCACGCCGAGATCGAGTACCGGCACCCGGCGGACGCCTGGCCGTGGGCCTACCGGGCCCGCCAGCGCGTCGCCCTGGCACCCGAGCGCCTGACGGTGGAGCTGGCGCTGACCAACGAGGGCGAGGCCGCGATGCCGGCGGGTCTCGGCTGGCACCCCTACTTCGTGCGAACGCCCCGGGCCACGCTGGAGGCCGGGGTGACCGGCATGTGGCTGACCGACCGCGAGGTCATGCCGACGACGCTGGCGATGCCGCCGCCGGGGTCGGACCCCGCGCGGGGCATCCGCCTCGACGCGGTCGGCCTCGACAACTGTTTCACTGGCTGGAGTCGGCATGTCGTGGTCGAGTGGCCGGAGTGGGGAGCCCGCCTCGCCATGACCGCAGAGGGGCCGCTCGACTTCCTCGTGCTCTACACGCCGCCCGGCCAGGCCTTCTTCTGCGCGGAGCCGGTCAGCCACGTGACCGACGCGGTCAACCTCGCCGCCGCCGGACGGCCGGACACCGGGCTCCGGACCCTCGAGCCCGGCGAGACCCTCGCGGCGACGATCACCCTGACCCCGGAGACCGTGTGAAGCAGTGCGGGCCTCCGACTCCCCCCTCCCCCCAGCCAAAGGCCGAAGACCGTCCATGGGTGGGCGAGGGGGGTTGAGGGGGGGGGTAGGCGGGAGGTCCCCAAATAACCGACGTCACGTGCGTGCTCGAAGCGAACGCGGTGCTCGGCGAGGGACCGGTCTGGGATCTGCTCGAGCGGCGGCTCTACTGGACCGACATCAAGGGGCGAGCGATCCACCGGTTCGATCCGGCCACCGGAGCCGACACGCGCTGGCCGGTGACCGAGCCCGTGGGGTCGCTCGCCGTGCGCGCGCAGGGCGGGCTGGTCGTGGCCATGCGCTCGGGCTTCCACTTCTTCGATCCGGCGACCGGCGGGACGACCCCGATCGTTCACCCCGAGCCCGAGCGGCCGCAGAACCGTTTCAACGACGGGAAGACCGACCGCCAGGGCCGCTTCTGGGCGGGCAGCATGCACGACCCGGAAACCGAGCCGACCGGGAGCCTCTACCGGCTCGACGCCGACCTCTCGTGTCACCGGCTGGTCGATGGCCTCGTCTGCCCGAATGCGCTCTGCTGGAGCCCGGACGGCCGAACGATGTACCACGCCGACACCGCCCGCCGGACGGTCTGGGCCTGGGACTTCGACCCGGACGCAGGCGCCATCGCCAACCGGCGGACGTTCCTCGAGGTGCCGGCCGCCGACGGGGCTCCCGACGGGGCGACGGTCGACGCCGAGGGCTTCGTCTGGCTCGCGCACTGGGGCGGGTGGCGACTGACCCGGCTCGATCCCGCCGGCCGGGTCGAGCGCGTCGTCAGGCTGCCGGTCCAGCAGCCGACCTGCCCGGCCTTCGGCGGACCGGACCTGGACGTGCTGTACGTGACCTCGGCGTCGGTCACCCTGACGGCCGAGGCCCGCGCCCGGCAGCCGTGGGCCGGGGGCATCCTGGCGCTCGACCCGGGCGTGCGGGGCCTGCCCGAGGCCCGGTTCCGCGGGTGACCCTGGCGTATCCTTCCGGTGACACTCCCTCGGACGCCTCACGGAAGCGCTCGACCGCAACCCCGCGTCGCAAGGGCCTGGCGCGGGCCACGGCACCCCGGGCACGCCCCATGCTACGGGGTGCGGGGAGACGCCGAATTGCCGATCCCGGGTGGGCGGTGCATCAGCAGCCACCGGAGGGGAGACGCCGGCTGCCGCGCCTCGCCGAGTGACCATGGGTAATCCTGCACCCGGCCTGATCCAGTCCATGCCCTCGCCAGCCGAGCTCGACGCGGGCCTCCGCCGGCTGGGCTACGCGACGTTCCGCCCGGGCCAGCGCGAGGCGATCGAGACGCTCCTGGAGCGCGGGCGCCTCCTGCTGGTCGCCCCCACCGGCGGCGGGAAGAGCCTGACGTACCAGCTCCCCGCCAGCCTCCTCCCCGGCACGACGCTCGTCATCTCGCCGCTCGTCTCGCTCATGCACGATCAGGTGGAGGCGCTGACGGCGCGCGGCGTGGCCGCCACCTTCCTGGCCGCCACGCTCGAGGCGGGCGAGCTGCGCCGCCGGCTCGGGCAGGTCGCGCGCGGCGCGGTCCGGCTCGTCTACGTGGCGCCCGAGCGGCTGGTCGCGCCCTGGTTCCGGGAGACGCTCGCCGCGCTCGCCTGCCCGCTGGTCGCGGTCGACGAGGCGCACTGCATCAGCGAGTGGGGCCACGACTTCCGCCCGGAGTACCTCGAGATCGGCGCGCTCCTCGCCCACCTGCGCCCGCCGCGCGTGCTGGCCTGCACGGCGACCGCGACGCCGGTGGTGCGTGACGAGATCGTGGCGCGCCTCGGCCTGCCGCCCGACACGCCCCAGATCGTGCACGGCTTCGCCCGGCCGAACCTCGCCCTGCGCGCCCGCGAGGCCGGCGGCGCCCGCGAGCGCGCCCGCCTGGTGGACGCGACGCTGGCCGAGGCGCTGGCGGCGCCGGGCGCCGGGCGCGGCCGGGCCATCGTGTACGCGCCGACGCGCAAGGGCGCCGAGGCGGAGGCGGAGCGCCTGGCGGCCCGGGGCTGGCGCGCCGCCGCCTATCACGCCGGGCTCGCCGGCGCCACCCGCGACCGCGTCCAGCGCGACTTCGCCGAGGGCCGACTGGAGATCGTCGCCGGCACCAACGCCTTCGGGATGGGCATCGACCGGCCCGACGTCCGCGCCGTCGTGCACCTGGGCCCGCCCGGGTCGATCGAGGCCTACTACCAGGAGGTCGGCCGCGCGGGACGCGACGGGCAGGACGCCATCGGGCTCCTGCTCGTGAGCGCGAGCGACCTGCCGCTCCGCCGCCGGCTGATCGAGCACGGAGGCGAGGACGGCGCCCCGCCCGACCCGGCGGTGCTCGAGCACAAGTGGGGCCTCTTCCTGGAGCTGATGCGCTGGGCCGACACGGGGAGCTGCCGGCACGACGCCATCCTCCGCTACTTCGGCGACGAGGCGGAGACGCTGGCCGGCTGCGGCCGGTGTGACGTGTGCCGCGCGCTCGCCCGCGGCGACGCGGCCGAGGACCCGGACGCGGTCACGCTCATCGTCCGGAAGGCGCTCTCGGGGGTGGCGCGCCTCCACGACCGCTTCGGCCTCGGGATGGTCGTGCGGCTCGTCCGCGGCGAGCCCGATCCCCGGCTCGAGCGCGCCGGCCTCACGCAGGTGCCCACGTTCGGGAACCTGCGCGAGCATCCCGAGGAGTGGCTGCTCCGGCTCCTGCGCCGGTGCGTGGCGGCCGGGTGGATCGGCTTCAGCGGCGGCGACCGGCCGGTGGTCCTCCTGACCGAGGAGGGCCGGGCCGTCATGAAGGGCACCCGGCCGGCCCGCATCCTGCTGCCGCCGCCGGCTCACCCGGCGCCCGGGCCCGAGCGGACGCCCCGGCGGGCCGCGCGCCCGGGCGGCCGACGAGGGGGACGAGCTCGACGCGGCCGGCCAGACCCTCTTCGAGGCGCTGCGGCGCCACCGCCTGGGGCTGGCCCGCGAGGCGGGGGTCGCCCCCTTCGTCATCGCCAGCGACCGCACGCTGCGCGACATCGCGCGCCTGCGCCCGCGGACGCTCGACGACCTGGCGCTCGCCCACGGCATCGGTCCCCACAAGATCGAGCGCTACGGCGAGGGGCTGCTGGGCGTGATCCGGGAGAGCGACAGCAGCCGGTAATTACGGACCGGTCACCGGATCGGGCGGGCCGCCTTCACGCCCGTCCCGGGGCGGGATCGTCCGGTCGGCATGTCGATCCTCGGTCACCTGGACCGATCCGGTCTCCCCACCGAGCGCGCGCTTCAGCTCCGCGATCAGATCCCGGTGCTCCCAGGCCCCGACCAGGAACGCCGCCTCGGCCGCGGACGGAGGTCGTCCGTTCCGCGGCTCGGCGCCGTCGACGGCAGTCCCGCTCGGCGACTCCGCCGGCGCCTCGGCCGGGTGCCGGCCGGGGCCCGCGGGCGGAGCGCTCTCGCCGCCATCGGGACCGGGGGACTCGGACCGGGATCGGCTCCCGTAGTAGCGGCCGATCTCCGCCAGGCGAGCGCGCGGGATCGAGGCAAACGCCTGGATCACCATCGGATCGAACTGGATCCCCGCTCCGCCATCGAGCTCGGCCATCGCGGCCTCCGGTGACAGGGCGGGCCGGTACGGACGGGGCGAGGTCATGGCATCGAAGGCATCCGCCACCCGGAGGATCCGGGCGGGGAGCGGGATCGCGCCCCCCTTCAGCCCACCCGGGTTGCCGGCGCCGTCGTAGCGCTCGAGCTGGTGCTCGATCGCCGCCGCCTCCTCGGTGAAGACCGGGAGCCGCCGGAGAATGCGGCTGCCGATCGCGGGATGGCGCTGGATCAGCGCATACTCCTCCGGGGTCAGCCGGTCCGGCTTGAGCAGGATGGTGTCGGGGAGCACCAGCTTGCCGAGGTCGTGGAGCAGGCCGGCCCGGCGGATCACGGCGACCTGGGTCCGGGACAACCCCAGGCTCGTCGCGATCTCCCCCGCGTACAGGGAGACGCGCGCCGAGTGACCCCTCAGGTACGGCGTCTTCGACTCGAGGGATTCGAGGGCCGCCACGAAGACGGACATGAACTCGACAGGGTCCGACTCCGGCTCGTCACGGAGGTCGATCTTCTGGAGCCCGAGGGCGATGACCTGCGCGTAGGCGCGGAGGAGCTCGTGCTCGTCGGGCAAGAACGTCCCGCGCTGCTGGTCCCGCCCCAGGCACAGGATCCCCATGACGTTCCCCGCGACGGGCACCAGGGTCGCGACCGCCGCAACCGAATGCTCCGGCCCCGTCACCGTCAGGGGCTCCATCGCCCCGCCGCTGGCCAGCCTGTCGGCCGAGGCGCCGCACAGACTCGACAGCCGGCTCACCAGCGCAGGGCGACCTCGGCCGGTGCGCGTGAGCTGCCCATCCTGGTCGCCGAGCACAAGGAGGGCGGCGTCACTCCGCAGGCCAGACAGCGCGTAGTCCAGGACCGTCTCCACGAAGACGCCCGGGGCGACATCCTGGAGGGCCAGGGCGCCGATCCGGAAGAGGCCTTCCATCCCCCGCTCGCGCCGCACGAGCTCCTCCCCGAGACCGGCCGCCGCCCGGTCCGACCCGTTCCGATCCAGATCCGTGCGGAGGTGCTGGAGCAGCCGCTGGACCTCGGCGATCGAGAAGGGCTTGGAGAGGTAATCGTAGGCGCCGTAGCGGAGACCGAACACGGCCGAATTGACCGAGGGGAGGCCGGTGATCAGCACCACCGGGGTCTGGGGCCGCGTTCCCCTGACGACCCGCAAGAGGTCGAGCCCGCTCAGGCCCGGCAGCATGATGTCGGCCACGACGAGGTTGAACGGCTGGCCCGACAGGAGGCCGAGCGCCTGCTCGGCGTTGGAGGCCCGCGACGGAAGACAGCCGTTCGCGGCGAACGCCTCCACCAGGAACTCGAGGGTCGGGATGTCGTCGTCCACCACCAGGACCTTGAGGACGTGGCGGTCGGACTCCTCCGGAGACGAGGAGCCGCTCTCCCCGGAAAGGACTGTCCGGAAGCCGTTCCACGGATGGTCGCCGTTCACGGAAGGCTGGTCGCTCTCCCTGGGCGCTCTGACCCGCTTCCTGGCCAGCAAGAAGCCCGCCACTCGACGGCGCCCGGGATCGGTGGGCCCGCCTGGAGCCCATTCGGTCGGTTCCACCAGTGGGTTAGCGGTGGAAGCCCAGGAGGCCGGCGGGGCGCCGCTAGCGGCCTTCACCCCGTGCCGTGCCGTCCTGGCACGATCGTCCTGCCAAGAAGGGACGGCTGCGTCCCAAGGAGGAGCGGCCGCCGGAAACGATCGCGAGCCAGCGGCTCGGAGCCCGGCTCGGCGTCATTCGCCGCGGTCTGAAGCGGTCTCTCGCCTGCTACGCCGCGCGCGGTCACGAGGTCGGCGAGATCGGACGGGGCCCGGGACACGGCCCAGGTCCAGCGGCCGAAGCCGCCGTGCTCGGTCACCGCGCGCGCCCACTCGTCCAGGGCGGCGCGCTTCGCCTGGTGCTGGGGTGAGTCCTGGCCCTTGACCTCCAGCACGAGCATGGTCCCGGCCGTCAGCCGCACCAGGAAGTCAGGCCGGTACTTGCGCACGACCCCGTCGAACACGTAGACGACCTCGAAGCCGAGGTGATCGTTCTTCACCCAGGCGGCCACGTGGGGGTGATGGTCGAGGGCGAAGGCCTCGCTCGCCTCCCAGGTGCTGTCGAAGACACAGCGGTTGACGTGCGAGCGCGCGGTGTCCGCCCAGGGGCGGCCGGTGAACCAGGGCAGCATGTCGCCCGTGCCGCGGATCGGCCGCTCGCTGTCGAACACCGGCGTGAGCGTCTGGGCGTTCTCGTGCCGGATGGCGTCCCAGAAGTGCCGCACGATCCGGTTCATGTTGAGCGTGAGGAGGATGCGGCGCCGTCGCGACTCCTGCTGGAACACCGCCGGAGAGATCGCCAGCCGGTCGGAAGCCAGGAAGCCCTCGACCAGCGGGACGAGCTGGGCGACCAGGATCTCCCGACTTCCGGCCCACGTGGGGGCCATCTGATCGAAGACGTCGGCGGCCGCCCGGAAGACGATCGTCTGCATCCGGAACCGGCGGACGAGGTCGTCGAGGTCGATCTCGGAGATGCGGCTGACGTCCGGCTTACCCGCCACCACGGGCGCGAGCTGGGCGAGGGTGGCCGTCTCCGAGGCGTCGAGGCGCAGCACGGGCACCGCCGCCCACTCGAGGGCCAGGCGCGGCGCCCAGGTGTGCTCGACGCGAATGACGTTCGGCCACGTGATCTCGAAGTGGCGCTTCTCGGGCACGGCCTCGATCCGCGACTTCGGCGGGGGCGGCGGCGGGATGACCTCGTCGCCGCCCTCGTGAGGCAGGAAGGTGAACGGGATGCCGAAGATGTTGACGTGCTCGGGCTGGAAGAGGCCGGTGGTCGGGTCCACGTCGTACGACGTTCGGCGAAGGCCGCGCCCCACCACCTGCTCGCACAGGAGCTGGCTCGAGAACGCCCGGAGTCCCATGATGTGGGTCACGGTGCGGGCGTCCCAGCCTTCGGTGAGCATGCCCACCGAGATGACGTTCTGGACCCGCTCCCCCGGCTTGCCCGGCTGGCCCACGGTATCCACCTGCACCCGGAGGCGCTCCGCCTGCTCCTCCCTGGTCAGCTTGCGGGCGGGGCGCTCGTCGTCATCGGGCTCGGTGCCTTCGTCACCGTCGGCGGTGTCGGGGATGTCGGGCTCCTCCCGGGCCTCGGCCTTCTCGAGCACCCTGGAGTCGATGTGCAGGGTCCGCTCCGGCACGGCCAGCTCGTCGATCCGCACCTTGCCGTGGAGGAAGGCGTAATGGACGCGGGCCGCCGTCTCCGTCCGGTTGGCCACCGTGATCATCACCGGCGGCGTGGGCAGGCCGGCGTCGGCCCAGCGGCGGGCGGCCTCCAGCCAGTCCTTGCCGAGCAGGTAGTACCCGTTGACGACGAGGTCGGGCAGCGGCTCGTGGGGCTCGGCCTTGCGGTTCAGATCGTCTCGCACCCACTGGTAGATGTGGTAGAGCTTCGACCGGTAGGTGGCGGCATCCGGCACGCCGTCGTCCCGGACCACGACTCTCGGGGTCTTCACCAGCCCCGACTCGATCGCGTCGTTCAGGCTGAAGTCGCTCACGACCCAGCCGAACAGGGCCTCCTCCGAGCTTTCCTTGCCGGATGGCACGAAGGGCGTGGCCGAGAAGTCGTAGCAGCACAGGATGCCGCGGCTCCGGTGGATGCGGTCGAGCCCGCCGATCCAGCGCGTGGCCTCCTCGATGTCGGCCTTCGCCACCCCGCGGAGCTTCGACTCGGCCGGGACCCGCCAGGCGTGGTGTGCCTCGTCGTTGACGACCAGGAGGTTCGAGGCGGTGGCGATGTCGCCCAGCACCTCCTTGACGTAGGCGGCGTCGCTCCTGGCGCCGCGCTTGTCCACCCCACGCTTCCGGGCGAGCTGCTCCTCGGTCTCCCAGTTCAGGACGTGCCAGTTGCGAACGAGGACACGCCCTTGACGCAGCCGCTCCCGGAGGGTCTTGGTGTTGTAGTAGTCGAAGCCGTGGACCTCGACCGCGAGCTTGCCCTTGTGCTCGCCTTTGCCGATCGCGCGCACCTCGACGTCGGGCTGGCCCATGAGCCAGAAGGACTCGTTGCTCGCGCGCTTCTTCTTGAGGTCCTCGGTGAGCAGGTCGGTGTTCATCTGCACCTTGAGGAAGGTCATCCCTGTCTTCTCGCGGGTCAGCTCGTCGATGTCCTTGGCCGCCTCCGGGTCGAACTGGAAGGCGGCGAAGGCCAGGATACCCGGCCGCGGGTGGAGCGTCCGGGCCTCCTCCCAGGCCAGCTCGACCTGCCGCTGCTCCAGCGGCGCGTGCTCGGGTCCGAACGAGACCACGACCCGGTCGGCCGTCCGGGCGGGCCCCGGCCGAGGCTCCCTCACGCGGTCGGCGCCGCGCTCATTCGGAAGGCTCTCCGCGTCGGCATGGAGCCACCGTGTGCCGGCGAGTGGCTCGACGCGGGTGAAGAGGATCATCTGGTTGTTCTTGCCGCGGATGCCAGTCTTCAGCAGCTCGGCCCGCCACTCCGCCTGGCGGAGCGTCTCGCCCGAGCGCGCCACCGAGGCGTCCGCCGGCTGAGGCTCGCCGCCGTCGGTGAGCGGCCGCACGGTCGGCGCCGGAACCGCCTCGACCGTGAACGGACCGGTCACCCGCACCGTGTTGCCGTCAACCCTGGGCTGGTCGTAGAGCATCTCCTGCCCGGGCGGCTCGTTGTTCGCGATGCTCTTGAGCGTGACGTGCGGCACCTTCTTGTAGTGGAACCCGCTGCCCACCCCCTCCGCCGGATGCGCCAGCTCGTAGTAGTCGTACACCGCCGTCATCAGCCGCTGCTTCGCCAGCGTCACGGCGACCCGCGACGTATCGCTCTGATCCACCGTCGCCCCCACTGCTCCGCGACGTAGGCCGTCGTCCCCGAGCCGCACGTCGGGTCGAAGACCAAATCGCCGGGATCAGTCGTCATCAGCACGCACCGCTCATGACCTTGATACTCGTCTGGACCACATAGACTTTCGGTTCTGTGAAGCTCCCCGTTCCTGTGTCCGTCCCAGACGTCGTTAGCGGGTGACACTGGGAAGTCATCGAAGTACCGGACGTATCTAGGGCCTTGCCCGATCGCATCACCCGACGCTTCGCCTCAAGTTCTTGCATGCCGTCGGGTGTCGTCTTCCAGTGGAGGTTCGGCCGGTAGGGTGAACCTCGCCATCGAAGACAACAGGGGCGACATGGATTCGGACCAACCTGTCGACGTAAGGTTGTCGAGGAGGTAAATCCGGCATTCAGGTCGTACCAACCTGGGATTCTCAGTCCTCGGCAGGAGTCATCCGCCGACGGACGCCGCCAATCTCTTCAACGAACACGTACGAGTGCCGGACTCCCCCGCCATCTTCCTCGTTACGTAGAGCTGATGGAACTTGACCGACTTGATGCTCTTCGCATACCAAACCAGGTAGTCGCACGTGGCCAGTAACAAGCTCGACTGCTAGCGCCAGTCGTTCTTGGACGACGACGAGGGCGCATGACGTTGCTCCGCCCCAAATACCTCGTCCATCAAGTCTCCGCACGTGATGCACGTTCTCGTCCGAGATCTGCACGAAGCAGGAGCCGCTCTCGGGCAGCAGCTCGCGGGCGAGCAGGAGGCGGTCGCGCAGGTAGGTGAGATAGGAGTGGATGCCCAGCTCCCAGGTGTCGCGGAAGGCCCGGATCATCTCGGGCTCCTGGGTCAGGTCCTCGTCGCTTCCGTCCTTGACGTCGCGCCTGTTGACGAAGGGCTGGAAGTTCGACCCGTACCGGATGCCGTAGGGCGGGTCGATGTAGATCATCTGCACCTTGCCGGCCATGCCCTCCTTCTCCAGCAGGGAGTTCATGACCAGCAGCGAGTCGCCGGCGATCAGGCGGTTGGACCAGGCGTGGGCGTGCTGGTAGAAGTCGATGGCCTCGCGGAGCGGCGGGTTCTCCTCGGCGACTCGAAGAGCGAGCCCTGGGCCGGAGCCAGCATGCCGTTGCGGCGCCGCACGGCCTCGACGATGGTCTTGGGGTCGATCCGCTCGTGGACGTGGAGCGAGACCGTCGGCACCTCGAACGACGGTGTGCTCGGCCTTGCCGGCCCAGGTCAGCGCGGGATCAGGTGCGGGTCGTAGGCGTAGCGCTTCTTCGGGGCGTCCCGGTCGGTGGCCTCGGTGACGAGCCCGACCGGCGGGTTGTTCTTCCGCCGCTGGCCCTTGTGGTCGTACTGCTCGATGGGGCGCTTGCCGCCGGCCGGCTTGTCCGTCGTCTTGCGTGACCGCGCCATGCCCCCTCCCGGGCCGGCCCGGCCGGCCCCGCCTGCCACACTCTATCCCGATCGGGCGCAGGAGATGAGCGTTCTACGGTCGCCGGCTCCAGCCCGGAGCCGTCCGCGAGGATCGTAGATCGACTCCGGCGGCGGTCGCAAGCCGGATCGCGAGAGCTCCCCCTCGAGGCGGGAGGCATGGACCGGGGCGGTGATCGCAGGGCCCGGCTCGTCGCGCCCGCCAGGGAGCCGCATTTCCCGCTTGACACGGTTTCTGACCGTGCGTTCGCCGCAGTCGCGGCCTCGGCCCTCAGTCCGGCCCAGCGGGCCACGCCGGCCCCGCGGCGCCGCGCGCCGTCGGCGTCGAGGCGAAAATCATTTCCGTCCAATAGACCGCGGCCAGGCAGCCTCCCAGGGCGGTCGAAATTCGGGTGATAGAGTGCGAGCCAGGAGGCTCGCCATGCATCTCGCGACGACGCTCGCACCCGCCACCAGCGCGGCCGATCTCGACCAGCTCGGCGACGAGATCGCCACGCTCTCGGCCCACCTCGACGCCGCCACCGCCCGGCTGCTGGCCCTGCTCCGCGAGTTCGACGCCCGGGGCGGCTGGGCGAACGGGGCCCGCTCCTGCGCCGAATGGTTGAGCTGGCGGGTCGGGCTGGATCTGGGGGCGGCCCGGGAGCGGGTGCGCGTGGCGCGGGCGCTGGGCGGGCCTGCCCCAGCTCGCGGCGGCCCTGGAGCGGGGGGAGCTGTCCTACTCGAAGGTGCGCGCCCTCACGCGGGTCGCCACGCCGGAGACGGAGGCGCGCCTCTTGGCGGTGGGGCGGGCGGGGACGGCGGCCCACGTGGAGCGGATCGTGCGGGGGTGGCGGCGGGTGGACCGGCAGGTGGAGGGGCAGGAGGCGACCGCGCGGCACCGGGGCCGGTCGCTCCAGGTGTACCCGGACGAGGATGGCATGATCGTGGTGCGGGGGCGGCTGGAGCCGGAGGTGGGGGCGGTGCTGGTGCGGGCGCTGGAGGCGGCGCGGGAGGCGCTGTACGCGCGGGCCCGGGCCACGCCCGAGGCGGGGGCCGACGGGGATCTGCCGACGCAGGGCCAGCAGCGAGCGGATGCCCTCGCCCTGGTGGCGGAGACAGCCCTCGCGCAGGGGCTCGATCCCGGCGCGGGGAACGAGCGGTACCAGGTGGTCGTCCACGTGGACGCCGCCGTGCTGGCCGACCCCGACCAGCCGGGCCAGTCGGCGCTCGAGGACGGCGTGCGCGTTTCCGCGGAAACGTCGAGGCGCCTAGCGTGCGATGCGACCCGAGTGGTCATGCACCACGCGGGAGACGGCCAGGTGCTCGATGTCGGAAGACGTACGAGAACCATCCCGCCGGCGCTGCGGCGGGCGCTCCAGGCACGGGACTGGGGATGCCGCTTCCCGGGCTGCGGGGTGCGCCACGCCCAGGGGCATCATCTCCACCACTGGGCGAACGGCGGCCCGACTCGGCTGGCCAATCTCGCACTTCTCTGTCGACGCCATCACGGCGCCGTCCACGAGGAGGGCTACCAGGTCGAGCGGGACGCCGACGGGACGCTCCACTTCCGCACGCCGGGCGGCCGGCCGATTCCCGAGGTGCCGGCGCCGCCGGGGGTGCCGGCCGACCCGATCGTGGGCGCTGGTCACGGCGAATCGAGCGCGCGGCCTCGCGATCGACGCGCGGACGGGGTGTCCGAGCTGGGACGGCGAGCGGCTCGACCTCGGCTGGGCGATCGACGTCCTGCACCCCGCGGCCAACCCGGTCGCGCCCTGGGAAGGCCGCCCTCCTGAGGAGCCCGTCGCCTGGAGGGCGCCTGCCGACGTCAACTCGACTCCGGGAGCCCTACTCGGACGGTGAGATCAGACGGGAGCCATTCGAGTCGCCGCGTGGACCGCTCTCCGGCGTTCCGCGGCATCGCATCGAGCCCGTCGAGCGCCCCTGCGTCGGCCGCCATGGCCGCTACCCCTTCAACCCGCTCAATCGCACGCCCTCGACGATCCGGCGGTTCGCCACCAGGAAGACGATCAGCAGCGGCAGCGCGCTCAGGGTCGCCCCCGCCATGATCGGGCCGTAGGACTCCGAGGCGTAGGCGCCGCGGAGGAGGGCGAGCGCCACCGGCAGGGGGAACATCTCGGGCTTGTTCACGGCGATGAGGGGCCAGAGGAAGTCGTTCCAGGCCGAGCGGAAGGCGAAGATGGCCAGGGCGCCGAGCACGGGCTGGGAGAGGGGGAGGACGATCCGCGTGAAGACGCGCCACGCGTTGGCGCCGTCGATCCGGGCGGCATCCTCGAGCTCGCGCGGCATGGTCAGGAAGAACTGCCGCAGCAGGAACACGCCGAAGGCGAAGGTCATCGCCGCCTCCGGGACGATGAGCCCCTGGTAGGTGCTGAGCCAGCCAAGGCGCTGGGTCAGGACGTACTGGGGCACGAGCACGACGGCGTTGGGGACCATCAGGCTCCCGACGAGCAGCACGAACACCAGGTCGCGCCCGGGGAACCGCATGCGCGCCAGCGGATAGGCGGCCATCGCGCTCGTCCCGACGACGAGCGCCACCGTGCCCAGCGAGATCACCATGCTGTTGACGAAGGCCCGGCCGATGCGGGCCGTGCGCGAGCTGCTGAACAGCACCTCGTGGTAGTGCGTGCCCGTCGCCGGCCACGGGATCCACTCGGGCGGGAGGCGAATGATGTCCTCGGTCGGCTTGAGGGAGGTGACGAGCACCCACACGAACGGGAGGAGCCACAGCACGGCCAGGGCGGTCAGGGCCGCGGTCAGCACGATCCGCTGCACGTCGAGTCGGCCCCGAGGCCTGGGCGTGTCCATCGACGGATCTAGTACTCCGTGTGGCCGCGCAGCAGCCGGAACTGGAGCACGGAGAACACCAGGATGACGGCGAAGAGCACCCAGGCCATGGCCGAGGCCGAGCCGAAGAGGAAGAGGCTGCGGAAGGCCGTCTCGTAGAGGTGCTGAACCACGGTCCGGGTGGCGTCGCCGGGTCCGCCCTCGGTCAGGATGTAGACCTGGCCGAAGATCTGGAAGGAGCCGATGATGTGGGTGACGAAGACGAAGAGCATCACGGGACGGAGCAGGGGCAGGGTGACCGCCCAGAAGCTCCGCCAGCCGCCCGCGCCGTCGATGGCGGCGGCCTCGTAGAGGTCGCGCGGGATGTCCTGGAGCCCGGCCAGGTAGATCACCAGGTAGTAGCCGGTCACCCACCAGACGGTCGTGGCGATGATCGCCCACATGGCCGTGGTGGGATCGGCGAGCCACGGGCGCACCGGCACCCCCGCGCCCCGCAGGTAGTAGTTGAACGGCCCCACCACGGGGTCGAGGAGCCAGAGCCAGGTCAGGCCGACCGTCACCACCGACAGCGTGAACGGGAAGAAGAACGCGCTCCGGAGGAACGTGCGGAGCGGCGATGCCCCGGTTCAGGGCGACCGCCAGCGCCAGGGGCACGGCGAGGATCGGCAGGGTGCTGGCCACGGTGTAGAAGGCCGTGTTGGCGAGGCTCGTGTGGAAGCGCGTGTCGTCGAGGAGCTGCTGGTAGTTCGCCAGGCCGACCCACGTCGAGGTGCTCCGGCCGAGCCGGGCGCTGGTGAAGCTCAGCCAGAGCCCGTCGAGGAGCGGGTAGACGCGGAAGGCGGCGAACAGGAGCAGGCCGGGCGCCAGGAAGAGGTAGGCGGTCAGCCAGTCCGGCCACCCCCGGCGGCGGCCGGGCCGGGCTGATGCGGTCACGTCTCACCGCCTCCCGGCCCGCCGCCCCCGGGTTCCCGTCGCGTCAGGCCGGCAGGGCGTTGATCTGGCGCGCCAGGTCTTCCATGGCCGCCCGGGCCGGCCGCTGCCCGATGTAGAGCGTCTCGATGACGGGGCGGGTGAGGTTCTCGGCGGCGACCCACTTCGGGGTGGGCTGCCCCATCTGCCAGTTCGGCGCCTGGGCGAGCAGGGTCTTCAGCACCGGGTCGCCGGTGATCCGCGGGTCGGTGTGGGACTTGCGGGACGCCGAGACCTGGCCGGCCTTGAGCGTCCAGTCGGCCACGTGCTCGGTCATCCACCGGATGTGCGTCCACGCCGCCTCGCGCTTGGCCGGGTCGGCCGCCTTCGGCTTGGGGAACGTGTACTGGTGGGGGATGGTCCACACCACCGGCTCCTTGAGGAGCCGCGGGCACCGGCGCCACGGTGAACTCCACCTTGGCCT
Organism: uncultured Candidatus Rokubacteria bacterium; assembly: GCA_963708025.1. Classification (GTDB taxonomy): domain Bacteria; phylum Methylomirabilota; class Methylomirabilia; order Rokubacteriales; family DASRDR01; genus CAVPSB01. The sequence continues at coordinate 138,828 of CAVPSB010000002.1, read as the reverse complement.
CGCGGAGCCCGGTGAAGTTCCACGACCCGCCGATCCACAGGCCGAGCCGCCCGGCGATGAAGGCGTCGCGAGCGTTCGCGTTCGCCGGTGGCGCGACCTTGTGCTGCGCGTGGAAGGAGCCCCAGTATTCGGCCGCCTCGATCGCCGCCGGCTCGGTGAGCCCGGAGCGCTTGAGGTCGCGGGCGTAGATGTTGGCGCCGTTCTGCCACAGGAGGTGGTGGAAGCCGAAGGTGTACTTGCCGAGATTGAGCGTCCCGAGGGCGAACCCGAACGTGTCGCCCTTGGTGATCTGCTTAGCCATGGCCACGAGCTCGCTGCCACTCGCCGGGCACCTTGGGCTTCCCGTCCGCGCCGACGAGCCCGGCCTGCCGCATCACCCCACGTGCAGATAGAGGAGGTGCTGCGGGACGTCGAGGGGGATCGCGTAGCGCTTCCCTTGGTAGGTCCCGCCCTGCCAGATCGCCGCCAGGTAGTCCTCGCCCCGGAAGCCCTTGGCGGACAGCGTCGCCGGGTCGATGGGCTCGAGGACGCCGTCGCCGCCGAAGTGCGGGACCTCCACCGCGTGGATCAGCGCCAGGTCCGGGCCCTCGCCGGCCGGCACCGAGACGGCGAGCTTGGCGTAGAGGTCGGGCCACTGGATGCGCTGCTGCTCGACCTTGATGCCGGTGTCGCGGGTGAACTGGTCGATCATCTCGTCCATGACCTTCCCGTCCGCCCCGGTGAGCCCATTCCAGTAGGTGATGGTCGGCTTCGCCTGCGCCGAGGCCCGGCGCGCGGTCACCGGCAGGGATGCCGAGGCGCCCACGGCGGCGGCGCCGGTCAGGAAGCGGCGGCGACTGACGTCTATCCGTTCCTCGCTCATGGCTCCTCCTGTGTCAGCTTCGGGGGCGGTGTGACAACGCGCGAATACCCGAGTGTGGCGAATATAGAGAGTCCCTCCAGCCGAGTCAACCGGCCTTCCGCTGGAGGGGAGGTTCCGGAGGGGGGCTTCCTGAGACCCCCCCGAATCATCTAGACTCCCGCACGGCAGCCCGAACCGCGAGAGGAGGCTCATGGCCAGGATCGTCGTCGACCCGGCCCGGACGATCGGCGCCGTCGACCGCCGGATCTTCGGGAACTTCATCGAGCACCTCGGCCGCTGCATCTACGGCGGCGTCTTCGAGCCAGGATCGCCCCTCGCCGATGGGCGGGGCTTCCGGCGGGACGTCCTCGACGCCGTCCGACCCCTGCGGATCCCCGTCCTCCGGTGGCCCGGCGGCAACTTCGTGAGCGGCTACCACTGGCTCGACGGCGTCGGACCCGCCGGCGAGCGCCCGCGGCGCACCGAGCTGGCCTGGGACGCGGAGGAGTCGAACCGCTTCGGGACCAACGAGTTCATCGAGTACTGCCGCGTCCTCGGCACCGAGCCGTACATCTGCGTGAACATGGGCTCGGGGACGATGGACGAGGCCCAGGCCTGGGTCGAGTACTGCAACGGCACCGGGGACAGTTCCTGGGCCGACCTCCGGCGCCGGCACGGCTACCCCGAGCCGCACCGCGTCCGCTACTGGGGCCTCGGCAACGAGATGTACGGGAGCTGGCAGATCGGGCACCTGAGCGCCGAGGACTACGTCAAGAAGGCCCGGGCCTTCGCGCTGGTCATGAAGCGCACGGACCCGACGATCGAGCTCATCGGCTGCGGCCACAACGGCTGGAGCGACTGGGACGCGGTCGTCCTGGAGGGCCTGGCACCCATCGTCGACTACCACAGCATCCACCTCTACACCGGCACCACCGACCACTACGCGACCGTCTTCCAGTCGCACCAGGCCGAGCGGGCGGTGCGCATCTGCGCCGCGCTGATCGAGCGGGTCCGCCACGCCCAGCGCATCGCCCACCCGATCCACATCGCCTTCGACGAGTGGAACGTGTGGTACCGGACCCGCACCGCCGAGGCGCGGAAGGCCGGGATCGAGGAGCGCTACGACCTGACCGATGCCCTGGCCGTCGCCACCTACCTCAACGGGTTCATCCGCCATTGCCGGACCGTGCGCATCGCCAACCTGGCCCAGCTCGTGAACGCGATCGCGCCGATCTTCACCGGCCCCCAGGGTCTCTTCCTCCAGACGATCTATCACCCGCTGCGGCTGTACGCCGAGCACACCCTCGAGGTCGCCCTCGACATCCACGTGGAGGGCCCGACGTACGACCTGCCGCCCGCCCAGGAGGAGGCGAACGCCGGCCGGCTGCACCACATCGCCGACCTGGGTCCCTTCTCGCTGCTGGACGCGGCCGCCACGCGCGATCCGGCCGGCCGCCGGCTCACCCTGACGGTGGTCAACCGCGACCGCGACCGGGGCCACGCCGCCACGATCCAGCTGGCCGACGGCGCACTGACCGGCGGGGTGCTGGTGTCGGAGGTCAACGGTCCGGACGTCGGCGCCAGGAACTCCTTCGAGCGCCCCCGTCTGGTCGACGTCCAGGAGCGGCGGCTGGATGCGGCCGGCGCCAGCTTCGAGTACGACTTCCCGCCCCACTCGGTGACGGTGCTGCGGATCGCGCTCGGCTGACGGACCGGGCGGGGCGGCGCCCCGATGTTCGGGCTCCTCGTCGCGCTCCTCCTCCTGCTGCCGGCGTTGCTGGTGGCGCCGGCGCTGATCGTCGTCTTCTCCCGGCTGAGCCGCTGGCAGACGCTCGCGCATCGCTATCCGCTTCGCGGGAGCCGCCCGCCAGCGCGCGTCCGCCTGGGGTTCGGGGTCTTCCGGGGGTGGATCGGCTACAACGGGGGACTCGTCGTCGCGGTGGACGCGCGCGGGCTCTACCTGGCGGCGATGCCCGTGGTCCTGTCCTTCTGTCACCCGCCCATCTTCATCCCGTGGTCGGAGATCGAGTGGATTCGCCGGACCGGGTGCTCGTCTTCGTCGCCGTGTACCGGATCCGCACGCGCCAGGCCCCGGACGTGGACTTCGCGCTGCGGGCTCGGACCTTCGGCCGGATCCGGGAGGATGCCCGACGGGCCGGCGTCGCGGGTGACTACTAGCCCGACCGGGTCGAGGTGAGCCCGGACACCGCCAGCTTGGCGAGGAACCGGCGGACGCGGGCGGCGTTGGCGCCGAGGTCGCTCCGGCCGATGCGGGAGACGGAGCGGACGTCGACGCGGCTGCCGCCGTCCCGGGGGCTCACGCGCACCACCACGTCGTCGGTGAAGCCGAACCACGCGGTGGTGTCGCTGGCCTCGAGCCGGCCTTCGGCCGGCACGGCGGCGACGATCCGCCAGCCCAGCTGCCGGGCGGCGGCCTCGACCGCGGGGAAGACCCGGGCGGGTGGCTCCGCGAAGGTCGCCGGCCCGAGGTCGGGATAGCCCTCGCGCTGCCGGGCCGCCACCGCCGGCCCACCGTACTCGGCCGGGTTGCTGGCGCCCTGGCGGAGCGGCAGGATGGCGACGAACCGTGGCGGGCTCTCGAGGTCGGTCGTGATGTCGTGGATGGGCGGAACGCGCCGCCCGTGCTGCTGCATCGACCACGGCACGCCCAGCGCGACCAGCCCCAGGAGCACGCCCACGAGCGCCGCGCCGGCGGTCCGCCAGGACCGGCCGAGCGCCGCCGCGACCACGCCGACGAGGCAGAGGGCCGCGGCCGCCGGACCGAGGCGGGCGCCCCAGCGGAGCAGCGTGAAGCCGGTGCCGAGCGACCACCAGTGGACGCGATAACCCAGCCCGGCGACCCCGACGGCCAGCGCGGCCAGCACGGCGAGGGCGACACCGAGCCCGGCGATCCAGGCGACGGCCGGGCGTCCGCGTGGCGAGCGGGCCGAGCCGGCCGGCCGGCCATCGCGCTCGCTCACGGTGCCGTCCTCGCGCGACGGCGCCGTCGATCGGGATCCTGACGGGACACGGAGCGTCCTCCTTCCTCGCTGACCGTACTGCTCGGACACCGGACGGTCAAGCCACGGCGCCGGGGCGGGCGAAATCTCTGATGGCAATCGCCGCCGCCTCTGCTATACTCCGGAGCGTCCTGCCGATTTGCCGCGCCCACCGAGCGCATCGAATCCGGCCTCGCCTCCGATAGGCTCTTCCGCGTGTCCGGGGCGTGAACCAAGGTGCGGAAGAGGTCTACCCCCGGCCAGACCGGGGTTCCAGGGAGGCGCCCCATGGCGTCCAAGTTGTACGTTGGCGGTCTTTCCTATTCGACCACCTCCGAGAGCCTACGGGAGTACTTCGGCCAGTGCGGCACTGTCGAGTCCGCTGCCGTCGTGACCGACCGGTTCTCGGGGCAGTCCCGCGGCTTCGGCTTCGTCGAGATGGCGACGGCCGAGGAAGCCCAGCAGGCGATCGCGAAGCTGAACGACCAGCCCTTCGAGGGCCGGAAGCTCACGGTGAACGTCGCGAACTCGCCGGGTGCCGGTGGGGGGTCCCGGTCGGGCGGCGGCGGCGGCGGCCCGCGGCGCTCCCCCCGCTGGTAACGCGGCGCCCGCTCGCCGGCGCCGGGGTTCTTCCCGGCCGCCGGCCGGCTCGGCGGCCTGCCGTCCAGTGGCCGGTCCATTCACGTCTGACTCGAGCGTCGGTTCGATTCCCGAGCCTTCGGCCGCTCAGACCGCGCATCCTGTCCGCCTCTTCCGCGACGTCGGGACGCGCCAGCACTACCACCACGGAAGATTGAGCGGGCCCCGTTGGGCCCGGTGAGGATTCCCATTCGCCATGTCGTTCACGTCGTTTGACCTTCACCCCGACCTCCTGCGCGGTGTTCAACGAGATCGGCTTCACGGTCCCGACGCCGATCCAGAAGGAGGCCATCCCCCCGGCCCTCGCCGGCCGCGACGTCCTCGCCTGCGCCATGACGGGCAGTGGCAAGACGGCCGCCTTCGTGCTGCCAATCCTGCAAAGCCTGATCGGCAAGCAGCCCGGGGTCACCCGGGCCCTCGTCCTGGCGCCCACCCGGGAGCTGGCGGCGCAGATCGACGAGGAGCGGCGCCGGTTGGCCCGCCACACCCGGATCGGTGGCGCCGCCATCTTCGGCGGCGTCGCGATGAGTCCGCAGGTCGAGGCGCTCCGCCGGGGCGCCGACATCCTGGTCGCGACGCCCGGCCGGCTGCTGGACCATCTGCGGTACCCTTATGCCCGGCTGGCCGGCCTGGAGGTCCTTGTCCTGGACGAGGCCGACCGGATGCTCGACATGGGCTTCCTGCCCGACGTTCGCCGGATCCTCGCCCGGCTTCCGGCGCGGCGCCAGACGCTCCTCTACTCGGCGACGCTGCCCGCGCCGATCGTGGCGCTCGCCGGCGAGGTCCTGCGCGACCCGGTGGCGATCGACGTGGCGCGACCGCCGGCGCCGGCGGTGGGCATCACCCACGCCGCGTATCCGGTGCCGGCCCCGCTGAAGTCGGCGCTCCTCGTCGCGCTGCTGGGCCAGCCCGGTGTGCGGAGCGTCCTCGCCTTCACCCGGACGAAGCACCGGGCGAACCGGCTCGCGGACTTCCTGGACCGGCACGGCGTCTCGGTGGCCCGGATCCACAGCAACCGCAGCCAGGCCCAGCGGACGCAGGCCCTGGCCGGCTTCAAGGACGGGCGGTTCCGCGTGCTGGTGGCGACCGACATCGCGGCCCGCGGGATCGACATCCCCGCGTTGAGCCACGTGGTCAACTTCGACGTGCCGCCCGCGACCGAGGACTACGTGCATCGCGTCGGGCGCACGGCACGCGCCAGCGCGACCGGCGACGCGCTCACGCTGGTCGCCCCCGAGGAAGAGGCCGACCTCCGGGTGATCGAGCGGTCGGTGGGGGGGCGGATCACGCGCGTCACGCTGGCGGGGTTCGACTACCGTCCGGCGGCCGCCGCGGTTGCGGCGGGCGCCGGGACCGGACGAGCCCGGTCCTGGCGTCCCCGATAAATTAACCCCCGGGGGCCGGTCGTCGTGAGAAGCTGTCCGTACGGGAACACAGGCCGTGACCCGACCCCGGGCGACCGGGAGGTGAGGTCACGGGGGGTCAGACAGGAAGGAGGCGCGCCATCGCAGCCCGCATCTTCGTCGGCAACCTGAGCTACCAGACGACCCGGGACGAGCTTTCCGCCCTGCTGGCTCCGGCCGGGCAGATCGTCGCGGTGAGCCTCCCGACCGACCGGGAGACCGGCCGTCCGCGCGGCTTCGCCTTCGTGGAGTTCACGAGCGAGGCCGAGGCGAGCGAGGCGATCAGGCTCTTCAACTCGCGCGAGCTGGGCGGCCGGAAGCTCACGATCAACATGGCCGACGACCGCCGTCGCGCCGAAGGTCCCCGGCCGCCCCGGTCGTTCGAGGGCCCGCCCGGGGACGGCGGCGGAGGCGGCTATCCGTTCGGCGGGGGCGGGGGCGGGGGCCTGCGGCCGGCGCCGCGCGGCAAGCCCTTCAAGACCAAGGGCAGCCGCCGGGGCCTGCGCGGCCGGAAGCGGAGCCTGTAGCCCGCCCGACCGGTTCTCGAAGCCCGCCCTCGGCGAGAACGAAAGACCCCCCGGCGGGGCCGGGGGGTCGTCACGCGCCCGGTATGGACCGGCGTCGCGTCAGCTCCCCTCCTGGAACGCGCGCAGCATCCACGCCATCTTCTCGTGCTTCTCCATCAGGCCGGTCAGGAAGTCGCTGGTGCCGGCGTCGTGATGCTTGTCCATCACCACGTCGAGATCCGCGCGAAGCTGTCGGATCAGCGTCTCGTGGTCGGCCAGCAGGTCGGCGAGCATCGCGCGGGCGTTCGGATACTCGCCGACTTTTTCCTTGAGCCGGGTGTGCCGCGTGAATTCGGCCAGCGTCCCCAGGGCGTTGCCGCCGAGTGAGCGCGCCCGCTCGGCGACGTCGTCCACGACCTCGTCCAGGGCCTCGTACTGGGCCTCGAAGAACTTGTGGAGGTCGTTGAACTGCGGGCCAACGACGTTCCAGTGGTAGTTGCGGGTCTTGGTGTAGAGCACGTACTCGTCGGACAGGACGGTGTTCAGGATGGCCACCACGGCCCCCTGATTCTTGCCGGTGAGACCGATGTTCAGTGCCATGTCGCACCTCCTCGCCCGATGGGACGCCTGGGACCGACGGGGGGATTCGGCCGCCCGACCGCGGCCGATGCTGCCGACATTATCGCCCGGGAGAGCCTTCCGTGCCAGCGCGGTCGATTTCCGGACGGGGCGGACGGAGCGGCCGCTCGGCGGCCGGCGTGATCAGGCGACCCGTCGCTCGTCCCGGGGCGAGAGCGGGGCGCAGCGCGGGCAGCGGAGCGCCCAGTGCTGCGTGCAGCCGGTGCTCTCCCCGGGATGGAGCCACTGGGCGTCGCAGGCGGCGCAGTAGTGGAAGTGGTGGGCGCCCGTAGGCCGGATGCGGACGGCGAGGACGGGTGAACGCTTGCTCAGCCCCCGCCAGTCCGGCAGACCGAAGACCGCGGTGAGGAGGAGCGCGAGCACGACCAGCCAGACCGTGTGGGGCACGCCCACGAAGCCGAGGCCGAGGCTGACCAGCAGAACGGCGCGCATCATGCGGTGATCTCCGGAACGAACAGTGCCAGAGGCCGCATGATGGCGCCATCGGGGTGTACCAGCAGACGGGACAGCCCGGGCCGGACGAGCCGGCCGCGACTTCAGGTCGGGACCTCCCGCCCTCCCCCCAACCCCCCTCCCCCACCGTTCGACGGCCTTCGGCCTTTGGCTGGGGGGAGGGGGGGCCGGAGGACCCGATTGATTGATTCACACCCTCTCAGGTCGTGGAGGCTCCGGCGCGACGTCGCGACGACCGGCGCGTAGTCGCTGGTCCCCACCTCCGCCTGGACCACACAGCCGGCGGCGCGGCGGGCGATCGGCTCGCTGGCCAGGACGTAGTCGAGCTGTCAGCCGATGTTCCGCTGGCGGAGGTTGCGCCAGGGTGCCCACCAGGTGAAGAGCCGGTCGTTGTCCGGGTCGAGGGCGCGGCCGAGGTCCACGAGCTTCCGGCCCAGGATCCGCTCGAGCAGCGCCCGGTCCTCGGGGCGCTGGCCGATGACGCCGGCCTTGCGCTCCTTGGGGTGGACGTCCATGTCCGTCCGCGCGATGTTGCTAGTGATGCTTGACCTCGCAGAGATAGAGCGCGTTGCCGTCGGGGTCGCCGAAGAAGGCGAGCTTCACCTGCGGGTTGTCGACGACCGGGCCCTCGAACCGCACGCCACGCTCCCGGAGCGTCGCCATCGCCGTCTCGAGGGAGCCGGCGACATCGAAGCCGATCGAGATGGCCCCCTGGGCGCCGGGCGTCGGGCCGTGGCCCGCCAGGTGGAGCCCGATGGTGAGCCCCGGGGTCTCGACCTCGGCCCAGTCGGACCCGGCCCGGGTCATGAGCTTCAGGCCCAGCACCCGTGTGTAGAAGTTGACCGCGCGGTCCATGTTCGAGACCATGACGGTGGCAGCGCCGCTCGTGATCATCCCGGTCCCTCCTTCACACCGCCGGGGCCAGGACCTGATGCGTCTCGGCCTCGCGGCGGATCCGCTCCCAATCGTAGCGCATCGGCAGGAGCCGGCCATCCTGCCAGGCTGGGATTTGATCGGCGTAGTGGGTACTCCCGGGATGCCCCGAGACGCCGAGCGGCACGACCCAGCCGCTCCGCTCCCAGTCGGCGAGGTCGAAGGCGTAGCGGGCGACCGAGGTCGCGGTGATCGCGTAGCCGGCCGTGGCGATGAAGGACGTGTTCTGGACGGTCTCCCCGTCCCCGCCCATCGAGACCGACGGGGGATCGAGCGCCGGCGCCCACTCGGGGCGAAGCAGCGACAGGGGGTGCTGAGGCCGGGTCACGTGGATCCGCCCCCACTGCCAGCGCGCCATGTCGGGGCCGAGTCGCTCTCGCAGCTCGGCGACCGCCCCGGCCAGGGCCCGCGCCAGGACCGCCGGCCATTCCGCACCGGGCGGCAGGAAGCGCCGGTCGTCCCGCCGGATCCACTCGCCGAGCCGCGCGCGCAGACGCGCCATGTGGGCGACCGCGCCGCGGGGGGCGCCGGCGAAGGCCTCGGCGGCGAGGGGGCCGAGGATCGGCACCATCAGGTCACGGAGCAGCCGCTCGCGGAACACCGCGTAGATCGTCGGCGCCACCGCCTCCCGCTCCATGGTGCCGTCCCAGGCGAGCAGGACCTCGCGCGCCTCCTTCACCTCGGCCTCGGCCACCGCGACGTCCCGCAGGATCTCGGCGAGCTCGCGGGCCGGGATCGAGACGCGGTCCCGGTGGATGGCGACCATGTCGGCCACCGTGGCGCCGCGGAGGCCCCGGAGGCGCTCGACGAGCCGCCGGGTCCGGAAGTCGGACGCGAAGTCGAGGCCGATGTAGTGGGGGTAGTCGGCGTCCGCCACGCGGCTGTTGGCGGTGGCGACGAAGCCGACCGCCGGGTTCCGCACGGCGGGCAGCTCCTCGAACGGGATCGCCCCCTGCCACTCGTGAGCGCCGTCCCAGCCGGGGACCGGCAGCCAGGCGTTGGCCATCGACCGGATCGGCACCTCGCCGCGGGTCTTGTAGCCGATCGCGCCGCGGATGTCGGCGAAGACGAAGTTGTTGACCGGGTCCACCCACGGCCGCATGGCGGCCTCCAGCTCGTCGGCGGTCGCCGCCCGCAGCATCGACAGGAAGGCCTCGGCGGTCCGGTTGGGCGCCGCGGTGGCGGTGTAGCGGAAGGCCATCGCGTAGCCCTGCCGGGGCTCGCCGAGCACGATGGGGCCGTGGCCCGTGACGACGACGTCGATCTCCACCGGCGCGCCGTCGCGCACGCGGATGGTCTCCCGCGTGATCTCCGCCCGCCGCCACTCGCCACGGAACTCGTAGCGCGACGGGTCGGCGGGATCGAAGCGCTCGATGAAGAGGTCCTGGTAGTCGGCGGCCGTGTGGGTCACGCACCAGGCCACGGCCCGATTGTGGCCGAAGTGCGGGAAACCGGGGACGCCGGGGAACGAGAGCCCGAGGGCGTCGAACTCGGGACAGGCGACGTGGTTCTGATAGTAGACGTTGGGGACGTCGAGGGGGCGGTGGGGATCGCCGGCAACCAGCGGCTTGCCGGAGGCGGTCCGCTCGCCGCTCAGCGCCCAGTTGTTGCTGCCGCTCTCCCACTCCGGCAGGTGCGCGACCGCCGCCTCGCCGGCCGTCAGCTCGTGGAGGCCGTCGGTGGCGGGCCCACGGTACTCGACGCCCGGCGGGACGATGAGCATCGGGTTCGGCTGGGTGCCCGGGCACAGCTCGGCCGTGCGGGCCGGCCCAAGGTGCCGGAGCAGCCGCGCGCGCCACGCCTTGGTCTGCCAGACGCCCATCAGCACGTGGCGCACCTTGAAGACGGCCAGGCTGTCCCACGGCTGCCAGGGCTCGGGGGTGGCGCCCAGGAGACTCAGCTCGATCGGCCAGCTCGCCGTCGTGCCGAGGAAGGCATTGACGCCGGCCGCGTAGGCATCGAGCATCGCGCGGGTCTCGGCGTCGACGGCCGCGTAGTCCGCCCGGGCGCTCTCCACCAGGCGGAAGCGGCGCATCTGGACGTCCTGGGCGACCGCCGAGGGTCCGGCGCACTCCGCCCAGCGCCCGGCGGCGCGCCGCCGGTCGTACTCCATGTGCCAGAGCCGGTCCTGGGCGTGGACGAAGCCCTGGGCCAGGAACGCGTCGTGGACCGAGGCGGCCCGGACGTGCGGGACGCCCTCGGGATCGCGCCAGACCTCGGCGCCCGCGCCGAGGCCTGGGACCCGCACCGGTCCGCGCAGGTCCGGCAGCGATTGCGACAGGGACTCACGGCTGATGGGCGTCGTCATCGATGGCGTTCTCCTACACCTGGCGGAGCCGGGGATCGAGGGCGTCCCGCAGCGCGTCGCCCAGGAGGTTCAGGTCGAGGACGGTCATGCATCCGGTTCCGTCGATGTTCAGACCGCGTGAGCTCCGGGCCCCCCGCCGCCGGAGGCCCACGCGCGTGGACGCTTCCGGGCCGTCCCAGCCTATCACGCTCCGCGCGAGCACCGGGCCCGGCCACTCACTCGGCGGGCGGGGACCGAGCGCGAGCTGGACGCGGGTGCTATCCTTCGGGAATGCACGCTGGCCCTCGCGTCCGCGGTCCGGCCCCCCCGTGACGCTCACCGCGACGATCTACACGTTCGACATCCAGCTCGCCGACGTTGACCGCGGCGTCTACGAGACGATCGCCCTCCGCGTCGCCCGACACCCGTCGGAGACCGCAGAGTACCTGCTCACGCGCGTGCTCGCTTACTGCCTCGAGTTCGGTGAAGGACTCGGCTTCTCGCGGGGGCTGGCCGACCCGGACGAGCCGGCGCTCGCCGTGCGCGATCTGACCGGAGCGCTCCGGGCCTGGATCGACGTCGGCTCACCAGACGCCGCCCGGCTCCACCGGGCGAGCAAGGCCGCTCGGCGGGTGGTCGTGTACACCCACAAGGATCCCGGGCAGCTCCTCCGCCAGCTCGCCGGCGAGCGCATCCACCGGGCCGAGGCGCTGGAGTTCTACGGCGTCGATCGCCAGCTCCTGGCGGAGCTGGTGGCGCGCCTGGAGCGCCGGATGGCGTTCAGCCTCTCGGTCACCGACCGCCACCTCTATCTCACGATCGGTGGAGAGACCCTGTCGGGCGTCGTCGAGCCGCACACGCTGGCGCCCCGGTAGCACCGGAGGACCGATGTCGAGCGTCACGAACCTGCACGACGCGGTCAGGCGCGGCGACCTCGGAAGCCTCGAAGCGCTGCTCGCGGAGAACAGGAACCTGGCGAACTTCCGTGAGCGAGACGGATCCGAGAGCTTCCTTTCCGCTCCACGTCGCCGCCGAGTTCGGTCAGGCGGACGCCGCCCGAGTGCTCCTGCGGCACGGGGCGGAGGTGTCGCTACTGGACGCGGAGAACGGCGCCATCGCCCTCTGCTGGGCGGCATTCTTCGGCCGCCCGGACGTCGTGGCCGTTCTGCTGGAGGCCGGCTCCCAGCCCAGCCAGCGGACCAAGCACGGCCTCACGCCGCTCGGCTGCGCCGTGGGGGGCACGAAGGGCCAGTGGGTGCGGTTCTCCGACGCCACCCTCGAGGATTGGCGGAAGGCGGCCGACACCCTACGCTCGAACGGCGGAACGGAGTGACCCGGCTATCGAGAGAGTCTTTGGGCGGCTCACAAACGCAGTTGTCCACAGTCGCTGGAGCCGCCGTCGCCAAAGCGCAGAAGCGTCCCAGTGGGGTACTCGCCAATGCGCTTTCGGGTGTTGGGCGGTCGCCGAGCGTCCAGCACGCCTGGGCCCTCACGCTCCATCGGCCCGAGGGTGCGCTTCTTGAGATGACTCTTCTCAGAGTAATCGGTCTCCACCAGCACGTATTCCTCGACCAGGCCAATATCAACCCACTCGCCCCCACCAAACCGAGCCAGCAGGAGATCACGCAGCGGCGGTAACGGCTCGACCAGGAACAGTTGGTTCGGGTCAGATGCGTCAGAGAACACGCTGCCACTGGCCGGATCGGCTTTCCAGGCCGCCTGCTTGAAGACACTGAGGCCACGAGTGCTGTTGGTGGCGAATGCCAGGAAATATTCGGTGATGTCCAGATCCCCCTTCATCCGAAATGTGCGGACGTACTTGAAGGCGGCGCGGTCATGAAGTTGGCTTACGTAGAAGTCTACCAGGGCGCGCTCGTTGCCCCAGAACGTCCGCCAGGCAGGACTACCAAAGAGGTCATCGAGCAGGGCCTGGCGAGTTGGATCGTCGGCGACCCATCGATTCATTGACCGATAGGCAAAGTTGATGAGGCATTCCGAACTCGGGATCTCTCTAATTCGAGCAATCAGGCTCATCGGGAACCCCGAATATCCGAAGGGATCGACGAACGCAAAGGTCGATGGCGGGCGGGACCCGTCTCGGGCGAGCCTATCGAATTCTTCACTCAGGTAGGATGCGAACTCCGCATGCTCTACGTCACATGTCACCCACGATGGCAGCGGGTGGCTCGTCGTGAAGGCGATCACTTCGTCACGTAACGATGCAACCCGGGAAGAGTCTTCTTCGATGAAGACGAACTGAATCGTGCAGCTTGGCGGCTGCCGTCGAAACCTCTCGTTGAGTACCGCCGCCTTTAGTGCGATGATTGGCGAACCGTCCTCGCCTCCTTCATACCGACCAGGGCCCGCGAAGCCGTCAATGAACAGCAACTCCGAGTTGACCTGCGTCATGATAGGCAGCCACGCATCGAGGTGTCGCTTCAGGATGAGGTGCTTTGCTCGAGTGTGCGGTGTGAGCAGCCATCGCGTGCCCTCCACCATGTGTCCCCCGATCGGGTCAGATGTCAGATGGCTCTGCAGTCAAGGGATATCCATCATATAGCTTGCGATCGAGTTGGCGGCCACCGGCTTTCGGCGTTGGACCGCCCCACTGCTTATGGAAGAATGCGACGCCCGTCGTTTCGCACCGGTCACGGATCTCCCTGACCCAGGCGAGCGCGTCTGGCTTTGGACTCCAAGCGCCCCGCTCTCTCGTGACGAGAGAGCGCGTCGCGGATCCACCCGATTCCCCGCCTGTGATCACCCAGGCAATCCCGGTCAGATCGAGATGCGTGAGAGATCCGAGCAATGGTTCGGCGCTAACGAACCGGATCGGGACATTGACCTGACGGAGACGATCCACTCGCCAGAGGTATGCACTCAACTCAACCGAGACTCCGAGCCAGATGTGTCCAGGCAGAAGAGTCTTGCCGTGGCCCGTGTGCCATTCGAGCAGACGATCCGGCCGCTTCGTCAGGACCTGAAACACGTGCTGGCGTGCCTCGGTCATGACGTGGAAGACCCGGTCAACGTAGTCGAAGGGAACGCGTTCGTGGAACAGGTCACTCATGCTATTGACAAAGATCCGTCGGGGAGTACGCCAGCGTATTGGCAACTGGAGGCGGTCTGGATGCAATGTCACCTTCCGGAAGTCGCCCCGACCCCATCGTTCTGTAAGCCGCTCGGCATAGCAGAACTTACAGCCGGGGGAAATCTTGGTGCAGCCCGTGACCGGATTCCACGTAGCGTCCGTCCACTCGATCGCGCTGCGGTCACCCATAGAGCCCTCGCTGATGATACACGGGCCCGGCTCGTCTTGTGTTGAGTATTCCTCAGCCCACCCGATAGCGCTTGATCGTCGCGGGGTCGAAGGTCAGGCCGAGGCCCGGCTTCTTCGGCACCACCAGCTGACCGCCCTCGATCGCCGGCGTCTCCTCGAAGAGGCGGAGCGTCCACGGCATGTACTCGACGGTGAGGCCGTTGGGGACGGCGGCGACCATGTGGACGTGGATCTCCGGCACCAGGTGGCTCACCACCGGCAGGTTGAACGCCTCGGCCATGCCGGCCACCTTCATCCACTGCGTGATGCCCCCCACCCGCACGAGGTCGATCATCACGATGTCGATGGCCCGCGCCTCGAGCAGATGGCGGAACGGCACGATGCCGTAGTGGTACTCGCCGGCGGCGATCGGCGTGACGAGGGCGTCGGCGACGCGGGCGAGCCCGGCGTAGTCGTCGTGGGCGACGGGATCCTCGAGCCAGTAGAGATGATAGGGCTCGAGCCGGCGCCCGACCTCGATGGCGTGGTTCACGCTCCAGAGCTGGTTGATGTCGCACATCAGGTCCACGTCGGCGCCGATGGCGTCGCGCAGGACGCGCACCCGCTCGACGGACGCGGCCATCGTCGGCTCGCTCCCGCACTGCATCTTCATCTGGCGGAAGCCCCGGGCGGCCAGGCGCGGCCCGGCCTCCGCCAGGTACTTCACCGGATGCGCGCGCATGAGGGCGCCGCTGGCGTACGTCGACACCCGGTCGCGCAGGCCGCCGAGCAGCGCGCACACCGACTGGCCCACCGCCTTGCCCTTGAGGTCCCAGCACGCGAGGTCGACGGCCGAGAGCGCCAGCGTGAAGATGCCACCGGGGCCCGAGCTGCCCGCCGCGCGCCGCAGCTTGGCGGCGATGGCCTCGACCTGCGTGGGGTCATCCCCGACAACGAGGCCGCCCAGCGCGTCGACCGCGGCCTTGAGGGCCGGCGTGAGGGCGCCGCCGAAGAACGTCAGGCCGAGGCCGACGAGACCCTGGTCGGTGCCCAGCTCGAGCGTGACGAACTCGCGGGTGTCGGTGGGCGCCGGCAGGCCGACTACGAGCGGGTTGTCGGCCGGCGTGCTCAGCACCCGGGTGGTGACGTGAGTGATCCTCATGGGGCCTCCGGGCGGCGTGCTAGACTCCTTGAAGCGCCAAAGTGACCGCAGACGAGACCAGTTCCTCGGGGCAGGGTCGAGGAGCGAGCAGCGCCCACAGGCCGAAGGCCGTCCAATCGACGCAGGGAGTCGCCGACCGCAGGCGTACTCCGAGTACGCCGAGGATCGGCGACGACCGAGGACGACCATAGGTCGGGACGGACGCGAGGCCGTAGGCCGAGCGCGTCACGACCGAGATCGACGACCCGACGCTCATCGGCCCTGCCCGCTAGACTTCGGCCACCGCGTGAACGTCTTCCTCGACTACACCCAGGACGAGCTCGACCGAGCGTACGACCAGCGGGTCTGGGCGCCCAACGCGGCCGAGGTGATCCAGCGCTACGCGACCGCGAGCGCGGCAGTCCGGACCCGCCGGCGGCGCCAGGCCGATCTCCGCTATGGTCCGACCGAGGCCGAGACGCTCGACGTGTTCCCGGCGGCGGCCGGGAGCGCGCCCGTCCTCGTCTTCGTCCACGGGGGCGCCTGGCGCGGCGGGCACAAGGACGACTACTCGTTCCCGGCCGAAACGCTCGTCGGCGCCGGGGCCCACTACGTGGCCCTCGGCTTCGCGAGCATCCCGGACGCCCGGCTCCCGGAGATGGCCGCCCAGGTCCGGCGAGCGATCGCCTGGGTGTACGCCAACGCCCGGAGCTTCGGCGGTGACCCGGAGCGCCTCTACCTCTGCGGTCACAGCTCCGGCGCGCACCTGGCCGCGGTCGCCCTCAGCACCGACTGGAGCGCGCTGGGTCTGCCCGAGCGACCGATCCAGGCCGGCCTCTGCGTCGGGGGGATGTACGACCTCCGGGGCCCCCTCCTGAGCGCGCGCAGCGCCTACGTCCAGGTGACACGGGAGGAGGAGGATCTGCTCTCGCCCCAACGCCACGTCGACCGCATCCGCTGCCCGATCGCGGTCGCCCACGGCGAGCGCGAGAGCCCCGAGTTCAAGCGCCAGGCGGCCGAGTTCACCGCGGCCCTCCGCGCGAAAGGCCTGGCGGCCGGGCTGATCGTGGGGCCCGATCTGAACCACTTCGAGATGCTGGAGACCCTGGGCCGACCGGACGGCCTGCTCGCGCGGGTCGCCCTCCGACTGATGCGGCTCGCCTGATCCGCGACCGGCTCTCGCCAGCCGGCTCTGTCTCAAGCCGTCGCGGCGGGCACCGGCGCCCGGTCGAGGGCCTGGAGCGCGGGGAGTACCTCCGCGGCGAACAGGCGCTGGCTCCGCTCCGCGTCGGCCGCCGGCATACCCCCGTAGCTGAAGACGCCGACGAAGGTATCGTTGCCGATGCGCCGCCGGGTGTCCAGAATCCGCTCGTAGCACTGCTCGGGCGTGCCCCAAACCTGCAGGCTCAGGAAGAAGTCGGTGACGCTGGCCTCCCCGTAGGTCGCGATCTTGTCGGCGATCTTGCCGTAGTACTCGTAGCCCCGGGTCTTGCCGAGGTGGTCGCCCGCGAAGTTGTAGTGGTCGAGGACGGACTGGAAGTACCCGCCGATGTACCGGGCCGCCAGCTCGCGGGCGCGGTCCGGGCTCCGGTCGCAGAACGTCCAGCCGGCCGCGATCGGGGGCGGCGCCTCGGCCCGGTTCACCTCCCGGTAGACCGTGCGATAGGCATCCAGCTCCCGGGCGACCTCCGGCCACGGCTTCTGGGGGATGATGAGGATCCCGACGCCCAGCTCGGCCATGATACGGGCCGACTCGGGGGAGACCGCCGCCGCGTAGGTGCGCCCGCGGAACGACCGGAAGGGCGCCGGCCGGATCGCCGCCCGCGGCTGCCGGACGAACGCGCCCGAATACTCGCAGTAGCCCTGCTCGAGCCCGCGGAGGAGCATCTCGGCCGCCTCCACGAAGCGCGGCCGTGACTCCTCCATGGGCTGGCGGAAGCCGTCGAACTCGACTTTCCCGGCGCCCCGCCCGAGCCCGAGGATCACCCGGCCGCCGGACAGGGCGTCGAGCATCGCGACTTCCTCGGCCACCCGCATCGGGTCGTGCCAGGGCAGCACGACCACCATCGAGCCGAGCCCGATCCGCTCGGTCCGCCCCGCCATGTACGCCAGGAACTGCAGCACGTCGGGACACATCGTGTAGTCGGTGAAGTGGTGCTCGACGCCCCAGATCGACTCGAAGCCCAGGGGCTCGGCGAGGTCGGCCAGACGCAGCTCCTCCCGGTAGATGTCGGCGTCCGGACGCTCCCGGCCGGGACTCTGGAAGATGGTGGCCATGCCGACGTGCATGCGGCGTCCTCCTCTCGGCGCCAGGCGGCTCGCCCGCCATTCTGGCTCCGGCGGGCGGGCGCGCGCAAGCCGCCCCGGCGGCGACGTATCATGGGGCCCAGACCAGGCCCGGGAGGGCAAGGAGCCGACATGCGCTACGTCGAGGAGCGGGACTTCACGCTGCGGCTGGATCTCCGCTGCGAGTTCCCCGAGCAGTACGAGGGGGAGGAGGACGGCTACGTCTGGCTCCGCGAGTTTCACGACCGGCTCCTGCCGCGGCTCGTCCAGGCCGCGGTGGACGTGATCCGCCAGCATCCCGGCTGGACCGTGCGCCCCGGTAACCGCGGCCGGCCGCTGGACGACGAGGTCACGCTGGTCGTGGAGCGAACCCCCGACACCGGGCCTTCGAGCGCTCACTGGCCTCCGACTCCCCCCTCCCCCCCGCCAGAGGCCGAAGGCCGTCCGATCGATGGGGGAGGGGGCCAAAGGCCGAAGGCCGTCGAAGGATCGGGGTAGGCGGGAGGTCCCGATGAAGACCGACGTCCTCTTGATCCCGATGGGCGCGCGCTACGCCGAGATGCGGGCGGCCGCGACGGCTGTCGAGGAGGCCGGCTTCGACGGCCTCTGGACGTGGGACCACCTGCGGGACCCGGCCGGCTCCCCGGTCGGCGTGCCCGAGGTCTGGACGACGCTGGCCGCGCTGGCCGAGGTGACCCGGCGCATCACCCTCGGCCCCCTCGTGCTCAACGTCAACATCCGCCATCCCGGCATCCTGGCCAACATGGCGGCGACGCTCCAGCAGGTCTCCGGCGGCCGGCTCCTCCTGGGTCTCGGCGCCGGCGGCAACCGGCGCACGCCGTACCCAGTGGAGCAGGAGGCCCTCGGCCTGGCCGTGGAGGCCGACGCGGTCCGCGCCGCCCGGGTGGCGGAGGCGATCGAGGTCATGCGGCGGCTCTGGCGGGGCGACGGGACGAGCTTCGACGGGACGCACTACCGGCTCGAGCGCCCCTCGGGCTACCTGCGCGCCGATCCCCCGCCGCCGGTCATCGTGGGCGGCTTCGGCCCGCGCATGGCGGGGATCGCGGGCCGCGTCGCCGACGGCTTCAACACGCAGGCCGGTCACCCGAAGCTCGCCGAGCTGATCGGGGTCGCCCGGGAGGCCCACGCCGCCGCCGGGCGGGACACCGCGCGCTTCTCGGTGTCGGTGTTCGCCGGCCTGCGGGACCCGTGGCTGCGCCGAGACTCACCGTCGCGCGCCGCCCTCGAGCGACTCGGCGTGGACCGGCTCATCCTCCTGATCGAGCCCCCGTACGACCCCACCCGCATCCACGCGGCGGCCCGAGCCCTCGCACCCTGACGCGCCCCCGGCGGCTTGACAAACTACGTCAAGGAGTGTCGGTCGGGGTTCGACGTCGTGGTCGGCGTGCCGGCGGCTCCTGCGGCCCGAACCCTCCGGCCCGGGAGCCGCGTGACCGGGCCCGACGGTCGCGCCGGCGCGACCCGCGGCGATCAGAAGCTCAGGCCGAAGGCGAGCGTGAAGTTGAGGCCCTCGCCCGAGAAGCCGAAGTCGGCGCGGAAGAGCGCGGTGCGCTCGAGGCTCACGCGGAGCCCGATGCCATAGCTCGTGTGGATGCGGGCGCTCGGCAGGTCCCCGAGGCTGTCGGCGACGGTGCCCACGTCGCCGAAGAGAGCAAGGCCGATGCGCTCGACCCGGATGGTCGGCGTCACCGCGAAGCCACGCGGCACCACCCAGAAGCGGTACTCGGCGCTGGCGTGCCACGCCGCATTGTCGGTGAACCGGTTCGTGATGTACCCCCGCAGCGTGTGGGTGCCGCCGAGCGACGGCCGGTCGTAGAAGGCCAGATCCCCGACGCTGTCCTGCACGAAGGCGCCCAGGGCCAGGCTGTCGGTCGGCGGGTTCTCCTCGCTCGGATCCCCGCCCGAGTGGAAGAGCGGCGGCAGCCGGAACGACGTGCTGGCGTAGAGCCCGTAGACCGCGCCCGGGCTCCCCGTGCTCTGCCAGACCGGCGCGTCCACCCCGAGGCCGACCCGCCAGCCGCCATACGGCTGGTGCTGGCTGTCGCGCGTGTCGTACCGGAGCCCGGCGCTCACCGTCACGCTGTCGCGGCCGTCCCCGTCGGCGAACAGAACGGGAAACGCCTGGTTGGTGGTCGGCACCCCCGAGACACGCCCGGGTGCCAGGTTGTGGTGCTCCCCGCGCAGCCCCACAGTCAGCACCCAGTCGCTCCCCGGATGCGGCAGCGAGAAATCACCGCGCACCGCGAGGTCCGCCACCTCGTCGGTGTAGCTCGACTCGGCCGACGGCGGGGTGTCCGGACCCAGGCCGAAAAAGCGTCGGGTCAGCGTCTTCTGGTAGCCGCCGGCGACGTTGACGAAGCTCCGCTCCTCCAGGATGACCCCGCCCCCCGGCAGCTCCTCGTGATGGAGCCACCGCCGCCAGATCAGGCGGTACTTCTGCTGGCCCTCGGTGGTGTAGCTGAGAAAGGCCCCCAGGAACTCCCGCCGGCGCTGATCGCGGAAGTCGATGTCGGTGAGCGCGATTCCACCTCCGGCGCCCACCGCCTGCTCGAAGAAGAACTGGGGGGCGACGAAGCTCGTCACCAGGAACCGCTCGAAGACGTTCCCCGGCTTGATCCGGCCCTCGGGAATGTAGCGCCAGCGCTGCGGGTTGGGCAGCTCGACGGGAAGGGGCACTCTCGGAATCCGGCCGCTCGGCTCCATGCCCTGGAGCGGGTCGTAGGGACCCAGCTCGGCGGGCTCGAAGGGCCCCTCGACCTGGGCGGCCGTGTGGGCGGCGCCGAGTAGCGAGACCGCGAGCGCCGCCACGAGCAGGCCGGAGACGCGCCGCGGGCTCATGCAGTCCGCAGCGTACTACGCACGGCGCGATCGGTCCCGGGGAAATTCGAGCCGGGCCCGGCGCGGCGAGACCCCCCCGGAAGGTCTCAGGCGGGCGCGGGAGTCCGGCCGCGCGCTCGCGGCTTCACCGCGGGATTCACCAGCGCGGTCGGCCACTCGCCGCTCAGCACCCGCAGCACCTCGTCGATGGTCTCGCGCCGGTTCTGCGCAAGGGAATCCAGGCTGTAGCCCGCGGTGTGCGGCGTGAGCAGCACGTTCGGCAGCCCGAGCAGGGCGTTGTCCGGGGCCGGCGGCTCGGTCTCCATCACGTCGAGCGCCGCCCCGGCGATCCAGCCCTCGCGCAGCGCGCGGAGGAGCGCCGCCTCGTCCACGGTCGCGCCGCGCGAGGTGTTCACGAAGTAGGCGGTCGGCTTCATCGCGCGGAACTGAGCCTCGCCCAGGAGATGCCGCGTGGAGGCGTTGAGCAAGGCGTGCATCGAGACGAAGTCGGCACGCCGGCACAGCTCGTCCAGCGAGACCAGCTCGACGTCCCACGGCCGCGCGTCGGCCGCCGACAGGTACGGATCGAACGCCACGTACTTCATCCCGAAGCCGCGGAGCTTCTCGGCGGTGAGCCGCGCGATCTTGCCGAACGCCACGAAGCCGAGGGTCTGCCCCTTGACCCGGAAGACCGACCCCATCTGGGCGAGGGCGGCCGGCCGGTCCCAGCCGTGGCGGGCGGCCGCGTGGACCTGCTGCGGGAGCTTCCGGGCGCAGGCCAGGATCAGCATGGCCGCGTGATCGGACACCTCCTCGAGGCAGAAGCGCGGGCTGTTGGCGACGATCACGCCGTGGCGGGTCGCGGCCTCGACGTCCACCCGGTCGTAGCCGACCGAGCACTGCTGCAGGAAGCGGAGCCGGGGCAGGCCGGCGAAGACGCGGTCGGTGAACGGGAAGCCGCCGAAGGCCATCACCACGTCCGCCTCGGCGCACGTGGCGATGATCTGGTCCTCGCTCCCCCCTCGCGCCATCACCACGCTGGCCCCCACCTTCGCGAGCCGCTCGCGCTCGGCGGCGGCGTCCCCGTCGAGCAGCGGTCCGAGCACCGCCACCGTGTACGATCCAGATGCCATCGAGATCCTCCTCTCGCCCCTTCGGGGCCGACCGGCAGCATAGACCAGCGCGGCAGGAGCGGCAAGGCCGACTTCACGACCGCGGTCTCGCCGCGCGGAGCGCGGCGCCGGCGAGGGCCGATCCTTTCATCGCCTTCGTGATCGGGCCGGCCTTCGAGCCGAAGCTCGCCGCCGCGGGGCTGGACTACCGTGTTGAGCGCGGTCGCTGCGTCTCGGGAGAGGTCGAGCCGCCGATGGCCCCGGGAGTACGCGCGGGAGGCCCGCGTCGGGCGCCCGCGGACGGCGGTCAGATCGTGAGGGCGAGGGCGATGGCGGTGGCGATCAGCCGGCGGAGGCCGCCAGGCGGCCGATCTTCCGGCGGCGGCCCGGTGTCCCCCGGGGGCTCGGTCCGCGGTCGCCGCCAGGCGAGCCGCAGGAGGCCGAGGTGCTCCACGCGGCCCTCCTGGATCAGGAACAGGTCCCCGCTCCCGTCAACTCCCACGGCCAGGTAGTGCGCGCGCTCGGTGACCGGGTCGCTCATGATCGGCCTCCTCACTTCGCAGCCAGCTGCGCGGTCAGAACCCCGATGCGTCCCGCGGCTTCCCCGTCGCCGGTCTGGGCGGCGAGGGCCCGGGCGACGGTGAGGCACTGTTCCACCACCTCGCGGTCGCCCAGGCCGGCGAAGGCCTCGGCCGTGCGCAGGACCCCGGCCAGGGCGCCCTGCTGCCGTGCGCGGAAGAGCGCGGTCAGGTACAGGCTGCGCGCCCGCGCCTCTCCGATCGAGCGGGATCCGGCCGTGTCGGCGATCCGCCGGACCGCGTCGCCCATCGCCACGAACCCCTCCCAGCGGCCGCTGGCGCGCGCCGCCGTGTACCCTTCATGCCAGGCCAGGTTCGCGGCGCTGGCGTCGCCCCGCTGGAGTGCCGCATCGAGGGAGCGGACTGACGTCTCCCACGGCGCCTCGACGGTCACCGCGGATACGGCGCCCGCCGCGGCACCCGGCCCGACGTCGGCCAGACGGAACGCAACGACGATGACGACGAGGGCGACTACGCACGGGACCGTCGACCAGCGCGAGCCTGACATCGTGGACATGTGCCTCCTCCGACTCTCTTCCTGCCCTACCAGCCGCTCGCCAGGACCATGAGGACCCCCGCCGCCGCCACAACCGTGACCAGCCAGGCGAGGGCGATGGCGGCTTCGTGCGCCACCGGGGCGGTGACCACCTGCTCGACCCGGGGGACCGGGCGCTGCCACCTTCTGGGATCGAAATCTCGCACCTTCCATGGCCCGCCCATCGGGTCCTCCCATCTCATGGCCGGAATAAGGGCAACTGTAATGCCATCGCCAAGTCCCGTGAATTCAATCACTTAGACATTATCAATTCGGTCCGACTGGTGGTGGTGACGGAATTTTCGGCGGATTCGACAGCGGGAAGGGGCCGAGCCGGAGTAAGATACCGACGGGCAGGATGGAGTCGGTCAGGCCGCATGCGGAAGCGCCCTCCCCCCTCGCCGAGCTCCTCGGCGACAGCCCCGGAGTCCGGGCCGTCCGGGATACCGTCACGCGGCTGGTACACCGCCAGGGGAGCGCGGGACGCCTGCCACCGATCCTCATCCAGGGTGAGACCGGGACGGGCAAGGGCCTCCTCGTTCGGCTGCTCCACCGGATCGGGCCCCGCCGGACCGGGCCGTTCGTCGACGTCAACTGTGCGGCGATCCCGGAGACGCTCCTCGAGGCGGAGCTGTTCGGCTTCGAGCGGGGCGCCTTCACCGACGCCCGCCAGGCCAAGCCCGGGCTCTTCCAGACCGCGCATCACGGCATGCTCTTCCTCGACGAGATCGGCCTCTTGCCCGAAGGCCTGCAGAGCAAGCTCCTCACGGTCATCGAGGAGCGCACGGTGCGGCGGCTCGGTAGCACGAGGAGCGAGCCGGTTGACGTCTGGATCGTCACCGCGACCAACGAAGACCTGGCCACGAGCACGCGCCAGGGGCGCTTTCGCGAGGACCTGTACCACCGGCTCGCGGTCCTCACCGTTGCCCTCCCACCGCTCAGGGAGCGGGGCCCGGACACCCTGCTGCTCGCCGAGCACTTCCTGAGCCGCGCCTGCACGGACTACGGGCTGTCCCCCAAGGGCCTGGCCCCCGACGCCCGCGAGGCGCTTCTCGCCTATCCGTGGCCGGGCAACATCCGGGAGCTGGCCAACGTGATGGAGCGGGTGGCGCTCCTGGCCGAGGCGCCCCTGGTGACCGCCGATCTGCTGGGTCTGCCGGCGGCCCGGAGCGCCGGGAGCGCGGGGCACCCCCGCGCCGAGGCGGGCGGGGGCGCCGATGACGCCGTGGCGCGTCTCGAGCGGGAGCGGGACGAGCTGCTGGATGCGCTTCACGACACGGACTGGAACATCTCGCGCGCGGCCGCCCGGCTCGGCCTGCCCCGCAACACCGTCCGGTACCGCATCGCGAAGCACCGTCTCTCCTCGGAGTCACCCCGGCCGAGCGGGGGGCGCCAGCCCGCACCGGCGAGCCCCGCCGCCCCCGCCTCCCAGGCGGCGCCGGCCGCGACCGCGGCAGCCCCCACGGCGCCGGCCACGCTCCCGAGCCTGCGCTGGACGCGACGGCGCCTGACGTTCCTGCGGGCGGCCCTCGGCACGCCATCGGGCCGCGATCCGGCGACCGACGCGACCCGGGCGCTCGAGGTCCTGGTCGAGAAGGTGCAGACCTTCGGCGGGCGCGTGGAGGAGCTGAGCCCGAACGGGCTGGTGGCCGCCTTCGGTCTCGAGCCCCTGGAGGACACCGCGCGGCGCACCGCGCACGCGGCGATGGCGATCCAGAGGTTCGGTGAGCGGGCGCGGCGAGCGAACCCCGAACGTCCCGCCGTCTGCCTGGGCCTCCACACCGCCGAGGTCTCCGTCGGCCACGCGGGCGGCGTGGCCGAGATCGACGCCGACGCGCGGCGGGAGGCGTGGGCCACGCTGGACGCCCTCACCCGCGACACCCCGCCCGACACGATCGCCGTCAGCGCCGCGGCGGCGCCCTTCCTCACGCGCCGCTTCGAGCTGGTACCCCTCGACATGCCGCCGACCGCTGGCCCCGCGTATCGACTGGTGGGGCTCGAGCGCACCGCCTTCGGCCAGCGGATGGCCGCGTTCGTCGGCCGGCGCGACGAGCTGACGCTGCTGCAGAGCCGGCTGGCGACCGCCCAGCGCGGTCACGGCCAGATCGTCGGCATCGGGGGCGAGACCGGGATCGGCAAGTCCCGACTCCTCTTCGAGCTGCGCCAGCAACTGGCCAGCGAGCCGGTCACCTACCTCGAGGGCCACTGCTTCTCGTACGGGACGACCATCCCGTACCTGCCGATCATCGAGATGCTTCGGCAGAACTGCCGGATCGGCGAGAGTGACGGCCCCGAGGTCATCGCCGAGAAGGTCCGGGCCGGCGTGCGAGCGGTCGGGATGGACGCCGACGCGGCCGCCCCGTACCTGCTCCACCTGCTCGGCGTGAAGGAAGGGACCGAGCGGCTGGCGGAGCTGGCCCCCGAGGCGGTCCCGTCGCGGACGTTTCAGGTCATGTGGCAACTCTCGCTGGAAGGCAGTCGCCGGCGCCCGCTCATCCTGGCGCTCGAGGACATCCACTGGATCGATCGGGCGTCCGAGGCGTACCTCGACTCCCTGGTGGAGAGCCTCGCGGGCGCCGCCATTCTGCTGGTGCTGACCTACCGGCCCGGCTCGCGCCCGCGCTGGCTCGAGAAGTCGTACGCGACCCAGATCTCGCTCCAGCCCCTCGCCCCCGAGGAGAGCTTCGCGGTGGTCCGCTCCGTGGTCCCCGCCGGCGCGGTGCCGGACGATCTCGCCCGGCGCCTGGTCGAGAAGGCCGAGGGGAACCCGTTCTTCCTGGAGGAGCTGGTCCGGACCGTGGGAGCCCAGGGAGAGCCGGGCCCGGACGAGCTGGTGCCCGACACGATCCAGGAGGTCCTCGTCACCCGGATCGACCGGTTGCCCGAAGTCCCGCGCCAGCTCGTCCAGACGGTGGCCGTGCTCGGGCGTGAAGTGCCCCGCCGCCTGCTGGCGGCCGTCTGGGAGGGGCCGGGCGACCTGGAGCCGGCGCTCCGTGAGCTGATGCGGCTCGAGTTCCTCTACGATCGGCCTGTCGGGGACGAGCCCGTCTACGTGTTCCGGCACGCCCTCACCCGGGATGTCGCGCGCGAGAGCCTGCCGGTTGCCCGCCGCCAGGCCGTTCACGCGGCCGCCGGGCGGGCGCTAGAAGGGTTCTACGCGGACCGCCTGGAGGAAGCCTACGAACGGCTGGCGTACCACTACGCCAAGGCCAAGCAGGCCGACAAGGCCGTCGAGTACCTCGGGCGCTTCGCCGACAAGGCGGCCCGGAGGCACGCCCACGTCGAGGCGGTCGCCGCGCTGCGGGAGGCCCTGGAGCACGCCGACCGGCTTCCGCCCGGCACCCGGGAGGCCAGCCGGCTCGACCTCGTCCTGCGGCTGGCCCACTGCCTGTCGTTCCTCGGGCGGTTCCCCGAGACCCGCGACCTCCTACTCGGCGAGCAGGTACAGCTCGAGCGGGGGGAGGCGCTGCCCGCGCTGGTTGGCCCCTATCACTTCTGGCTGGCCCACACCTTCAGCTACCTCGGCGAGTATGAGCGGGCGGCCCAGCACGCCCACCAGGCTCTGGACGCGGCCGGCCGGCACCACGATGAAGCGACCATGGGCCGTGCCTACCTGGTCCTCGCGCAGGCCGCCTCCTGGGGCGGCCAGCCCATCCTCGGCATCGCCCGCGGTCGTCGGGCCGCCGATCTCCTCGCGGCGGCCGGCGAACGCTGGTGGCTCGGCCTGGCCCACTGGATCGTCGGCATCAACTACATCACCATCGGCGCCTTCGACCTTGCGCTGGAGGCCGAAGCCCGGGCGCTCGCCGTCGGCGAGGCGCTCGGTGATCGCCGGATCGAGAGCTACGCGACATGGACCACGGGGTGGATCCAGGCGCTGACCGGGAACTGGGCGGTGGCCATCGAGGCCTGCCGGCGCGCACTCGGGCAGTCGCCCGATCCTCTCAACACCGCGATCGTCCTCGGTCATCTCGGCTACGTCTACCTCGGGAAGGGCGAGGTCGCGGACGCCGTCACCTTGCTCGATGAGGCGGTGGCCAAGATGCGGCAGTTCGGGTTCCGCCAGCTCGAGGGCCGCTTTGCCACGTTTCTTGGCGAGGCTTACCTCGTACGGGGCCAGGTAGAAGCCGCCCGGGAACTGGCGAGCGAGGGGATGCGGCTGTCCGCCGAGGCGAGTTACTCGTATGGGCTTGGCTGGGCTCGGCACGCCATGGGACGGATCGCGCTGGCAAGCGGCGATCTGGCCGCGGCGGACACGTACCTGACCGACGCCCTGGAGACCTTCACGCGTACCTACGCCCGCTTCCTGGTGGCGTGGACACGCCTGTCGCTCGCCGGGCTCGCCCATGCCCGGAACGACCGGACCGGGGTCGCCCGCCAGCTCCGCGAGGCCTACGCGGCGTTCCGGATGCTGCGCATCCCCCACTACGTCGCCGAGACCGAGCGACTGGCCCGCGAGCTGGCGGTCTCCCTCGACGACGAGGCCATCCCGCCGGGGTTGGCCATCGTCCGGCGGGGCGAGGCCGAGCTGTTCGCAACCCTGCAGGAGCATCTCGAGGCTCTGAACCTCCGGCAGGTGATCTGGGACCGCCGGCGCGAGGAACGCCGAGACCGGGTCGATCCGGGGGCCCCCGACCGCCGGCGCGACGAGCGCCGCCGGCAAACGCCGCCAACCTGGGACGCGCAGGGATTCCTGGTCGCTCCGTAGGCCATCGGGCTGACCCCGCGGGCGAGGGGGAAGCCTCTTGACCCCACCTCCGTCGCGGGCTAAGGTTGGCCCACTCTTCCCGTGAGGCCGAAGGGAGGAGGAGCTATGCGGATTCGGTTCTGGGGTACGCGTGGCTCGCTGCCGAAGCCGGGGAAGACCACCCTGCGCTACGGCGGAAACACCTCCTGCGTCGAGCTCCGGACCGGCGCCGGCGCCCTGATCGTGCTCGACTGCGGCACCGGCGCCCACGAGCTGGGACAGGCGCTCCTCGACTCCGGGCCGTCGCCGCTGCGCGGCCACCTCCTGATCAGCCACACGCACTGGGACCACATCCAGGGCTTCCCCTTCTTCGCCCCGCTGTTCGCCCGGCACACGGAGTGGGACATCTACGCGCCCGGGGGACTCGGTAGACGCCTCGAGGAGACGCTCGCCGGTCAGATGGAGTACACCTACTTCCCCGTCACCCTCGCGCAGCTCGACGCCACCGTCCGGTACCACGACCTGGTGGAGGGCGCCTTCGAGATCGCCGACGCGCGGGTAGCCGCGCGCTTCCTGAACCACCCCGCGCTGACCCTCGGCTACCGGCTGGAGGTGGGCGGCGCCTCGCTGGTCTACGCGGTGGACCACGAGCCCCACTCGGTCCACCACACCGACGCCGGTCATCAGGACCCGGTGCATCAGGAGGACCGACGCCACATCGAGTTCTGCGCCGGCGCCGACCTCCTGATCCACGACGCGACCTACACGCTGGCCGAATACCCCAAGCGGGTCGGCTGGGGCCACAGCCCCGTGGAGTACGCCGTCGACGTGGCGGTGGCCGCCGGCGCCCGGCGCCTGGCCCTGTTTCATCACGCCATGACGCGCGACGACGACGCGGTGGATCGCCTGGTCGTCGAGTGCCGCGCCCGCGCCGCCGCCCGCGGCGGCGACCTGGAGATCTTCGCGGCCGCCGAGGGCCAGGTGGTGGAGCTGCCCGGAGCGGGCGCGCTGGCCGGCCCAGGCCGAGGGCCGGTCGGACGACACCGCGCGGCGCCTCATGGCCAGCGGGGCCACGCTCGGCATGAAGACCGTGCTCATCGTGGACGACGCGCCGGACATCGTCAGCCTCCTGATCGGGGCGCTCCAGGCCGAGGGCGTCCGGCTCCTCTCGGCGGCGGACGGTGACGCGGCGCTCCGGATCGCCCGCGCCGAGCGTCCGGACCTGATCCTTCTCGACTGGATCCTGCCCGGGCGCGACGGCCTCGAGGTCTGCCAGGCGCTCCGGGCCGAGACGGACCCCAAGCTCCGCGACGTGCCGGTCGTGCTGATCACCGCCCACACCGAGCCGGAGCACATCGCGGCTGGCTTCAGGGCCGGCGCCACCGACTACCTCACCAAGCCGTTCAAGGTCGCCCACGTGCGCTCCCGCGTGCGCGGCTGGCTGTTGCGGACGAGCGCCACCGACGGCCACGAGCGGTGAAGGGCCCGAGCCGATCATGAGGGACCCTCGGTCAACGCAAGGCCTGTCCGCTGCCTGTCGCCTCGGAGGGACATCGGGCCATCTCCCCTCCCCCCGGCCGAAGGCCGAAGGCCGTCGAACGGGTGGGGAGGGGTCGCCAAAGGCCGAAGGCCGGCGCCACAGGCCGAAGGCCGTCCGAAGGGTGGGGGTGGACTCGATGAAACCGCTCGTCTTCGCGCTCCGGTTCCGGGGTCGAGGAGTCGAGGTCGCCCCGGGGCGCCGGCGAGGCGCGACCACCGCCCAGAGCCAGCTCTTCCGGACGACGCTGGCGGCGGCGGGTGTCGAGGGGCGCGTCGAGCCCCTCGGCGGGGAGACCGCGACCCTGGATGCCGAGGTCGAGCTGACCGGGAGCGGAACCTTCGTCGAGTCGGGCTGGATCCGCTACGGTGCCGCGGGGTCCCTCACCTTCCGCACGGTGGGCCACGGCGTGCGGGGGCCCAGCGGGATCCCGGGCCGGGTCATGGGCGCGGTGATCTGGGAGGTGACGGGGGGCGACGGCGCCTTCGCCGGCGCCACTGGGCTCATCACCTCGAACTTCACGGTCGAGGCGACCGGTGAGGTGGTCGACGACCAGATCGCCCAGCTCGTCCTGCCCGACGGGGGTCAGGCCTTTCATTCTTGACATTTCGCAGCGGCGCCGCCCAGCACGGCAGATTGATAGAATGAAAGGCCTGACCCTAGCCGAAGCGAATGCGCGGCTCCAGGTACCCGTAGAGCAGGTCGACCAGCAGATTGAGGGTCATGAAGAGCGCGCCGATGAACACGATCGTGCTCTGGGTCAGGGGGTAGTCCCGCTGGTAGATCGACCACAGGACCAGCCGGCCGATCCCCGGGAGCGTGAAGACCTCCTCCACCACGACCGTCCCGCCGAGTAACACGCCCACCTGCAGCCCCGCCACCGTCACCACCGGGATCAGCGCGTTCTTCATCGCGTGCTTGAGCAGCACCGCCCGGCCGCCCAGGCCCTTGGCGAGCGCGGTGCGGACGTACTCGGAGCGCAGGACGTCCAGCATGCACGCGCGCGTGGTGCGGGCGATGTTGGCCGCGCTGGCGGTGCCCAGACAGATCGCCGGGAGCAGCATGATGGTCAGGTTCCGCCGGGGGTCGGTGACGAGATCGACCCAGACCACCGGCGGCATCCACCGGAGGTAGAGGGAAAAGAAGAGGATCAGCATCGTGCCCTGCCAGAAGACGGGAACGGACAGCCCGAGGAGCGCGCCGACCCGGGTGACCTGATCGATGGCCCGGTTCTGGCGGACCGCGGAGACGATACCCGCCGCCATGCCGATGACGAGGGCGAAGCCGACGGCCAGCGCCGTCAGCTCGAGCGTGACCGGAAGCCGCTCGAGGATGAGCTGGGTGACCGGCATCCCGGTCCTCCACGACGTCCCGAGGTCGCCCCGGGCCACGCCGCTGAGCCAGCTCCAGTACTGGACGTACCAGGGTCGATCGAGCCCGAAGAACCGCCGCAACTCGGCGACCATCGCCGGGCTCACGACCGCGTCGGCGCCGATCATCTGCTCGACGACGGTTCCCGGGATGAGCCGCAGCATGAGGAAGACCAGGACCGTCAGCCCGGCCAGGGTCAGCGCCATCGAGTAGAGTCGGACGACGAGATACCGCCCCATGGCGACCGCCCTCTTTCGCTCCGGTTCCGCCGTCTTACGCTTGTCGAAGCGTTGCCGTCATGGCAGATCCGTCACGCTCACGCGAGGGCGGGGCCGAGGAGCGAGCAGCGCCCCCAGGCCGAAGGCCGTCCGATGGACGCAGGGAGTCGCCCACCGCAGGCGTATGCCGCATACGCCGAGGATGGGCTTCGACCGAGGACGACCATAGGTCGGGACGGACGCCCCCGGCCGGGCCGTCCAATGAAGCAGGCCGAGCGCGTCCCGACCGAGATGAACGTTGCGACGCTCATCGGCCCCGCCCGCTACGCCTTGTCGAGCCAGACGCCCTCGAACCCGTAGAGCAGCGTGGTCGGGTGCTGCTTGAAGCCCTTCACCGAGGCCTGGGTGAAGTCGATGGTATCGGCCGAGAACAGCCAGAGGTGCGGCACATTTTCCAGGATCAGGACCTGGACGCGGTCGTAGATCTCCTTGCGCTTCTTCTGGTCCATCGTCCGGCGCCCCTCCTCGAGGAGCCCGTCCAGGTCGGGCACGCTCCAGCTGTTCCAGTTCTGCCCCTTGGTCGAGTGGAGCGCGCGGAAGAACGCGGTGTCGGGATCGGCATACCCCGGGGTCGTGTTCATCGTGAGGTCGAAGTCCTTGGCCAGCCACCGCTTGATCCAGACCGCGTACTCGACGTTCTCGATCTCGGCGGTGATGCCGATCTTCTTGAGCTGGGCGGCGACCACCGGCGCCCCCGAGACCATGGTCGGGAACGTGGGGATGACGCCGAGCTTGACCGTGAAGCCGCCGGCGTGACCGGCTTCGGCCAGGAGCTTCCTCGCCTTGTCGAGGTCAGGCTTGTAGTACTTCATCCACGCCTCTTCCGGGAGCTGCCACTGCTTCATGGGCGCGGTGGCCGGCGCGGTCAGCCGGCCGAACCCGGCCGCCGCCACCCGCATGACCTGGGCGCGGTCGACGGCCCAGCTGATCGCCTGGCGCACGCGGACGTCCTTGAGGGGGCCGCGGCTCGCGTTGATGTTGAGGAAGTCGTAGCCGAGCCGCGAGCTGCGGTAGCCGGTCAAGGCCTTCTCGTCCTTGAGGAGGTTGTAGTTCTTGTTGTCCTCGATGAAGGCGTGGTGGATCTGCCCGGTCCGCAGCGCGGCCACGATGTTGGCCTCGTCCGGGATGATGCGCAGCACCACCTCGTCCACGAGGGGCACGGTCTTCCTGAAGTAGCCGGCGTGGCGCTTCAGCACCATCTGCTGCTCCACCTTCCAGTCGTCGAGCACGAAGGGGCCGGTACCGAGCGCGGTCTTGTTGAGGTCGCCGTGCTTCTTGATCCCCGCCTCGCTGATGATGAAGCCCCAGAAGCCGCCGAGCGCGGCCAGGAGCCCGGCGAACGGCTCCTTGGTCACGAACTTGACCCCGTACTTCCCGGACGGCTCCACCTTGTCCACCGCGATGAAATCCGATTTACCCGGCGACTTCTCGAACAGGCGGTCGAAGGTGAACTTGACGTCCGCCGACGTCATCTCCTGCCCGTCGTGGAACTTCACGCCCTCCCGGAGCTTGAACGTCCAGGTCAGCCCGTCCGGGCTCACCTGCCAGGATTCGGCCAGCTCGGGGACCGCGGTCATGTCGGGATCGAAGCGGACGAGCTGGCTGTACATCATCGGCGACCGGCGGCTGCGCGAGAAGGCCGGGACGAGCTGGGGATCCAGCCCGGTGGCCTCCGTGGTCTGGGCGGAGATGAAGGTGCCGCCCCGCTTCGGCGTCTGGCCGAAGGCGGGCGTGCCGAGGGCGAGGGCCCCGAGCCCGAGGCTGCCGGCCTTGAGCATCTCGCGACGCGTGATCATGGGTGTCCTCCTAACGTGACTTGGGGTCGAGGACGTCTCTCAGCCCGTCGCCGACCAGGTTGAAGGCCAGGACCGCCAGCATGATGGCGATGCCCGGGAACACGGAGATCCAGGGCGCGGTCTCGAGGTACGTGCGTCCCTCGTTGAGCATGTTCCCCCATGACGGGGTCGGGGGCTGGACGCTCAGCCCGAGGTAGCTGAGCGACGCCTCGATCAGGATCGCCTGGGAAAAGGCGACGGTGCCCTGCACGACGAACGGGGAGATGACGTTGGGCAGGATGTGCTTCCCCACCACGAGCCAGCGACCGGCGCCGAGGGCGCGGACCGCTTCCACGTACTCCTTCTCCCGCTCGCCGAGGACCGGGGCCCGCATGACCCGGACGAAGATCGGCGTGTACAGGATCGCGATGGCGATGACCGCGCTGTTGAGCCCGGGGCCCCGCATCGCCGCGATCCCGACCGCCAGCAGCAGGCCGGGGATGCTGAAGAAGACGTCCATTACGCGGCTGATCGCGTTGTCCCAGCCGCCGCCCGCGTAGCCGGCGACCAGCCCCAGGCCGCCGCCCAGGAGCATCGCCGTGCCGACGGAGACCAGGGCGACGTAGAGCGAGATACGGGAGCCGTAGATCACGCGGCTCAGGACGTCGCGGCCGAATCGGTCGGTGCCCAGGAGCGCCTGCGCCCCCGGCGGCGTCTCGATCAGGTCGAAGTTCTGCTCGTCGGGCGCCGTGGGGGCGAGCACGCCCGCGAAGAGGGCCATGAGAACGACGAGGAGGGCGAAGCCCGTGCCCAGCAGCACGGCCGCGCTGCGCAGGACCAGCCGCAGCGACCGCCGCCAGGCGGCGGCCCCAGCCCGACCCCGCCGGGGGACCGAGACCGACCCCCCGACCACCTCCGCGGCCTGGCCGGCCACGGGTCAGACCAGGACGGCGACGGCCGGGCCGGCCAGCGATTCGACGACACGACGTGTCAGGGGCATGCTGCCTCGCCCAGAGCCGGAATGGTTGGATGCGAGGAACAGGCGGAGTCTAGGGGGGAACCGCGCGCCCTGTCAAGGCGAGTCCCCTCTCGGGTGAGTTCCCTCTCGGGACCCCGGGCGGGCTTGACGGGGGACCGGACCCCGCCCACGATGGGCGCATGCTGCTGACCAACGGGCGGATCTACACGCTGGACCGCGCGGACGCGGTCGTCGACACCCTGGTCGTGAGGGACGGCCGGATCGCGTTCGCGGGCCGCCGGGCCGACGTGAGCGTGCCGGCCGCGGAGCGCGTCATCGACCTCGGCGGGCGGGCGGTCCTGCCCGGCCTCGTCGACTGCCACGGTCACCTGATGCACCTGGCCCGGCTCCGGCTGGTCCTCGACCTCGCCGGCGCCCGCTCCGAGGACGAGGCCGCCGGCCGGGTGCGGGAGCACACGGCCCGCCTGGCTCCGGGCGAGTGGATCGGCGGCCGCGGCTGGGATCAGAACCGGTGGCCGGGCCGGCAGTTCCCCACGAAGGCCTCGCTCGACCGGGCCGCGCCCCGCCACCCGGCGGCGCTGACCCGCGTGGACGGCCACGCCATCTGGGCGAACTCGGCCGCCCTGCACGCGGCCGGGATCACGCGGCACACCCCCGACCCGCCGGGGGGCCGCATCACGAAGGGGTCCGACGGCGAGCCGAGCGGGCTCCTCGTCGACACCGCCCAGCGGCTGGTGCAGGCCGTTGCGCCGCGGCCTTCCGCGGACCGCTTCGAGGAGGCAGTGGGCGAGGCCATCGGCGAGTGCCTCGCCAAGGGCCTCACGGGCGTCCACGAGATGGGCGCCGACGGCTACGCCCTCGCCGCCTACCGCCGGCTGGTCGAGCGCGGACAGTTCCCCTTCCGCAACTACGTCGCGGTGCGGGGTGCCTCCGCCGAGACGTGGGCCGAGTACCGCGAGCGCGGACCCGAGGCGATCGGCGACGGGCGCCTCGTGGTCGGCGCCCTCAAGCTGGTGGCGGATGGCGCCCTCGGCTCCCGCGGGGCCGCGCTTCACGGGCCCTACTGCGACGACCCGGAGAACCACGGTCTGCTCCTGCTCCCACCCGACGAACTCGCGCGCGAGGTGGCGGACGGCGCCGCCCGCGGCTTCCAGGTCTGCGTCCACGCCATCGGCGACCGCGCCAACACGCTCACCCTCGACGCCTTCGCCGCGGCGCTGGACCGCGCCCCGCGTCCCGATCACCGGTTCCGGGTCGAACATGCCCAGATCCTGACCGACGAGGACATCCCGCGCTTCCGGGCGCTGGGCGTCCTGCCGAGCATGCAGCCGACCCACTGCACCTCCGACATGCCGTGGGCCGACGAGCGCCTGGGGCCGGAGCGGCTCCGCGGGGCGTACGCCTGGCGCTCGCTCCTCGAGACCGGCGTGGTGATCGCCGGCGGCTCGGACTTCCCGGTGGAGGACCCGAACCCGTTCCACGGCATCTACGCGGCGGTCACCCGGCGGCCGCTCGGCGACGAGCCCGATGGCGACGGCTGGCAACCCGGCCAGCGGATGACTCGGGCGGAGGCGGTCCGGGCCTTCACGACGTGGGCGGCCTACGGCGCCCACCAGGAAGCCGAGCTCGGGTCGCTCGCGCCGGGCAAGCGCGCGGACCTCATCGTCTGCTCGGACGACGTCTTCGAGTGCGCGGAGCGCCGGATCCCGGCGATCGCGCCCGTGCTGACTTTGGTCGGCGGCGAGGTGGTGTTCCGGCGGGAGCTGTAGTACCGTCTCGGCCACGTGCTCCAGCGCGCCCTCGACGCCGTCGTCTCGACCATCGGCACCCTGGCGTGGATCCTGGGCCTGGTGCTCCTCGTCGGCGTCGTGGCCCACGGGCTGGCCTGGCTCCTGATGCGGCGCCGGGCCGCGCGCTGGGTCTGGAGCTACTGGAACGGCGTGGGCACGACGCTGACGCTGGCCGGCCTGGCCGGGATCGGCTACGCGTGGATCGTGCTCGGCTTCCAGACCCCGGCCGGCAGCGCCCTGGCCGGACTGGGCCTCCTGTTGCTGTCGGCGGGGTTGTGGATGCTGATTCCGGTCTGATCAGCCCATGAGCCGCGGCCGGCCCTCCGCTCCACCCCTCGCGGACGCCCCGCGCCGGCCGACGACGACCGTGCCGGAGCGCGCGGCCTGGGTCCTGATGGCCGCTGGCCTGCTCTTCGTCCTCGTCTTCCACCTGGTACCGGCGCTCCTGGCCGGGCTGCTCGTCAACGGGCTCCTGCACCGGCTGGCCCGCCGGCTGACCGGGCGGCGCCTCTCTCACGGCTCGGCCAAGCTCGCCGCCGCCGGCCTGGTCGCGCTGGTGGCGCTCGGCATCGCGGTCGGCGTCGTGCTCTTCCTCGTCGGGCTGATCCGCGGCCACGCCGGGGACATCCCGGCGCTGTTCCAGAAGATGGCCGAGATCCTCGACGAGACCCGCCTCTGGCTCGAGCAGCGGGCCGGCACATCCCTCATTCCCGAGGCGCTCAGCGACGCCGAGTCGCTGAAGGGCACGGTCGCCGAGTGGCTCCGGACCCACGCGGCGGCGCTCCGGAAGACCGGAGGAGAGCTGGGCCGCGCCCTCCTCCACGTCGCGGTCGGGATGGCCATCGGGCTCCTGGTCTTCTTCCGCACGCCGGCGGCCACCCAAGGACCCCTCGCCCGAGCGCTGGCGGAGCGCCTGGCGCGGCTCGAGGCCGCCTTCGAGGCCGTCGTCTTCGCCCAGGTCAAGATCTCGGCGGTCAACACCGCCCTGACGGCGATCTACCTGCTCGTGGCCCTTCCCCTCTTTGGCGTCCACCTGCCGCTGGCCGGCACGCTGGTCGCGGTGACGTTCGTGACCGGGCTCCTCCCGGTCGCCGGCAACCTCCTGTCGAACGCGGTCATCGTGGTGATGTCGCTCGGCGTCTCGGTCTGGGTGGCGATCGCCTCGCTCGTCTTCCTGGTCGTGATCCACAAGCTCGAGTACATCGTCAACGCCCGGATCGTGGGGGGCGAGATCCGGGCGGCGGCGTGGGAGATCCTGGCCGCGCTCTTCGCATTCGAGGTGGCCTTCGGGCTGGCCGGGGTGGCCATCGCCCCGATCGTCTACGCGTACACCAAGCAGGAGCTGGTCGACCGCGATCTCATCTAAAGCCGTGAGGAATACGCGCTTCCGACACCCCCCTCCCCCGCGCCACAGGCCGAAGGCCGTCTATCGGTGGGGGAGGGGGGCTGGGGGGGGCGGGAGGTCCCGGAGGTCCCGACAGGTCACCAGCTCCAGGCGGCGATGGGCCTCGCGGAGGGCCGCTTCCACCGCGTCCGGCGTGTCGGCGCGGGCGAAGATGAAGCCGGGATACTGCGCGCCCTCGGGAAGCGGGACCAGCTCCTGCCCGGGATGCGCCGTGATCGTGACCGCCTCGATCCCGGGCACGGCGGCGGCCGCTTCCTGGCCACGGACCGCCTCCAGCACGCCCCTGCGCGGGATCGGGATCATCATCACCCCGGCCGGCTGCCGCTCGCGCGCCGTGGTGAACGGCAGGCCGAGGGCATGGCGCAGGATCAGCTCCTCGAGCGACATGCCGGTCCCGAAGCGCAGGGTCCGCGAGCAGAGGCCGCCGATCGAGCGCGCGGCGATCTCGATGATCCAGGCCCGGGAGCCGTCGAGCCGCAGCTCGGCGTGCACCGGCCCCTCCAGGAGCCCGAGCGCGCCGGCGGCGGCCGCGGTGGCCCCGGCGATCGCCGCCTGGGCCTCGGCCGGCAGCCGCGACGGGGTGACGTAGATCGTCTCCTCGAAGAACGGGCCGTCGAGGGGATCCGGCTTGTCGAAGAGGGCCAGCACCTCGAGGGTCCCGCCCACCAGCAGGCCCTCGAGGGCGACCTCCCGGCCGGGAACGAAGGCCTCGACCAGGATCTGCTCCGCGCCCTCCCCGTGCGCCGCCACCTCGGGGGTCCTCAGGATCGCCTCGATGCGCCGGAAGGCGGCGACGAACTCCGCCTCGGAATCGGCCCGGATGACCCCGCGGCTCGCGGCGAGAATCGTCGGCTTCAGCACGCACGGGTAGCCGACCCGCCGGGCGGCAGCCATCGGGTCGTCCCCGACGGTGAAGAGGTGGTAGGCGGGGCACGGGACGCCGGCCTGGCGCAGAGCCTCGCGCATCGCGAGCTTGTTCCGCGCGCTGGCGACGGCGCCGACCGGGTTGGAAGCGGGGAGCCCGAGGGCGCCCGCGATGGCGGCGGCGACCACCGTGGTGAGGTCGTCCACGGGCACCACGGCGTCGATCGGGTGCCGGCGGGCGAACTCCTCGACCTTCCGCGCCGCCTTGCCGGGGTCCGCGAAGTCGAGGGTCATCAGCCCGTCGGGGAACTCGGCCTCGAAGGTGCTCGGACGCTCCGAGGCGACGACGAGATCGACGCCGAGCTTCTCGGCGGCGGCGACGAAGTCCTCGGTGCGATAGGTCGTGGTCGGGATCAGCAGGAGCAGGCGCGACATGACGACCCCCGGCCCGTCAGCCGGGTCGGGGCCTCAGACAGCGGAGCAGCGCCGGCGGTGCCTAGCCCTTGGAGGGCGCGTAGTAGGGATTGGACCCCGACGCGTGATCGGTCACGTCGAGGACCTCGGTGATCTCGGGAACCTCCTCGAAGATCATCCGCTCGATCCCGGACTTGAGCGTGACGTCGGCGGCGCCGCAGCCCTGGCAGCCGCCGCCCATCCGGAGGTAGACGGTGCTGTCCTTGACGTCCAGCAGCTCGATGTAGCCGCCGTGCCCCGCCACCGCCGGATTGATGGAGGTGTCGAGCAGTTCCTGCACCTTGTCGCGGACGCTCGTTCCGGTCTCCTCGGCCATGGGTCGCCTCCTTGGCAAGCGATTGGTGAAGGTATTGTACCCCGGCACCGCCCCACCGGCTAGTGAGAAGCCGGCGGCAGTGCCGGTCGGGCGAGCCCGAGGGCCGTCTCGCCGAGGAGCCGCCGCTCGAGCGCCTCGGGGAGGCCGAAGGCGCGGACCTCGTGGTACATCTCGGCCAGCGTGCCGGTCCCCGAGGGGTGATCGGTGCCGAACATCACCCGGTCCGGGAACCGGGCCAGGCCCGCACGGAGCCCCTCCCAGGCGGCGGGCTGGTCCACCCGGCGGTCCCACTCCTGGGTGACGCGCGCGAAGACGTGGACGGTGTCGAGGTAGAGGTTCGGGTGCCGGGCCAGGAGGTCGAAGGCGGCGCCGACCCAGGGGTAGTTGGCGTGGGCGAAGACGACCCGCAGCTCCGGCAGCGCGCGGAGGATCGCCTCGAAGCCGCCGATCGGCAGCGCGCCACCGTAGAACTCCTCGAAGCCCGTGTGGAAGACGACGAGCCCGCCGTGGCCGGCGATCCGCTCCCAGAGCGGGAAGAACCGCGGCTCCCACGGCGTGAAGCGCTGGACGAACGGGTGGAACTTCATCCCCACGAAGCCGTATCCGTCGAAGCAGCGATCGATCGCCTCCAGCGGCGCCGGCGTCTCGGGATGACAGGTCCCGAACGGCACGACCTCGGGGTGGGCCTGCCCGAGCCGCCAGTTCCACGCGTTCAACGGCTCGGTCTCCTCGGGAAAGATGGCGTGGGCGAAGTTCCAGACGCGGTCCACGCCGGCCGCCCGGTACTCGGCCAGCAGCGCGTCCAGGGTCACCGTGTCGGGGACCGGGTGCGACGGGCTGAAGCGCCGGGTCCACCGGATCAGCTTGGCCATCCGGTCAGGCGGCAGGAGGTGGGCGTGACAGTCGACCAGCATGGCGCGACGGGACGGCATTATAGGTTGTTCGGGACCTCCCTCCCACCCTATCCGTTGACGGCCTTCGGCCTTTGGCCCCCTCCCACCCACTGGGGGAGGGGGGTCGGAGGATGGCGGTGAGCGGGCCGGCGCCCGGTGGTCAATCGCGCGCGGCGACGGTAGAATCGGGTCGTGATCCCCGTGCTCTGCCCCGGCTGTCGGAGTCCCGTCCCGTCCGATACGGTGAAGTGCCCGTGGTGTGGCCGTAACGTCAACCAGGGCACCTGGGACGATGAGCGGGCATCCGGCCGGGCGGACATTGACAGCCCCGGGGATCGGATGCCATCCTGCCCGGCGTGACGAGCCCTGACGCCGACCCCCCGGGGGGCGAGGGCGCGACCCCCGCCCAGTCGAGCGGCGCGGGCGGCTCCGTCACCCCGTTCCGCCAGCAGCTCCGCTTCAAGGTCATCTCGCTGATCGTTGCCATCCTGATCCTGGGCTTCGGCATCCTGGTGCTCCTCAACATCCGCCGCGAGGCCCAGTCGCTGATCGCCCGGCACCGGGAAGCCGTGCGTCTGCTCGGCGACTCGATCTTCGCCGCGATCGAGAACGGCATGCTCGAGGGCCGGCCGGACATCACCCGCCAGCTCGTGGGGCAGCTCAAGGCGGAGATCAAGGACGTCCGACGCCTCGATGTCTACCGCCGGAACGGCGTGGAGGCCTTCACCGACCTCGAGACCGTGAACGAGGTGAACCGGAACGCCGGCCTGGAGACGACCCTCATCGAGCGGATCGCCAAGATGAAGCGGGACCCGGGCGAGCGGATCATTCATCCGCTGTTCACCCGCGCGGTCGAGACGGTCGAGCCCCAGGAGGCCGACGAGCTGGTGGACGGGCTCCGGGCCCTGACCCTCTTCCGCCCGCTCCGGAACCAGCCTAAGTGCCAGGAGTGCCACGGCACGGACCACCAGGTCCGGGGCGTGGTCCGCATCAGCCTGGGGCTCGACAAGCTGGACGCCGAGCTGCGCGCCGCCCGCTGGCGCCAGATCCTGATCGCCGCGCTCTCCATCCTAGGCGTGGCCGCCGCCCTCGTGGTCTCCACCGGCCGGCTCATCCTCCAGCCGATCGGCCGCGTTGCCGGCGCCGCCCGCCGGATCGGGGCCGGGGACTTCGACGCCCGGGTCGCCCGGCCGGGCCAGGACGAGATCGGCCAGCTCGGCCGGGTCGTCAACGACATGGCCGAGCGGCTCCAGACGGCCCGCACCGACCTGGAAGCGCGGAACACGGAGCTGGCGGCGACACTCCAGAGCCTGAAAGACTCGATGCAGAAGGTCGCGCTCCTCGAGCAGGTGAAGGGCGAGCTGTCCAAGTTCGTGCCGGAGTCGGTGAAGCGCATGCTGGAGCAGCACCCCGACGCCCGGGAGCTGGAGAAGCGCGAGGCCGACGTCTCGGTAGTGTTCCTGGACGTGGAAGGCTACACGCGGCTGTCCGAGCAGCTCCCGACCCAGCGGCTCAACAAGATGATCCAGGACTACTTCTCGGCCTTCCTCGAGATCATCCGGGCCAACCACGGCGACGTCAACGAGACCGCCGGCGACGGGCTGATGGTGATCTTCCAGAGCGAGGGGAGCCGGTCGCGCCACGCCCTGAACGCCGCCGGGGCGGCCTTCCAGCTCCTGGCCAAGGTGACCGAGCTCAACCAGGCGTTCACCGGCATCTACCCCACGGTCGCCATCCACGTGGGGATCAACAGCGGGCCGGCCCTGGTCGGGGCGACGAAGCTCGACGCCGCCGGCGGCGGCCGCTGGACCTTCACGGCGACCGGCCCCACCACCAACCTGGCCGCCCGCGTCGCCGGCCTCACCAAGGGAGGCGAGGTCAAGATCGGCCCCGAGACGGCCGAGCGGATCAAGGGCCACTAC
Organism: uncultured Candidatus Rokubacteria bacterium; assembly: GCA_963708025.1. Classification (GTDB taxonomy): domain Bacteria; phylum Methylomirabilota; class Methylomirabilia; order Rokubacteriales; family DASRDR01; genus CAVPSB01. The sequence continues at coordinate 98,091 of CAVPSB010000002.1, read as the reverse complement.
GTGCTGGAGGACACCGGCGAGCACCAGCTCAAGAACGTGGCGCAACCGGTCCGCGTCTTCCGCCTCGTCCCCGCCGGGATCTACAGCCAGATCACGACCTAGCGCGGGCCGCCCCCGACCGGCCAGCGAGCCGCGCCGCGACCTTCGCGAGGTCCGCCACGAAGCGCCGCGTCTCCGCGCGACGGGTCTTCTCGTCCGGCGCCCGGAGGACTGCCGAGGGATGGACCGTCGCCACCACCAGCGTGGCCAGCGGCGAGGCGAGGAACTCGCCCCGCTGCCGTGTCACCTTGAAGGCCTTTCCCAGGAGCGCCTGGGCGGCGGTGGCGCCGAGGCACACGATGATCCGCGGCCTGACGAGGGCGATCTCGGTCTCGAGCCACGGTCGGCAGGCGGCGATCTCGGCCGCGCTCGGCTTGGCGTGGATCCGCCGCTTGCCGCGCGGCTCCCACTTGAAGTGCTTGACGACGTTCGTGACGTAGACGCGCCGGCGGTCGATCCCCGCCTCCGCGAGCGCCCGGTCGAGGAGCTTTCCGGCGGGGCCCACGAACGGCCGGCCCGTCAGGTCTTCCTGGTCGCCCGGCTGCTCCCCGACCAGCATCACCTCCGCGTCAGGCGCCCCTTCGCCGAAGACCGTCTGCGTCCCGGTCCGCCACAGCTCACAGGCCCGGCACGCCCGGGCGGCCTCGCGGGCATTCTCGAGCGTCGGTCGGTCCGGCACCGGTGGCATCGCGCTCCCCGGTGGCTTCGGCCGGCTCGCCATTCGCCTCAGATCTCCGGTGAAGCGCCCGTCTGAGAATCCCACATGAGTCTCATTGTATGGCGCTCGCGTTCCGGTGGGGCGCGAAACCGGGGGTGCTATCCTCAGAAGGTGCAGATCGAAGGGAACCTCGTCATCCGATGGCAGGAGCCGGACGCCTTCGACGTGCGCTTCGTTCCCGCGCACCCCGCGGACGGCGGTCCCGCCGAGTCGCTCCGCGTGCGGGATCCGGCGGCGCTCGAGCGGCTGCTCCGCCGGGTGGGCCTCCCCCAGGAGCGGATCATCGACGTCCTGCGCTCGCCCTACGTGCTGCACTCGCTGCGCATCCGCGTCGACCCGCGGGTCGCGCGCCGGGCCGGCCTGCTCGAGACGCCCTTCCGGCGCCTGATCGGGCGCCTGACCCGCCTCCTCCGTCACGATCGCCGCGCCTCTTGACAGCCGCGCCGCCGCCCGGCTATGGTCGCGGCGGCGGCGCTCGGGCGACCCCGCCGACCACCGTGAGGCGACCATGACCAGCTGCGACACCCTCGTCGTCCAGGCCGCGCACACCCGCGACGGCCACACCCTCTTCGCCAAGAACAGCGACCGCCCGGCGACCGAGTGCCAGCCGCTCTACCGGGGCCCGGCGGCGTCCCATCCGTCCGGCAGCACGGTGCGCTGCCAGTATCTGGAAGTTCCCCAGGCGCCGGCGACGCTGGCCGTGCTGGGGAGCCGCCCCTGGTGGCTCTGGGGCTTCGAGCACGGGGTGAACGAGCGCCGCGTGGCCATCGGCAACGAGGCGCTCCACACGCGCGAGGAGCCGGCCGAGACGGGACTCCTCGGCATGGACCTCGTCCGTCTCGGCCTCGAGCGGGGGGGCACGGCCGCCGAGGCGAAGCGGGTGATCACGGAGCACCTCGAGCGCTTCGGGCAGGGCGGGAGCGCCGCCTACGGGGGTACCCGGCGCTACCACAACAGCTTGATCATCGCGGATCCCGAGGAAGCGTGGGTGCTCGAGACGTCCGCGCGCCACTGGGTGGCCCGGCGGGTGCGGGGCCGCGCGGCGATCTCGAACCTGGCCACCATCGGCGACGACTGGGACGAGGCCTCCGGCGGGATCGAGGCCTACGCCGCCCAGCGCGGCTGGTGGCAGCCGGCGCCCGGCCGGCGCTTCGACTTCCGGGCGGCGTTCGAGAACCCCGAGCCGCGCTACCGGGCGGAAGCCCGCTACGAGGCGAGCTGTCGCTTCCTGACCGCCACCGGCCGGCTGGCGGTGGCGGACCTCATGCGGCACCTCCGCGACCACTACGACGGCGGCACCGTCCACCGGCCCGGGCGCAAGGACGGTGACCCCTTCGGCTGGTCCGTGTGCATGCACCCGGAGCCGGCCACCGGTGCCACGGCGGCCGGCATGGTGGCGGAGCTGCCCCGCGACGGGCACCTCCCGGTCGTCGCCTGGTGCAGCCTCACCACGCCCTGCACCAGCCTGTTCGTGCCCATCGCCGTGCCGCTCGGTGAGCCGCTTTCGGCGCCGCTGGCGACCGGGACCGGCGAGCCCGACCCGGCGTCGGCCTGGTGGCGGATGAAAGCGCTCGGGGACGCGGTGATGACCGACCCCGCCGGTCGGACGCCCATCGTGCAGGCGGTGTGGGCCGCGCGCGAGCGGCAGTGGCTCGACCTGGTGGCGAGCGACCGCCGCGCCGCGGGGCGCGATCTCGACGGTCGCGTGCGTGAGATGCTGGACCGGCAGCAGGACCTTCTCCGCCGGCTCACCTCGACGGGAGGATAGATCATGGCGAGCGCAGCCACCTCACGCCGGACGTTTCTCACGGGCGCCCTCACCGCGGCGGCCGCCGGGCCCTTCGTGCTCCGCGGCGCCGCCCGGGGGCAGGAGGCCCCGCGCGCGGGCGGGGTCCTCAAGGTCGCGATCATCGGCGAGCCCCCGGCGCTGGACGCCCACTGGACGACGGCCAGCCTGACCTACGACGTCACCTCGCACCTCTACGAGCCCCTGTTCACCCTCGACGAGCGGTACGCGGTCGTGCCGATGCTGGCCGAGGGCCACGCGGTCGGCGACGGGGGCAAGCTCTACACGATCCGCCTCCGGCGGGGCGTGCCGTTCCACAACGGCAAGGAGCTGTCGGCCGAGGACGTCGTGGCGTCCCTCTCGCGGTGGGGCCGGATCGCCACCGTCGGCAAGCTCCTCTTCAAGTCGGTCCAGTCGATCCAGGCCAAGGACCGCTACACCGTCGAGCTGCGCCTGGCCAGCCCCTCCGGCATCGTGGTCTCGGCGCTCGCCAACGCCAGCCAGTTCCCGGCCATCTACCCGAAGGAGGTCGTGGAGGCGGCGGGCGACGGGCAGATCAAGGACTTCGTCGGGACCGGCCCCTTCCGCTTCGTCGAGCGGATCCCCGACCGTCACGTCCGGCTGGCCCGCTTCGACCGCTACGCCGCCCGGCCCGAGCCGGCGAGCGGCTACGGCGGGAAGCGCACCGCCCACGTGGACGAGATCCAGTTCATCCCGGTTCCCGACGTCGCCACCCGGGCCGCCGGGGTCGAGTCCGGCGAGTACCACTTCAGCGACTGGATCGCGCCCGACTCCTACGAGCGGCTCGGCCAGAACCCCCGGCTCGACGTGATGATCGTCAAGCCGAACGAGTGGATCAGCGGCGTCTTCAACAAGAAGCAGGGGCTCTTCGCCAACCGCACCCTCCGCCAGGCCGTCGTGGCCGCGCTCGACATGGAGCCGATCATGAAGGCCGCCGTCGGCCGGCCGGAGTTCTACCGGCTGGACCCGAGCCTCCAGTTCCGCGAGCAGGTCTGGTGGGCGGACGTCGGCAAGGACGTCTACAACCACCCGGATCGGGCGAAGGCCAAGCGGCTCATGCAGGAGGCCGGCTACAAGGGCGAGCCGGTCCGGTGGATGTGCACCCAGTTCTACGACTGGATGTACAAGTCGGCGCTGGCCGCCAAGCAGCAGCTCGAGGACGTCGGGTTCACGATCGACCTCCAGGTCCTCGAATGGGCGACCGTCGTCCAGCGCCGGAGCGATCCCAAGCTCTACGACATCTTCACGACCGGCATCGGATTCGACGCCGACCCCGCGTTCAAGGTCATCCTGAGCTGCGACTGGCCGGGCTGGACCTGCGACCCGAAGCTCGAGGCCATGATGGCCCGGCTGGCCGCCGAAACCGACCCGTCCAAGCGCATGGCCCTCTGGCGGGAGATCCAGGGCTGGTTCTGGCAGGAGGTCCCGGTCGTCAAGTTCGGCGACTTCTTCAGCCTGCGCATCAAGCAGAAGGGCGTCGGGGGCTACGCCAACCGCTACCGGCCCTTCTTCTGGAACGTCTGGCTGGCCCCCCGCTGAACCCCATGAGGAGCCGCCTCAGGGGATCTCGAGCTCGGGCCAGTCGAGGGCGTAGCCCGGCGCGCTTGATCTCCTGGTGACGGGGCCGCTCCATGATGCTCTCCCCGTAGGCTTCCGAACAAACCTGGGCGTGTAGCTGACACAGAGGCCCATTCTCCGTTCGGCGCGCCCAGGGAGCTACATCCCGATGCGCACGCCCTTCTCCGCGAAGTACTTGAGTGCCCCGGGTGGAAGGCGATGGGCAGCTTCAACTGGGCCTGCTTCGCCAGTGTGATATCCGCCGCGTCTCTCGACCGTCGTCCGGTGCTCGGACCGGCTTGGGACGTCTGGCTGGCCGCCCGCCGAGCCCCACGAGGAGCCGACTCAGAGGATCTTGAGCTCGGGCCAGTCGAGGGCGTAGCCCAGCGCGCGCTTGATCTCCCGGTGACGGCTCGCGTCGATGTGTCCAACGACGTCGCCGAGTCGGGCCTTGGCGACGACGTGCAGGTTGTCGAGGTTCGCCACTGACGGACGCGCCAGCCCTTCGCGGCGGCCGAGCGGTACTTCCTGCGGGATCCCCCGGACCGTCGTCGTCACCTCCGCCACGATCACCTTGGCGAGGTACTGGTACGCCGGCGTCCGGGTGAGCAGCAGAACCGGGCGGCGACCGATCGGAACCGGCATGCTCGCCCAGCGGATCTCGTACTGCCTCAGTGCCGATGACCTCGCTTGCGCCGTGGCGCCTGGCTCTCCCAGACGGCGGGATCGACGTGGGCGTCATCGGCGGAGTCGGGCTGGTGCCGGTATGCCTGCTCGGTCGTTCGTTCCTCGATCTCCCAGAGCGCCCGGCGAATCGCTGCCCGGATGAACTCGGACCGGCGCCGCGAGCGGGACGGCGCCACCCGGTCGAGCCGCGCCGCCGTCTCGGCATCGATCTCGATCAGCAATTGCTTCATTGCCTGCAGTATATAGAACCGGTTGGGTCAAGTCCATCGGTTCTCCCCGGCCCCCCACTCGCCCATTCGGCTCGATCGTCACTCTCGGCTGCGCTCGCTCCTCGATCCCAGCCCTCGCACCGGGCGAGCGAAAGCCTCAGCGGCCCTGGAACCGCGGGGGGCGCTTCTCGCGGAAGGCTGCCACGCCTTCGGCGTGGTCGGCGGTCTGGCGGACGATGGCCATGTGCGAGGAGACGAGGTCGAGGTGCGTCCGGAGGTCGAGCCTCGCGCTCTGGTAGACGAGCCGCTTCATCATCCGGATCGCCACCTGGGGCCCGTCGGCGATCCGGCGCGCCAGCGCCTCGGTCGCCGGCCGGAGCTCCGCCGGCGGGACGACCCGGTTGACGATCCCGAGGCGCAGCGCCTCGGGGGCGTCGAGGAAGTCCCCGGTCCAGAACAGCTCCAGGGCCTTGGCCGAGCCCACCAGCCGGGGCAGGAAGTAGGTGTCCCCGTCCCCGGGGACCAGCCCCACCCCGACATACCCCGTCGAGAAGCGCGCCGCGTCGGAGGCGACCCGGACGTCGCACATCAGGCACATGCCCATGCCGGCGCCGACGGCGAGGCCGTTCACCATGGCGATGACCGGCTTGTCCATCGCCTCGAGCGTCCTGGGGATCCGGTGGATGTGCTCCCAGAGCTGGTCCTTGTGCTCGAGCGCACTCGGCTGGCCCTCCCCCATCCGCCCCACGTCGCCGCCGGCGCAGAACGCGCGGCCGGCCCCCGTCACCACCACCACGTTGACGGAGGGGTCCCGCTGGGCCTCGGCGAGGGCCTCGGCCCACGCCGCGATCATGCCCGCGGTGAAGGCGTTCAGCTTGTCCGGTCGGTTGAGGGTGATCGTCGCGATCCGATCGGCCACGTCGTAGAGGAGCTCTGACATTTGGGACCTCCCGCCCGCCCCCCAACCCCCCTCCCCCACCCATGGACGGCCTTCGGCCTTTGGCCGGGGGAGGGGGGAGCCGGAGGAACCCGATTGTGACTCTCAATCCTTCGGCAGGCCGAGGAGCCGCTCGGCGAGGATGTTCCGGAGAATCTCGGAGGTCCCGGCCCGGATGCCGCTGGCCTGCGCCAGGAGCTCGTAGAACGCCCACTGCCCGCCGTCCGGCGCGGACGGCAGCGTGCCGAGGAGCTGGCCGTGGGGCCCGAGGATCTGGGCGGCCAGCTCGGCCAGGTCCTGGTCGAGCTGGCTCCAGAAGAGCTTGGAGGTCGACCCCTCCGGGCCCGGCTCGCCCCCGCGGAGGATCTTCGTCAGGCTCCGGTACCCGTTCAGCTGGAGCACCTGCTCGCCGATCACCAGCGCGGCGAGCTTCTGGCGCACGACCGGATCCCGGGCCGCGCCCCGCTCCCGCGCGAGGCGGAGGAGCCGCTGCAGGGCGTTCTGCAGCGAGATGTGGCGGATGAAGGTGAGCAGGTCGCGCTCGTAGGCCAGCGTCGTCAGGGCGACGCCCCAGCCCCCGTTCTCGGCGCCGACCAGGTTCTCGGCCGGCACCACCACGTCGTCGAAGAACACCTCGTTGAACTCCGCCTCGCCGGTGATCTGGCGGAGCGGCCGGACCGTGATCCCCGGCGAGCGCATGTCGACCAGGAGGAAGCCGAGGCCCTTGTGGCGCGGGGCGCCGGGGTCGGTGCGGGTCAACAGGAAGCACCAGTCGGCGACGTGGGCCATGCTCGTCCAGACCTTCTGGCCCTTCACGACGAAGCCGTCGGCGCGACGGATGGCCCGGGTCTGGAGGTTCGCCAGGTCGGAGCCGGCGTTCGGCTCGGAGAAGCCCTGGCACCACAGCTCGTCGGCGGTGAGGATGTGCGGCAGGAAGCGCTGCTGCTGGGCGGCGGTGCCGTGCTTCATGAGGGTGGGCCCCAGCATCGAGACCCCGCCACGATTGACGAACTGGGGCGATCCCGCCCGCGCCATCTCCTGGTAGAGGATGATCTGCTCGACGAGCGACGCGCCGCGCCCGCCGAACCGGGGCGGCCAGTCGAGCCCGACGTAGCCGGCCTCGCACATCCGCTTCTGCCACGCGCGGAGCTTCCGGACCTCGTCCGGATCGCACCGGGACGACGCGAAGGCGCGCTGGCGCAGGTCGTCCGGCAGGTTGGACTCGAGCCACTGCCGGATCTCCTTCCGGAACGTCTCCTGCGCGTCGCTGAACTTGAAATCCACCGTCAGACCCCTTCCCCTTCCCCCGGGCCCGGCCAGTCGGCGAGCGCGGCCAGCGCCGCGACGGCCCGCTCGGGGGTGTCGTAGAGCGGGATGCGAGCGTCCATCAGCCGGGCCATCCCCTTCGCCGCCAGGGACCGCGCGATGATCCAGCTCGCCAGGACCGGCTTGGCGAGGCCCCGGGTCGTGGCCGCGATCTGCTCGGCGACCTCCTCGGCGACGGGGTCGGCCAGTGTGGTCAGCATCAGGATGATGACGTCGATCTCCGGCTCCTCGCCCAGGATCCGGAGCACGTTCCGGAACATCTCCGGCCGGCTGAGCATCTGCGCGGTGACGTCGATCGGGTTCTTCGAGGCCCCGAAGCTCGGGATCTCGGCCTCGACCCGCTGCCGGGAGGCCGGAGGCAGCTCCGGCACCTCGAAGCCGCGAAGGCGGCACTCGTCGGCGAGGATCCCGCAGGCGCCGCCGGAGGTCGAGACGATCCCCACCCGCCGCCCGGCCGGGCGGGGCTGCCACGCCAGCGCGAGCGCCGCATCGAACAGGGTCTGCATGTCGGTCACCCGGATCGCCCCCGCCTGCCAGAGCGCGGCCGACCACACCACGTCGTCACCGGCGAGGGCGCCGGTATGCGAGCGGATGGCGGACTGGCCCTCCCGGGTGCGGCCGGCCTTGTAGACGACCACCGGCTTGCCCCGGTCCCGGGCCCGCCCGAGGGCCCGGCCGAGCTTCCGCCCGTCGGCCACGCCCTCGACGAAGAGCGCGAGGACCCGCACCGCCGCGTCCTCCACGAGCGCGTCCACGTAGTCGGCCAGGTCGAGATCCGCCTGGTTCCCGACCGACACGAAGCGGCAGATCCCGATGCCCCGCTCCCACAACCGGGTCATGAAGGCACCGCCCAGCGCGCCGCTCTGCGACAGATAGGCGATCTCGCCGCCGGTCGGCGGCGTCATCGCGAGCGCCCCGCTGAAGGTGCCGTAGAAGCGGGCGTCCGGGTTCAGGATGCCGAGGGTGTTGGGGCCGCAGAAGCGCACCCCGGCGCCGCGGGCGGCCTCGACGAGCCGGCGCTCGGCCTCCGCCTGGCCGGCCTCGGCGAACCCGGAGGTGAACACGATCGCGGACGGGATGCCCTGCTCCCCGCAGGCCCGGATGACCGACTCGCACGCCTCGGGCGGCACCGCGATGCAGGCGAGGTCGAGGTCCCGGGGCAGCTCGCCGACCGACTTCACGGTCGGGACGGAATCGAGCACCGCCTCCCCCCGCGGGTTCACCGCGAAGATCCGGCCGGGGAACCCGGCCCGGGTGAGGTTGCGGAGCACCCGGCTCCCGATCTTCACGGCATCCCGGCTGGCGCCCACTACCGCCACCGACGCGGGATTGAGGAGGCGCCGGACCGCCTCCCGCGCGTCGCCGGGCCGAGGCGGCGCCGACACGGGCTCCGCCCGTCTCAGGATCACCCGGCGGTCGACGGCCACCACCCCGCGCGCGCCCAGCCGGACCAGGACTGGGTTGAGATCCAGCTCCTCGACCGGCACCTCGTTCACGAGCCGGCTGGTGGCGGCGATGAGCCGGGCGAGCGCCTCGAGGTCGGCCGCGGGCCGCCCCCGATACCCGGTCAGGAGGCGCGAGCCGCGGAGCTCCGCCAGCATCCGCCGGGCCGTCCCCGGGCCGACCGGCGCGACCCGGACCGCGCGGTCCTCCAGGAGCTCGGCCAGCGTCCCGCCGAAGCCGACCAGGACCACCGGCCCGAACGTCACGTCGAAGCGGGCGCCCACGATCAGCTCGAGGTCGGCCGCCACCTGCTCCTGGACGAGCCCGCCGAGCCAGCGGCCACCGCGCGCCGCCACGAGGGACCGGAGCTCCTCGAACGCCGCGGCCACCGCCCGGTCGTCGCCGAGCCCGAGCCGCACGGCGCCGACATCCGACTTGTGGAGCAGGTCGGGCGAGCACGCCTTCAGGACGACGGGGTACCCGAGGCGCCGGGCCGCGTCCACGGCGGCCTGACCGCTCGTTGCCAGGCTCTCCCGGGGCTGGGGCACGCCGTAGGCGGCGAGCAGCTCGGCGGCCTCCGGCTCGGCCAGCACCAGGCGGCCCTCTGCGAGCGCGCGCTCCACGACGGGCCAGCGCGCCGCCGCGTCTACCATCGGCGGGAAGGCCTCTCCCGCCTCCGCGTCCATCCCCTCCCGGCGCTCCCGCGCTCCCGCTCCGTCCACGAGGAACCTCCTACACCAGGCGGGGCGGCAGCGGCACGGCGCCCGCGAGCCGGGCCAGCCGGAAGGGTGACAGATCGTGGCCCGTGCGCCCATCCAGGGCGAGGTCGGCCAGGATCTTCCCGAGCACGGGGGCCAGCGCCAGGCCGTGGCCGCTGAGGCCGGTGAGGAGCACGAGGCCGTCGGGTCGCGCCGTCCGCTCGATCACCGGCAGGCCGTCGGGGGAGAGGTCGAGGACGCCCGCCCAGCTGCGCGCGATCGAGGCGCCGCGGGCGACCGGGAGCCATGTCTGGAGCGCGGCCAGCGCGGGAGCCAGGACGCGCGCGTCGGCAGCGGGGTGGGCGCCAACCGGGATCCCCGAGGCTGACGGCCGACCCAGGCCCCGGAGCTCCCGCCACAGCCCGGCGCCGTCGACCCGCAGCCGGATCTGGCGCCGGTTGGCCCAGTAGCGCGGCAGCCAAAGCCCGAGGTCCCGGAGATCCTCGAGGGACAGCCGGTGCGCGACCCGGGCGTCGAGCCCGGCGCCCAACAGCAGCTCGCCGCTGGGCCGCTGCCGGCAGCTGAAGCGGAAGGCCCGCAGGGTGGCCGTCAGCAAGGGCGGCAACGGCGCCGTCTCGCCGTTCGTGTAGATGATCGGCGTGATGGGGATGCGGATCCCGAGATCGCGCACCAGCCGGGGCGTCCAGATCCCGGCGGCGACGACCACGCGCGCCGCCGTCACGTCGCCGCGCGCGGTCCGCACCCCCCGCACCACCCCGCCGGCCACGCGGACGTCCGTCACCTTCGTGTCGAGGGCGATCCGCGCGCCGCGACACACGGCCGCGCCCGCGTACGCCCGCACCGCCCTGCCCGGGTCGCAGTGCGCGTCGCGCGGGCTGTAGAGGGCCCCCGCAAACCCCCGGGCCAGCGTCGGGATGATCTCCCGGGTCTCCTCGGGACCGAGCAGGCGCACGTCGGTGAACCCGGCCGCCTTGGCGCGCTCGAGCTGCTCCCGGAGCTCTGCGACCTCGGCCGCGGTCTCCGCGACGTACAGGTTCCCGCCCTGCACGAAGTCGAAGTCGGCACCCAGGTCCCGCGACGCCTGGGCCCAGAGCTCCAGGGCGTCGAGCGCCAGCGGCAGCTCCGCCGGGTGACGCCCCTGGAGCCTCAGGCTGCCGAAGCTCCGGCCGGACGCCTCCCCCGCCAGGTCGCCTTCCTTCTCGAGGAGGAGGACCGCCGCGCCCCGCCGGGCGGCCTCCGCCGCGCAGGCGGCCCCGGTGATCCCGCCGCCGACGATCACGACGTCCGCCTGGTCTGGGAGCGGGCCGGCGGCGCTCAGTTCGCGACCTCCCGCCCACCCCATTTGTCCGACGGCCTTCGGCCTTTGGCCGGGGGGAAGGGGGGAGTCGGAGAACCCATTCCTTCACACGCTCTCACGACGGCGTCCGCGAGCCCTCGATCTGCTGGTGGACGTCCTGGGCCACGCCGTCCCAGACCATGCCCTTGAGCTTGGCGTAGCCGGGGTGGCCCTGCAGATCGAGGCTCCGGGGTGACGGGAGGTCGTTGGGGATGACGGCGTGGACCCGGCCGGGGTTCGCGCGGAGCACGATGATGCGGTCCGACAGGAGGAGCGCCTCGTCGATGTTGTGGGTGACGAACACCGTCGTCTTCCGGCTCTGCTGATGGATCTTCAGGAACTCCTGCTGGAGAACCTGCCGGGTCATCGCGTCCAGCGCCGCGAAGGGCTCGTCCATCAGGAGGACCTCGGGATCGCCGGCCAGGGCCCGCGCCAGCGCGACCCGCTGCTGCATCCCGCCCGAGAGCTGGGCCGGGTAGAGGTCCTCGAAGCCGCGGAGGTTCACCATGGCGATGTAGTGCGCCGACCGCTCGGCGACGGCCGGCGGCCGCAGTCCCTTGAGTCGCAGCGCGAACTCGACGTTCCCGCGGACGGTCTTCCACGGGAACAGGGCGTAACTCTGGAACACGATGCCGCACCGCCGCTCGATGCCGACGACCGGCTGGCCGTGGAGCAGGATCCGCCCGGCCGTCGGCTGGACGAAGCCGGCCAGCAGGTAGAGAAAGGTGCTCTTGCCGCAGCCGGAGCTGCCGACCAGGCAGACCAGCTCCCCCTCCTCGACGGTCAGGCTCAGGTCCTGGAGCGCCACCACCTGGCGGCCCCGGCCGGCGGCGAAGACCTTCGTCACGTGCTCGGCGGAGAGGATGGGCACGCCGCTACTTCTTGACCCGGTGCCGCTCCCAGGGGATGATCCGGTCCTCCACGCTGCGGACGGCGGCGTCGATGAGGAAGACCGTCGTGCTGATGAGCGCCATGCCGACCATGATCAGCGCCAGGTTGTTCCAGTCCTTGCCGAACCAGATCAGGGCGCCCAGCCCCCGGTTCGCCGCCACCATCTCGGCGCTCAGCACCACGGTCCACGAGACTGCCAGCGACACCTTGAGCCCGCTGACGATGCCCGGCAGCGCCCCCGGGAGCACGACCTCCCGCATGACGTCGAGGCTGTTGGCGCCCATGTTCCGGGCGGCCAGCACCAGGAGCGGGTTGACCTGCTTGGTCGCCTCGGCCACGTACAGGAGGAGCGTGGCGAACGTGCCCATGAACACGATCGAGTACTTCTGCGACTCCCCGATCCCGAACCACAGGATGCTCAGCGGGATCCAGGAGAGCGACGGGAGCGGCCGGATGAGCGACAGCACGGGGTCCACGATCGCCTTGGCGATGCGGGAGGTGCCCATCAGGATGCCGAGCGGGATCGCCGCCGCCGCCGACAGGAGGTAGCCGATGAAGACGCGCCGGGCGCTGGTCAGGATGTGGGTCGGCAGCTCCCCGCTCACCGCCAGCTTCCGCGCCTCCGCCCACACCGCGGCCGGGGAGGGCAGGAAGAGCGGCGAGATCAGCTCGGTGGCGGTCACCAGCTGCCAGACCGCGAAGAACCCGAGCGCCGAGGCGACGCTGACCAGGGCGTAGCGCCAGCGTTGACTCCCCGCCCGCCCGCCGGGCGCCGGCGTGGCTCTCTCGATTCCCGCCTCGACGGCACCCATCCCGGTCGCCCCCCGGCCCGCCCGCCCCGCGCCCGGAGCGCCGCCTACTCCGGCCAGAGCTTCGGGTTCATCCACTCGGCCGGATCCGGTCGGGTGGCGATGCGCCCCGAGCTGTGCGCCCACTCGACCAGCTGGTTCAGCACCCGGAGCACGTTGGGCGCCATGGTCTTCTGCCGGGTGCCCTCGTAGTACGTGAAGGTGCGGAGGCTCTCCAGCGCCTTCGCGGGCTCCGTGCGGTAGCAGGAGGCGACGGCGGCGGCGGCGTCCGCCGGGTTGGTCTTCACGTAGGCGAGCGCCTTCGTCAGCCCTTTCAGGATGGCGCCGGCCAGCTGGGGGTTGCCGTTGACGAGGTCGCGCCGCATGACCACCACGTCGCCGGCGGCGATGGTCCCTTCCTTCTTGTAGAGGTTGGTGTCGGCGTTCGTCGCCAGGATCTTCGCCCCCGGCTGCCCGGCCAGCGCCGAGGACAGCGTGGGCTGCCAGACCGCGTAGGCGTCGATCTGGCCCCGGGCGAAGGCGGTCGTGATGTCGGTGACGGTGAGCGGAATGATCTCCACGTCCTTGCGGGTGAGGCCGGCATCCTGCAGCAGTAGGGACGCGGTGACCTCGGCGCTCGAGTTGCTCGGCACCCCGATCTTCTTGCCCCGGAGCTCCTCGACGCGGGTGATCCCCGGCCGCACCGCCAGCCCCTCCTGGCCGGCCACCTCGTCGATCATGCCGACCCAGTAGAAGGTGCGGTTCCCCTTGGCCATCTCGGCGATCGTCGCCAGCTGCCCGGTGTTCGTCCAACCGATCGCCCCGCTGGTGAGGGCGAGCATGCGGTCGGCGCTGCTCACGATGGTCTGGAGCTTCACGTCGGCCCCCGCCTCCTTGAACCAGCCCTTCTCGATGCCGGTGATGATCGGCACGTGCCCGTACCAGGTGCACGCGGCGGCGAAGTCCACGCTCGGCGCCGCGTTGGCGATCGTGCCGACCCCGATCATCGCCGCGACGGCCAGGACGACCAGCGTCACGAATCTTCCGGTCATGAAACGCCCCCTGTCTGAAAGCGGTTCGGATGTGCGCCGGCGCCGGTGGCGGCCAGCGCCGGTCATTGGCGGTCCCACCGATCGTACCAGGTCAGCACCTCGAGGTAGTCGGTCATCGCCGGCGTCGGCGCCGCCGGCCGGCCCCCCAGGGCCGCCGACCACGCGAGCCGCCGCTGGGCGGCGTCCGTCATGATGGGCTCGACGCCCAGGCGGCGGACCACCTCGCTGACGCTCCGCATCTCTTCGGCCCGGCGGCCGGAATGGATCGGGTCCGAGGTGAGGCACATCTTGGCGAAGTCCGAGAACTTCACGGCGTCCATCGGCTCGGTGATCGCCGCGAAGGCCTCCCGCGCCACCCCCGCCCGGAACGCCGCGAACATCGCCTCGACGATCACGGCCTCCATGCCCTTGGTGACCACGCTCCGCAGCATCTTGAGCGCGGCCGCCGCGCTCGGCGCCCCCGGAACGAGGGTGACGTTCAGCCCGAGCGGCGCGAACGCCTGTCTGAAGCCCTCCGCCCCGCTCCCCGAGACGTACAGCGGCACCGCCGCGCCGTAGAGCGAGGCGGCCCCCATCAGCTCGGCATCGACGAAGCGGGCGCCGACCGCCGCGACGCCGGCCGCCATGGCGTCCTTCGTCGCCGGCGCGACGGCGTTGAGGTTGACGAAGAGGTGCCGAGGGCCCAGGAGCCGCGCGCTCTCCGCCGCCACCGTCCCCGCCGCCCCCGGCGAGACGGCGGAGATCAGGACCTCGGCGTCCCGGGCCAGCTCCTCCAGCGTGTCGACCAGCTGGACCCCGAGCGCCGCCGCCTCCCGCCGGAACTCCGCGGTGTACGGGGGGGCGTGCCGCGTGCCGCGGCAGTACGCCAGCAGCGAGAGCCCGGCCTCCTTCAGCCCGCCCGCCAGGACCTTCGCCGCCTCCCCGAACCCGATGAAGCCGACCGGACCGACCATGGCTCCGTCTCCCGTGGCGGGGCCGATGAGCGTCGCATCGCGTCGTCCTCGGTCGTCGCCGATCCTCGGCGTACTCGGAGTACGCCTGCGGTCGGCGACTCCCTGCGTCCTAGCGCTGCTCGCTCCTCGGTCCCGCCCTTTTGACACGACCGTGGCGCTTCAAGGAAGCTAGGGCAACCGTGCAGGCGTGTCAATCGCCGCCCGGCCGTGTCCCTGCTCAGACTCCGCCTTCGTCACGGATCCGCTGGAGCGCGCGCTCGAGGCCGCGACAGGTCTTCTCGATGTCGTCGTCTCCGTGAACCGCCGACAGGAATCCCTCGGTCCGCATCAGGTCGACGCCTTCGAACAGCATCGCCTTGCGGATCTTCCCGGCGGTCGCGCCCCACCCGGCCAGGAGCCGGTCCGTCTCCGCGCGGTGATCGGAGTAGTCGCCGGAGAGCATCCGCGGCGCCGGCCCCTTGCGGAACTTGAAGATGGAGGCGCGCCCGTACGCGACCGCCTCGACGCCGAGGCGCCGGCAGACCTCGTTGAAGCCGTCGATGAGCTTCCGCGTCTGCGCCTTGGCGCGCTCCACGACGTCGGTGTCGCGCACGAGCTTGAGCGTCGCGATGCCGGCGGCGGCCACCCCCGGATTCGAGTTCCAGGTTCCCGGGTGGGGCACCATCCGGTAGCGGATCCACTCGGGATCCGGGCGCCAGGCCAGGACCTCCATGACGTCGGCCTTCCCGACGACGGCGCCGCCCGGCAGCCCGCCGGCCACGACTTTCCCCAGCGCGGTGAGGTCCGGCGTCACCCCGAAGTACTCCTGGGCGCCGCCCCGCGCGTAGCGGAAGCCGGTCACCACCTCGTCGAAGATGAGGAGCACGCGCTTCCGCGCGGTCAGCTCCCGCAGCCCCCGGAGGAAGGCGGGGTCGGTCGGGATGGTGTCGTCGAAGCAGCCCCCCGGCTCGAGAATGACGCCGGCGACGTCGTCGTACCGGTCGAGCGCCTGGGCCACGGCGTCCAGGTCGTTGAACGGGAGGGTGGTCACGGTCTCCTGGATCGCCTTGGGCACGCCCAGCGAGAACGGCACGTCGTAGGGCGGCAGGACCCCGAGGCAGACCGCGTCGTGCCAGCCGTGATACGTCGCCTGGAACTTGAGGATGCGGTCCCGCCCGGCGTGCGCGCGGGCGACGCGGATCGCCATCTGCGTCGCCTCGCCGCCCGACGCGACGAAGCGGACCCGCTCGGCGGACGGCACCATCGACTGCACGAGCTCCCCCCACTCGACGGCCAGCGGCGACTCGCCGCCGGCGTGGAAGCCGTTGGCCCCCTGGCTGGCCACCGCCTCGACCACGGCCGGGTGGGCGTGCCCCAGCAGCATGGCGCCGTGGCCGAGCCAATAGTCCACGTATTCGAAGCCGTCGGCATCCCACTTGTGGGACCCGCGATTGGCCGTGATGAAGAGCGGAAACGGGGCGAGGGCCCGCCCCGTGTGCGTGATGCCCCCGGGGGTCACGCCGCACTGCCGCTCCCACAGCGCCTTCGACCGGGGGTACTGCCGGATGAACGTCTCCTCGATGGTCATTGAGAACCTCCCGCCTACCCCCCCAACCCCCCTCCCCCACCCACCGGGGGGGAGGGGGGAGTCGGAGCGGCGAGTCTTTCGGGCGTTCTCAGCATCGCGCCGCGCCGGCTTGACGCGCTGACAGCGCGGCCCAGAGCGGCGCGAGGTCGTCGTGGTGCTCGATCTCCCGCAACAGCGCCAGCGCGCGACGGGCCGCCGGCTCGCCGAGCACCGGGTCCGCCAGTCGCCGGAACTTGTCGTCCACCTCCCGGGAGGTCAGGGGATCGTCGGCCGATCCCCTGATCGCCAGAACCTCCCGCTCGCATTTCCGGCCGTCCACCGTCCGGATCTCGACCCGAGCGGCGCGCCGGGCGGGATACATCGTGTCCAGCCGGGGGTCGAGGGCGAGCCGCACCCGGGCCGCCAGATCGAGGATCCGGGGATCGCGGAGCCGCTCGTCCCGCATCTGGGCCACCCCCAGCTCCCCGTCCACCAGCGCGGCGGCCACCGTGTAGGGCAGGCTGTACTGGGCCGCCTCGATCGACCTTGGCGCCGGGTTGTCGATGGCGACCGCGCGCTGGTGGGTCCACACGGTCGCCTCGCCGATGTCTCCGGCCGTCAGCCGATGGTCCCCGCGAAGCTGGAGCGCCGCGTCGACGGCGGCATGCGTCCACAGACAGGCCGGGAACCGCTTGATGTACGTCTCGGTGATCCGGAACCGGCGGCCCAGCCCGGCCAGCGCCTCCACACCCGATCCGGCTCCGCGGTGCGGCTCGTCGAGCTCGTTCGGCGGGCCGCTGAACCCCTTCTCGGCCAGGAGGGCGGCCACGGTACCGGTCAGGGCCCCCCAGCCGAGGCTCTCCTTGGTCGCGGCCCCATGCGGGATGCTGTCCAGCACCGGGGAGACCGGCAGGTGGCACCGGGCGACGCCGAGGGCGTGAACGATCCGGGTCAGGTCGAGGCCGAGCAGCCGGGCAACGGCCGCCGCGGCGCCATAGGCGCCCGACGCGCCGGAGCCGTACAGGCGCTCGCGCGGGTGGGCGTTGAGGATCGCGCCCGCGTGGATCGCGATCTCGTACCCGGCCACCACCGCCGCCAGCAGGTCGCGCCCGGGGCGGCGCCGGGCCTCGGCCGCGGCGAGGGCCGCCGGGACGACCGCCGCCCCGGGATGGTTCATCGACCAGTAGTGGCCGTCGTCGAAGTCCAGCGCGCTCGCCATCACCGCGTTGGCGAAGACGGCCTGCGCCACGGAGGCCTTGCCGCCGGTGGTGAGGACCGTGGCGGCGCCGGAGGTGGGCGCGCCGTCGAGGAGGGCGAGCGTGGCCCGGCTGGCCGGCGTCTCGCCGCCGGCCAGCGCGCAGCCCAGGGTGTCGACCAGCGCTTCCTTCGCCCGCGCGGTCGCCACCGGCGGCAGCCCGTCCAGCGTCGCGTCACGCACGAATCGCGCGACGTCTTCGGCCACGCTCACTGGTCGCCTCCCGGAGGGACCCCACCCGGCGCATTCCGTTCCACTGGAGACGTCCACGAGCCGGCGCCGTGCAGAGCCGACGCCGGGGTGGCGTCAGGCCGGCGTGGGGGCGTGATCGGTCTGCGTGTGCGCGAGGTTTCGGAAGAACTCCTCGTAGCCCGGGGGCGAGAGCGTGAAGGTCATCCGGAGCTCGTCCGGGCCGGTGTTCTCGATCCGGTGATAGGTGTCGCCGGGGACGAAGACCGCCGTCTCCGGGGTGACCTCGTGGGCGACGCCGCCGACCGTGATCCGCCCGCTCCCCGCGTAAACGAAGAGGATCTCCTCCTCCGCGTGCTTGTGCTCTGGCACCTCGGCGCCGGGGGCGATCGTCTGCGCCCCCATGGTGAAGGCCCGGGTCGCCGTGGTCGCCCGCTCCACCAGGATCTCGATCGGCCTCCGGCCACCGAGCATCAGGAGCTCACCCTCGCCGCGCCGAACCGCCGTTTTCATGACTGGCCTCAATTCGGAACCTCCCGCCCACCCCCCCACCCCCTCCCCCACCCACCGGGGGGGAGGGGGGGCCGGAGGACCCGATCCGTTCACACGCTGTCAGTGGTGGCAGATCACACAGTCGAGTGAAGCGGCCGGCTGGCGCCGGGCATGGCACTCGACGCACCAGCCCATCGACAGGGGCGAGACCTGCGCCACCCGCTGCATCCGCTCGACGGGCCCGTGGCACTCCTGGCAGGCGAGGCCGGCCGCGACGTGCCGCTTGTGAGGGAAGTACACGTAGCCCGGCACCTTGTGGATCCGGACCCAGGGGATGGACTGCTTCTGGTTCCAGTGCTCGTGGAGCTTCTGGATCTCGGGATTGCCCTGGGCGGCGACGATCTTGTGGCAGCCCATACAGCGCTCCACGGACGGCAGGCCGGCGTAGGTGGAGCGCCGGGCGTCGGCGTGGCAGTACTGGCACTCGATCCGGTAGGAGCCGGCGTGGACGACGTGGCTGAACTCGATGGGCTGGGCCGGCGGCGCCGCCCACGGCTTCACGGCGGCGACCGGCCGCGACTGGTAGGGCGGCTGGGCGAACGTCCGGACGTAGCCGATCACATCCTGGATCTGGCGGTCCGTGAGCGGCGGGCGGAACGCCGGCATCTGGGGGGCCAGGCCCACCGAGCCGGCGCCCTCGCTGATGACCTTGAAGAGGAACTCGTCGGGCAGCGGGTTCATGAGCCGCCCGTCGGTGAACGGGGGCGGCTTGATGGGGAGGTTTCCGGCCCCCGGGCCGTCGGCCTGGCCGGTCTCGCCGTGACAGGTCGCGCAGTACTGGTCGTAGGTGGCTTTCCCGGGATGCGTCGCCATGGCCCTGGCCGGCTGCCCGATCACCCGCGTCGCGCTCCCTCCTACCAGCCCCGCCAGCAGGAGTCCCACGATGATGCCCGCCAGCCGTCTCACCCCGCGCGTCCCTCCAGGTCGGACTCGAAGACGATCTCGTCCTTGTCGTTGATGACGAACGCCTCGAAGAGGACGAACTCCACCTCGTGCTCGACGAGAAACCGCGTGAAGCGGGCGACCTCCACCGGATGGGCGTTCAGGTGAAACGACAGCGCCAGCTCGTCCTCCTCGTCGTAGGCGAGCAGGGCCCAGTCTCCCACGATCAGGATCTCGGAGTCATCCTCGAAGGTGACACCGCCCTCGAAGGCGTCGGACTGGTGCGCCAGCTCGTAGATTCGGCGGAGCTCGCGTCGCTTGTCGTCGGCCGCGAGCATCCCCGCCTCAGAGGGCTCCTTCGGCCTGGAGGTCGGTCACCGCCCCAGCTACCGCATGGATGGTCTCTTCGATCTCCCGCTCCCCGTGCACCGCCGAGACCCAGCCGTGGTACGCGGACATGTCCACGCCGTGGAGGATGAGCGCGCACCGCCAGGTGTGGTAGAGCTTGGGGTTCTTCGCCTTGCCCGCGGCCGGCGGCCCCTCCAGCGAGATGTGGCAGATCGACACGTCGCCGTAGGCGACGCAGGGGACGCCCGCCTTCCGGAACACCTCGTTCAGACCGCCCCGCAGCTCGGCGCCCAACGCGTTGGCCCGCTCGTGGAGCTTGCCGTCCGCGATCTGGGACAGCATGGCGATGCCGGCGGCGGAAACGACCGGGTTCGAGTTGTAGGTGCCGTTCTGGGCGACCCGCTGGGTCCGGTTCCACGCGGCGTCATCGCCGAACTTCATGAGGGAGACCAGCGCCCGCTTCCCGCACACCGCCGCGCCGGGCAGACCGCCGGCCACGATCTTGGCCAGCGTCGTCAGGTCGGGCGTGATGCCGTAGTACTCCTGGGCGCCGCCGGGCGCGTACCGGAAGCCGGTGATGACCTCGTCGAAGATGAGCACGACGCCCCGGTCGGCGGTGAGCTGACGGAGGTCCTTCAGGAACCCCGGATCGACCGGGACGGTGCCGGCCTGGGCGCCGCTCGGCTCGAGGATGACCGCGGCCACGTCCTGCCGGCCCCCCAGGAGGCGCTCCAGCGCCGCGATGTCGTTGGCCGGGGAGACGAGGACCTCGCCGAGGACCGCGCCCGGGATCCCCGCCGACATCGGGATCTCGTACGGCGGGTTCACCGCGGTCGAGACCCCGTCGTGCCAGCCGTGGAAGTGGCCCGTGAACTTCACGATCTTCGGCCGCGCGGTGGCCGCACGAGCAAGCCGCAGCGCCAGGTGCGTCGCCTCGGTGCCCGACATCGTGAAGCGCACCATCTCGGCCGAGGGGATGAGCCGCGTGATCCACTCCGCCCACTCGACCTCCAGCTCGTGGCAGGCGCCGTAGTGCGTGCCGCGCGCCACCTGCCGGGTGACGGCCTCGACCAGCGTGGGGTGCGCGTGGCCCAGGAAGAGGGCGCCGTGCCCCATCCAGTAGTCGACGTACTCGCGGCCGTCAACATCCCACTTCCGCGGCCCGGCCGCCCGGCTCACGTAGAGCGGGAACGGCGTCAGGTAGCGGCCGTCATGGGTGATGCCGCCGGGAATCACGCGACAGGCCTTCTCCCACTGGGCCCAGGAGCCCGGACAGGCTTTCCGGTAGCGCTCGATCACGGTCTCGGCCATCAGGTCGTCTCCCTTTCAGCGCGTCGGGTGATGAGGTACGCGGTCAGCTCGCGGAGCGTTTCCAGGAACGTCTGGTGCAGCGTCAGGGGCAGGCTGTCAACGGTCGGCACCGCGCCGCCGGTGAGCCCGTCGACACCGCCCGCCGCCACCATGGCCCGGGTCAGCCGGGCTTCCTCCTCGGAGCCATGGAGCAGGCTCCGGCCGGCCCCGAGCGAGAGGTGGGCGGCCAGGCCCCAGGCGCCCCAGTTCGACGTGCCGGCCACGACCAGGTGGTCGGTGCGGACGATCGAGCCGATCTTCGCTCCGTGCGGGACGTCGCGCACGACCCGGGCCCGGACCCGCCCCATCCCGATCTCGTTGCCCCCGTCGCCGACCCCGACCGTCACCGCACCGTTGCGGCGCCCGCGGAAGAGCGCGTCGAGGGGCGCGTTGAGAGCCGCGACGGAGCCGCCGCGGGCGTTGTAGTAGCCGCCGTCCGCCGCCCGCCCCGGCCGCTCCACCGCGACGAGGTGCGTGGGGCCGAAGTCACCCAGGGCCCGGCGGGCGGCGGCGACCGCCGCGACTGGATCGGCCGGCACCGCGACCAGGTCGAGCGGCTCTCCTAGCGCCTTGAGGCACGCCTCGACGAGCGGCAGCACCGGCGGATCGGCCACGTAGACGACGTCGGCCCCGAGCTGCCGGAGCGCGCGGCCGAGCACGACCGTGCCGGAGGGCCCGTCGGTCTCGGCGGCCCACTCCGCACGGGGGACGAAGCCGGTGACGAGCGCCACCCGCCGGGCGCGCGCCAGGCTGCGCGCGGCGGCGGCCATGTCGCCGGGGACCAGGAGCCGCGCGATGCCGCGGCCGGCGGCGTCGAGCGCACAGAGGCTCTCGATCGGATCGTGGGGGAGGGTCATAGAAGGCGCCTCCAGCCTATCACCACGACCCACCCGCGAACAATGCGCCTCGCGGGGCCCCGCCGGGGATCCTTCGGGCGGTCTCTGAAGACCCCCCGATCCCCCCGTCGTGGCGGCAGCCGGGGTACCCACGCCAGAGGCGCGAAGCGCCTCCGCGTGGGGTGGCCGCTCGGAGGCTCTTCATGGCTCACGGCGCACGGCCAGCGACACGACATACTCCGACGGGCTCCTTGGTCTGGGGATCTGTCGGAGCATGCCCTGTCGCGTTCAGGCGGGGGAGTCGCGAAGAGCGTCCGAGCGCCGGCTTTGCCGGCGCAACGGCGGGGGGGAATCGGGGGGTGTTCCGACACCCTCCCGAAGCTCCTAGGGGCGCTCGGGAGCGAACACCATCATCTCCGCCCACGCCCCGGTCTTGTCCAGGATGACGAGCAGGCCCTTGGCCTCGTACCGGAACGCCGGCCGGCCGGTCTGCTCGTCGGTGCCGATGGCGTCGGGCTTCCCCCAGCCCGCCGCGATCATCTTCATCGGGAAGACTCCCCGCCGGGTGTGCAGGGTGAGCGCGCGGACGACGTCGGGCTGGAAGAGGCCGCTCTTGATGAGGCCGAAGCTCACCACCATGCGATCGATCCCCCGCGGGGCCTGGTCGCCGGTATACGTCCACTCGGCCGTGGTGCGGCCCTCCTCGGCGACCGTGCGCTCCCGGCTGGGCTTGCCGTAGCGCGCCTCGACCTCGCGCCGGAGCGTCTGCCCGGGGGTGATTCCCCCCCAGCCCGCCGCCCCCGCCAGGACCGCCCAGGCCAGCAGCACCAGCCCCGAGGCGGCGGCGGCGAGGCTGCGGGCCATCAGGCCACTCCGGCCAGACGCGCCCGCTCGAGCGTTTGGCGCGCCATGGTCACGTGGACCGCGTCGATGAACCGCCCGTCGAGGGACAGGGCCCCCGACCCCTGAGCAGCCGCTTCCTCGTAGGCCCCCAGGATCCGCCGGGCGTCGGCCACCGCCTCGGGCGACGGGGTGAAGTGCCGGTTCACGACCTCGATCTGCTTGGGGTGGATCACCGCCTTGCCATCGTAGCCCAGATCCGCCGCGAACCGGGTATGGACGTCGAGCCCGGCCGGGTTCTCCAGCTCGAAGTACGGCGTGTCGAGGGCCGCCAGACCCGCCGCGCGCGCGGCCAGGAGGACCTGGCTCAGCGCGAAGAGCTCGGAGGCGCGGCCGGGGACGAGACGGCCCCGGGTCTCGCGGATCAGGTCGCCGGCGCCGAAGAGCAGCGCGACCGTCCGGGACGACGCCCGAGCGATCTCCACGGCGTTGAGCACGCCGGCCACGGTCTCGATCAGCAGGTGCACGCGGATCCGGCCGGCCTCGAGCCCCGCCGCCCCCTCGAGTCGAGCCAGGGCCTGGTCCAGGCGGGCCACCTCGTCCGGCGCCCCGACCTTCGGGATGAGCACGGCATCCGGAGCGCCCGGGACCACGGCGGCCAAGTCGTCCCCCCCGTGGGGGCCGTCCAGCGCGTTCACGCGGACGATCCGCTCGCGCCCTCGGAAGTCGACGGTGCGGAGCGCCGCGACGACCCATTCGCGGGCCCGCGCCTTCTCGCCGGGCGCCACGGCGTCCTCCAGGTCGAGGATGATGCCGTCGGCCTCGGTGGCGGCCGCCTTGGCGATCCGCTCCGGGGTGCTGCCCGGAACGAACAGGAGGCTTCGCCGCAGCCGGACGGTCATTCGAGTCCACCCCCACCCTTTGACGGCCTTCGGCCTTGGGCGACCCCTCCCGACCAACCGACGGCCTCCGGCCTCTGGCCGACGGCCTCCGGCCTCTGGCCGACGGCCTCCGGCCTCTGGCCGGGGGAGGGGGGGCGACCCGCACTCCCGACGGGGCACGAGGTCGGCGGAACGAGGGAGGCGACACCGTGCGCCTCATTCGGCTCATGCCCCGGGCCGCGGCGAGAGCACCTCGAACCCCGCGCGGCTCAGCGCGACGACCAGTGGCCGCGTGTCGCAGGGCTCGAGCCTCACGCTGAAGATCGTCTGGCCGCCCGAGCCGGGCACGGCGCCGACGCTCATGATCTGGCCCTGGTGCCCCCGGATCACCTCGACGACCTTCTCGTAGGCGTCGGGGCCGCCCGGCACGACGACGTCGAGGCGGGTCGAATGGCTCAAGAGTCCCAGCAGCTCGACGAGAACGGCCAGGAGGTCGGTCTCGGTCACGATGCCGATCAGCCGGCCGTCCTCGACGACGGGCAGGCAGCCGATCTTCCGGACGACGAGCACGCTCGCCGCGTCCTCCACCGGGGCCCCGGGGGCGATCGTGGTGGGCTGCTCGCTCATCAGCTCCGACACCGCGGCGCCGGCGAGCCCGGGCGAGAGAAGGACCGGCCGGAGGTCGCGATCGGAGAGGATGCCGACCAACCGGTCGTTGTCGACGACCGGCAGATGGCGGATCCGCCGATCCCGCATCACCTCGTAGGCGCGGCGCGCTGACTCGCCGGGGCCGACCGTCACCAGATCCGTGGACATGACGTCGCGGACCGAGAGCATCGTTCGGGACCTCCCGCCCACCCCCCCAGCCCCCTCCCCTGTTCGACCAGGATCGCCGGGACGGCTCGGAGGACGCGCGCCCTCGCACGTCCCGTCCCCCCGGTGCCACCGGGGAGGAGGAGCCGGAGAACATTCACTTGTTCCCGGTGCTTGTTCCTGTCCTTGTTTCCTGTGCTCCGTGTCCGTAACCGAGCCGCCGCCCCCCTCCGCCGCCCCGCGGCTTTCTCAGTAGCCGAGGGCGAGGCCGTCGCCACGCGGATCGGCGCCGCCGGCCAGGACCCGGCCGTCGGCCCGGTCGCTCACCGTGAGCCCGTGGGCGTGGCCCATCGTCACGGCCCGGTCGGCCACGACGTCGAGCAGGTGGCCCCGCCGGGCCAGCGCCGCCCGCACCCGCGCCGGCACGCGCGCTTCAATGCGCAGCCGGTCGGCGGGGTCTGTCGGGCGCATCCGGCCCTGGACGAAGCGGGGGCGCTCGATCGCCTCCTGGGGATCCATCCCGAAGTCGAGGAGGTTCGTGAGGACCTGGACGTGGGTCTGCGGCTGGGCGTGGCCACCCATCGTCGCCAGCGCCGCCACCGGCGCCGTGCCACGGACGACGAGCGCCGCGATCAGCGTGTGGAACGGCTGCTTCCGAGGCGCGAGCACGCTCGGGGACGCCGCGTCGAGCGAGAACGCCGCGCCCCGGTTGTGGAGCGTGATCCCGGTGCCGGGCGGGACCACGCCGGAGCCGAAGCCGAAGTAGAGGCTCTGGATAACAGCGATCACCGAGCCGCCCGCGTCGGCGGCCACGAACCCGGTCGTGTCCCCGACCGGGTCGCCGCACGCGACGCCCGCCGCTGCCCGCCGGGGATCGATCAGGGCCCGCCGCCGCGCGGCGTACCCCTTGTCGAGGAGGCCCGCGACGGGAACCTCCACGTGGTCGGGGTCGCCGATGAAGCGGTCGCGGTCCGCGTAGGCGACCTTGATCGCCTCCACGAGCAGGTGGAGGTGCGCGGGCGAATGGTGGGTCATGGCGCCGAGGTCGAACCCCTCCAGCAGGTTCAGCGCCTGGAGCACGGTCAGGCCGTGGGTCGGCGGAGGTGTCTGCCAGACCGTGGCCCCCCGGTAGTTCGTCGCGATCGGCGGCTGCCAGCGGCTCGCGTGGCCGGCCAGGTCCTCCGGCGTGAGGAAGCCTCCACCGGCGGCGACGTGGTGGACCAGTCGCGCCCCCAGCTCCCCCCGGTAGAGCGCGTCGGCGCCGCCCTCGGCGACGAGGGACAGGCTCCGCGCCAGGTCCGGCTGGCGCAGGCGGTCCCCGGCCCTCGGGGCCTCGCCGCCCGGGGCGTAGATGCGATGCCACTCCGGATCCTCGATCACCGGGGCACGCTCGCGGATTGTCTGGGCGAGGAGATCGCTCACCGGGAAGCCGTCGGCAGCCAGGGCGATCGCCGGCTTCAGGAGCTCACCGAGGCCGAGGGTGCCGTAGCGGCCGCCGAGGGCAGCCCAGGCATCGACGCAGCCCGGCACCGAGACCGCCAGAGGCCCGATGAACGGGATGGCCGGGAGACCGCGCTCCCGGATCGCCTCCACGCCGGCGCCGGAGCCGGACCGGCCGGCGCCGTTGAGGAAGACGACCTCGCCGGTCGGCGCGTGGTACAGGAGCGCGAAGAGGTCACCGCCGAGGCCGCACATGTGCGGCTGCACGACCGCCAGGACCGCGTTCACGGCGAGGGCGGCGTCGACGACGTTGCCCCCGCCCTTGAGCACCTCGAGGCCGGCGAGCGTGGCGGAGGGATGGGCGGCGGCGACGAGACCCTGGGCGCCGTAGGCGACCGGGCGATACGCGTAGCCGGGCTGGGCCATCGCGGCTCAGGCGAACAGGCGGGTGATCTCGTCCTGGGAGAACTGCGGCAGCTCGCGGGCCCGACCGCCGACCACGATGGTCGCGCCCGACTCCCGCGGCTGGACGCGCCCGATGTACGCGCAGTCGATGCCGTCGCGCGCGCACGCGTGCAATACCACCCCCGCGTCGGAGGGCGCCAGCGCGAGCAGGAGCGAGCCGGAGGCGATCGTGCCGAGCGGGTCGAGTCCGTACTCGGCGCACAGCGCGCGACCCTCGGGAAGGACGGGGATCCGCTCGGCCTCCACCGCGAGCCCGACCCCGGCCGCCTCCGCCAGCTCCCACAGCGCGGTGGCGAGACCACCCTCGGTCGGGTCGTGCATGGCGTGGACCGGTGCCAGCTCGACGGCGAGAAGCGCCTCGGGGACGACGCTCAGCTTCGTGAGGTAGCCCCGAGCCCTGACCAGGAGCGCCTCGGCGTGACCCCGGGCCCGGAGCTCGGCGGCCCGGGCCCGGGCGATGATCGAGGTCCCCTCGAGCGGGATGCCCTTGGTGAGGAGCAGCGCGTCGCCGGCCCGGGCGCCGCTCGTGGTCACCAGCCGGTCCCGGCCGACCTCGCCGAGCATCGTCCCGATCACCAGCGGCCGATCGAGGCCGTGAGTGACCTCGGTGTGGCCACCGACCAGCGAGACGCCCAGCTCGCGACAGGCGGCGCCGAGCTGGGCGAACAGCGCCTCGACCGACTCCTCGCTCGCGCCACCCTCGGGCAGGAGGCAGGTGGCCAGGAACCAGCGGGGCGCCGCCCCACGGACGGCGACGTCGTTGGCGTTGACCACCAGCGCGTACCAGCCGAGGTCTTCGGTCACGAAGGTGATCGGATCGGTCGTGGCCACCAGATACCGGTCGCCCATGTCGATGACGGCGGCATCCTCGCCGACCCGGGGGCCGAGGACGACCCGCTGGTCGAGGATGACGTGTTTATCGAAGAGGCTCGCGAGGAAGCTTCCCCGGAGCTTGCCGACGGGCAACGTCATGAGCCGAGTCCTCGTTCGTGGCCGAAGCTGCGATCGCGTCCCCAATCGGGGCCGGCGGCGGGAGGCCGATCGGCGAGCGGTCCCAGTATAGCGCACGCGAGGCTCTGGACACCCGGCTCCGACCGACTCGAGGGCTTTTCCCCTCGCGGGGCAGATGCCCATCCGCTCGCCGGCGCCTCGGCCGGGAGGGCCATCGCCAAGTGCGCGCCGCGCCGAGGTCCGGTGGCGGCAGCGCGCTCGGCACGGCGGTTGCTCCTGTTCGTGGCCGCAACGCCTGCCCGCGTTGACGCGTTCCCGACCACGCGGCAAACCGGGCAGGTCACCGGCGCCCCGGCCCCCCCGGGGCGTCGGCTTTTCTCACGCGGGGCTCAGAGGCGTGAGTCCGCGGACGCCAGCACCCGCACGGCAAACTCCTCCCAGCCGACGGCGCTCAGGGCGATCGGTCGCACTCGACGCACCGCTTCGATCGCATCCACGGGGGACAGGTCTGCCTGGCGCATCAGGAAATAGCAGAGGAAGAGGCCCGTCCGATCCTTGCCCGACGAGCAGTGCACGAGGACCCCGCGCCCCTCGGCGATCTGCGCCTGCACGAACGCGTAGGCCCGCGGCAGTGCGCCCAGACAGACCTCGTCGTCGCCGGGCTGGGGCGGCGCATTGGGAGACAGGGACACGCGGGCGTACGCGATGCCGAACGCGGCGAAGTCGTCGAGATGGCACGCGAGCCCATCGTTCACGGACAGGATCGCCTCGATGCCGCCCTCGCGCAGCGAGCCGAGGTCCCAGGGCTCCCGATCCGGCCCCGGGCGGCCGGCCAGTCTCCCCGGAAGGAGCCAGAAGACCTTGTCCATGTCCCCTGATCGGCGTGAGCGCCGGAACGCTACGGCTTGATCACTCGTTGCTGGCCATCCACCCCCGTCAGCGTGACGCTGGTGGTGGTCGGCCGCTCGGCCGCGCCGGTCCGTCTCGCGATGATCTGGACACCGGGCTGCGTCGCCTCGTCGAGCAGGAGCAGCCCGGAGCCGCCCTCGCCGGCGCCCAGCTTGACGCGAATGGTCCCGTTCCTGTCGAGAAGCCGGAGGACCACTTCGCCGTCCGACTCCACATCGAGTCGTGAGCGGACCTGCCCGCGATCGTCCACCAGCTCCAGCGCACGCCCGCGGAGAATCGGAGCGCCGGTCTGCGCCGCCGTCGGCCCTCCCTGCACCAGGATGGCGAACAGGAGCACCAGATTGGTCCCGGTAATCGCCGCGGCGACTCGCTGCATGTTCATTGGCACGAATCCCCTCCGGGTCATCGGCGAACGGGAGTGAGGCCAGTCCATCAATCCAAGCGCCGTCAGTCCAGGGGTCCGGCGGCCGCCTCGACGGCGGCGAGGAGGCTGCCGTCCTCGATCGGCGCGAGGGCGGCGGTGAAGTCGTCGCGGATGACGCGGTCGCCGGCGAGGCGCGGGACGCGGCGCCGCAGCGCGGCGTGGGCGGCGGCGCTTCCCCGCCCGGGACGGAGGGGGGCCCGGCAATCCAGGGCCTGGGCCGCGCACACCGCCTCGATCGCCAGCACGGCGCGGACCCGCTGCAGCACCTCCCGGCACTTCCGGACCGCCGCCGCCCCCATCGGGACGAAATCTTCCTGGTTCCCGGACGTCGGGATCGAGTCGGCCGAGGCCGGATGGGCGAGCACCTTGACCTCCGAGGCAAGCGCCGCCGCCTGGACCTGGGCGAGCATGTAGCCGGACTCGAGCCCGGGGTCGGCGGCGAGGAAGGCCGGCAGCTCCGAGACCAGCGGGTTGACCAGCCGGTCGATCCGTCGCTCGGCGATGCCGGCCAGGTAGCCGAGCGCGAGCGCGAGGGCATCGAACGCGAGGGCGATCGGCTGGCCGTGGAAGTTGCCCCCGGTGAGGACCTGCTCGTCGTCCGCGAAGACCAGCGGGTTGTCGGTCACGCTCGCCAGTTCCCGGGCGAGGATCGAGCGGGCGAACGCTGCACGCCTCGCGGGTCGCGCCGTGGACCTGGGGCAGGCAGCGCAGACTGTAGGCGTCCTGGACGCGGTGGCAGTCGGCGTGGGAGGCGATGATCTCGCTCTCGGCGGTGAGCCGGCGAACGTTGGCGGCCGCCGCCACCTGGCCGGGATGGGCCCGCAGAGCGTGGATCCGCGGGTCGGCCGCGGAGTTGGTCCCCATGAGCGCCTCCAGGCTCATGCATCCCGTGACGTCGGCGAGCTGCGCCGTGGCGACCGCGTCCGCGAGGAGAAGCGCCCCGACGCCCGCCATCTGGTGGGTGCCGTTCAGGAGGGCCAGGCCCTCCTTGGTCTCGAGGACGAGCGGGCTGAGGCCCGCCGCAGCGAGCGCGGCGGCTCCCGACAGGCGCCGGCCGTCGTGCCACGCCTCCCCCTCGCCGACCAGGACGAGCGCCGCGTGCGCCAGCGGGATCAGGTCGCCCGAGGCGCCGAGCGAGCCCCACTCCGGCACCACCGGGGTGACGCCGCGATTCAGGCACTCGACGAGGAGCCGCACGACGGCGGGGCGGACCCCGGAGTGCCCGCGCGCGAGCGACCCGGCGAGGCAGCACCACATGGCGCGCGTCTCCGCCGCCGACATCGTGGGACCGAGCCCGCCGGCGTGGCTTCGCAGGAGGTTGAGCTGAAGCGCGCGCCGCTCGTCGGGCGGGATGCGGACGTCCTTCAGCTTCCCGACGCCGGTCGTGATCCCGTAGACGAGCGCGTCGCCGTCGGCCAGCCGGTCCACGAAGGCCCGCCCGCGGCCCACGCGCCGCTCCGCCTCGTCGGGAAGCGTGAGGGGCCAGCCGGCGCGCGCGACCCCGACGACGTCGTCGAGGCTCAGGGCGCCACCGAGCGGGACGGTGCTCACGCCGGCGTCCCGGCTTCGGGCCGTGCCAGCATCCCGATGCGGAGCCCCAGCAGCGCGGCGGCGGCGCCGGCGAGGAGCGCGAGCGGGAACCAGGCCCACAGCTCGGCGGGAGGGACGCCGCGGGCCGGCAGCAGGGCGGCCACGCCGTTGTGCCCGAGGTAGGCCACCGCGGTCGCCGCCAGCCCGCCCACCAGGTAGCGCCGCCGGAGCGACCAGGCCGCCGGCGCCGCCGCCAGCGCGAGGTCGAGCGCCAGCGCGGGCAGGACGTAGAGCGGCGGCCAGAGCGGCGCGCTCCGGCCGAGCGCCGGGAGCAGCGCGACCCCGAGGGCCGCGCGCAGGAGCCAGGCGGCGGCCGCCGCCTGCGTGGCCGCGAAGCGCCCGCCCGCCCGCGCCACGCTGCCGAGCACGAGCAGGGCCAGCACCGTCGTGAACAGCGGGTAGAGCCCGCGGGGTCGCGCCAGGAGAACGTGCCAGCCCTCGAGGCTCGGGAACTCGAACTCCAGCACGAAAATGTTCACGATCAGGAGCGCGACGGCGCCCATGAGCACGAGCGCGAACGGGTGACCGTGGGCCGTCCGACCCCCAGGTGGGGGGGTCCAGGGGGGGAGTGCGTTGGGACTCCCCCCCTGTCGGACAGTTAAGGAGGGCCAGGCTCAGGATCGCCAGCGCCGACCCGAAGAGCAGCACGAGGTGGGGGGGCGACCAGATCGAGACGTCGAGCCCGAAGAGGCGATGCCACCCCTCGTCGAACGGCGCCGACAGGAGCGTCGCCGCGCCCGCGATCGCGGCGAAGCGGAGCCCGCGGTGCCGGAGCGCCGCGCGCCGGGAGGCGCCGGGGGCCAGGAGGAGGGCGAGCCCGATCGACGCCACGACCGAGAGGATGCCGCCGTAGAGGAGCAGGTGGGGCGGACTCCAGAATGTCTCGCGGCCCTGGTCCACGTGCCAGGCGACGTCCCAGTACGCGCCGACGGCGCCGGCCAGGGCCCCGGCCACGCCGATCGCGGTCGCCCACGCGGGGAGCTGGAGCACGGAGGATGGCGGGCGCAGCGGCGGCCACCGCACGGAGACGACCAGCGCGCAGCCCAGCATGATGCCGAGGACGCCGGCCCACACCAGGTGATCGACCCAGGGCGGCGAGGTGTACACCCCCGCCGGCCGGAAGCCCATCGGGCGCCGGAGCACGGCGACGTCGGCCTCGAGCTCGCGCCGCACAATGAAGGCGATGTCGGCGACGAGGGGGCGGCGCCCACCTTCGACGCGGATCACCCCCTGCCAGAGCCCGTCCGCGCCGTCCACCGGCAGGCGAGCGGCGTACCCGCCCGGACCATCGGGGAGGAACGCCACCGCGACCCGGCGGGCGAAGCCGTGGAACACCTCGGCCCGCACGGCGAGCCCCGAGGCCGGGGCGCCGTCGGGGAAGCGGACCTCGACCCGCACGGGGGCGCCGGCCCCGCCGGCCACCACCGGGGCCAGCGTGACCTGGCCGCGCAGCGAGTCGTCGTAGACGACGTGGGACGCGTCGGCGACGACGGCCGGGGTGAGGGCGAGCGCGACCAGCAGGGCGCGGACCAGCGCCGCCGTCATGCCGGCCGGGCGGCCGGCGCCCGGAACCGCCGGAGCCGCAGCGAGTTCGTGACGACGGACACGCTGGAGAGCGCCATGGCGGCCCCCGCGTAGATCGGCGAGAGCAGTCCGGCCTCGCCCAGCAGAGGGTAGAGCAGGCCCGCGGCCACCGGGAGCAGCAGGAGGTTGTAGCCGAACGCCCAGCCGAGGTTCTGCTTGATCACGCGGAGCGTCGCCCGCGAGAGCGCGATCGCGGCGACGACGGCCCGAAGGTCGCCCGAGAGGAGGGTCACGTCGGCCGCCTCCAGCGCCACGTCGGTTCCCGAGCCCATCGCGATCCCGACGTCGGCCCGGGCGAGCGCCGGCGCGTCGTTGATCCCGTCGCCCACCATGGCCACCAGCCGGCCGTCGGCCTGGAGCCGCTCGACCTCCGTCGCCTTGCCCTCGGGCAGCACCTCGGCCAGCACGCGATCGACCCCGGCCTGGCGACCGATCGCCTCCGCCGTCCGGCGAGCGTCGCCCGTGAGCATCAGCACCTCGATCCCGAGCCGGCGGAGCGCGGCCACCGTCGCCGCCGCCTCCGGCTTCAGGACGTCGGCGACCGCGACCAGGCCCCGGACCTCGCCCTCCACGGCGACGAACACCGCGGTCTTGCCCTCGGCCTCGAGCCGCTCCGCCTCCTTGGCCAGGGCGTCGAGCGCGAGCCCCCGATCGGTCATCAGCCGCGCGTGACCCAGCACCACCGGCCGGCCCTCGACCCGCGCCGTCACCCCGTGTCCGGGCAGCGCCTCGAAGTCCTCGGCCCCGGCCGGGGTCACGCCGTCGGCGGCGGCACGGGCCAGGATCGCCTCGGCCAGCGGGTGCTCGGAGCCGCGCTCGACCCCGGCGGCCCACCGGAGGAGATCGGCCGCCGTCGTGCCGTCCCGCGGGAGGACGTCGGTGACCTCGGGACGGCCCCGGGTCAGCGTCCCGGTCTTGTCGAGGACAATCGTCCGCACGCGGTGGAGCAGCTCCAGCGCGCCCGCGCTCTTCACCACGATGCCGTGCTCGGCGGCGGCGGCGGTGCCCACCATGATCGCGGTCGGCGTGGCCAGGCCCATCGCGCAGGGACAGGCGATGACCAGCACCGCGACCGCGTTGGAGAGCGCGAACAGGAGCGCCGGCGCCGGGCCCGCGAGCCACCACCCGGCGAACGTGAGACCGGCCAGCACCAGGACGATCGGAACGAAGACCGCCGCCACCCGGTCGGCCAGGCGCTGGATCGGGGCTTTCGAGCCCTGCGCCGCCTCGACCAGCCGGATGATCTGGGCGAGCACGGTGTCGCGGCCGACCCGCTGCGCCCGGAGGGTGAAGCCGCCAGTCCGGTTGAGCGTGGCCCCGATCACCCGGTCGCCCGGCCCCTTCGCCACCGGGAGGCTCTCGCCGGTCAGCATCGACTCGTCGAGCGTCGAGCGGCCCTCGACCACCTCGCCGTCCACCGGGACCTTCTCGCCCGGCCGCACGCGGACGAGGTCGCCGGGGACGACGTCCTCGATCGGTACGTCGAGCTCGCGTCCCTCGCGGACGACCCGGGCGGTCCGGGGCGCCAGGTGGAGGAGGGCGCGGATGGCCGCGGAGGCCTTCCCCTTCGCCCGCGCCTCCAGGTAGCGCCCGAGCACGATCAGCGTCATGAGGACCGCCGCCGTGTCGTAGTAGGGCATGCCGCCGGCGGCCATCAGCGCGTGGGGCCACACGGTCACCGCCACGCTGAAGGCGAAGGCGGCGTTGGTCCCCAGCGAGACCAGCGTGTTCATGTCGGCCGCGCCGTGCCGGAGCGCGGTGAGGGCGCCACGATGGAAGCCCCAGCCCACCCAGGCCTGGATGGGGAGCGTGAGGAGGAGCTGCACCCAGGGGTCGACCAGGACCACCGGCACCCACGGAAAGAGCTGCGGGAAGCTGCCGAGCAGCACCGGGACCGTGAGGGCAGCGCCGACGATCACTTTGAGCCGGAGCCGGCCGATCTCCCGGGCGCGCGCCGCCTGCTCGCGGTCCGGCGCCGTGGCGGCCGCGGCGTCTTCCGCGCTCTCGGGGATGTCGTACCCCGCCGCCCGCACGGCCCGCCGGAGGTCGGCCAACGCGACGCGTCCCTCCGGGAAGACCACGCGGGCTCGCTCGGTGGCAAGGTTCACCGACGCCTCGGTGACCCCCGGCACCCGGCGCAGCGCGCTCTCGACCCGGCCGACGCAGGCGGCGCAGCTCATCCCGGTCACCGGGAGCGTCAGCCGGGCCAGCGGGACCTCGTAGCCCAGCTCGGTGACCCGGCCGATCAGCCGGTCCACGTGGACGGCGGCGGGATCGAAGCTCACGGTGGCCCGCTCCGCCGCGAAGTTGACCGCGGCACTCGTCACGCCGGGGAGGGTCGCCAGCCCCTGCTCGATCCGGGCCGCGCAGGCGGCGCAGCTCATCCCGCGGAGCGGGAGATCAACGGTCGACCGGGTCTCGGCGGCCATCGTCAGCGACCCGCCAGCCCGGCCGCCCGGGCCAGCACCACGAGGCCGCCCCCGACGAGCGCCAGCAGGAGGCTCATCACCCCGGTCACGAACAGGATGCCCATCAGCCCCCGTCGAGCTGCGAGAGGACCCGCAGCAGCTCGGCGACCTTGCGCTCGCGGTCGCGGCGGCTCCCGGATCGGACCGCGTCCACGACGCACCGCTCGACGTGCCCGCCCACGAGCGCGCGGCCCACCTCGTGGAGTGCGGCCCGGGCCGCCGCCACCTGGTGGAGGATGTCGACGCAGTAGGCCTCGGTCTCGACCATCCGCTGGAGGCCGCGGATCTGACCCTCGACGCGCTTGAGCCGCCGCAGCAAGGTCGCCTTGGCGTCCGCATCCATCGGGTTCAGGTGGGCGGGTGGCATCGGATACCCTCGGGGGGTATCATACCCCCGATCGCCGCGCTGTCAAACGCGCGGCAGCCCACCCCGGGTCCAGCCTATGGATCCACCCCGAATGGTGGCCAAGAGCATGGCGGCGAGGGCTTCCGAGCGGCGGCTCCGCCGCCGCAACCGAGGGGGGCCTCGGGGGGGTTCTTCCGAGACCCCCCGAAAAGACTAGCGCCGTTCCAACTTGTTCCAGCTAGTGCTTTCGAGGAAGGGGGCACGTCCGTGCTTCAAGAATCGCTTGCCCATTTTGGCTCATGCAGTTGGAACGGCACTAGCGCGTGATGATCTCGTACTCGTCCTTGTGAAGGGCCTGCACCGCCTGGATGGTCACCTTGCGCTGGATCCGGCGCTGGAGGAGCTCGAGCCCCTCGCCTTCCTCGTCCTGGAAGTAGGCGGCCATCTCGGGGTTCACCCGGATCAGGACCTCCTGGCCGCCCACGTCGGCCACCGCCGCCTGGATCTTCCGGTAGATCTCGGCGGTGATCGCGGCCGGCGCCTTCACGCCGCCGCTCCCCTTGCAGGTCGGGCACTGGGTCATGAGCAAGGACTGGAGGCCCTGCCGGACCCGCTTGCGCGTCATCTCGACGATGCCCAGCTCCGAGATCTCGAGGACGTTCGTCCGCGACTTGTCCTCGCCGAGGGCTTTCTTGAGCGCCCGGAAGACCTGCTGCCGGTGCTCCTCGCGCTCCATGTCGATGAAGTCGATGATGATGATGCCGCCCAGGTCGCGTAGCCGGATGTGCCGGACGACCTCGTTCACCGCCTCCACGTTGATCTTGAGGATCGTCTCCTCGAAGTCCCGCTTGCCGACGTACTTGCCGGTGTTCACGTCGATGGAGACGAGGGCCTCGGTCTGGTCGATCACCAGGTAGCCGCCGGACTTGAGCCACACCTTGCGCCGGATCGCCTTCTCGATCTCCTTCTCGATCCCGCGCGCCTCGAAGACCGGGTCCCGGCCCTCGTAGAGGTGGACCCGATGGGCCAGGGCCGGCACCAGGCTCTCCGCGTACTCCAGCCCCCGACGGTACTCTTCCTCGGCGTCGATGAGGATCTCGTTGACCTCGGTGGTGAACAGGTCCCGGATGACCCGGAAGACCAGGTCGCCCTCCTCGTGGAGCGCCGAGCGCGGCGCCGCCTGGGCGAAGCGGGCCTGGATCTGCTGCCAGAGGCGGACCAGGAACTCGACGTCGGCCTTGAACTCCTCCTCGCCCCGCCCCTCCCCGACGGTCCGGATGATGAACCCGCCGCCGCCGGGTGGCCGCAGGGCCTTGATCAGGCGGCGGAGCCGGTCCCGCTCGGCGGCGTCACGGATCCGCCGGGACACGCCGACGTGGGAGACTTGCGGCATGTAGACGAGGTAGCGACCGGGCAGGCTGATGAACGACGTGATGCGGGCGCCCTTGGTCCCCAGAGACTCCTTGGAGACCTGGACGAGGATCGTCTGCCCCTTCCGCAGCACGTCCTCGATCGGCGGGATCTCGCGGCGGTCGCGCTCGGGGGGCTGCTCCTGCTCCTCACCCTCCCCGAGATCGATGTCCGCCTCGTCGTCGGCGAGCATCAGGCGCTCGTACTCGCCGACGTTGGCGGTGAAGTCGCCGGCGTAGAGGAAGGCGTCCTTGGTCAGGCCGATGTCCACGAACGCAGCCTGCATGCCCGGCAGGACGTTCGTGACGACTCCCTTGTAGACGTTGCCGACGATGGAGCGGTGGCGCTTCCGCTCGAGCGACAGGTCGGTGAGGATGCCGCCGTCGAGGACGGCCACCCGGGTTTCGCTGATCCCCGCATTGATGACGATCGTCCGTCCCATGTAGCAGTCGCTCCCCATGGATCACGACCGGATCGGTGACGGAGCGCACCCTGGCCGGAGAGGACCGGGACGACGGCAGGAGGGTGGCGCATGATCACGCGAACCGGCGCATCCGCACGTTCTCGATCAGAGCGACGGCGCCCAGCGCCGTCAACAGGGCCGAGCCGCCATAGCTGACCATGGGGAGCGGAATGCCGACGATCGGGAGCAGGCCCGTGACCATCCCGAGGTTGACGAGGGCCTGGCTCGTGAGGAGGACGGTGGCGCCGGTGGCCAGCAGGCTGCCGAGCGTGTCCCGCGCGGTGGCCGCCACTTCCAGGCCCCGGAGCGCGAGCAGACCGTAGACGGCGAGCAGACCGACGGCGCCGATGAAGCCCCACGATTCAGCGAAGGCGGCGAAGATGAAATCCGTGTGCCGCTCCGGCAGGAAGGCGAGGCGGCTCTGGGTCCCCCCGAAGAGTCCCTTGCCGACGAGTTGGCCGGAGCCGATCGTGATCTTGGCTTGAATCACGTTCCATGCGCTGCCAAGCGGATCCCGGAACGGGTCGAGGTAGACCAGGAGCCGCTCGCGCTGATAGTCGCGAAGGACGAACCAGAACGCCGGGGCGGCCGCCAGGCCGCCCCCCATCAGGACCGCCAGGTCCCGCCAGCGCGCGCCCCCGACGAACAGGAGCGCCATGACCACCGGGATCAGGACCAGCGCCGTCCCGAGGTCCGGCTGCTTGACGATCAGGCCGAAGCCGGGCGCGACGAGCAGGAGCGGGAAGACGACCCGGTCCCAGCCCGGCCGCTGGTCTTCCCGGCCGGCGAGGTAGGCGGCCACCGTCGTGAGCAGCACCAGCTTGAACAGCTCGGACGGCTGCACCGTGAAGGGGCCGACCGCGAGCCAGCGCCGGGCGCCCTGGGCGGAGCGCCCGAGCACCAGGACCGCCGCCAACACGCCGAGCCCGGCCAGGTAGCCGACGTAGGCCCAGCGGGCCAGGATCCGGTAGTCGATCGAGATGAGGACGAGGACCCAGACGACGCCGATGCCGAGCCAGGCGAGCTGCCGCATGAGCAGCCGCGGCACCAGGCTCCCGAGGGTCAGGAGGCTGGCGCCGATCAGGAGCGCGGCCAGCCCGATGAGGAGCCAGTCGAAGTGGAGCAGGAGGCGTCGATCGATGCGGAACATCTCGCCAGAACTCCGACCCCGTCAGCCCGTCGGCCCGCCGGCGGACGCCACCTTCTCCAGGAAGATCGCCCGGTAGATCTCACGCGCGATGGGCGCCGCCACCTGGCCGCCGAGCCCAGCGCGCTCGGCGAAGATCACCACGACGAAGCGGGGATCTTCCGCCGGGGCAAACGAGCCGAACCAGGCGTTGTCCTGGTCGCGGCGCTTGCGGTCGGCGTCACTCTTGAACTCGCGGGTCTGGGCGGTGCCCGTCTTGCCCGCGATGGTGATGCCTGGGACCTGGGCGCCCTTCCCGGTGCCGTTGGCGACGACGTTCACCAGGGCCTCGCGCAGGAAGTCGAAGACCACAGGCGCGACGTTCAGGCGGTGTTCCTCCACCTCGGTCTCGCTGACCAGCGGCGTGCCGTCCGGCGCCTTCACGCGCATGACCATCCGGGGCTTCCAGAGGACGCCGCCGTTCGCCACGGCGGCCATGAAGCGCGCCACCTGGAGCGGCGTGACCGTGATGAGGCCCTGACCGATGGAGAGACTCACGGTATCCCCGGCATACCAGTTGTCCCTGAGGGCCTTCTTCTTCCACGCCGGCGAGGGCACCAGGCCGGGGCGCTCGCCGACGAGCCCGCTGCCGGTGGCTCGCCCGAGGCCAAACTCCTCGGCCATCTTGCCGATCCGCTCCGGACCCACCTTGAGCCCGAGCTGATAGAAGAACGTGTTGCAGGAGACCTGGAGCGCCTCGTGGAGATTCAGCGCGCCCCGATCCCGGTCTTCCCAGTTGTGGTAGGCGCGGCCTCCGAACCACCACTCCTTCGGACAGGAGAGCCGGTCGAACGGCGTGAAGACCTGGGACTGGAGGGCGGCGGCGGCGACGATGACCTTGAAGAGCGACCCCGGCGCGTACTCTCCCTGGACGGCCCGGTTCAGCAAGGGCCGGGCGGGATCCTGGACCAGCGCCAGCCAGGTCTCCCGGTCGATCGGGCCCGAGAAGCGCTCGACCGGAAAGGCCGGGTTCGAGACGAGGGCCAGGACGTCACCGTTCCGGGGATCGAGGACCACGACCGACCCGTTCCGCGGCCCCAGCGCTTGCTCGGCGGCCTCCTGGATCCGGCGGTCGATGGTCGTGTAGACATGGGCGCCCGCTACCGGCTCCTGACGCTGCAGGACCCGGATCGGCCGCCCGTAGGCGTCGACCTCGATCTGCTCGGCCCCGTCCCGGCCGCGCAGGTGCTCGTCGTAGAGCCGCTCGAGCCCCGACTGGCCGACGAGGTCGCCGCGCCGGAAGCGCCCGCGAGCCAGGTCGGCCTCCGACACCTCGCGGACGTAGCCGAGCAGGTGGGCCGCGAAGCGCAGGGACGGGTAGGCCCGCTGGGATTCCACCTCGATGGTGACGCCCGGCAGCTCGAGCTTCCACTCCTCCAGGCGGGAGATCTCGTCCAGCGTGAGTCCGCGCTGGAGCCGCACGGGCCAGGGTGAATCGGCGGACACGCGGGCGAACCGCTCCTGCAGTTCGGCGACGGGGACTTTGAGCAGGCCAGCCAGCCGATCGAGCACGGCCGGGAGGTCCTCGGCCGCGTCCCGCGGCACCACCGCCAGGGTGAACGCCGGCCGGTTCTCGACGAGCGGGAGCCCGTTGCGGTCGAAGAGGATGCCACGGGGGGCCATCACCGTGCGAAGGCGGATGCGGTTCTTCTCGGACAGCTCGGCGAGCCGGTCGCCGGTGAGGATCTGCAGGTAGACGAGCTGGGACGTGAGGGCCAGGAAGCCGGCGCCCAGCACGAGGGCCAGGCCGGCCAGCCGCCGCCGGTGGTCGTGCGGCCGCGGGCGCCTCCGGCCGTTCATGCGCGGACGCGAGCGGCGGGCACGGCGATGATCACCGCGGCGAGGACGCCGTTGTACGCGGCCTGCGGCAGGATCACGCCCCCGAGCAGCTCGCTGAAAGCCGCCGGGTAGTGGAAGAGCTGGAGGACCGCGAAGCGGAGGGCGCCGTCGACCACCGTGGCCACCACGGTGGCGGTGATCGGCACCAGCGGGTTCGACAGGAGGCACCAGCGCGGGAGGTCCCCGGCGATGAAGCCGATGACGCTCTTGGAGAGCGCCTGGAGGCCGAGCGGCCCCCCGGCGACGACGTCCTGGGCGAGCCCGAGGGCGAAGCCCGTCACGCAGCCCACCTCGGGACCGCGCCGGAGCGCCAGCAAGACGACCAGGACGATCGGCAGGTCGGGGACGACGCCCCAGAAGCCGAACGCCGGGACGACCGTGCTCTGGACGAGCGTGCCGCCACCCACGGCGAGGAAGTAGAGGGGCAGCTTCACCGCGTGTCACCCGGGAAGGCGGTGCTCAGGTCCTCGGCCGCGCCACGCGGGAGGACGAGAACCTCCTCCACGGTGCTGAGGTCGACCGCCGGTTCCAGATCGACCAGGCGGAAGAGCCCGTTGGCCGGCTGCACGCGCGTGACCCGCCCCAGGGGCAGCCCCTTGGGAAACAGACCCCCGATGCCGGAAGTGAAGACCATGTCGCCGACGATCACGCCTTCCTCACGGGCGGCCAGCTTGAGGCGCATCCGGCCGCCGGCCACGCCCTCCACCAGACCCTGGGCGCGCGTCCGATTGACCACGCCGCCGATGCCCGAGGCCGGATCCGTGACGAGCTGGACGACCGCCGAGTCCCGCCGCAGCTCCATCACCCGACCGACCACGCCCCGGGTAACGATGACCGGGGCCAGCTTCTCGAGCCCGTCGGTCCGGCCGCGAGTGATGGTCAGGCCGCGGGTGAAGCCGTTCCATTCGCGGGCCACCACCTCGGCGCCGATCGTCCGCACGGCGAGCCGCTCCCGGAGCGCCAGGAGTGCCCGAAGTCGCTCGTTCTCCGCGTCCAGCTCGTCCTGACGGAGCTGGCGGAGCCGCAGCGCCGTCACCTCGGCTCGCAGTCGCGCGGCATCCGCGCGCAACGCCTTCCACTCCAGGTAGGTGGTCCACCCCGCGAGCGCCACCCGGTGTATCCGGGCGAAGGCGGCCTGGACCGGTGCGGTGACCGTGGCCACGCCCTCGGCGAGCCAACGGCCTTCGGGACGCGTCTGCTGAAAGGCGAGGAGCGCAAAGGAGGCCAGGAGGACGATCAGCAGCCGGGAGTACTTCCGGTAGCGAATCCACAACTCGAGCATGCGGAGCCCCCCGGGGCTCTCAGGTCGGAATGGCGACCTTCTTCAGCAAATCGAGCTCGTCGAGCACCTTGCCCGTTCCCAGCGCCACGCAGGACAGCGGATCGTCGGCGATCGTGATCGGCAGGTTGGTCTCCTGCCGCAGGAGCAGGTCCAGGCCCTTGAGCAGCGCGCCGCCGCCGGTGACCACGATCCCCTTGTCCACGATGTCGGCGGCCAGCTCGGGCGGCGTCCGCTCCAGCGCGGTGCGGACCGCGTCCACGATCGTCATGATCGGCTCCCGCAGCGCCTCGCGGATCTCGTCGTCGCCGATGACGATCGTCTTCGGGATCCCGTCGATCAGGTCCCGGCCCTTGACCTCCACCGTTCGCCGCTCCCCGTCGATGGGGTAGGCCGACCCGAGCTTGATCTTGATCTCCTCGGCGCGACGCTCGCCCACCAGCAGGTTGTAGTTCTTGCGGATGTACTGGACGATGGCCTCGTCCATCTCGTCGCCCGCGATCCGCACCGAGCGCGAGTAGACGATCCCCGACAGGGAGATGACGGCCACTTCCGTCGTGCCGCCGCCGATGTCGACGATCATGTTGCCGCCCGGCTCGGTGATCGGCATCCCGGCGCCGATCGCGGCCGCCATCGGCTCCTCGATCAGGTACACCTCGCGGGCGCCGGCCTGCATCGCGGAATCCCGGACGGCGCGCTTCTCGACCTGGGTGATCCCGGACGGCACGCCGATGACGATGCGCGGACGAACCAGGGCTCGTCGCTTGTGCACGCGCCGGATGAAATAGCCCAGCATCTTCTCGGTGACGTCGAAGTCGGCGATGACGCCGTCCTTCAGGGGCCGGATGGCGACGATGTTGCCGGGCGTGCGCCCCAGCATCGCCTTGGCTTCCTTGCCGACAGCCAGAACGGTGTTGTCCGCCTGATGGATAGCGACGATGGAAGGCTCGTTCAGAACGATCCCCTCGCCCTTGACGTAGACGAGGGTGTTGGCGGTCCCCAGGTCAACAGCCATGTCGTTCGAGAAAAAGCCTGCAAGTACGTTGAATAACATCGAACACCCTCCCGCTCGGCAGCGAGTGGACCCGGCACGATGAAGACTGCTGACGTGAAGATACCACGGCATTCTCTCGGGCGACAAGACCTGCGGGGTACCCGAAAATCCCTGTAGGGTTGCCTGGTTAGGAACCCCTAAGCAGGGCCGGAGGCCTGCGGAGCCCGGCGGG
Source organism: uncultured Candidatus Rokubacteria bacterium (assembly GCA_963708025.1). GTDB lineage: Bacteria > Methylomirabilota > Methylomirabilia > Rokubacteriales > DASRDR01 > CAVPSB01. The sequence continues at coordinate 56,557 of CAVPSB010000002.1, read as the reverse complement.
TCTACAGGCCGAGCCTCCGGCGCGTGTACGCGACCAGCCCTCCGGCGGCCATCAGCTCGCGCATGAACGGTGGGAACGGCGTGGCGTCGAACGTCGCACCGGTGGCGCGGTTCCGGATCCGCCCCGCGACCACGTCGACCTCGACCTCGTCGCCGTCGCGAATCGCTCGCGCCGCCGGCTCGCACTCCAGGATCGGCAGCCCGATGTTGACGGCGTTCCGGAGGAAGATCCGGGCGAACGAGGCGGCGATGACGCAGCCGACACCGAAGGCCTTGATCGCGGCAGGCGCGGTCTCGCGGGAGGATCCGCAACCGAAGTTCGTGCCGCCGACCAGGACGTCACCGGGTCGCGCCTTCCTGACGAACTCCGGATCGACGCCTTCCATGACGTGCGCGGCGAGCTGGGCGGGGTCTCGAATCGTCAGGTATTTCCCCGGCATGATGACGTCGGTGTTGACGTCGTCGCCGAAGCTCCAACCCCGGCCAACGATGAGCCCGCTCACCCGCAGGTTCCTCGAAGCGCCACAGCTCATGGCAAACAGTGGGTTGGGGCCCCAGAGTCGTGGTAGACCAGTCAAGTTCCCGGGCGGGGCCGAGGAGCGAGCAGCGCTAGGACGCAGGGAGGAGCCGACCGCAGGCGTACTCCTAGTACGCCGAGGATCGGCTCGACCGAGGACGACCATAGGTCGGGACGGCCGCGAGGCCGCAGGCCGAGCGCGTCCCGACCGGGATCAACATTGCGAAGCTCATCGGCCCCGCCCCCTAGACCTGGTCTGGCAGCGCGATCACGCCCTTGATCGCGCTCGCCGCCGCCACCGCCGGGTTCGTCAGGTAGACCCGGGCGGTCGGGTGGCCCATGCGGCCAACGAAGTTACGGTTGGTGGTCGAGACGCAGACCTCGCCGGCCGCCAGGACGCCCATGTGCCCGCCGAAGCAGGCGCCGCAGGTCGGGGTGGAGACGGCCGCCCCGGCCTCGGCGAAGACCTCCAGGAGGCCTTCCTTCAGGGCCTGGGTGTAGATCCACTGGCTGGCCGGGATCACGATGAGGCGCGTGTAGGGGTGGACGGTGTGACCCCGGAGGATGCCGGCGGCGACCCGGAGGTCCTCCAGCTTGCCGTTGGTGCAGGAGCCGAGGAAAACCTGATCGAGCGGAGTGCCGGCGACTTCCTCGACCGGGGCGACGTTGTCGGGCGAGAAGGGCTTGGCGACCTGAGGCGGCAGCCCGGCGACGTCCAGCTCGTGGACCGCCGCGTAGCGGGCGTCCGGATCCGACGCGTGGAGCGTCCACGCCCGCTTGGCGCGGCCCTCGACGTACCCGAGGGTCACCGCGTCGGGCGCGATGATGCCCGACTTCGCGCCGGCCTCGATCGCCATGTTGCACATCGTCAGCCGGTCGGACATCGAGAGCCCGGCGATGGTGGGACCGGCGAACTCCATGGCCTGATAGAGGGCGCCGTCGATGCGGATCCGCCCGATGGTGGCGAGGATCAGATCCTTCCCCATCACCCAGCGGCCCGGCGTTCCGTGGTAGACGAACTTCTGCGAGGCCGGGACCTTCAACCACACCTCGCCGAGCGCCAGCACCGAGGCGAGATCGGTCGATCCGACACCGGTGGCGAAGGCGCCGACCGCGCCGTTCGTACACGAGTGCGAATCACCACCGACCATGACGTCGCCGGGACCGACCAGCCCCTGCTCGGGAAGGATCGTGTGGGCGATCCCGTTCCGCCCTTCGGCGAAGAAGTGGCGGATCCCTTGCTCGCGCACCCACCGGCGGACGGGCTGCAGCAGGTCCGCCGCCTGGATGTCCTTGTTGGGGACGAAGTGATCGAAGACGATGGCGACCCGATCAGGATCGAACACGCGGGCCGCGCCGATCTCCCGCCAGACGCGGAGGGCGCCGGCGGTGGAGCCGTCGTTGCCCATCACGACGTCGACCCGCGCGACGATGAACTCCCCGGGCTCGACGCCGGACCGGCCGGCGTGCGCGGCCAGGATCTTCTCGGTGATGGTCAGGCCCATCGCGTGTTCCGGACCTCCCGCCTACCCGATCCTTCGACGGCCTTCGGCCTGTGGCCCCCCTCCCCCACTGTTCGACGGCCTTCGGCCTGTGGCCGGGGGGGGAGCCGGAAAACTCGATTCATTCACGGCCTCACAGAGTATGGCAAAATCGCGCCACGCTGGGAAGGCATGGACGAGTTCGAGCACCTCTTCGAGCGTGGCGTCACCGACGGGCTCCCGGTCGTCCCGCCGACCCGGGAGCGCGTGGATCGCTTCCTGGCCGCCGTGCCCGGCCGGTCGCCCGACGAGCTGGTGGGGCTCGTCCCGCCCAACTACGGTCGGGCCACCGTCGAGAAGATCGCGATCAACGCGGTCATGGCCGGCTGCCGGCCCGAGTACCTGCCCGTCGTGCTGGCGGCAGTGGACGCGGTGCTCGACCCGGTCTTCAACCTGCACGGGGTGATGACAACGACGCACTTCGCCGCCCCGCTCCTCGTCGTGAACGGGCCCATCCGCCAGGCCATCGGCCTCCACGCCGGGGCCGGGGTGTTCGGGCCGGGCTTCCGGGCCAACGCCACGATCGGCCGCGCGCTCCGGCTCTGCCTCGTGAACCTGGGGGGCGCCCGGCCCGGTGAGATCTCGATGTCCACCTTTGGCCATCCCGGCCGCTACGCCTACTGCATCGCCGAGGCCCAGGAAGACTCGCCGTGGCCGCCGCTCCACGTGGAGCGCGGGTACGCCGCCGGCGAGAGCACGGTGACCGCCTTCGCCTGCGAGGCGCCCCACGGCGTCTCCGACCACGCGAGCCGCAGCCCGCGCGACCTCGCCGCCTCGCTCGGCTGGTCGATGACCGGGCTCTGGAACGACAAGCACTGGCCGCTCTACTGCGAGACGATGCTGGTCGTCGGGCCCGAGCACGCGGCCACGCTGGCCGCCGACGGCTGGTCGAAGGACGACCTTCGCCGCTTCCTGTTCGAGACGATCCGGCGCCCCTACCGGGAGTGCCTGCCCGACGCCCGGGGGGGCGAGTCCTCGATCCTCCGGTTCCGGCCGGATCCGCCGGCACCGGACGCGCTGGTGCCGAAGTTCCCCTCGCCCGGCGAGATCTTCGTCGTGGTGGCCGGCGGCCGGGCCGGCCGCTTCTCCTGCGCGCTGCCCGGCTGGCTGGCGACGCGGAACGGCAGCCGCCTGGTGACGAAGCCGATCGGATCCGCGGCAGCTTGACAGGCCCGGACCCGCGGACCATGCTCGGGACGGAGGGTTCCACCGGTGCCGGACGCTGACCGCCTGGCCGAGTTCAAGGAGGTCGCCGCGCTCATGCCCGAGGACCCGGTGGTGCGCTTCGGTCTGGCCGGCGCCCATCTCGACGCCGACGAGGCCGAGGACGCCATCCGGGAATACCGCGAGGCGATCCGGCTCAAGCCCGACTATTCCGCCGCCCACCGCGGCCTGGGCCGCTCCCTGGAGCGCGCGGGCCGACTCGAGGAGGCCAGGGCGGCGTACCGCCAGGGGCTGGAGGTGGCCACGCAGACCGGCGATCTGCAGACGAAGAAAGAGATCGAGGTGTTCCTCCGACGTCTCGACCGGAAGGAGGCATCCCCATGATCCGGGTCTCTGTGCTCTATCCACGAAAGGACGGCGCGCGGTTCGATCACGACTACTACGCGCGGAAGCACCTGCCGATGGTGGCGGAGCGACTCCGGGGCTTCGGCCTGGCCCGCTACGAGATCGACAAGGGGATCGCCGGCGGGGCGCCGGGCACTCCCGCCCCGTTCGTCGCCGCCTGCCACCTCTACTTCAACGCGCCGGGCGACTTCCCGAAGGGCGTCGCGGCTCACGGGAAGGAGATCATGGGCGACATCCCCAACTACACGGACATCGCCCCGCAGATCCAGATCAGCGAGATCGTGGGCTAGCGGTCAACCCGACGGCGCCGGACCGGCCATGGACGAGGCGAGCGCGCGCGACCAGGCCCAGCGGTACTTCGAGGCGGCGTACGAGGCCCAGATGAGAGGGGACCTCGAGAGCGCGATCGCCGGTTACCGGAAGTCCATCGAGTGCCTGCCGACCGCCGAGGCCCACACCTTCCTCGGCTGGACCTACAGCTTCAACGGCGATCTCGAGGCGGCGATCCGCGAGTGCTGCACCGCGATCCGTATCGATCCGGACTTCGGCAACCCCTACAACGACATCGGCTCCTATCTCATCAAGCTCGGCCGCCACCAGGACGCCATCCCCTGGCTCCAGAAGGCGATGGCCGCCTCCCGCTACGAGCCGCGCCACTACCCACACGTGAACCTGGCCCGCGTCTACGCCAAGCAGGGCAAGGTCCACGAGGCGATCGCCGAGCTGCGGCAGGCTCTCGACATCGAACCCGACTACCGCCCCGCCCGCGCCGAGCTCCACCGCCTGGTCGGAATGCTCAACTAGGATCTTCGGGGGGGTCTGGGAAGACCCCGAGGCCCCCCCGCGCAGGCCGCGGCGAAGCCGCGGCTCGAAGTGGAACGCCAGGGCGGCCAGAGTCAGAGGATTGCCAGAAGCCGGCGGGCGTGAGTTCCCAGGATCCGGGACCGGGATCTCCGCAAAAAGGGAGCCCCGAGGGCGTCTGCGACCCACCTCGCTGTCGGAGGCTCGGGCCGCCCTGCAGGTGAAGTGCAGGACCCTCGGGGCCGGTGGTGCCTGGGGATCCTCCCAGGCGGGCCACCCTCAGATGGAACCGGGTGCGCGCGACCTAGGAGGTCACCACCTCACAGAAAATCACCGGGGTTGTACACACGGCTGGACCACCTCCTTTCTCGGCGCACGCACCACGCGGGCCCACGATCCCGCCACCGCCGGCCGGCCGCCGACTCCCGGCCCGCGGCTCGATCCGCCCCGCCCGGCTCCACTGCCAGGATCGGCGCGCCAGGGGGCTGTGTGACCCCCGATCGATTTGTCTCATCCTAAATCCGGCTCCGCTCGCTTGTCCAATTCTTTTCGCACGGGCAATGACGGCGGGTGCTCCTCCGACTCCGCCGGGTCGGCAAGCCGCGCGATGTACGCCTCCCACTCGATCGGCAAGAGGTACTTCTTGGCCGTGTTGCACGCCTTGCAGGCCGGCACCACGTTGCCCTTCGTCGAGCGGCCGCCCCGCACGAGGGGGACGCGGTGGTCCATCGTCAGCTCGCGCGAAGGGGTCGGCCGGTCGCAGTAGGCGCACCGCCCGGCGGCCAGCCGTCGCTTCCACCACGGGCTCTGGCGCAGCTCGCGCGCCTTCGCCTTCTCGCGCCGGAGCTCGTCGTCGCCGACCTCGCGGATGAACGTCATGGTTTCAGGCGGCCACCAGGACCCGCGCCAGCAGATCCGACGGGTGGTAGTTGGCGGCGGGATTCCACTCCTGCGGGCAGGCCGAGATCACGACCAGGCAGTCCTCGAAGGCCTTGAGCAGGACGTAGTCACCCGGGCTGGTCGGCGGCGATCCGAATTCGCAGCGCCCGTCCAGGCGGACCGCGACGTTCATGAAGAAGTTCACGGGCTGGGGAACGTGGGTCGGCTCGAAGCCCAGCCTGCCCGCCGCCGCCCGCAGGTTGTCGGCGCACGAGGCGTGGTCGCCCACGCCGTATTGGACATACCGGGCCGCATCGCAGGCGGCGAACAGCATGTCGTGGACGCCCGGCGAGTGGTCCTCCTCGAGCTGGAACATCGGGCGGCGAAGACTCGAGAAGAACGATTGGTTGACCTGCGGGAACAGCCGGTCAACCTGGACCCGAGTGTGCGAGGCGGACAGGTACTCGCGGGGGTCGTCGGCCCGGAACGCGAAGAAGTCCGCGCACTGCTGGCCGGAGACGTCGAGCACCTGGACGAACTCGCCAGCCTCCATCCGGAAGCCGGCCCCGGTCCGGGCGGGAATCAGGACCTCCTGCTTGACCTTCAGATCGGCGGCGCGAGCGGGGCGACCCATGGCGCTCTCCTCGATCGGGATGCGGTCAGGACGACGGCCGAGGAACCCGGCCCTCGTCAACGGCGAGATCCTGGGCCCGGCCGGCGGGCACCAGGAACGCGGAGGCGAGGGCCAGGGACGCGATGCCGAGACCGACCAGAAAGACGGCGTGCAGGGCATTGGCGAGAGCCTGGCTGAACGCCGCCAGGACCGGCGCCGGCAGGGTGAGGCGGAGCGCCGGATGCACGATGATGTCGGGATGCGCGATCAAAGCCTGGAGCTGGCCGGACGGAAGACCGTCGGCCAGCCCGCCCAGGCGCACGATCTGGGCGGCCAGCTCGTGGGAGAGCATCGCGCCCATCACCGCCACCCCGACCGCCCCCCCGATCGACCGGAAGAACGTGGTGGCCGAGGTCGCGGCGCCGAGGTCACGCTTCCCCACCGCGTTCTGCACGGCGATGAGGAGGGGCACCATGATCAAGCCCATCCCGGTGCCGGCCAGCAGCATGTTCCGGGCCACCACCCACCACGTCGTGCCGGGCCCCATGCCGCTCAGGAGCAGGAAGGCCAGAGCCAGGCAGACCATGCCGGCCAGGACTGGCCACCGGTACCCCACCTTCAGCAGGAGCCGTGACGAGATGACGGAGAACGTGACCCAGCCCAGCACGAACGGGGTCAGCGCGGTGCCGGCCTCGGTCGCGGAGCCCCCCAGCACGCCCTGGACGAAGAGCGGGACGAAGGAGATCGTGCCGAACATCGCCATCCCGACCAGGAGGCCGGTGACGGCCGCCGCCCGGAACATCCGGTTGGCGAAGAGCCGAAGCGGCAGGAGCGGCTCGGGGGCACGGCGCTCCCACAGGACGAAGGCGGCCAGCAGCAGGCCGGCCAGCGCCAGCAAGGCCCCGTGCGTCATGTCGAGGCCGGTCCCGCTCCGCCCTCCTTCGACCAGCGCCACCAGCAACGCGGCCAGGCCGCCGGTGAGGAGCGCGGCGCCCTTGAGGTCGACCTGCACGCGCCCGGCCCGCCGGCCGCCGCCGCCGAGCGCCCAGCCGAGGACGCCGCCGGCCAGGAGGCCGAACGGCACGTTGACGAAGAACACCCAGCGCCAGGAGGCGTGGTCGGTCAGGAAGCCGCCGATGAGCGGACCCACGATGGAGGCGAGGCCCCAGGTGGAGGAGAAGTAGCCTTGCATCTTGGCGCGCCGCTCGAGCCCGTAGAGGTCGGCGATGATGGTGTGGCCGAGCGGGATCAGGGCCCCGCCGCCGGCGCCCTGGATCGTGCGGAAGACGATGAGCCCCGTCATCGACGTGGCCAGGCCGGAGAGGATGGACCCGCCCAGGAAGATCGCGAGCCCCGCCAGGTACGCCGCCCGCCGACCATAGAGGTCGGCCGCCTTGCCCCACAGCGGCATCGCGATGGTGGCCGCCAGGATGTAGCCTGAGAAGACCCAGGAATAGACCGACAGCCCGCCCAGGGTCGCGATCACCGTCGGCATCGCCGTCGCGACCGCGGTGGACTCCATCGCGCCGAGGAAGAGACCGAGCATCACCCCGAAGACGATGGCGCGCCGCGGGGGAGTACCTGCGGCGGCCGGCCCCTCCCGCAGCCCGGCCTCGAGCGCCGACCGCGCTGGCGGGCCCCCGGGCGACCTCATCGGCTCCCCGTCGTGCAGCTGGCGCAGCGGCAGCGCTCGCGCAGATCCCGGCCGCCGAACGAGCTCACATGATCGTCCTGCCAGCGGATCCGGAGCCCGGTCCCCGCCTTCTTGATCTCGACCGGCCAGCTCTGCGCCTCGCTCGGCGGGCCGGCCGCCGCCGTCGGCGCCCGACAGGCCTCACACGGACAGGCTTCGCGCAAGAGGTCGAAGGGAAAGATGCTCGAGTGGCCGTCCTGCCAGTCGACCCCCAGCGCATAGCGGCCGACCAGGTGCACGTCGCGCGGCGCGTTGGGATCGGGCCCGATGATCGGCAGCAGGCCCTTCGAAGCGCTCATTCGGGTCCACCCCCACCCATTGACGGCCTTCGGCCTTTGGCGACCCCTCCCCACCAGTCGACGGCCTCCGGCCTTTGGACGGGGGGAGGGGAGGCGGCCCGCAGTCCCGACGCAGCGCGAGGTCGGTGGGGCGACAGGGCTGACCCAGAATGGCTCATTGGGCCGCCGCCGCCGCGCGGGCCCGGCGCAGCCCCGCCAGCAGGTAGTGCACCGCCAGGCTCCGGTAGGGCCGCCAGGCGAGCGCGCGCCGCCGCACGCGCGCAGTGTCGCAGGCCCGACCGCGGAAGCAGAGCGCCTCGACGGCGCGGCGCACCCCGAGGTCCCCGGCCGGGCAGACGTCGGGACGGCCGAGCCCGCGGGCCAGGAACCACTCCGCGGTCCACCGGCCCAGGCCCCGGAGCGCCGTCAGGCGGGCGATCACCTCGTCATCCGGCACGTGGGCCAGGCCGGCGAGGTCCAGCTTGCCGTCGGCGACGGCCCCAGCCAGGCCGATCAGGTACTCGGCCTTCCGCGTCGAGAACTGCATCGCCCGGAGCGTGGCGACGTCGGCCCCGGCGACGGCCTCTGGCAAGGGGAACGCGTGGACGGTGACGCCGTCGATCGTCCACGGCTCGCCGAAGCGGCGCACGAGCCGGGCGCGGGTGGCGAAGGCGAAGGTCAGGTTGACCTGCTGGGCCGCGATCGCGCCGACCAGCATCTCGAAGGGATCGGGCGTGACGGACGGCCGGAGCCCGAAGAGCGGCTCCACGAGCCGGGCCAGGACGGGATCGCCGGCCGCGCGCGCGTAGAAACCGCCGAGGTCGGCGTCCAGACCCAGGAGGCGCCGGCTCTCGGCCCGCACCGCCTGGCGGCGCTCCGGCGTGTCCGGGCCCACGAAGGTCACCGTCACCGCCGGCCGGTCGGCCGACCCCGACGCCGTGAGCCTGAACGGCACCACCGCTGCGCCGGCCCGGGCCACCCGATGGAAGGCGCCGTCCACGTAGACGTTGGCCGGGTCGATCCCCCAGAGGCGGTAGCGCTGCAGGGTCAGATCGAAATCGAGCGGCGGATCCGGTCGGAGCGAGAGTCGCGCTCCGCCGTTTGATGTGCTGAGCATTCTTTGATATCGTGCGGCGGAATCGCGCCGCGTCAACCGACCTTCGAGTCTAGCATACGGAGCTTCCCATGGCATCTGCGAGGCTTCGCCAAGTCTCCCGCCGAGAGCGTCGCGCCGCCGCGTAGCCGACCGGCGCGAGGACGAGAGGTGCATCCGATGAGCCTGTCACGCGTCTTGCTGCTCTTGTGCCTGGGGACCGCGCTCCTGGCGGGAGCGGGCCCCGCCGCCGCCCAGGGCACGCTGACCCTCTACACCTCGGAGTCACTGGACAAGGTCAACGAGATGAAGGCCGACTTCGAGAAGCGGCAGCCGGGGACCACCGTCAACATCTACCGCTCGGGCACCCAGGTCGTCATCGGGAAGCTTCAGGCCGAGATCCAGGCGGCCGCCATCCAGGCCGACCTCATCTGGATGGCCGACGTCGACTTCTTCGCCCAGCTCGCCCGGAAGAACCTGCTCCAGGCGTACACCCCGCCCGAGGCCGAGCGCGCGCCGGCCAAGTTCCGCTACGAGGGCGGCCGCTATCACGAGGTGCGCCTGATCTTCAACACGGTCGGTTACAACACGCTGCGGGTGAAGGAGCGGCCCACCTCTTGGAAGGACCTCGCGGACCCCCGGTTCAAGGGCAAGATCGGCATGGCCAGCCCCTTCTATTCCGGCGCCGCCTTCTCCACCCTCGGCACCCTCGTTCCCCATCCCGGCTTCGGGTGGGATTTCTTCCGCCGGCTCAAGGACAACGGGGCCGTCGTCGAGCAGTCGAACGGCACCGTGGCCCAGAAGCTGGCCACCGGTGAGTTCCAGGTCGCTTCCGTCGTCGACTTCTTCCTCCGGGACATGAAGGCGAAGGGCTCGCCGGTCGACCACGTCTGGCCGCGGGAGGGCGCCATCCTGATCCCAACGCCCATCGGGATCGTCCAGGGATCGCGGAACGTGGCGGCGGCCCAGGCCTTCCTGCGCTACCTCTACTCCTCCGACGGCCAGCGCCTGTTCGTCCAGCAGGGTTACATATCGGTCCTCCCGGGCATCGAGGGGCCGAAGGGCATGCCGGCCGAGGCGCTCGACATCCTGCAGACCGACGAGGGCTACATCGCCACTCACCGCGAGGAGCTGAAGGCGAAGTACCGCGAGCTGTTCGAAGCCAAGTGACCGCCCGAAAGGAATGGGTGACTCCGGCGCCCCCCTCCCCCCAGTGGGTGGGGGAGGGGGGGTGGGGGGGTAGGCGGGAGGTTCCCAACTGAGGGCCCACCCCTTTCCGCTCGGCACGCTCGTCCCCCTCGCCCCGGTGGCCGCCGTCCTGGCGGGAGCGGTATGCTACCCCGCGCTCGTACTCGCCTGGTACGGCGTCTCCCGCGACACCCTTCCCAGCCTCGCGAACCTCGGCGCGGTGCTGGCCGACCCCGACACGTGGCGCGTCTTCCGCAACACCCTCGCCGTGTCGGCGTGGACCACCGTGCTGGCCGGCACGCTGGGGACGGCGCTCGCCCTCCTCGTGGGCCGGACCGACCTGCCCGCGCGGACCGCTTTCCAGGGGCTGCTGATCGTCCCCTACCTGGTGCCGCCGTTCATCGGCGCCATGGCGCTCCTCTACGTGCTCGGCCCGGCCGGGCTCCTGAACCAGGCGTGGATGGCGTTCTCCGGGAGCGCCGAGCCCCTGGTCGGGATCTACGGCAGCGGCGGCATCGTGCTGGCGATGACCCTCTACAAGTACCCCATCGCCTATCTCACGGTGCTGGCGGGCCTGGATCGCGTGGACCCGGCCCTCGAGGAAGCCGCCCGCAGCGCCGGGGCCGGGCCGTGGCGGACGGTGCGGGACGTGACGCTGCCCCTGGTGGGCCCGAGCATCGCAGCCGGCATGACGCTCGTGTTCCTCTCCGCCATGGCCGAGTTCGGCACGCCGGCGATCCTCGGCTTCCCGGCCCGGTACTTCGTGCTCGCCACCAAGATCTACGCCACCGTCCTCGACTTCGACCGGCCGTACAACCTCCACCTGGCCGCCGCCCTGTCCCTCCTCCTGGTCGCTGTCGCCGGGGCGGCCCTCGCGCTCCAGCGCTGGTGGTTCGGCGAGCGCGGCTTCGCGGTGATGACCGGCCGCGGGCGGGCCCCCATCGTCCCGCTCGGCCGCGCTCGTGGCTGGTGCGGCGCCGGGGTGGTGCTCTTCCTGGTGCTGACGTCGGCGATCCCGCTGGCCGCCGTCGTGCTGACCGCCCTCACGCGCGCTTACGGCCGCCCGCTCTCGGTGGACAACCTCGGCCTCGAGAACTTCCGCCTCCTCCTCTTCCAGCTGCCGGCGGTCTGGCGGGCGGCGCGGAACAGCCTGCTGCTGGCGGCCTCGGCGGCCACGGTGTGCGTGGTCCTCGCTCTGGCCGTGGCCTATCTGCGCGAGCGGCGGCGGGTGCGAGGGGGCGGCCTCCTGGAGACCCTGGTGACGCTCCCCTTCGCCGTGCCGGGGACGGTGCTGGCGCTCGCCATCGTGCTGGCGTTCCTGCGGCCGGTCTTCGGGCTCCGCCTCTACAACACCTTCTGGATCATCCTGATCGCCTACATCGCGCGCTTCCTGGCCCTGGCCCTCCGGCCGGTGGCGGCGGCGCTCGCGCAGCTCCACCCGGTGCTGGAGGAAGCCGCGCGGGTCTCGGGCGCGTCGCTGGGGCGGACCCTCGCCGACGTGACGGTGCCGCTCCTCCGGTCGGGCCTGCTCGCCGCCTGGGTCCTGGCGGCGGTGCCGGCGCTGACCGAGCTCACGCTCTCCGTCATCCTGTGGTCGGCCGGCAACGAGACGATCGGCGTGATGGCCTTCAATCTCCACGAGGAGGGGAAGGTCCTCCTCTCGGCGGCGCTGGCCACGCTCATCGTCGCCGTCTCGCTGGCCGGGCACTTCGTGGCGCGGTACCTGGCCGGGGCGCCGGCGGTGCGGGACGCGTGAGCGAGGGGCCGAACGCCGTCGAGCTGGAGGCCGTCGAGAAGCGCTTCGGCGAGACGGCCGCCGTGCGCGGGGTGACGCTGACCGTGCCGCCCGGCGCGTTCGTCGCCATCCTGGGACCGTCGGGTTGCGGCAAGACGACGACGCTCCGGATGGTGGCCGGCTTCGAGCACCCATCGGCCGGCGAGATCCGGATCGGCGGTGTGACCGTCTCGGCGCCGCGCCGTGCCGTCTTCCTCCCCCCGAGGCCCGGCGCGTCGGCATGGTCTTCCAGACCTACGCCGTGTGGCCCCACATGACCGTCGTCCAGAACGTCGCCTACCCGCTCCGGCTCCGGCGGGTGCCGGCGGCCGAGCGCGCCCGGCGGGTGGCGGCGCTCCTCGAGCTGACGCGCCTGGACGGGCTCGGCCCTCGCTATCCCCACCAGCTCTCGGGCGGGCAGCAGCAGCGCGTGGCGCTGGCCCGGGCGCTGGCCGCCGAGCCTGCCGTGCTGCTTCTCGACGAGCCGCTCTCGAACCTCGACGCCCGCCTGCGCCAGGAGATGCGCGTCGAGCTGAAGGCGATCCAGCGGCGGGTGGGGACCGCCATTCTCTATGTCACCCACGACCAGGACGAGGCGCTCGCGCTGGCCGACCGGGTGGCGGTGATGGGCGCCGGGGTGCTGCACCAGCTCGACCGGCCGGAAGCGGTCTACGGGACCCCGGCCGACCGCTTCGTCGCCGAGTTCCTGGGTTATGTCGGCTTCCTCCCCGCCGAGGTGGCTGGTCCGGGGCGGGCCCGACTGACCGCGGTGCCCGAGGGGCCGATCATCGAGGCCCGCGTGCCTCCCGGCGGGACCGGCGCCGGAGTACTCGCGGTGCGGCCGGCCCGGGTCGAGCTGGAGGCGCCCGGGACCGGAATGCCGGCTCGGGTCGTCGCCCGCGTCTACCGCGGCGAGTTCTTCGAGTACCGGATCCGGCTGGGCCCGCACGACCTCGTCGCCACCGCGACCCGCGCGGTGCCCGAGGGCGAGCCGATCGGCGTCGTGCTCCGCGACGCCCTCTTCTACCCCGCCGGGGGTCAGGCTATTTGAGGTGGTAGGGGACGCTGGTCACGATCACACCCTTCCGGAAGAGGAGCGCGCCCTTGATCAGGAGCGCGGTCTGGTTGTGCAGCAGGTGCTGCCACCACCGCGCCGGCACGAACTCCGGCAGGATGATCGTGATGAGCTGATCGGGCGCCTGCCGCTGGAGGTGATCGAGGTACTCCAGGAAGGTCCCGACCACCGAACGATAGGGCGACCGGAGCACGACCAGCGGCACGCCGCTCCCCCACTTGCCCCACCGATCCTCCAGGCGACGCGTGGAGTCGGAGTCGACCTCCACGTACACGGCGCGGGCGCTCGGCGAGAGCGCCTGGGCATACTCCAGGGCCGGGAGCATCCCGCGGTGTACGTCGCCGACGAGCACCAGCACGGTGTGCCCCGACGGCGGCCGGTGGGGCTCGGCGTTCTCCACAGAAAGCTGGAGCGCGACGTCCTCGTAGTGCCGGTGGATGGCGAGGAAGAGAAAGACCAGGCAAGGGATCAGGAGCGATGACGATCCAGGCCCCGTGGGTGAACTTGGTCGTCGCGATGACGAGCATCACCAGCCCGGTCGCCGCCGCGCCCACCCCGTTCAGCGCGGCCCGCATGGGCCAGCAGCGGCGTCCGGAGCCGGAGCCAGTAGCGCACCATGCTGGACTGGGACAGCGTGAACGAGACGAAGACGCCCACCGCGTAGAGCGGGATCAGCGCGTGGGTGTCGCCCTGGAAGATCACCAGCAGGCACGCGCTCAGGACCGCCAGGATCAGGATGCCGTTCGAGATAGGCGAGGCGATCGCCCGCGGTTGGCGAACTGCCGCGGCATGAAGCGGTCGCGGGCCATGAAGAAGGCCAGCCGCGGGAAGTCGGCGAAGCTGGTGTTGGCGGCCAGGACCAGGATGAGGGTCGTCACCGCCTGGACGAAGTAGTAGAAGAAGCTGTCCCCGAAGACCCGCCGGGCCAGCTGCGAGGTCACGGTCTCGCCCTCGACCGGGAGGATCGCGAAGTGGTGGGTCAGGAACGTGATCCCGAGGAAGAGCGCGATCAGGATGACGCCGAGCCAGACGAGCACGGCCCGCGCATTCCGCGCCTCCGGGTGGCTGGAAGGCCGGCACGCCGTCGGAGACCGCCTCGATCCCGGTCAGGGCGGCGCACCCCGAGGCGAAGGCCCGGAGCGCCAGGAAGAGCGTCAGCTGCTGGGCGTCGGGCCCCCCGGTCCCGGGTGGGCCCGCGCCGGGGCCGCCCGCCCCGCCGGTGAGCCAGGCCACCCCGCCCCAGCCGATCATCAGCGCGTAAGCGCCCACGAAGAGGTAGGTCGGCGTGGCGAAGAGCTTCCCCGACTCCCGCACCCCGCGCAGGTTGCCGATGGAGATGAGAACGACCCCCAGGACGCAGAGCCAGACTCGATAGGGATAGAGGGCGGGGACCGCCGAGGTGATGGCGGCGATGCCGGCGGCGATGCTGACCGCCACCGTGAGCACGTAGTCGATCAGGAGCGCGCCGCCCGCGATCAGGCTGGGGTACCGGCCCAGGTTCTCCCGGGTCACGATGTAGGCTCCCCCGCCCTGCGGATAGGCGAGGATGGTTTGCCGGTACGAGCTCACGACGATGGCGATGAGCGCGGCGATCCCGAGCCCGATCGGAACCGAGAGGTACAGCGCGGCCGTTCCCGCCAGCACGAGGATGAGCAGGATTTCCTCGGTCGCGTACGCCACCGACGAGAGGGCGTCGGAGGCGAAGACGGCCAGCCCGGTGACGCGGGAGAGCCGCTCGTGCTTGGCCAGGCTGGTGGGAATCGGCGTGCCGAGCAGGACCCGCTTGAGGGCCTGGACCCACATGGCCCTACGCTACCTCACGGCGCCGGGATCAGGCCTGGCCGCGGGGCGACAGGTCCTCGAAACGCGTGTACTCCGGCTTGAACACGAGCTGGAGCTTGTCGGTCGGGCCGTTCCGCTGCTTGCCGATGATCACGTCGGTCAGGTTCTTCTCGGCGTCGGACGGGTTCTCCTTGTAGAGCCCCGGCCGGTGGAGGAACACGATGACGTCGGCGTCCTGCTCGAGCGCGCCGGACTCGCGCAGGTCGGACAGGCGCGGGGAGGCGTCGCCGCCGCGGGCCTCCAGCGCCCGGGAGAGCTGGGACAGGGCCACCACCGGCACCTCCAGCTCTTTGGCCAACGCCTTCAGCGAGCGGGAGATCTCCGAGATCTCCTGCTGGCGGTTCTCGGCGCGCCAGCGGCCCTGCATGAGCTGGAGGTAGTCGATGACGACCAGCTCGAGCCCGTGCTCGGCCCGGATGCGCCGGGCCTTGGCGCGCGCCTCCAGCACCGACAGGTTGGCGGTGTCGTCGATGAACAGAGGGGCGTCGGCCAGGCGGCCGGCGGCCACGCCGATCCGCTTCCAGTCGGCCGCTTCCAGGTACCCGGTCCGCACCCGATGCGAGTCGACCCGGGCTTCCGCGCAGAGGAGCCGCTGCACGAGCTGCTCCTTGGCCATCTCCAGGCTGAAGATCAGCACCGGCCGGCCGTCAGTGACCGCGACCTCCTCGGCGACGTTGAGCGCGAACGCGGTCTTTCCCATGGAGGGCCGGCCCGCAATGATGACGAAGTCCGATTTCTGGAATCCCGCCGTCAGCCGGTCGAGTTCCTTGAACCCGGTGGGCACGCCGGTGATGTGCTCCTTCCGGCGATAGAGTAGCTCGATGTGCTCGATGGTGCGGGTGAGGATCTCGCGCACCGGCACCGCCGACCGGTGCAGGCGCCGCTCCGAGATCCGGAAGACCATCTGCTCGGCCCGATCGACCAGCGCCCGGACGTCCTCCGACTCGTCGAAGCCGTGCTCGGTGATCTCGCGGGCGACCCGGATCAGCTCGCGGAGCTGGGCCTTGTCCCGGACCATCTGCGCGTAGGAGGCGAACTGGGTGGCGACGGTCGCCTCTTCCATCAGGGTGGCCAGGGCCGCCTGCCCACCCACCTCCTCCAGTTCGCCCGCCCGCTTCAGCTCTTCGGTCACCGTGAGGACATCGGCCGGCTCGCTCCGCTCGAAGAGCCGGACCATGGCGCCGTAGATCTTTCGGTGGGCGTCCTTGTAGAATTCGTCGGCGGCCAGGAGCTCGATGGCGCGCGGGAGCACGCCCGGCTCGAGGAGGATGGCGCCGAGCACGGCCCGCTCGGCCTCGAGATTGTGGGGCGGGATCTTGCCGGGGAGCTCGACGAGCGCCGCCATGCTGCCCTCCCGAGCGACGGGCGGTCCCGCCTATTCCCGGCTGACCGTCACCGCCAGCGTCGCCGTGACGTCGTGGGGAAGCCGGATCGGCACCTGGTACTCGCCGAGCGCCTTGATCGGCTCCTCCAGCCCCACCCGGCGCTTCTCGAGCGCGATCTGGTGCCCCTCCAGGAACTGGACGACGTCCTGGGCGGAGACCGAGCCGAACAGGTGGCCGTCTTCCGACGCGCGGGTCGCCACCGCGAAGGTCAGCCCGCCGATCCGCCGGGCGGTCGCCTGGGCCTCGTCTCGGGCCTTCTGCTCGATTCGCTCGCGCTGGCGCTTGAGATGCTCGAGGTTCTGGAGGTTGCCCGGGGTGGCCGGTACCGCGAGCTTCTTCGGGAGCAGGTAGTTGCGCGCGTAGCCGGTTGCGACCTCGCGCACCTCCCCGCGCCGACCCAGGGATGCGATATCTTCCATCAGGATGATCTTCATGGCTCCGTCTCTCCCATCATGTCCGTCGAATTGCGGGTATCGGCACGGCGGGGTCAAGCCGGGGTCGCGGCCCGCCTGATCTTTCGAAAGTCGGCCCAGAGGTCCGACAGCCCGAGACACGCGGCCGCGATCAGAAGGAGCGGCTGCACGGCAAACAGCCCGAAGCTGACGCCCTGCAACGGGCGCGGCACCCGCGCCTTCTGGAAGAAGTGGCGCAGGACCGCCAGCCCCTGAATGGCGTAGAGGAACGCGAGCACGATCAGGACGTTGATGCCGAGCAGCTCGATCGCCTCCTGTTGCGAGATGAGCATCGCCCCGGCCGCGATGACGCCCCACACGACGTGGTCGGGCACCGCCTCCTCGGCGAACGCGCGAAACCCGCGGCCGCGCAGGCAGAGCCGGGCGCCGACGTAGTTGGTGAGGGCGACCACGAGCAACCCCACGGCGAAGATCGCCGGGCCGGCGATGCGCATCGTGGCGCCGAGCACCCGGGCCGACTCGGCGACCCAGGCCGGGTCGCGGTTCAGTCCGAGCAGGCTGGACAATCGGTCGACGTCGGCGACGTGTGCCTCGAGCTGGCGCCGGAGGAGGGCGAGGAGGCCGGCCGGGGCCGGCACGTACGCCCAGACCAGCGCGAGGAGACCGAGCAGGTTGCCCGTCCCGACCAGCAGGAGGCTGGCCGGCAGGTGAAGGCGCCGGACCAGCACCGTGCCGAGGACGAGCCCCGGCAGCACCTCCCGGACACCGACGACGATGGCCGCCGACGCCCCGAGCGAGAGAGCCACCCCCGCCACCGTGGTCGCCACCGCCACCCCGGCTGCCAGCGCGCCCCCGAGGACGACGCTGAGGGCGATGGGCACCAGGCTCACCAGGGCGGTGGCACCCCCCAGGCCGAAGCGCGCCTCACCGATTTCCACCCCGAGCAACACGACACCCAGACCCGCGCCCAGCAGGACGACGCCCCTCGTCCCCTGGAGAGCGGTCACGCGATCCTACTCGGCGACGACGTAGGGGATGAGGGCGACCGTGCGCAGCCGCTTCAGCGCATCGGTGAGCTGCCGTTGGTGCCGGGCGCAGCTCCCCGAGATCCGCCGCGGGATGATCTTGCCCCGCTCGGTCACGAAGGTCCGGAGTCGCTTGACGTCCTTGTAGTCGACGGTGTCGATCTTGTCGACACAGAATTTGCAGACCTTGCGCCGGCCGAACCGGCGCCGCTTCACGGGCTTCACCACGTGCTCGTCTCCTCAGCGATTCGCCTCAAAAGGGAACCTCGTCGCCCTGGCCGGCGCCTTCCTCGACAGGCTCGATCTCGCCGGGGGGCGCGGCCACGGGCCCCTTCGCTCGGCCCAGAAACTGGATGCGCTCGGCCACGACTTCCACCACGTTCCGCTTCTGGCCGTCCTTGCCCTCCCAGTCGCGGGTCTGGAGGCGACCCTCGACCATGACCGGGCTGCCCTTGTCCAGGTACTGGGCCGACGCCTCCGCTTGCTTGCCCCACACCACCACGGTCAGGAAGCAGGTCTCGTCCCGGCGCTCCCCGCCCTGGGTCGTGTAGGACCGATTCACGGCCAGCCGCAGATCGAGGACCGCGGTGCCGCTCGGAGTGTATCGCAGCTCGGGCGGGCGGGTCAGGTTGCCGATGAGGAAGACCTTGTTCAAGCTCGCCATCAGCCGACCTCCCCAGCGGTCCGGTCCATCGTCGGCTCCGGGTCGGCCGGCGGCTCCTCGGGCACCGGCGCCCGAGCCTTCCGCCGCCCTTCGATCACGCGCGTCGTCATGAAGCGCAGGACCGCCTCGTTGAGCTTCAGCTGCCGCTCGAACTCCCGAACAGCGGGCGGCTCGGCCTTGATCTGCAGGAGGACGTATGTCCCTTCCCGCTGTTTCCGGATCTCGTACGCCAGCCGCCGCTTACCCCAGTTCTCGGTCGAGACGACCTCGCCCCCGAGGCCGGTGCAGGCCTCCACCAGCCGGGTGCTGAGCTGGGCGACCTCTTCTTCCGTCAGGCGCGGGTCGGCAATGATCAGCACGTCGTACAGATGCAGAGCTCCTCACCTCCTCTCGGACCCCGGCGATCCCGGAGGACCAGCCGCGGCCATCGGCAAAGCGCTTTAGCATAGCAGCGACCTCGGACGGCGCGCAAGCCGCAAATCCCCGGAAAGCGGGACGGCCCCCGCAGCTCGCACTGCGGGGGCCGTCCCCACGGCCTCGGGAAAGACCTAGAAGTCGCCGCCGTGCGGCATCGGCGGCGCCGCCGCCTTGGACTCCTCGGGGATGTCGGTGATGAGCGCCTCGGTCGTCAGCAGGAGCGACGCGATGGACGCGGCGTTCTGCAGAGCGATGCGCTCCACCTTGGTGGGATCGATGATCCCCGCCTGGATCAGGTCGACGTACTCGTTGCTCTCGGCGTCGAACCCCTGGGTCGGGGCGCTGGCCGCCTTGACCTTCTCGACGACGACCGAGCCTTCGAGGCCGGCGTTCTCGACGATCTGTCGGATCGGCTCCTCCAGCGCCCGCTTGACGATGTTGGCGCCGGTCGCCTCGTCCCCCGACAGCTTCATGTGGTCGAGCGCCTTGGCGGCCCGCAGCAGGGCCACGCCGCCGCCCGGCACGATCCCTTCCTCGACGGCGGCCCGCGTGGCGTTCAGCGCGTCCTCGACGCGGGCCTTCTTCTCCTTCATCTCGGTCTCGGTGGCGGCCCCGACCTTGATGACCGCCACGCCGCCGGCGAGCTTGGCCAGCCGCTCCTGCAGCTTCTCCCGGTCGTAGTCCGAGGTGGTCTCCTCGATCTGCGCCCGGATCTGCTTGATGCGTCCCTCGATCTCCTTCGAGTTGCCGGCGCCCTCGACGATCGTGGTGTTGTCCTTGTCCACGACCACCTTCTTCGCCTTGCCGAGGTCCTCCAGCTTGATGTTCTCGAGCTTGATGCCGAGGTCCTCGGTGATCGCCTTGCCGCCGGTCAGGGTGGCGATGTCCTGCAGCATGGCCTTCCGCCGGTCACCGAAACCCGGCGCCTTCACGGCGCAGCAGGACAGGGTGCCGCGGAGCTTGTTCACGACCAGCGTGGCCAGCGCTTCGCCCTCGACCTCCTCGGCGATGACCAGGAACGGCCGGCCGGACCGGGCGACCTGCTCGAGGAGCGGGAGCATGTCCTTCATCACGCTGATCTTCTTCTCGTGGATGAGGATGATGGCGTCCTCGAGGACGGTCTCCATCCGCTCGGGGTCGGTCACGAAGTACGGCGAGAGGTAGCCGCGGTCGAACTGCATCCCCTCGACGACCTCCAGGGTCGTCTCCATCGCCTTGGCCTCTTCCACCGTGATGACGCCGTCCTTGCCGACCTTCTCCATGGCCTCGGCGATCAGGCTGCCGATCGTCTTGTCGTTGTTGGCCGCGATCGTCGCGACCTGGGCGATCTCCTTCTTGTCCTTGGTCGTCTTCGACATCCTCTTCAGGTCCTCGACGACCTTCTCGACCGCCTGCTCGATGCCCCGCTTGAGCCCCATCGGGTTGGCGCCGGCGGTCACGTTCTTGAGGCCCTCGCGGAAGATCGCCTGGGCGAGGACGGTCGCGGTGGTGGTGCCGTCACCGGCGACGTCGGAGGTCTTGGAGGCGACCTCCTTCAACATCTGGGCCCCCATGTCCTCGTAGGGGTCCTTCAGCTCGATCTCCTTGGCGACGGTGACGCCGTCCTTGGTGATGGTGGGGCTGCCGAACTTCTTGTCGATGACCACGTTCCGGCCCTTCGGGCCCAGCGTGGCCTTCACGGCCTCCGCCATGATGTTGACTCCGCGCAGGAGCGCAGCGCGGGCTTCCTGATCGAACATGAGCTGCTTGGGCATGCACGTCTCTCCTTATCGGTGACTGGGGGGTGGAATCAGTCGAGGATGCCGAGGACGTCCTCTTCCCGCAGGATGAGGTACTCCTCGTCGTCGATCTTGACCTCGCTGCCGGAATACTTCCCGAACAGGATCCGATCGCCCGCCTTGACGTCGAGCGGGATCTTCTTGCCGTCCTCGGTCACCTTGCCGGTGCCGACCGCGATCACCTTGCCCTCCTGGGGCTTCTCCTTCGCGGTGTCCGGGATGATGATGCCGCCGCGTCGGACTTCCTCTTCCTCGACGCGCTTGATGAGAATGCGGTCATGGAGCGGACGAAGCTTGGTTTTGGTGGCGGTTGCCATGCCGTGACCTCCTCCTTCTCGGGCCTGTCGGTTTTGATGATAGGTTGTCGGCCGGATGCGAGCCGGGCCCCACCGTGATGTTAGCACTCAATCGAGGCGAGTGCTAATATACCCGCGCCCTCGGGATCGGTCAACCGCAAAGTGGCGACGGTATCGGGTGGCGCCGGTCGGAGCACCGGTCTTGCTGCACCGACCGCGAGTTGCGCAACGCGACGGGCCCGGGAACGGCTCGCCCGCTCCGCCAGACGGGCCCGCCCCGGAGAGAGGCAGCCCCCTCATGCCAGGCACCCTGTTCATCTCGCGACAGCTCCCCCGGGAGGCGCTCGACCTCGCCCGGGCCCGGGCCACCGTCCGGATCAATCCCGAGGATCGGCGGCTCGGCAAGGCGGAGCTGGCGGCCCACCTGCCGGACGTCGAAGGGACCCGGCCGGCGAACCCGGTCAACCCCGAGGGTCTATCCCGCTGAGAGCGTGTGACGCAATGGGTCCTCCGACTCCCCCCTCCCCCCCGGTGGGTGGGGGAGGGGGGTTGGGGGGGTAGGCGGGCGGTCCCGAACTGAAGAGCATCGGGGGGCTCGGCAGACCCACCGACGTCCGCTCAACGGCGCTGCCGGGATGGCGGGCGGCGGCGCGGACCGGCGCTCTGCCGCACGAGCACGAGAAGCGGCAGCACACCAGCGGCGACGATCGTCAGGGCCGGGAGCGCCGCCGCCTCCCACAACGACTCCGAGGTGAACTGCCACACCCGGACGGCCAGGGTGTCGTAGCCGAGCGGGCGGAGGAGCAGGGTCGCCGGCATCTCCTTCATCACGTCCACGAAGACCAGGAGTCCGGCGGTGAAGAGGCCGCGCCGGAGGAGCGGCAGGTGGATCCGGCGCAGCACACCGCCGGGCGCGACGCCGAGCGAGCGAGCGGCCATGTCCATGCTGGGTGTGATCCGGGCCAGGCTCGCCTCGACGGACTGGTAGCCGACGGCCAGGAACCGAACCGAGTAAGCGAAGACGAGGCCAACCAGCGATCCCACCAGGAACAAGCCCCCGACGACCTGATCGAGCCAGGCCAGGAGCGCCAGGACCCCCACCGCGACCACCGACCCCGGCAGGGCGTACCCCATGCTGGCCAGCCGGGCCAGGAACGCAACGGCTGGCCGCCGGCTCTGGCGCACCCCGTACGCCACCACGAGCGCGGCGACCACCACGATGGCGGCGGCCACCGCCGCCACCGCCACCGTGTTGCCGACGAACCCGGGATAGCGGTCGTCGGAGGCCCCGGCCGGGATCCACGCGAGGAGCCGGACGACCGGGAGAACGAAGGCCACCCCGACGACGGCACCGGCGAGTCCCGTGGCGCCCCCGGCCCGCCAGCCGGTCAGCGCCATCCGCGGGACGGGACGCGCCCCGAGCCCTCGGGGATCGAAGCGGGCGCGGCGGCGGAGCGCCCGCTCTGCCCCGTACAGGGTCAGCGTGAAGAGCACGAGCAGGGTGGCCAGCTCGGTCGCCGCGTGACGATTGAACAGCCCGAACCAGACCCGGTAGATCGCTACGGTGAAGGTCGAGTAATTGAAGATGGCGACGGTGCCGAAGTCGGCCAGGGCCTCCATCAACGCCAGCATCACCCCGGCTACGATGGCCGGACGCGCCAGCGGAAGCGCCACCCGCCAGAACGCCGCGCGGCGTGACACGCCGAGGGCGCGGGCCGCCTCCAGCGCGCTCTCCGATTGCTCCAGGAACGCCACCCGGGCCAGCACGTAGACGTATGGATAGAGCACGAGGGTCATGACCACGACCACGCCGCCGTAGGACTCGATGTCCGGAAACCAGCGCGCGGGGCCGCCGGTGAGGGTGCGCAGCGCCCGCTGCACCGGGCCCGTGTAGTCGAAGAGCGCCAGGAAGACGAACCCGATGACATAGGCCGGCATCGCGAGGGGCAGGACGAGGAGCCACTCGAAGACGCCGCGGCCCGGGAACCGGTACATCGTCACGAGCCAGGCGAGTCCGGTCCCCATCACCGCGGCCCCCACGCCGACGCCGGCAATCAGCGCGAGAGTGTTCCCGATCAGCTCCAGGAGCTGGGTCGCCCACAGATGCCGCCAGACGTCCACGCTCGGGCGCGCCAGGGACGCGCCCACGAGGAGCACCGGCGTAGCGACCAGTAGCGCGACCGCGCCGGCCGCGAGCGGCCAGGGGTCACGGGTCAGACCGGCGGCGGGCGGCCAAGGGCTGGCCTCCGCCGCCGGTCGGCTCATGGTGCGGCGACCGGGCGGGGGGTCCGGCCTACTTCCATCCCGCGCGATCCATCAGCTTCGTAGCCGCCGCCTGGTACTCGCCGGCGGCTGCCACGTCGACGGGGTCGGCCTTGAAGCTCCCCCACGCGGCGAGGAGCGCGCTCGGCTTGACGCTCGGGTTGGCCGGGTACTCGTAGTTGACGTCGGCGTAGAGGTTCTGGACCTCGGTCGAGCTGAGGAACTCGATCAGCTTGACGGCCTGGTCGCGGTGCTTGGCGTGCCGGGTCACCCCCGCCCCCGAGATGTTGACGTGCACGCCCCGGTCCGCCTGGTTGGGCCAGAACAGGGCCGCCGGGAAGTTGGCCTCCTTCGCCTTGAGCTGGGCGAGGTAGTAGGTGTTGACGAGCCCGACGTCGCACTGCCCGGCGGCGACGCCCTCCAGGAGCTTGGTGTCGCTCGCGAAGATGCGCGGCTCGTTCGCCATCCATGCCCGCACGATCTCCTCGGCGCGCGGCTCGCCCAGCGTCTTGATCATCGTCGCGACCATCGACTGGTTGTAGACCTTCTTGGACGTGCGGAGGCAGAGTCGCCCCCGCCACTTGGGATCCCCGAGCGCCTCATAGGTGGACAGCTCGGCCGGCTTGACCCGCTCGGTGGTGTAGGCGATGGTGCGGGCGCGCACCGACAGGCCGACCCAGTCGTTCCCCTTGGCCCGCAGGTGGGCGGGAATGTTCTTCTCGATCACAGGAGAGGTGAAGCCCTGGAGCAGCCCGGCCTGCTGGGCAAGCCAGAGGTTGCCGACGTAGACGGTCATCAGCACGTCGGCCGGCGTGCCGGCGCCCTCCGCCTTGAGGCGCTCGAACAACTCGGCTTCGCCGGCGCTGAAGATCTGGACCTTGATGCCGGTCTTGGCCGTGAAGGCGTCGAACATCGGCTTGATGAGCGCCTCGATCCGGGCCGAGTACACGACGACGTCTCTCGACTCGGCCGCGGTTGCCGGCCCGGTCGCCAGGCCCGGCGCCATCGCCAGCGCGAGGGTGAGCCCCACTCCCACGAACGCCACGGGGATCCGCATGGACCGTCCTCCAGTTCGAATGAGATCGCGCCGTCCCGACTGGCGATTTGCGCCCGCCGCCCGGGAAGGCTACAATGACAGCGCGCCGGATACGTGCGCGGCGTTAAGTATGCCTAATAAGAAACCTCTGTCAAGGCTAAAAACTGCGGCCCGGTCGGCCGAGCACAGCAGCGCGTCCGTCCAGGACTACCTGGCCGGGATCTACGACCTGGGCGGCAGCGGCCACACGGTCATCGGCGCCCGCCTCGCCAAGCACATGCGTGTCTCGCCCCCGGCGGTCACCGAGGCCCTCCGGCGCATGGTCCGGGCCGGGTACCTCCGGCTGGACGCTAGCAAGGCGATCACGCTGACGCGGAAAGGCAAGGCGCTGGCCGAGGTCATGGCGCGGCGCCATCGGCTCCTCGAGCGGTGGCTCACCGACATCCTCGCGCTCAACTGGACGGAGGCCCACGAGGAAGCCCACCGCCTGGAGCACGCGCTCTCGCCGCGCGTCGAGGAGCGGCTGGCGACCCTCCTCGGCATGCCGAGCACCTGCCCCCACGGCAACCCGATCCCGGGAATGCCGGCTCCGGCGCCGACCCATCCGTTCCCGCTCGATCAGGCTCCGGAGGGCGCGACCGTCGTCGTCGAGCGGATCACCGAGGAGGCGGAGGCGGACCGCCGGCTGCTCGAGCACCTGTGGAACAGCGACGTCAAGCCCGGCACCCGTCTCCGGATCGACGAGGTGGCGCCGTGGGCGGGGACGATCGCGATGTCCGCTCCCGGCCGGGGCGCCCGCATCGTCCTGGGGCTGGCGGCCGCCGCCAAGATCTGGGTGTACCGGCCGAGCTGAGCGGCCGGGCACGACCGACCGGGTCCGTGAGCCTTCTCCAGCTCCAGGGCGTCACCAAGTGCTTCACACGCGAGGGCCCGCCCGCGGTCGAACGCGCTCTCCCTGACCGTGGAGGCCGGGCGGATCTTCGCCCTGCTCGGCCCGTCCGGCTGCGGCAAGACCACGACGCTCCGTCTGATCGCCGGCTTCGAGACTCCGGACCGCGGGAGCATCGAGATCCGGGGGCAGCCGATGTCCGCCCCCGGCCGGGCGGTTCCCCCTGAAGCGCGCGGGGTGGGCATGGTCTTCCAGGACTATGCTCTCTTCCCGCACCTGGGCGTCGGCGACAACGTCGCCTTCGGCCTGGGCCGCCTCGACCGGCCGGCCCGCGCCCGGCGCGTGGCCGAGGTGCTCGAGCTGGTCGGCCTCGGTGGTCTCGCCGAGCGGTATCCGCACGAGCTGTCAGGCGGCCAGCAGCAGCGGGTGGCGCTGGCCCGCGCGCTCGCTCCCGCCCCCGCCCTGATCTGCCTCGACGAGCCGTTCTCGAATCTTGACGCCGACCTGCGGGCGGTGATGCGCGAGGAGATCGGGAAGATCCTCCGGCTGACCGGCACGACGGCCGTCTTCGTCACCCACGACCAGCAGGAAGCCTTCACGCTCGCCGACGCGGTCGGCGTGCTCAACGCCGGGCATCTCGAGCAGGTCGACGTGCCGTACGAGGTCTACCACCACCCGGCCACGCGCTTCGTGGCCGAGTTCGTGGGCGAGGCGGACTTTCTCCGCTGCATCGTGAAGGAGGAGGGGATCGTCTCCGAGATCGGGACCTTCCGGAATCCCGACGGCCACCCGGTCGGCATGCCGGTGGACATCATGATCCGCCCGGACGACATCGACTTCATCCCGCACCCGGACGGCGACGTCGTGATCGTCGGGTGGCAGTTCCACGGCGCCGAGAACGTCTACCGCCTGCGCCTGGCCTCCGGCGCCCGGGTCCACTCCGTCCAGCCGTCCACCACCCTCTACCCAATCGGCACCCGGGTCCGCCTCGTGGCGAACCTGGCGCACGTCGTCGCCTTCGACCTGACGAACGAAAGCTAGGTCGGCGGGGCAGCCCTCCGCCCGGTGCGGCGCTCCAGGCGCCGGGCGCGGTGGGCGAGCGCCTCCAGCACCAGCGCGCGGACCTCGAACGGGACCTCGGCCTCCGCGCGGGCGAGCGCGGCCCGCGTGATGCCGAGCGCGGCGACGGGGTCGCGCGCGTGGTGCTCGAGGAGCTTGGCGACATCGACGAGCAGGCCGAGCGGCGGGGTCGGATCGTCGCGCAGGACCTCCCGCCAGAGCGCCAGCGTCTCCGCGCCTCGCCCCGCGCGGCGCCAGAGCCGCCCGAGTCGCCAGGCTCCGCGCGTCCGCAGGCCGGCCGGGAGCGGCGCTCGGAGCGCGGCCTCGTAGAACCCGGCGCTCCGGGCCGGGTCGCGACGCTCGAACCAGCGGGCGGCCCCCAGCCACTCCACCGGGTCGTGGCGGGGATCGGGCCCGGCCAGGAGGGCCGCGGCCCGCGCGGCCAGCGCGGCGAGCGCGACCAGGTCCCAGCGGTTGTGCGCGAAGATCCGCGGCAGGGGCCGGCGGTCGGCGAAGCGGAGGTAGCGAAAGTAGAGCTGCGGCATCATCGCGCCGGGCAGGTCGTCGCCGCGGTCGAGCTCGAGGAGGCCGGTCTCCAGCGTGGTCAGCCGGCAGTCGGCCACGCGCCCCCGCCAGAGGGCCCGCGCCATGGGACAGAGGTCGTCGTGGGCGATCTCCGCGCCCCACCACGGGGCGCGGGCCAGGAGGTAGCGCGTCTCGAGAAGCGGCAGGTCGAAGGTCCGCCCGTTGAAGGTCACGAGTCGCCGGACCCCGGCCACCGCCGCGGCGACGGCGGCGAGGAACGCGGCCTCGGTCGCGAGATCACCGAGGAAGTACTGCGTGACCCGGAGACCATGGCCCGTCCACGTCGCCAGCCCCACGAGGAACACGTAGGTCCCCGTCCCGCCGGCGAGCCCGGTCGTCTCGGTGTCCAGGAACGCCGTGCCCTCGGTCCCGGCCTCCGCGAGCGGGGCCAGCGCCTCGAGCAGGAACGGCGGGAGCGGCACGTCTTCGACCCGACGGAAGGCGGGGCCGTGGGGCGTCTCGACACGCTCCAGACCCAGGTCGGGCGTGGAGGCGGCCAAGCGGCGCCGTGGCGGCTCCGCCTCCAGCCGCCGCAGCATCTCGCGGAGCCGGGCGAGCCGGTCGGCGCCGGCGCGGGCGTCGGGGCCGCCCGGACGGAGCCCGACGATCACCGCGAGGCCAGGCCTCGGCCCGTCAACCCAGGAGCCGGTCCAGGAGGGCGGCCGCGATGGGTCGGGCCTGCCGCCCCACCTCGTTGACCGGCCCCACACAGGAGGGACAGCCGGCCTGGCAGCGACACGCGGCCAGGATCTCGCGGGCCCGGGCCAGGAGCGGAGGGAGCAGCTCGAAGAGGCGCTCGGTCAGCCCGATCCCGCCCGGCTGGTTGTCGTAGAGGTACACGGTCGGCTCGAACCGCGCGGAATCGAGCAATCGGCGTCGGGTCCCGTGTGCGGTCAGGACAGGCGGCGTCGCCCCCGCCGTCACCCCCAACTCCGGCGGGGCGTCGCCGAGCCAGGAGCCGAGGTCCCGCACGTCGCACATGAGGAAGAGGGGCGCCAGGTGGTGGACCAGATAGGCGAGGCCGCGCAGGCCGTCGATCAGGGCGTCGCGGTCGGGGGAGACGGCCTCGAGGGTCTCCGGGGCGATGGTGAGCCAGAGTCCCGCGGTCTGCATCTCCTGCTGGGGCAGCTCGACCGCGCCCGAGCCCACGTTCTCCATCGTGTCGAACTTGATCTTCTTGAAGCCCACCACCTGCTCGGCGACGAGCAGCTCTCCGTGGGCCAGCCGGCCCTCGCCGGCCGGGGCGTCGCGGAAGCGGTCGAGCGCCCACACGCCCTTCGCGGTGATGGCGTCGGTGAAGTAGTCCACGGCGATGCGCTTGACGTAGGCGACCTTCTCCTCATCCTCCCGGAAGTGCAGCTCCTGGACTTCGAACTGCTCGCCCTCGATCAGGTAGATCGCCTTCGGGTAGACCATGCCGAAGGCGCTCCTCCAGTTGACCTCGGCGATGACCTGTCGTTTCTTCCCGAGCTGGCGGTCGACCATCTCCCGGTGGGTCGTGTCGATCACGACGAAGTTGTCGCTGCCGACCGCGCGGAGCGAGAGGTGGTCGGCCGGGTAGCTCTCGCTGGTCCAGTGCCACCGGCCGCCGGCCCGGTGGAGCAGCCCCTCCTCACCGAGGAGGCGCAGATACTCCGCGACGTCCTGGTCGCCGAAGCGCTCGCCGTTGACGAAGGGCAGCTCGAAGGCGGCGCACTTGAGATGGCTCACCAGAATGTAGGGGTTGTCGGGGTTGACGAGGCCGTGCTCGGGCGAGGCGCCGAAGAAGTAGGCGGGGTGGGTGACCATGAACTGGTCGAGCGGCGCCGAGGAGGCGACCAGCACCGCGGCCGACAGTGCGCTCCGCCGGCCGGCCCGGCCCGCCTGCTGCCAACTCGAGGCGATGGTGCCAGGGTAGCCGGCCAGCACCGCGAGGTCGAGGTGACCGATGTCGATCCCCAGCTCGAGCGCGTTGGTCGACACGACCCCACGCACCTCGCCCTCCCGCAGCCCGCGCTCCACGTCGCGCCGCCGTCCGGGGAGGTAGCCGCCCCGGTAGCCGCGGATCACGTTGGTCAGCGCCGGGGCCCGCTCCACCGCC
The DNA here is from genome assembly GCA_963708025.1 of uncultured Candidatus Rokubacteria bacterium. Taxonomy (GTDB): domain Bacteria; phylum Methylomirabilota; class Methylomirabilia; order Rokubacteriales; family DASRDR01; genus CAVPSB01. The sequence continues at coordinate 27,806 of CAVPSB010000002.1, read as the reverse complement.
GCCTTCAGCGCGGTGAGCAGCACCTCCTGGGCCAGGCGGCTCCCGGCGAAGACGATGGTCGCGATCCCGCGCTTGAGGAACGGGGTGGCCAGCCGCGCGGCCTCCTTGAGGTACGGCCGGCGGATGCCCAGCTCGGCGTTGACGACGGGCGGATTGTAGAAGACCAGGACCTTCTCGCCCGACGGGGCGCCGTTCTCGGTCACCAGGCCGACCGGCTGGCCGATCAGGCGCTCGGCCAGCTCCTGCGGGTTGGCGATGGTCGCCGAGGCGCAGATGAACTGGGGGGCCGCGCCGTAGTGGCGGCAGATCCGCTGGAGCCGGCGGAGGACGTTGGCCAGGTGGCTGCCGAAGACGCCCCGGTAGGTGTGCAGCTCGTCGATGACCACGTAGCGGAGGTTCTGGAAGAGCGCCACCCACTTCGTGTGGTGCGGGAGAATCCCGGCGTGGAGCATGTCCGGGTTCGTGAGGACGAGGTTGGCGCGGGCCCGGACCGCGCGCCGCGCGTCCTGCGGGGTGTCGCCGTCGTAGGTGTGGATCCGGAGCTCGGGGAGGGCCCGGGCCAGGGCCTCCAGCTCGGCGAGCTGGTCCTGGGCCAGCGCCTTGGTCGGGAAGAGGTAGAGGGCCCGGGCCGCCGGGTCGGTCAGGAGCGCCTGGAGGACCGGCAGATTGTAGCAGAGCGTCTTGCCCGAGGCGGTCGGCGTCACCACCACGGAGTGACCACCCTTCGCGGTGAGCTCGACGGCCCGCGCCTGGTGGCTGTAGAGCGCCTCGATCCCGCGGGCCCGCAGCGCCTCGGCGATCCGCGGGTTGACGGAATCAGGAATGGACAGCAGCACGGCCGGCCGCGGTGGGAAGCGCCGGACGGCCGTGACGGCCTCGCCCGCCTCGGTCACCAGGCGATCGAGCAGCGTGCCGAGGTCGGCGGACCGCTCCTCCGCCATATCGGCCGCCATCTTAGTGGCCCGCCCGCTTCATGTCAACGTTTGACGAGCCCTGTGGTTCGGGACCTCCCGCCCACCCTCCAACTCCCCCTCCCCCCACCCACCGGGGGGAGGGGGAGCCGGACGACCATTCCCTCACAGGCTCTCAGATCATTCGCAGGTGACGCGCCATCCCGAGGCGCCGCTCGGCGAGGCGATCGGCCGCGAGCCAGGTCGGGATCCGCTCCTGCTTCGAGATGGCGATCAGCTCGGTCATGCGCTCCCCGATGCGCGCGACGTTGGCCCATGCCCGCTCGCGATTGAAGCCGCCCTTCTGGAGCCGGTCGGTGTCGAAGATGGTCCCGCCGGCGTTGGCGATGTAGTCGGGCGCGTAGACGATCCCCTTCTCGTGGAGGAGTGTGCCGTGCCGCTCCTCGGCGAGCTGGTTGTTCGCGCTGCCGCACACGATCCGGCAACGGAGCTCCGGGACCGTCCGGTCGTCGATCACGGCGCCGAGCGCGTAGGGTCCATAGACGTCCACCGGCTGGGCATGAATCTCCGCGGCCGACACCGCCTTGACCCCGAACTCGCGACAAGCGCGCTCGACCCTGGCCGGGTCGATGTCGGCTACGGTGAGGACGGCGCCCTCCTTGACCAGGCCCTCCAGCGCCGGCCAGCCCACCGCGCCGAGTCCCTGGAGCGCCACGCTCCGCCCCTGGAGGCTGTCCGCGCCCCAGACCTCCCGCGCGCAGGCCTTCATCGCCTGCTGGACCCCGAACGCGGTCGCCGGGCCGATGTTGCCCGCGCCGCCGCAGTACTCGGGCAGCGTGACCACGTACTCGGTCTCCTGGGCCAGGAGCTCCATGTCGGCCAGCGTCGTCCCGACGTCCTCGCCGGTCTGATACTCGCCGTGGAGGCTCTGGATGAACCGCCCCATGGCTCGGATCAGGGCTTCCGTCTTCTGCGTCCTCGGGTCTCCGATGATGACGGCCTTGCCACCGCCCAGGTTCAGACCGGCCGCCGCGTACTTGTACGTCATGCCGCGGCCGAGTCGCATGGCGTCCATGATCGCGGCCGCTTCGCTCTCGTACGTCCACATTCGCAGGCCGCCGGTGGCGGGACCGAGGTCCGTCGAGTGGATGGCCACGACCGCCTTGAGGCCGACGTCGGCGTTGTGGCAGAGGACCACCTTCCGGAAGCCGTACTTCGCCATGTACTCGAAGATCACGCTCTGCATCGCGGGCCCCCCTTCCCACTGGATCGAGTGCGCGCAGGATAACTCAATTGGGAGCGTGTGACTGAATCGGTTGTCCGGCTCCCCCTCCCCCCAGCCAAAGGCCGAAGGCCGTCGAAGGGCCGGGTGGGCGGGAGGTCCCGAACAGTTTGCCAACGCGCGCGCCGCAGTGTTGAATGAGCGCAGCATGCGCGCATCCGGCCGGCTCGCGCGCTTCGGACCCCCGCTCGCCTGGATGGCGGTGATCGCGCTCCTGTCGGGCGGCGTCCTCGGCGCCGACGAGACCGGCTCGCTGCTGTTCCCCCTCTTCGCCCGCCTCCTGCCCGGGGCCGGCCCCGGGCTCCTGCACGCGCTCCACGTGGTCGTGCGGAAGCTGGGGCACGTGGGCGAGTACGGCATCCTCGCCGTCCTCTGGCTGCGCGCCCTGGATCCGCGACCGCGCGCGGCCGTCTGGGCCATCGTGCTCGCCGCCCTGTACGCCGTCACCGACGAGGTGCACCAGAGCTTCGTGCCCAGTCGGACAGGATCGCCACTGGACGTGGGGGTCGACGCCGCCGGGGCGCTGGTCGGGGTGGCGTGGGTCCGCGGGAGCGGGCCGGTCGGTGTCGCGGGACTCCGCCTTCTCCGCTGGACGGCGGCCGCCGTGGCCGCCGGCAGCCTGCTGGCGGCCGGGCTGGACTGGAGTCTCGGGCTGGCCGCCTGGGACCTCGTGGGAGCCGGGCTCGGCGCGGCCGGCACCGCCTGGGGGCTCCGCCGGCTCGAGGTCCGCTGGCGGACTCCGTGAGCGTCCCGCCGGTGGTCAGCCGCGCTCGAGGGTGGCGACGACCTCGATGTGCGGGGTGTGCGGGAACATGTCGATCGGCTGCACGGCCGTGATCCGGTACCCGCCCGCCCGGAGCACGCCGAGATCCCGGGCGAGGGTGCCCGGGTTGCAGGAGACGTAGACGACGCGGCCGGGGGCCAGCGCGAGGACGGCGCGCAGGGCCTTCGGGTGGAACCCCGCCCGGGGCGGATCGGCCACGACGACCTCGGCCCGGATGCCCTTGCGCAGGAGATCCGGCAGCACGTGCCGGACCTCGCCGGCCAGGAACGTGCAGTTGGTGATCCCGTTGGAGGCCGCGTTCCGCGTCGCGTCCTCGATCGCCGCCGGCACCAGCTCGATGCCGTAGACGGCCTGGGCCTGGCGCGCCAGCAGGAGGCTGATGGCGCCCGTCCCCGAATAGAGGTCGAAGACCGTCTCCCGTCCAGTCAGCGCCGCGTACTCGACGACGAGGCCGAAGAGCCGCTCGGCCTGCCGGGTGTTGGTCTGGAAGAACGAGTTCGCCGAGATGGTGAAGTCGAGGCCGCCCAGTCGCTCGCGGATCCGCTCGTTGCCGGCGATGGGATGCTCCTCGACCCCGACCGCCACCGCCGCCTTCTTCGGGTTTACGTTGAGCACGACGGCCGTCACCCCCGGGCACCGCGCCTGGAGCCGCTCGGCCAGGTTGCGAGCGGTCGCCACGTCGGGCGAGGCCGTGACCAGGTTCACCATGCGCTCCCCCGTCGCCCGCCCCTCCCTCAGCACCAGGAAGCGCAGCAGGCCTTCCTCGCGCTCCGGCTGGTAGACCTGCCAGCCCCGCTCGCGGACGAAGGCCCGCACCTCGGCCAGGACGGCGTTCATCGCATCGGACTGCAGCAGGCACCGCTCGATGTCCAGGATGCGGTCGTAGCGCTCCGCCTCGTGGAGGCCCACGATCGCCTGCCCGTCGGCCTCGGCGAAGGTGAACTCCATCTTGTTCCGGTAGCCGAAGGTCTCGACGGCGGCGATGATCGGCCGGATCGGGATGGAGTCGGCCGGGCCCAACCCACCCAGCCGTGACAGGCACTCGCCCACCTGGCGCTCCTTGAACTCGAGCTGGGCCTCGTACCGGACGTGCTGGAGACGGCAGCCCCCACAGCGACCGAAGTACGGACACGGCGGCTCGGTCCGCAGCCCTGACGGCGTCACCACCCGCTCGATCTCGCCGCGGGCGAAGCGGGGGCGAACCTGGGTGAGCCGGACCTCGAGGTGGTCGCCGGGCACGCCGCCCGGCACGAAAACGACGAAGCCGCCCGCCCGCGCGACCCCCTCGCCGCCGAAGGCCAGGTCGGTCACGTCCACGGCCAAGAGATCGCCTCGGGTCACGCGGGCCATGATCGGGCATGCTACGACAGGCGGGCAGTGGCGTCAAACGCCCGCCACGTCGTGCAAGTCCGCGTCGCGCCTGACGTCGCGCCTGGTAGTGGGCCTCGCGCCGGCAAAGTTGGACGATACTAGGTCGCGTGCTAGGATAAGGGCCCGATACGGTCCCAACATCGCCGGATGACCACTTCGACGCCCGCCGTGTTCTCCCCGAGTTACGCGCGTTACGCGCTGGCGGTTCTGTTCCTGGTCAACCTGTTCAACTACGTGGACCGCCAGATCATGTCCGGGGTCCTCCCGCTGGTGCAGGACGACCTGGTGCTCTCCGACACCGCGCTGGGGGCGCTGGCCTCGGCCTTCACGATCCTCTACCTCCTGGGATCGATTCCGCTCGGGGTGCTGGGCGATCGGATCTCCCGGAACCGGCTCATCGCGGTCGGCGTGGCCGTATGGGGGGCGGCGACCTTCCTGTCCGGCGTGGCCCGCTCGTACGGGCAGCTCTTCTTCACGCGCGCCCTGGTCGGGATCGGGGAGGCCTCGTACGGCCCGACGGCCACGGCCATGGTGTCGGACCTGTTCCCGAAGTCCCGCCGGGGCCTGGTGAATGGGCTGTTCAACGCCGCGATCCCGCTCGGGGGGGCGATCGGCGTGATCGTGGGCGGCGTCATCGGCAGCCGCTACGGCTGGCGCGCCGCGTTCCTGCTGGTCGGCGTCCCGAGCCTCGTGCTGGCGTGGCTGGCCTGGCGACTCGGCGACCCGCCGCGCGGCGGCCAGGACATCCTGGCTGCGGACGGGCCGCGGGGCGTCGACGGCGCCCTGCCGGCGGCGGCGGCGGCGCCCCCGATCCTCGCGGGCATCGGCAGCCTCCTCCGGACCCCGACCTTCGTCATGGTATGCGCCGTCGGCATGCTGGTCGCCTTCGCCATCAGCGCCTTCAACCACTGGCTCCCGCTCTACCTCCATCGCGTCAAGCGCTTCTCCGTTCCGGAAGCGAGCTTCTGGTTCGGCGCGCTGTCGGCATCCGGCGGCTTCCTTGGCGTCGTCGTCGGCGGCTTCGTCGGCGACACACTGACGCGGCGAACGCCGGCCGGCCACCTCCTGACCATCGCGACCGGCTTCATCGCGTCGGCCCCCCTCGGGCTGGTGGTGCTGCTCAACCCCAACCGGGGCGTGTTCCTGCCCGCGCTCTTCGGAGCGGTCTTCTTCCTCCTGCTCTACGTCGGCAGCGTCAACGCGGTGATCCACAACGTCGTCGAGCCCGGGCTCCGGGCGACGGCCCTGGCGATCTTCGTGTTCCTGATCAACGTCGGCGGCGCCGCCCTGTCACCCTTCGTCGTGGGCCTGATCTCGGACCGGCGGTCGCTCCAGGGGGCGATGCTGCTCCTCCCGGTGATCGTCTTCTTCGCGGGGCTGATCGCGCTGGCCGCCGCCTCCGTCGTGGCGGCAGACATGCGCCGGGTCGAGCGCCGCCTGACCGTGGTAAGCTCCGGGCAGTTGCCTGATGGGTGAACCCGTTCGCGTCGGAGACCTGCTCGTCGCGCTGCCGGGGGTGGCCGAGCGCCTGGCCGAGGCTCGGCTGCTCGCGGCCTGGCCCGAGCTCGCCGGTGCGGGGGGTGCCCGATCGCGGGCTGAGTCGGTCGAGGACGGGGTGCTGCACGTCGCCGTGGCGAGCTCGGGCTGGCTCCACCGGCTCACGCTGGACGAGCCGGCTCTCCTCACCCGATGCCGCGCCGTCGCCCCGGCGGTGAGCGTCCGGGCCATCCGATTCCGTCTGGCCTCCCTGGCCGGGCCCCACCCGGCGGCGGCCGGTTCCGACCCGCCGGCCGAGGACTCCGACCCCGGCCGGCAACCCGAGCCTCAGGACACGACCACGATCGACGCGGTGCTGGCGCCCGTCCGGGACCGCCCGGATCTCGCGAACGCCATCGGGCGCGCCATGCGCGCCACCGGGACGGGACGCGCCGGAGGAGAGGTATCCCGATGAGGTTTTCCCGCGGCTGGCCGTCCGCTCTGGTCCTCGCGCTGTTCCTGGGCTGTGCGGCAGCGCCCCCCCCGGGTACCGTATCGAGCGAGACCCCGGCGCGCCCCGCGACCGCGGCGCCGCGGCGCCCGGCCGACGCGACGGCCTACCTGCACGCTTCCATGGCGCACCTCTACGCCCAGGCCGGGAGGACCGGCGAGGCGATCGCCGAGATGCGCCGGGCGATCGAGCGGGACCCCAAGAGCGCCACGCTCTGGATCCAACTCGCCCGCTGGCTCGGGCGACAGGAGGCGTACGGGGAGGCGGTCGGCGCCGCCCAGAAGGGCCTGGCCCTCGACCCTGGATCGGTATCCGCGCGGCTGACCCTGGCCGAGCTGTACCACGCCCAGAAGAAGGACGACCAGGCGGCGGCCGAGCTGGAGCAGGCGATCCGGCTGGATCCCGCTGCCCCCGAGGCGTACGAGACGCTCGCCCGCTACTACGCGGAACGCAAGGATCTCGACCGAGCCCGCGCCGTCCTGGAGCGGCTGATCCAGGTGCAGCCGCGCCACGCGCGGGCTCACTACCTGCTCGGCCGAATCGCCGCCGAGCGCGAGAACTGGGACGAGGCCATCCGCCTCCTGCGCCGGGCGGTAGAGCTGGATCCGGATCAGGACGGCGCCTGGGCCGCGCTGGCCTCGGTGTACGAGCAGCAGAAGCGCGAGGACGAGGCGGTCGCCGTCCTGCGGCAGGCCGTGGAGGCGAATCCCGATAACCCGGCCCTGCGCGACCGGCTCGGTGAGCTGTTGATCCGCCTCGGCAAGTATCGCGACGCCAGCGAGGAATACGCGACGCTCGCCGATCAGATGCCTAGCGATCCCCGGGTCTGGATCAAGCTGGGGGCGGTCCAGTACGAGCAGAAGGCCTACGACCAGGCGATCGCGGCCTTCCGCCGCGTCCTCACGCTCGAGCCGACGAATCTTCGCGCGAGGTTCTACCTCTCCTCGGCGTACCTCGACGCCGGGCGCGAGGCCGAGGCGCTGCAGGAGCTCAAGGAAGTGCTGCGATCCGACCCCCGGTCGATCGACGCCCGGCTCCAGCTCGGCTTCCTCCACAGCCGCGCCAAGCGCTACGACGAGGCGATCGCCGTCCTGCGCGAGGCCATCAACCTCGATCCCAAGCGGCCGGAGCTGTTCCTCTATCTGGGCATGGCCTACTACCGCGCGAACCAGTACGACCGCGCCGTGGCCGCCTACCAGGAAGGCCTCATCCTCGACGACAAGCACAAGGACCTCCACTTCCAGCTCGGCATCGCCTACGAGAAGCAGGGCAAGTTCGACGACTCGGTGAGCCAGTTCCGGCGGGTGATCGGCCTCGACCCCAAGTACGCCGAGGCCTACAACTACGTTGGCTACATGTTCGCCGAGCGAGGGGTCCGCCTGGACGAGGCCGAGCAGCTCATCAAGAAGGCGCTGGAGCTGGAGCCAGACAACGGCTACTACATCGACAGCCTCGGCTGGGCCTTCTACCAGCAGGGTCGCTACCAGGAGGCCCTCCGGGAGCTGTCCCGCGCGGTCGAGCTGACCCGCGGCAAGGAAGACGCCGTCATCTACGACCATCTCGGCGACGCCCACCAGAAGGTCGGCAACGAGAGCGAGGCGCTGCGGGCCTGGGAGAAGGCGCTGGAGCTGGATCCGGCGAACGAGACGGTCAAGCGCAAGCTCCAGCAGGTCCGTCAGCAGCGGGAAGGTCGGAAGCAGTAGTGGGAGGCGGGCGCGGCCCGCGACTTCCCGCGCTCGCCCTCGTCCTCGTCCTCGGCGTCGCGGGGTGCGCCAGCGTCCCCGAGCGGCGCCCGCCGGTCGTGGCCGGCGTGCCTCTCGGCGAGGCGGATGCGCTGGTGCGGCGCTGGGAAGCCCAGTGGCAGGAGTTCCGCGGGCTCCGAGCCGCGATCGACCTCACGGTGGCGCGGAAGGGCTTCGTCCAGCGGACCGCGGGCGGCCTCCTCCTCTCCCCCACGCACCTGCGTCTCGAGGCGATCACGCCGGTCGGGTTGCCCATCTTCGTGATCACCCTCGGACCCGCGCGCCTGCTCGTCCTGAACCTCGCCGAGCGGCAAGGCTGGTCGGCCCAGCCGACGCCGCAGGCGGTGAGGCGATGGCTCGGGGCCACGATTCCGCCGGGGTCGCTGATCCGGCTGCTCGCCGGCCATGTTCCACCGCCGCCGGACGGGGTGGCGGCGCGCGCCGGCCAGGACCGCGGACCGCACCTGGTCTTCCAGGACGGCCGCCTGACGGAGCGGATCTGGGTCACCCCGGCCGGGGACCCAGCGCGCGTCGAGCTGGAGGACGGCCGGCGCATCACGGCCACGTTCGAGCGGACGCTGAGCGGCCAGATCCAAGCCCTGACCATGGACGTTCCGAGCGAGTCGGTGGAGATCCACCTCCGCTACGTCTCGGGAGAGTACGTGACCGTTCCGACGGACGCGTTCGAGATCGCCGTGCCGGCCGGCATTTCGATCGAGCGTCTTGATTGACAGGAAGTTCCCGTCATGTTAGGGTTTTCCGTGCTCGAACGCGGGCGGCTCACCGTGCGAGCCCGGGCGAAAGTCAATCTGGGGCTCGAGGTGTTGAGCCGGCGGACCGATGGGTACCACGAGATCCTGACCCTCCTCTCCGCCGTTGACCTTGCCGACCGGGTGACTCTGGAGACGACCGACGGGGGCAGGTCCGGGGATGACGGCATCGAGGTCGAGTGCGAGAGCCCCGAGGTACCCCCGGGCTCGGCCAATCTCGCGTGGCGCGCTGCGGACCTGCTGCGCCGCGAGGCGGGGGTCGGGGCCGGCGCCCGGATCCGGATCGTCAAGGCAATCCCCGTGGCGGCCGGACTGGGTGGGGGGTCGGCAGACGCGGCCGCGGTGCTGATGGGCCTGGCCCGGTTGTGGCGGGTCTCGCTGCCGGCGGCGCGGTGGCATGCTCTCGCGACCGCGCTCGGGATGGACGTGGCGTTCTTTCTGGGCGACGGGCCCGCGCTCGGCTCCGGCCGTGGGGACGTTCTGGAGCCGGTGCCGCAACACCGGTCGGTGCCGCTGGTGCTGGTCAACCCGGGCCTCCCGCTGCCCACCCGCGAGGTGTACGGGCGGCTCGAGCCGAGCGACTTCGGCGGGGGCACCGCGGTCCGCGCCCTGGTGGCGGGGCTGCTGGCCGGCCCGGCGACGATCGCGGCGCGTCTGGTGAACGGGCTCGAGCCGGCGGCGGCGCGCCTCTGGCCCGGGCTCGCCGAGGTGAAGGCCGCCGTGCTGGGCGCCGGGGCCCTGGGGGCGGTGATGTCGGGCAGCGGCCCGACCGTGATCGGCGTGGCGCCGACGAGCGCCGCTGCCCGGCGCATTCAGGCGGGCCTGGCGGGCCGGCCCTGGCGCACCTGGGTGACCCGGACGGTCGCGGGCCCCACGCTGGTCGCGGCCGGGGAGGCGGCGGCCAGCGTGGCCACGGGACGGAGAGCTTGGGGCGTGGCCAAGCGGTAAGGCGCGGGACTTTGGATCCCGTATTCGGAGGTTCGAATCCTCCCGCCCCAGCCAACCCTAAACCCCGCTAGTAGCCGGATATCAGCGACAGACTTCACATTTTTCACGTCAGGCGCGGCGCGCCGGCTATGAGGAATTAGCATTGGCTGCTACCTCATGAATCACTCTGGCCAACTCGTGCACCCGTCGGTCGTACGCCTCATCGTAGCCATGGCTGTGAAAGCCTCCCGGCAGCACGAAGGCGTCGAAGTGCGACGCGTCCACGGCGTCCGCGAGGCAATCGACGGGGATGCGCAAGCCGAACCGGCTTTTGACGTTTTCGTGGAAGCCCGTTGTGGTCACGAGGATCTTCGGCAGATTCGGACGATATGCGGTCCAGCCGCACACGTCCAAGATGGTGACCGCTTCGAGGTCCTCGAAGCCCTGGGACAGGCCGAGACGGACGCGGATCAGCGCAATGCGGTCCGGTAGTCCGAGACCAGCTCGACGGAGCGGTCGGCCTGTCAAGGGCCCTACGCCCGTCCCTCTTCGAGAATCGCTTCGACGTCGAGCGTAATGAATACGTCGTCGCCGACGACGACCCCGCCGTCCTGCATCTCCGAGTTCCAGCTTGCCCCAAAGTCGTGCCGATTGATCCGCGCGCTGGCCGTGAACCCAGTGCGCGTGTCGTCAAAGGGCGAGCGCCCTTGCCCTAAATGGCGGACGTCGAGCGTGACCGGCCGGGTCACGCCGCGAATCGTCAGATCGCCAGTGACACGATACTCGTTGCGCGCGGTCGGCTCGACCTTCGTGCTGTGAAAGCTGATCGTGGGGAACCGCTGCACGTGCAGGAAGTCCTCGCTTCGCAGATGGTCATCCCGCTCGGGTTCGCCGGTCCAGAGCGAGGCGGCATCAAACGCGACTTGCGCCGACGCCCGCTCGGGATGGTCGGGATCGAAGTCCAACGTGCCGCTGATGTTCTTGAAGTGCCCCCGCACGAACGTAATCATCATGTGCCGGACGCAGAACTCGGCCGCTGTGTGCACATCCTGGATCGTCCAGCGCGCCATCGGATGGCCCTCCTATGGGACTACAGAGGATTCTGCCAGCTGCCGCCCCTCGGCCGCGAGAGGCACGACGAGGAGCGCGATGGAAAGGAGGGCGACGGCCAACCGCATCATGGCGGGAACCTCCCGACCCGGGATGCTACGCCGGGCGGCGGGCTGGGTCAAACGGGCGACCTCTGAACTGGTACGCTCCCGAGCACCGCAACCGCGGCCAGCCCCCGCCTTGGCCCCTCGTCCTTCGGACCGCCGGGACCCGGACCTCCGGTTCCATCGTAACCAACTCGCCGAACCGCGGGTCCCCCTCGCGAACGTCCATCTCGGCCTCCTACCCCCAATGTCGGGCCCTCCGCAACTCCGGGACGCCGACACTTTCGGTATGTCGATTTCAAGCCGGCCTGTTCGACTATACCGCGAGGAGACGAAGAGACTTACCCCCTAGCCGCCAGGGGAACGACCGAGAAGGGCCGGAGTGGCATACTGATGGGTGCAGGCTCGAAGTAGCGGAAAGGAGATGGCGATGGCGGCCCGTAAAGGCATCATCACGTTCGGTCTCGTCTCGATCCCGGTTGAGCTTCACGTCGCTGCTCGTCCGGTCACCATCGCCTTCCACCAGGTCCATGCCGCCTGCGGGAGTCGGATCAACTATCGGGTCCATTGCCCGACGTGCGAACGCGAGGTCGAGCGCAAGGAGCTGGTCCGCGGCCACCCCTGGGACGGCGGCTTCGTCGTGATGGACGAGGACGACTTTGAGAAGGCCGCCAAGGCCGGCTCGCGGGCGATCGACGTGGTGCAGTTCGTGGACCAGGAGGTCGTGGACCCGGTTTACCTGGAGACCTCCTACTACATCGCACCACAGCCGGACATGGGGCGCGCGTACAGCGTCTTCCTCAAGGCACTCCAGAACACGAAGAAGGCCGCTCTCGTCACGTTTGTGATGAGCAATCGGCAGCACTACGCACTGCTCCGCGCTAACGCGGACAGGCTCGTGTTGCACACGCTCTACTACGCTGACGAGGTACGGCCGCTGGAGACGGCCTCCACGCTGACGAAACCCGGCGAGCCGGAGGTCAACTTCGCCGAGCAGTACATCGAGGCGCTGTCGAAGGACTTCGACCCGGAGCAGTACAAGGACGAGTATCGTGAGACGCTCGGGGCCATCATCCGGGCGAAGGCGGAGGGACAGGAGATTCAGGTACCCGAGGCGGCGCCCGCTCCGCCAGAGACGGCTGACCTTATGGAGGCTCTCCGCCGCTCGGTCGAGCAGGCCCGCAAGCCGCCGGCCAGGGCGGAGCCCGAGGCCACCCGCCCCGCAGCGGCAATCACGCGATTGGACGAGCGGAAGCGGGCGTCGGTCAGAAGACCGCGGGGCGCTGGCTAGGCTGGCGGCGGCGGATCAGCTCGGTCGCGAGCCAATACGGCCCCGTTCGTCTCCGGGGCAGACACAGCGTCAAGCGCATCCAGTCAGGCCCTGCGGCGGCTCCGTCGCGCCGTGAGGTGGGGGAAGCGCCAAAGCCCGGCTGGTCCGCACCAACCGGGCTCGCAGTGATTTCGTTCCCGCGTGGGTTAGCTCTCAGTAGGTCCAGTACCCAGGCTGCCAGACCCAGGTGTAACCCGTCCACAGCCATTGCCCCGCCAGGGGCCGGCGGGGTGGGTGGCACATACGGCTCATACCAGCCCCCGGCCGGGGCACCCCAGTATGGCCGGCGCCATGCGTAGCGCCCACCATAGTCCCGATGCCCATCGCGCCGGTCGCGATCCCGGGGCTCGTCACGTTCACGGCCCCAATTCCGGGTTTCCGGCGCGGGGCGCGCCTGAAGCGCCTGCGGCGTGACCTGCTGGACTGGGTTGGGACGGGTTGTGCTGGGCTTAGACAGGTGACCGTAAGTAGGACGTCACCGTCCAACGACGGCAATCATTCTTGGTCAGGCAGGTCGTCGCCTGACCGGACCCCAACGAGCAGCCGGGCTGCGGCGTCGCGGACACTAGCCCGCGCCTCTGGCTCGGCCGAGGCCATCTCGGCGGCCGCGAGAGTTTTCCTGACCATTTCCCAGTCCTCGAGCCTAGCGAAAGCCTCCGCAACGATGATCATCCCGTCAACGGATCCCTCCCCTCGAGCCCGAGCAAATGCAGCCAGATAGCTCTCACGTGCCAACCGATGGTCGCGAAGCGCCAAGTGCCGATCTCCCCGGGCGAGCAGCCGTTCCCACCTCTGGTCGGGGGTCGCTCGGTCAGGTGGCGCATTGGTCGCCAGCGATGCCCTCGGCGGAGCGGCGACTTTGAGTGCCTGGTGTGTGGCAACACCGGTGCCGAGGAACATCAGGCCAAGCCCGGCGGCGGTGAGTAGTTTCACGTCGGCCTCACCACGCTGCGTACGTCCCTCAAGCTGACGCAACCCGGGTGCCAGAAATAGGGGTAAGTACATCGGACAGTTAGCCTGCGAGGCACGTTGTCGAGCGGTGGTGGTGCCGAACGGTTCGACAGCCGATCGGCCAAGCTCCCGGGGAGGACGGACAGCACCCGGTGCTTCGCTTACGCTTTTTCGGGCGTCCCTTCCGACCCGCTTCGTGGCCGACCGCTCTTTTTCAGGCACCCCAGCGAAGGTGAACTAACATCCCGGCTTGATAGAGAACGGCACCCTTCCCGTCAGCGAGCGGTCGGGGAGCAGACGGGCCAGGTGATGTACACCGGCATGCGGAAGGGCGCCGTCCTTCAGCTCCAGGCCGAACACCTCCGGGCGCGGCCCGGCGAGATCCGGTGCTGGAACGAGAAGCGGGACCGGGTATACTATTGGCCGCCGGTGCCCACGCTCGAGCGGGCCCGGGCGAGCCTGGGCGTCCCCAGTGGCCCGCTGTTCTGCCTCGCCAACGGCCAGCCCTTGCGGCGCTTCCCGGAGCGGGCTCGGGAGAGGTCCGGGGAAAGGCCGAGCTCACGTGGGTCCGGTTCCACGATCTGCGGCATCTGGCCCTGACGCCGCTGGCCGAGGAAGGTGTGCCGGTTCATGTCATCAAGGCGTTCGCGGATCACGGACTCCATGCCCGGCGGGGGCCGATGGACGAGGCGGGCGCGGAAGCTCGAGCAGCGGTACACGCAAAAGGGTTCGGTCCGCGCCGAGGGGGTCGTAGCGGGGGACACAGCTCGGCGCCGCCAAGGCGGCGATTTGATACTCTACAGGACGGCACTTTGAATCCCGGATCGGAGGTTCGAATCCTCCCGCCCCAACCAGCGCAGGACGACGAGGGGGCCGGGCCTCGTGGCGACCGGCACCCCGGAGCGAGTCGGAGGAGGCGCGATGCCGTACGAGCTGAAGCTCTTCTCGGGCAACGCCAACCGTCCGCTCGCCGACGAGATCGCCGCCACCCTCGGGGTGCCGGTCGGCCAGGCCGAGGTGGCGCGCTTCTCGGACGGCGAGGTCTTCGTCCAGATCGACGAGAACGTGCGGGGCGCCGACGTCTTCGTGGTCCAGCCGACGTGCCCCCCGGTCAACGACAACCTGATGGAGCTGCTCGTGATGCTCGATGCCTTCAAGCGGTCGTCGGCCCAGCGCATCACGGCGGTCGTCCCCTACTACGGCTACGGCCGCCAGGATCGCAAGATCCAGCCGCGGGTCCCGATCTCGGCCAAGCTGGTGGCCGACCTGATGACGGTGGCCGGCGCCCACCGGCTGCTGGCGCTCGATCTCCACGCCGGCCAGATCCAGGGCTTCTTCGACATCCCCGTGGACCATCTGTTCGCGGCGCCGGTCATCATCGACTACGTGTCGAAGCTCGGGCTCCAGGACCTCGTCGTCGTCTCGCCTGACGCCGGAGGCGTCGAGCGGGCCCGGGCCATCGCGAAGCGGCTGTACGCCGGCCTCGCGATCATCGACAAGCGGCGCGAGGGCCCGAACGTCTCGGTGTTCATGCATCTCATCGGCGACGTCCGGGGCCGCGACTGTCTCATCATCGACGACATGATCGATACCGCCGGCACGCTGGTGCAGGCCGCCGACGCGCTCCGGCGCGAGGGCGCGCGCCGGATTCTCGCCTGCGGCGTCCACCCGGTGCTCTCCGGTCCGGCCCTGCCGCGGATCGAGGGGGCGCCGCTGGAGCAGCTCGTCGTGACCAACTCGATCCCACTCGGCAAGGACAAGGAGCACGCGAAGATCACGGTCCTCTCGGTGGCGCCGCTCCTCGCGGAGGCGATCCGGCGTATCCACGACGAGGAGTCGGTATCCACCCTGTTCGTCTAGGAGGAACACTCTCATGGAGATTCGTGAGCTGACCGTGGAGCGCCGCGAGGGGCGCGGCAAGGCGGCGGCCAAGCGTCTGCGCCGCGAGGGCCGGGTCCCGGCCATTCTCTACGGGGCGGTGAGTGAGCCCCTCCCGCTCTCGGTCGCGCCGAAGGACGTCCAGCGCGTCCTGCACGCCCACGCCGGCGGTGGCGTCCTGGTGAACCTCCGGCTGCCCGGAGAGACGGAGGCCCGCACGGCGGTCGTCCGGGACCTGCAGTTCCACCCGGTGCGCGAGACGCTGGTCCACGTGGATCTCCAGGCGGTCCGCATGGACGAGGAGATCACCGTCGAGGTGCCGATCCACACGGTGGGCGAGGCGGCCGGGGTCAAGGAGCAGAGCGGCATCCTGGCCGTCCTCCTCCGAACCGTGGAGGTCGCGGGTCTGCCGATGGTCATCCCGGAGCGCCTGGACGTCGACGTGTCGAGCCTCCGGATCGGCGACGTCCTCACGGTCTCGGACCTGAAGCTCCCGGAGGGCATACGCGTCACCACGCCGGGCAGCCAGGCCGTCGTGACGGTGTCGCCGCCGGCGGCCGAAGAAGTGGCGGCGCCCGTGGCGGCCGCGGCGGCCGAGCCGGAGGTGGTCACCGCCCGGAAGCCCGAGGAAGGGGCCGAGGAGGCCAAGCCGGAGGCGAAGGGCCGAGAGGAGCGGGGCGACCGGGGCGAGAGGGGCGAGAAGGGCAAGAAGTAGCCCCTCTCCGGGCGCCTGGCCGTGCCGCAGGTCGTCGTCGGGTTGGGAAATCCCGGCCCGGCGTACCGGGACACGCGCCACAATCTCGGGCAGGCGGTCGCCGACCGGCTGGCCGGGCGTCTTCACGGGCGCTTCCGGCTTCGCGGGCCGGCCCACGTGGCAGAGGTCACGTGGGCCGGCGAGCCCCTCTACCTCGCGAAGCCGGTGAGCTTCATGAACGTGGTCGGCCCGAGCGTGGCGCGGCTCCTGCGCTTGCTCCAGCTGGAGCCCTCGTCCCTCATCGTGGTCTACGACGACATCGACCTGCCCTTCGGGCGGGTGCGGGTCCGCCACCAGGGGCGCCACGGCGGCCACAACGGCGTCCGCTCGCTCATCGAGAGCCTCGGAACCGAGGCCTTCCGGCGGGTCAAGGTGGGCGTCGGGCGCCCGACCAGCCAGGACGACGTGGTCGACTGGGTCCTGACCGGCTTCCTGCCCGACGAGCGGGAGGCGCTGCCCGACGTGGTCGAGCGCGCTGCGGACGCCGTCCTGGAACTGGCGGCGCCCGCCCCGCGGCGGTGAGGCGGGGAGAGGGCGGCCGCCTCGGAAACCGGCCCGCACGGCCGGTCGCGTGGACAGGGTGGGGTGATTGTGATATAAACTAAACGTTTATCCAGCTGGGAGACGGAGGGAAGGGGGGACAGCGAATTGACGAAGGTCATCGTGGAGCCCGACGAGTCCTTCGAGAGCGCACTCAAACGCTTCAAGAAGCAGTGCGAGAAGGCTGGCCTTCTCTCCGAGCTCAAGAAGCGTCAGCACTACGAGAAGCCGAGCGTCCGGCGGAAGCGCAAGGCGCTGGCAGCGCGCAAGAAGGCCAAACGCCGAGAGCGGTATTCGGACTGAGCGCGACGGCGTGGGTCGCGAGCCCGGCGCGCCGAGACACCGGTCGCCGGGAGGACCTGCGTCGGATCCGATCGAGGTGGGAGTGACGTCCGGAGACGTTCTCGGCTGGACCACATTCCAAGCCTTGCTCGCCCGGTTCGCGGCGACCCCATTCGGCCGCGACCGGGCGGGCGCGCTTCAGCCGGCCCACGAGCGGCCGGCCATCGAGGCGGCGCTGGCGGAAACCCGCGAGGCCCGGCGGGCGCTGACCGCGGAGGGCGCCCCCCCGTGGGAGGGCATCACCGACATCCGCCCGGCGCTCGAGCGCGCCTGTCCCGACGGCGCCGTTCTCGATGGCCCGGTGCTGGTCGGGCTCGGCCGGACGCTGGCCAGCGTCGAGCGGCTCGTCGGCTACGGCCGCCGGATCACCGCCCCGGCTCCGGAGCTCGCCCGCCAGTGCGGCGCCCTGCCTGCCGCGCCCGATTTGGCCGCCACCATCGACCACCAGCTCGACGCGGACGGCCGGCTCCTCGACCGCGCCAGTCCCCGGCTTCGCGCCATCCGCCGCCAGATCCAGACGGTGCGGGCCGAATTGGAGCAGCGCGTGGAGCGGCTGCTCGACAGCCCCGGCATCGCCCCCGCGCTCCAGGAGCGCTACGTCACCGTGCGGAACGGCCGATACGTGGTCCCGGTGCGGGACGACGCCCGGCGCGCCGTCCGCGGGATCGTGCACGACCGCTCCGCGAGTGGCGCCACGCTCTTCGTCGAGCCTGAAGCCGTGATCGAGCTGAACAACCAGCTCATCCAGCGGGGTCTCGAGGAGCGGGACGAGGAGGCGGCCCTCCTCGCCGAGCTGACGCGCCAGGTCCACGTCCACCTGCCGGAGCTGGACGGCCTGGTGGCCGCCCTCGGCGCCCTCGACCTCGCCTTCGCACGCGCCGAACTGGCCGAGCGGCTCGGGGCGACCGAGCCCGAGGTCACCGAGGGCGGGGACCTCGAGCTGCGCGACGCCCGCCATCCCCTCCTGGTCGTCCAGGGCTGGGAACGCGGCACGCCCGTCGTCCCTGTCGATCTGCTCGTCCCGGCCGATCGGCCCGGGCTCGTCATCACGGGTCCGAACGCCGGCGGCAAGACGGTGGCGCTCGAGACGATCGGGCTCCTCGTCCTGATGGCCCAGGCTGGCTGTCACCTGCCGGTGGCGCCCGGCGCCCGGCTGCCCGTCACCGACCAGGTCCTGGCCGTCATCGGCGACGAGCAGAGCCTGGCCCAGAACCTCTCGACCTTCTCGTCCTTCGTCCGCCAGATGCGACAGATCCTCGCCACCGCCACCGAGCGCTCGCTCGTGCTGCTCGACGAGCTGGGCGCCGGCACCGATCCCGCCGAGGGCGCCGCGCTCGGAGCCGCCCTCATCGACGCGCTCCTCGATCGCGGCGCGCGCGTGGTCGCCACCACCCACCTCGAGCCGCTGAAGGTCTTCGCGGAGACCGCGTCGCGCTGCCGGAACGCGAGCGTCGCCTTCGACGCCGAGCGGCTCGAGCCGACGTTCCGTCTCGAGTACGGCCGGCCGGGACCGAGCTATGCTTTGACGATCGGCGAGCGGCTGGGCCTGCCCGCCCCCGTCATCGCGGAAGCCCGCGCCCACCTCTCGGAGGCCGGCCGACGCATCGAGACGCTGATCGCCGAGCTGACCGAACGCGAGCGGACGGCCGAGGCCCGACTGGCCGACGCGACCCGGCGGGAAGCGGAGGCGGCGGCGGCGCTCGAGCGCGCCCGCCAGGCCCTGGCGCGCGCGGACGCCGAGGCGGCCCGCATCCGTCGCGAGGCGCACGCCGAGGCGCGGGAGCTGCTCGTCGACACCCGCCGGCGGGTCGGCCAGGAGCTGGACCGCCTGAAGGCCGAGGAGCCGACCCGCCGGCGCGCCCAGGAGGCTTACCACCGCCTGCGGACCGCCGAGGCGGAGCTGGCCGCCACCCCGACGACCGCGCCGCCCGACCCCGACGCCCTCTCCTCCGGGGAGGTGCGGCTCCGCGGCCTGGGGCTCCGCGGCCGCGTGGTGGCCGAGGACGCGGGGACCGTCACCGTCCAGGCTGGCAGCCTGACGGTCCGGGTGCCCCGCACCGAGCTGGAAGCCGTCCCCGCGACCGGGGGGAGCCGCTCCGCCCCGCGGAGCCCGTCCATCTCCCTGCCCTCCCGGTACGACGTGCCGCGCGAGCTCCACCTCCTGGGGCGGACGACCGACGAGGCCCGGGCCGCGGTCGAGAAGTTCCTGGACGACGCCGTGCTGGCCGGGTACGACACGGTCCGCGTCGTCCACGGCAAGGGGACGGGGGCGCTCAAGCGGGCCGTCGAGGCCTGCCTCCGCGGCCACCCGCTGGTCGCCGGCTTCCGCACCGGCGCCCCGGCCGAGGGCGGCAGTGGCGCGACCGTGGTCACCCTGGTCGAGGGCCGGCAGCCCTAGGCCATGATCGTGCCGCATGACGTGATCGACGAGATCCGCTCCCGCGTGGACCTCGTCGACCTCATCGCCACCTACGTCCCGCTCAAGCGGACCGGCGAGCGCTGGAAAGGGCTCTGCCCCTTCCACCAGGAAAAGACCCCCTCCTTCACGGTCAACCCCAAGCTCGGCATCTTCCACTGCTTCGGCTGCCACGCCGGGGGCGACGCCTTCGAGTTCCTCAAGCGCCACGACCGGCTCGACTTCCCGGAGGCGGTGCGCTTCCTGGCCGAGCGGACCGGCGTCCCCCTCCCCACCCGCGACGGGCCGCGACCCGACACGGGGGGCCGCGAGACCCTGTACCGGCTCTCCGAGTGGGCGGCCCGCCGCTACGAGGGCTGGCTCTGGGAGCGGGAGGACGCGGACCGCGCCCGCCGCTACCTGGAGGAGCGCGGCATCAGCCCCGAGGTGGCCCGGCGGTTCCGGTTGGGCTACGCCCCCGAGGGCTGGGACCACGTCCTGACAGCCGCGCGGGGTGAGGGGTTCGGGGTCGAGGCTCTCCTCGAGGCCGGACTCGTGCTGCCGCGCCAGAGCGGCAGCGGCCACTACGACCGCTTCCGGGGCCGGCTGCTCTTCCCGATCACGGACACCCAGGGCCGCGTCATCGCCTTCGGCGGCCGGGCCCTGGCCGGGGAGGAGCCCAAGTACCTGAACTCCCCCGAGACCCCGCTCTATCAGAAGGGCCAGACCCTCTACGGCATGGCCTTGGCCCGCGACCGGATGGCCGTCGCCCGGCGCGCCCTGCTCGTCGAGGGCTACATCGACTGCTTGATGGCGCACCAGCACGGCTTCACGGAGACGGTGGCCGTCCTGGGAACGGCCCTGACCGCCCACCATCTCGGACTCCTTCGCCGGTACGTGGACCAGGTGGTACTCTTTTTCGATGCGGACCGCGCCGGCGCCGAAGCCGCCCGACGGGCCGAGGAGCTGCTCGAGCAGTCCGCCGATCCGCACTGGTGGGCGCTCGACCGGAAGCCGGCGACCTTCACGCGGGCTGGGCTCCGCCTGAAGGTGGCCACCCTGGCCGCCGGGCACGACCCGGACACCTTCCTCCGTCAGGAGGGGGCGGTGGCGTTCGAAGCCCGCTGCGCGGCGGCCCGCAACCTCTTGCTCTACGCGATCGACCGGATCTTCGGCGAGGAGGACACAGCCAGCTTGCGGGGGAAGAACACCGGCGTCGCGCGGGTCGCGCTGCTCCTCTCCAAGGTGCAGGACGCCGACGAGGCCCTCGAGCTGGGTCGCGACGCGGCACGCCGGCTCGGCGTGGACCCGAGCGACCTCTGGAACCAGGCCCAGCGGCTGCTGACCGTCAAGGCGGCCCGGCCCTCGTCCGTGATCCCTCCGCAAAGCGTCGCGTTCTTCGAGCGGGACCTCCTGCAGCTCCTCCTCCAGGTCCCCGAGGCCCGAACGGCGCTGCTGCCTCGCTCCGAGCCCGAGTACGTCGCCCACCCGGGGCTCCGGCGGCTCCTGTCCGCGCTCCGGGCTCACCCGGAGGTCGACCCGGGGGCGCTCGTCCAGCGCCTCGAGGACGAGACCGAACGGGCTCTCCTCTCCCAGCTCCTGATCGAAGAACCCAGCTGGGAGGACACCAGCGGATTGATCCTCGACATGCAGCGGCGACTCGACTTCCTCGGCAGCCGTCGCCGCGCCCGCGAGCTTACCCAAGCCGTCCACCAGGCCCAGGCTCAGGGCAACCCCGAGGTGTCCGACCTGCAGGTGGCGCTACAACGCGTGGGCAAGCTGATCCCCGACATGACCGCCCCGAAATCCCACCCACCGGAGGACCGCCGTCCATGACCGACGAACCCAAGCTGGAAGAGCTCGACAAGCTGATCTCGATGGGCAAGCAGAAGGGCTACGTGACCTACGACGAGGTCAACGACGCCCTCCCGTCGGACATGGTCTCGATGGACCAGCTCGACGACATCATGATGATGTTCGGGGCCATGGACATCGAGGTGGTCGACTCGGCCAAGGCCGCCCGCATCCCGGCCGAGATCGAGGATGCCCTCGACGAGCGCGAGGAGCCGGTGGCGGCCGAGAACGAGGGGCCGATCGACCTCACGCCCGGGCCCATCGGCCGGACCGAGGACCCGGTGCGCATGTACCTCCGCGAGATGGGCCGGGTTTCGCTCCTCACCCGCGAGGGCGAGATCGCGCTGGCCAAGCGGATCGAGGAGGGCAAGGAAGAGGTCACCCGGGCGGTCCTGCGAACCAACCTGGCCAAGCGGGAGTTCCAGGCCCTGCGGGAGGGACTCAAGAAGGGGCGGACCTCGGTCCGGGACGTCGTCGACAGCTCGGACGAGGACTTCCTCGAGGAGCGGGAAGACGAGCTGGTCCGCAAGGTGCTGACCGGGCTCGTCCAGGTGGACCGGCTGGTGCGCGAGACCCAGGGCCTGTACGGGCAGCGGAAGCAGTTCGGCCCCAAGCACCCCAAGCGGCAGAAGCTCGACCTCAACCTCCGGGCCAAGGAGCAGCGGATCTTCGACACCCTTCGGGAGATCGGCCTCCAGTCGAGCGTCATCGAGCGGCTGTCGCTCCGGCTCAAGCAGATGGTCCAGAAGGTCATCAAGGCCGAGCGGGAGCTGGAGCTCTGGAGCGACCCGGAGAAGGGGAAGCCCGAGGAGTTCCAGGCCTTCCTGTTCGGCTCGCTGGAGGACCCCGAGGACGGCGACCTCCTGAACACCTCGAGCGACCGGAGGCTCGCGCCCCGCGAGCGCTGGAAGCGCTACGCCCAGCGGAAGATCAAGCGGGTCGAGGCCGAGGCCGAGGCCAAGGTCGACGAGCTGAAGCGCATCGTCCGCATCATCCGGGCCGGCGAGGAAAAGGCGGCCCAGGCCAAGAAGGAGATGGTGGAGGCCAACCTCCGCCTGGTCATCTCGATCGCCAAGAAGTACACCAACCGCGGGCTCCAGTTCCTCGACCTGATCCAGGAAGGGAACATCGGCCTCATGAAGGCGGTCGACAAGTTCGAGTACCGCCGGGGCTACAAGTTCTCGACCTACGCCACCTGGTGGATCCGACAGGCGATCACCCGGGCCATCGCCGACCAGGCCCGGACGATCCGCATCCCGGTCCACATGATCGAGACGATCAACAAGCTGATCCGAACCTCCCGGCAGCTCGTCCAGGAGCTGGGGCGTGAGCCCACCCCCGAGGAGATCGCCACCAAGATGGAAGTCCCGGTGGAGAAGGTGCGGAAGGTGCTCAAGATCGCCCAGGAGCCCATCAGCCTCGAGACCCCGATCGGGGAGGAGGAGGACAGCCACCTCGGGGACTTCATCGAGGACAAGCAGGTGGTCTCCCCCGTCGAGTCGATCATCGGGCTCTCGCTCCGCGAGCAGACGAACAAGGTCCTGGCCACCCTGACCCCCCGCGAGGAGAAGGTGCTGCGGCTCCGCTTCGGGCTGACCGACGGCTGTCGAGCACACCCTGGAGGAGGTCGGCCAGGACTTCGCGGTCACCCGCGAGCGTATCCGCCAGATCGAGGCCAAGGCGCTCCGCAAGCTCCGCCACCCGTCGCGGTCGAAGAAGCTTCGGAGCTTCCTGGAGTCGTGAATTTGTCCGCCTTCCGAAAATCTGCTAGCATCCACCACTACGGGCCCATAGCTCAACTGGCAGAGCCACCGGCTCATAACCGGTTGGTTCCTGGTTCGAGTCCAGGTGGGCCCACCATCTGACATGGACGGGAATCTTCAGCGGCTCCACGAGCTCCAGGGGCTAGACAGCCGGATCGCCGGCCTCGAGCGGAAGCTCGAGGCGATCCCGGTGCGCATCCAGGCCATCCGCGACACCAGCGAGCAGGCCAGGTCGGCGCTGGAGACCCAGCGGGGCAAGCTGGCCGGGGTGCGCAAGGACCTGCGCGGCCGCGAGAAGGACTTGGAGCAGAACGCCAGCGAGAAGACGAAGCGCGACGTGAAGCTTTACGAGGTCAAGACCAACAAGGAGTACTCGGCCGTCCTCGCCGAGATGGAGGGACTCAAGGTCGACAAGGGGCGCATCGAGGAGGAGATCCTCGGGCTCATGGAGGCCCAGGAGCGCATGACGCGCGAGGTCGCCGAGGCCGAGAGCCGGCTCAAGCGCCAGGAGCAGGAATCGAAGACGCAGGAGGCGGCCGCGACCGAGGAGCAGCGCGCCCTGGAGGCCGACCTGGCCGTCGTCCGGGCGGAGCGGGACTCCCTGGCCCGTGACGTCCCGCGAGACCTGCTGACGCAGTACACCCGCCTGCTCAGGGGCCGGGGCGGCCTCGCGGTGGCGGTCGTCGGGTCGAACGGGATCTGCACCGGCTGCCGGCTCGGGCTGACCCCGCAGCGCTTCAACGAGCTGCGCCAGTCGAGCCAGATCCTCACCTGCGAGGGCTGCGGCCGCATCCTGTTCTACCAGCCCTGACCCGATCGGTCCGTCCACCTCCCCCACGTACTCCGCGGTATAATCGAGCGTCGGCGCCAGAGGCCGCCGGATGGTCGCCGGCTTCGCGAGAGGTCGGAGGAAAGTCCGGGCACCACAGGGCAGGGTGCTGGATAACGTCCAGGGGGGGTGACCCCACGGACAGCGCCACAGAAAGCAGACCGCCGGGACGATTCCCGTCTATTGGGGGGTCACGGCAAGGGTGAAACGGTGCGGTAAGAGCGCACCAGCGGTCCGGGTGACCGGGCCGGCTCGGCAAACCCCACCCGGTGCAAGGCCGAATAGGAGGGCAAGCCCCCGTGAGGGGGCGAAGGGTGGCCCGCCCGTGGCCCTCGGGTCAGGCCGCTAGAGCGGCCGGGTAACCGGCCGTCGAGAGGAATGACCATCCCGGCAGCCTGGCATTGCGGCTGCCGGACAGAACCCGGCTTACAGGCGACCTCTGGCGCCGACTTTATTTTTCAGGCACTTAGCGGTTTGATTCCGCCGTTTTCGGGCAACGCACAGAACCCGCGCACAGAACCCCGTAGGAACTTCCGGTTTTGGCCGGGCCGGAGACCACTCCTCCGCAGTCAGGCTCGCGTTTGACCGTTGGAACATCGGCGAGCTCCCGCCCGACGGTGCAGCCCTCCCGCGCTCGCCACGGATATCACAGGCGGCCGAATCGAGGGTCCCCCCTGTCTGCTCCCGTCCTCAGGAACACGATCTGCTCGACCGCTCGCGCCTTCGCTTCCCGTCGGCCTTCGTCGGGCTGGGCCTTGACGATGAAGACGTGCTCACGCAGATACTTCCGCAATGTCGGCGAGTCCTGGCTCGAGACTCGCTCCGCGAACATCGGCACGTTCAGACGCCGCGTGAGGTTCTCAAGGGTGAGGTATTCCTGGACGTTGCACGGTGTCGGTTTGTCCCTCGGGTCGTATCGCCAGACCTCGATCCGCTCGGTCTGGACAGGAGACTGCGCTGCGAGACCCGCGATCGCCGACGCCACCGCCCCAATGCTCTCCGATGGCGTCCGCTCAAGGTCAAGCTCGACGAGCTCCCCCTCGAGGCCTCGGAACCGCTCCCACTCGGCGCGAGTCATTGTGACGACCCGTCGCCTCTCGACGCTCCGGACGTGGGCCTGGCATCTTAGGGGATCGCGCCCGGTACGGCCCACCGGCCGCCATACCGCCCACCTTGCTACCCTCCTCTTGTAATCAGCAACCAGGGCCTGCGCGAGGAATTCGATCAGCTCCTCCTGGACCTGTTCCGGCACCCTGGCCTCCGGGGCGCACCAGGGGTGGAAGTAGACGCCCAGATCCTCTGCACCACGAAACTCCCTGATCGTCCGCTTCGGCCTCTCGGGTGGCGGCTCGATCGGGCCAGTTCCGATGATTCCCCCGAAATGTCTGCTGAGCGTCTCTCGATCGCTGGGGCCTTGCCGGTAGGAGACCCACTCATCGCCCACCGCAGCTCCGCACTCTGCGCAGCGCTCATGGCGGTACGGGCGAACATCTGTGCGATTGCCGGCCTTCCGGCCCACCGTTCCGCCATCCATGTCTGCCTCCCGACCGGTTTCAGGTGTCCACCCAGCGTCGGATTGCTGGTTCAAATCGAGGGGGCGCTTTGGACTGCCTGCGAACCGCAGCCTCGAATTCCGCTTCGAGGTCTCGTACCGCGTCCCACTCAGCCTGAGGCCGTAGGTCTGCTACCACGCGGGATCAAACCCCCGACGGGATGCGAACCCGTGTTTCTGCGCTCTATCCGCTGCCCGCTTCACAATCAGCGAGTTGCGGCACAGCGGCCGTCGGATCACCGCAGGAGATGGAAATTCGCGTCGTGTTTCCGGATTGCCGGTCCGCAAGCGGGCCTGGGCGAGACCGGGGCGCCCAAGCGACCCGGCGGAGAAGCGTGGCCCAAGTCGGCCGAGCCCAGAGCACGCGGTGCGGCGGGTGCTGGCGGTTCCGGGGTTCGCGGCCGAGCCGCCGCCGGGCCGCCCCGTCCCGCTGCAAAGATTCGTCGCGGACCCCCCGAGTCAAAAGGTCATCGTCGCGACCGACTCACCCTGATGGCCCATGAATTCTCTACTCCCTGCTCAACCAGCCAGAGTCAAGAGCCTTCCGTGGATGTCTTCCCACCGCGCCGCAAGGTTAACCGTGGCGACGCGGATGCGGTGACCTTGGACTATCATCGATTCATCAAGTTCGTGCGCCGTCGTCGGGTACAGCAGCAGTCCCTCGGCGCAGCGGTACGTCTCTCCCCGGTGCTCCTGCGTTCGCAGATAGGCGTAAATCTGGTATAGGTTCTCTGACTTGAACTTCTCCACGCCGTACCGGCCCGTGGACAGGGTCGTGGCCGAGTATTTCGTATCGACGACGATCCGCCTCGGCGGCGGCCGCCGGCTGGTCAGCGTGATATCTGTACGCATCTCGGGTACCAGGGGATTGGCCAGATCGTCGAACCAGTCGAGCGTCTCGGACGTCACATCGTAGTCCTCAAGGTGGTAGCGCCAGAAGTTTCGCACGAATCGTTCAAACAGCGTCTGAAACGCGATCGCATCCCTTTCGAGTGCGACCAGCGCGTGGTCGCCCACACGCTCGGTTGGTATCTGCAATCGATGTACGAGCTTACAGATCGCAAGCGGCAGTGCGTACGCGCTGTCGCTGCGTCCGATCTGCACTTGGGCGAACATCGGCGTTGTCACTCGTCTCAGCGTGACGCCTTCCATTGCGACCACAAGTGAGCCGAGGCGCCGCCGAATCTCTTCGGCCCGATCTGCGTCCGTGTGATCCACGCGAGGGTCGCGGCGCAGCCTATCGAGTGTCCACCGCACGATCTGATTGCGCGGCGTATCAATGTCGAGCTGTGAAAAGACGCACCTCGCATGGCCCGCCTCGAAGTCGAGGTGCTTCAGGCTGCGCGCGAAGTCAATCCGCCCACGAACACCGGGCACCAAGTCGTGGCGCACAACGAACTGGCGGCCCAACCCACGCCTGAGCCGGGTTTCCATCGTGTCCACCAGCACGCGCGCGAGCAACCCGAGCAGGCTCGGAGACGCCTCTACGGCCGCTGAACAGCGCTCGCGCCATCTCGCAAGGTCCCACGCATAGAGCAGAAGATACCAGGCATTCCGAATCGGAATACCCCCCACCGAGACGCCGAGGTCGTCCAGCACCACGGTATCTACACGAGCAGTTCGTCGGCCGCGCTCTTCGCCCTGCCCGGCGCGTCGTACCAGTACTCCTCGAGGAGGGGGACGATCTCAGTCTGGACCACTTGCCGAAACCAGGACTCACCGAGGTTCGAGAAGTCGTCGCCGCTCGGGCAGAAGAAGCTGTGGCCGATGCGGAACACGGGGCCAAGCTGCGGGTCCGCCGCAATCTGCGCGTTGAGCGCACCCATCCGTTGGACTATCAGCTGGGACACCGTGTCCGGCATCTTCCGCTCTCGGAGCCATCGACGAAAGACCGGGTCGCCGAATCGCGGCTCTAGCGTCACAAATGCGAAGCGGCGTCGCAGCGCGAAGTTGACGAGTGCGAGGGATCGGTCCGCCAGGTTCATCGTGCCGATGAGGAACAGATTCTTCGGCACGTAGAACGTTTCGTTGTCGGCACGTCGGTACAGCGGCGTGACGGCGTGCTCACGGCCGCGCTTGTCCGCCTCGAGCAGCATGAACAGTTCGCCGAACACCTGGCTGAGGTGGCCGCGATTGATCTCGTCCACGATCAACACGTCACGGCGATCCGGGTCGCGC
Organism: uncultured Candidatus Rokubacteria bacterium; assembly: GCA_963708025.1. Taxonomy (GTDB): domain Bacteria; phylum Methylomirabilota; class Methylomirabilia; order Rokubacteriales; family DASRDR01; genus CAVPSB01. The sequence continues at coordinate 512 of CAVPSB010000002.1, read as the reverse complement.
CGTGCCTGCTCACACACCAGCATGAAGGGGCCATCCTTCAGTTCGAACCGGCCAGCCTCTCCCGTCGGGCGATAGCCCCGCACGAAGTCCTCGTAACTATATGAGGGGTGAAACTGCACCGTGGTCACACGTCGGTTGTCGCGCGCCTCCATCAGCACGTAGGCGAGCTTTCTGGCGACGAATGTCTTCCCGACACCCGGAGCCCCCTGGAGGATCAGCGCGCCCTTTGCCTGAAGGCGAGCCACCGCGAGTCGCACCTCGTCTTCTCGCAGAAACCCACCCTCGGCGATGAGGTCTGCGGGCGAGTACGGTGGAGCGATGTCGACCTCGGCGTCGTTCCACCGGTGGAGCCTTTCCCCCACCACTTGTCAATGAAGAACGGATAGTCCTGCGACTCGTCGAAAAAGGCGAAGCGGATGAGCCGCTGGGCGAGATCCACGTCCTTGCGCAATCGCCACACCGTCGGACGGGCCGTGTAGAAGTACCAGTCGCGGGGCTCTCGGCGCGGCTCC
>CAVPSB010000001.1:0-15211 GCA_963708025.1 uncultured Candidatus Rokubacteria bacterium | reverse complement strand
GGCCCCCGAGGTCGCGGTCCCCGGCAACGTGACGGTGCAGCAGCTCGGCCTGCGCGACATCGAAGGCCCCAAGGGATCCAGGGAGGTCACCGTGCTCGGAATCTCGTTCCTCGCCGCTCCGACGTGGTGGAGCCTCCTGCTCACCACCTACGCGTATCTGATGCCGCTCGTCCTCCTGGTGGCGTGGATCGCCGTGGCGTTCTGGGACCTCATCCGGCGCGAGGACCTGGCCAACCGCCGGAAGATCACCTGGATGCTGGTCATCCTGTTGCTGCCGCTGATCGGGCCGATCCTGTACTTCATCATCGGGAAGTCGCCGATCCCGGCTTCGCTGCGCACGATGCTGGTGGCCGGGGCGCTGGGCGATCTACGTCGTCGTCGCGGTCCTGGCCGTGGTCGCCGGCGGTTCGTAGGCGTAAACTCCCGGCCGTGGCACAACGTCGCGAAGCGCGCTGGCGCCTGGAGGTGCTCAGGCAAACCGGCTAGACCGCTGCTTCCCACCACGCGTCAGGGGAAGCAGCGGGAGCAGGCGCACGCGTCTCGACGCCGGACCCACGGTCCGGTATCCACGAGTGATCCGCTCCTCCCGCATTCGACGAAGGAGGAACGCGTCGTGCCCATGCCACATCAGGTCCAGATGCAGCTGATCAAGCGACGGCTCGTGGGGAAGGACGGGACCGACCGTGTGCGCGAGCTCAGGTCCATCCTGCGGGATCTCCCCGACTACAAGAACGGACCCTACGCCGACATCCGCAAGTGGGTCCTCGGAGAGATCGAACGGACCCGCGTCCGCTCCCGGGTGGTGCACCGCGACTCGATCGCGGTTCGGCGCGAGGGCGTCGCACAGGTGGCGCTGGTCGGCGCGCCGAACATGGGCAAGTCCTCGCTCCTGCAGGCGCTCTCGAACATCCAGATAAGACCGGCGACTATCCGTTCACCACGCTCCGGCCGGTCGCGGCCGTGACGCGGATCCAGGGCCTTCCCGTCCAACTGGTAGAGATCCCGGGCCTCATCTCCGGCGCAGGAGAGGACCGCGGAGGGGGTCGCGCGCTCCTCGGCGTCCTCCGGGGCGCCGACGCCATCGTGTACTGCCACGAGGCGTCCGCGTCGTTCGGCGCGCTGGAGGAGGTCCGTGCCGAGGTCGACGCGGCGGGGATCTCGCGTCCGGCCCTCCTCGCCGCGACGAAGGTCAGACGAAGCCGTCGCCGCCGGGCGATCGCGCGACTTCGGCTCGCGGCCGGAGATCTGGGGGTCGTGCTCGTTTCGATTCTCGACGACGCCAGCCTGGTGCGATTTCCCGCGACGCAGTCTGGCGGCTCACCGGGCTGATGCGGGTGTTCACTCGCCGGCCGGGCTCGGAGTCGGCGGATCCCATGGCCGTCCATCCGGGCGCCACCGTGGTGGACGTCGCCGACGCGATCTGCACCGCGAGCTGGCCGGGAGCTGTCGAGGAGCGCACGTATGGGGCACCTCGGTCCGGTTTCCCGGTCAGCTCGTCGGGCGCGACCACCCCCTGGACGAAGACGATGTCATCGAGGTGATCCGAGAGGACGCCCGGCCCGTCACTTCGGGTCGGGCCGGCAGGCCACGTTCCACTCGATGATCACCGGCACCTCGCGTTCGTACCCGAGGGTGCTGATGGTCCCGGTGCCCAGGGCGAAGCTCCTTCCCCGTCCGGGCTCCAGTCCGAGCCATTGGGCCGTCAGGATCCGCAGCACGTGGCCGTGGGCGAACAGGGCCACGTCCCCGTCGACCGCCCGGACGGCCTCAACCATCCGGTCCGCGCGAGCCCCGACGTCCGCCAGGGTCTCGCCGTTCGGGACGCCGTCTCGCCACAGGAACCAGTTCGGCCGTTCCTCGCGGATCTCCGGGGTGGTTCGCCCCTCGTCGTCCCCGTAGTCCCACTCGCGGAGATCGTCGGTCACCGTGGCATCCGGGAACCCGGCCAGCGCCGCCGTCTCCCGCGCGCGGGACAGCGGGCTGGTGAACACGGCGGCGAATCGCCACGCGGCGATGCACGGTCGGATTGCCTCTGCCTGCCGCCGTCCCTCATCCGTGAGCGGGACATCGGTGCGGCCGCTGTGGCACCCGCGCTCGCTCCACTCAGTCGACCCGTGCCGCACCAGCACGACGCGCTGCGTCCGCTCGGGACCCAACCCGGACCCCTATCCCAGGAGGGTCTGCCGCAGGCCGGTCTCCAGATCGCGTGGGGCGTAGCCGAGCTGGGTTCGCGCCTTCTCGTCGGTAGCCCAGTACGTCACGCCGTCGGCAGCCGAGATCAGCTCCCGGAGGTTCGGGTGCCACGCCCAGCATCTTGGTGACCACGGCGCCACCGGGATGGCGGACTTGATCAGGGGGGTGGGCATGGTGAGCCGGGGAGGCTTCCGGCCCAGGATGGCGGCGGCCTTCGCCAGCACCTGGCCCATCGTGGTGATCTCCCCGCCCAGCACGTAGGACTGGGCGAGCTCCCCCGCTCCCCGACCAGCAGGATGCCGTGGGCGATGTCGTCGACATGGGCCAGGTTCAGCCCCAGCTCCGGGAACGAGACGAATCGGAGCTTTCCGGTTCGAAGCTGATCGAGCTGGTTCCCCACCTCGGAGTGGTCGCCGGGCCCGTACACCCCGCCGGGCTGGGCGATCACCACCGGCGCGCCCTTCGCCGCGCGCTCCACGGCGACCGCGTGGGCGCGGAACTTCGTCTCGTCGTAGTACGAGAGGAAGGGATCTCCGGCGGGGCGGACGTAGGTCTCGTCGACCACCCGTCCCCTGGTGTTGCCGAACACGTTCACCGTGGACACGTACACGATGCGGGGGACCCCTGCCTCGGCGGCGGCGTCGAGCACCACCCTTGTCCCGGTCACGTTCGTGTCGTACATGGCCGGACGGGCAGACTCGGGGATCCCCACCTCGTAGGCGCCCGCGACGTGGAAGGCGGCGTCGCAGCCGTCGACGCCCTTCCGCACCGCTGCCTCGTCGGTCAGGCTCCCCTCCGCCAGGTCGCACCCCAGCGCGGACAGGGCGCCGGCCTTCGACGGCGTGCGGGCCAGCGCCGTCACCGCGTCCCCCCGCTCCCGGAGCCGGGCGATCACCCGCCCGCCGATGAACCCGGTGCCCCCGGTGACGAAGGCCCTCACGCCTCCCCCATCTCGCGGCGCAGCGTGGGCAACGGCAGCGAGCCGAGCGACAGCAGGCGATCGTGGAACTCGGGGAGGGAGAAGTCCGACCGGCGGGACGCCTCCGCCCGCCAGCGTTCGATCTCCAACTGGCCGAGCTTGTAGCACAGCGCCTGGCCGGGGATCGACACGTAGCGGTCCACCTCGCGCGCGGCGACGGCTGCGGGAATGCCCGACGAGGCGAGTGTGTCGATGGCTCCCTCGCGGTCCCAGCCGAACGCGTGGATCCCGGTGTCCACCACCAACCGGGCGGCGCGGAACGCCTGCATCTCCAGCATCCCCAGCCGCTCGTACTCGTTCTCGTACAGCCCCATCTCGTCGGCCAGGCGCTCGGAGTACAGCCCCCATCCCTCGCAGAAGGCTGTCCCGATGAGGTCGGCGGCGAACCGGCGGATGGCCGCCCGGTCGGCCGCCTCGACCTCCAGCGATCCCTGGAAGTGATGACCGGGATTCGACTCGTGGTACGTCGTGGTGGCCAGCGCGTGACGGGGCCGGGCCGTGGGGTCGATGGTGTTCACGTAGTACACGCCGGGCCGGGAGCCGTCGGCCGACGGCGGGATGTAGTGCTCCGGCTGGTCGGCCTCGCGCTGTGCGTCGATGGGCCGGACCTCGCAGTTGCGGTCCGGCATGCGGCCGAAAAACCGCGGCGCCGCGGCCCAGCTTCGATCCGCCTGCTCCCGTGCGAGCGCCACGATCTCCTCCCGCGAGGCGAAGGAATCACGCCCGGCCTCCCGCCACATGGCAACGGCCGACTCGGCGTCGAGCGCCCCCAACGAGCGGGCCACCTCGACCTTTTCCTCCTGGATCCGAGCAAGCTCCGCCAGGCCGAGCTCGTGGACGTCCTTGGCCGTCAGGGGCAGGGTGGTGAACCCCAGGATCTGCGCCGCGTACAGCTCGTCGCCGTCGGGCAGCGACCCCAGGCCCGGGGCGGAACGCGCGCCGGGACGGTAGTCGCGGACCGCGGCCGCGTACGTCTCGTACGCGGGGAACACAACGTCGCGAAGCGCCTCGACCGCGCGGGTCCGGCCCTCGGCGTCGTCTCGGCAGGGCCGACAGGACCGCGCACTCCTCCGGGCCCGCCTCGAGGAGTCGGTCGACCTGTCCGATGATCCGGTCGACGACCAGTCCGGCCGCCACCCGCCCGGTGGCCGCCCCCTCCGCCATCACCTCCACCGCCTGGGCCAGGTACGCGGGGATGGCTCCGAGGCGACGGACCAGCGTGTCCCGTCGCTCGGGCGTCGTGGCCCTGGGCGAACACTCCGAGGTCGGCCAACAGGGTCCCCGGCCCCCACAGGTGGTCCGTCACCTCGAGGCGGTCGTACCCGAGGGCCAGCGTGCGCACCTCCCGGGTGGCCATGGTCTCCACGAGGTCGAGCGTCAGCCGGTCCTCCTGGGTCGCCGACGCCCGGTCGATCCCGGCGAGATCCTGCAGCGCGGAGCGGTGCACCGCCTCGCGCCGCTCCCGTCCGCGCGGTGACAGATCCTGCAGGCGGTCGTCGAACCGCTCGTCGCCCACCAAAGTTGCCAGCAGCGGGTTGACCTCCAGCACGCCGTCCCAGTAGCGATCGGCGAGGTCGCGCGCGGGAGTGGACATCAGGGGGCCACTCTAGGCGCTCCCCTCGCTCGCCGCGAAGCCCGCCCGGCCGCTATCGTGCAAGGCCTCATGTGGTCCGCGGAGATCCCGCTGCGGGGCGCCGGCGGCGAACCGGTGGATCTTCGCCGCACGATCTACTCCCATGGCGTGGCCGACCTCCCGCCGATGCGGGCAACGGCCGACGCCCGGCTCCTGGAGGCGACCCTCGGCCCGAACGGCTACCGGCCGAGAACCGTTCGGATCCACGCCGGCCGGCGGGGATTCGCCGCCGTCGACGTCGTCGGCCCCCGCCCCGGACCCAACGTGCAGGAGGCGGTGGTGGCGTGCGTTCGCCTCGTCCTCAGCCTCGACCAGGACCTGTCCCCGTTCTACGCGCGGGCCGCCGAGGACCCCGCGCTGTCGTGGGCGGCGGCCGGCGCGGGCCGGATGATCCGAAGCCCCACCGTGTTCGAGGACGTCGTCAAGACCATCTGCACGACGAACGTCGCGTGGTCGGCCACCGTGAAGATGGTGTCGGCGCTGGTGGCGAACCTGGGCAGGCCGGCCCCGGGCGCCCCGCCAGGCGGGTGGGAGGGCCGGGCATTCCCCTCGGCCGAAACGATGGCCGCCCGCCCGGAGCGGTTCTACCGGGACGTGGTTCGGGCCGGGTACCGGGCGCCGTACCTGCGGAACCTCGCGCGGATGGTGGCGCGGGGCGAGGTCGACCTCGAGCCGCTGGGCCGGACCGGTCCCGGCGCGCCGTCCGACCACGAGGCGTACGAACGACTCCTGGCCCTGCCCGGCATCGGGCCGTACGCCGCCGCCCACGTGCTGATGGTGCTGGGGAGGCATTCGCGGCTGGTCCTGGACTCCTGGACCCGGCCCACGTACGCGAAGCTGGTCGGTAGGAAGACGGTGGCCGACGACGCCATCCGCCGACGGTTCCGCCGCTACGGCCCCTACGCCGGCCTGGCGTTTTGGTTGTTCCTCACCCGGGGCTGGGTGACCGACGAGCACCCCCTCCCCGGCTGACGGACCGCCCGGATCCCCACTCCCGGCGAATCCACCGCACGCGGCCCGGGCGCCGGGTCGTGGACTAGGCCAGGGATCGGGTGTTCGACCTCCGCGGGGGATTCGGCCCCGGGTCCCTGCAGGAACGAGCGTCTTCGGGCCGACACCTCAGGTGACACGCCGATTCCTCGGCGCGACAACGGGGCGGGACGAAGGAGACGCGGGCCATGCGGCGGAAGGCGATCGCGACGTGGATGGTGGGCGCGGCGGTGGTGGCCGGTCTCGCCCTCGTGGATCCGGCCTCGTCGCCGGCGGACGGAGCGGGGCGCCCGTCCATCCACTCGCAGGTCGGGCTGCTGTGGCGGACGGTCGGCGGACACCGCCTGGAGGCGGACTTCTACTGGCCGTCGAGCGGCTGCCCCTGCCCGGCCATCGTCGAGTTCCACGGCGGGGGCTTCACCGGCGGCTCCCGGAGCGCGAACACCCGCATCGCCACCCGGCTCGCCTTCGCCGGGTACTTCGTGATGAACACCGACTACCGGACCGTGGGCGACGTCTTCACGGCGATGCAGGACGCCGAGGCCGCGGTGGCCTACGTGCGGAGCCGCCCGGAGGTGGACCCCGACCGGATCGGCGCGCACGGCACGTCGGCGGGCGGGGTCCTGGCCACCGGCCTGGCCATGATGGGCTCGGACATCGGCATGGACGGAGCGGTCTCCTGGTCGGGCGGGACTGAGCAGCCGGTGGTGACCAAGCACTCGGCGCCCCTGCTGCTGGCCCACGCCAGGGACGATGAGCATGTGCCGTTCGCCAACTCGGAGGCCGCGTACGATGCGTACCGGTCGCGAGGCGTGACGGCCGCCCTCGATCCGCTGTCGGGCAACGCCCACGGCCTGGGGCTGGACAACGGGAACCGGCTGGACCTGGTGACGCTGTACTGGCTCAACCGCTGGGTGAAGGGGCCGGTCACCGCCCAGGACGGATAGGGTCCCTCACGGCCCGGGCGGTTCGCCGGACGGAGCGGTCCGGGCCACCGAGGCGGCCACCGCCCCGCCCAGGATGAGGGCCCCGCCGAGCGCGGTTCCCACCGTGATCCGTTCGCCCAGGAAGGCCGCGGCGAGCACGGCGACCGCCAGCGGCTCGGTCGAGCTGATGATCGAGGTCCGAAGCGCCCCCAGCCGGCGCAGCCCCTCGAACAGGCACACGAACGCGCCCGCCGTCAGCGCCCCCATGGCCACGACCCGCCACCAGGCGTCCCACGTCGCGGGCCACCTGCCCTGCCCGGTGATGAGGGCGAACAGGGCCAGCCCCACCCCAGCCCCCAGCCCGATGACCATGGCCGCCACCAGCGAGTTCGTCCGCTCGAGGACCCGCTCGGCGCCCAGGAGGTACGCGGCGTAGGTCACAGCGGAGCACAGGGCAAACACCACGCCCGGGCCCTCGATGTCCACCCCGCCCCCGGCCACCACCACCAGCGCGGCCCCCGCCAGCGAGGCGGCCAGCGCCGCCCCCAGCAGCCGGCCGGGCACGCCCCGGCCCATGGCGATGCCGGCCAGCCCCACGATGACCGGATACGTGAAGAACAGCAGCGTCACCGCCGTGACGGTTCCGTGCCCGATGGCCGCGAAGTAGAACGCCGACTCCGAGGCGTAGGCGACCATCCCCAGCACCCACAACCGGCGGCCCTCGCCGGCCGCGGGCCGAATCGGCATCCGCCGAACCGCCAGCACCCCGGCCAGCAGGAGGCCGCAGGTCCCGAATCGGATGGAGAGCATCGACGGGATCGACACGCCGGCCGCCCGGACGGGGTCCGCCAGGATTACCACGCCGGCGAACTGGAACGCCATGGCCACGATGAACACGCCGCCGATCACGTCGGATCGCGCGCCCCTCGTCGGCGTCGTCGTCTGCTCGGGTCGCATGGCGTGCCCCTCGGATTCGGGCCCATCCTCCCAGTCCCGGTCCGTCCGCGGCCACGGCCCGTGCCCGTACAATCCGGCGCAGCGATGAGCTTCTGGCGGGCGGCGGAGCCGCGACGCGCCTACGACGTCGTCGTCGTCGGCGCCGGAGGACACGGGCTGGCCACGGCCTACTACCTCGCCCGGAACCACGGCATCACGGACGTGGCGGTGGTGGAGCGCGGCTGGCTGGGCGGCGGGAACGTGGCCCGCAACACCACGATCATCCGTTCGAACTACCTGTGGGACGAGTCGCGCCGCCATCTACGAGCACTCGCTCAAGCTGTGGGAGGGGCTCGAAGAGGACCTCGACACGGACCTCCAGTTCAGCCAGCGCGGGCGTGCTCAACCTCGCGCACGACCTCGGCGACGTTCGGTAGAGTCGGCGGCGGGTGTTCGCCAACGTGCTGAACGGCGTCGACGCCGAGTGGCTGACGCCGGACGAGGTCGCCTCGTTCTGCCCGATCGTCAACGTGTCCCCCGACGTCCGGTACCCCGTGCTCGGAGCCACGCTGCAGCGGCGGGGCGGCATCGCCCGGCACGACAACGTGGCCTGGGGGCTGGCCACCGCGGCCGACCGCCTGGGCGTCGACATCGTGGAGCATTGCGAGGTGACCGGGTTCGACGTCGACGGCGGCCGGGTCCCGGGCGTGCGGACCACGCGGGGCGACATCGCCGCCGCGAGTGGCGCTGGTCGCGGCGGGTCACACCTCGGTGCTCGCCGTCAATGGTGGGACTGCGGCTGCCGCTGCAGAGCCACCCGCTCCAGGCGCTCGTGTCCGACCTGCTCGAGCCGATCCTGGACTGCGTGGTCATGTCGAACGCCGTCCACGTCTACGTGCAGCCAGGCCGACAAGGGCGAACTGGTCATGGGGGCCGGGATCGACGCGTACAACTCGTACGCCCAGCGCGGCTCGTTCCACGTCATCGAGCGCCAGCTGGCCGCGGCCGTCGAGCTGTTCCCGGTGTTCGCCCACGCGCAAGCTGCTGCGGACGTGGGGCGGCATCGTGGACGTCTGCCCGGACGCGTCGCCGATCCTCGGGCTCACGCCCGATCGATAGCCTGTACCTCAACTGCGGGTGGGGCACCGGCGGGTTCAAGGCGACGCCGGGTTCGGGCTGGGTCTTCGCCGACACGATCGCCCACGGGCGGCCGCACCCGCTGGCCGAACCGTTCGCGCTCGACCGGTTCACGACCGGGGCGCTCATCGACGAGCACGGCGCCGCCGGCGTCGCCCATTGAGGGGGCGGTCGCCGTGCTGCTGATCCCCTGCCCGTGGTGCGGGCCCCGCGACGAGGTCGAGTTCCGATACGGCGGGCAGGCCGGGCTCGCCTATCCGGCCGATCCGGACGCGCTGAGCGACGCCGAGTGGGCCGACTACCTGTTCCTGCGGGACAACCCGAAGGGGTTCTTCGCGGAGCGCTGGTACCACACCCACGGTTGCCGGCGGTGGTTCAACGTCGTGCGGAACACGGTCACCCACGAGATCGGGTCCGTCACCGGATCGGCGAGCCGACGCCGAGGTCCACCGTCGTGAGCGGCGGCGGCTCGACTGCCGGCGGGATGGTGGATCGGTCGGCCGACTCGCGTTCCGGTTCGACGGCCGGGCGTACGAGGGGCTCGCGGGCGACACGCTGGCCTCGGCGCTGCTGGCCAACGGCGTGGTCGGCGTGGGGTCGCGCTCGCCATCCTCGGCCGGCCGCGCGGCGATCATGACGGCCGGGCCGGAGGAAGCCGAACGCCCTCGTCGAGGTCGCGGAGCCGGGGTCCGACCTGATCGGGCCGGCCACGATGGTCCGCTGGTGGACGGGCTGGGCGCGAGCCCCGTCGCGGGCGTCGGGCGCCTGCCCGGCCGTCCGGCGACGTGCCGCCGCTGCGGCCACCGGCATGCGCACGTCGACATGCTGGTGGTCGGCGCCGGGCCGGCCGGGCTCGGCCGCCGCGGTCGAGGCGGCGGCCGCCGGCGACCGGGTGATGCTGGTCGACGAACGGCCGCGTTCGGCGGCACGCTGCTCGCTCCGCGCGGCTGACCGGACGGGCGGCCCCGTCGGCGGTGGATCGCGGCCGCGCAGCGACGATCTGCTGGCCGGCCGGGACGCGCGTCCTGGCCCGAGCACGGCGGCGCCGGGGATCTACGACGACGGCTTCGTCGGTCGCACGAGCGGCTCCCGGCCGTTCGAGCGCCTCTGGCACGTGCGGGCCCGGCAGCGTCGTGCTGGCCACCGGGGCGCACGAGCGGCCGATCGCGTTCGCCGACAACGACCGGCCCGGGCGTCATGCTGGCGGGCGCGGTCCGCCACTACGTCGACCGGTTCGCCGTGCGTTCCGGGCGACACGGGCGGTCGTCTTCACCACGAACGAACGGCGGCGTCGACGGCGGCGGCCGCTCGACGCAACGCCGGCGTGCCGTCGTCGACCGTGGTCGACCCGCTGGGCGCACGGCCGACGGTCCGAGGCGCCGCACCGAGGGGATCGACGCGTCCTCGCACGGCTGGACCGTGGTGGGGACCGACGGGCCGGGAGCGGCTCGACGGCGGTCCTGCTCGAACGACGGCGCCGAGACGCGGACGCTCGCCGCCGATCTGCTCGCCGTGTCTCGGCGGGTGGAACCCCGCGACTGCAGCCTGTACCGAGCGGTCGGCGGAACGGATGCGGCTGGGACGAGCCGGCGAGGCGCGCTTCGTCGCCCGACGGCGGGGGCCCTGACTGGCTCGGGTCATCGGGCGGGCGCGCAGGCGGCGTCCGGCCGCCGATGACCGTCCCCGGCGAGCCGTATCCGGTTCGTCGCCGGCGGACGGACCTCTCAGCGCCACTTCGTGGACCTCCAGCGGGACCAGACGGTGGCCGACGTGGCGGCGGCGGTCGACGGCGGGCTGCGGTCCATCGAGCACGTCAAGCGGGCCACGTACATCGGGACCGCCGTCGACCAGGGCCGGACCTCCGGCGCCCTCGACCGCGGAGATCGTCAACCAGCTCCTGGGCATGGACCCGGGCGCGCAGGGACCGTCGAACCCTCGCCCGCCGTGGACGCCCGTCCCGTTCCACGTGGTGGCGGGGCCGTACCGTGGACGGCTATTCGACCCGGTCCGGGTCACGCCGATCCACCCGTGGCACGAGGCCCGCGGAGCCCGGTTCGAGAACGTCGGTCAGTGGCACCGGCCCTGGTACTACCCGCGGGACGGCGAGGACCTGGACGCGGCGGTGGCCCGCGAATGCCTGGCGGTTCGCACCGCGGCGGGGATCCAGGATGCGTCGACGCTCGGCAAGATCGTCGTGGTCGGGCCGGACGCCGCCGTGTTCCTCGACCGCATGTACTCGAACGCCATGAGCACGCTGAAGCCCGGACGGATCCGGTACGGGTTCATGCTCGGCTCGACGGGATGGTGTTCGACGACGGGGTGGCCATGCGGGAGGCCGACGACCGGTATCTGATCACCACCACCACCGGTGGCGCAGCCCGGGTGCTCGACCACCTCGAGGAGTGGCTGCAGACCGAGTGGCCCGACCTCCGCGTGTACCTCACGTCGGTGACCGAGCAGTGGGCGACGGCGGCCGTGGCCGGCCCGCGTGCTCGGGAGGTCCTGCGCGCCGCCGGGACCGACATCGACGTGTCGCAGGAGGCGTTCCCGTTCATGACGTTCCGCGACGGGACGGTGGCGGGGGTCCCCGTACGGCTGGCGCGGATCAGCTTCTCCGGCGAGCTGGCCTTCGAGGTGTGGACCCCCGGCACGGACGGGCTCCGCGTGTGGGAGGCGCTGGCCGAGGCCGGCGCGCCGTTCGGACTCACCCCGTACGGCACCGAGGCCATGCACGTGCTCCGAGCGGAGAAGGGCTACGTGATCGTGGGGCAGGACACGGACGGCACGGTCACGCCGTACGACCTCGATATGGCGTGGATCGTATCGGAGACGAAGGGCGACTTCGTCGGACGGCGGTCGCTGCGCCGGGCGGAGCTGCGGCGCCCGGACCGCAGGCAGCTGGTCGGCCTGCTCCCCGAGGACCCCGAGGAGCTGCTGCCCGAGGGCGCGCAGCTGGTGGCGCAGCCGAAGGACGTCCCACCGATTCCCATGGTGGGCCACGTCACGTCGAGCTACCGGAGCGCGGCGCTCGGGCGGACCTTCGCCCTGGCCATGCTGAAGGGCGGATCGGAGCGGCACGGGGAAACAGTGTTCGTGCCGCTCGGGGAGCGGCTGGTCACCGTCACCGTTACGCCGCCGGTGTTTTATGACGCCGAGGGAGCCAAGCGTGACGGGTGAGCTGCGGTCCGCCGATCGGCAAGGGATCCAGACGCCGGCACCGAGCCTACGATCGAAGGAGCTTCCTCCAACCTGTGGCCGCTCCTGTTGGAGGGCAACGTGAGGCGGGGACATTGGCGAATCGTGGCTGGTGTTGCTCTCGCTGCTGTGCTGGCCGGTGCAGTCGTCTGGCAGACCTCTCGGTCGCATTCCGGCCGGACCCATAGTGCGAGCCCGCTGGGATCCATCGCAACCGTTTCGACGGTTCACGGCGTCCCCGCCTTGGTGATCGAGCAGACGCCAGGGGGAGTAGCGTCGGTAGATCTGGTGCTCCCTGGTGGCCTGCGAGTCCAGTTGATCGCCAAGTACGCTCCAGACATGAAGGCCGTCACAGTGACTTCGATCGCGGAAACACTGAGCTAGATCGTCATGTTCGTTCCGCGGGTGGGTCGCCGATCACGCCAACGAGTTCACGGAAGGTCCGGCCGGTGACCAGGCCTGAGGCTCCGATGAAGCTCGCACCCTACGGCCTCACGCAGATCGACCTTCGCCTCGATCCGGGGGACGCTGATCTGTTGCCGTTCGCCCTGCCGCTCGAGCCGAACACCGTCGCGGAGGGAGCCGGCCTGTCCGCCCTGTGGCTCGGCCCCGACGAATGGCTGCTGGTCGTCCGGTCCCGTCCGGTCGCTGATGTCATCGGCGAGGTCGAAGGGGCGCTCGCCCGGGTCCATCACTCCGTCGTCGACGTGTCGGCGAACCGCGTGGCCATCGAGCTCACCGGCCCTGCCCGGCTCGACCTGCTGGCGGCCGGCTGCGGCCTGGATCTCCACCCGCGGGCCTGGTCAGCCGGCTGGTGCGCACAGACGCTTCTGGCCCGCGTTCCGGTGATCCTGTGGGAGACCGACGCGTCGACCCGGGTGCTGGTCCGGCCCTCGTTCGCCGGGTACCTCGTGGACTGGCTCGTCGAACAGGCCGCGGACGTCAGCTGACCGCGGCCCGGGCCAGGACGCGCGACCGCCACGCGGCGGCCTCCGCCACCTGGTTGAACGTGAACACGTGCACCCCGGCGATGTCGGCCTCGGGATCGTCGAGCGCCGGCCCCAGCCCGGCCAGCAGACGATCGGGCCGGAACGCCCGTCGCCGGAGCACCGCGCCGAGAACGCCACGGTTCTTCCGCACGTAGCGGGACGCGTCGGCCACCCCGATCCGCGATGCGATTCGCACCACGCGCGTGAGGTCCGCCGGCCCCGGGATGCCCAGCACGACCGGGAGCCGGTCCCCCTCCGCCCGCGCCCCGGACAGCCACGCGGTGAGCGCCGCCGGGTCGAAGCACAGCTGGGTGGTCATGGACGAGGCGAACCGCTGCTTCTCCAGCAGGGCGCGCCCCAGGACCTCGCGCTCGATCAAGGGATGTCCCTCGGGGTAGGCGGGCACGCCTACGTCGTCGAACGGTCGGCCCAGCTCGTCGAGCTCGCGCAGGAGCGACAGCCCGTCTGGGTACGGCCCCGGCTCCTCGGCATCGCCCGCTACCACGAAGGCACGCCGGATCCCTGCCGCCCCCAGCCGGGTCACCACTTCGGCGAGGTGGGCGCGGTCCCGAACCGACCGCGCCGCGAGGTGCGGGATCACCGCGTAGCCCGCTCCCGCCAGGCGTTCGGCCAGCGCCAGCGTGGGCTCCAAGCCCTTCGACGGTGAGGACGTCACGGTGACGCACGAGCCCGGCTCGAGCACGCTCGCCCGGTCGAACGCGTCCCGCAGCGGGATCACTTCGAACTGCGCGGCCGCCAGGACCCGGCCCAGCACGGACGTGGCCGTGCCCTCCTGCGGGGAAGCCTCGCGGTCCGTGACCATCACACGTTGGAGTCGGGGAAGGAGGCCTTGCGACGTTCGATCCACTCGCGGAGCGCCTCGTCCGCCGCCTCGTCGATCGGCGGCGCCTCGTACTCCGCGAGCATCCGCTTCCAGATCCCGTTGGCCCGCTGGGCCGCGTCCAGCCCGCCCTCGAGGTCCCACTGCTCGAAGCTGTTGTTGTCGGCCACGTTCGACCGGTAGAACGCCGACTCGAAGTGGCCAGTGTGTGCGGCGCCCCGAAGAAGTGCTGGCCCGGACCGTCCTCGATGATCCGTCGATCGCCTGGCCGTTCGGCGAGAGGTCCACGCCCTTGGCGAACGCGTGAGCGCACATCCCCGACTGTCGTTGTCCAGGACGAACTTCTCGTAGCCCATGGCCAGTCCGCCCTCCAGCCAGCCGGCCGAGTGCAGGATGAAGTTCGCCCCGCCCAGCATCGCCGGCTGCATGGTGATCGCCGACTCGTCCACCGCCTGGGCGTCGGGGACCTTCGACGACGTGAAGGCGCCGCCGCTTCGGAACGGCACGCCCACCCGCCGCGCCACGCTGCCAGACGTACCAGGACCAGCGCGGGCTCCGGCGTCCCGAACGTCGGCGACCCCGACCGCATCGACATCGACGACACGAACGAGCCGAAGATCACCGGCGACCCGGGCCGGACGAGCTGCCCGTAGGCCATGCCCGGCCATCGTCTCGGCCTGCGTCTGGGTGGCCGCGCCGGCGACGGTGACCGGGCTCATGGCGCCGGCGAGGATGAACGGCATCATCACCGGCGCCTGGTTCGCCTCGGCGTAGGCCCGCGCTCGGCCCGAGCATGGTGCCGTCCCACACCAGCGGGGAGTTGACGTTGATCAGGCCGAGGACCACCCAGTGGTCCTCGACGTACTCGGCGCCGAACAGGATCCGGGCCATCTCCACGGTGTCGCGGGCGCGGTCGGGGTGGGTGACCGAGCCCATGAACGGCTTGTCCGAGTACCGCAGGTGGGCGTACACCATGTCGAAGTGCCGCTTGTTCACGGGCAGGTCCACCGGCTCGCACACGGTTCCGCCCGAGTGGTGCAGGTAGGGCGACGCGTAGGTGAGCTTCACGAAGTTGCGGAAGTCCTCGATGGTCCCGTACCGGCGGCCGCCGTCCAGGTCGCGCACGAAGGGCGATCCGTAGGCGGGGGCGAACACCGTGGCATCGCCGCCGAACCGGACGTTGTTCTCGGGGTTGCGCGCGTACTGGACGAACTCCCGCGGCGCGGTGGCCTGGACCAGGGAACGGGCCATGCCGCGGGGGAACCGCACGCGCTCGCCCTCGACGTCGGCTCCGCCCGCCTTCAGCGTGGCCAGCGCGTCGGGGTCCCGGAAGTCGATCCCCACCTGCTCCAGGATGGTGTCGGCGTTGCGCTGGATGAGCTCGAGACCCTC